>JBFXAI010000009.1:0-226219 GCA_050184455.1 Kofleriaceae bacterium | reverse complement strand
TCGCGCCGGCGAGCTCGCTGCTCGCCACCGTCGCCAAGCTCGGCATCGAGACCGCGCCGTCTGGACCGAGTGCGGCGGTGAGAGCGACAGCCGCTACTACCGTCGACGACGAGCAGTCATTCCTCGCGGTGAGCATAGCGCCGGCGAGCTCGCTGCTCGCCACCGTCGCCGAGCTCGGCAGCGAGGCCGAGGCGATCTGCCCGAGTGCGGCGGTAAAGCGAAAGCCGCTACCACCGCCGACGACGAGCAGTCGTTCCACACGCGACCTCTATTCGCGGTGAGCATAGCGCCGGCGAGCACGCTGCTCGCCACCGTCGCCGAGCTCGGCAGCGAGGCCGAGGCGATCTGCCCCGAGTGCGGCGGTAAAGCGAAAGCCGCTACCACCGCCGACGACGAGCAGTCGTTCCACATGTGCTGGCGACAAGACCGTCTATTCGCGGTGAGGATGGCGCTGGCGGACCTCGCTACTCGCCACCGTCGCCAAAGCTCGACGACGGGCAGTCATTCCACATGTGCTGGCGACAAGACCGTCCATTCGCGGTGAGGATGGCGCTGGCGGACCTCGCTGCTCGCCACTGTCGCCAAGCTCGGCGGCGAGGCCAAGGCGATCGACATCGC
Source organism: Kofleriaceae bacterium (assembly GCA_050184455.1). Lineage (GTDB taxonomy): Bacteria > Myxococcota_A > Polyangia > Haliangiales > Haliangiaceae > JABFXX01. The sequence goes on along the minus strand of JBFXAI010000009.1, from coordinate 225,601 downwards.
GTGCGGCGGTGAAGCGAAAGCCTTCCACCGTCGACGACGAGCAGCCATTCCACACGTGGTGGTGACAGACCGTCTATTCGCGGTGAGGATGGCGCTGGCGGACTAGCTGCTCGCCACCGTCGCCAGAGCTCGGCGGCGAGGCCAAGGAGATCGACACCGCGTGCGGCGGTGAAGCGAAAGCCGCTGCCACCGTCGACGACATGGTGACAGACCGTCTATTCGCGGTGAGCATAGCGCTGGCGGACCTCGCTGATCGCCACTGTCGCCAAAGCTCGGCGGCGAGGCGAAGTCGATCGACACCGCGTGCGGCGGTGAAGCGAAAGCCGCTGCCACCGTCGACGACATGGTGACAGACCGTCTATTCGCGGTGAGCATGGCGCCGGCGGACCTCGCTGCACGCCACCGTCGCCAAAGCTCGGCGGCGAGGCCAAGGCCGATCTACACCGACTGCGGCGATGCCGCGAAATCCGATCGCACCGTCGACGACGATCCGTCACCCCACATTGTGCTGATGGTGCTGATGACAAACGGTTCATGGTGAGCATGGCGCCGGCGGATCTGCTGATCGCAGCATGCGAGCGTGGCAGGAGCGAACCGTCGGGCGCTGATCGCTTTGCACGTCCCTAGCGATCCGGCGCGTCGACGAGGTCCATGACAGGACACCGCGTCGTCGTCGGACTGACAGCGCGCGCCACGCCGATCATGTTCGGCGCGGGACCGCAGCTCGTCCACCACCTGTTTCGCCGCGAGCCGGTCGCTCCAAGCAGTCTATGCCGCGTCTTCCGTCTGATCGACGATCCGGACGTCGACCTCGAGCGTACCGCCGAGGATTTCGGCATACGTCCGGCACATCGCGATGGCTTCTTCGAAGCCAGACAGCTCCAGCACCGCGAACCCGCCGAGCAACTCCTTGGACTCGGCGAACGGCCCGTCGAGCACCTGCAGGTTGTTGTTCGTGAACGTCAGCCGCTTGCCCTTCGAGGTCGGCTGCAGGTTCAGCGAACGCACCAGCACGCCGGCCTTGGTCATCTCGGTCTTGAGCCGCGAGATCGCTGCCTTCTGCTGCGCAGTGCGGCCGCCGGCTTCGGTGGCCTTGTCGGCCTTGTCGATCAGCAGCATCTGCAGCGGTGGATTCTCCGGCGCGGGCATCACTCCGATGTCCCACGGCTCGTTGACCTTGCCGAGCTCGATCTCGCCGTCGCCGAGAATCTTGCCGTAGCGCTCCGCCCAGCCGATCGCTTCCTCGCGCGTCTTGACCTTGAGCAGCAAGGTCCCTGCCGGCAGCTCGTGCTCGCCACGATACGGCCCGTTCTTGATGGTGACCTCACCGTTGCGGAACGTCAGCCGGGTTCGCGTCTTGCTGCCGGCGAGTCCGGCGCCATCGAGCACGCGACCAGCTTTCGCGTGCTCGCCGATGAACTCGCCCATCTTGTGGACGAGCTCCAGCGGAGGCAATTTGCCAGCTTCGGTCTGGGGATCGTTCTTGTGCATCATCATGAAACGCATCGTCGTCTCCTAGCAGTGGGTGTTCACCAACACGACGGTCGACCCAACGCTTGATCGACGGCCCTGCAATCTTTTTGTAAGCACCGGAAACTACCAGAGAAGCTGCGCCAAAATCGGGACGCCCGCGCAGAGGAGCGGGGTGCGACTAGTCCCACGACCGCAGCAGGGTCGCCGAAGCTCACCCGATCAGCGAGTCGTGGTCCAGTCGTCGCGAGTGACGTGCGGGCGCGACCGTCGTGAGCCAATACAAACCGGGCCGCCTCGTCGAATACAGCGATCATGCGGGGCGCGCTCGACGACGCTCCGCTCAACGTAGCGAGCTGTCGGAATGTCTGCCGGTCCTGCCGCGACTCATCGGGGCCATCATCGACGCGTACAGCAGCAGGGACACCCGATCGCGATCTCGCGATGTCGTCGTTCCATCGCCGCCGGGACCACATCGTGATTGTGGGGCGCCGCAAAGCTGCTGGTCCGCACCAGCGGAGGATCGCCTAGCGTCGGATCGACGAACGCCCGATCCGCACCGACCAACCACCCGGTACGAGCACCACCCGGCCGCGACGCGGCCGCCAACTCGGCGCGACCCAGCGCACTCCACTGGACGGCGGAATTCGCCACGCCCTCGATCCAGAGGTACGCGTTGCCGTTCCAGCTCCAGTAGCCAGGCGTCCACACCACGTTGACGGCCGCAGTGGTGGGCGGCGGCGGGGCGGGCGATTCGGTCTTCACCGGTGGTGGTGCGACGGGAGCCTCGATCGTGTTCTCCGCGACGATGTCGGACTCCGGAACACGCCAGAACCCGGGACTCCAGATCCACTCGCGATCGCGTTGCCAATATCCAGTGATCCATTCTGCGTTGCGGCTCGGCTTCGGTGGCTTGATCTCGATCCGCGGTGGCGGCGGCGCATCCGTTCGCGCGGTCATGTCGGCGTATTCGATGCGTCCGGCGCTGACCTCACCCTCGAGGTAGGCATTCCACATCTTGGTCCATCGCGCGTCGGCGTCTCGAAAGGCTTTCCATCGTTCGACCGTCATGTCGGCGCGCACACCGCGTTGGATCACCACGAACACCGCACCGTCGAGATGGAGCGGCTCTGCCGACCACAACTCGAGCGTCAGCGCGGTCCCCGGCTCCCACGGCACACCGTCGCTGTCCTGCATCACCGACGAATAGTCGACGATGCCGGTGACGAACATGCCCTCGGGGCAGGTCTCCGCGAAGGCCCCTGACATGGGCGTCAGCGCGGTCGACTCCGCGATCTCCGGCGCCGTGATCGACGCAGATCCGCCTTGGCCACCCGCACTGCCGGTTCGGCTCGACGATCGGTACGACCCGGACACCGCGTCCTCGCCGCGCTGGGCAGCTTCGGCGGTGGTCGCGCGACAGTAGTCACTGTTGTTGCGAGAACCGAAGTGTCGCGACTCGCCTCGGTCCTTGCCCACGGTGAGCCGGTAATCGCCTTGCAGGCTGCGCGGCGCGCAGATGTTGATCTCGAGTTGTTCACCGAACTGTGCGCCGAGCGCCGTGGTCTCGATCCGATATGGCCCTTGTCCGCACGCGCTAGGCGCACGATAGCCAGCGATCGCGCGCGTCTCGAATGGCCGATCCGGCCGCATCGCCTCGATCCGGTTGCGCTCGGCCTCGCGTGCCTCGGCGGCGGGATCGTTGACGCCGCGGTTCGAGCCACCACAACCGAGCACCAAGGTCATCGCCGCAACCCACCAGTTCATGACGGGCGATGATTGCAAGACCACGTGCCAGCGTCCCCGTCACGAGACATCGCAGTGTTGCAGGAACGATCGTGAAGCGGCAGTCACGGACGAACGGCACGCCCACATGGACGCACTCGCTGCATCTCAGCGCGCAGGGCGCGTTCGTGCCCGGTTGCTCGCCGGTCGCTTCGATCGCATCGCAGGCGTGCGGGTCAGCGGTGGAACGGTGACGCCGCGTTCACTGCACTCGATCAGCTGCGCGAGCCGACGCGCGCGGGTGTCCGCGCGCTTCGCGCTGACGACCCAATGGATCGCAGCACGCTGATACCACGGCGGCCGCGCGTCGAAAAAACCCGCTGCGTCGACGTTGGCGCGTAGCGCGCGCTCGTGCTCGGGCGCGAGCTTCTGTCCCTTGCGTTCGGCCGAGTACACACCGGTTCGCTCCGGGGTGCGGGCTGCGAACGCACGGCGACCCGCCGGCTTCATTCGGCCCTGTCGCTCGAGCTCCGCCACTCGAGCGACATTGATGTTGCTCCAGATGCTGGTCGGGCGGCGCGGCGTAAACCGGATCGTATAGGCATGCTCGCCGAGGCTGCGCCGTACACCGTCGATCCAGCCAACGCACAGCGCTTCGTCGACCGATTCCGGCCAAGTAATGCTCGGGCGTCCGCTGCTCTTTTTGTAGAACCCGACGACCAGCTCGCGCGCGGAGGTGTGATGTTTCGCGAGCCACGCGCGGAACCTCGCCGGGGTTGTGAAGAACGTCGGCATGATCAGACGCGAGCTTCGCATAGCGCCGACACGTAGGCGTGATCCGGATCGCGCGCGCGCCTCGCCGGCGAGATAAGCTTGAAGCGAATCGGATCCTCGTCGTCCGATTCGACAAGGGGGATGATGGCGTTGCGAGCACTCATCGCGTTCGGATTGGCGGTTGGGTCTGGTTGCGTCGTCGCTGGATCGGGGGCCGGGTATGTCACCACCACGCCCGCGGCGAGCGCGGTGGTCGACAGCGAGCCGCCAGCGCCCTATGCAGAACCCGTGCAACCGCGACCGGGCTACGTGTTCATCGCAGGACGCTGGGCGTGGCAGAACCAGTGGATCTGGATTGCTGGCCGCTGGGAACACCAGCGCGCGGGCTACGCCTGGAATCCAGGCCGGTGGCAACGCCACGGTCGCGGATGGCTATGGATCGAAGGCACCTGGGTCGTCACGACGTCGCCGACGATCGCCACACGCTCAGCCGGGCCGCCATCTGCGTTCCACGCAGCGCCTTCCACTCACGCAGCGCGTCCGGTCGACACAGCACCTCCGGTCGACGCAGCGGGTCCCCAACACACCGCACCGCCTGTGCCTCCGATACGCACCTCGCCTCCCGTGACGAACGCTGGTGCAGTCGCGATGCTCGCGCTCGGTGAGGGCTACACGTGCTCGCTGTCGGGGGCAGGGCAGGTACGATGCTGGGGCTTCAACCACTATGGTGCGCTGGGCATCGGGTCACGCGCTCGATCCGCCGTCGGTACGGTGACAGGCCTACCGAACGACGTGCGTGCGATCGCCGCGGGTGGCTATCAAACGTGCGCACTGACCGCGACGGGTCACGTGTGGTGTTGGGGGTCGAACATCGAAGGCCAGGTCGGCAACGGCAGCGTGGCTTCGTCGGAGACGCCCGTGGTCAAGCCCGTTCGAGTCTCCGGCATCGACAACGTCCGCTCGCTTCACCTCGGCGACAAGATCAGCTGCGCGCTCACCAACGACAGCCAGCTCTATTGCTGGGGCTCGAACTCACACCACCAGATCGACGACTCGAGCTCGCAGCAGATCACGTCGCCGACGCGCGTGCGTGGCACCGGTCGCGTCGACCTCGTGGCCGCCGGCAACTATCACCTCTGTTATGCGAGCAATGGTCGGGTCCAGTGCCGCGGTCAGATCGAGTCGCTCAATCGTGACATCGCGACGTTACGCAACGTCACCGCGCTATCCGCAGGGTTTGGCCATAGCTGCGCGATTCACGACGGCAAGGTGTCGTGCTGGGGGCAGACCTATCACGGCGTGCTCGGGCTCGGTGACCAATGCCCCGGCCACGATGGCGAGTGCACATCGCAACTGCGCCCACCGGCCGTGGTGCCGGGGATGGCAGTGAACCCGGTCGAGATCGCCGGGTTGGACTACTTTACGTGCGTCCGGTTCGCGGACGGAGCGGAGACGTGTTTTGGTAGCAACCAAGGCGGCGCGTTCTCCGACACGTTACCCAAAGACCCGTGGCAGACCGCGTACAAGCTTCCCGGTGTCGTCGCCGACCGGGTCTACGTCGGCGGCATCCACGTGTGCACCGTGCGCACAGGAGTGGCGTCATGCCGGGGCAACAATTCCGAAGGCGCGGTCGGCCCGCGGTAACCGAGCGCCGGTCAACGCGGGCGCGACGTCAGCGTCATCGTGGTCGTGTCCACTTGCGCAAGTCGCATGTCGCTCGTCTTGAGCTGAACCTCGGTGCGCATCTCGAGCTGCGCGGAGACTGGTGAGCTCATTGCCAGGTCGAACTCGATCGTTCCTTTGCCCGTCGTCGAGGTCGTCAGCTGTCCATCGGTGCTCTTGCCGGTTTGTCGCAGCGTGATCGCGAGCTTGCCGCGCGTTCCGGACAGCTCCACGAGATTGAAGATCGCCGTCTGATTCACCACGAGCGCGCCGGTTTCTGCGGGTGCGGTCACGTTGGTCGTTAGTTGCCACCGCGCTCCAATTCCGACCGCCTCCTGGGGAAGCGGACACATGATTTGATTCTGGATCCCTTGGTATGCCTCGAGCTGCTGCTTCAGCTGGGGCGAGGCATTTTCGGGTGGGATGTGACCCGATTGCTTGGTCGTGCCGAGGTTGCTGACCACCGTGTAGCCCTTGGCTCCGACCAGTGCTTGAAGCTGCGATTGCGCTTCGCGCGCGCGCTCGGGCGGCGTGCCTTTCGGGACGCGAACGTCGAGCTTTCGATACGTCACGTCGACGCGAACGTCACCATTCGGTTCCACCCGCGTCACCTCGGCATCGAGCACCATCGACGTCGATGGCAAGGTCTCCGGCCGACCTAGCTTGCCGATTGCGCCACGTGCCTTCGTCCCCTTGCTGACGACCTCGATCGTCGAGCGAGTGCCCTGCTTGGGAGCCAAGCGCAGAGGCTGCTTCGGGCCTTTGCCAGCCGACAACAGCTTCAACGTTGGAGCCGCGGTCGGGTCGGCATGTACCAAACCTGGCACCAACACCAAGGCGACCAACATGACGATCCGGTTCATTCGAGGCGTTGTACACCGGGCTGGTTGCCGCGCGGGTCTGTAGGCGCCCATTCGACGGCTAACGATGCCGCGCCACATTGGCGCGGTACACTCACACAATGAGCTTCGGGTCGATCGTCGTGCTCGCGATCGGTCTTGCGATGGACGCGACGGCCGTCGCCGCGGCACGCGGGCTCGCAACGCCTCGCATCTTGTTCAAGCACCTCGCGCTGGTTGCGCTGTTGTTCGGCGGCTTTCAAGGCATCATGCCGTTGATTGGCTGGGCAATCGGCGATCGGTTCGGGTCGTCCGTGCAGGACTGGGATCACTGGATCGCGTTTGGGATGCTCGCTGCGATCGGCGGTAAGACGCTATGGGACGCGCAGAAGCCCGACGATGACGCTGCCGAGACGCATCGCGATCCCTATGCGCTCAAGGTCATGCTCGTGCTTGCGGTGGCGACGAGTATCGATGCGTTTGCCGTCGGCGTCACGTTGCCGATGCTGAATGCGCCCCTGGTGCTGGCGCTCGTGACGATCGCGATCACGACCGCGGTGTTGAGCGGCTGCGGGCTATTCGCCGGTCAGCGCTTCGGCCATCTGCTCGGGCGTCGCCTCGATGTCATCGGCGGACTCGTGTTGATCGGGCTCGGGGTCAAGATCCTCATCGAGCACCTCACCGCGTAGCGCATCGATCTACGCGCGATCACGCATCAACACGATCAGCCGAACGACCTCCGCGTGGTCGTGAAGCTTGCTGACGTAGGTGTGATTGCATGCAACGGTGGGACCGCGTTCGACGATCGATGCCGCGCCGGGACATGACGGGACGCGGAAGAACACCTGACCACGGCGGCGGTAGTGAACCTCGGCGCCAGCCACGCTCGCGGGCGACAGGTCGACGATCAGCTCGATCGGGTGACCGTCGTGAAACCGATCGTGGTGCGCAAACACGTAGTCGCCGGGAACCAGCCGCACGGCGCGAGCGTCCTCGACCTCGAGCGCTCGTCCGGTGATCGTCGCCGCCTGCTGGAGAATCGATGCAGGGAGCACCGTGCGCGCGATCTCGGCGACGACGTCATAACTGCCGCGATCGAGCAGGGCGTAGCGCTGATAGCCGATCGCTTCTAGCTCGCCACGCAACCGCGCTGCCTCGCTGGCCCCGAGCGCGTCAGGAACGATCGTCGCGGTTCGCGCACCGAACAGCTGCTCGAGGGTTGTCATGGATAGAACCATCCCGCGAGCGAGATCCGCAGCCCGCCGAGCACCTCGCGCACCTGGTGAAGCGAGACCTCACTGACATCGAACACGACCAGCCGATTCGCGCGCGGTTCGATGAGTTGGGCGGAGACCGTCGAGGGCAGCTCTCCGCCTCGATGCTCGCAACGAAACAGCTCGAGCTCCCCGCCACGCGGCGGTTCGGGAGACGGCAGGTAATAGGCATAGGCGAGCACGCGGTCGAGTCCGTCCTGATGATCGGTGTGGGGCAGCAGATAATTGCCCACCCGATAGGCGTAGGCGCGCAGATCGACACGACGCACCGATCGGCCAGTCACGCGCGACAGCACCGGCGACAGCACGCTCGCCAGCTCGGCCCGCAACGCCCGTACGGCATCCGTGATCGGCTCGGGCGCCGAGGCCTCGAACGTATAGATCTCGTTGTCATACCGTTCGACGGGCTCGTCCTCGAGGATCTCGAGCAATCGAGGTAGCTCCGTCTCGACGGCGAACCCGTCCACGACCAGGTATGGAAACGGTTGCGCGTCACGCCACGCGTCGCGCAACGTGCGCTCGTCGGCCCAGGCTGTCGGCAGCTGCCACACCGAGGCGAGATGTACACGGTTGCGGCGCCAGCGCCAATGGCTAACGCTTGCGACGAGCAGCGTTCGCGGTGACGTCGAAGCTGCCGATCCTCGTCGATGCGCCGTTGATCAGCACGTCGACCGGGTGACGGCCGGGACGAGGCTTGCGCGTGGTGTGAACGGCGAGCGAAATCTTGGCGGTCAGCTCGAGCGTCCCACGTGGCGAGAGCTCGACGCGCTTGAGCTTGAACACCTTTGGCGAGCCAGCGCCGTTGGCCTTCATGAAGTGAACGGCGAGATCGACGAGCAGTTGCTGTGTCGCGCGCGAGGCGCTGCGCATCGTGAACGTGATCGCGATCTGGCCGCCGATCGCGACGCTGGGCGGGTCGAATCGGACGCGCTCGATCGCGAGCTTCGGTTTGTTGCCGAACCCGAGCAGCGCAAGCGCTTGTGGCTGTCCGCGTTTGATCGCGCTGCGCAAGGCGTGCTCGACGAGTGCGCGGCGTTCGGCGCTGGCTTCATCGAGCCAAGCCGCGCAGGTCTCGATCAGAAGCTTCGGGTGCAGCTTGCCGAGGTCGTTCAGGTTATTCGCGACGCTGCGCCGCACTACAGACGCCGGATCGTCCTTGAGCAGCTCGAGCAGCTCCAGCACTCGGTCGGGGTTGCGGTCGAGCCACGCGACGCGCATCGCCCACGGCAACCGCAACCGGGTCCCTTCGGAGACCAGCCGGCGGACATGAGGATTCGGATCGGTGGCCCAGGCACGGAGCCGGGCGAACGTGCGATCCGGATCTCGCGCGATGTAAGGCCGGATACTGGCCTCGGCGGTAAATCGTTTGGTGAGCTCGTAGTGCGCGCGCATCGATAGCTCGAAGTGCTCGAGCCCTCGCTCGGCCACAAACAGCACGTGCGGTAGATAGAAAAACGGCGCCATTCCGACGCCGACGAGCTCGTCGCCCTCGTGCTCGGGTCCGAGCGAACGCAACAGCACGGCGATCGCGTCGGGGTATGCCGGCGGTAGATGCGTCGCCAGTGCATGAGCGATGTGCTTGGCGCGAGCGAGGAGCTCGAGCTCCTCGAGTCGCGAGGTGGCTTGCTTGATGAACGCGCGCACCGGGAATTCCGGTTCGACCTTGGCGATCTCACCGGCGAGCCGGCGTACCAGCTCGGAACAGAAAAATGTCTTCAGCTGGTCAGCCACCGGTCGATGGCGTTGTTAGCAAGCGTGGCCCACCAGCGTCGATGGCTGTTGCCATGGTTACGTCGTTGCGCCGGTTCGCAGGTTACGTTCCGGTGGGTGCGTCCTGTGGTGCCTCTTGTGGCGTCAGGCGGACCGCGACGGCTTCGGTGTAACTCGCATGGATCTTGTCGCCCTTCTTGAGCGTGGCGAGCTTCGATCGAAGCTGAGGGTCGCTGACGTCGATCGTGTCGACCTGGCCGGCCGGGCGTTTGATCGTAAGCTTGTTGGCGGTCTTGTCGACCTTCAACACCTCGGCGGTGGCCGACACCTTCTGCGCGACTTGGCCATCGGGAAGCGGCGCGACCGTGCGCTCCGCCATCGTTGTTGCAGACGCGCTCGGCGCTTTGCCCTTCTTGGCCTTCTCGATCGAGAGCGCGACCGAAGTGAAGTAGTCGATCGCAACTCTATCGCCGTTGTCGATCGCATCGAGATTCGTGACGTCTTCAGGCACGTTCACCTTGAACTGCGACCCCTGCGAATCCTTCACCATGAGCTGGCGCTTGGTCTTATCGACCTTCTGCACCGTGGTCATCGTGCTGACCTTCGTGGCCATCAGCTGATTCGATGCTGACTGGTCGCCGTGCTGCGACGGCTGTTGCCGATGGTCTTGCGGCTGATCTTGCGGTTGATCTTGCGGTTGAGGTTGTGACGGTTGTTGCGGTTGATCTTGCGGCCGATCTTGCGCGGCTGCGGTGCCGGCCGTCGCGGTCGCAAACACAACCGCGATCATCGAACGTCTCGTGGCTCGCTTCATGATTGCTCCTCCTAGACGATCGAAGGTTGCAAGGAAGTTGCCAGCGTCGCAGAGCCGATGGCGCAATTCGCGCGGAGGTTCGTCGAGTGCGCTGCTAACTCTGCGGTCGCAACAGCTCATGCAGCTTGGTGACGGTGTTCCAATTGCGCGTCGTGATCGTTCCGCTCACTCGGAGCTTGGACAACGCAGCCGCGAGCTCGCTAGTGCCCTGACCGTTCGGATACCAGCTGTAGATCTCCTTGCCAGCGACGAGAAATCGGTCCGGTGCGAAGTCTTTCGCGTGCAGCGGTGCGAGCTCTGCGGACGTGGCCGCGCTCGACAGGAACGTGACGCACAGAGAGGACGGGTTCGTCGCAAGCTTTGCGAATGGATTTCCCGCGATGGTCGCCTCGAGCTGACGCTGCGTGCGCACCAGCGTGGCGATCGGCCGACCCATGAATCGCTCGAGTGCGGCCTCGATCGCCTTGGTCATCGGGCGCACGCCGAGCGCGGATCCGAACACCGCGTTGCCGCTCTGGATATAGGTCTTGACGTCAGTGCAACCGAGGTCCTCGAGCATCTCGCGGAGGGTTGCCATCGGCAGGCTGTTCTTGCTGCCGACGTTCACGCCGCGAAGCAGCAGTGCGTAGCGCGTCATGTCGTACCCGCGCGCTTGCAAACGATCGAGCGACGCTTTGTCCGTGGTCGGCACGCGGGCAGGTGCCGAGCAGCGAGCCTCTCGCCGACGGTCTTGAAGCTCGCCATTCCCGCATTGTCGCTAGCGAACGCGCGGGGTCAACCAGTGCCGCACGTCAGTACGAGCAACCGAGCGCTGGTCACGCTACGACCGGCGGCTTCCATTCGCCGGGAACTTGACGGGTCGCGACGTTCAGGCGATTGAACATGTTGGTCAACGCGATCGATAGCAGCAGCCCAGCTAGTTGGACTTCATTGTAGTGATGCGCGGCCTCACTCCAGACCTCGTCGGGAACGGGATCCGTCTCGTGAGCGAGCAAGGTAACGGACTCGGTGAGCGCGAGGGCGGCGCGTTCGGCCTCGTTGAACAGAGGGCTGTGGCGCCACGCCGCCACCGCGTGTAACCGATCATCGGTTTCACCGTCCCTACGAGCGCTGCGGACGCCCATATCGATGCAAGCTGCGCAACCATTGATCTGGCTTGCGCGCTGGTGGCAGAGCGCGAGTGTCTTCGCGGGAACATCGCACCTTTGCGTGACAGCGTTGAGCGCCAGGATCGCCTTCATCGCGTCGGGAACGATTGCTGCGGGGTTCTTGATCCGTGCCTGCATGACTGACTCCGGGTAAAGGGTGTCCTCGACGAATGGGCGGCGCTGACAACCTGTCGTGACCGCGTCACATCCGTGAGGTTTGGTTCGTCAATCAGGTGACGAGCGACGAGCGGCGAATGTGACAAGGTTCGAACGATTGGACGAAACGATGAACGACAACGATTGGTTAGCGCAGCGATTCCAAGACAGCCGGAGCCATCTGCAAGCGGTCGCGTATCGAATGCTGGGATCCAAGACCGAAGCAGACGACGCGATCCAAGAGGTATGGCTTCGGTTGAGCCGATCCGATGGTCATCACATCGAAAATCTTGGCGGCTGGCTGACCACCGTCGTGGCGCGGGTTTGTCTCGACATGTTGCGCTCGCGCAAATCGCGACGCGAGGAACCGATCGGCCCGCACGTTGTGGACCTCCCGGCAGCCCCGCAGCCGTTCGAGACGACCAACGAGCGCGCGGTCGCGGATTCTGTGGGGCCCGCGCTGCTCATCGTCCTCGAGATGCTTGGCCCCGCCGAACGCGTCGCGTTCGTGCTCCACGATATGTTCGATCTCCCGTTCGATGAGATTTCCTCGATCATCGGGCGCTCACCAGCTGCGACGCGACAGCTCGCGAGCCGGGCGCGTCGCCGCGTTCGAGGCATCCACGTTCCCGAGGCCGAGATTTCACGTCACCGCGACGTCGTGACAGCGTTCCTGGCGGCAGCACGTGACGGCAACTTCGATGCGCTCGTGGCGTTACTGGCACCGGACGTCGTGTTGCGTCCCGACGCGCTAGCGATCCGCGTCGCCGCGAGTGGCGCCAACAAGGGTGCACCGCTGCTCGCGCCTGAAGTCCGCGGAGCGGAAGCAGTGGCGACCTCGTTCAAAGGCCGCGCCGGCGGCGCAACCGTCGCGCACATCGATGGGTTTCCCGGGTTGGTATGGGCGCCACACGGCAGGCTACATGCCGCGTTCATGTTCACGCTCGATGGCGACAAGATCGTCGATATCGAGCTTGCGATGGAGCCGGATCGGCTTGCATCGCTACATATCGAGCACGCCTAGCAGCCGGTACACCCAATATGCGGCGATCGCCATCTGCGCGGAGAACGCGGTGAATCTCGCGGTCACCGCAAGCTTGCTGGTGGAGACCAGATGGATCGTCGACTGTGCGACGCGTGCACCGAGCAGCACGAGCGCTAACGAGTCCGTAACCTCGGCGTGGCCGATCACGAGCGCGACGACCATCAAGCCCCCGAACACGGGAAGACCCTCGAGGCAGTTGAGATGAGCTCGTGCCAGCCGCTGCATGAACGGCGACAGGTTCGAGTTGTCAGGCCGGAAGCCATTTGCGGGCACCTCGCGCGTTAGCACGAGCTTGCAGCGGATCACCCCCATCAGGATCACCAGGGCAAGCGTCCACGCGATGAAGCCGGTCAGTGACAACGCGGTAGGAGCGGTCATGGAGCTTGTCGCTACCACAAACGACTCTGCGGGTCACAGCCGGCCGACCTGCGGTGCGATCACGGCGCCCGCCGCGAGGTTTCCGGAGACGCGGCTACGACGGCGTTTGAGTCGTCGTAAATGGCGTCGAGGCGCGCGATTGCCAGCTGCCATCCCACGGGCTGTGTCCGATCCCATTGCTGGAATACGAGCTCGGCCAGCCGCCGAACACCGATCCGAATGGTTGCTGCTGGCCGATCGAGGACGCTACGTGCTGCGGGCCACCTCCGAACGGGCTCATGAACGGCGCCGCGAACGGCGACCCAAACGGCGCCGCGAACGGCGATCCGAATGGTGACCCAAATGGGCCAATCGGCGAGCTAGCGGGCGCGGTCAGCTGGTGGGGAAACGGCGTGACGAATGGCGCCAAGAATGGATTGCCAACCGCAGCCACGAATGGCGACGTCAGCTGAGGACCCAATGCCGACGTGAACGGCACGGGCAAAGGGAACGCTCCTACGTTCTGCGTCCAGTTCGTCGATGGTACGCCGTAGGGCGAGTAGCCGCTGTAGCCGTACCCGAGCGGGCTGAACGGCGCGGTCTGCTGTACGCCGTGCATCGAAAGCCGCACCTGATTGAGTGCATCGATGGTTTGCGCGATCCGCTCGTTGAGTAGCTGCAGCTTCTGAACATCGATCTTGACCGTTTCCATTGCCATTCTCCTTGTTGTTAGGTGATCGAAATCTTGGAAGGTTGGGCTCGGGTGCCGCTCGCGATGCGAATCGCGAGCACGCCCGCCTCGAGCCGCGCGCTGACGTAGTCACGGGTGACTTGCGTCGACAGCGCGAACGTTCGCGAAAACGAACCGATCGAAAGCTCGCACCCCGCGACGTAGCGAGTGCCGGTGGGCCACGGCGGCCGGCGCTCGCCGAGGACCGTGATCGCAAATGGCGCGACCTTGATCGCCACCTGTTCGGGAGCGACGTCCGCAACGTCGAGAGCGATCACGACGGCTCCGTCTTCGTTCCACATTGCAGCACGTGGACTCCACGAGGGCGGCGAACCAACGGGCCTCGTGGTGCTCGTCTCGTTCGGTTCGCGCTGCGTCGTTACGCCGACCAGCGTGGTGTACAGCTGAGCGACGCGTTCGATTGTCTCGTCGATGATCTCGTTCATCGTTGCCTCCGTGCGAGTGCGACCCGCCATGCACGCAGTGCACCAAGATCGATGCATGGAGAACCGTTTCACTCACGCTGATTGCGATCAGCGGAGTGGGCGTGGCGCTGCCGCGCTTCGTGCTGGGACTGCACGCTCCCGATGATGGCGACAGTGGCAGCGGCGGCTGGTCGAGCAGTCGGCGCGCGGCGCGCGAACGGGCACGGGTGAACGATGCGGATTGGGGCCCGGCAAGCCGAGCTGGCGCAGGATTGCACGCCAACACTCGCCGGCCGAGCGGGCTCGCGGGTTGCACCCGATCCAGCTACGGCGGCGCGGGGGCTCATTCGCGCCGCTGCATCGACGAGGCTGTGATGACCAAGCTCGACGCACTCCCCGAATTCCTGCCGATCCTTCCGCTGCGCAACTCCGTCGCGTTCCCGCTGATCACGTCGCCGATCTTGGTCGGTCAGGAACGGTCGCTACAGCTGATCGAAAAAGCCCGACAAACCAACCAGCTCATCGGCGTCGTGGCCCAGAAGAACGACCAGGCGGTTCCTGCGAAGCCAGACGACCTCTATCGCGTGGGTACGCTGGCGATGATTCGCGAGGTCGTGCCGGTCTCGGTGCGAGAGCGAACGTCGCAGATCGTGCTGAGTGGGCTCGATCGGTTTCGCATCCTCACGTTCACCAGCATCGATCCGTATCTGGTGTGCCGCTTCGCGGTCGCCGCCGAGCTCGAGGAGACTGGCGGACGATCGGATGTGCTCCTGCGATCCGTGAAGACACTGTTTCGCCAGCTGGTCGAGCTCGCGATCGAGCTCCCCGACGAGCTTTCCGACGCGATCCAGCACATGACTTCGGCGCGACACCTCGTCTATTTCATTGCCACCACGATGTCGTTGTCCGTCGACATCAAGCAGCAACTGCTCGAGCTGGAGTCGGCATCGTCGAAGCTCGACATGCTGATCGACGTACTGAAGCACGAGATCGCCGTGCGCCGTGTCGTTCACGAGGTGACCGCCGAGACCGCAGCCGAGATGAGCAAGGCGCAACGCGAGGCGATCCTCAGGATGCAGATGGGAACGATCCAAAAGGAGCTCGGCGAGGTTGAACCGGAGCGGGCCGAGGCCAACGACTTGCGCGAACGGCTCGCTGCCCTGTCGCTGTCAGATGAGGCGCGTCGCGAGACCGATCGCGAGCTCGATCGACTCGAGCGGATCCCGAGTGCGTCGCCCGAGCACGGCATCATCCGCACCTATCTCGATTGGATCGCCAAGCTGCCGTGGGGCAAGAACACCGGTGCGGCAATCGACGAGCATCGCGCTCGGGTCGTGCTCGATGAAGATCACTTCGATCTCGAGAAGATCAAGGAGCGAATCGTCGAGTACCTCGCGGTCAAGGCGTTGCGTGCCGAGCGTGCGCAGGAGCTCGGGACCGTGCCGGAGGCGCGGGTCGAGCCGATCTTGTGTTTCATCGGGCCGCCGGGCGTCGGTAAGACCTCGCTCGGTCAATCGATCGCGCGCGCGATGGGGCGCAAGTTCACGCGACTGAGCTTGGGAGGCGTCCACGACGAAGCGGAGATTCGGGGTCATCGCCGCACGTACATCGGAGCGCTGCCGGGACGCGTGATCCAGGGCATCGTCCGCGCGGAGGCGATCGATCCGGTGTTCATGCTCGACGAGGTCGACAAGCTAGATCGCGGATTTCATGGCGACCCCGCGGCGGCTTTGCTCGAGGTCCTCGACCCGGCTCAAAACCACGCGTTCGTCGACAACTATCTCGGCGTCGCGTTCGACGTCTCGCAGGTGTTGTTCATCTGCACGGCAAATTCGACCGAAACGATCCCAGCTGCGTTGCTCGATCGTCTCGAGGTGCTTCGACTCGCGGGATATACCGACGACGAGAAGCTGCACATCGCCCAGCGCTACCTGTTGCCGCGACAACGGATCGCGCATGGGCTTCGCGAATCCGAAACGACGTTCGACGATCGGGTGTTGCCACGGATCATTCGCGACTACACGCGTGAGGCCGGGGTTCGCAACCTCGAGCGCGAGCTCGCGACGATCTTGCGCAAGGTGGCACAACGCATCCACGGAGGAGCCCCGGGACCGATCCGAGTTGCGCCGTCCGACCTGCACGAGTTTCTCGGTCCGCAGCGATTCTTCGACGAAGTCGCCGAGCGGATCGATCGCCCGGGGGTCGCTACCGGACTGGCGTGGACCCCCGCGGGGGGTGACATCTTGTTTGTCGAGGCCAGCCTGATGCCAGCGGAGCGGATCAGCTTGGTCCTGACCGGCATGCTCGGCGATGTCATGCGCGAATCCGCGCAAGCAGCGCTATCGTGGCTGCGCTCGAACACCGAGCAACTCGGGATTCCGATCGACGCGTTCCAACACAGCGAGATCCATATTCATGTTCCAGCGGGTGGGATCCCCAAGGATGGTCCGTCGGCTGGCCTCACGATCGTGAGCGCGTTGGCGTCGCGGGCGATCGGCCGGCCAGTGCGCAGTGACGTTGCGGCCACGGGTGAGATCACGCTGCGCGGCAAGGTGCTGCCGGTCGGCGGCATCAAGGAGAAGGTGCTCGCGGCTCACCGGGCTGGGATCAAAGTGATCGTATTGCCCAAGCGGAACGACGGCGATCTCGAGGACGTCCCCGACGAGGTGCGGCACGCATGTGAGCTGATCCTGGTCGATTCGATCGCCGAGGCGCTCGCGATCACGCTCGGCATCGATCTCGTCGACGGTGGCGACGACGACACGGCGCATCGCGTGCCGCACCACGATCACGTCCCAGCGCCGTGACCCAGCGAATGGTTACGGCTCGACCAACCGGCGCAGCCGTTCGATCGCCCGGTCCCAGCCGGCCGAAACGCTCGCGAGAAACGCGCTGGCATCGTCGAGCCGTCGCGGCTCGAGGGCATACAGCACCTCGCGGCCGCGCTTCTCATGAGTCACCAAGCCTGCATCCTCGAGGACGCTCAGGTGCTTGGTGATCGCCTGACGCGTCACCTTTGCTCCGCCCGACAGGGTCGTCGCGGACAGTGGCACCCCCGCGCCAAGCTTCTTCACCATCGTTAGCCGCGTGGGATCGCCGAGCGCGAAGAACAGGTGAGCGACGGTGCGGTCAGCCAGCTTCGACATGGCGCTTGATGTTGTCGAGCTGGGCCGTCCATCCGCCATCGTTCATCATGAACGCACGCTCGCGGCGATGCGCCGGCACCCGATCGAAGCCGGACTCGACGATCGTCAGCAGTGTACCGCCCGCGGTGGGCTCGAGCTGAAACTCGACCAACGTGGTGGGCTCGCGGTTCGGATCGCACTCGGCATCGATGCCATAGGGGATCCAGCGAAAGCTGAGATAGCGCTCGGGCTCGAGCCGTTCGACCGTGCAAAACACGGAGTGGGGTGGGGGCACCTTGATCTTCGAAGGTTTGATGCCGAGTCGGTTCTGGTGCGCGACGAGCTCCAGCTCATCGAAGGCGCCCTCGAACACGCCCGTAACCGGTTTGCCCGCGATGAAAGGCCCGTCGAGCTTGATGCCGAACCAGGCGCCAAACTCGGCGGTATCGCTCAGCGCTCGCCAGACGCGCGACACCGGGGCGCGCAGCGTGATCCGCTTTTCGATCCGATCGGTGGGGGACATGTGCAACCTCCGAGTTGCACTATGCCACGGTTCGACGTACGTGCAACCAAAACATTGCACATTGCCAGTCGGCGGCGCACGGGCTGCGACCCCGATCGGCTACGCCGAAACGGACGGTCGGGACGACGCGCGAGCCACGGTGCTCGACAATCGCGCACTTCCACCTCGGTCAGCAGCGGCTGGACCGACCTGTTAGGCTTTACGGACATGCGAGCTTTGGTGTCCATGGGGATCGCGGTGCTGATCGCCGCCGCGGCCTCCGCGAAGGCAGACCCTGCGCCCGCCGCTGCTCCGGCATCAGCGACGTCGTCCCCGGCTCGGACTGCCGAAACTGCGAATTCCGCGACGCTGGTCATTACCGGTTGGCATCTCGCAACCACGCCGGCACCGGGGATGGCCGAGGCCATCGGCGGATACAGCGCAGGATGCATCCAGGGTGCCGCCGAGCTGTCTCGGTCCGGCAAGGGGTACGGCATTGCGCGCCCGCAGCGCAAGCGAGCGTTCGGTCACCCGCGTCTGGTTTCGTACATCCAGCAGCTCGCGGCGATGGTCGCTCGTCGCAAGCTCGGCACGCTGTGGGTCGACGATCTCGCTCAAGCCCGGGGTGGTCCCGCGCCTAACGGTCACGCGAGTCATCAGACCGGGCTCGACGTCGATCTGCGCTACACGCTCGACCGCAAGGTGGGGAGGGCGCCGCGATCGATCGTCGACCTTGCGAACCAACAGCCCAACAAGCAGTTCAGCGAGCGGGTGGTTTCGTTGTTGATGCTCGCGGCGAGCTCGCCACAAGTCGATCGAATCTTCGTGAATCCGGTCATCAAGCGCGAGCTGTGCAACCGTCCCGAGGTCGATCGCACGGCGCTACGGAAGCTGCGGCCGTGGTGGGGACATCACGATCACTTTCACGTTCGGCTCCGTTGTCCGGAGGACAGCGGCGATTGCGAGCCCCAGGCGCCGCTGTCGCCCGGTGATGGCTGCGACGGCCTCGACTGGTGGTTTTCGACGACTGCCAAGGCCGAACGCGCCACCAAGCGCGGTACGTATCAGTCGAAGGTTGGTGCGTCGCCCGCACTACCGGCGCGATGTCGCGCGGTGCTCGACGCGAAGTAGACAGGATCGACCGGCTCCGCCGGACCACGGGCCCGCGTTGAAGTCCCCCTTGCCGATCCACCCCGTGCGAAAGTAGTCGCCGATGTCTGGGACGTTGATCTTCCACGCATGGACAACTGCCAACGAGCCCGAGCTGCATCGCGCGTTCGTCCGCGATTGCATCAACCGCGCGGTTGCGACACTCGGACGTGACGCGGTCGAAGTCGTCGATGCGGTGCGTGATGGTGGTGGCTCGGCAACCGCAGCTGCCGAGCCGTTGCTGCAGGCCATCGAGCGCGCCGATCTCATGATCGCCGACGTCACTGCGTCAGGGGCGGATGGAGCGCCGAGCGCGGATGTCCTGTTCGAGCTCGGCTGCCGCGTCGCCTTGACCGGAATGTCGTCGGTGATCTTGGTGGCAGATTGCTCGCATCGACGGCCTAGCCGTTTGCCTCTCGCACTGCGGGTCGTTCGGATCGTGAGCTACGAGCTGGGCAATGATGCGCGTCGCGACACCGCCCGCGATCAGTGGGCCTTTGAGCTCGCAACTGCGATCGAGACGTGTCTCCATGACAGCGCAACCGAGCGGGCGCAGCGCCATGCACGAGGCGTCGATGCGCTCGCGCGGATCCTGGTCTACGGCACCGATCTCGATGACAACCCCGATGGCGCGCGCCTGGCGGACGATGCGCGCACGATCCTGGAGCTCACCCGAGAGGTTCGAACGACCTTGGCGGAGCAGCTGAATCCCGAGTGGAGTGATCTGCTCGACAAAGCCGTGATGACGCTCGAGCGCACGGTCTCGCTTCCCGATACGATCGATAGCTGGCCAAAGATCCGCTCGGGGCTAGCCGCTGCATGTTCCAACATCGAGCTCGGACCTCGCGAGTTGTTGAGGACGACGACGAGCGATCCGTCGCTGACGCGCGACATGCTTGGTAGCGTGCGCGAGCTTGCGCGGTGGGCGACCGAGGCTACCGCACAACTCAAGGAGGCCGGCGATGCTCCGATCTCCGCGGAGCAACTCGAGCGGTTCGATCAACTCAGTTACGAGCTGCGGCGGATGGCGGAGTTCCCGGTGCTGCCAGAGCACCCGAGCTTCGTCGAGCGGCTCCATCCGATCGCGGTGTCGATTCGCAAGGCGTTGCTGGTGGCCAAGCGCGACGGAGCTCGTGCAGGAAGCGCGTACATCGGATCGGTGCAACTGGCGCGCGACGAGCTGACCGGCTTGCTCACCGCCTACGCGTCGGTACTGCCCTAACGGGTGTGCGCGCACGCCTCAATGGATGGCACTCGATCTGCACCCCTCCACATAGGAGGTTCACATGCGAGAACATCGCGTTACTTCACCACAGATGGCGCTGATGGGCGCGACGCGCGGAATGTTGGGGTTTGGAGCCGGGCTGCTATTGGCCGATCGGCTTGGCCGCAGTCGACGGAAAACTCTCGGTTGGCCGCTGATGTTGATCGGAGCGGCGTCGACGATACCGCTGGGGTTCTGGTTGTTCCGCAACAAGAATCACCGCCCCAAACCCGGCCGTTCCGAGGTCGCCACGATGATGGCGGACTGATCGCGACCGACCGCGTCCTGCGGCGCGTGATCGGCGAGCGCTAGCGCGCGTTGCGCTTGCGCGTGCGAGCTGCCTTGCGGGCAGCCGCGCGGCGCCCACGGGTGCCCTTGGTAGCAACCGCGTGGCGCGCGGCTCGCGACCGATCAGCCGCGGTGCGGCGTCGTGCGGCGCGACGCGCGTGACGTGACAGCGCTCCTCGCGACGCGGCTCGTCGAGGCTCACGACGCAGCACATCCGAGATCGCTGCACTTCGGCGACGCGATGGCTTGCGACGGGAGCCGGCTTGGCCGGCTTTATAGGCGCGGCCCGCGGAGCGCCGAGTACGGCGGCTGGTCTTGCCCTTAGCAGGTGGCCGCAGGGGAACCCCGGCACGCCGTGCCTTGGACAACCCGATCGCGATGGCCTGCTCCGGAGACCGCGCGCCATGTTTGCCGCGGCGGATGTGATGCATCTCTTCTCGCACGAACTCACCCGCTGCGGTTGACGGGCGATCGCCTCGTCGCAGTTTGTTGTTCGCTCGCTTGATGGTTGCCTTCTCCGGCATGACTACCTCCTAACGATGTATTTGGCGTGCACGGTGCGGTCTCGTTAACGCGCCTTCTGGTAGCGCCCGACGAGCTCGCCCTTTGCAAGCACGTGGCCCTGAAGCGCGGCCCTGAACTCGGCTTTGGTCGAGATCCTCGCCGGCACGTTGTCCAACGCGTAGACCTCGAACCGATAGCGATGGCGACCCGACGGCGGACACGGACCCGCATAGCCGGCGTTGCCTTTGTCATTCTTGGCGGCCATCGCGCCGTGCGGTAGTGCGGCGCCTTTGTCGAGCGAAGTCGTCGTCGCAGGGATCCCGGTGACCATCCAGTGGGTCACGGTGCCACCGGGAGCGTCCGGATCCTCGACGAGGATCGCGATGCTTCGCGTACCGTCGGGGACGTTGGACCACGACAGCGGCGGCGAGATGTCGTTCCCATCGCACGTGTATTCCGACGGGATCCGTTCGTTCGCGGTGAACGCGGACGACGCCACGGTCAGCGACCTCGGCGACGTGCTCGCAGGTTTGGGGTTGTCGGCGACTGCGATCGCCGGCACCAATGAACACAGCGCTGTCGTGATGAGGGTCCGCATGGCGGACGTTCGTGCAAGCAACGAGCCCGCGCTATCAAGGCACATGCGCAACCGCTGCACACGGCACTTCGGTTGCACCAACCATAGGCGATGCCCCGGCGAGAACTTCATCGGCGAGACGCTCACCGCTCACGAGCCCACCGCGCCGGCGCGCAGGACGTTGCATCTCAGCGTCATGCGCGAGCGTTGCGGGACCACGCGCGGCCGATCGAGCGCGACAGCCTCGAATCATCCGGTGTGCATGATGATGCGCAGGTCGTCGACCCGATCGACCTCGAGCCACGTCACCCCGAGAATCGTGGCTGGGAAGTCCATCCCGACGATGTCGAAGTGGTGTAGCGCGATAGCCCGTGTAGCGTGATGGCCCGCGTCGGGCGGCCGTTGCGGCAGCTACTTGCGCGTCAGCACGAGATGCGTCGCATGTTCGCTGGCCGTGTGCTCCGTGCACTTGTATCCGAGCGCCTTCGCGTCGATGCCATCGAACAGTCGCTCGCCGCTGCCGAGCACGATCGGCGAGATCGCGAGATGGAGCTCGTCGATCAAGCGAGCTTGCAGGTGTTCGCGAATCGTCGCGACACCACCGATGATTCGGACGTCCGCGGCACCCGCCGCCTCGCGTGCGCGGTCGAGCGCAGCGTGGATTCCGTCGGTCACGAAGTAGAACGTGGTGCCTCCGGCCATCTTGATCGGCTGGTGTGCGTGATGCGTGAGCACGAACACCGGCGCGTGATACGGCGGATCGTCTCCCCACCAGCCCCGCCAGCCGTCGTCGGGCCACGGCCCGCGGCTAGGCGCGAACATGTTGCGACCCATGATCCATGCGCCGACGTTCGCGTTGCCGCGAGCCACATAGGAGTCGTCGATGCCATCGCTGCCACCCGATCCGCCATGCATCTGCTTGAACGACCGCGTCGTGATCATCCACTTGTGGAGTTGCTCGCCGCCTATTCCGAGCGGGTGCTTGTCAGTTTGATCGGCACCAGCACCAAACCCGTCGATCGAGATCGTGAACCCACTCGCCTTTACCTTGGCCATGACGTCCTCCTGGTTACGAACGCTTCTCGAGCGCAGCCTGCTGCTTTGACACGCGGGCGGCAATCTCGGGAGTGACCGCATCGCCGAAGTCAGCGACATCGTACAGCGGACGGATCTCGAGCTCCGCCTGCTCGCCCGGCATCGGGCTGGGGCAGCGCTTGGCCCATTCGACCGCTTCGTCGATCGATTTCACCTGCCAGATCCAGTAGCCGGCCACGAGCTCGGTCGTGGCCGAGAATGGACCATCGGTCACCGACCGCTGGTTGCCCGATAGCTGGATCCGCTTGCCCGCGCTGCTCGGCTTGAGGCCGTCGCCTGCGAGCATGATGCCCGCCTTGACCAGCTGGTCGTTGTACTTGGTCATCTCGTCGAGCAGCTGCGTGCTCGGGAAAATCCCCGCTTCCGAATCGTTCGACGCCTTGACGATCACCATGACTCGCATATCCGTGCTCCTTGTTGGGGCGTTGTCGCCTTCTGACCAGACGACGAACGACGCAGAGCTCGATCGACATCGCTCGCAAAAAAAAACCGCGTCGCGATCTCCATCAAAACAACAAGTTGCCACGCGAGCGGGATCGCGGCCGGCGACCGAGCTGCTCGGCCTCGTATAACTCGCTCCCACCATGGCGATGCAGCGGTTCAGGCGAATCAGCGATCTTTGGAACTGGCTCCCTGGATTTCGCGGTGTCGCCGAGCACGAGAACGTGCACAAAGCTGCCGAGGTCATGGGAATTACGCCCTCGGCGCTGTCGCGTACGGTGAAGCTGCTCGAATCGGCGATCGGGTCCCCCTTGTTCGTTCGGCAGGGCGCTCGGCTTCAGATGACACCACTCGGCGCCGAGTTGTTGACCGTGACCCGCAACTGCATGCGCCAGATCGACGACTGCATCGCGCAGGCGGATGTTCGTCGACAAGGCGGTGGTCCCGTGCACGTCGGCGTCACGTCGGACGTTGCGGCAGCCGTCGTGGCGCAAGCGGTGTCCTCGCGCACGATCGAGGCCGCTCGCGTTCATGTGCTGTCGGTTGCCGAAGACGCCGCATCGCAGCAGCTGTTGCAAGGCAACGTGGACATGATTGTCAGCGAGCCAGCCGTCCACATCTCGCAGCTCGTGTGTGAGCGGCTCGGAGAAGCGAGGTTCGGAATCTATGCCGCGCACGATCACCCGTCGTTGCGCGACAGCGTCGCGGCGTCGGAGTTGCTCGAACACGGATCGTTCGTCGCGTTGACATCGGGCTCCGTGGCGTCGAGGACGGCCAGCAAGGTCGCGTGTTACTGCGACTCGATCGACGTCGCTCGAACGATCTGCGAGTCCTCGCCACTGCTGTGCGTGTTCCCCGATGTCTGGGCGCGCCGCGCACCACTATTGCGGCGGATCGCCGACGAGGGTGCGCCGATGTTGCTTCACGCGGTTCGTCGCCAGCCGTTGCCTGCGGCTCCAGCCGAACCATTGCTGACCGAGTTGATCGAGCGGCTGCGCGCCACGCTGAGCGCCTAGGCCACGTTCGAGTGCGGTCAACACCGCGTTGAGTTTTCTGCTCGTATCTGCGCGGGTGCTCGAGCGTAGGTCCTCCACACACCACGAAGGTTTGGAGGATCTCATGACAGAACTCGTTCGTTCGCACGGCCTGGTTGCCCGCGTTGCTTCGGCGACGCCCCACTTGCTCGTCGCACTGTTCACGGTGCAGCTCGCCGGCTGCGCCGCGGGCGACAGCACCGAGCTCGGGGAGGATACCCAAGACTTGAGTAGCTCTGATCGCCGAGCGGTCTACGTGATGGACAACGTCGCAGCGCGAAACGCCGTGATCCGCTATCGGCGATCCGAGACCGGCAGGCTCGATCACGTCGGGGCATTTCCGACGGGCGGTCTCGGGACCGGCGCAGGACTCGGTTCGCAAGGGTCGATCGTGCTCGCAAGCAACGGCCGCTGGCTCTACGTCGTCAATGCGGGCAGCGACGAGCTCTCCTCGTTTGAAGTTCGCGCGGACTATCTCGTGCTGCGCGACGTCATTCGATCAGGCGGCGCGAATCCGATCAGCCTGACCGTGCACGACGACCTACTCTACGTCGTCAACGCAGGTCGCGATGATGCCCCGGCCAACATCGCGGGATTTCGGATCGACGATGGCAGGCTCACGGCGATCGATGGCTCGAGTCGTCCACTGAGCGCCGCGGCCGCTGGACCTGCTCAGATCGAGTTCGATCCGTCAGGGAGCTTTCTGGTCGTCACCGAGAAGGCGACGAATCAGCTGACCACGTATGCAATCGACGAGTGGGGCAAGCCGGGCGCGGCCGTGGTGACGCCCTCGCATGGCCAGACCCCGTTCGGGTTCGCCTTCGACGACCGCGGAACGTTGATCGTGTCCGAAGCGTTCGGGGGAGCGCCGGGTGGCTCGGCGCTGTCGTCGTATCGCCTCGATCCTGGTGGCGTTCCCCAGCTGATCAGTGGATCGGTGCCGACCGAACAAACCGCCGCATGCTGGGTCGCGATCGGACGAGGCGATCGCGACGCATTCACCACGAATACCGGGAGCAACACCGTGTCTGGCTATGCGATCGACGACGAAGGTTCGATCGAGCGGTTCGATGATGGCGGCGCGACGGCCTCGGTCGGGGCGGGTCCGACCGACATGGCGTTCAGCGAAAACCGCAAGCTGCTGTTCGTGCTCAACGCGGCGGACCACTCGATCGAGATCCTGCGCGAGGACTCGGATGGCACGCTCGATGTTCGCGACCGCGAGCCCGGTTTACCGGCATCGGCGGTCGGCATGGCAGCGTATTGAGTGATCGTCTGGGAGTCCGGCCGGTGGGTGCGCTCTGCGGTCAAAGCACCAGCAGGAATGCCACCAGGTCGGACTTCTCGGCGGCTGTCAGCTTCGTGCCGAGCACGATATTGAAGAACTCCACGACGTCGTCGAGCGTGAGCAGCCGGCCATCATGAAAGTACGGCGGCGACTCCTTGATGCCGCGCAGCGTGAACGTCTTGATCGGTCCATCACCATTGGCCACCATGTCGTTGATGACGCGCGGTGAAAAGAACCGATCGAGCTCGAGATCGTGCGCCAGATTGTCGGTGAAGAACGGTCCGCCATGGCATTCGCCACATCGTGCCTTGCCATGAAATAACGCCTCGCCCCTTCGCTCGGCGTTGCTTGCCAGCTCGTTCAGACGGCCGAACACATCCAGCTTCGGTGCCGGTGGAAAGTCGAGCAGCTTTTGCAGCTCGGCCATGTGATGGACCTGGCTCGCGCGATCTAGCGGATTGATGCCCTTGAGCGCAGCCTTGTCGATGTCGCCATCGAAGTACGCAGCCCGTTGCTCGAACTCGGTGAAGTCTTCGATCGACATCAGCGAGCGTTGCGATCCGAACAGCCGTTGGATGCTCACCCCTCGCAAGGACGGGGTATCGATCCGGTTGCGATGCTCCTGTGGTCGGATGTCTCCGACGAGGTGAGTCGCGCCATTGCTGTGGCCGTTGGCATGGCAGTCGAAACACGCGACGCCCAGCTGTGGCTCTGCGACACGCCGGTCATCGATCAGATTGAACTGCTGCTGCGCAAACGGGAACACCAGCAGCCGAAGCCCGTCGATGTCCTTCGGGTTGAGCTTGTCCTTGAATAGACGAAAGAAGTTCTGTGTCGTCACGAGCTCGCCCTGCGAGACATCGCCGAGGTCGGGACGGGTGGTCAAAAAGATCGGAGCCGGAAACTCGGGAAGAAACTGCTCGGGGATGTCGAAGTCGATATCGAACCGCAACAGATCACGCCCGGTCTGCGCCGCGATCTCTTCGATCTGATCGGCAGGGAAGATCATCCCGCCCTCGAGGTGTTTGGGATGCGGCAGCGGCAGGAATCCCGCCGGGAACACATCCGCCGAGCGGATCTGATCAGGGCTCATGCCCGATAACTCGTCCCAGCTGATGCCTGCGGGTAGGCGCACGCGCACGCCGCGCTGTACCGGCTTGCCGCGGAACATCGTCGCCTCGCCGGAGATGTCCGAGAGGTCGTAGCGGGCTTCGAGCAGTGCGCGTTGGCGCGCGTTGAACATCGGCTTCTCGGCTTCGAGCCGAGCCTTCATCTGTTCGAACGTCTCGCCGGGTGGTGGTGGCGGTGGCGGGTCGACGACTGGCGTCTGATCCTGACCAGATTTTCCGTGATCGGGCTCGGTTCCGCAGCTGATGGTTGCGACACCAGCAGCGGCGAGCAGCGCGGACGACAAGAAGTCGAGCTTCGGCATAACAAGTTCCTCTCGATGGTTCGCGTGTCGTGACTGCACCGAGTGCGCCAATCATCTGGGTCCCCAGCGGCCGCGCAGCGCGCGTTCAGGGCGGGCTTCCCGATTGTGCCGATCCGCGATCAGCGTGTGAACGAAGCGGGTTGCGGTGTCGATCGAATCGCTCGCATGCGGCGTGCTGATCGCTAGAACGAGCGATCTACGCACATCGTGACGTGGTTGGGACAACCCACGATCGGAGCCCTGATTCGAACCGCCGGCGGATCAGCTCGCGGTCAGCTGCGCGACCAGGTTCAGACATTCACGGCAGCCGTCGAGATGGCCGTGGATCTGATCGATCTTCCAGCGTGGCAATCTCTGCTCGAGATAGTCGAGCACCAGCGCATCATCCAGGCAGGATGTGAGCTTGGCCACAGACCGGTCGCGATGGCCATGGTTGTGTCCCCGCGATGGACGCTCACGAGCTTGCCTTGGCCGAGGCGGTGACCGCCGGCTCGCCGGACGCGATCCGGGAGTTCGAGACCAAGTATCTGGCTCCGGTGCGTCCGACGTTGCGGTCGATGTCGTTGGGCGATTCTGACATCGCGGACGTCGAGCAGGCGGTCCGCGTAAAATTGCTCGTCGGCGATCGGGATTCCGGGCCACGGCTAGCTCGCTACGCCGGTCAAGGCCGGCTGGGTGGACTGGTTCGCGTGGCGGCGGTGCGCGAAGCGTTGATGCTGCTGCGGTCGCGACGAGTCACCGGGAGCGACGATTGGTTGGACGCGCTCGCGTGCTCCGACGATGATCCGGCGCTGGTCGCGCTCAAGACCCGCCACCGCGTCGCGTTCAAGGCTTCGTTCGAGCAAGCAGTCCGCAGCCTGACGCCACGCGAGCATGCGGTGTTGCGGTTGCATCTGGTTCGCCATCAATCGATCGATCAGATCGGCGCGGTGTACGGTGTGCATCGGGCGACAGCGGCGCGATGGATCGACAGTGCGAAGCGTGCACTTCGCGCCCATACCAACAAGGTTCTCGCCGAGCGTTACGATCTGCGTGGGCCAGAGCTCGAGCGAGTCGTCGCGCTGATCGAGAGTCGGATCGAGCTGTCGATCGATCGTTTGCTCGCCAGCGCTGCGCAACCGCTCGCTTGATCACCGGCAGATCTTCTCGGAGCCGTCGCACGAATCCGACAGACAATCACTCGAGAACACGCACGGGTCGCCGGGTTCGCCGAGCCCCATGCACGTGTTCGATCGACACGTCCTGCCTTCCCCGCAATCACTCGAGAACGTGCACGACTCGCCTGCGGAGTGCTCCGCATTGGAGCGTTGCGACGTGGCGGTCTTTCGACTGGGCGGGCCCATGGTGGGGATGCAACCGAGGATCGTGGTGATCACGACGATGACGCAGATACGCATTCGAGCACTCCTGATCGGGTTTGGTGGTCAAATGCGCGGAGAGCCGGCGAGTCGCAGAAAATCGCCGCTCCACGCAGCTCGCCGGAACCGCCATGGATTCGCGTAGCTAGCGCCGACCCGAAAATTCCCGCGCTGCGGCCGTTTGGTCTGTTACGAGTAGCCGGCGTGGAGTGCCTCGACGACCAGGCGGTGCAAGCGTGGGTTCGCGGCGATGTCGCCGGTGAACGCAGCGATCCGGTGCGCGATCATCTGGATGGCTGCGAGTCGTGCAGCGAGCTGGTGGCGGCGTTGCTCGAGACCGAGTGGATCGGGCAGGCGGTCGGTCGCTACCAGATCGTCGAGCTGATCGGTGGCGGCGCGATGGGAGAAGTCTATCGCGCCTCCGATCCCGATCTCGGGCGTGATGTCGCGATCAAGGTGGTGCGCCGCGGTGGATCGCAGCAGCGGCTGTTGCGCGAGGCGCAGGCGATGGCGCGGGTCACGCATCCCAACGTGATTCGAATCTACGACGTCGGCACCGTCGGTTCCGCGCTGTTTCTCGCGATGGAGCTGGTGCAAGGTCAAACGCTGCGATCGTGGCTGGTCGCGCGGCGGCGCGACGTGCGTGAAGTCGTCACTGCGATGCGTGATGCCGGCCGCGGTCTGCACGCTGCGCATCTCGCAGGGATGGTGCACGGCGACTTCAAGCCCGATAACGTGCTGGTCGCCGACGACGGCCGCGTGCTGGTCACCGACTTTGGCTTGGCTCAGTTGCTCGCCGACGAGCCGGTCGCCGGCGTCGAGACGACTGCGATGGCAAGCCACATCATCGCCGGTACGCCCGCCTATATGGCTCCCGAACGATTCGACGCATCCGCCGCTGCGACTGCCGCGTCCGATCAGTTCTCGTTCTGCGTCACGTTGTTCGAAGCGCTCTACGGCCAGCGTCCATTTGCCGCCGATGACGTCGCAGCGCTGCGAGCGGTGATGCTGGACACCCGACCGGTCGTACCGGTCCGCCGCGGGGTTTCCGCTCGGGTGATACGCGCATTGCAGCGCGGGCTCGTGCCGGCGCCAGCCGAGCGGTTTGGCTCGATGGCACAGCTGCTCTCCGTGCTCGACGCAGCGTTGGCGCAGCGCACTCGGTGGATCGCGGCTGGAGCGATCGGGATCGGGCTTGGAGTCAGCGCGACGCTGTGGGCGGCATCGACGACCCCGGGACCCGCGTGCGACGACGGGGACCGCCAGTTCGCGCAGGCATGGAGCCCAGCGCTACGGGCGAAGCTCGAGACCGCGTTCGCAGCTTCGACGCTACCGTATGCGCCGAGCGCGCTCGCGGCCGTGACCGCCGCGTTCGATCGCTATCGCGACGCATGGGTCGGAGCCTACGACGCGACGTGCGAGGCGACTCACGTCCGTCACGAGCAGTCCGATGTGCTGCTCGACGTGCGCATGCAATGTTTGTCCAGGCGCCGGCAAGATGCCAAGGCATTGCTCGACGAGCTGTCCCGTGGCACCACCGACGCGGTGCGCGATGCGTTCGCCGCCGTCACCGCGCTGCCGGCGATCTCCGACTGCGCGGATGTGTCGTCGTTGCAAGAGCTCGAGCGGGCGCCCGCCGATCCGGCCGTGCGAGTCCGCGTCGAAGCGCTGCATGCCCAGCTCGCGGCCTGCCGCGCGATCATTACCACCGGCCAATACCGCGCCGGCAGGGCTTGCGCTTCGGCTGCCGTGACGACCGCTCGGGACATCGGCCACCGGCCCACACTTGGGGAGGCCGAGTTGCTGCTCGGCACGGTCGAGACGCGGCTTCGCAACTGGGACGCCGCCAGCGATGCGCTGGAACGGGCGGTGCTCGCGTCCGAGGGGGGGCGTGATGCGCGTACGCGCGCGCGCGCGTTGACCTGGTTGGTGGCAGCCGATAGCGATCGCAATGCGTTCCCGCAAGCGCATCGCAGTGTGGAGCACGCGAATGCGGTCCTTGCAGGGCTCGGTAATGACCCGGACCTGGGATCGGAATTGGCGTTTCACGCGGGCGTGCTGCGATTGCGCGAAGGCAAGCTCAAGGACGCCGCCGAGGGATTCGAGCAGCTCACGGCGCGTCGCAGCAAACTGTACGGAGACCACGATGCGCGTGTCGCCGAGCCCCTGGTTGCGCTTGCCGCGGTGTTCACGTCGCGAAAGCAATACGGCGAGGCGCAGGTGGCCCTCGACCGCGCGCTGGTGATCCAACGCACCGCGCTCGGCGATCAACATCCGGCGATCGGCAAGACCTATCACGTGCTCGCGCAGCTACAGATGCGGATGGGCAAGCTCGACGAGGCGCTCGCATCGCAGCGCCGATCCTACGAGCTGCTGGTCGCGGGATACGGCGAGAGTCATCGCGACGTCGCGCTATCGGTCGGATTGATCGCGCAGGCCCACCTATTCAACGGGAAATTCGACCTGGCGATCCCACCAGCGCAACGGGCGGTCGAGCTGATGGCCGCGATCGGTGGCGAGGATTCTCCCGACACGGCGGTCGCGCTCGAGACCCTCGCAGCGACGTTCAGCCGCGCAGGAAGATCGGCCGACGCGTTAGCCGCACATCAGCGCGTGCTCGCGATCCGGATGCGGACACTCGGCCAAGATCACCTCCACACCACGCAAGCCCAGGTAAACCTCGCGATGGCGTTGCGCATCGCCAAGCGCTGCGACGAGGCGCTGCCACTGCTCCACGCAGCGATCGCTGCGCGCGCCAAGCTACTGGGCGATGACCATAGCGATGTCGTCGGGATCGGCCACACCATCGGCGACTGCTACACCGATCTCGGACGCGAGGCCGAGGCACTGCCATGGCTCGAGCGCGTGCTCGCGAGGCGCCAAGCCGAGCCGATCCACAGCCCGAACGATCGCGTGGCCCGCGCGATGATCAGATACGCGATGGCACGTGCGCTGTGGGCGTCGGAGGGGTCGCGGGGGCGCGCGGTGACCCTCGCAAATCACGCGTACGCCGAGCTGATGGCGCTCGAGGACCGGCGCGCCGACAGCGTCGTCGCCTGGGCGAAACGGCGGCGGGTTGCGCTGGCAGCCACGCCACCCGGTGGATCGCAATGACGCAACGGGAGTGACGCTGCTGTGCGGAAGTGCAACAATGTGGCAAATCTGCTCGAGCCGGCGATTTATGTGAGCTAACCCTATCCTCCCAACCAGCCGGGTCGGGCTGTTCAGCTTGCGCTCTCTGCAGGTTGTGTTGCACCTACGTCAGGCATGCGAGTTGAATCCGCAATTCGGAGCTTGTGTGGTCTAGCGAGAACGACGATGGCAGTTCAGACCGGTGTGCAGTGCGTCGGCTCGCGCGACGGGATGTGACGATGTCACCTTACGCGCAGCAGATCGTCGGATCGAAGATTCGCCTGCTCAACGTCGAGGACAGCACCGACGACGTCGAGCTCGTGCATCGCGAGCTTCGCAAGGCCGGCTATGAGCTCGAGTGGGAACGGGTGGACAACGCCGAAGCGTTCAAGGAAGCCATCGAGCGAGTCGCCTGGGACGTAATTCTCGCCGACTTCAACATGCCGAAATTTTCGGCGCCCGCGGCGCTCGAGATTCTTCACGCTACCGGCAAGGACATTCCGTTCATTATCGTCTCGGGTAGCGTGGGCGAGGCCGTGGCGGTGCAGGCGATGAAGGCTGGCGCGCACGATTTCTTCTCGAAGCTTCACCTCGCGCGGCTCGGCGCCGCGATCGATCGCGAGATCCGGGAAGCCAAGGTCCGGCGCGAACGGCATCAGGCCGTCGTTCAGTTGCGCGGTGCCGAGGAGCGCTATCGCCTGATGGTCGAGAACATCCGCGACTACGCGGTGTTCATGCTCGACGCAGGTGGCAATGTGTTGAGTTGGAACCCCGGGGCCGAACGCCTGGTCGGATATGCAGAGTCCGAGATCCTCGGCCAGCCGATCGATCGGTTCTTCGTTCCCGAGGATCGCGCGCAAGGCGTGCCACACGAGGCGCTCCGAGGCGCGGCCGAACATGGCTCTCACCTCGGAGAGGGGCTCAGGCTCCGGCGCGACGGCAGTCGGTTCTGGGCGCTGTGTACGCTCGATCGGATCGGTTCAGCCGAGGCGCTGATCGGATTCTCGGCGATCGTGCGCGACGTGACCGAGAAGAAGCAGCTGCTCGATGATCTGCAGCAAGCTGTCCGCGCTCGCGATGAGTTTCTTTCGATCGCTTCGCACGAGCTAAAGACGCCGCTGACCACGATGGAGCTCCAGCTCGAGAGCTTGAAGAAGCTGCAGCAGCAAACCGTGGACGCACGACTGTCCGATCCGAAGGTTGCCAAGAAGATCGATACGATCCAGCGCCAGTCGGAACGGCTGACCGTGCTCGTCGACAATCTGCTCGACGTCACGCGGATCACCTCGGGCCGGCTCGATCTGAGACCGGAGCGCGTCGATCTCGACGAGATCATCGAGGCCGTTCTCGCTCGGATGCGCGACACGATCCAGCGCGCTGGTTGCGTCGTCGAGGTCAAGTCAGGCGGTCGGATCGAAGGCTACTGGGACCGGTTCCGGCTCGAGACCGTGATCGCCAACCTGATGTCCAATGCGATCAAGTATGGCGCTTGCCATCCGATCGAGGTGATCACCGAGATCGACGATGGGTTTGCACGGCTGCACGTGCGTGATCACGGGATTGGAATTTCACCGGAGCAACAGACGCGGATCTTCGAGCGATTCGAGCGCGCCGTGCCCGAGCAGCACTATGGTGGGTTCGGGCTCGGGCTGTGGATCGTGGGCCAGATCGTCGAGGCGCATCGCGGCACGGTCCGCGTCGAGAGCAGCCTGGGCAACGGTTCGGCGTTCACCGTCGAGCTGCCTCGAGCCGTCGAGGAGCTCGCATGAGCGCGGTGGTTCGAGCTCCGATGCGTTCGGCGAACGGCTCGTCCGGCCACGTCCGGCAAGCGATCTCCGTGCTCGTCGTCGATGACGATCCGGACATTCGCGAGACGATCTCCGAGGTGCTCGAA
Organism: Kofleriaceae bacterium; assembly: GCA_050184455.1. Taxonomy (GTDB): domain Bacteria; phylum Myxococcota_A; class Polyangia; order Haliangiales; family Haliangiaceae; genus JABFXX01. The sequence continues at coordinate 192,389 of JBFXAI010000009.1, read as the reverse complement.
GACGAGGGCTATTCTGTTGTGTCGGCGGTGAACGGTGCGGACGCGCTCGACGTGTTGCAGTCGATCAAGCCGAGCTTGATCCTGCTCGATCTGTCGATGCCGATCATGAGCGGGCAGGAGTTCCGCTGTCGTCAGCTCGCGGACCCCGCGCTTGCGGCGATTCCCACGGTCGTGATGACCGCCGCCGATCGGATCTACGACAAGACGGCCGGTCTCAAGCTCACCGCGATCTTGCCCAAGCCGATAACCCTGCAGACGCTGCTTGCCAGCGTCGAGCGGTATCAGCACTGACGTTCGCGTTCGGTCGATCGCAAATCGCGGACGATGGACTATGGCTCGCGCCCGACGGTCCGGTCTTCGTGATCGCGCGGCAGGAGCACATCGATCGAGAACAGCACGTTGAGCACGTGTGGGCCGTTGCTCGCGAACAGGATCGAGTCGTTGGTGTACGAAAGCCGAAGCCCGAACCCGATGACCTCGAAGTCGTAACCTGCGCCGAGGTTGCCGGTGTGTGCGATCACCCATTGGTTCGGCCGGTCGCTCGCGAAGCCAGTATTGCTGCTGAACACCATCACCGACGAGCCAGCGGACAGCCATGGCTTGTTCGGGCCCTCGGAGCGGAGCATGACGTCCCACCCCGCTTGCGCGCTCGACAGCGCGAGCGCCCACCCGATCGCCCAGTAGTCCGATCGGCGATCGCAGCGGGTATCGATCTTCTCGCAGTCGACGATGTAGTCGTAGTAACGCTGCACCTGGTTCCAATTGCCAAGCAACACGTGATCGTGGATGCCCAGCGTGACGTAACGCGCGAACCGATAGCTGACCCGCGTGCCGAACCCGATCGTGAAGTTGAGGTCTTGGCCCGGATGGGTGAGGCCCGAGACGCCGAGCGAGCTGATCAGCCGCACCGGCTCCGAGGCCGTCCAGGGCCGCAACATCCATGACGGATCGCGATCCTCGTCGGCGTCGCCGGTATCGTGGAGCGGCGGCGCAGTCGTGACGGCTGGTCGTTCCGGTAGCGGCGATGGCGGTGGCTGCGCGGGTGTGGTGTCAGGTGGCGTGGAAGGCAGTGGCGCGGGCTCGGCGGGCGTGACCGGACTCGGCGGTGGTCCGGACGCGGGCTCCGGACTCGGCATGGGAGCAGGAGCCGATGGGGTGGGTGGCGGAGGTTCGGGTTGTGGCTGCGGTTGTGGTTTTGGTTGTGGTTGCGGCGGTTGCGGTTGCGGTTGTGGTTGCGGTTGCGGATACGGTTGCTGCGGGTAGGTCGGCGGATAAGGCTGTGGATATGGATAGGGCTGCGGGTACGGATAGGGATACGGATACGGTGCGGCGTAGGGTGGCGCTGGCTGTGGCCGCGGCTGTGGTCGTTGTGGTTGCGGCACACAACCAGCGACCGCTACTGCGACCGCGACCCCTGCAGTCAACGCCGCGCCCATGCGTCTAGCCAGCATGACCTGTTGTGCGCTCGCGATCATCTACGACGCCGTGTGATGTGCGTAAGACGTTCGTTAGGCCGCGACCACGCGGTTTCCGTGGATTGCTGTATCGGCGTACGGCAGTTGCATGCGATCCATGGATCGGATGGGTCATGTCGGATTCGCATCCGTGGTTGGCGGGCTGGCGTTGGTCGGTGGCTGCCAGATCGGCCCGCCAACCCACGTCGTGCCGCTTGCAGAGCTCGATGCCGAGATGCAGCTCGGGCCAGATTCCCGCATCCTGTCCGAGCACAATACACTGCGGCTTCACGAGCCCGCGAATGGCGGTGATCATTGCCGCGTGTTGTCGCCACGGGACACTCGGGCCACCCTCGATGGCGTACGCGGCGAGATCGAGCCGGGGGGACCCGCGACGCGGTCCGGCGCGCTGCAATGCCTCGACTCGGCGCTTTGGTGGGACGATGCACCCTCGAAGGATGGCCCGTCGACGTTCGAGATCACCGATGGCACGGCAACCTGGACGTTCGTGATCTGGCAACCGTTCGAGTATCGCGAGTTCGAGGTGACATCGCACCCCGACGACCTGGTGCGGGTTGGCGACACCGTCACGCTGAAGATGTCGCCGCCGGGAACGCTCAGCAATGCGCAGATCGTCGCGCGAGCTGGCGCCACCGATCTGTTCGTGGTCGATGAATCCTCAGGCGTCACCCGTGTCGGCGACGAGCTGTCATTCGTGATGCCGGAGATCGCCGTGGGCACCGAGGTGATGCTCCAGCCGAACGCCGAGCTCCAGCTGCGAATCGACCGCTGCGATGCGCCACGCGGCTGCCGATCGATCTACGGCGTGAACGACACCGTGTTCGTGACGATCGCGCCGTGATCCACTGCGGTGATCATTTCTGGCGCACCTCCAACGTCGTCAGGCAGTGCGCGTTCAACGTTGAACATCCGCGGTAACGGGCGTAAGACCAATCGCAGGCACGCCGATGTCGCCCACGCTCCACTTGTTCTGTTTCGGCTACCAGACGGCAGCGCAGTTCAATAGTGGGTCCGGCGACGAGAACTCACAGGGCGTGTTGATCGAAGCGCCCACGGAGTCGGATGCGCTCGCGTGGGGACGCGAAGTGGCAGAGGCTTACGTGCAGCAGTTGTTCCCCGGGATTCCGAGCTGGAAAGCCTCGATGTTTGCTCACTGGATCGAGACCGACGCTGCGATCGTCGCGGCTTCGACGAAGGACGGTACGCCGCGCTGCCGAGTCGGTGACCAGCCGGCGTGGCCGGATCACGTCGAACCGACGCGCAGCAAGCAGGGCCGGGGTAAGGAAAAGCCGTTCGCTTCGATCAGCGACGCGATTCGGAAGATCACGCGCGGATCGCGCTAAGGAGACACACCATGTACAAGAGCCCGAGTCATCTACCCGAAGACGTTCGCTCCAAGATCGCCGACGCGCTCAATGCGCGGCTCGCAGATGGCCTCGATCTGCATTCGCAGATCAAGGTCGCGCACTGGAACATCAAGGGGCCGCAGTTCGCGGCGCTGCACCCGTTGTTCGAGACCTTCGCGGTGAGCTTGGCGCTCCACAACGATGCGGTCGCAGAGCGCGCGGTCACCTTGGGTGCCAAGGCGTTCGGCACCGTGCGCCACGTCGCGAAGACCTCGAAGCTGCCCGACTATCCTCAGGACACCACCCGCGATCTCGAGCACGTGAAGCTGCTCGCAGAGCGCATCGAGAAGTACCTCGAAGGCACTCGCGAATCGCGCGGCGTTGGCGAGAAGCTCGGCGACACCGATACCGTCGATCTGCTGACTGGCATCATCACCGAGTTCGAAAAGCACGCCTGGTTCCTGCGTGCCTCGCTCGATTCGTAGCGGGGTTCGGAGCCAGGTGGTCTCGATTGGATCCACCCCCCTGGGACTGGAAACCCCGGCAGGCGCCGCGAGACCTAGCGCACACCGTCGAAGATGAGGCACCTAGCCGTGGTTTCACCGGCCTGGGGAATTGGTGCGATCGTTGCTCGGGATCGATCTCACATGATCAGGCGCAGCCGGCTCGCACTTGTCCCCACACCCACCCGCATCGTCCTCGGAATCCTCGCCGCTGGCGCGTTGGCGGCCGGATGCGGCACGAACACGAGTGGCGACGGCAATGGCAATGGCAACGGCAACGGCAACGGTGGGGTCGATGCGAATGACACGCAGGTGCAGACCCGTCCGGTGCGGACGCTGCCCGGCCTGCAGGGAATCAATTTTTGGGAGCGCACCGGAGGAACCGGACCGACCAAGTACGCATTCACGGTGGATGGTCCCGAGTTGACCACGCACCTCGCCGATCCGATGAGCGACGCGTCGCACGATATCCCCGGTGCCGAGGGCGAGTTCTACGACGTCTACTACTCCAATAGCGCTGGCGAGTTCGAGCTCGATGGTCCGTACCTGACGATCTCGGGCGTGTACCTTCGCGGAAAGCCCGCCGGTGGTGGCCTGAACCTATCGGAGATCGAGATGGTGTTTGCCGAGGGTGCGGGGTCCGAATACGGCAACGTCGTGTCGAGCTACGTCGCGCTCGGCGACAACAAAGACGAATCGCGGGTCAACGATTGCATCGATAGCAACCTGCAGACCCACACTGCGATGGGCAACACGATCGGCGCGAATCAGCGGCTACGGCTGACCCTGGGCTTCGCGTCGACGGTGATCATCCAGTAGCAGCGGTCAGCGGTGGTAGATCAGCCCGGTCGCGCCACCTTCACCGAGCTGGTGGCCGACGATCCAGATATCTGACGACGACGTGCCGTGCACGCTGCGCAGCTGGCGCAAGTACGGCGAACCGATCTCTTGGTGCGTGACCTCGTCCCACTCCGATCCGTCGTAGTGCGCGATCGAGCCCGCGCCACCGGCGGCCCAGAGATCATCGGGAGCTGGCCCCCACACTGCCTCCAGATCGCCAACGATCTCGAGCTCGATGGTTTCCCAGGTCGAGCCATTGAAATGGCTCACGCGATCCGACCCCGTCATCAGCCAGATGTCCGACGCTCCGGTCCCCCACACTTGACCGCCGCCACCGGCGCCCGCATCGAGGTCCACCTCCGTCCATGTGTCGTTGGTGTAGTGCAGCAGGTCGAACGTGCTCAGCGCGTAGATGTCGTTGGGGCCCGAACCCCAGATCGAGGTCTTGAACGGTGAGCCCGCCTGATCCCCAGTCCATGCGATCCCATCGTAGTGGGCGATGATCCCGTCGTCACCGACCGCCCAGACGTCCGCCGGCGACGATGCCCAGATCGAGGTGAGCGAGTCGAGCCCCGTCGGCGAGCTCACATTGGTCATCGTGAACGTCGCGCCGTCGTAATGCATGACGTCGTTGCCGGCGCACATCCACACGTCGGTTGCGGACAGCGCGTAGATGCAGCCGAGCCCCATCGTCGAGGGCGTGCTCAACATGCTCCAGGCTGCGCCGTCGTAGCGATGAATCGTCGCCGTGCCATCGAGGATCCAGACATCGGTGGGCGAAAACGCCCAGACGTGACTCGCGCTGAGCACAGCAGGAGCACCGTCTACGGTCGCCCAGCCACCGTTGTCCTCACCACACGCGCCAGCGATCAATGAACCGCACAACAGGAGCGACGCTCCCGAGCTTCCCCATTTGCTCATTACCGTCATGATAGGCCACATCGGTTACGGTCTTGGTGAGCGCAATGCGGACAATCGTGTGGTTTCGCGGCAAGGATCTGCGCGTCAAGGATCACGCGCCGCTGCGCGACGCGGTTGCCAATGGCGACGTGATCCCACTGTTCGTGCTCGATCCTTACTTCTTCGCACCTGAACGCGCGCGAGAGCTTCCTCACCGGATCCAGTTCTTGCTCGATTCGCTCCACGAGCTCAGCCAATCGATTGCCCGGCTCGGATCGAGGCTGATCGTCGTCGCTGGCAAGAGCATCGACGTGGTCCCGCGGCTCGCCAAGGCGTGGCGCGCCGATCGCGTGGTGGCACACCGTTGGACCGAGCCGTTCGGACGCGAACGGGATCGTCGCATCGACGAGGCGCTCGGTGGAGCGCTCGTGTTGTACGAAGGCGAGACGTTGTTACCACCGGGAACGCTGCGCACCGGCGGTGGCACGCCGTACGCCGTGTTCACGCCGTTCTCGCGCGCCGCGAAGGCCGCCGCGTCGATCGCGCAGCCGCTCGCTGCGCCGCGTCGATTGCCGGGGATTCCGCACGACGTGCGCGCCCGCAAGGTGGCGATCCCCACGACTGCCGAGCTCGGCATCCCGCGCAACGACGCGATCCTGGTGGGTGGTGAAACCGCGGCGGGGCAGCGCCTGCGACGGTTCGTCCGCGGCGTTGCGCGCACGTACGACAAGACCCGCGATCGGATGGATCTCGCGGGCACCAGCCGGCTGTCGGCAGATCTCAAGTTTGGAACCGTGTCGGTACGCGCGGTGTGGGCCAGCGTCGCGACGGTTGGTGGTCGCGGCAGCTCGACGTTTCACAACGAGCTGCTGTGGCGCGAATTTGCGTATCACACGTTGTGGGATCGACCCGACGTGCTCGAACGGCCATTTCGCGATGACTTCATCGGGTTTCCGTGGCGCACTGGGCATTCGGAATGGGCTGCGTGGGTCGCGGGCACGACCGGCTATCCAATCGTGGATGCGTCTGCTCGCCAGCTGCTCGGCGAAGGGTTCGTGCACAACCGTGCGCGGATGATCTCGGCGAGCTTTCTAACCAAGCATCTGTTGATCGAGTATCGGCGCGGCGAAGCCCACTACATGAAGTTCCTCAGCGATGGCGATTGGGCGAACAACAACCTCGGCTGGCAGTGGTCGGCGGGTTGTGGTTGTGACGCCCAACCGTACTTCCGGATCTTCAATCCGGTGACCCAAGGGGAGCGATTCGATCCGAGCGGCGACTATGTGAGGCGCTGGGTGCCGGAGCTTGCTCGGCTGCCCGCGCGGCTGATTCACCAGCCGTGGACCGCGCCTGATGACGTACTCCGCGCCGCCGGCGTGGAGCTCGGCAAGACGTATCCTCGTCCGATCGTGGACCACCAGCTCGCCCGCGAGCGCTTCCTGGCGATGGCGGCGAGCCATCTGCGCGGACGTGCACCCAGAGGTCAGCGCTTACCAGCCAGCTCGTGAAGGATGATGTTGTTGCCTTCGGAGTCCTTGATGTTCGACATCCGACAGTTGGGACCGTGGATGACGCCTCCCTGATAGACCACGCCGGCGGCCTGTAGCCGTTCGTTGAGGGCGTCGAGGTCGGCCACCTCGAAGGCCACGCTGGCACCACCCGGTGGGCGCGCCGCCTGCGGGTTGGGGTGCCGAAATAGCGCGAGGCAGCCACCTCCGGGCAGATCGTATTCGGTCCACGTGCCGTCGGGTGACGACAGCCCACGCGAGAACCCGAACAGATCTTCGTAGAACGCCCGCGCGCGGACTGGGTCCTCGACGTCGAACATCGTGAACGCGATCTTCTCGAACATCGGAGTCGGACGGCTCGGCGCCGACGATCGCGACCGCTGCTTCGAGGTACGCCGCGGCGGTGTCGCCTTCGCTCGGCTGCGCGCATTGATCGGCTTGGTTCGCGGCCCCGGCCGTCGCGGCTTCGACCTCGCGGCCTTCGATTTGGCTGGCATGCCAGCTTCATATCATCGCGCAGTGGCGACCACGCTCGCGGCGAGTCTCCTGATGGTCTCCGGAGCTGATCCTTCGGCTTTGTTGGCAACCAGTACGAATCCATCGCGGTTGCTCGCGATCGCCTCGCGCGTCAGCTTGGTGAGATCATCGCGCACGTCGAGATCTTCCTCGACCAGCCGATCGAACGGAAGGTAGCGTTGACGCGCGGCCTCGTGGCTATCTCCAGCGCGTGTCAACCAGCGCGCGACGAACGCGCGCTGAGATGCCGTCGCTAACAGCGCGCGCTGGGCAACGACATCGGGCAGCCAGCCCCACGCGTTGTGGCAGTGCACGGCGTCCGCGTCGAGAATGGCCTCGGCGTACGCCGCGGTCATGAGCTCGGCATTGCGGACCTCGACCGCATACAGCGGCCCGCGCGGCAGCTTGCGAAGGAAATCGTGCAGCGCGCCCGCGAATCGCTCGGGCGAGCGTACTTCGAATGGCGAGAATTGAAAGATCAACGCGCCGGCCTTGCGGCCCAGGCCTTCGACGAACGGCGCGATCACGTGATCGGTGGTGTACGCAGCATCGAGCAAGCGCGGATTGCGCTGACCGGCGCGCGCGCCGTAGCGAGCGTGCGGTGGATAGCGGACGGTCGTACAATCCTCGTGCGCCTTCGCGACAAACCGGAACTCGCTTGGTACCTGCGCGGCGAGCTGTTGATAATACGACGCCGGTAGCGCGTCGTAGTACGTCCGATCAAGCTCTACCGTGCGAAGCAATGGATGTTTGGCGTACGCAGTCAATCCATGCGCGACCAACTGGTTCGCTCGGACGTGATCTGCGTACACCGGACCGATCCAACCGGGGTACGCCCACGACATCGTGCCGAACCGGATCGCAGGTGGCAGCGCCGCGGCGGTCGTGTAGACGTCGTCGGGAACCGGCGCGAGATCCAGCCCCGAGTTGCCGTCGTCGAACAGCGCCAGTTGCGACATGGTCAGACGCAGCAGTGGATCCGAACCATCGCGGTATCGCCCGGGTTGTAATGAGGGTCGTCGGCGGCGAATGGCTCGTCGAGCATGCGCAGCCCGCGGATCTGCGCGACCTTCCAAAGCTTGCCGCTTGCGATGCCGCGGGATTTGCTCTCACCGCGGACCTGGATCGCGCGCAGCGCCTCGTTGCCGGCCGACGAGTAGCCATGGCAATACGGCGCCACGATCCGCAGCAGCCCGTTGTACTCGAACTCGAGCAGCGACCTGGTTCGGATCGCCTCGCAGATCAAATTCAAGGCAACGGCGGTCATGGCCTTGTTCTCAGCGCCAACCGTACCGCACGGGCGGACGCGAGACGTGCGGGGATGAACCGATTCAACGAATGCCGACGATGGTGACGCGCGAGTAGCGGTCTGGCTGTCCGCCCACCGTGATCGACGTGATCGCACGGCGGCGGCCGAGCAAGTCGAGATCGATCGACTCGCCTTGGACGAGCGAACGCCCGATGTCGAGGCGTTGGGTCTCGCCGCCCCTGAACACGAGGTACACGAAGTCGATGTACGGCTGCCCTCGCACGGCTTCCACCCGCAGTCGCGAGAATCGCCCCGCGTTCGGACTGATCGTCACGCGCTGGCGCGGGGTGATGCCCATGGTCAACAGTGGCCGCGCGTCGCCTCGGTCGTACCGGCGATCGTAGCGATTGTCGTTGCGGTAGTCGTCCCGCCAGCGATCGCGGTCGTAGTCGCGGTCGTTGTACGGATCTCGCCTCGGCGGATCCGCGTACGCGACTGTCGAGATCGCGCTACCGCCGAGGACGAAGCTGATGATCAGGCTTGCTCCTTTCATCGGAACCTCCTGACCAGTCACCGTGCATTGCTCGTGCCGGTCTGTGACCAGCTCGGCGCCCGTGCAAGCGATGCGCGACGCGGCCCTCGATGATGCAAGATCCGCCGGGTATGCGTCAGCCTTCGACGGCAGCGATGATGTTTTTGCGCATCTCTTGATCGGGCATGCGGCCGAAGCCGGCCTGTACGTTGTCGGCAACGTGCTCGGGATTCGAGGTGGCGGGAATCGGGCAATTGATCGCCGGATGACCGAGCAAGAATTTCAAGAACAGCTGCGCCCAGCTCGAGCAATCGAGCTCACCGGCCCACGGGGGAAGCGGCTTGCCACGCACGCGTTTGAACAGCTCGCCCGACTCGAACGGTGTCATCACCAACACCGCGGTTCGAGTGTCGATCGCGGCCGGAAGGATGCGGTTCTCGACCTCGCGATCGACGACGCTGTACGGAATCTGGATGAAGTCGAGCTGCTCGCGCCGCATCAGTCGTTCGATCTCTCCGAATGCGCCGTGGGAATAGTGCGTCACGCCCAGATAGCGAATCTTCCCGGCCCGCTTCCACTCGCGCAGCACCGGCAGGTGTGTCGCGACATCCTGTAGGTTGTGGACCTGCATGAGATCGATCCGTGTCGCACGCATGCGTTGCATCGATCGCGTCATCTGGGCGATGCCGGCCTGTTTGCCGGTTGTCCACACCTTGGTCGCGAGAAACGGCGCGCCGATCTTGCCGATCTGATCGACGAGATCGCCAGTCACCTGTTCAGCGCGGCCGTACATCGGCGACGAGTCGATCACCCGCGCACCCGCAGTGAGAAAGCGTTTTACGACGTCGGCCAGCGGCTCCCGCTCGGCCGCGGCGGTTCCGACGTCGAACGTTTGCCACGTGCCGAGGCCGATGATGGGCAGCTGCTCACCGGTTTTCGGAATCGCTCGAGTTTGCATGGTCGTGCTCGCGAACGGCGGGCTGGCCGGGTCTACCCGGTCCGGCGCCAACGCCGGGGTTGGAGGGGCGTCGCGACGTGAGGTCGTCGAGCTCGACCCGTCCGAACCAGGATGGGTTGTCCGCGACGAGCAAGCGACGGTTGCGACGCCCGCGGTCCATCGTAAGGCGTCTCTACGAGTTGGCAGCCGCATCTCCCACCTAGCTTACGGCGTCAGCTGATCTTCGACGACCGCGAGGGCCAGATGGGTCACCTCCGCGAGATATGGAAACGAGACCTGCTCGTACGTGTCGGTCGCCTTGTGGTAGTGCGGCGTGTGATCGTCGGCGACGAACTCTTCACCGACACCGAGGGCGACAAATCCGGCCTCGATGAACGCTTGATGATCGCTGTACTTGAACACGACGGACTGAATCGGCATGCCGCCCGCAGCGCCGTGCTGCTCGTAGAGCGTGGCGAGCTCGGGAGCGGGCGACCACAACTCGACCGCGCGATCACCATCACCATCGAAGCTCAGCATGTCGAAGTTATGGACCGCCGCGACCGGAGTCGCTGCCGACATCAATGCGGCCGCGTAGGCCTTGCTGCCGATCAAGCCGATCTCTTCTTCGTCGAACAACACGAACGCCACCGGATGCTGGCGAACCGGCAGATCGCGGAGATAGCGAGCGGCGGCGAGCACGATCGCGACGCCCGTAGCATTGTCAGCGGCACCTGGACCTGCGGGCACGCTGTCGAAGTGCGCCCCCATGACGACCAGATCACCGGTCCCCGTGGTCGATGGCAGCATCGCGACGACGTTCGCGCCGGTGCCGTATTCGTGGCGGGATACCGTGAGCCCGAGCGCGGTGAGCTCGTCGATCAGGTACGTGCGCGCGGCGTCGCGTTCTTCGACGCTGGCGCGATGCGCCAGCCGGGTGCCGGGCAAGATATCGTGATGCCCCGCGAGCGTGCCGACGATGGTGCGCTGATAGTGATCGAGCCAGTCGCACGCGCCGAACGGGATGCAGATCGACGCATCGACGAGCGGCGCTGCATCAATGAGCTTGGCGGCCGACTGGCTGTCGCACCCGAAAATCGCCGCGGAGAGCATCACGAGCCAGCGCGCTGTCATGCGCCGAACCTATGCCAGGCAATGCGCCAGGTCACGACCTCGCATGCGGGGCGGCAAGCCCCCGGTGCTGCCAGTTGTCTCCGTCCCGTCGAGACCTTGGCGGCTAGGGTTGCCACCACCTGGGCGCTAGTGGCCCGAATCCACGACGCAAGCAATTGGCATGTCTCATGAATTACCCGGAGCTGGCGGCGGCGGGTCACGAGCTGTATCGGGACGATGTCGAACGAGTCACAACCTGCTTCCCCGCGTTCGCGCTATGCGATGGAGCGACTGCTCGGCCGCGGCCCGGTCGCCGATGTGTGGTTGGGCCATGTGCTCGGCGACGAAGGGTTTCGCCGGCCGGTTGCGATCCGGCGGGTGTCGCCGCACCGTGCGCGCGATCCGCGGTTCGTGGATCGGCTGAGTCGCAGCGTCAACCGGCTCGTGGGCGTCCACCACGGCAACCTCGTCGGAGTGCTAGACCTCTCGCGCGAAGGTGACGAGGTCCTGGTGGTGATGGAGCTCGTCGATGGTCCGACGGCGCGGCAGCTCCTCGACCAATCGCGCGGCGTGCCGCTGCCGTTGAGCTTGTGCGCATACATCATCCAGTCGGTCGCCGAGGGCCTTGCGTATGCGCACTCGCGGTCGATCGTTCATGGCAACCTCAGTCCGAGCAACGTCCTGATTTCCAGCTCGGGTGAGGTTCGGGTCGCCGACTTCAGCATCGACAGTCAGGCGCCGCCGATGCCGCGTGATCCCAAGCTGGCATACATGGCGCCCGAGCATGTGCGCGGCAACGGAACAACCGCTCGTTCCGACGTGTTCGCGTTGGGGACGATGTTCTACGAGCTGATCACCGGAACGCATCCGTTCGTGTCTCCGCTGAGTCGCGGAGCTCCGCTCGTGCCACCCAGCCGGCTCCGCAGTGGGATCCCCGCGAGTCTCGACGCGATCTGCGCGCACGCGCTCGCGCATCGCCCCGAGCATCGCTACGAGCACATGCAGCAGCTGATCGATGCGATCATCGATGCACGATTCGGACACCGCTGGCACGATGGAGCCAGCGCGCTCGCGGCGTACCTGCGTCGCATCTCGGTCGAGGCGCATGGCAGTCCGCTCGAGACGTTGGCCACCGCACATCCGATCACCCTCGCGCCTCCCGAGCCATCGCTGACTCAGATCGTTACTACCGTACGGCCGCGGATCGCCGCGCCGCTGCCGGGCGCGGAGCATGCGTCGGTTACCGCGCCGCTGCCGGGCGCGGAGCATGCGCCGGTCGTCGCGCCGTCGCCGAGGCCGATGGTGATCGCCGCGCCGCGCGCCGTGACCGCCGCGCCTCAGCACGTGGTGCCGAGACGACGTCCACCTTCACGCCATCCGTCGGTGCTCGGCCATGTCTATGGTGGCGCTGCGGGTGCAAACGGAACGGGTGAGCTACCGGTCGTGATCAGTCGATGGTGGTACGCGGCGTTGGGAATCCTGGCGTTCCTGGTCGCAGTCATCGCCACGCTCGCCGTGCGCTCCGCCGGTCCCGACGATAGTCCGCTGCCGCCGCCGCAGGTCACGGTTCCGGATCGCTGACCGCCAGGCTGGCACCGCGGCGCGCTAGAGTCATCCAGCCGATGAGCTCTGCGTTGTTATTCGGGGCCAGCTCGATGCTCGGTTGGTCGATCTTTCGTGCGCGAGGCTCCGCACCGGTGATCCCGTTCGTCAACGGCAACACGCGATCGTATCCACCCGAGGTCGAACGCGGGATCCATCTCGACGACCAACTCGCGGTGTACCGGCTGTTTCAACACGAGCGGCCGGATCTGATCATCCACTGTGCCGGCGTTTGCGACGTCGAGAAGTGCGAGGAGTCTCCCGACTTCGCATGGTCGGTGAACGTCGACGGTACGCAGCTGTTGATCGATCACGCTCCGCCCACTGCGCGCATCGTGTATTGCTCGAGCGACCACGTGTTCAGCGGCGACGGTGGCCCATATAGCGAGCGATCGCCGGTCGATCCGATCTCGGTGTACGGCCGAACCCGTGCGGCGGCGGAGGCCATCGTGTTGTCGCGCCCCAATACGCTCGTGATTCGCTCCGGGCTGTGGATCGGACCATCCTGCACCGGCAGGAATGGTCATCTCGATTGGCTGCGCTATCGCCATCGCCGGCAGTTGCCGATGACCGTCGTCGCCGACGAATGGCGATCGGTCATGTGGGCGGAGGACGCGGCGCGCCGGGTCTGGCAGCTCGCGCGCGCCGACGCATGCGGGATCCGCCACATCGTCGCAACGCGGGTGGTATCGCGACCGGAGATCGCCGCATACCTCAACGAGCGATTCGAGATCGGTGCCCGGTTCGAGCTCCAGCGGCGCGAGCACCGCCGCAATCCGCACCTCGGACGCGTCGAGCTCGCGACGATCTACGATGACGAGCTCGCGGCGCCGCTGCCGTCCGTGGTCGAGCCTATCCCAAGCCGCGAGAGCTCTCGAGCGTGAAGTAAAACGTGGCGCCGGCGCCGAGCTTGGAGTCGGCCCACACCTGACCTTGGTGACGCTGAACGATCCGCGCGACCGTAGCGAGCCCGATGCCGGTACCCGGATACTCCGATTCCGAGTGCAGGCGCTGAAACACTCCGAACAGGCGCTTGGCGTACGCCATGTCGAACCCGGCGCCGTTGTCGCGCACGTAGAACGTGCGTGGATGCCCGTGCTCGATCACGCCGAGCTCGATCCGCGGCGCCGGCGTCGATGACGTGAACTTCCATGCGTTGCCGAGCAGGTTGTCGAGCGCGATCTCGAGCAGTCGGCCGTCGGCGTCGACCCTCAGGTTGGGCGCGATGGTCACCGTGACCTGGCGTTGGCTGTCACCCTGGCGCAACCGAGTGACGACCGCTTCCGCTAGCGCCGATAGATCGACCTGCGAGCGATGGACCTCCAGCCGGGTGACCCGCGACAGGCCGAGCAGATCATCGATCAGCGTGCCCATCCGCTTGGCGGCATCACGCACCCGACCGAGCAGCTTGAGCGCCTTGTCGTCGAGGGCGTTCGCGTAGTCGTGCGCCAACGCCTTGCTGAAGCCATCGATCGCACGCAACGGCGTGCGAAGATCATGCGCCACCGAATAGCTGAAGCTCTCGAGCTCGTGGTTCATCGCTTCTGCGTGGGCCTTGGCTTCGCGTAGCTCGGTATCGACGCGCTTGCGCTCGGTGATGTCCCGCGAGATCCCGAGCAGGTATCGCGGCTCGCCATTGTCGTCGAGGATCGGCACCTTCTTGGTGTGTAACCAGCGCTGCCCGGCTTGGGTCTGGATCGGCTCCTCGGGAATCTCGACCAACACGCCGGCCTTGAGCGTCTCGCGATCCTTCGCTTGAAAGAACTCTGCCTCGGACGGTGGGAAGAAGTCGTAGTCGGTCTTGCCGAGCAAGTTGTCGCGCGACAGGCCGAGCAACTGTTCACCTGCGCGGTTGAACCGGATGAACGACAGCCGGCCCGCTTCCTTGACGAACACCATGTCCGGAATGTGCTCGACGATCGCATCGAGGAACGCATTGGCGCGCTTGGCGCTCGCAGCTGCGACGCGAGACGCGTCGTCGCCATGCAACCGGTCGTCGGATCGGGTCCGGGTCAGCTTGAGCGCCGCAGCGTTTGCCAACGCTTGCACGCACTCGAGATCAGCGTCATCGAACGGATCAGTGGTGCGGTGACGCATCATCGTGATGATGCCGACCGAGCGACCATCGCAACGCATCGGTGCGGCGATCAGGCTCCGAATCGCCACGCGATCGAGAAATCGCGCGCTGTGGCTGGCAACCCGCGGCTTGAACGCCGCGATGTCGAGCAAGGGGTAAAGCACCGGCTTGCCGGTCCGCAATAGCTCGGCGGCCTGCGGTGATTCGTCCACCACCAGCGAGGTCTTCAGCAGCACCTGGAGTTGCTCGAGCAGCGCCTCGTCATCGGCATGGCCCGCGGCGCCGATCAAGGCACCGTCCGAGGCGACGACGAAGATCGTGCATGCATCGTGCAGCGTCCGGGCGGCGCGCTGGGCAAGCTCGGTCAGAAACTGCTCTGCCTCGATGGCCTCGCCCAGCCCCAACATGGTGGTGGTCAGAAGCTGCGTATGCGCGCGCATCCGCTCGCGTATATCGACCATCTGCGAATTATTTTAACCCCGGCATTTGCCGGATCGCCTGGGTCACCCCGCGGCAAGCGTCATGTAACGCCCGTCCCGTCGAGGAGCTGACCGCCCTACATCGTGGGTGTCTCATTTTGAAGCGCGTGAGTAAGGCGTTAGGAACTTCTGTCGCGGCACCGTCGGGTTTACGATTTGTCGAGGGGTTGGGGCAGGACGCGACAGCGGCCGATGGGGCTGCTCGATCAAAGGCCTGATGCTTCACGACGCACGCACAAAACCTTCGGTCGCGGATCAAGAACCGGTTACGCGCGATCCACAAGCGCGACCGGGCGACGGCCGCGCTGCGCCGCAACCACCACAGTTGATGGATCACCACTACCGCTCGCTGTTCGAACGTAGCCCCACCCCGATGTGGACGTTCGATCGCGACACGTTGCGGTTCATTGCCGCGAACGACGCTGCGGTGGCGCACTATGGATACTCGCGCGATGAGCTCGCGAAGATGACGCTTGCTGACATCTGGGTCAGCAAGGATGCGGCGCAGCTGCGCGCCGCGATCGATCATCCGGTGGATCAGCGCGCGACATGGCGTCATCGCAGGAAGGATGGCAGCGAGCTCACCGTGGAGATTCGCTCGAGCGATCTCGTGGTCGACGGAGCCACCGTGCGGCTCGCGGTGATCACCGACGTCACCGATCGAATGAGCGCCGAACAGGCGCTGCAGAAGGCGACCGAACAGCTGCGCCAGTCTCAGAAGATGGACGCGGTCGGCAGGTTGGCCGGTGGCATCGCGCACGACTTCAACAACGTGTTGACCGTGGTGCAGACCTATACGTGTTTCCTCGAGGAGAGCATTCCAGAGGATGACTCGCGCCGCGAGGATGTCGTCGAGATTCGCCGCGCGGCGGAGCGCGGTGCCAACATCACGCGCCAGCTGTTGACGCTCAGCCGCCATAGCCTGGTGGCGCCGCGCCGCATCGATCTCGATGCGCTGGTTGCGGACTTCGCGCCGATGCTGCGGCGTCTGATGGGCGACGACGTCAAGGTCGTGACGCTGCGCGGCCACGTTCCGAAGGTGGTCGCGGACCCGGGGCAGATCGAGCAGATGTTGCTCAACCTGGCGTCGAACGCGCGAGACGCGATGCCCGAGGGCGGCCGGCTGACCATCGAATCGCGCACGATCGATATCGAGATCGCCAGCGCTCGCGGGCTTCGACCGGGGCAATACGTGGAGCTCGCGATCACCGATACCGGGATCGGGATGGACGCCGAAACCCAGCGCAAGATCTTCGAGCCATTCTTCACCACCAAAGGCGGCGGACCGACCACCGGCCTCGGGCTGTCGATCGTGCACGGCATCGTGGCGCAGGCCGGCGGCGCGGTCTCGGTGTATTCGGAGCGCGGACACGGCACCACGCTTCGCATCCATCTGCCGATCGCCGAGCACGATGCGGTCACCGCCGAGATTCCCACGCTGGTGGCACCCAAGACGTTACCGGCGATCCGGGTGCTCGTCGTCGACGATCAGCACGACGTGCGGTCCGTCGCGGTGCGCATCCTGCAGGACGCCGGCTGCAACGTGATCGAAGCGGCAACCGCCGACGAAGCGCGGAGCATCTGCGTCAGCGATGTCGACGCCATCGATCTCGTGTTGCTCGACGTCGTGCTGCCCGACGGCCGGGGCGAAGTCCTGATGAGCCAGCTGCGCGATCTGCGACCATCGTTGAGGTTCGTCCAGATGTCCGGCTATCCGGTGGGCGCGCTGACCGCCACGGGTGCGCCGCCCACCGATCTGTTGGCCAAGCCGTTCAGTCCGACCGAGCTTCGCGCCGCGGTCGCTCGCGCGTGGGGTGTGCGTCCCGAAGCGGCTGTCACCGAGAGCGGTGGGGTCATCGCGAGCGCGTCGCAGAGTCCACGCCGAGCGTTGGTCGCCGACGACGATCCAGAGATTCGCCGGGCGGTTTGTCGCACGCTGCGCCGCGTTGGCTTCGAAGTGATCGACGTCGATAGCGGGTTCAAGGCGATCAACGCGCTGGAATCGCATCCATTCGATGTCGTGGTGAGCGACGTGCAGATGCCCGATGGCGGCGGCTTGGATCTGCTGCGCGCGGTGCGGCGGATCGACCTCGATGTCCCGGTCATTCTGATGACCGGCGATCCATCAGTGACCGCCGCGCAAGCAGCTGTGGAGTACGGCGCGTTTCGCTATCTGACCAAGCCGCTCGACGTCGAGACGTTCATCAAATCCGTCGAGCATGCCGCGCGCGCCCACGCCCTCGCGCGGCTGCGCCGCGACGCCTACGCGCTGTCCGGCAACCACGCCGGCGTCGCCGACCGCGCCGGCCTCGAGGTTCGATTCGACCAAGCGTTGTCGACGATGTGGATGGCGTTTCAGCCGATCGTTCATGCCAACAACGGCGCGCTGTTTGGCATCGAGGCGCTGATGCGGTCGACCGAGCCCTCGATCCCGACGCCGCCGGCGATGCTCGATGCGGCGAGTCAGCTGGGACGACTACCGATGATCGGGCGCAACGTCCGCGCCCTGTCGAGCGCGGCGATCGCGACCACATCGCGCGATCTGACGCTGTTCGTCAACCTCCATCCCGAGGATCTTCACGATGCCGATCTGATCGACGCCGGCTCGCCGCTGTCGCGCATGGCTTCGCGCGTGATCCTCGAGGTCACCGAGCGCGCGTCGCTGGACAGCTCTCCGAAGATCGCCGAGCGGATCGCCCGGCTTCGCAACATGGGGTTCCGGCTCGCGGTCGACGACATCGGCGCCGGTTATTCGGGGCTCAGCAGCTTCACCGAGCTGACCCCCGAGATCGTCAAGATCGACATGTCGCTCGTGCGCGACGTCCACAAGAGCGCGCTCAAACAGCGGACGATCGGCGCGTTGTGCCGGCTGTGCAAAGAGGTCGGAACGCTCGTCGTCGGTGAAGGTGTGGAGACTCCCGAGGAGCGCGACACCTTGGTGAGCCTCGGTTGCGACCTGCTGCAGGGCTACCTGATCGGCCGCCCGCAGCGCGATCTTCCGTAGCGCGGGAGCGGGCGATGGCCTTGCAATGACGGCGTGACCTGCGCGACCGTGTTGGCCGGGGAGACCATCTATGAAGGTTGCTGTTCGTTTTGCTGCGTTCATCATCACCAGTCTCGGGCTGATCACCGACGCTACTGCTGCACCCGCGTGGTGCTCCGCGATCGGGAACAACCGCGTCGATTCGTTCGGTGGTGTCGATTCCACCGTCAAAGGCGACGATCCGCGCAACGTCGTCATGAACGTCGTCGGCATGATGTGCAAGCCAGACGGCGAGGCGAATGCGCGGATGAAGGAGCTCGAGGCGACGCGCCAGCGCTGGATGCAGCGGCTAGAGATGACCGAGGCGGATTGGGGAGACGCGGTGCAGTACGCGATGCTCGGCCAGGGCGACCGCATGAACGGTGACGTCCGGATCAATACGATGGGCCAGGAGATGGGAATCGGCCACAAGCTCAAGCGAGCGTGGACCAGCTTCGACGCGATCGACCAGTACGCGATGATCATGGTCGATGCCGGCGCCTCGGGCGACCTCGCGCTCGACGAGAACTACCTGGTCGACGCATTCGGCACCAAGCTCACCGAGACCGGGCGGCTCGCCTACGTTCGCAAGTGCGTGCGCGGCAGCAACAACGGCCCCGTGCAGTGGGCGATGTGTCAGGGCGATGTCGCGAAGCTCGATCTCAAGAAGGTCGGCGCGGAGCTCCGCGCCAACACGGCGTACGACGGCGCCGACAAGATGCGGATCCGCATCGAAATCGACGAGCTGAAGCCGCTGCTCGCGGCACACGCCGCGAAGGTCAAGAAGCTGATCGCGAGCGACCCAGGCTACGCGAAGATCTTCGAGCTCGCTGACGCTGCTCGGAAGGAATGGGACGGCCGCTACAAGACCGACGCTGCGCTGATCGAGCTGGCGACCGCGATGGACGATGCGCGTGCGACCAACTCGCGAAAGGCATTTACGGGTTGCAGCGACAAGACCTGGGCAGCCTGGAAGACCGCGATGATGGCGACGGTGCCCGCGAAGAAGTTCGAGGGCATGCGCGATGACCGCGAGAACGGCAAGCACTTCATCGACACCGCGATGGGCCCGATCATCGGCAGCCCGACGGTCTATCTGGCTTCGATCGCGCTCGCGACCTGCATGACGGTCGGCCAGGAGCGCGACGTCAAGCGCGACGTGTTCGTGCGCTATCTCGGCGACGCGATGGAGCGCTGGCCAGGGTTTCGCGGTCCGCGCACCGCGACTCACACCGCGGTGCTCGCCGCGGGTGTGGAGTTCGACGATCGCGACGTCAAGCTCGAGTATCCCGATGTGACCCGCGACTTCGGCGGTGCAGGTGGCTCGCGCAGCGGCGGTGGCGCCGGCGTGATCGGCAAGCTGAAGCCGAGCGGCCAGACCGTCACCGTCGAATTCAAGAAGCAGATGGTCAAGCAGACCCAATGTGCGCAGTCCAAGTCGACCAACCGGATCACCCAGATTCGCTCGGACGGCGTGCTGGTCTACGAGAGCTACTGCACCAAGTGGGAGACCGTGACCGTCGACAAATCCGATAGCCCGCAGACGGTCAACCCGCGTTACCTCGAGGGCGTCAAGCCCGGCATGTACGTGACGATCATCGAAGACGTCGTCGTGGCGACCTGGGCAAAGCCGGGCGCGGCGATCCCGACCAAGGTGTTCGGCGTCGCGCTCAAGTAGGCCGGTGGCATCCCGGAGCCGCTGTTTTCGCGGTTTCGGACTGGCGCGATCGCCGTGTCGTACTAAAAGCACACGACGATGAGCTCGCTAGTTGCCGGAAACGAGATCGATTTTGCGATCAGGTTAGGGTTCTGCTTGCTGTTCGGCGCCATCATCGGCGTCGAGCGCGAGCTGCGAAACAAGCCCGCTGGGATCAGCACGAACTGCTTCGTGATGGCCGGCGCGTGCCTGTTCACGTTCGTCTCGATGTCCATCGATCCGAACAGCCCGGCGCGGATCGCCGCCCAGGTGGTCTCGGGCGTCGGTTTCCTCGGCGCCGGCATGATCATCAAGAGCGAGTCGAACACCGTGAAGAACCTGACCACCGCCGCGGCCGTGTGGTTCGCGGCGGCGATCGGGATGGTGATCGGATACGGCTGGTACTTGGTGGCGGCGATGGCCACGGTCTACAGCGTTGTGGTGCCGCGGATCCCGCACATCAAGACGTGGGTGAAGGACCAGCAGGACGAATAGCATCACCACACCAGCTGGAGTCGACCATCCCGGTGTACCCGCGATGATGGCGCCGGTGCCTGGAAGCTGAGCCCGGTTGTGTCCTCGGTGATTCGCTTGTGCACGCGCGTGGCAGGCATCAACACGGGGTCGCGTCCACGCGTGAAGCTCTGTTCGCGCACGATCGCGAGGTACGCCTTGTCGAGAGCGAGCGCTCGTGCGGACGACGGGAACAGCGCCCACGCGAGATCCCGGTCACCGTTGACCGCAGCGCGCCGGATCGCAGGGGTTGGCCGGCCTTGTTCGAAGAACCGCGCGAGCAGCTCCTCATTGGTGCGGGTCTCGTCACCACCCTGAACCCGCATGAAATAGGTTTCGATCTCCGGCCGATCGTGTCCGACCTGCGGGCGGTCCTTCAGCCCGCGTAGATCCTGAGGTCTCCAGCCTGCGGCGCCCGGCACCTTGCGGGCAACGCTGAACGTTTGGTCGATCGTGACGCCGAGGTGGCCGTGACAGCCCATACAGAACCGATGCTCTTCCTCGGTCTGGACGCGCAAGTTTCCGGCGGCGTCCTCGATGTAGCCCTGCAATTGCCATCCCCACGGCGTCACCAAGCCGACCTCTGGATCGCCCTGATACATGGGCAACTTGCCGACAGCTTTGTCGTCGGCTTCGTCGTCATACGCGCGCTGACGCCCCCATTCATCGGGGTTGTCGATCTTGCGCATGTAGCGCAGCTCTTTCATCCGGGTGGCCATCATCGTCGGCGACGTGGGGTCCAGATAGCGCACGCTGTGAAGGAGCTCGGCGCCGAGCGGAAACGCCTGCGCAACGACGGCGATGTTGCTCGCGGCGCCAGCGTAGCTGCGCGGTAGCTTGCGGATCCGCGTCACGTTCCCGCGCAGGACACCATCACCGTCGAGATCGAAGCTGAGAACCGTTTCGTCGACGGGTTCGATCTCGCGATCGACTCGTTTGGTCGCGTAGTCCTCGACCGAGATCGCGGCCTCGAGGATCGACAGATTGAGCCGATAGATCGCCGTCGACAATGCACCGTCGCGATCCCGCCTGAACGACTCCGGCAACCGGATGAATACGTCGCTGGCCGATCCGTTGGTCGGCCAGAACGCGCCCGGGAACGGCTGAAACCGCACGGCTCGCCACCCCGAGCCATCCCGTGCGAGGCCGGTCTCGTCGAAGCCTGCGTTTAGATCGAGGTCGGGTCGAAACCCGCGATAACTCGCCGGCATCGCGGACATCGCGGCGACCAGCGGCGCGTAGTTATCGTCGCGGACCCATCGCAGGATCTCGTCGTTCGATACGCTCGCGATGAACGGCCGGCGATCGACGAATAAATTGGTCCACGCATTGGTGCGCGCGGTCTCGGAAAACCCATACGACTCCTGCAGGCTCGAGTCGTCGAGTGTCGTGCGACCGACGCCCGAGGTGTGGCACACCCAGCACGGATTCGACGATCCGCCAGTGTGCGTGTAACACATCGGCGGGATCGCGGCTTCGAGGTTGCCGACCCGACCCGCGATGCGCGCGGCATACGCGAGCGGGCCCACCGGTTCGAGATTCGCCGATTCGACCGCGGCGACGCGATGGACGACGGGGTCGCGCTCGAGCTTCGCTGGGGTTCGGTTCTCGCCGCAGGCTGTCGCGACGACCACCGCGGCAACGATCTCGAACCATCGAGCGCGAGTCGCCATCGCTGCGCTAGCGCGGCGGCCAGCTCGACTGCTGGTCCTCGCCTGGATGTTGAACGCTGAAGAACATGCTCGTCATGCTTGGCGCGAACTGCGGGCCGGTCGCCTCGGCATCGCTCGGGGTCGCAGCGATTCGAAACGCCAGGCCATAGCTCGGCGATGACGTGGTCTTATGCGTCGGATCGAGATCCAAGTAGTAGATCGCGTCCGCGGTCTTCTTGCCCGACGAGCCGAAGTAGCCGTCGGTGCCAAACCACACGCCACCCTCGCGGTCGATCACGAGGTTGTCGGGGCTGCCAGCGTCGAACAACAGGCCGGTCATATTGCCCTGCCAGACCTGCCAGAACTTGAACGTGGTCGAGCTCGCGGGCGTCGCAGAGACCAGCTCTTCGATCGCGAAGATGCCGCCGCCACGATCGCCGCGGTTGGGTTGCGGGGTCGCGTTGGGAAGCAGTACTCCGGCTTGATCGAGCGCGACGGTGCCAGTGTGGTTGGTGAACGAAACGTAGAGCCGCGGCGTGGTACCGCCGGGATAGCCGTGCGGGCTGTATTCGATGTCCTCGGGACGGTTGAGCTCCATCGCGCCGATCTTGAGGGACGCGGTGAACAGCGCTTTGCGTATGTCGACGTCGGTCGGGAAGCCGCCGATGCCGTTCCAGTTGACGTCGGTAAGCGCAGCGCCGACCGTCTTAGTCGGAGCCCCGAGACCGCTGGCGTTGGGAGCAACATCGGTCGACGTGGTCGACAGCTCGATCCAACGGCCGACACCCGGAGCCGCCTCCGTCGGGGTTGCGCCACCACCCATCATTCGCCGGCCCTGAGTGTTGTCGAGGTCGGTGAAGTGCGAAAAGTAAAGCTTGCCGCTGTCGAGCAACGCGCGGATCTGTGGCTTGGTCATGCCGGCGGTGTACGACTGCGTCGTAACGAACTTGTAGATATGACCGGACCGGCGATCGTTGCCGGCGTACATCACGATCGGCTGGTTGGGGATGAGCTTCGAGTCGATGCCGACAGCGAACGCGGCGTTCTCCCAGTTCGCACGACCGACGCTGCCGAGCTTGCGATGACCAACACCAGCGGTGGTCTTGCCGTAGTACTCACCCGGTTCCTTGCCCGGATCGATCTCGACCAGGAAGCCGTATGCATCCTTTGGATGCGCAGCGGCGCCGCTGGTGAATTCACCAGTCGGCGACGGCGTGGTGTCGAACGAGACGTTGGCGCCGGGATCGAAGCCCCGCCCGGTTTGAAACCGGTTGCCCGAGCTCCACGCGACCTCGAGATCGCCGTAGCTCGTCGCGACGTTTTCCTCGGCCGTGATGATCGTACCCCACGGCGTCATCGTGCCCGAGCAGTTGCCCTGCACACCGACGACAACGTCGTCCGGCAA
Source organism: Kofleriaceae bacterium (assembly GCA_050184455.1). GTDB lineage: Bacteria > Myxococcota_A > Polyangia > Haliangiales > Haliangiaceae > JABFXX01. Next base: position 169,024 of record JBFXAI010000009.1, on the reverse strand, counting down.
CGGCGTACCTTGGTCATCGGTGTCTGCGCTGACATCGAGGCTGTTGACCTTGACGAGCGTAGCGTCCGTTGCATCGTAGCGACGCGCGGTCTGCGTGCGATCGACCGACCACTCGCCGGTCGCAGGATCCCGGACCACGCGCATCCACGTACCTCCGACCTGCTGCTTCGCGGCGTCGGTAAACACCGCCAGGTCTTCTGGGCTCCACGTGTTGGAGGTCGGCGATCCTTGGATCATTCCCCAGTACGACAGAAATCGCGCGAGCGTCAGCATCTGACCGGTAGGCGCGGCGGTCGGTTTCGGCCGGTTGTTCGAGACGTATTCGTGGTTCACCCACATCCAGCCGGCGGTGTCGCTACCGTTCCAGTACGGCGTGTCCTGCCAACCATCACCGAAGTACGCGATGAAATCGGCGTTGGCGCCGAGCCGAGGTGTCAGCGTGGGGCTGGTCATGTTGTCCCACGTCAGTGGATCCATCCATTTGACCACCACGTCTGGAACCAGTCCGCGAATCGCGCGGAGCGTGTCGGTAGCTGCTGGGGTCAGCGGAAACTCGAAGCCCGGTTCGAGCGAATTGGTGTTGTAGCGGCCGACCAGCGCTTTGACATAGTCGGCGACGTTGGTCGCGCCCGTGTGGGCGGCGTCGCAGAACGTCAGCGCGACGATCGAAGACAGTGGAGCGCTTCCCGGAACGCCTTCGCTCTCGAGCTCGACGCCGCGGCTCATCGGGCACGACGCGCCATTGGTCCCGTTGGCCCCATTGGCCCCGTCGGTTCCGGGATCGCCGATTCCGCCGGTCGGGCCCGTGGGACCCGGCGGTCCGCTCGGTCCGATGGTGGTGCTATCGCCGCACGCGGCGACGACAAACACGGCAGAAACAACCCTCGATGTACGCATGACGCAGCTCCTGCGAAGTGTGCGTGCACAGTGGCGAGGTCGTGTGACGACTTCGTAGCTCGCGCGAAAACATCCCGGCGCGATCGTGGCCAGATCTCGGCTGCTCAGTAGCGCGCGCGTTTCGCGCGACTTGCGGCGCGATTCACAACGTCGTGGACGATACGTTGGTGACATTCATGGTCGAGATCACTGCGCTGCGCGCAGCGCTACACCGCGGATCTCCAACTGAAATCGCAACCGCACCCTGAGGGTGCCTGGCTGGGGATCGAGACTCCGAAATCCGGCTCGATCTTGAGCCTGGTTCTCAATAATCCGCGTGAGATATCCACCGCGGACGTTCGTTTGCGGTTTCGGTCCGAGGGTTGCTGTAGGGACCCGGCGAGGAAACGCCATGATGAAAACGACAACGAATGCAACCCTGTGCGCGATGGCCCTGGCATGTCTCGGTGCATGCACCGGGATCATCGACAGTGATGCCGGTCAGCCGGGCGACGGCAAGCCGCGCGGTGGGGAGCCGGATGGCCAGTCCCCTGATGGCACCGCAGCCGCGTACGACGAGAACGGCGTGGCGTACCTCGCGATCGAGGGCTTCAAGTACGAGTCCGATCGATTCGATTGGGACGAGAACTTCAAGTCGGACGGCTCGATGCGGCACGACTTCAACAACGTGCCGGACGGCAACCAGTGTTTGGTTGGCTACTTCTTCGTAGATGGAAGCACCAGCGAGGAGATCTCCGCCAAGCTGGCGAGTGGTCCTCATACCGACGATCACACCGACTACGCGGATACCTACGATCTCGGCCTCGTGAACTTCTCGGGTGACCGGTCGCGGCTGCGCTACGAATCGACGCACCCCAACTACGACGACGGTCCCTCCAACTCGCTCGAGGTCGGCGACATCCGCAAGAAGTGGGTCGGCGCGATGGGCTGCAAGCTCAACCTCGATACCGACGGTGATGGTGAGCCGGATGCCGCGAAGGTGCTCGCGTACGTCGACACCTCGGGGTTCGACGCCAACGACAAGCCGCAGAACAACTGGGTCAATACGCTCGACGAAACGATTCCATTCGACGACGTCCAGCTGAAGTCGCCGGCCGAGCCGTACGTTGCGACGATCGGCAAGCCCGAGATCTCACAGGCGACGATGCGGATCGACGGCCAGGGCAGCGACTACGACTACAAGTTCATCGCGTACCGCAAGCTCGCGTGGAAGTAGTCGGCGGGCCGGAGCAACGACGGCGATAGATCTGGAGCCGGCATTCAGCTATGACGTCTACGATGAAGACGTCAACCGTGGTGGCGCCGCTGGTTCTCGCGGCGATGCTCTCTGGGTGCTTCGCTGCCGGCGGTTCGTACGCCGGATACAGGTCCGCCCAGGCCTCGAATACCGAGCGCGAAGAGAAGATGCGGAAAGGCGAGCAGGTCGACCCACCGCAGTCGCTGTGGTCGTCGGCGATGGCAGCAGGAACCGTCGGCTTGATGCTCGACGCCGCCTTGATCGCGCTCGCGATCAAGGCGAGGTGAGCTGGATGTGCTGATCGTGTAGCACCCAGTTCTGGCCGGTTCTGGCAGGATCGGGAGGTTCCTTCCTCCCCACGCGTGGCATAGGATGCGCCGCATGTATCACGCGATGTTTCAGCAGATGCAGAAGCAAATGGCTCAGCTCGACAAGTGGTTCGATGCCGCCGCCGAGCATGCCAAGGCCAAGTCGTTCGACTCGAACCTGTTTCTCGGATTCCGGCTGGCACCGGACCAGTTCGCGTTCGCGCGCCAGGTTCAGATCGCGTGTGACACGGCGAAGCTGGGCGCCGCGCGACTCTCGGGCAAGACCGCACCGAACCACGCGGACACCGAAACGACCCTCGACGAGCTTCGCACGCGCGTTCGCTCGACGCTCGAGTTCCTCCGCACGATCACGGATAGCGATCTGAGCGGCGCGGCGACGAGAGTCGTGACCCAACCGCGGTGGGAAGGCAAGGTGATGTCGGGCGCGAACTACTTCCTCGAGCACGCCGTGCCGAACTTCTATTTCCACCTCACCCACGCCTACGCGATCCTGCGCCACAACGGCGTGAACCTCGGCAAGCGTGACTATCTGGGAACGCTCAGCCTGGTCGCGCCGTCCTGATGGCGAACAAGCCGCACGACGAGCTTCGAGCGGTCGCTGCGCCTCGCGAGCTGATCGAATGGGTTCGCAAGATGCCGCCCGAAACGGCGCTGCGGACGGCGTGGGTGGACACTCCGCGCGCGGATTGGTTGCCGTACCTCGCGATCGTACGCGGCCTCAGCCGCGAGGCAATCCTTCGTGCGACGGCGGCGTGTGCGGTCGAGCGAGCGGTCAAGGTCGAGGGGCCACAGACCGATCGCCTGCTTCAGGTGCTGCGTGCCGTTGCGACGGAAGGTCGCGCGGCGCTGGCGACCACCGAGGCCGACCTCCATGATCTGAAGCTCGCGATCATCGCGTGGGGGCATCGCACCCAGCCACGCGCCCGCCCGGCTTGGATGCCGTGGGCCGAGTTGGTGCTGGAGCTCGCCCGCGCGGCGAGTCGCGGCAATGTGGTGATCGGTTGCGCGCTCGCGATGCGACTGCTGGTTCACGCGAAGGCCTCGGGCAGGCCGAACGATCGACTCGCGAGCTCGGAGCTAGTCGCCAGGTTTCGCGAACAGGTGACGATGCTATGAGCGGATCTCGTGGCATCGTCACGCCATGGTGGTTCGAGCTGCGGCGCTGACGGATCTCGACCGTGTCACGGCACTGTGCGTGCGGCTGTGGCCCGACGTGGAGCTCGACGACCAGCGCGATCACGTCGCTCGAACGCTCGCGGGTAGGCCGCCGAGCACACAGCCGCTCGCATATTTCGTCGCGGAGGACGCCGGCCGATTGATCGGCTTTGTCGAGGTCGGACGCCGCTCGCACGCCGAGGATTGCGACCCGCGCCGGCCGTGCGGATTCATCGAAGGCTGGTACGTCGACCCGGCGTATCGCCGCCGCGGTGTCGGTCGGCGGTTGATCGATCGCGCAGAGCAATGGGCGCGCGAGCACGGCTGTATCGATCTCGCCTCGGACACGTGGGCCGACAACGAGATCTCGGTGCGTGCGCACGTCGCGCTGGGCTTCGCGGTGGGCGAGCGGCTCATCACGTTGCACAAGGCGATTCGCCCTGCCGAGCCGGCGCTCAACGCTGATCACTACGGCGCCGAGCTCGCTCGAATCCATCACGCGAGCTTCGGGTTCACCGCGCGCAACGCGGCCACCGAGTTGATTCCGCGCATCCCGGTCAGGTCGGGCACGGTCGTCGATCTCGCCGCTGGCAGCGGAATTCTCAGCCGCTGTCTCGCCGATGCGGGCTACGACGTGTACGGCATCGACATCTCCGAGGCGATGCTCTCGATCGCGCGCACCGAGGTTCCGACAGCGCGGTTCGTTCATCAGTCATTGTGGCAAGCCGAGCTGCCGAGCTGCGTCGCGGTGGCGGCGGTCGGCGAAGCGTTCAGCTACGCAGCCGATCCAGCGGCGAGCCTCGGGGCGCTCGAGCGACGGTTGTCGACGATTTACGACGCGCTGATCCCCGGGGGTGTGTTGGTGTTCGACGTCGCCGGACCCGGCCGCAGTGGGCCGACCGGAACTCGCCGAACGTATTGGTCGCACGCCGGCACCTCGATGGGGATCATCGAGACCGAAGACCACGACGCTCGCCGGCTCACGCGCTCGCTCGAGATGTTCATTCCCGACGGTGATCGCTATCGCCGGAGCGTGGAGATCCACATGTTGCAGCTCCATTCGCCGGACGAGATCGAGGCCGTGTTGGGCAAGCTCGGATTTTCGTATGCGCGGCTCGATCGCTACGGCGAGTTCAGCGTCTCGCCTGGATGGCACGCGTACGTCGCGACGAAGTAACGGTCTCGAGCTAGGACGAGGACGTCCGCGCTCGACGACTTCGCGTCGGTGCTCGCGCAGACACCATCGTCACCGCCGCTGCAATGCGGCGGGCCCGGGTTTCGGGCTTCTTGGCTTGTTCGATTGCCTCGACGTGCTCGCGCTGGTGGGTGTAGCTCAGCTCGGTCCAGCGCTGCCACGTTGCCCCCGCTGCCTTGAGCGCCTTCACGAGATCGCGCGGCGGCTCGACCTCGCGCTTCGCAGTATCGAGCTCGAGGGTCACGGCGAGCCGCTCGTTACCGTCGAGACCAGCGGCCTCGCGATGACTCCTGCGCAGCGGAATGCACGGTCCGTTGCCCATCGAGGCGATCGTACTCGCGTAGCTGTACCCATTGAGCGTGACCTTCACCGGCGCACGCAACTTGCCAAACACCGGCGCAGGATCGAACGGCACCGGGATAAAGCACATCGAACCGTCGCGAACGATCTGGACCTTGTAGGTCTTCTTGGCGGTCATCCGTCGCCGGGAGGTGGCGTGAATCCGTCGGGCACACCGTTGAAGAAATCGACGAAGCCGGTCTCGAGCTCGTACTCCGCGCCGACCACTGCGAGCTTGCCGCTGCCGACGAGGTCTTCGAGGATCCTGCTGCCGTGGCGCAGGTGATCGGCGGACGCGCGGACGTTCGCGCGAACGCAATCGCGCATCACGCGCTGCGGATCGCCGGGCCGAATGTGGCCCTCGATGTGAGGCGCGACGCGATCGGTGATCGCACGGATGTTCTTCGACTCGGGACCGAGCCCGGTCTGGATCGCCCGTACGGTCGAGCTGATCGCCCCACATCGCGTGTGGCCCATCACGACCACCAGCTGCGACCCGAACTGCGACGCCGCAAACTCGATCGAGCCGACGACCGAGGGCGCGACGATGTTGCCCGCGATCCGGACCACGAACAGATCGCCGAAGCCCTCGTCGAACAGAATCTCGACCGGGGTGCGCGAATCGGAGCAACCCAGGATGATCGCAAACGGTCGCTGGGCCTCGATCGCGAGCTGTTGACTCCAGGTTCGAGCTTGCGAGCTCGCGCTGGCCCGACGAAATCGCTGGTTACCCTGCATCAGGCGGGTGAGTGCTCGTTCGGGCGACAGCGGGACGTGTTCCGACTGGGACATCGACGCCCTCATATCACGAACGTCGTCGGGGCTACACCGGAGCGAGCGGGCTCAACGATCTCGCTTCACTGCGACAATCTCGAGGTCGCCATCGCACCGGTCGACGTGGACGGACACGTGACGGTCGGCGCGTTCGATGATCAGGTCAGCGACGGCGTCGTCGACGCGGAGGTTGCGGATGGTTAGCCGATCGACGTTGTCGGGCAACGCGGGACGATTCAGCCGGACCTGGCGAGCCGGTGCGTCGATGTCGAGACCGAGCGACGCTTGGAGCAACATGAACACCGCTCCGGCGGCCCAGGCCTGGGGTGCGCACGCGACGGGGTACGGTGTGGGACCGATGTGCTCTTGCCGGTTGAAGCCACAGAACAACTCGGGCATGCGATGGAGATCGAAGTACACGCTCGCGCGATACATTCCGGACAGCACCTTGAGCGCACAGTCTTTGTAGCCGTATCGCGCCATGCCGAGCGCGGCCATCGCGTTGTCGTGCGGCCACACCGAGCCGTTGTGATAGGACATCGGATTGTAGCGAGCTTCCCGATCGTCGAGGGTGCGGATGCCCCAGCCCGAAAACGAATGTGGTGACAACAGCGCGTCGCACACCTGGCGCGCGCGCTCGGGCTTGGCGATCCCAGTGAACAGCGCATGGCCTGCATTCGACGCTCGCACCTCACACGGCCGCTTGTTGCCATCGAGCGCGAGGTAATACGTACCGAGCTCGTCCGACCAGAATGCCGCGTCGAACTGGTCGCGCAATCGATCGGCAGCGCCGTCGAGCTGGCGAGCGCGATCGTCATGACCGAGCACGCGGGCGAGCTCGGCTGCGGCACGCCGCGCCGCATAGACGTAACCCTGGACCTCACACAACGCGATCGGCGCCTCGGCCAACGCGCCATCGCGATGCGACACCGAGTCGTTGGAGTCCTTCCAGCCTTGCGACACCAGCCCGGTCGACGAGCGCCGCGAATATTCGAGGAATCCGTCACCATCTGGATCGCCATAGCGATCGATCCACACCAGCGCGCGTTCGACGATCGGCCACATCGCCTCGATAAACGGCCGATCAGCGGAGCGGCGCCAATACGCGCCGACCAGCGCGACGAACAACGGCGTCGCATCGATCGTGCCGTAATAGCGACCAAACGGAATCTCGTTTAGCGCCGCCATCTCGCCCAAGCGGGTCTCGTGCACGATCTTGCCGGGCTCGGCGTCGCGCTCGGGCTCGAGCGAGGTCGCTTGCAGCGCGGCGAGATGGGCGAGCACTCCGCGCGCGAGTACGGGATCTAGCCACAACGTCTCGAACGCCGTGATGATGCCGTCGCGACCGAAGACCGTCGAGAACCACGGGATGCCCGCGTACGGGTACGGCCCGTGCGGGGTGAGCGTGATCATCATGCGCAGGTCGCCTGCGGAGCGCTCGATCCACTCGTGCACGCGCGGGTTGTTGGTGGCGATCGTCGCCGCGGTCTCACTCGCGGCGAGGCTGGTGGTCGCGCTTTCGAGGGCGTGGTTGAACGGGCGCGGATGTCCGAACGCGACCAGCCGATGGCTCGCGTCGTGGATCCGAAACGACGCGGTCATGTGGAACGATTGCTCGCTGTGAGGCGGAAGCCGGAGCACGAACCCGGCGTTGGTCGTCGTCAGCCGATCGGGAACCGGTGAAAACACCAACTGCGTCGATCGAGTCGCGCCGTCGAGCCCCTCGTACCCGAGCACGACGTGGGCGTTGTCGAGATCGGGCGTGAGCGACCGGCCGCGCCGGGCGCGCTTGACCCCGCGGATCTCGAAGATGTCGGAGTAATCCGCACCGAACCAGATCGACGCGTTCAGCTCGGTGGCACGCACCGAGAAGTTGCGGACGGTGGCGCGCATCGACCACGAGCCTTCGAACAGGAAGCTCTCGAGCAGCACGTGGATCGATGCACGCGGCAGCGGCTCGGGAAGGTTGACGTAGTCAGGGTTGGTAAAATCGACAGCGAGCACGTGATCGCCGCGGACGGTTGACCGCAGCAGCTGGAGCCGCTGGCCTTCGATCGTGAGCTCGAACCGGTTCAGGAATCGAGTGCCCTCGTGGTAGATGCCCTGTTCACCGAGGCCGATCGGACGGATCGCTCCCGTTCGATCGAACACGGCGAAGCTCTCACCGTGTTTGATGATCCGCCAGTACTCATCCGCGCGCGAGCTTGTGGCGAGGATGTAGTACTGGTCCTCGATTTGGATGATCTCTTCGGGCATCCACCTGCCTCCGGTAAATATCGACGTAGTCGTGGGCCATACGCGTCGCCGTGAACCGCTCCTCGAACTGCGCGCGGCACGCAACACGCGATACTCGCGTCAGGTTGGCCACCGCGTGCACTGCGTCGTCGATCGTCGTGCAGATAAACCCGTTCACGCCGTCCGAGATGACCTCGGGAACCGACCCGCACGGCCACGCGATCACGGGCGTTCCGCACGCCATGGCTTCGATCATCACCATGCCGAATGGCTCGGGCCAGTCGATCGGAAACAGCAAAGCACGGGCGCGACCCAAGAACTCCTGTTTGTCGCGTTCGCCGATCTCTCCGACGTACTCGACATGAGGTTGACGGAACAGCGGCTCGATCGTGGTGGCGAAATATTCTCGATCGGGTCCGTCGATCTTGGCTGCGATCTTGAGCTTCATCCCGGCGCGCCGCGCGATCTCGATCGCACGGTCGACCCGCTTCTCCGGTGAGATCCGTCCGATGAACGCGAGATAGTCAGATGGCTCGCGCTCGAGACGATACAGATCGCTCGGCAGCCCGTGATAGACGGTCCCCTGCCACGCGACCCACGGCAATGGATCGCGCTGCGAGTCCGAGATCGAAACCACCGGCATGCCGGAGAACTCGTGATAGAGCGAGATCAGATCGGGAATGTCGAGCCGGCCATGCAGCGTCGTGACGTTTGCGATCCGCTCGCGCCGAGTCAAAGGAAAGTGCATGTAGTCGACGTGGAAATGGATCACGTCGAACGTGTCGGCACGGCGATACACCTCTTCGAGCATCGTCAGGTGGTGCGCCATCGAGTCACCCGCCTTCGCGAGTCGGAGCGCACGAGGCGTGCTCGCGATCAGCGTGGCAGCAGTCTCGGAGTCTCCGCTCGCAAACAGCGTCACGTCGTGTCCTTGATCGACGAGCTCTTCGGTCAGATAAGACACGACACGCTCGGTGCCGCCATAGAGCTGCGGGGGGACGCTCTCGAACAATGGTGAAACCTGCGCGATCCGCAGCGGTCGGAGGTTGCGATTACGTGCGCGCATGTACTGCTCCCGAGTCGACGCTGGTGAGCGCACGCGCGCAGTCGGCGCACGCGTGACTCATGGCGTCGCAGCCCGAGCCGACGCCCGGGACGCTTGCTGAGGTGGGTTCCATCTGCCGACATCTCGCCACGCATCGAGCTGTTGCAGGGGGCGTACCCAACTAAGCGTGGGCACTAAGAATCATTCGCGTGACGACAGCGCACGGTTGGAGTGCGCGCGCCCACGAGACGGGCCCACGACTTGCTCGGGAGTCTGAACGTGCGCGACTCGATTCCGGTGCTTCCCGAAACCAAGCTCGTCATCGTTTCCAATCGCCTGCCGGTCCGGATCGAGAACCGCGCCGGTGAGCAACAGCTGGTTCCGAGTCCTGGCGGGCTGGTGTCCGCGATGGTTGGCGTCAGCGATCGCTTGGGCTACTCGTGGGTCGGCTGGCCGGGCGCACCGGTTGCCGACGAAGAACAACCTGCGCTTCGCGAGCAACTCGCAGCGCAGAACCTCCACCCGGTGTTCTTGTCGACTCCCGAGGTCGAGCATTTCTACAACGGGTTCTCGAATTCGGTGATCTGGCCGCTGTTCCATTACATGCCCAGCCTGGTCGATTTCACGCTCCCGCACTGGGACGAGTACCGCAAGGTCAATGAACGGTTCGCCGACGCGGTGCTGCCGCTTTGTGGCCCCAACACGGTGGTGTGGGTCCACGACTATCAACTGTGCCTGGTGCCATCGCTGGTCCGCCAACGCTGCCCGCAGGCGCGCATCGGGTTCTTTCTGCACATTCCATTTCCGTCGTCGGAGATCTATCGGTTGCTGCCGGTGCGTCGCGAGCTGCTCGAAGGGATCCTGGGAGCGGATCTGATCGGGTTTCACACCCACGAGTACTGCCGGCACTTCGCGAGCTCGTGCATGCGCGTCCTGGGCACGCGATCGACGCCGGTGGAGCTCGAGCACGCCGGCCGAACGATTCGCTACGGCAGCTATCCGATCGGAATCGAACCCGAGCGGTTCCTCAAGGTCATCGACGGCGACACGACCAGCGACGCCCGATCAAGGATCGAGCGCGCGTACGAAGGCTGCAAAGTGATCGTGGGCGTGGATCGCATCGACTACACCAAAGGTCTGCCTCAGAAACTGCAAGCGTTCGAGACGTTCCTCGAGCAACACCCGCAGTGGGTCGGCAAGCTCGTGTTGGTTCAGATCGCCGTGCCGAGTCGGACGGACGTCCCCGAGTACAAGGCGCTCAAGGATGACGTCGATCGCATCGTCGGTCAGATCAACGGGCGGTTCGGAACACCGGACTACGTGCCGATCCACTACATCGCGAAGGACACCTCGTTCGAGGAGCTGTGCGCACTGTACGAGCGCGGCGACGTTTGTCTGGTCACCGCGCTGCGCGATGGCATGAACCTGGTGGCCATGGAATACACGGTGTGTCAGAAGCGCCGGCACGGCGTGCTGATCCTCAGTGAGTTCTGCGGTGCGGCGAGCTCGCTGGGCAACGCGTTGATCGTCAACCCGCGCGACATTCAGGGCGTCGCCGACGCGATCGGTAAGGCGCTCGAGATGTCCGAGCAGGAGCGCTCGCTGCGCGCGATCCAGAACTTCCGCTATGTGCGCGACTTCAATTCGCTGGCGTGGGCGCGGCGGTTCGTGCGAGACGTGCTGGCCGAGAGCGATACCAGGTTGCGCACCACGGATGATTTGCGGTCGGCGTTCATCGAGCTGCGCCGCGATTACCTCGCCGCCGATCGTCGCTTGATCTTGCTGGACTACGACGGCACGTTGATCGAGTTCTTCGACGCTCCCCAGGAGGCAGTGCCATCATCCGAGATCGTACGGCTGGTCGAGCGGTTGGCGACTTCGCCACGCAATGAGGTGTATTTGATCAGCGGGCGGACCCAGCAAGATCTGGAGAGCTGGTTCGGCCATCTGCCGATCGGCATGGTCGCCGAGCACGGGATGTTCGTGCGCGAGCCGGGGTCCGCCGAATGGGTCCAGCGCGAGCACCCGAACCTCGACTGGATGGACTCGGTGCGTCGCGTGCTGCAGGACGTGACCAAGCGAACACCGGGCTCGCTGATCGAAGACAAGAAGACGGCGATCGCGTGGCACTTCCGTCAAGTCGAGCCAGCGCTCGGCGAGTGGCAGTCGCATGAATTACTCGTGCACCTCGAACAGTCACTGGCGAACGTGCCGGTGAGCGTCGTGATCGGACACAAAGCGGTCGAGGTTCGTCCACAAGGGATCCACAAGGGCCAACTGGTGCGCGACCTGCTGCCACCTGATCGCCAGCCGCCGTTCATCTTGTGCATGGGTGACGACCGCACCGACGAAGACATGTTTGCGGTGCTGCCGGCGCGTGCCTGGACGTGCCGGATCGGCCAGCGCTACACGCTGTCGCGCTACTATCTGGATTCACCGAAAGACGTCCGCGAGATCCTCGGTGAGCTGGCGGGGAGTCATGTTCGCTCGAAGCGGCTCGACGATCTGGGGCGCGCGCGCCGAGCGTGACGGCGCCGGTTGCACGCACGGTGGCGGCGTTCTGCTGTTAGAGTGCCAGAGATGGACGAGCCGGCGGCGTCGTTTGCGTTCACGGATCCGAGCGAAGAGGCGGACTTTCAGGGCGCCCGACAGCTGCTGTTGCAGCCGCCGCGATTTCAACAGAAGACTCAGCTGCTGCTGATCAGCTTGGCGTTGTTCGTGGTGTTCGCACAGCTCCAGGGCGGCGCCTCGATGCTCGAGATCGGTCTGCTCGTGGGTGTGGTGTTGGTCCACGAGCTCGGTCACGCGATCGGCATGATCGCGTTCGGGTATCGCGACGTTCGCGTGTTTTTCATTCCGCTGCTCGGCGCTGCGGCGCAGGGGCGAAAGCGCGGCGTCGCTCGGTGGAAGGAAGGGTTCGTGTTGTTGCTGGGCCCGTTGCCGGGAATCGTCGTGGGCACGGTGCTGGCGTTTGTCGACGGACCGCGCTGGCTCGACGTGCTGACGCTACAGTTTCTGATCATCAACGCGCTCAACCTGGTGCCGATCGCGCCGTTCGATGGTGGGCAGTTGTTTCAGCTCGTCGTGTTCTCGCGACACCGCGTCATGGAGCTGGTGTTCGTCGGCGTCACCGCAGCGTTGCTCTCGATCGGCGCGCTGCTCGCGGGAATGTGGATCCTGGCCGGCGTCGGCGTGTTCCTGTTGATCGGGCTATCACATCGCAAGCGAATCCTCGAGGCGGCGCATCAGCTGCGCGATCGAGGATGGTCCGCGGATCCAGCGCAGCTCCACGAGTCGTAGCTTCGCGAGCTATTCCGAGCGGCGTGGGAGCTCCTGCCCGTCCAATGGCGGGACAAGTGGCGGGGTAACCCGAAGCCACAAGCCGCGACGATGGAGCAGGTGCTGGAGCGCGCGACGCAGCGGCCGCCGTCGCTCGGCGCATCGCTCGCGTTGATGGGCGTGTGGTTTGCGGGGCTCGTGCTCGCGTTCGTCGGTACCGTGGTCGCGGTTTGGATCCAGCGTCCGGGATCCTACTAACCGCCGCTGAGCGCCTGGACGATGTGAACGGCGTCGGTCGGCCTGAGCGGCTTGGACAGGTCGAAGACTTGCTCGCCGTTGACGAACACGCGCATGTGGGTGCGCACGTTGCCCTGCTCGTCGACCATGCGAAACCGGATCCCGGGGAACTGATGCTCGAGATCGGCGAACAGCTCGGCGACCGTGGCGCCGGTTGCGTCGACCTCGTTGGCCTTGGTGTAGGACAGCAGGGGGCTGGGAATCAGCACCTTCACAGCTGAGTCGCCTCGACAGCGTAGATCTCTGGAAGGTTGCGCGCGATGCAGCTCCACCGCTTGCCTTCGTCACGGCTCGCCCATAGTTCGCCGCTGGTGGTGCCGAAGTAGAGACCGACGGGGTCTTGAGTATCGGCGGTCATCGCCTGGCGCTTCACGGTCCACCACGCCTGGTTGGCCGGCATTCCCTTGTCGAGCCGCTTCCACGAGCTACCCGCATCGTTTGTGACGTACACGCTGGGCGATCCGCCGGGGCTGGTGCGCGGCCACACGGTGGTGCCATCCATCGGCAACACCCACGCGGTATCGGGGTCGCGTGGATGGACGACGATCGGGAACCCGACGTCGCCGACGGGCTGGGGCATCGCGCGACCGACGCGTGTCCATTCGGTGCCGGGACGATCGAGCCGATAGATGCCGCAATGGTTCTGCTGATAGAGCCGGTCGGGGTTGCCGGGACACATCCGCACGCAGTGGGGATCGTGAAACGCGATGTTGGTAGCGTCGAAGCCCTCGACGACCTCCATGCCCGCGCTGAGTGGTGCCCAGGTCGCGCCGCGATCACGAGACTCGTGGACGCCGCCGCTCGACATCGCCATGTAGAGATGCGCGGGATCGCGAGGATCGACGATCACCGAGTGGAGCTTGGGGCCGTTGGGCGTCCCGTCCTGCTCGCCACCGAACCACGTGCGGTACTGCGGGTTGTCGTTGAGACCGGACAACGGCTCCCACGTATCGCCGCCGTCGTCGGAGCGAAACATGCCTTGCGGCGAGGTGCCGGCGTACCAAGCGTTGGGTTCGTTCGCGTGGCACGGCGTGAGCCAGAACGTGTGGTTGACGGTACGGCTCCGCATGCCGTCGGGTGCGGCGGGAAACGCTGGCGGACGGGTCGCCTCTTTCCAGGTCTTCCCGAGATCGGTCGAGCGGAAGATCGTGGGTCCGAGGTGACCGGTGCTCGCGGCGGCGATCAGCGTGGTGCGGTCGCGCGGATCGAGCACCATGTGATTGATGATGTTCCCGAGGAAGTGCGGACCGTCGACGCGCCATGCAGAGCGCGTGGGATCGCCGTGGTAGAGCCACGCGCCTTTGCGGGTCGATACGAGCACCGCGATGCGCGCGGACGATCGCGGCTTTGCCTGTTTGGCCCGCTTGGCTTGCTTGGCCTGCTTGGCGTGGTTCGACGGCTTCGCCTTCGCGGGGGGCTTCTTGGATCGAGCAGACGACTTCGTCTTGGTACGCGCCATGGTGTCCTCCGAAATCTGCACGCTTGTAACACGCGTGTAGTGAGGTTTGGAGGCGGCGAGAGCTGTGCCTACTACGTGAACGTGACGTGTGCTGGAAGCTGGAGGAATTGCGCGTAGCGCTGTGCCGCAGCTTCGATCGCGGCGCGGTTTGCGCGGGTCGGTGGCGCGAACATCGAGATCGCGATGTCGACCGTTCTGGGCCCGAGGATTCGTTTCCACGTGCCGACCACGAGGCCGTCGACGACGATGCACGGGTTGAGCAAGCCACCTCCGTTGTTGAGCCGGCGAATGAACGCGGGCTCGAGTACATCTCGGCGATCTTGATAGGCGACGAGGTACTCATCAAATGACGGCAGCAAGACGACGGCTGGTGATCGGGGCGCCCGCACCGCTGCGCCGGTGCTCCAGTAGCTCCTGCCATCGATCACGTCTTCGCGAAGCGCAGGTTTGATCGCAGCGATCGCGGCGCGAGTCTCGGTCATGGTTGCGCCGGACCACCAGACGAAGTCCCGCACGGTCGCCGGGCCGCGACTGGCGAAGTAGCGGCTGGCCAGCTTGGCCACGAGCTCGTCGCGGCTGGGCTTACCGCGCGGCGCGGGCGCGCGCAGATCGAGCAGTGTGTACGTGGACTGATTGCCCCGGCGAGCCCCGTTGCAGATCAGACTGTCGAGCTCGGTACATCCGAGGATGTGCGCGAGTCGCTCGCCGGCGGGTGAGATCTTCGCGCGCTCGAGCGCGGTCGCGACCTCCGCACGCGTGAGGTGCTTGCCGCCCTCGAGTGCGCGGCAGATCACCTTGCCGGATTTCACGAGCGTGGCTGGGTCGAGGCCGAGCTGGCGATTGCGACCAGCCGCGCGGGTCAACATACGCGGGCCCACGAGGCTCAAGATCCAACGCGCATCGCTCGGCGTCATGATCTGCCAGGTCCACCGCATCGCATGCATGCGAACCAGCTCGCCGGCGTTGATCGCGCGCTCGATCGCCGCATCGGTGACCTTTGGATCGTCGAGGCGAAGCGCGATCGCCCATTTGACCGCCGCGTAGTCCTGGGCCTGGACAGCGCCGAGCCACGCGACGAGCTCGCTCGGCGTCGTGAACCGAGACTTGGCGATCTGCTGTGCGGCGACCCTGCGAGCGACGACCACGACGGCATCTTCGCACGACGGGCCGCGTTGCAGTGGGCGGGCGACCACGAGGGAATCGAGCCAGCGCGCGTGGCCTACGTGAGCCAACCGCACGCACTCGACCGCGCAGCTCTCCGCGAAGCGCTGCGCCGGTGCCCGAGATCGGGAGGCTGAGCTACTTCACATCGCGCGCGGTCGGGATCGGGCCGGTGTACGGCAGCTGGGCGATCTCTTTTGCCGCTTGGGTGACGTCGGTCGTAGCGAGCTCGTTGGCGGCGGGAAGGCGAGTTCGACCTGCGCGCATGGCCTGCTCGGGGAGGGCGCCGCGGTGAAATGCGATCGCCGCATCGCGGACGCAGCGCACGAGCGCCTTCTCCTTGGGCGGCAACGGCTGCGCGGCGGTCTCGATCTCGATCCAGGCGTCGATCTGTGTCTGATAGTCCTCGGGCGTCGGGTTGGCACCGAGCAACGCGACGGATTCGCAGAGCAGCTTGCGCGCAATCGGCGCATGATTGAGCCGCTTGTAGCGGCGCAAGATCTTGCTCGAGCTCCAGGCGGCATGCATCGCCGCGGCCGTATAGCCATCGCGCCGCGCGACCTTGTTCAGCTCGAGCTGGGCAGCGAGTAGATCGCGCTGGACATTGTGTTCCGCCGTCGCGAACCGGTCGGTGATCCAGGACCAGAGCCCCACGACCCTAGTTTCAGCCAATTCTTTCCCGCGGCTAGGGGCATTTGAATGGATTTGCCGTGAGCCCGGACCCCCGGGGGTGGGTTTCTGGAGGTAGGGCAAAACCTGGCGTAGGCTTACATCCGGGCAACGTGGCCAAAGCCCTAGAGAAAGCTCGCAACGTCTGGGTGCGAGACGCACGCACCCGGGGTGCCGCGATCACCTTCGTGACCGCGTTCGTTGCGGCGTGGCTGTTGTCGCTGCTCGGACTCGGCGGCGCGATCGATAACGTCGCGCTGCGCAGCTACTACGCGGTTCGCGGCGCGCGCGAATCGGTGCCGCTGTTGTTCGTCGCGATCGACGAACAAACCGTGCAGGCGTGGGGACCTCCACCGTGGAAGTGGTCGCAATACGAACAGCTGATTCGTCCGATGCGCGCGGGCGGCGCGAAGCTGATCGCGCTCGTCGAGCCAGGGCCGCGGGTCGTCGTCAACGAGCCAGTACCCGACGATCTCGCATCGGGCGTCGGCGCCGGTTGGCTGATCGTCCCGACCGGCAACTTCGCGTTTCAGCAACCGGCGGTTTCGCTCACGACGACCGGTGTAGTCGATGCGATCGACCTCGGCGATCCCGATGGACAATCGATCACTCGCGATCTGATCACGCGACTTGGCTTCGAGACCCACGCTCGCACGCTGCCGGTCAACTTCATCGGCTCGCCCGATCGATTGCCGACGATCCCGGCGCATCACGTGGCGCGTGGAGAGCTGCCGCCATCGACGTTCTCCAATCGCGTCATCGTGATCGGCGTTCGCGGCGAACGGTTCACGACCTCGCTGCCCACGCCGGTTGGTCCGATGTCTCCGTCGGAGATCCACGCGCACGCCGTACATTCGCTGCTCGCGCACGATCAGCTCGGCGACGTTCCGGGCTGGGCGCAGCTCGCGTCGCTCGGTTTGGTGACGATCATCGGCGTGTTCGTGCTGCGGCGCACGCGCAAGGTGTGGATGCTGGTCGGCAGCACGGTCGCCACCGGGCTCGTGCTGTATCTCGTCGGTTATCTGTTGTTCCGTTACGCCGACCTGGAGTTTTCGATCGGAACCCCAGCGCTCGCGCTCGTCACGGGCGCGTTGGCCGGTCTGATCCTAGAGCGCAAAGATGCGCTGCGCGGCGTCGACGAGCTGCGCCGTCAGGTCAAGAACCGGCTGCGCCTCGGCTCGACCACGATCCGAGCAGGCGCCACCGAGGAAGAGATCCTCGATCGATTCGCCGATACCTTGAAGACTCTGTTGCCGAGCACCAGCTTGCTGTGGGCTTCTCTGCCGCCGGGCGCCTGGCACCTCAAGCTCACGCGCTGGTACGAGGGCTCCGACGCCGACGTGTTCGAACAGCGACGCGACGTTCGCCGCGATCCGTGGCGGTTGCCGTACGGTAGCCATAAACCCGAGTGGTCCAATCGGCCGTTTCTGCGCGAACACCTCAACCAGAAGTCGCTGCTGATTCCGATCGCAGCCTTCGGCCGGTTGCTCGGGTTCTGGATCGTCAACATGCCGGCGCTGCGCCAGGTGCCTGCCGATCAGCTCCGCGTGCTCGAGCCGTACGCCGACGACGTCGCGATCGCGATCAGCCAACACCGGCTGCAATGGAAGGCCGCCGACGTGAAGCAGATGAGCGACGGCATGGCAGGCGCGCTGTTCGATGCGGTGTCCGCCGCACGTCACGACACCGCCACGCTCGCTCACGTTCAAGACCGCACCCGTGCCACCCTCGAGTACCTACCGATCGGCGTGCTCAGCGCGACGACCTGGGGCATGGTCGAGCACTGCAACGGCGCGATGCTCAAGTTCCTCGCGCTGATGGCGATCGAATCGCCGGAGCGCGCCGGCATCGCAGCGCTGATCGCCGAGCTCGCGGGAACCAGCGTGGTCGGCGCGCGCGAGATGCTGCGCGAGGTCGCCGTCGCGGGCAAGTCGGTTCACTTCGTGGTCACCGTGGCCGAGCCCGGCGCCGACGATACGGCGTCGCAGACGCGTTACGACCTGGTGCTCAGCCGCGTCGAAGTTGGCGAGCCGACCCCCGGTGAGCGCGTTCCCAGCGCACTGGTGTTGACCGCCGCAGCGCGACCCGCCGACAAACCGTCGCGCAGCGGCAGCGGCAGCGACGACGAACGGATGGGCCAAGTCGTGCAATTCCAAAACGCTCGCAAGCCCAGCAGCGACTGATCGACGGCCATGTTCGACCACGGCGTGTTGAATCTGTTCCCCGCACGTGGGCTCGATCAATCGATCCTCGTCGCCGTTCTGGTCGGGATCTACGTGCTGCTGTTCTTGACCGAGACCTACGGCTGGGTGTGGGCCGGGCTGGTGGTGCCCGGGTACCTCGCGTCGGTGTTCGTGATCCAACCGTCGTCTGGTTTCGCGATCTGTTTCGAGGCGACGCTCACGTTCATCGCATGTCGAACCGTCAGCGACATCTGGTCGAAAGCCGGAGGTTGGAGCCCGTTCTTCGGACGCGAACGGTTCTTCTTGATCGTGTTGGTCAGCGTGTTGGTTCGTCAGGCGTGTGAGCTGTATCTGCTCGAGGACGTGATGATCGCCCTCGAGAAGATCTCGGGACTGCCGCTCGGCCACCATCAGTTCTCGTCGATCGGTCTCGTACTGGTGCCGCTGCTCGCCAACATGGCGTGGAAGCTGTCGCTGCCTCGCGCGGTGTTTCAGGTCGGCATCACCGTGCTGGTGACCTGGGCGATCGTGGCGTTGATCGTGTTGCGGTTCACCAACCTGTCGTACTCCAGCCTCGAGCTGACCTATGAGAACGTCGCGCTCGACTTCCTCGGCAGCCCCAAGGCGTACATCATGTTGCTGTCGAGCTCGTTCATCGCGGCGCGGCTCAACCTGTCGTACGGCTGGGACTACAACGGCATCCTGGTTCCGTCGCTGCTGGCGCTGACCTGGTTCGATCCGCGGCTCACGGCGAGCACGGTGATCGAATCGATCATCCTGGTGATGATCACCAAGGCGGCGCTGTCGTTGCCGATCGTCCGGCGGCGCAACCTCGAGGGACCGCGCAAGCTGGTGTTGGTGTTCACGCTCGGATTTCTGTTGAAGATGCTGATGGGGTGGCTGTTCGTCGCGTGGTTACCGCTGATGCGGCTGACTGATCTGTTCGGGTTCGGCTACGTGCTGACCAGCTTGATCGCAGTGAAGATGATCACGCTGAACAAGACCGGGCGCGTCCTGCTGCCATCGATCGCGGTGTCGCTGGTCGGGTTCATCGTCGGCAGCGGCATCGGGTTTGGGCTCGAGCAACTCGCGCCCCGAACCCCGAAGTTCGGTGAGGCGGCTCCGCTGCGCGTCGCGACGAGTACGCGGTTGACTCGATCGGCCGTCGGGATCTCGCTCGCCGCGTCGGTCCGCGCCCGGCCAGAGCAGAGCTCGCGCGAGGGCGCGATGATCAGCGAAGCCATGCTCTCCGACTACGCCACGCTATGGCGATCGATCGATGACTGGCTCGATGATGGCGGGACGCCGAGCACGCGGATCACCAACCTGTCAGATCGGCTCGGACTGCGCCTGGTGCCGCTCGAAGACAACGCGCGCGGGTGTTGGGGGCTGCTCGATGGGCAGGAGCTGCTCGCCAGCCAGCGCGGCTGGGACACCGCGTTGTTGTGCCCCGGGTCCAAGGGCCCCGTGCTCGAGGTGGTTCGCCCGCGTAGCGATCGGCCGATGGCGCACGCATCGGTGGCGATCTGCGATCGCCTGCAGTGTGCGGCGGTGCTGTACTCCGGCGTCGAGGTGGTGGGCGGCGAGCAGCCGATGATGTCGTCGGCGTTCCTCGCCGCGCATCGCAGCATCGCGAATCGACCGATCGTCGAGCTCGCAGCCGCTCCCGATGTGTCGATGGGCAAACCTCGGTTGCATATTCGCCATGCGCTGCCCGATTCGGTGCGGGTGCCGGTGTTGTGGCCGGACAAGGTCGAGCTCACCTGGGATCCGCCTCCGCATCCAAATCCGCTGTGGGCGCCGCCGACGTCGCGCGTGGTGCTGCGCGTTCATCCCGAAGATCTGCTCGCACAGCTCGGCCAAGTGACACCCAAGGTACTGCAGCAGCCGGAGCTCTCGGTGTTCGGCTGGGTCGATCAATGGCGCGCGCTATCCAACACGCCGCCACCGCCATCGCAGACCGAGCTACTCGTACTCGAAGAGCTGGTGGTCGCGCCGCTGGTCGAGCTTCGCGGCAAGCACCTCGGGGTGATCGCGGCGGTGGCGCGCACGCTCGATCACGGCTTGCAGTGGCTTCCCGACGGAGCCGGCATCGGACGTGGTGCGTGGGTGTTGACCGGAGAGCAGGGGCGCGGTTGGGTGGCGCTCGCGGTCGCCGCCAAGCCCGAGCTACCGATCGTGGTCGCTGCGCCTCGGCCGTATATCGAGACCGGAACCGGCAGGCTCGCCGCCGCGACCTGGCAGTCATCTGCTGCCACGGCGCTCGTCCTCGACCCTGAATGGGCGGCGCGTGCGCCGGGTGCCGACGTCGACTACGGCAACCCGATCGTTCCCGGCGAGGTGTCGACCGCGTTTCACGCGGTTCATCAAGCGCTCACGCGTTACCTCGTGCACGATCCGCGCGGCGCGATCGTCGAGATCCGCGGATTCGCGATGTGGCGTCCGATCGAACAGAGCGTCGTCGTGTCGCTCGGAACGCCGTTGCTCGATCAGACGTATATCCCGCCGACGCTTCGCCAGCTGATGTCGCGCGATGGTCTGTTGTGGCAGATCGGCGGCGCGCCACATTGGGTCGACGGTGCTGAAACCGTCGCGCCGCTGCTCGGAGCGGGGACGCCGCAGCTGCTCTATGCGCAGGCGATCGGAGTGCCGTTCGCGTCGGTGTGGGTTTCGCCGGTGCTTCGCCATCGCGCACTGCCGCAAGACTCCGTCGAGGAGCTGCGCGATCACGCCACCGCAGTCGGCACCGAGCTCCTCGAAAAGCCGGTCAGCCGCGCGTTGCTCGAGGGGATGACTCCTGGCCCACAAGTCGACGCGGTTCGCGACCAGATGGATCCAGCGGTCGCGTTGGCGTTTCAATACGCCGAGACGCAGGACCTCGCGACGTTGGCCGTGTTGATGCGCGATCGATCGACCCGGGTCTCGCTCGGCTGGAGCCCAGATCTAAAGCTCGGCTATGTCTTGCTCGAGGGCCGGCGCGGCGAGCGCGTGCGTCGGGTCGCGGCGCTGATGGGGAGCTCCGCGAGCACGGTGTGTGCGACGGTGGCGCCGACGCCGGGCGCCGACGTCGAGATCTGGCGAGCGCTTCAGCGCTGGTGCTTGCGGCTCGAGGTCATCGGGGTGGTGGCACCGTGATCCGGCGCCTGTTGCCGCATCTGTCGATGGTCGCGTTGGTCGGCGGGCTCGCGGTCGTGTCGTGGCAGTCGCTGCGGGTACTCCAGCATCCGCCCACCCAAGAGGATCTCAAGCTTCATTCGGCGGATCGGGTGCTCGGCTATCGCGTGCATTCAAACAGTGGTCCACGGTTCTTACTCGATGGCGGCAAGCTGAAGCTGCGAATGTCGTCGAGCGCGCTGGTGTCATTGGTGGGTGGCTACGATCCCGCGATCGATTTCACCTACCGGATTCGGTTGTCGATCAGCCTTCATCAGAAGCCGCTGTGGCAATCCGACATCGCGATCACGAGCCGGCAATCCAAGGCCGATCTGGTCGATGGCGTGTGGTCGCAGGAGGGCACGTGGAGCCAAGAAGGTCTGCAGTTTACCGACGAGCGGATCACGATCGTCGACCTGCCCGAGGTTCCCGTCGATTCGATCCTCGAGCTACGATTGGTCGGGGATGGCGAGGCCGTGGTCCGCGCGTTCTTGTCGAATCCGCGTGACGCGGCGGCGCGCGAGCGCGCTGCGCTTCGCTGGGACGATCAGCTCAAGGCGGAGTTGTTGCGATCGTCGACGTACGTACCGTGGTCGCTGCTCGAGCCGATGGAGCAGGATCACCGATTGCGTTCACGTTGGCAGCGGTTGTCGGCGCTCGGCGAGGACGGCGTCGACTTTCAGACCCGCACCGTGTTCTTCAGCGGCTTTCGTGCACCCCAGTTCTCGGGAGACGCTCAAGGCATCGAGCTATCGCGCGAGCGCGCGATCGCGGTGAACGTGCTAGGACCGGCGCGCCTGGCGGTCGCACCGCTGCCGGGCTCGATCACGCCATTTCGCGTCCAGACCGTCGGCGCCAAGCACCAGGAGTGGGCTTCGGGGAGTGAGCCCCTCGTCCTGGATGTGGGTGCCGGGGTGATGACGGTGCTGGTGACGACCGATTCACCCGAGCCGACGCTGATCCGCGTTCGCGCGGATCACAAGCGTTGGATCATTCCCGACGAGCGCCGGGTCGCCACGCCGACCGATCATATTGTTCCCGATCGCGTGCGAATCCCGCTGATCGTCGTCGGTCCGAACACGGTCGCGAAGGTCCCGGTGTATCCGCCGGTGGAAGCCGGGTTGTTGGGTCGCGCGCTCCGCGTCGATGCGCGCTTGATCGGCGTGCCCAGCGAGCCGTTCGCGATGGCGATGACGCCAGCGACGATCACCGTGACGTTCCGCGGCGGGGATGGCAGCTCGTTGGGGTCCGACACGATCACGGTCACCGAGACCACGTCGAAGCTCGATCGCGTCGAGTGGATCGGCACGGTCCGCGCGGTCGCCGAGCCCGCGACGTTTCGGTTGATCGCGCCGGTCGAGGCGACGGCGATCGAGGTCTCTGCAGATCGCGATGTGGCGGTGTCGTTCTATCGGTGGTTTCCGGGCCCGCTCGAGCGCGAGCAGCCGTACACCGATCCTCCGAACCAGGAGCTCACGTGGCGTTACGCACCGCTCTTGCACCGTAGCTGGTACGCGGCCGCACCGACCAATCACGAACAGCTCGCGCGCGATCGCCGCCTCGCGCAGCTCGAGGCGCAAGTTCGGCTCGATGTGAAGGTCGCGGACGATCTCCCAGCGTCGCTCGCGGATCAGGCGCGGGGGACCGGTAAAGCTCCGGCCTACGAGAGCCTCAGAGTGCTAGGCGCGGAGCAGCAGCGCGGGCGCGAGGCAGTCGATCGCGAGGACGTCAACGCGGTGGTGCGAGAGTGGGAGCCTGGAGCGCTGACCGAGCTGGCGTTGCGCACGCCTCGTATGCTCGAGTTTCGACCCAAGCTGACCACGCGGCCACGCGTGACGTGGGCGGCGCCGAGCACCGCGCTCGGTTCAGCCGCGGTGGTGACGATCGATGGCAAGCCGACCACGATTCCGCTCGGGACGATCTTCGGGAGCGCGCAATTGCCTCCGATTGGCCCAGGGACCCACCGGGTAAGTGTCGACGCGCCCGCGAAGACCCAGGTGTGGATCAACCGGCCGCCAGCGACCGATCGCTGGGGGATCTATCGCGACCGCACGCTCTACGCCCTCGGCCGGCGGCCCGTGACCACGTATGTCTCGCAGGCCCCTGGCGAACAGATCCACATCTATGCCGTCGTGTACGCATGGGCCGATTCCGCGGTGCGCGTTCGGCTCACGATCGACGGTGGCAAGCCCAAGCGGCGCGAAGGCGTGACCTTGCGGTTGAGCGACGCCGAGGTCGAAGTGAACCTTCCGCCGACCCGCGGCCAAGCCGCGCGCTTGATCGATCTCGGCGGGACCTGGGCAGGGACGCCTCGAGTGGTGCATTTGGGCTTGCTCGACGATCTGGCTCCAGGCAACCATCGGGTCGACGTGGCTGTGCTCGAGGGACCGCCGTCATGGATCCGGCTTGTCGCGACGCGCCACGCTCCGGCACCGAATCGCCCGCCGGCGTCGACCAAGCCGCCGGCCGGCCTGCCAAAGGGGGTGCGGTGATCGGTTGTCGCAATCAGGCGACCTTGGCCGTGTTGGTGGCCGTGGTTCCGCTCCTTCTGCTCTCGGCGTGTTCTGCTAGCGCTCCCGTGGCGCATCACCGCGTGCTCACCGTCGCGCAAGCCGAAACCACGTTGTGGCCGGGCGAGATCCAGGTCGCGTATCAGCCGCCGACCGAGCAGCAGCGGCGATCGTTCGACGAGCTGGTGCAAGCGTTATGGCGTGGCGTTGTCCCCGGACGGGCGCCGGAGCTGGTGGCGCTGGCGACGCGGGCCGGGATGGTGCTCGAGCTATGGACGATCGCCGAGCGACCGACCTGGGTCGTGCGCGAAGCGCCGAGGAGTCAACATGGCTTCGGTATCTATATGTTCCATGCGGCGCCGATCCCGCCGGGCCGGCCGATCCTGTTGCAGGCGCCGCACGTGTATTTCGATCTGCGAACCCAGAGCGTCGCGGCCGCGATGTTCTGGGGCCGCGATGTGCCGGCGGAGGTCCACGGCTTGTTCGCCAACTCGGTCCATCGGTTTCAGCAAGCCGAGGGTGTCCGCGGCAAGCTGCGTTTCAACCCGGCCGACGTCGCGCACAACTCCGAGCATCCGTTTCAGAACGCGACCGCCGTCGTCATGACCCACGGTCCGGTCGTGGTGATCCAGTTGCACGGCTTCGACGGCGAGACCAACGAGACCGCGGCGGCGATCGTCAGCGCGTCGCGCCCGGAAGGATCGACCGAGGAGAGCTCGCGCGTGGCGACCAGCTTGGCGAGCGCACTCGGCATCACCGTGGCGAGGTATCCCGAGGACACCCAGGCGCTCGGTGGCCTCGACAACGTACAAGGCCGACTCGCGGCGCTGTTCTCGACGACGCGGTTCATCCACATCGAGCTTCAGCTCGGCGTTCGCAAACAACTCGCGGACGGCGCCGTGGCGCAGCGTTGGCTGCGCGCGTTGGTCGACGAGCTCGCAGCGGTGCGGCCACCGAAGCCATGATCCGCGCGGCGCTGATCGTGGTGGTCGCGTTGTCGGCACGCGCCGTTGCGGCGCCCGAGCCGACCACCGCATGGACGCCACATCCGGTGCGGTTCCCGGTGCAGCCGGCAGCGATCGATACCAAGCTCGGTTGGGAGCCCGCAGCCAGCGGCGATACCACCGATGCAGTGACGGTGACCGGGACGAAGGCCGCCGTCGTGTGGCTCGGGCCGATCCAGATGGTGAGGTTGCGAGTGACCAGCGGCAGCACCGGCTCGATTCGGTTTCGTCGCGTCGTCGGCGAGCCCGGCGCGCGACTGTGGATCGACGAGCCCGGTGTTCCGGTGACCGGCGCGATCCAGCTCGTCGAGCCGCCCGGACCCGGATCGCTGTGGGTGATCACCGCGCGCGAGCCGACGACGATCGTCGTCGAGCGGGCGCTCGCGCGGCTGCCGAGACTCGCGTGGGAGGTCGTACGATCGCAGGTCGAAGCGTGGATCGCGCGTGGCGGAGTCATTCCAGAGTTTCCCGGTGACGAAGACGGCGGGTTGCGGTTGCGGCTGCTCGGAGCGCGCGCGTGGGTCCGTGCGATGGGGAAGCTGTCGGCTGGCGTGGCCGCCGCGCTCGCGACATGGCGATGGGCCGATGCCGAGGAAGCGATCGCGCTGCGCCGGCGCGGGTTCGATAGCTACGTCGATCGCACGTTGCACAAGCCCGACGGCAAGGTGTTCGAAGACGAGCACGGTGCGGCGTATGGACTCGCACCGGCGTCGTGGCAGCTCGAGGTCGATGGGCCTGCCGCGGTCACCGTCGAAGCCGCCGCAGAGCGGATGCCGAGTGGGTGGATCGATGAACTAGGCACGCTCGAGGTCCAGCTCGATGGGGTGCTCGCAGCGCGCAGGGTCGACTGGACGCGGCCAACTACACAGCCGCGCGATGGCTCGGTGCTTCCCAAAGATCCCGATCTGCAAGTGCTCGGTCGCCGGGTTCGCGCCGAGATCGCCGTCGGGCCGGGCACCCATACCATTGCGGTGAAGCTCGACAACCTGCGCTGGGTCCGGCTCGAGCAACGCGCGCGCCGGCCGCGGCTTCGCGATTCGGATCTCGGCGATCAGCTGCGCGATGCACGCACCGCGCTACGCAGCGATCGCAGTGCTGCTGCCCGCCTTGCTGATCGATTGCTGGGTCATGCGCTCGGTCTCAGGACGACCGATCCGGGCAAGCTCGACGAGCTACCCGAGTCGGTGCGCGCGTTCGCGGCATTGCGCATCGCGCCCGCCGTGCTGTCGGTGGAGGACGCCAAGGCGCACGTCGCCACCGTGGCGCGATTGATCGCCGATCCGGCGCTCGACCGCGAGCTCGCCGAAGCGTTGGTGTTCGAGCTGGTCAGCCGATTGCCCGACCAGGTGGGCGCCGATCCGATGGCCGCGATCGTCGTCGGATGGGTCGATGCGACGCCGGGTCTGCTCGCCGCGATGGCTCCGCACCTTCACGCCGGAACGCCGAGCGATGCGGTGACCTCGGCGGAACGCGCCTGGCGGAAGGCCCCCAACGGTGAGCTCACTCAGCGTGCGATGTTCGACGCCGGTCGGGTCGCCGTGTTGCGGCGGCTCGAGCCGAACCTCGGCGAGATCGGTGCCTCCGCGATCTCGAGCTTCTGGCTGTCGCCGATCATCAGTCGCGATCCGACCCAGGACACCGTGGGCTCGATGATCGAGCTCGAGCTCGGCAAGCCATGGTCCGTCGAGATCCCGCCGGGACCCGGCGGCGGCCGGCTAGCGTTGGTGCGCGTGCTGGCAATGACCACCGCCGAACAACCCGGACCGATTCGAATCTGGCTCGACGACCGGTCGTTTGCGACGATCGGTGTATCGGCGGTCGAGCAGGTCGAGCTCGCAGCCGCTCCGGGCCGCCACACGATGCGTGTTGAAGGGCCGCCGGGTTCGCGGATCTTCGTGATGGCGCCCGGCGCGACCGGCATCAAGCGCGGCGTGATCCGGCAATTCCATGTGACGTCGTCGACGCTAGCGCCGCGATATCTACTGCCCGCGGCTCGGTCATCCGCGCCGATTCGCGTCGAGCTCCACGCGCGGTTTCGCGGGGCCGTCGCTCCGCGCACGATCGAAGCGTGGCTGCACAGTGATGCGGGCCCGCCTCGCCGGCTGGTGTTCGAGCCGAGCGCCGCGGACCGCGAGTCGTGGCCGATCGGCGGTGACGCACAGCTCTCGGTCGGTGCCGCCGCATGGATCTGGATGCCGCCGCTGACCGAGCGGGTGTGGATCACGACCGAGGCCCAGGATCTGTTGGTTCACTTCAGCGTTCGCCGCGGACGTGACTCGGTAGTTTCGGGTACCAGCGGCGAGCAACAGCTCGCCGATCCGATGGCAGAGGTGGTCGCGCAATCGGAGATCCTCGTGAAGTCGCCGGCCGACGCGGCGGCGTATCTGGCGCGTGCGCGTGCGCTGATCCAGCTCGGCGAGAACATGTCAGCGCGGCGCGACCTCGCGTCGGCCTCGCTGACGGCGACCGGCGCGCAGCTGCAAGTGCTCGCGACGTTGATCGCCGAGCTCGAGACCCGCGTCGAGATGACGTATTTCCCGCCGCAACCGCAGGGCAGCCCGCTCGTCGATGGCGTGGCGCTGACACCGGTGTTGCCCGAGGGGTTCGATCTCGCGCCGGCGCTGGCCGTCGTGCGCGAGGGGCGAACGACCGGTGGGATCTCGGTGCCCGAGTCACAACGACTCGAGGCACTCGAAAAGATCACCAACGGCGCGTTGCGTTGGACCCGCGCGCGGATGGCCGAGCTCGGCGGCCGGCGCACCGAAGCAGCGATGCTGTGGCGGCCGCTCCGTACCTGGCAAACCGACGTCGCAGCGCTGACCGCGATGACCTCGCAGTCGTACCTCGATCCCGAGACCGACGCTTCGGTCGCCTACGGCCTCGCCGATCAGCTGCTTCGCGTCGATCTGCCGCGGTTGCGCCGGTCGCGCGCGGTCGCGGTTAGGTTGTCGCGGTGGTCGACGATCACGGCAACGACGGCGAATGCCGGTACCGAGCGCATCGAGTTTCCGGCGAGCCCGATCGACGCGACGCCGCGGGTATCGGTGCGCCGCGCGATCCTCGCGGCGCCGTGGCCGGACGCGCGGCTCGTCGATCCGGGCCGCGAGACCGCGTTCGATGTGTACGGCCCACGCAAGGTCAAGATCGAGGCTTGGTGCCGCCGGCTGTGGTGGAATCCCGAGGTCGGCGAGTGCAAGCCGACCGTGCGCATCGATCAACGGCTTCCCGTGGCGGTGACGGTGCCATTCAGCAAGTCGACGACCCTGCTCGACGTCGACATCGATCCCGGCAAGCACAAGATCACGGTTGCACTCGGCGTCGAAGATCCGCAGGCGCTCGCCGCGATCCATCTCGAGGATGCCGACGGCGACGACGACACGCCTAGGCCAGGCCGCTCCGCGCGAGTGTTTCTCGCGTCGCGGGCGCGTTCGGCCGATGTCGTGGTCGCTGGCCCTACCGTTGTCGGCATCGATATTCGCGGCTTCGCGCGCAGCACGCTAGACCCGCTGGCGCGGCGGGTCACCGTGCGGATGACCGGGCCGACCAATGACACCCGGACCATCGAGCTCGATCCGAAACCAGTGCCGTTGGCTTCGGGCAGTGTGATCAGCGAACCGGCACGTCACGTGATCGCGGTGCCCGCAGGCACGCACCGGATCGCGGTGGCGCCGGATCGCGGGCTGCTCGCGCTGCGATTCTCCAAGCGCATCGCCGCTGGCGTCGATGACGAGCTGAGCTCGGTGAAGCTACCGGTCCCCGCGCCGCTGAGCGGTGGCCTGCCTTGGCCGCTCACGCTCGAGGCGCCGCTATGGACTGCGGCCGAGCCCGCGCGGCGATTCGTGCCATCGGTCGAGGTCACGTTCGGACAGGACCGCGCCGAAACCATCGATGCCGAGGCGATCACCGGCGGACTGCGCGCCGAGCTCGCCGCGCAGCTGCGCGCACGGATCGGCAGGACGAACTGGCTCGGCGAGCTACGCGGGCGTCAGGCCGGTTCGTTGGCCCCCACCGGGCGGATGCGGATCATCGGCGAGCACGATGGGCTACCCGCGGGGTTCGGTGCTCACCTCGAGCTCGGCGCAGGCGCGCAGGCGGTCCCGGCCGATACCGCCTGGCGAATCGATGGCCGCGTGCTCGTCGATCGTCCGGTGCAGATCACACCACGGATGTATCTCGTTCCCGATGCCGCGCTGGTGGCAGGCGCTTTTGGACCCGTGACGCCGGAGGCCGAGACCGATCCGTGGATCGCCGGACTCTATCGCCGCGATCATCCGGTGCAGTGGATCGCGCGCACCGGGCTTCGGATGCGGCCGTTCGCGGACCAAGTCGCGATCGCTCGCGTCGAGGCGCGAAGCAACGAGAACCTGGCTGGCATCGATCTGATCGGTGCGAGCGTGGCGTGGCGCGGGTTGATCGAAGTGGTTCCGCTCGGAGGTCCCGTGGCACGGCTCGCTTACCAACCGAGCTTTCGGTTTCAGGACGACGACCGGCCGAATGGCTATTGGCGTCACGACATGTCGGCCGAGCTGGCGTGGGGCTTCCGCGCGGCGCCGGGCCGGTTCTCGTTGGCGTTGCGCGGCGAGCTGTATCCGCCGACGGAGATCTCGGGGTGGGCGAGGTCGCTCGGGTTGGTATTGCGATGGGACGCGGCAACGCTCGGCGAGCCGGTACAGTTCGGCTTCGAAGAAGCGCTCGCAGACTTCATGGACCAGGTGTCATGGCGCGACGAGCGTTAATTCGCCGCCGGATCAAAGCCGAGGCCTTCGACCCGGAGGCCGCGCCGCACTTGCCGCTGGTGAAGAAGCTGTTGCGCGAATATCTACCGCCGCTACAGAGCCGGTTGCGGGGGCCCCTGATCGATCGGTTGGCGGTTCGGATCGTCCTGATCGAGCGCAGTCCCGTGCCGCTGGTCGAGGAGCCGCTACCGGGGCAGCTCGCGCTGTGCGCGCTGCGGATCTGTCAGGTGCTCGATCAGCTCGATGTCGAGGAGCGGGCAGGAGCTCGTGCGTTCGCCGCGTTCAGCCAGATGGTGTCGCGGGCCGTGGATGCGGAAGAGAAGAAGCGGCTGCTGAGCGAATACCTCGTCGAGCACGCGGTCACCGCATCGCAGCTCGAAGGTGACCTCAAGGCGCTCGAGCGGTTTCTCGGCCCCGATGCGCTGCGCGAACGCCACAACCGCGCCGAGCTCGCGATGTCGATCCAATCCGAGCTGGCGATGGTGTGGTTGGAGTCGGTGTTTCGGTTGCTCACCGATGAGAGTCACAGCGAATCGCGTGAGCGGATCGTGCGGGCAGACCTCGGCGGCCAGATCGGTGTGCGCATGGTCGAAGGCCGGCGCTGGCAGGTCAGATGGGCGGCTGGCCGCGCGCTCGTCGCGTTGCTCGAGCTCGATCCGAACTGCGCCGAGCGTGCGCTCGACTCGATCGAGAAGACCATGGCAAACCGCGACGAGCACCCGTGGGTGCAGGCGTGCGCGATTGATGCAGCGGTGCTCGCGGCGCCCGGTTCTGCGCGCGAGCTGCTCACCACCCGATTGACGACGCCGTCACCCGGACGCGACGCGTTTGTCCGCAAGCTGTCGCTCCAGATCGCCGCGAGTCGGCTGCCAGGTGACGGGTTTCAATCGCTGCTAACCGCGATGGTGGCCGCCCACGATCCTTCGGAGCACGTCCGGATCGCGATCGCGGATCTGACTGCCAAGGTCGAGTGGAGCGCCGCCCACGGCATCCTGCGTGCGCTCGCCGGCGCGAACGAGCCGGTCGCGAAGGTCCGCGCGGCGGCGGCGCTGGCGGTACGTCGATCACCGGGAAGCGTCGACACCAGCGCGGTGAGCGAAGCGTCTGCGCTGCTGTGCGAGCTGGTCCGCGACAAGGCGCCGTATCCCGCGCAGATCGCCGCCGAGGAGCTCGCCGCGCTCGCATCCGATCTTGGCGCTCGCGATCATGCGATGCTGGTGGACCTTGCGCCGAGCTGGCTCGAGGTGCTCACCGCGCGGATCATCGAGCGAGAGACGACGCCGCATATCGCGGAGGTGTGCGGCGCCGCTGCCGAGGCGATCGATCGGGAATGTGATCTGGGCCGCCGCGCACTGACGCTGGCGCTTTCGGAGGCAACCACTCGGATTCGGCCCGGACGTAGCTCGACCGTCAACATCAGCAAGTTGTCTGCCGCGGCCGCCGCCGCGGCAGCTAGCGATCGCACGCTCGGACGCGTGCTGGCGGATCTCACGCGTCGCAGTTGGGGCATCAGCGCCCGGCGGCGCGGTAAGCGGATCGCGATCTGGCGCGGCGATCGATTTCGGCGCAGGTTGTGGCGAGTCGTTCACGAGCTGCGTAATCCGCTGCCCAACAAGCGCCAAGCATGGGTACACACCGTCGGTCGAACCTATCCGGGTGAGGTCCGCGCCCATCCCGGACTGCTCGAGGAGGCCACCGCGACGACGGTCCCAGGCGAGCGGGTCAATGTCGATAGCGAGGGTTCGTGGGGGCGTCACCTTCCGACTGTCGACGACGTGCTCGACCTGCCGGTGTGGGGCCGCGACCCGATCCGCGTGGTGTCGAGTGTCGGCAGCGTGTCGCTCCATCCACCCTCGTCGCGATGGCGGCGGTTGCGCAACTGGTTGTTGGTGTCGCTGCGCTATCGCCGGTTGGTCGCGCTTCGGCTGGCGTCATTGCGATCGCGGCGCGATCCGCAGCGCCGGCGATATCTCGAGCTCCTCGAGGCGACCTACGGAATCACCGCTCGATTCGAAGGCTTTCCGCACCGCACCGCATCGGGAGAGCTGACGCCGGTGGGCGTCGATACCGCCGACCTGTTCGTCGCATCCAAGCTGCCCGCCGCCGAGCCGCCGTTGTCCAAGACGATGATGGCGCTCAGTCCGTTCGCGCCGATCAGCGACTGGTTCGAAGCACATCGCTCGTATTTCTCGTCGGCGACCAAGAACAGCCAGGCCTCGCTCGTGATGTTCGCAGCCGCGGTGGCAGCGGTGTTCTGGACCCGCAGTTGGTACAAGCGCCAGCAGATCGCTCGGGCACGCAGGAGCTATCCACTTTCGATCGGCGGCTGGGGCACCCGTGGCAAGAGCGGCACCGAGCGGCTCAAGGCGGGCTTGCTCGACGGGCTCGGGTTCGAGGTGTTCGTCAAGACGACCGGCTGCGAGGCGATGTTCATCCACTCCGCGCCGCTGCAATCGCCGGTCGAGATCTTCATCTATCGGCCGTACGACAAGGCGACGATCTGGGAGCAGATGGCGATGGTACGGCTCGGCGCGCGGCTCGGCGCCGAGGCGTTCTTGTGGGAGTGCATGGCGCTCAATCCCAAATACGTGCAGCTGCTCCAGCGCGATTGGATGCGCGACGACCTGGTCACGCTCACCAATTGCTATCCCGATCACGAGGACATTCAAGGCCCGGCGGGATTCAACGTCGCCAACGTGATCACCGAGTTCATCCCGGAGAACTCGACGCTGGTGACCAGCGAGACCAGCTATCTGCCGCTGTTTCAGGACGTCTGCCGCGCGCGGAACACCACGATGTACACGGTCGGAGAGCGCGAGGCCGAGCACATCGGTGACGACGTGCTGGATCTGTTCCCGTACCGCGAGCATCCGAGGAACATCGCCTTGGTGGTTCGGGTCGCGCACGAGCTCGGGATCGATCCCGATCTCGCCCTGCTGACGATGGCGGAGAACGTCGTGCCAGATCTCGGCGTGCTCAAAGCATATCCAGCGTGCCGCGTGCGTGGCCGAATCCTGACGTTTCTGTGCGGCAACTCGGCAAACGAGCGTACCGGGTTCATCAACAACTGGCGCCGGATGAAGCTCGACCAGCTCGATCTCGAACGCGAGCCACACCGGATGGTGATCACGGTCGTGAATAATCGCGCCGATCGGATCGCGCGGTCCGAAGTGTTTGCGCGCATCCTGGTGCGCGACGTCGACTTCGATCGCCACGTGCTGATCGGCACCAACCTGAAGGGCTTGCGCGGCTTCATCGATACCGCGCTCGATGACTACCTGGCGGAGCTCAGCCTGATCGAGCCCGAAGATCTCGCCAAGGGGGACGTTCCGGTCGTCGTCGCGACGCGGCTCGCGCGCGAGCTCGGCAAGCTTCGCATCCCCAAGCCGACCGTCGACGCCGCGATGCTCCGGCTCGAGCTCTATGCGCGTGGAGCAGGGCTGACGATCTCGCCCGACGGCGAGCCGGCGGTTCGCGAATTGCTTGCCGAACGGCTCGCCGCGCCTGGATCGGTGTTGATCGACGAGGTTCGCAAGGCGCTGATCGGCGATGCAGCGCTGACCTCGGCGGTCGACGGCGCGCTCGAGCCCGCACCACCACCGACCGAGCTCGACGAGCGTCCCGAGACGCTCGAGCCGGCGACCAAGGCCGAGGTGCTCGAGCACTTCTGGTTCGAGGTCGCGCGGCTGCAGATTCGGGTCCGGCTCGAGGCGGAGCTGACCGAGGTGTTTGCCAATCCGTCCGAGGACGCGCGCAAGAAGTTCCTCCAACAAGAGGGCGCAGCATTTCGCGCGCTGTTCCTCGCTCAGGTCGATGTGATCGAGGACTCGAACGCGACCGGCGACCAGATCATCGAGCGCTGCGCGAAGTGCGTTCCACCCGGCTCCGACGTGACGCTGATGGGAACCCAGAACATCAAGGGCACCGGGCTCGACTTCGTGTACCGCTGGCTGGCGCTCGACAAGGTGGTGACGTGCTTACGCGAGCAAGCTAGTCCGCGACTCGACCGGCGGCTCGCGGCACTGTCCGAGCTCGAGGCATTCGAAGATCACGGTCTCGTCGACACCGGGCTGTGTCGAACGCTGCTCGATCGCGAGCCACCGCATCGGCTGACTCCTGAAGAGGGCGAGGCGAGGTCGCGGATCAAGACCAAGGTCGATGCGATCTGGGCCAAGCGCAAGGCGGCGCTCGTCGAGCAACGCAAAGCCGAATGGCTGGAGCGCGTGGCGAAGTGGGGGGAAGGGTGGGTGGACTGGATCGACAGTGCGCGGCGCGGGCGGCAGGCGGCGCAAATCATCGACGATCTCGTCGATCAGCGAATCTCCCATCAGCGCGCGGCGGTAGAGATGCGCAAAGTCGTCGGCCGGCTCAAAGGCGGCTGGTTGGTCAAAGCGATCCGCGGGCGATGATGTCAGCGTCGGTGCGTTGGTAGACCCACATCGGCCGCGCTGTGCGCGAACACCGACTCACCGACGACTCACGAACGCAGCCCCATCGCTGCCCGACGACGACGAAGACCGCTGTATGATGGTTAATCGTGAGCGTTTCCATTCGTCGTGGTACCGAGCTTCTGACGTTCGTTGCGTTGTGGGGTGCATGCACCTTCGACGAGACGAACACCAACGTGACAGTGCAGGAGGCGCGCGCGGGCGCAGGAGGTCAAGTCGGGCTCGACCTGTTGGTCACCGACGGATCCAACGCGACCGAGTGCGATACCAGCTCGCTCGAGGTCACCGTGAGTGCCTCGCAGTCGGGGCCACTCGGTCCGTTCATGCCGATCGACGCCAGCAACGTCGTCATTCAGTGCTCGAGCGGCGCCGCCGACGTCGCCGTCGTGATCGATAACTCTGGATCGGAAGCCGGCAAGCTCGACGAGCTCAGAGCCGGCGCGAGCTACCTGATGGACGCCGTGCTCAATGCCGGCGGTCGCGCTTCACTCGTGCGCGTGAGCACGAACAGCGCGATTCGCCAGGAGCTCACCAACGATCGCGCGGCGCTCGCGGCCGCGACCGACGATCTGTTCATCAACAACGGATGGACCGCGCTGTGGGACGGCATTCGGATGGGCAACCAGACGCTCGGCGGTGACATCGTCGTGCAGGCGACGCCGAAGGCCGATGCGCGCCAGTTCTGTGTCGCGAGCAGCAAGCTCGCGGTCGTCGCGTTCACCGACGGCTACGACAACAACTCTGCCGACGAGCAGGCGGCGACCTATGATCTCGCGAAGTATCCCGGCGACGGTCTCGCGACCAACGTCAACGACCTCGTGAAGCTGCGGGTCGATCACGTGACCACGCCGATCTACACCATCGGCATGGGCCATCAGATCGACGACGACGGGCTCAAGGAGCTCGCCGAGGCGAGCGGTGGCCGTCATCGCCGGCTCGATGACGTCGATCAGATCCAAGACGCGTTCAGCGACATCGCGGATTACCTGAAGTCGACGCATCAGGTGTGTGCGGATCTTCCGTGGTCGACGTGTGGCGACGTGACGTTGCAGACCGATTGGACGTGGACGGCGCCCGACGGTGGCAAGCACACCGGCCGCAAGTTCTCGACCGTGCACGTGCCGTGCGAAGAGCAGCGCGGACCGGGTCGCCAAGCGACGATCGTGTTGACGATGTCGAACCCGGGCTTGCCGGTCGATGTTGCGAGCCGGCTCGCGTCGAACGCGATCGATTGGGTCGCGCCGAAGTCGCAGCCGAAGGTGCTGATCGTGCTCGACAACGGACACCATGACGAGTTCCTCGACGACGCGTCGTTCGTCCGCGATCGGCTGGCCGAGCTCGCGTATGACGTCACGCTGATCGACGAGCGCTCGGGCGGGCTGTTGCCCGAGGACGTCGCCGGCTACGACGTGGTGTGGTTCACCAACCCGGGCTATCCGTGGGATGACGTCCGCAGCGTCGACACGCTCAAGGCGTTCATCGCCGCGGGCGGCGGGTTGGTCACGCAGGGCGACGACATCACGTATTCGATGGGCAACAGCTTTAACGTGTCGGATCTGGTGCACCTGAACCACAAGGACAACGGCACGTCGACGTGCGGCCAGTTGACGGACAACAACGCGGGGCAGAGCTTCCAGGTGACGTTGGGAACGGGACATCCGCTGGTGGAGGGCATCGAGGGCGCGACGTTTGCCTATGGCAATGACATCGACGACAACGTCGCGGCGAACGCGGGGGAAGTGGTGGTCGGTTCGGCGAGCTTCTCGAGCGGGGAGTGCAGCTCGGTGAGGCCGGTGTTGAGCGCGTTTGATCCGAATCTGTAGGGGCTGAAGGGAGTCGGACTCGGACTCGGATCCGGAGTCGGACTCGGATCCGGATCCGGACTCGGACTCGGACTCGGATCCGGAGTCGGACTCGGATCCGGACTCGGACTCGGACTCGGATCCGGAGTCGGACTCGGATCCGGATCCGGACTCGGACTCGGACTCGGATCCGGATCCGGAGTCGGAGTCGGACTCGGACTCGGATCCGGATCGGAACTCGGACTTGGACTCGGACTCGGACTCGGACTCGGATTTGGGCATGGGGAGGAGTTGAACTCGGACCCAAGGGCTCGCTGGGACGGAGAGCCGGCGGGGTCGCTCAGCCTCGCTGGAGGCTGAACAGTATGCCGGCGAGGCGGTCGCGTTCGGCGGCGAGAGGGGCTTCGTCGAGCCAGCCAAAGGCGACGGCGACATCGAGACAGCTGCTGACCTCTCGAAGGCTCCCGAGTGCGATGCGGAAGAAGTGGAGCCGGTCGCCGCCGAAGCGACCGTTACCCTCGCCGGTGTTCTGAGAGACCGATGCCAGAGCGTCGACGATCTGGACATGCATCTTGCGGCTATGGCGGCGAATGCGTGCGATAGACGGCCTCAAGCCGCGGATGAGCTCGAGAGACATGTCGTAGGCAATAAAGCGCATGGCGTAGCTCCTGGTGGTGGTTGCTCAAACCCCCCACCCAGCGAAAGCGACGTGCCGCGCGCTGTGATGACGTGTGCGTGTTCTCCACGGGTTGTCGTGCGCGCGGCGCGGCGGTTTCGCGATCGGGGGTGTGAGCAACCACGGCCAGGAGCGCATGTGCACGTGACCTGCCGATCGTCCGCGTTGGCCATTTACTCCAGCGGCGATCTCAACATCCTGGTCCGGGCTTGGTCCGGGCTTGGGCCCGGGCTCCGGCTTCCGGCTCCCGTCCGTCCGGCTCCCGTCCGTCCGGCTCCCATCTGTCCGGCACCCGTCCGTCCGGCTCCCGTCCGTCCGGCTCCCGTCCGTCCGGCTCCCATCTGTCCGGCACCCGTCCGTCCGGCTCCGAGCCCGAGGCCGGAGCCGAGTCCGGATCTGAGCCGGATCCGAATCCGAGTCCGAGTCCGAGTCCGGATCCGGATCCGAGTCCGGATCCGAGTCCGAGTCCGAGTCCGAGTCCGAATCCGGATCCGGATCCGGATCCGGATCCGAGTCCGGATCCGGATCCGAGTCCGAGTCCGAGTCCGGATCCGGATCCGGATCCGAGTCCGAGTCCGAATCCGAGTCCGAGTCCGGATCCGGATCCGGATCCGGATCCCGTCCGTCTCTCCCCGCCCACCTTGCCTAGCAGCTCAACCCTCTCGGGGAGCTGCTCACCCCACCAAGCCCCCTCTACTTCACTCTGCGCGTAACAATCATATGCCCGCGCTTATTCACATCCGGATAGCCATACCTAAAGTCCAACGGCTTCGGCGGATTCTTCGCAAACAGCGCCTTGAAATGCTCGTTGTACTGCGGCTTGTGCCCTTGATCGCTCGGCTCATACGCACCCTCGAACGAACCATACGTATCTTGCACCAAGCCCGCCGCCTCCGCGAACGGAGGCGGAATTCCCGTCGAGTCCGACGGCATCCACTCGATGTGCTCGATCAGGTAGTCGCGAATCAGCGTGAACGAGTCTTCCCACAAAAGGTGCGATGCCGCGCGCGTCAGCGCCGACACGTGGCCCTTGGCCTCGAGGTGCGCCAGCAGCGACGGGTTCTTGCTGAGGTGCTTCGGATCCTTCGTCATCTTGTGATCCGAAAGATTCGCCGCGATGTGGCGGAACACCTTCACCGGACCCTTACCGCCCTGCGCACGGAATCGGATCTCGCAGTTCGAGAACGCGTCCGACCAGTCGGGTGCGCCCCACGCGCGTAGCTTCTCGGGCTTGGTGTTCTCGGCCGCTTTGATCTCCGCCTCATCGAGATAATCGACGGTGCCGTCGCGCAACAGCTTGAAGAATCGCATCGAGACCGGCTCGTAGCCGTGAATCACCAGTCCGATCAGCGACGATCCGATCTGGCCGGGGAGCCCGTTCTTCTGCATCTCCTCCATGTTCCGCGTCCAGTTCCAATCACCGGACAACAGCGTCGCCATCGTGTCATCGAACAGCTTGAGGTTCTTCTCGAGATCCTTCTTCGACGTGAGCTTGATGACGCGCCGCGGATCGCCCGCGTATTCGAGCGAGATCGTCGTGATCTCTTGCGCGTCGGGATACGTGGTCAGCGCCGACAGCAGATCGCCGCCACCGAACGGGTACACCACCGTCGGCGGCAGATCCTTCGGCCGGATCGACGCGAAGAACGGTTCTGCCTTCGCGAGATACTTGTCGCGATAGCCCTGCATCAGCCCGGTGAGTCGAGCGCAGTGCTTGTTGACGACGTCGGGGTCGAGCCCCTGGGGAATTGCTCCATTACCGCCGCACGTCACGACGCGGAACAGCACCATCGCGTCGGACAGATAGTCCTTACCGACGCCGGGCTGCGGATTGGTTTCGACCGCGTTCCAGTGCCGCGGGGCTGCAGGCGCACCTGCGGTCGGCGTCGAATCTCCCGTCGAGCCAGCACCTGCCGTGGTCGCTGGAGCTCCGGTGGTTGGTGCCGCCGGCCCAGCGGGGCCCGCTGTCGAGCCACCTCCGCAGCCTATGGCGACTAAGAATAGAGTTGTGGCTACGCGTGATATCCCCTCGGAAAGGCGCATGTCAGAAAGCTTACTCTGCGCCGTCGCCACGGTAAACTTGTCGACTCTCGATCGTGGCCACGAACAAGCTCACGCTGTGGACTGGTCTCGGGCTCGTGATCTCCAACATGGTCGGGACTGGTGTCC
Source organism: Kofleriaceae bacterium (assembly GCA_050184455.1). Classification (GTDB taxonomy): domain Bacteria; phylum Myxococcota_A; class Polyangia; order Haliangiales; family Haliangiaceae; genus JABFXX01. The sequence goes on along the minus strand of JBFXAI010000009.1, from coordinate 130,272 downwards.
TAACCACCGCTGGCGAGATGGCGCCCGAGCTGTCCGCAACTCATCTGCTAACTGCCTGGCTTCTGGGCGGGATCGTCGCGCTCGGTGGTGCGCTAGCGTATGCAGCGCTCGCACGTCAGGTGCCACGATCGGGCGGTGAATATCGCTACCTGTCGAGCTTGCTGCATCCCGCAATTGGGTATGTCGCAGGGTGGGCCTCTCTGCTCGTCGGGTTCTCGGTGCCCGTCGCGATCGCTGCGATCGCCGCGGGCAGCTACTCCGAGACCGTGATCCCTGGGGTACCACCCAAGCTGGTCGCGACCGCGAGCATCGTGTTGATCACGTTTCTCCACGCGCTGAACTTCGGCGCATCGAAATGGACGCAAGACGTGCTCGCCACGGTGAAGGCGTCGCTGTTCATCGGGTTCATCGCGATCGGACTGACGGCCGGCTCGCATTCGTTTCCAGTCACGCCCGAAACCGAGGTCTCGGTCGCTACCGAGTTTCCGATCTACGCGTTCTTCGCGTCGATGGTGCCTGTCATGTATTGCTACAGCGGCTGGAACGCGGCGATCTACGCCTCCGAGGAGTTCGCGCAGCCGCGCCGCGACGTGCCGCGCGCGATGATCATCGGCTGCATCTTGGTCACCACGCTCTACGTGCTGATCAACGCGATCATCGTGATGAACCTGTCGCACGAAGAAGTCGTGCGCTGGCGAACCACCGATACCGCGCACATCACGCTCGCGCACGTCGTGATGCAGAACCTGATCGGCCGCGGCACGGCGACCGTGATGTCGGCGTTCGTGGTGCTTTCACTGCTGTCTGCGATCAGCGCGATGACACTGATCGGCCCGCGGGTCTACGCGGCGATGGCACGCGACCGCCTGTTGCCTGCGGTGCTCGGCGCGAAGTCAGGAAAGCCGCCGCTGGGCTCGGTCATCATGCAGGGCTCGATCGCGATCGTGCTGGTCTACGTCTCGACGTTTCGGACCTTGCTCAACAACGTCGGGGCGATCCTCGCGATCATCTCGGCGGTCACCGTGCTGTCGCTACTGCGGCGCAGTCGGTGGCGTTCGGGCGAGCGTCCCGGGATCGTCGCGCTGCTCGGTGCGGTCGTGTTCGCGTCGATGTCGACCGCCATGGTGTATTCGGCGATGAAGTCGTCGCCCAAGGTCTCGGTGGCCGGGCTCGCGCTTCCGACGTCGATGCTGTGGATCGTCGGCATCGTGGTGATCTCTCTCGTCGGGTTCGTGGTTACGCGCGTGTTCCGCCCCGATGCGGGTCGTCAGCGCCGGCGCCGCGGTGACGATCCCGAGACCGCCGATTTTACAGATCGGCGATCGGGTGGCCGTCGTTCCGGTGACGAGACCGCGCTACCGACGGCGAAGGTCGTCGACGAGCAACGCGACGAACGCCGGGGCGATCGCTAGAGCTTGTTGCCCGACAGCTCGTAGGTCGCCGTCGCCGAGTAGCCCCGCACCATGACGTGGATCGTCGACGGTTGCGCCAGCGTGACCTCGCAGCTCTCGTTGGAGCCGGACTTATACGGGCGGCAATCGTAGAGCGTCGCCGTCGGCTCCGAGCCAACACGCACGTAGAGGTCCGCGTCATTGGTGCCAGTGATCGAGAACTGATACTTGCCAGCTTCGAGCGTTGGCGTCGCCCACTGCTTCGCCTCGTTGCGCGCGACCGCGCCCGCTTCGCTGAGCCCGGCCCATGGCTCGGGGGTGCCGCCGCCCCCGGGCGTGAACTCGTTGTCCTGCTCGCCGGAGACCAGCACCACCTGCGTACGATCGACGCCGGCGAAGATCTGCTCGAACGTCTTGGGCGTCGCATGCGCGACCAACCCGCGGAACATCGCCATCGTGGTCTTCGACAGCTGGTGGAAGTATGCCGGCATCGCGTTGTTGACGAGGTCGAGATATTTGTAGCCCGTGGAGTCATCGGGGTTGATGGCCTGATGCGCCTTGTTCAGCGCATCGTCGATGTACGCGAACGTGTCGCAGCCGTTGAGCTGGATGATCACGTATTGACCCTGGACCCACGCGCCTGCACTCGCCAGCGCGCGGACATTGGTACCGAGCCCGGCGTGGCCGTTATAGACGATGTAGTCGGCGCGGGTGGAGAGGCTCTCGTAGCGCGCGCGGAACGCGGGCTGCTGTAGCCCGAGCCGAACGTTGTCGGTGAGCATCGCGACGACGCGGATCTGCTTGCCATCGGGCAACCCAGCGTTGAACTCGATGTCCGGCATTCCCACGCCGGGAAACGCCGGCAGCGTCGCCGGCGTGGTGACCAAGCCGCTGGTCCGCAGCTCGTTCTTCATCGCGTTGATGAACTGGTTGTACGCGGCGATCCCCGAGTCACCATCGGACGTCGCGCCATCTTCATACTTGCCGAAGATCGCGACGACCTCGAGCCGGTTGTCCTCCCAGACCTTGTGGTACTCGGGGAACTTTCCAGTCGTCTGCACCGGGCTCGGTGACAGCGTCGCGGTGACCGTGTTGACGTCGGCGGCGTCGATCGCGCAGCCGGTTCGAGCCGGCCGGTAGTAATAGAACATGTCACCCGTCGTCACATCGTGCGCGGAGAAGTCGACGCACTTGGTGCTGTACTTGGTGGTGAATGCTTGCTGCCCCGCGCTCGATACGTCGAGCGGCAGCTTCATCTCGATCGACGCGGGTACGTTGGTGCGGTTGCCCCACGCAACCAGCATCTTGGCCTTGTAGTCGATCTTGATGCGGCCATCCATCGTCGGGGTCCTGACGATATTGGTGACCTCCGCCTTGTCGATCCGGCCGACAGCGTTCTTTCCGTTGAGCAGTCCCACCGTGTAGAACAGCTGCGATTGCACCGTCGAGCGATCGTTGAACGAGAAGCTCGTGATCAACGAGCCGTCCCACTCGAGGTCGACGAACGTGGCGACCGCGCTCGAATCATCCTTGCCGTCCTCCGTCTTGACGGTTTCACCGTCGTAGAGGTCAGGTTGTTCGGCGCATGCGGTTAGCGAGGTAAGCGTAGAAACGATCGCAAGTGAAGTGAGGCGAGTCATCGATTGGGCTCCGTTCGTCGCGGCCGCGCTCAGCAAGGTTGGTGCCGAGGGATTTCGCTGCTAACGGCGCGAGTCGCCGTGGGGGTCGGCGTGCGGAGTGTTCTCACCGGCGACTGGAGTAGCCGATGATGATTGCTCATGTCGTGACGAGCGCCGCCGCATCATCGACGCCTCAACACAGCTGTCCGAAGTCATCGGTCGGCTGGATCACGAAGCTTACTCGGACTAGCCGATCACGAATCCATGCATGATGGGCGTCGCTAATGGGTTGGTTGCGGTTGATTGCACCTCGGGCGATCGCGCCCTCGAGCCTGAAGGTGCTCGAGGCCGGGTTGGGCATCGATCCGGATCGTGTCGTCGACCTGAGCCATCGCTTGCTGGCCGGGTTTCCAGCATTCCTCGAAGCGACTCCACCGCAACCGCACCTCGTCACCGCGGTCGGGATCACGGTCGATTCGGTGGCGCCGCCCGCATCGTTCACCGCGCCCCATCACGATGCGCTCGAGCAGGTATGGACGCGGTTTCGTGCATTCTTTCAGCGCGTGGCTCCGGAGGCGCTGGTGTTGCTCTGCGGGCCTGCGTTCGCGGAGGATGTCGCCTGCGTAGAAGCGCGGCTCGGTCGCGCACTCCCCGACGATTTCCGCGCGTGGCTCGCCAAGCACGACGGCCAGACCATCGACAATGGGCCATTTCCGTGGACCGTGACCACGCTGGTCGAATCGATGACGACGAAGCACGTGCTCGACGCAAAGATCGGTGAGTTCGACGCGAGTGGTCGCTCGGTGCCTAGGCTGCAAGGGGTACGGCAGCGGTGGTGGCACGACGGCTGGTTCCCGTTCGCGAGCAACGGAGCCGGCGATCACTTGTGCATCGATCTCGATCCGGCGCCCGGCGGGATACCGGGCCAGGTCGTCGAGTTCCGGAGTAACCACGAGCGGCGCACGCACGTCGCGACGAGCTTCGTCGATTGGATCGATAGCACGACCACTCAACTCGAGAACGAGTCATTGCTTGTGACCGAGGAGTCCGATGGCCGATTTTCGTTCGTGCTCGAGCGAACGTCGCTGACCGGTAGTCTGGTCGAGTTGCGCGTGCGCGGTGAAGCGCCAGATGATCGCGAAGCCCGCATCGAGCGCTACTATGAGGCGCAACCCGACGCGCTCGCGTGCAACCTGGTTAACTGGTTGCGCGCCACCAACAAGCTGCAGGGCCGCGCCGATGCATGGCCGTCGGTCTACGTCGCGGTTGGCGGCGTGCTCGCTGGTGGTGCACCATCGATCCTCCGGGCACTCCAGACCTCGGCGGGGATCACGTTGACCGACACGACGGCCGACGAGATCGAGGCCGCGATGACGCTGTTGAGGCGAGGAGAACGGCCTCGTCTATGACGAGCATGCCGACGAGCTCGCCAGCATCATCGTCGGATCGGCACCGGGAGCCGAATCGATCGAAACCTATGTGGCGAGGTGCTAGATCTTCTCGACCCAGATCGGTGCACTCCACGCCATCCGGTCGGGGCTGGGCTCGCTGACCTCGAGATAGAAGAAGTGCTCGCCGTCTGACGGCAAGTCGAGCGTCACGGTCTGCCAGCTTCCCCCGGCGACGGCGTCGAGACGCTTCACTTCCTGGACGGCGGCGCCGCCGATCGTGCCGCTGTACACCGCGACCTGGAATGTTCCGGTGTAGTCGGAGTCCTCCAGCCAGAACGACAACGTCGTGGTGGCGTTGTGGGTGACGAGCTTGCTGCCCATCGGGATGCGGTTGTCGGCGTACATCCGCACCACCAGTTGCTCGTCCTCGCTGGCATACACCGCGCGTTGATCGATCGCCTCGAGCAACGAGGCCTCGGTGAGCTTGTCGGCGATCACGCCGGTGCGCGTCGAGTGACCGGTACCCCAGTTTGCGAAGTGGTTATCGTGCGGGGCGGTCGGCGCGGTGCGGAATCCGTTGAGCAGGTAGTAGTCCCAATCGCTGTGCACGCGGGTGAACCGCTCCAGCTGTCCCGTGGTCGAGTTGGTGACCAAGCTGGCGTTCTCGCGGTTCTCGTGCGCGATGTCGGTGCCGCGCGCGACCAGCACCTCGAACAACCGCGCATAGGGGCGGGCAGCCGCTTCGACCGCGGCGAGCGTCTGACGAACGATCTCTCGATCGGGCATCGCTTCGCCAGCGATCCATTTCGGTAGCTCGGCGTCGAGCGGCGCATAGTCATCGAGCCCGAAGTCGTTGAACTTCTTTGCGCGATCGGAGTTGTTCGGAACGTCGAGCAGGTTGATATCGAAGATCTGGTCCCAGTTGCCACCGAGCGATTCGCTCTGCCGCCGGAACGTGCGCGGATGGTTGAACTGGAGCGCCGGCGCCTCGCCCATCTGGTCGCGACCGGGGAGGAACTCGTTGTAGAGCAGATCGAATCGACCGCGCTCGACCTTGGCGAGCTCGCTGCTGCCGAAGATGTTGACGTGGTTGCCGGTGCTGTTGGTGCTCCATTCCATCCCGGCGATCGCGACGAACGTGCCGCTCGATGCGCTGGTGACGTCGGCCGCGACCTTGACCATCTGATCGAACTGCTCGGGCAGCATGTTGGCGTTGTCGCCGGCTTCGGCCGGGCCATCGTCGGCGGTATGCGGCGTCAGCGCGAGGAAATCCATGCCGCCCTGATCGCGCGCGTATTCGTAGGCATAGCGGGCGGCGTCGAGCGGAGTCACGCCGACGTCGACCGGAACCTTGACGCCGTCGACCTCGCGAATCGGCTTGCCGTCGTCGAGCGCGACGCCGGCGGCATCCGCGTGATAGTGCGCGTGCAGGTTGCCGAAGTAGACGTTGGTGAGCTCGGCATGTTGTTGCGCTGCGGTCTTGCCAGCGTCGAGCGATGCGCCCGACAGCGACCACGTCCACAGCCGATCGAACAGCTCGCGATACGGTCGCGCGATCCGAGGATCGCGGTAGCGCGCGTAGTTTTCGAAGTTCTTGAAGAACGCGCTGCCAGACCAGTTGCCCGAACCGTTGACCACCACGCGATCGTCGATGATCGCGAGCTTGTGGTGCATCAGCTGGAACAGCTCCACGTTGGATTGCTTGTAGCGAATCTCGCCGCCTGCAGCGAGCAAGCGATCCCACGCCGCGCCGGTGTGCTCGTCGCGATCGGCGGCGTTGACGATCACGCGGACGCGCACGCCGCGCTCGGCGGCCTTCGCCAGTTCCTTGACCAGGTCGTCGAACACCAGGTGATGCATCAACACGTCGATCGTCTTCTGACCGCGATTGATCTCCTCCTTGATCATCTTCACCGGCGCGCTGCTCGGTGAGAACGAGACCTCGGCGTTGGCGCAGCCACCCGCGGCCATCGGATCGGCGTTCCAGATCGCTTCGAAGTGACACGCGAACCCAGCGAGCAACGGATCCTCGGCGACCGAATGGATCACGATCGTGCTCTCTTCGTTGATCGACGTTCCCGTCGAGGACCAGTTGTTGCTGCCGGTCGCGAGCGTGGTGCCATCCGTGATCATGAACTTCGCGTGCTGCAGACCGGCTGGCGTGCCGCCACCCGCCACGAATTTAACCGCGACACCCGCGGCCGCGAGCCGCGTCGCAACCGTGTCACCGTTCTGTTGACCAGCATCCATCGCCACGCGAACCGCGACGCCGCGCTCCTTGGCGTTGATCACCGCGGTCTCGATCGCGCGGACGCTGAACGTGTAGTTCGCGATCTCGACCGAGTGCTGGGCAACCGCGAGCAGATCGACGATCCGCTTGGTGACCTGCGAGCGCTCGGACAGCAAGGACTTGTCGTCAGCCGTGCAGACGTCGCAATACGGCTGGGTGAGCACGACATCGATGACGCGCTCGGCGCCCCAGCCATCGCCCTTGCCGTCGGACCACGGGTCGTCGTCGGTCGCCGGTGGCACCTCGCCGGCACATGCGGCCAGCACGAGGGCTGCGAGAAAGCCGGCCATGCTCGGACAGGTGCGTCGCATCCGGCGAGCAAGTGCATGGCCCATGCCCCCATAGTCCTGTGTGTTGTCGAAGGGTTGAGCTCGCGCGCGCCTGGCTTGTGCGTTGGCCGGTGGCATCTCCGGTTGCAACCAACGTGGGGCCCGCGACGTGATGCCGGTCCAAATCATCAACGGCGCGAGCAGCTGCCAGGGGCTGCGTGATGTTCGTTCTTGGGTCCCCGGCGCGGGTCCCCTAGTGTCACAGCCATGCGCAGTGCTTGGTTAATCACCCTCGGCTTGGCGCTCGGTGGTCACGGGATCGCCCACGCGGATGTTTGGAAGGATCGCTACATCCCGTGTGACCCGTTCAGCCCAGTCGGTCTAACGAGCTCGTCACATACGCTCTACGTCAACGACTGCATGCCCAACGGCTGCGTCGTGAAGTCGGGCAGCGACAGCTCGTTCACCAACACGTCGAGCATCGCCGACACCACCGTGACGCTGTCGCCGTACATGCACGGTCAAGCGCACTGGGATTCGGTGATCGAGTGTCTCAAGGAAACGTTCGCGCCGTTCGACATTCAAGTCGTGACGGAAGATCCGGGTAACGTGTCTCACTTCGAGGTGATGAACGCGGGCGTGTCGTCGGAGCTCAACCCAGGCATCGAGGACGCCGGCGGTATCGCGCCGTTCATCTCGTGCAACGCGCAGCGCAACAACAACCTCGCGTTCGTGTTCGCCAACCAAACCGCCGACGTCCAGTATCTGTGCGCGGCGATCGCGCATGAAGCCGGTCACATGTGGGGGCTCAGCCACTCGCTCGATGCACTCGATCCGATGACGTACATGGATCTGGGCTCGAAGAAGGTCTGGCAGAACAGCGAGCAGACCTGCGGGACCACGACCCCACAGGGGTGCCGCTGCTTCCCGAGCACCCAAAACAGCTTTCGCTACCTCAACAACACGTTTGGACTCGCGAGCGGTCTTGCCGACGCCACGATCGCGATCGACGCGCCAAACGACGGCCAGTGGGTGAAGCCGGAGTTCCCGATTCGCGCTTCGATGGGCAGCCCGCTCGAGCTCCTCAACAGCAACGTCACGATCGATGGTCAAACGCTCGGGAAGCTCGTCGAGCTGCCGCTGGTGTGGAACGCACCGGCTTCGTACACGAGCGGCGAGCACACGATCGCAGTGACCGCGACCGACTTTGGCGATCGCACGGTCTCGGCATCGGTGAAGGTCAACGTGATGTCCTCGTGCGCCAGCGGCGCGTCGTGCGACTCAGGCTTTCATTGCCTCGGCGGATTCTGCATGCCGGGCCGTGAGATCGACGGTGGGCTCGGTGCAGCGTGCAGCTCGAACGACCAGTGCTCGACGGGTGCGTGCAGCTCGGACGGCGCCGATTCGCTGTGCACGGCGACCTGCGATGCCGGGAGTGTCTGTCCCGATGGCTTCGAGTGCATCGAAGGCGCGAACGCGTGTTGGCCGATCGGTGGAGCGGGTGGTGGTGAAGGTGGCGGCTGCTCGACTACCAGCGGTGGCGGCTTGATGCTCGCCGGTCTCGGTGTGGCGCTCGCGACGCTCACGCGGCGTCGCCGGCGCTAGCGGGTCACGCCGCCGATTCGGGCGGGTGCGGCGGCCGCCATGTCGGCGAGGATCGCGACGCACTCTTCGACCCATGGGTCGCGCGCGAGGCTCTCGCGCCACTTCACCAGCTTGTCGTCGGTCTTGCCGGTCGCGCTCGGCGAGCGCGTCGCGCTGGCGTCCTCGATCGACACCACGGTCATTCGCGCTGGCGTGTTCTTCAGATCGGGTTGAACAGCGTCGAGCGCGGCACGCTGGGTCTTGCGACGCGCTTCCCACGCGGGGCGGGCGAGCGGCACGCGCGTGTCGTTGCGCCGCGCCTTGAGCAACGCGGTGGTCGCGGCGACCTTCGCGAGCACCGGATGCTTGGCGACCCGGGCCGCGCTGCGCTGCACGAGCTCTGCCTTGTTCCAGGTGACCGGCAGCTTGCTGTATTTCTCGGCGGACACCGACGACCACGCGATCGCATGCTTGAGCTCGCGCTCGCCCGATTCGACATGGCCCGCCGGATCGGGGAGCAGCACGTCCGGGGTCACGCCTTCGCGCTGTGTCGACGAGCCGGTCACCCGGAAGAATTGCTGGATCGTGATCTTGAGAACGCCGAGGTCCATCGGCGTTTCGGTTGCCCTGTCGAGATCCGCGAGCGTCTGGACGGTGCCTTTGCCATGCGTGGGTCCAGTCCCGACGATCAGTGCGCGGCCATAATCCTGAAGCGCGCCGGCGAGAATCTCCGACGCCGACGCGCTGAACCGATCGACCAGCACGATCACCTGTCCGTCGAACACGGTGCCGGCTTCGTCGTCCTTGAGGGTCTCGCGCCGGTCGCGGTTGTCTTTGACCTGAACGACCGGGCCCTGATCGATCAGCTCACCGGTCATTTCGATCGCGTCACCGAGGAGGCCGCCGCCATTGCCACGGATGTCGAGCACTACGCTCGAGACCTTGCGGCCCTTGAGCTCGGTGAGTAACCGGCGAACATCGGCCGCCGCGGTGTGCTGACTGTTCCGGCCACCATAGAAGCTCGGCAAGTGGATATAGCCGACCGGGCGCTGGCCCTTGCGGGTCAGCACCGCGGCGCGCGCGTATGCTTCCTCGATCACCACGACGTCGCGGGTGATCGCAACGGTCTGCTCGTTGCCGTCGGGCTTGAGCACGCGGATCCGCACCACGGTTCCCTTGGGGCCGCGGATCATCTTCACCACGTCGTCGATCTTCATGTCGAAGGTGTCGACGGGCTCCTTGCCTTCGGCGGCGACCGACAGGATCAAGTCGCCGGTCGCGATTCCGCCTTGGCGCCAGCTGGCGCCGCCAGGAACGATCTCGACGATCTCGATGTAGTGATCGCGCTCGCGCAGCACCGCGCCGATGCCCTCGACCGAGCCGCTCATCTGGATGTCGAAGTTCGCCTTGTCGGCCGGCGGTAGGTACGTGGTGTGCGGATCGAGAACGCTGGTCACCGCGTTGATCAACGAATCCGCCGCGTCGAGCTGGCCGGGGGTCCGCAGGCGCGAGAACCGACCGGCATAGCTCTTCGCGAGGTCGGCACGCGCCATCGCTTCGCGGCCCTCGGGCGTCGGCGGGATCTTCGATGGCGGCATCGCTGCGGCGTCGTCATCATCGTCTGGTTTCTTCGCGCCGGGCTTCGATTGCTCGAGCCGCGTCTCCATTTGAGAGGTACGCTCCAGCACCTCGAGCTCGAGCTGCTTGCGCCAGCGATCGCGAAGCTCCTCGTCGGTGGTCGCGGGCTCTACCTTCTCGAAATCGATCTCGATGAACTCTTCATTGGTCAGATCCATCGGCGACGCCAGGATCGCGGCGACCCACTTGTCGACCACGGCAACGCGCGACGCGAAGATCTGCGAGCCTTCGTGTCCGAGATCGAGCGAACCCGAGCGCAGCTCGTCATCGATCTTATCGGCGTAACGTGCGAGCGCATCGCGATCCGACTTCAGGAGGAACATCTTGCTGCCGTCGAGTCGATCGAGATAGTTCTCGAACGCCTCACGCGACACCGCGTCGTCGACCTTGGTGCGCAGGAGATGGTCGTGCTCGAGCAGCTGCAACACCGTGGACGACAGCGCGGCCTCCCGGGGGTCCGGGGGTGGCACGGGTTCCGCCGGCGCTCCCGAGGGAGTCACCTTGTCGGCGGGCGGACGGGGCGAGTCTCCCGTGGCCGGAGCCTTGGGAGAACAAGCAGTTAGCGCAACAGTGAGGACCGCACAGGTTAGTTGGCGCGACACTGCCTCCTAATCTAGCGCGGTCCGGGTTTTATGCCTGAAGAGTTTGCGGAGAACTTCGTGATCCACGCTTCCACCTCGGCGCGTCGCAGGGCTTCTCCGGGGACCTTCGCGAGCTGGTCGCGCGCTTGGTGGGCGAGCTCGAGCGCACGGGCACGGTCCTTCCCGAGCGCCATGAGCGCGCGGGCGTGTGTGAAATCGATTAGCCCTCGCACGGTCACTCCAGAGGGGCGATTCTTGACGGGTTGCCGTGCCTGCTCGAGCGTTGCGATCGCCGCCGTGGGTTCTCCGCGCTCGAGCTGACAGTACGCGTCGGTGAGCGAGCTGAGTGCGCGGTCTTCTGGTTCCATCTTGGTCCCCGCGGAGGCGAGCTGGTTCACGCGCTTGGTCATCGCGGTGGCGTCAGCACAGCGGCCGGTGCGCGCGTGCAACATCGCGCGAGACGGCAACACGCCGACGAGGAACGTCGCGCGTGTAGGATCCGCCGGGTCGCAGGCTTCGATCAGCTTGATCGACTCGGCAAACCATCGGTCGGCCTCCTCGAGGTGATCCTGCATCGCAGAGATGCTGCCCATCACGCCGACCATTCCGCCGTACATTGGGACCCGCTTCTCGCCGACGATTTCCTTCAAGCTGGTGAGCGACCGCTGCATGGTCTCGCGAGCCACTTGCCACTCGCCTGCGTACGCATGGACGACCGCGCGAAACGTGTCGAGCAGCGCGAGCTCGCCTCTGTGCTCGCTCGCTCCGAGCTCCTTGAACAGCTGCGTGGCGCGATCGGTGGCGGAGCGAGCGGCGTCGATCTCGAGTCGTTCGAGATGGACGGCGGCGCGTGCGAACGCATGTTTCGCGGGGCGGTCGCCCTTTTCGGGCAGCCGGAGAATACCAAGCTCAGCGTTGAACAGAGCTGCGTCGACGTCGGGGCCGTAGTTGTCCTGCTTGATCAACAGATCGGCCACGTTCATCCAGCCATCGGTCGCGAGGCCTTCTTCGCCGACGCTGGTGTTGATCCGGATCCCCTCGAGCAGGATGTCGCGTGCTCTAGGATCGTTGGCGCCGGTCAGCACCTCACCGAGCAGCTCGAGCGAGAACCCGAGTGCACCTTGGTCGCCTAACGACCTCGCGCGTGCCACCAACTCGGTTGCCTGCGTGATCGCCTCCTCTTGCTTGCCGGCGGACAGCAACACGTGAACCTCGACCATGCCCTGCAGGAACGGCTGCAATCGATCGCGGGTCTCGGCGTCGATCGTGAGATCGGGTTTGAGCTCGCAACTTCCTGGTCGTTGGATCGAGTCGAACAGCGTGTCGGCTTCCTTGGCGATCTCCAGCGAGACCGTGTGGGTCAACATGCTGACCATGCCGTCGAGCTCGTTGAGTCTGCGTCGGAGGCATTGCAGCTTCTCGGCGATCCGCTCGCTGCGTTTGTCGTCGGCGCGCATCGTCATCTCGCACAGCGCGGTGCGTTGGTGTGACCACTCCGCGGTCCATTTGTCGACCTTGGTGGCGAGTCGCTGGGCGGTGCCAGTGGGATCCGCAAGACCGGCTGCCGTGAACCGCCGCTCGAGATCGCGCTTGCGCTCGGGGTACCACACGCGCTTGATGTCACCGTCAGCGAGCGCGCAGGTGTCCTCGATGCTGGGTGCGCGATGCGTGGCAACCCAGGTCGCCCACCCGCCAGCGCCGAGCGCCACCACCGCGAGGGTCGCCACCGCGAGCTTGGTCTGAACGGTCCAGCGATCGGCGCCGAGCTCGTGCAGCAGCGCGTCCATCGAACGATGGCGCTGGCTCGGATCGCGGCGCAAGCCTTTGATGATCGCGCGGCGGACCCGATTACTGACGCCGCGCAGGCTGGGCGGTGCTGGCACTTCTTCGTGGCGGCGCTGCTCGACCAGATCGGAGTGGCTGCCGGCGTCGAACGTGCGTTTTCCGTACAGCGCTTCATAGAGCACGGCGCAGAAGCTGTACTGATCGCTGCGCGCATCGACAACCTTGCCGTCGTCTTGCTCGGGCGCCATGTAGATCGGCGTGCCGAGCACCATGCCGTCGTGAGTCAGCGCGCCGAGTGATCCCGACGCGCTCGGCAGGTCCGAGAATCCCGACATCGAGATCCGGCCCCGGAACGCTAGCCAGCGCGCGAGCCCGAAGTCGAGCACACGAACCCGGCCATCCTTGCCGACCATCACGTTCTCCGGCTTGAAGTCGCGATGGACGATGCCGAGCTTGTGAGCTGCGGCGAGCCCGGCGCCCGCGGCATGAAACACCGCGAGGATTTCACGCGGCCTCCGAGGTTTCTCGTCGAGCCACGCGCGCAACGTGCTGCCCGCGATCAGCTCCATCGCGACGAACAGGTTGTCCTCATACGCGCCGACGTCGTAGACCGTGACGACGTTGGGATGAGACAGTCGCGCGAGCGTCTTGGCTTCGCGCAACAAGCGCACGCGCGATTGGCCGAGCTTGGTGCCTTGGCCCGAGAAGCCGACGAGCTTGAGCGCGATCGGTCGATCGAGCTCGGGATCGAACGCCTTGTAGACCACCCCCATGCCACCGCGGCCCTGGACGCCGTGAATCACGTAACGGCCGACGGTGGCGCCGCGCGGCAGGATCGAGATGTCGCCCAGATCGAGCGGCTGTTCGCGTACGGTCGATCGATCGTCACCGCGCAGCAGGTCGGCAAATAGCTGGCGGCACGACGGACAGGTGTCGAGGTGATCCTCGATCGCGTCTGCGCCGGGATCATCGAGCTCGCCGCCGATATAGCGAGTCCACGTGTTCTCGGCGGGGCACGACACGCTTCTGCCTTATCAGGAAATCTCATACGCGTGCTAGCGTGACGCCCGTGGACTCGCCAACCGATCAGCTAACGCGCTGGATGCGCGTCGGCCTTGACCGCTGGCCGGACGTCGTGGTCGACGCTGTGGCATTTGGCGCGCACCTCGAGCGGCTGAACGTCGCAGTCGACGCGGACAACCCACATGCCGCCGACCTCTATCTAGCGTTTGCCTGTGCGAACGGCGATCCCAAGGCGATCGCTGCGTTCGAGCACGAGCTCGCGCAGGTCATCGAAGCATCCGCGCGCCGGATCTACGCGGCGCAGGAGTTCGTCGACGAAGTCGTCCAGCTCGTGCGCGAGCGCCTGCTGGTGGCGACGACCGGCAAGCCACGGATCGCCGAGTTCTCCGGTCAGGGCTCGCTGCGAGCATGGGTGCGGATCTCCGCGATGCGAGTGGCGATGAACCTGCTCCGCGATCGCAAGCGCGACGCGATCGTGCAAGACGAGGTGTTCTTTCAGCTCTCCGGCAGCCCCGACGATCCCGAGCGTGCGAAGGCTCGTGCGCGGTACGGCCAGGCGTGCTCGCAGGCGCTGAGGACAGCGTTCGGCGAGCTGACGTCGCGCGAGCGCAATCTACTGCGCATGCATCATCTCCATGGGCTCACGATCGACGAGCTCGCGCCGACATTTCGTGTCCACCGCGCGACCGTGGCTCGCTGGTTGGCACAGGCTCGCGATCATCTGCTCGCCAAGACGCGAGATGGCCTCCGCGAGCGGCTCGCAGTTGGTGACGACGAAGTGGACAGCATCTTGCGCGCGCTGGCCGGGCAGATCGAGATCTCGGTGAGCCGGCTTCTCGCTGAATCCACTGACTGATCTGACGAGACGTAGGTATTCGTGCGACGAGCGCGAGCTCGCGTGTCTTACCAGCAGACTCAACTGGAGCACGCAATGACCACCTTCGTTCGTTCGATATTCGCACTTGTCGTGATCGCGGCCGCAGCGGCAACTGCGTCAGCGCAATCCGTGGAGGCGAGTGCACCACCGCCCAAGCACACCGGCTTGTTTCTGCGCGTGACGCCCGGCGTCGCGGGTAGCGCTGCGATCGCCGAGCAGGACGGCAGCGACCTCACCATCAAGGGTGGTGCCGGGCGGTTTGGGCTCGCCGTTGGTTACGCGGTCAAGCCCGGCCTGATCATCACCGGTGAGCTGCTCGGTCACGCCGTGCTGGGCCCGGACCTCGAGCTCGCCGGGGAGACCACGCGCACCGACGAGGACGTCGTATGGGGCATCTCGTACGCCGGCCTGGGTGTGAACTGGTACTCCGCCAGCAATCTGTACGTGCATGGCTCGCTCGGACCCGTGATGATGTCGCTCGAGACCGACGACATGCCGACCGCCGAGACCGAGATCGGATTCGGCAGCAAGCTCGGCGTTGGCTACGAGTGGTTCGTGGCGCACAAGGTCGGTCTCGGCGTCGGCCTCGAGTTGATGACCGGCCGAGTCGACGATCACGGCACCACGTGGAACCTCGCCACCCTGGGCCTCGCGTTCAGCGCGACCTACAACTGATCGGTGCAGCGATGTAGCGGCGCTCTCGCGGCGGCAATGCCGGTTGTTCAGGCGAGCCACGTACCACGTGGCTCGTGGTGGAGATCCACCCGGAGTGGCTGCAGCGCTGCGAAAAAAACGGCCGCCGAGCGTTTGCTCGACGGCCTTGGAGGCTCGACGGCCCCAGTGGGCCACTTGACGCATCGTTTGCTCTCTTGGGGTTCGATCCCGCAGCTCAGCTGTTCCGAGTTTCTTCGGCCGCTACCCTCTTGTCGTTACTCGTCGGATCGACTTCAGGGTCTTGTTCCGAGGCTGCGCTTCGCCACCCGTGGAAAGGCGCGTTCCCCATCTGAGCTTTTTACTTCGCAAGGCCTACGTCACAACCGAGACCGACGTCTCGAATCGGCGGTTGGTTCGCTTGCCGTCTGTTTCCAGATGACTCCTTGGTAAGCAGATGACCTTCCAGGTTTCTGGTGAGGTCCGTTGCGCCGAGGGGCCCAGTGGGACCGTCGAGCTTCTGACCCGACAAAGTGCAACGCATGTGCCCGAAGTACCTCGACCGTCGCATGTGTGGGCACGAGCACTGCAGCGCTCGTTGGCATGTCGGAGCACACATACGAGCAGCAACCTGGCGAGGTGCGGATCCAGCTCGAAGGTCCGAGCATCGAAGATGTTTTCGACGAGGCGGGGCGTGCGCTGGCGGAATTGCTCGCGTCACCCACCGAAGATCCTCCGGGGCCTTGGCTACATGTCGTGATCGAATCTGGCGACCCGCGCGCCTTGCTCGCGCGCTGGTGCAACGAGCTGATCGAGCGCACTGCGGTGGATCAGCTCGTCTACATAGACATCGAGATCGATGAGGTCACCGATCAGCTGGTCCGCGCGCGGATCCGCGGGGTTCCGATCGGAGAACGTCGCACCGTCGTGAAGATCGCGACGATGCACGATCTTCGCATCGACGCCGGGCCCGACGCAGTCACTGCGAGCGTCGTGGTTCAGATCTGACGGCGCCACGGCGCCGGTGCAGCTCGCCGCGTGTTGGCGACGCACGTTGTGTCAGCCGCGCGCGTGCCGATTTCGCGGTGATGACCACAGCGCGACCGTAAGGATTCCTGCCAGCACGAGCGGAACCGAGAGCATCAGGTCCGCAAACCCAGCGGTGCCACCGAATCCGGGGAACATCGGGGCTCCCGTGCCGGGCTGTGCAGGAACGACGGTCGCAGCGGCGCAGACATCGGTTCGGGTCAGCTGGTTCATATCGGCGAGCTCGGACGGACCGTAGATGCAGATTTCACCGCCAGCCAAGCTGCAGAACTTTTCCTTCGGGCACTTCGTGAGGATCTTCGCTGTGGCGCCGGTTCCGCACTGTGCGCCCTCGCTGACCAACACCTTCTTCACGATCTCGGGATGTTTCGTGAGGATTTCCGGCATACCTCACGCGCTGCACGGGTCGCGCCACCACGCCGAGCAACAGCGAATAGAGCCGCGAAGCGCGCCGAGATCGGAGCGAGCGGCCGGTAGCTCGCGGCTACCCGCGCATGGCTTCGACGGGCGCGATCCGCGATGCGCGAATTGCCGGCGCCAGCCCGCCGATCAATCCCATCCCGACGGAGAAGATCAACGTCTGAATGATCAGTCCGCCGGTGATCGGGAACCCGATCACGATCTCCGAGAACGTCTGGAAGTTCATGATCGGGAAGCTGAGGAAGGACAGCAAGAACGCGCACAGCGTTCCGATCCCTCCGCCCAGCGCAGCGAGCAGCATCGCTTCGAGCAAGAACGCAAACAGGATCGCGAACCGTGAGAACCCGAGCGCACGCAGCGTCCCGATCTCGCGGGTCCGGTGGGCGACCGCGCCATTCATCGTGATCGCAGCACCGAGCATCGCAGCGATCGAGAACATGAACGCGATGCCGCCGCCGAGCATCAGCAGGAAGCCGGAGGTCTGTCCGGCGACCTTCTTGAAGTAGTCGCTCTCGCGCATGACCTTGGCGCTGAACCGCTTGTCGGCTTCGATCACTGCGCGATACGCGTCGAACGCGTTCTTGTCGGTGAGCCGCACGCGCGCCGACGACACGATCGATTCGCGGCCGACCGCCCGGCGGATCACATCGAGATCGCCGATCACTTCGGATCCGTTGGTTCCCGTGGTCGTGAACTCGCCGACCACGAGCAGCGGGCGATTGCGTCGGAGCTCGAACTGGCCACCCATCGCGACGCCCTTGAAACGCCCGGCGATTTGCTCGCCGACCACGACCTCGTTGGTGCCAGGCTTGGGCGCCCGACCTTTGGTGATCTTGATCTCCGGCCGGAACGCGAACCCTTCAGGTGGAGTTCCGCGTACGAGCACGTTCGAGATCCCGGAGCCATCTACGCGGTCTGCGGTGATGATGACGACGATCTCACCGATCACGCCGCCGCCTGCTGCCTGTGATACCTGGGGATGGCCGCGGAACAGCCCGAGAATGTCGTTGCTGAGCGTGCTCGACAGCTCGGCATCCGAGCCCTTGCGCAAGATGATCGCGGTATCGTCGCGGCTGCCGGTCTCGACCGCTCGGCTGACACCTTCGCCGAGCATCAACGAGCCAGCGGCAACAAACACCACCAGCGCGATGCCGAACGCGGTCGCGAACGTCGTGACCTTGCGAACGAACAAGCTACGAACGTTGTATTGGATCGGTACCATTAGTCGATCCTCCTCAGCGAATCGGTGACCTTGCGCCGCGACACGCTGATCGCGGGGATCAGGCCCGCGAGCAAGCCCAAGCAGCCGGCTGCGATCACTGCGGTGAGCATCACGCGGCCGGGAGCGCGGAAGTACGGGAACAACCCGCCCATGTTCTCTTCGATCGCGGGACCCATTCCGTTGTTGATCATCAGGATCGTCAGCCCGACGCCGATCACCGCACCGAGCAGTGCGACGAACACCGACTCGAGCAGAATGAACGTGACGATCTGGCCGGGGGCAAAGCCGATCGCCCTCAGCACGCCGTACTCGTGGGTTCGCTCGCGTACGCTCATCGCGATCGTATTCGCGAGGATCAGCGTCATGATCAGCATGATCACCAACGACACGCCATCGAATACCGTGAGCAGCGCCGAGAACGCCCCCAGCCACGATAGCTGGAACGCTCGCTCGCTCATCGTTACGGTTTGGTCGTCACGTTCGTCGAACTTCTTATCGATCGCTCGTGAGATCTCCGCGCTCTTGTTCGCGTCGGAGATTCGCGACATCACCCAACCGATCTGGTCCTTGTTGTACGCGGCTCGCGGATCGTTGTTGAGGTAGTTCCAATGGAACACCATGCTGTTGCGATCCATCGTCTTGCGGCTGGGCGTGTACAGACCGACGACCTTGAACTCCCAGTCGCCCGGGTAGATGTCGCTGGTCAGCACCAGCTTGTCGCCCGGCTTGACCTCCAATTTTCGGGCGAGCACATCACCCAGGATCGCGCCGTTTGGTGTGGTCTTCCACTCGGCGAGGGTCGCGGGCTCCACCTTCATTTCGTCCATGACGTCGAACCAGCTGTCGCCATCGGCACCAAACGCCGCAAAGAACGGGGTGCGTTCCTTGGGATCTTTGGCGGCAAACCAGTTCGCCCAGGTCGCCGCTGCGACCCCGGGAACGCTGCGGACTTCGTCGATGTAGCGTTTGGGCAGCTGCATCGTGA
Organism: Kofleriaceae bacterium; assembly: GCA_050184455.1. GTDB lineage: Bacteria > Myxococcota_A > Polyangia > Haliangiales > Haliangiaceae > JABFXX01. Next base: position 111,499 of record JBFXAI010000009.1, on the reverse strand, counting down.
TCGAGATCTTGTGGCGCGTTGCAAGCCGATCTTTGGCGGCCTCCTCCGCGGCGGCGTTCCACGACACCACCACGGTGCGGATCATGCTGAAGATCAGCACGACCACCGCGACCGCAGCGAGCGTCATGATCGTACGCCCGCGTCGCCGAAATAGGTTTCGGCGTGCGTACGTCGTGATGTTCATTGCAACGCTCCCTTGTCGAGCTTGCGCTGCACGCTGGCGCGCTCGGCGGCCGCCGGATCGTGGGTGACCATGAAGATGGTCTTGCCGAGCTCCTTGTTGAGCTTCTCCATCAGCGTGAGCACATCATCGGCGCTCTTGCGGTCGAGATCTCCGGTGGGCTCGTCGGCGACGATGATCTTCGGATCGTTGACGATCGCTCGCGCGATCGCGACGCGTTGCTCTTGACCACCCGACATCTGCCGCGGGTAGTGCTCCATTCGATCCTCGAGGCCGACGACGCGCAGCGCGGTGGCAACGCGCTTCTTGCGGTCCGCTCCCGACAGCGAGGTCAGCAGCAGCGGGAGCTCGACGTTTTGCGCAGCGGTGAGCACCGGGATCAGGTTGAACGACTGGAACACGAACCCGATCGTTTGCGACCGCCACTTCGCGAGCTCGCCGTCGGACATGTTGTGGAGATCGACGCCTGCGACGCGAGCGGTCCCGCGGGTCGGGCGATCGAGGCCCGCGATGATGTTGAGCAAGGTCGATTTGCCGGAACCCGATGGACCCATCAGCGCCTCGAACGATCCGGCCGGAACGTCGAGGTCGAGGCTGTCGAGCACGGGGATCGACTCCTTGCCGCGATGGAACGTCTTGTTGATGCCCTTGAGAGTGACGATGGAGTCGCCATTGCCGGTGTTGCTGCTCATCACTTCTTCTCCTTGACCTTCTGCCCGTCCTTCAGATCGGATGGCGGATCTAGCACTACTTCGGTTCCCGATGGGATCTGGGTCTCGAGCTCGCGGCCGTCGCCAAACGGCGCACCGACGCTGACGCGAGTCATGCGCACTTCGCCGTCATCCACTACGAAGATCACGGTGGTGCCATCGCGCTGGGCGACAGCGTTGGTCGGGACGACTAGCTTGGGTGGAATCTTGAGCGCCGCGGGGTCGAGCGCCGACGCGAGAAAGCTCACCCGCGCTGCCATGTCCGGCAGCACTTGCGCGGGCGGCTCGGTGGCACTGCCACTGCCACCGGCAGCCGCTGCGTCTCCACTGCCACTAGCTACCGCGCTCGCACTACCGCTGCCGCTGCCGGCGTCCGCGCTGCCAGAACCCGGAGCGCTGCCATTGGCGCTGGCGGCTGGAGCCATGTCGGGCCGATCGACGAAGCTGATCTTCACAGGCACGGTCGCCTTGGCGCGATTGACGCGCCGGCCGATCTCTTTCACCGCGCCGCGCAGCCGTTTGCTCGGGTACGCATCGAGCACGATCTCGGTCGGCGCTCCGACGGTGATCTGCGACAGCCGGCCTTCTGGGACGTCGACCTCGACCACCAGCGAGCTGAGATCGACGACCTCGATGACGCCTGGTGTACCGAAGCCCGGCGACACGCCTTCACCAACCTCGACGAGCTTGTCGACGACGGTGCCGGAGATCGGCGTGGTGATGACGTAGCTGCCGAGCTGTACTTCGAGACTCTTGGTCTCGGCATCGGCGGCAGACGCTTCGGCCTCCGCCGACCGCACCTCGGCGACCAGCGAACCGGCGCGTGCCTGCAGATCATCGAGGGTGGCTTTTGCGGTCACGCCTTTTTCGACGAGCGGTCGCTCGCGCTCGATCGTGACCTTGACCTCGGCGAGCCGTGCGCGTGCGATCTGAATCTTCGCGCGCGCGGCAGCGCCACGTGATCTCGACGCCGCGAGGGCGCTCTTGAAATCGACATCCTCGAGCCGTGCGACCTTCGAGCCCTTCTCGATCGTCTGGCCTTCCTCCACGAAGATCTCGGCGATTCGGCCGGGAACCTTCGCAGCGACCTTGGCATAGACCTGCGCCACCACGTACCCGGTCGCGGTCACTTGGACTTGCGCTTGCGCCGGAGAGACCAACGCGATCTGTCCGGTACGAACCTCCGGAGAGAACAGCGATGCGGTCAGCTTTGGATAGACGACAAAGTAGCCAACCGCAGCGATGCCCCCAAGGATGAGAACAAGCCACAACAGTCCCCGAAACGAGCGCTCGCGATGCTTGGGTTCGCGATCGATCTTCAGAGACGCCAGATCATTAGAAAGCTGATCGTGCGACACGTGATCGGCCCGCACTGTGGCCGAATCCGCCCGTGCTGTGAAGCGCTGGTGCCCCGGAAACCGGCCGGCCGTTGCGTCGGAGATCTGTACAGTTGTCGCGGGGATACGACGATCACGCCGAGATCGTTCGCGATCCCCCGCCCAACTGGTCAGGTCCGCCGTGAATGATCGTGTTCAACAGCTGCCGAGCCCGTTCGACCGGAATGTGAGGCGGCACAGGATGGATCGCCGGGTCGACATGCAGCTCGACCACGGTGGGGCGGTCGGCTGACAGCGCCCAATCGAATGCCGGCCCGATCCGATCCGGGCGATCGACCCCGATCCCTTGGAGGCCGATCAAGTTCGCGTATCGCGCGTACGGAAATTCGTGCGCGTCGCCGAATGCATCGAGGTTTCGCGGATCGGCGGTCATCCGCTGATCCCACCGCATCACTCCGAGGTCGCCGCTGTTGAGCACGACCACCACCAACCGGTGATCTGCCCAGTCTTTGCAGTGATTCGCGATGGTGGTCAGCGCGCCGTTACCGAATAGCTGAAACGCGCCGTCACCGATCGTAGCGATCACCGGCCGGTTCGGATATGCGAACTTCGCCGCGACCGCATACGACAATGCGGGGCTCATCGTCGCCAGGTTTCCAGACAGCGACGCGATCATGCCGGCGCGGACCTTTAGATCGCGCGCCCACCAATTCGCACACGAGCCCGAGTCTGCCGTGATGACGGCGTCCGCTGGCAGGCGCGGTGACAGCTCCCAGAACACCCGCTGCGGATTGATCGGCACCGCTTCGGTGTGGGCGCGGCGCTCTAGTAGTTGCCACCATGCCGCAACCCAGCTCTCGATGCGATCACGCCATCTGCCATCGTGACGGCGGTGCAGCAGCGGAAGCAAGGCGCGCAGCGTCAGCGCCGCATCGCCATGCAGCGTGATGTCGACGGGATAACGCGATCCGAGCATGCGAGGTGTGATGTCGATCTGAACGATCGCTGCCTGTCCGGGATCGGGAAGAACGTCGACGTATGGAAAGCTCGAGCCGACGACGAGCAGCGTGTCGCACTGCTTCATCATCTCGAGCGACGGTTGGGTGCCGAGCAATCCGAGCGCGCCAGTTACATACGGCAACTCGTCCGGAACGACGGCCTTGCCGAGCAACGCCTTGGCGACACCTGCACCGAGCACCGCCGCGACCGCCATCACTTCGCTGGTCGCGTTGAGTGCACCCGCACCGACGAGCATCGCGACTCGGCTCCCGGCATCGAGCAGCGCCGCCGCCTCCTGGAGGTCGCGCTGCGCGGGAACTACGTTCGATGGATGAAATCCGGGGCTCGATGGTGCATGCCCTGGGTGCGACGGCTCCGCGGGTTGATCTTGGATGTCTTGCGCAACTACGAGGCAGGTCGTGGTGTGCTCCGCGAGGGCGACCCGGAGGGCTCGATCGGTGACGTGACGCGCATGCTCCGGATGTTGGCACTCGTTCACGCGTTGCGGAGCGACCTCCGTGAGCAGCCTGCGGAGCTCGATGTCCTTGTGGTAATCCGACCCGACCGTTCTCGACGACTGACCGATCAGCACGATCACGGCTGCGTGATCGGAGTGCGCGGCGTGGAGCCCATCGAGCAGATGGATCGCGCCGGAGCTCGACGTGGCAATGCACGCGCCGAGCTCGCCGGTGATCTTCGCGTGGGCAAACGCCATGAACGCCGCCGCCTGCTCATCGGCGGTTCGCACCCAACGCACCCGATCGCGAGCACGAGCGAGCGCTGCTTCCAGGCCGCTCGATCCCTCACCACCGTAGCCATAGATCGTTCTCACGCCCCATGCCGCAAGCCGCTCGAGCACCACATCGGAAACCGTCGACGCCATCGCGCTACGTGGCCTGCATCACCTATGCCGCGAGATGTGACGACCGCCCCGCGGTCGTCGCTCGACGACAACTCGAAATGGGACGAAGTGGATGGGTCAGAACCGCGTCGCGGCAGTAGCGCTCGACGCGCCGGACCGCACGCTGCTCACGTCACGCTTGAAACGGTCTACGCAGCGCGGCGTCGATGCTGTAGCGGCCCGCGCCGAACGATGTCAACAACAGTAAGCCGCCCATGATGGTCAGGTTCTTGAGGAAGTTCACCAGCTGCGTCTTCTGCTCAGCTCCCGTGAAATTCCAGAAGTCGTGAAACGTCAGCGTGACCGGGATCAGATAGATCGCCAGCCCGAGTGCTCCGAGTCGCGCGACGAATCCAAACAGGATCGAGATCGCGCCGAGGATTTCGATGAATGCCGCGACGTACACCAACACGTCGGCCGACGGGATCCCCGCCGCGTGCATGTAGCCGGCAGTCTCGGCAGGATTGGTCAGCTTGGCGATGCCACCCACCAAGAACATCGAGGTTAAGAACACGCGGCCGATGAACGCAGTCGCCGAGCGCGGAACCACGCGGATCGGGACGAGATCGGTAGCGGGATCAACGGGCGTTCCGTAGACGATTCGCTCGGCGACCGAGGCAGGCGGCGTCATGATGGGCTTCCTCCAACTGACGGCAAACCGTGCATCACGAATGCCAGCGCCATGCGTGCCCGAGCGCCACACTCGCGTGGTGTGCCGTCGGACCAGAGGAATGGTGTCCTGCGGCGCTGCGTTTTCCGGCCTGAGAGGAACGCTTGGGGGTTTCGCTTATCCAGCCGAAGCTGCGCAGCCGCTGTCGTCACAGCCGGTGCTGGGAGCGACGATCCCCGGATCCGCGCGCTTGGATGGCTCCGATGCCTTCATCTGTTCGGCTTCGATCAGCAGCGCGGCGATCTCGGCACCTAGCGCGAGGTCCTCGTGCGCACCGAACACCTGTCGGCGCAGGCGACCGGCGGCGTCGATCAAGATCGTCGTCGGAGTTCCGCGCATCGCATAGCGTCGCATCGTCACCGGGATGCCGTCGAGCTCGCCGCTGGGGCGATCCACGCCGACCGGAAACGTGATCCGGTACTCGTGGAGAAACGCCTCGAGCGAGGTCGGCGTCATCGCGGCGTGATGCTCGAACACGGTATGCAACCCGATGACCTTCAACCCGGGACCACGGAACATCTCGTGGACGCGTTGCATCTGGGGGATGCCGCGCATCACGCATCCAGGACACAACATCTGAAATGCATGCGCGACGATCACGTTGCCGCGCAGCGACGCGACGCTAAGCGCGTCGTCGGTGTTGAACCACTGCGCGATGTCCCACTCGGGTGCGGGCCGCAGCGCGCTGTCGTCGGACTCGCGCATCAGAAGTCTCCCGCGATGACGTACGGCTGGGTCCATAGCGTCATCTGCAGCAGGCAGGATTTCACCCACGCGGCATGCATGCGATCGACGTCTTCGCTGCTATGTCCCTTCTTCGCGAGGAACGGTTTCAGCGTGTGGGTCACCGGGAAGATCACCGCGAACAGATAACGGAACGGAACGATCGCGGTGCTCGGGACGTTGTCGGTCTTGTTCTTCTTGGCGCGGTGATGGCGCAGGCCGATCTCGTGCTGATAGTCGAGCCAACGCTGATCGTAGTTCGCCTGAGCGGTGTCGAGGATCCATTGTCCGAACCGCCGGCGTACGCCGCCAAGGTAGTCACCGATCGGCTGGCCATCACTCGGACGAGTGAACGACTCGACGAGATGCGGCGAACCGCCGATGAAACCGTACCAAACGTCGAGGATCGCTTCGACCTGATCCTTCAAGACCTCGTGCGACATCTTGAGGTACTTGACGTCTTCATCCCCAAACAGCGCGCTCTTCTTCATCAGATCGAAATCAGCGAGCGAGACGGGAGATCGAGCGAGAGACGGACTTCCAAACGTGTAACCAGCGATCGACATGGGATTCCTCCGGCAAATGGGGGCTCACGCGCGCGCACCTGTCGCGATCCTCGCGCAGGCAGCGTGAAGCGCTAACGAACGATGGGGTGGCGATCAGGGCTGCTGAGCGATGAACGCGAGCCAATTGGCGTCACGCTCGGGCTTCGCAGCTTCGGTTTGTTCGGGACAGTCGAGTCTCAGATGGCGATCGGCCATCGGGGCATCCACGAGCGCACAGTGATGTGGCGCCGGACCCGGATGAACGTTGGGACGGAACGAAGTACACGTGATGCACATCCGGCTCGTCGGAATCTGACCGGCGTCCTGCATCATTCGGATCATCTTGAGCAGCGCGGTATTGAAGGCCTGTTGCTCCGATTCCGACAGCGCGGCGACCGCTGCGGACAAGAACTCGGGCCACGTCCGGGTCTTCGCGGCGAGCTTGCGGCCCACCGCGGTGAGCTCGATCAGCGTGGCCCGGGGATGGCGCGGGTCCGGCTTCTTGCTCGCAAATCCCTTCGCCACGACCACGCGGACAGAATCGCTCACCGTGGCCATCGTGACGCCGAGCTGTTTGGCGAGCTCGCTGACCGTCAGCGCTCCGCCTTCGGCCAGCGCGGCGATGATCTGGCCCTGCGTCGGCGACAAGCCCTCTTCGTTGGCTTGCATCCATGCCTGGTGCTTCATCGCGAGACCGAGCTTGTGAAGCGCCTTTGCGATGCGCCGGTCGATGGGCTCGGAGTTCTCGTCAAAGAACGGAAGGTGGACGCGAGCAGCCATACGTCAGTTCTATTTTAGGAGTCCTAAACAGTCAACAACGATTTTGTGGTCGGGTCGTCTGGGGCGATGTGACCGTGCGCGTTGGCTCGTGCGTCTACACGCACGGACCGCCGGTGAGTGCGTTCAGTATTTCCAGGGCCTTGGCTAGGCATGGAACAAGCAAAAGACGTTGGTCGAAAGGAGCCTGCGTCATGGAAGTTCTCTGGATGCTCATCATCGGTCTCGTTGTCGGGGCGTTGGCCAAGCTGGTAATGCCGGGGCGGGATCCCGGCGGCATCTTCATCACGATGCTGCTCGGCGTGGCCGGCTCTCTGATCGCCGGATTCTTGGGTCGGCAGCTCGGGTGGTATGCGCATAACGAAGGCGCCGGGTTCATCGCATCGATCTTGGGAGCAGTGGTGTTGCTCGCAATCTATCGAGCGGTGACCGGATCACGACGAGTGGTCTGAGGATCGCGAATCGCCCACTGCAGTCGCTACGGTCACGACTGTGGCGGCTGCAGTGGGGGGCGCGGATCGGATCGCGCGCACGATCAGTCCTCGTAGGCGTAGGCAGTTGCCGAGATCGCCCACTTTCCCTTTACAGCTTCGATCTTGTTGATGTCGTACCGGAACGAGTGATCGCCCGGTCCCCACGCGCTCGATAGCACCTTGGGTGGAGTGACTGCGCCAGGACACCAGTTCGCGCGCGCAGCGCGAACGCTCGTATCGAGGCCACATGGGTTCTGCGCGCACCATGCGGTGCTCGTCATGTCACACATGTGCTCGCAGTCGACCCATAGGTCGAATGCATCGACCTGCACGTCGTCGACGAATACGGTGTGGCTGCGCTCGCAGAACTCCTCGGCCGGGCCGGTGCAATCCGCATCTGCAGCGCCGCCGCCGTGACCGGTTGCTCGGTACTCGATCGATCCCTTGGTTGTACCTGCGGGGAACGTGAACGGGATCGCCGGCTGGCCGGCCATCGTGTCCATGCGGAACACCAGTGGGATCGCCGCGAGGACCTTGCGCGGAGGCAACCCCGGTGTCGCGTCCAGCTTCGCCGTCACGTTCCATCCGCCGTTGGATCCAGTCGACTTGCCGGCTGGATCGGAGAACGTCGAGATATAGACCTCGACCTCGTGCATGCCGGGCGGTAGTGCGTTTGCGAGGTCGGTGATGTCGAGCTCGACGTGCAACGGGCCGCCGAACGGGGTCGCGGCGCGCATGATTTCGAACCCGGGCGGCTCGCCGTCGGCGCGCGCGGGATCGACGGTGATCTGGTAGATCCGATCGAACGCATCGCAGCTCGGGGGCCAGTTCTCCCCCATCGGCCGGGGTTCCCAGCTTTCGAACGGGTAGCACGTGGTCTCGAGGTCGAACGTGAGCTTGACGTCTGCAAACGGACCGTCGTGCACATCGAGCGGCGCGTAGATCCGCTGATAGTTCGGCTGATCCATCTTGCTGTTGATCCGCGTGTTGTCGAACAACACCGCGGTGTACGGCTGCGCGACCATTGCATCGTGATCGTCGGTCGAACCGCCACCACCACACCCCACCAACACCAAAACCGCAACAACTGCGCTGGAGGGTCGTTTCATCCGCGTGTTCTTAACATCGTCGACTGCGATTCGAGAGTAGAACTTCGGAGGTGGAATCGATGAGCACACGTCACCTCGAGCTGCAGCACCAAGCACGCAGCTGCGACGCGACCGTGAGACATCGATGTCATGATGCGGACCGCCATGACCACACCGCCGTGGATCCACGCGCTCGAACAGTTCAAGTCGGAGCAACTCGCGCCCATCCTTGCCGCAGGACGCACATCGCTGAGTGACGGCGCGACCGGCGAAGCCAAGTCGCTGCTGCAGGTCGCGCTGGCCAACGAAATCAATGTGAGCGAGCTTGCGGCAGCGTGGATGCCGAGCACGGAGGAGCTCGACGTCAAGCTCGCGTTCGCCCGCCAGGCGGGTGACGAGGCGAATCACTTCCAGCTGGTCGCCGACCGATTGGCCGCGTTCGGGTTCGACATCGCGAGCTTTCGCCCGCCGGGCGACAACCCGCTATTCGACTACCTGAAACGCCTGACCACCACGGTGGAGCGGATCGCTGCCGGTCTGTTCACGCTCGAATCGATCGCGCACGGTGTGAACGAAAACTTCATCGCGTTCTGCGAACGCGCAGGTGACGCCGAGACCGTGCGGATCTATCGCGAGTACATCCAGCCCGACGAGCTCGCTCATCAACAGCTCGGCCAGCGGTTGCTCGGCAAATACGCCGTGACGGATGAGCACAAGCGTGCGGCGCAGGCCACGGTGGCCAAGGTGCTGGAGCTCGCGCACGCGACACGGACTCATGCGTCGACCAAGCTCGGAACGGCATGTTTTCCAGGCTGTTGAGCGCTCTATCAATAGTTACGTAGGTGACCTGGGGATCCGCCACGTGAGGACCGCGGACATGGCCACGACGGCTGCAAGTCCGCGATGCGGGGACGGCCGTCGCGGAGTTGCAGTGGGCCCGCGACTTGCTCCTGGTTCCCGCCATGGCGCGACTCGTGATGCTTGCCATGCTGTGCGTCACGCCTGCGGCGCTTGCGGACGATGGGGGACCACCGGTCGAGCAGGCGGTCTCCGACGAGGAGACCTCGGGACTCGGGCTCGAGAGCGCGCTCGCGTTCGCGTTGATCTTGGTGCCGTTGCTGCGCAACCTGCGTAATCACGCAAAGCCAGCCACGGAGTAACCGCACGTTCGCGGGCGAAGTACGCAATACTCCGTCGCATGGGCCCCCGTGACTACGACTATGTCGTCGTCGGCTCCGGCTTCGGCGGGAGTGTGTCGGCGCTGCGTCTCGCCGAGAAGGGCCATACGGTCGGCGTCATCGAGATGGGGCGTCGGTGGACTGCCGATGACTTTCCCAAGACCACGTGGAGTCTGCGGCGATGGATCTGGCGACCGGGGCTCAAGCTGTTCGGGTTCTATGACATGCGGCCGTTTCGCCACGTGATGATCTTGTGCGGCAACGCGGTAGGTGGCGGATCGATCACGTACGCGAACACGATGTTGGTGCCACCGGACACCGTGTGGAGCCACGGATCGTGGGCGGGACTCGCCGACTGGGAGCGCGAGATGCCGCAGCACTACGCAACCGCGCGGCGCGTGCTCGGTGTGAACGAGAACCGGATCCTCGGGGACGCCGACCATATGCTGAAGAAGATCGCCGAGGATCAGGGGTTCGGCGATTCGTTCTACAAGACCGACGTCGCGGTGTACTTCGGCGGACCCGATGATCCGCCCGGAACGACCCGCGCGGACCCGTACTTCAATGGCGCCGGACCCGCACGTGCGAGTTGCGTCGGCTGTGGTGGCTGCATGGTCGGCTGTCGGTTCAACGCCAAGAACACGCTCGACAAGAACTATCTGTATCTCGCCGAGAAGCGTGGCGCGCACGTCATCGATCAGACCCGCGTGATCGACATTCGGCCGCTCGGCGCCAGCGACGGCTCGGAAGGCTACGAGCTCATCGTCGAGAGCTCGACCGCGTGGTGGTTCAAGCGCCGGCGCACGATCACTGCGCGTCACGTCGTGCTCGCAGCGTCGTCGCTCGGCACGATGGATCTGCTGATGCGCGCCAAGCAGCGCGGCTCGCTGCCGAACATTTCGGAGCGTCTCGGCCATCACGTGCGCACCAACTCCGAATCGATCGTCGGGGTGCGGTTTCGCGATGACACACTCGACATGTCGAGGGGCATCGCGATCGGTTCGGGAATTCATATCGACCAGTTCACCCACATCGAGGCCACGCGGTATTCACGCGGTTCGGATGCGATCGGGCTGATCGCGACGATGTTGGTCACCGGCGCTGGATGGCGGCGGATCGTCAAATGGCTGGCGACCGCGGTGCGCCATCCGATCCGATTCGTGCGCACGGCGTGGCCCGTGGGGTTTGCACGGCAGACCTTGATCCTGCTGGTGATGCAGACGATCGATGGCTCGCTCAGCTTCGAGCTGCGCCGGCGCTGGTTCTGGCCGTTCCGCAAGCTGTTGTGCTCGTCGGGGACCAAGATTCCGACCAACATCCCTGCAGCCAACCTGCTCGCACAACGCGCGGCCGCGAAGTTCGGGGGAACTGCGGTCACCGCAATCACCGAGATCCTGTTCGACATGCCGATGACCGCGCATTGCATCGGTGGCTGCGCGATGGGTGTCGACCGCGAGCACGGCGTGATCGATGCGCAGCACCGCGTGTTTGGCTATCAAGGGCTGTACGTCGTCGACGGCGCGGCCGTGGGAGCGAACCTAGGTGTCAACCCGAGCCTGACGATCACCGCGCTCGCGGAGCGCGCGATGACGTTCATCCCGACGGCGAAGTAGCTCGTTTCGCGGGCTTGGTGTCGAACTTCTCGCGCGCCGTTTGGATCGAGGTCCGGTTCTGTTCCGCCCAGTCGGCGAGGCCCTGGATCGGCTCGAGTAGCGTGTCGCCGAGCGGGGTGAGCTCGTATTCGACGCGCGGTGGAATCTCGGGATAGACCGTGCGAGTGATCAGCCCGTCGCGCTCGAGCCCGCGCAGGGTGAGGGTGAGCATGCGCTGCGAGATGCCTTCGATCGCACGCCGGAGCTCGTTGAATCGCGTCGGACCGTCCCCGAGCAATGCGACGATCTGAACACTCCACTTATCGCCTACGCGGTGAAGGACTTCGCGGATCGCGGGGCATGCGGCGGGTTGGTGACGCAGGCGTTTGTTCCTCGGTGACATCGGTGTGCCTCCTTGCGGGCGTTCCGGGTGGTTACCACAGTGGAGTTGGTTACGATTTTAGACCGACGCAACAGAAGGAACTAAGGAGACAAAAATGACTGCAACCACTTGGGAATTCGACCACGGCCATTCCAGCGTCAACTTTACGGTTCGCCACCTGATGGTGTCGAAGGTCCACGGCCGGTTCGCGCGGTGGGCGGGGGTGCTCGAGCTGGACGATCAAGACATCACGCGGTCCAAGGTGGAGGTGACGATCGATGCGGCGAGCGTCGAGACCAAGGAGGACAAGCGCGATGCTCATCTCAGGTCGGCGGATTTTCTCGATGTCGAGCGATTTCCCACGCTGACGTTTCGAAGCACCGCGGTCGAGCGAGTGAGCGATGACGAGCTCGCGGTCACCGGGGATCTGACGATTCATGGCGTGACGCGATCGGTGAAGCTCGCGGTGGAGGTCGGTGGCGAGGTCAAAGATCCGTGGGGCGCGACGAGAGCGGGGTTTTCGGCGAAGGTGGTGATCAGTCGGAAGGAGTATGGGTTGACGTGGAATGCGTTGCTGGAGGCGGGAGGGGTCGCGGTGGCGGATCGGGTGGATATTGGGATCGAGATCGAGGCGATCAAGGCGGCGGTGGGGAAAGCGGCGTAGGGATCGGATTCCGACTCGGAGGTCGGATTCGGACTCGGACTCGGAGGTCGGATTCGGACTCGGAGGTCGGACTCCGACTCGGAGGGGGACCTCGAGGTTGGACGGTGACCGGGTCAGTTTCCGTGGGCGGGCCAGCCTTGTTGGCCGAGGAGGGGAACGAATCGGACGCCGCCGAAATCGTGCTGCACGAAGCTCGTGGCGTCGGTACGAACGATCCGGATCAGTTGCTGGCGCTCGGCGTCGCCGGTGGGAACCACAAGGCGGCCGCCGATCGCGAGCTGTTCGAGGAGTGCGCGGGGTGGGTGCGGGGCACCCGCGGCGACTGCGATCGCGTCATAGGGTGCCTGCTGCGGCCAACCGAGGCTGCCATCGGCATGGTGTACGTGCACATTGCTGAAGCCGAGGCGATCGAGGAGTGCGGCGGCCGCTTGCGCAAGCGTCTCGATCCGCTCGATGGTTACTACCTCGCGGCTGAGCCGGCCGAGAATCGCGGCCGCGTACCCCGAGCCGGTCCCGATATCGAGGACGCGCTCGGTTCCACGAAGCTGCAGAGCCTGCGCGGTGAGTGCCACGACGTAGGGCTGTGAGATCGTTTGCCCGCCGCCGATCGGTAGCGGGCCGTCGTCGTACGCCTCATCAGCGAGGTCGGCTGCGACGAACTCGTGCCGCGGCACCGAGGCAAACGCCTCGAGTACGCGCGGATCGGTGATGTCGCGCGCGCGCAGCTGGGTCTCCACCATCCGCTGGCGCTTGTCCTCGAAGCTCATGGTCCGGCGCGCGATCACCCACTCAGCCTACGCGCCACCATCAACCCAAGCAATCCCGCGACGAAGCAGCCGACCAACGTGATGCCCGCATACAGCGCACCGCGCGCACGCGCACCGTCGAGGATCATCGTCAGTGCCTCGTTATTGAACGATGAGTATGTGGTGAAGCCGCCCAAGAATCCGGTGGTGAGCGCTAGCGCTACATTGGGAGAAAACCGGGAGGTCCGTAGCCCGAGCTCGATGATCAACGCGATCAGGAACGACCCGACCAGGTTCACGATCCACGTGCCGTACGGAAATCCCACTCCTAACCGCTTCGCTCCTAGTTGCACGAGGTAGCGCGCTCCGCAGCCGACGCCACCGGAGACGCAGACGATCAGGAGCTTTTCCACGCGTTCAGTTGACACCGTCTCGTCTACAGCCTCAAGTCGCCACGTGCCCAGCGTGTTGATCGCCGATCGCTTTGCCGCAGAGGCCGCTCGTCTGCGTTCGACGTTCGATGACCGATTCGCCGATCCGCGCAGCACGCGCGCCGATCGATTCGTGTGGGACTACTGGCATGTTCCCGGGCAGTACACGGCGCTGCGGACCCCGGCGTGGACGTATTTTCCGAGATCGATCTATCAAGCATTTCATCGCAGGCTGGTCGATTGGGGGCGCGAGACGCTCGGGTGTCACGACATCTCGCCGCCGTGGCTGTCGCTGTACCTCGATGGCTGCGGCCAGGAGCTCCACGGCGATCTGCCGCACGGTCCCTGGGCGTTCGTGTTTTCGTTGACGCATTGGCGCGGGCGAGCGTTCCGCGGCGGCGAGACCATGTTGCTGCGCGATGAGGTGCTCGAGTTCTGGCAAGACTTCGCGTCGGTGCGCGGTGTCGAACAGCAGGAGCTGATCAAGACGATCGAGCCCGCGTTCAACCGGCTCACCGTGTTCGATCCGAGAGTCCCGCACGGCGTGAAGCGCGTGTCTGGAACCCACGACCCGCGCGAGGGTCGGCTCGTCATCCACGGGTGGTTCGTCCAGCCGCGCCCGTTCATCCAGGGCGCGCTGTCTCGGCGTGCGGTCGCGAGCCGGATCGCAGAGCTTACCGAGCAGCTCAATGGTTGGGTCGGCTCGCTGTCGATCGCCGGGATGGTCAGCGTTCGGTTCACCGTAGATCGCCGCGGACGAGCCGGGCACGTTCAGACGCTCTCCGACACCACGCGCGTGCCACGCAGTGACGAGCTCGAGCGCAAGCGCTTGATCAAGAAGGTTCGAACCCACGTCGCAGACTGGCGGTTCGGGCCGCAGCGCGGTGCAAGTCACGTGACCCTGCCGATCGTGTTCGAACGCGGGTAGTGCGAATCGTGTAGATCGCTGCGCGGGTTCGCGCGAGAGTCGCGCCATGAAGCTCGCCGATCGGCTCGTCGTCATCACCGGCGCAGGCAGCGGAATCGGGCGTGCTACCGCGCTGGGGTTCGCAGCCGAAGGTGCGCGAGTGGCGGCATGCGATATCGACGCCAAGCGAATCGATGCGCTGGCGAACGAGCTCGGCGCGCGATGCGTGCTCGCGCACACCGTCGACGTTGCCGATCGCGCGCAGATGGCGGGCTTCGCCGCCGAGGTCCACAAGCTCGCCCCGGCCGCAGACGTCCTCGTCAACAACGCGGGCGTCGCGTTCGGCGGCAGCTTCCTCGATACCTCGCTCGACGATTGGGATTGGCTGCTCGGCGTCAACCTGCGCGGCGTCGTTCACGGCTGCCACTACTTCGTGCCGTCGATGGTATCGCGTGGAGCTGGCGGGCAGGTGATCAACATCGCGAGCATCGCCGGCGTCTATGCGCCGCCGAACCTCAGCGCATACGTCGCGAGCAAGTTTGCCGTGGTCGGGTTATCGCGATCGATGCGCACCGAGCTCGAGCCACACCGGATCGGTGTCACGGCGGTGTGTCCCGGCATGATCGCGACGACGATCATCGACGATGGCCGGATGGGTGGCGAGCTCGCGACCCGCAAGGACAAGGTCTCGGGTCAGCTCAAGCGCTTCGGCGCTCCGCCGAAGATCGTCGCGAAAGCCGTGCTCGACGCCGTGCGCACGAACCCGGAGATGCTGGCCGTCGGACGCGATGCCAGGGCGATCCACGCGTTGACGAAGTTGGCGCCGCGAACGTTTGGCAAGATCGCCTCGACGATCCAGCGCCGGTTATGACGCTCGTCGGCGAACATGACGCTGACGTCGATCACGGCGAGCGATAGCGCGCGACGATGAAGTGATTCGCCGCGATGCAATCGATCCGGCGGGGCGCATCGGCTACCTCGACCAGCAGGTGCGCGCGCTGGGATGGTAGTAGCCGTTGCGGCGCGGGATCATCGCAACATCCGGTGCCGGCATCGGCCACCCCCTGAAGCGAACGACGAATGCTGTCGAGTGGGCCTTCGCCCTCGACGCATGGCTAGCCCCTTGCCGCGCCAAGCGGCCGAGATCTCGAGACCGGTGCCCAGCGCAGATGGTTGACGGACGTGAGCTCGAAAACCGGCAGGACTCCGCGGCCCCAACCGTCGGTTGACCGAGTGAAACCAGCAGCATAAGGTGCGCCCGAGATGAAGCTAGCGACATTGGATCGATGTTCGAGAAACCCGCGAGGGAGGTTCGGCCCGTGAAGCTAGCGACATTGGATCGATGTTCGAGAAACCCGCGAGGGAGGTTCGGCCCGTGAAGCTAGCGACTCTGCGTGATGGTTCGAGAGACGGCCGACTGCTCGTGGTTCGCCGCGATGGCGAGGCGGCCGCACCGGCGCCCGAGCCGTGGACCTCGCTGCAGCGTGCGCTCGATGATTGGGACGCCGCCGAGCCCGCGCTCGAGGCGCTCGCCGAGCGACTCGAAGCCAAGGCGATCGATGGGATGCCGGTCGATCCGACTCGACTCGCGGCGCCATTACCGAGGGCGTTCGAATGGGTCGATGGCTCGGCGTTTCTCAACCACGTGATCCTGGTCCGCAAGGCGCGCGGCGCCGAGCCGCCCAAGACGCTCGAGACCGATCCGCTCATCTATCAAGGCGGCTCCGGCGACATGATGGGGGCGCGCGATCCGATCGCGTTGCACGATCCGGCGTGGGGCCTCGACTACGAGTCGGAGGTTTGCGTGGTGCTCGGCGACGTGCCGATCGGCACCAAAGCCGCCGACGCCGGCCGCTACGTTCGGCTGATCATGTTGGCCAACGACTGCACGCTGCGTAACCTCGTCCCCGACGAGCTGGCCAAGAGCTTCGGATTCTTCCAGAGCAAGCCCGCCACGGCGTTTTCGCCGTTCGCGATCACCCCCGACGAGCTCGGCTCCGCGTGGAACAACGGCCGCGCGCAGGTGCGCGTGCGTTCGACGTACAACGGCAAGCTGATCGGCGATTGTGATGCAGGGGCCGAGATGCACTTCTCGTTCTTCGATCTGATCCAGCACATCGCCAAGACCCGGCGATTCATGGCAGGGACGATCCTGGGCAGCGGCACCGTGTCCAACGCGGATCGTACACGCGGCGTGTCGTGCCTCGCCGAGCGCCGGATGATCGAGACGATCGAACAGGGCAAGCCGTCGACCCCGTTCATGGTGGTCGGTGATCGCATCGAGATCGAAGCTCACGATTCTGCGGGCGCGAGCCCGTTCGGCAAGATCGATCAGATGGTGGTCGCCGGAGGTATCGCGTGAAGCTCGTCCTGCACAACTACTGGCGGTCCTCCGCGAGTCACCGCGTACGGATCGCGCTCGGACTCAAGCAGCTGCCGTACGAATACCTCGCGGTCAACATCGCCAAGCAGGATCAGTTCGTCGATGCCTATCGCGCGCGAAACCCGATGTCTCAGGTCCCCACGCTCGAGATCACCGAGGATGACGGTACGCGGCGCGCGATCGTCCAATCGTTGCCGATCGTCGAATATCTCGAGGAGCGCTGGCCCGAGCGGCCGATCTTGCCGCGCGATCCGTACCTGCGTGCGCGAGCCCGCGGGCTCGCCGAGATCGTCAACTCCGGGATTCAGCCGCTGCAGAACCTGTCGACGACCAAGAAGCTCAAGGAGCTCGGTGTCGACGAGTCGGGCTGGGTCAAAGCGTTCGTCGCCGACGGGCTGGTCGGCTTCGCTCGCGCCGCAGCGGAGACCGCGGGTGCATTTTGTGTCGGTGACGCGCCGACAATCGCCGATTGTTTCCTCGTGCCCCAGCTCGCGTCCGCGCGGCGGTTCGGCGTGCTCGAAGGCAACACCTGGAAAGCCGTGACCTCGAATGTCACCGAATATCGCGCTCGCCTCGACGCGCTGATCGAGATCGAAGCTCGCTGCTTGGCGCAACCCGCGTTCGCCGAGGCCGCACCCGACCGTCAGCCCGACGCAGTCAAGTAAAGGACGTCATGGCCAAGCCTGCTCCCATCGGAATCAAGCGGATCGAAGGCATCCACTACTACGTGCACGACCTCGAGCGGTCGCGCCGGTTCTACATCGACAAGCTCGACTTCGCGGAGACCTGGCGGTCCTCGCCCGAGCTGGAGCAGAAGGGCCGCCAGCGCTCGGCATGTTTTCAGGCGGGCAACGTGCTGGTGGTGTGTAGCTCGCCGCTCGGCGAGGGGGGCAGGGCAGCCCGCTTCTTGTCGAAGCATCCCGATGGTGTCGGTACGCTGATCTTCGAGGTCGAGGATGCCGAGCGTGCGTTCGCGCTGCTCGAGGAGCGTGGCGGTACGCCGATCTCGGACATCGAGACCTTCAAGGATGATGGCGGCACGTTGCGCCAATTCTCGATCACGACGCCATTCGGTGACTGTACGTTCCGGTTTCGCGAGCGCCGCGGTTATCGCTCGCTGTTTCCGGGCGCGGTAGCGCACCAGGGTGGTGGCACCAACAAGTTCGGGTTCGGCGAGATCGACCACGTCACGTCGAACTTCCAGACCATGAAGCCGATGCTGCTGTGGCTCGAGCACGTGCTCGGGTTCGAGCAGCTGTGGGAGGTCGAGTTCCACACCTCCGACGTCGATCCCGACCGCAAGACCGGCTCCGGGCTCAAGTCGATCGTGATGTGGGATCCGGCTTCGCTGGTCCGGTTCGCCAATAACGAGCCCTCGCGGCCGTTCTTCAAGAGCTCGCAGATCAACATCTTCAACGAAGAGCTCCGCGGCGATGGCGTTCAACACGTCGCGCTTACCGTCGGTGACATCCTGACGGCAGTGCGCGGGTTGCGCGGCGCAGGTGTCACGTTCATGCCGACGCCTGGCAGCTACTACGACATGCTGCCGGAGCGGATCGCCAAGACCGGGATCCAGAAGATCGACGAGAGCATCGATACGCTGCGCGAGCTCGAGGTGCTGGTCGACGGCGATCAGCTCCACGCCTACATGCTGCAGATCTTCCTCAAGGAGTCGGCCGGGCTGTACGCCGATCCGAGCGCAGGGCCGTTCTTCTACGAGATCATCCAGCGCAAGGGCGATCGCGGGTTCGGTGCGGGCAACTTCCGCGCGCTGTTCGAGAGCATCGAGCGCGAACAAACCAAGCTCGGACGGCTCTGATGCTCGATCGGATGCAAGTCGGCGACGTTGCGCGCAAGCATCATATCCAGCTGCGCGGCCCGGACGGCGCGCTCCGGTTCGAGGAGTGCTTCACCCGCGACGGGTTCGAGGGTCCATACACGATCCTGTATCACCTCCGCCGTCCACACACCCACCGGCTCGCAACGGCGCATCATGGCTGGCCAGCGCCCATCGCCGCACCCGACCGCGAGCTCGCCAAACGCCATTACAAGACGCCGCTCGCACGGATGCCGAACGCGGGCCCGCAGATCGATGCGCGGGTACCGCTGGTGTTCAACGATGACTTGATCGCCGGCGTGGCGTTTCCGACCGCACCGGATCCGGTCTACATCGCCGACGGTGACGCCGATCAGCTGATCTACGTCCATCAAGGCGGTGGCACGCTGCGTAGCTTACTCGGCGACGTGACGTTCACCCAGGGCGACTACGTATTCGTGCCCCGCGGGCTGTTGCACCGATTCATGCCCGACGGCGAACAGTATTGGTTCTGGTTCTCGCTGACCGGCGGCGTGCACGTCCCCAAGCAGTGGCGCAACGAGGTTGGTCAGCTGCGGATGGACGCGCCGTATTCACATCGCGACTTCAAACGGCCGGTGTTCACCGAGCCGAGCGATGAAGGCATCCGCGATCTGGTGGTGCGCCGCGCCGGCGTGTGGCACGGGTTCGCGCTCCAGGACTCGCCACTCGACGTGGTCGGTTGGGACGGCACGGTGTACCCATGGGCGTTTCCGATCCTGAACTTCCAGCCTCGCGTCAGCTCCGTGCATCTGCCGCCGACCTGGCACGGCACGTTTGCGGCACGCGGCGCGCTGATCTGTAGCTTCGTCCCGCGGCTCGTCGATTT
Organism: Kofleriaceae bacterium; assembly: GCA_050184455.1. Lineage (GTDB taxonomy): Bacteria > Myxococcota_A > Polyangia > Haliangiales > Haliangiaceae > JABFXX01. The sequence continues at coordinate 92,128 of JBFXAI010000009.1, read as the reverse complement.
TCATCCCGAAGCGATTCCCTGCCCATATCCGCACAGCTCGACCCACTGCGACGAGATCATCTTCTACGCCGAGGGTCAGTTCACGTCGCGCAAGGGCGTCGGCCCCGGCAGCGTTTCGCATCATCCGATGGGCGTCGCACACGGCCCGCATCCCGGTAGCTACGAGAAGTCGATCGGCTCGACGCGGACTGACGAGCTCGCGGTGATGGCCGATACCTACGCGCCGCTGCGCACGACCGCGGCAGCGCTCAACATCGAAGATCCTGGCTATCAGGATTCGTTTCTCTAACAACTCTTACACTTCGTCACGAACGCGGTGATCGCGGTCCCGAATCGTCCGAGCAGGGCGCGGGTGGATTCATCGGTCAACCGACCCTCGGGATCGAACCGTTCGTGCGCTCGCGGGATCAGGATCTCTGGTTGGTTCATGCACGGCGTATCGCTGTAGACCAGCATCTGGCGCATGTGCGTTTGTGCGCGAATCGTTCCGCTCATTCCGGTTGCGGCGCCGACCAATCCGACGGGTTTGCCGCGAAGCGGCGCTGTGGCGGTTGGACGCGACAACCAGTCCAGCGCATTCTTGAGCCCGCCGGGGATGCTGTAGTTGTACTCGGGTACGGCGAACACGACGCCGTCGGCCTTGGACACCGCCTGCTTCAGCGCTGTCACCGGCTCTGGATCGCCGAGATCGCTGTTGAAGATCGGCAGGTCCAATGACTCTTGGATGTTCATCGTCACGCCGGCCGGGAGCTCCGCGGCGATCGCACGTAACAGCGCGCGGTTGAGCGATGCCTTGCGCATGCTGCCGCAGATTCCGAGCAGGGCGACCATGCGGGGAACCTAACACTGTCGACGGGGGAACAGCCTGGATACCGGCGTCAGCGGCGGACGTGTGGTACCCAGTGACCATGTTCTTCGGGTCCAAGAAGCTCCGCATGCCGACCGCCGGCGAGGCCCTTCCCGGCCGCGAAACCCCGATGCGCGTTGGAGGAATTCACTTCGTCAACGGCAACCGGATCGTGCCGCCGTTCCCCGACGGGATGCAAAAAGCGATGTTCGGGATGGGGTGTTTTTGGGGCGCCGAACGCAAGTTCTGGCAGCTGCCCACCGTGTGGACGACGGCCGTCGGCTACGCCGGCGGGTTCACGCCAAACCCGACCTACGAAGAGGTGTGCTCGGGAATGACCGGCCACAACGAAGTCGTGCTCGTCATCTATGACCCGGGGAAGATCAGCTACGAGAAATTGCTCGCTGTGTTCTGGGAGAGTCACGACCCAACGCAGGGCATGCGCCAAGGCAACGACGCCGGGACGCAGTACCGCTCGGGCATCTACACGTTTGACGCGAGTCAGCACAAGGCGGCCGAAGCAGCGAAGACGGCGTATCAGGAACGGTTGTCCGCCGCAGGCCACGCGGCGATCACCACCGAGATTCTCGCCGCGCCGGAGTTCTACTACGCCGAGGACTATCACCAGCAGTACCTGGGCAAGAACCCAGGCGGCTATTGCGGGCTCGGCGGGACCGGCGTGAGCTGTCCGGTCGGCGTGTAGAGGCGTCGAGCTATTGAAACAGGTGGGCGAGCCCGGACTGGAGGACGCCGCCGATGCCTTCGCCCACGATCGAGCCGACTGCAATCGTCGTGAGCGTGGTCTCGCCAACCTTGCCCCAGCGACCGAGCACGATCCACAGGATGAATCCGCCGATGAAGAACGAGATGCCGTAAGCGGGCGCGAGGACCAAGCCGAGCCCGACGCCGATCGCCTCGGGGATCCACTTACGAATCTGCGGAATGTGCTCGAGCACGGTGTAGACGACGCCGACCGCGGCTCCGACGAGGAGCCAGGTGACCGCGGTCGATGGCAGCGAGCTGATTCCGCCCTCGAATACCCTGGCGCTCTCGGCCCACATCTTGGCTACGGGCGCGGGGTGACCGCCTTCGCCGGTGAGCACGAGCGGTTTGCTCTCGTGGATCAGCATGAACGCAAACGCCGAGACCAGCGCGCACGGAATCACGGTGACCGCTTGCGTCCAGAACTGCCAGCGCGACGGCGTCTTGAACGCGCGGCCGTAGACCAGATCGTTGGTGAGCAGGCCGGCCTGCGCTCCAGACCCCGCGACGAACCCAGCGCCGGTCAAGTTGGTCGCGACCTGCGAGCCGCCCATCGCAGAGGTGACACCCTGCAATAGAATTCCCATGACGCGAGCTGGATTGAAGGCAGTCTGCGCGGCTGCGCGGGTGGCGATGATGTTCTGGATCAGGCCGCCGACGAGGATCAGCGCGAGGCTCATCCAGAACGGGATCGCGAACCGCCAATCCAACACGAACACGGTGAGCACGAACGCGATGGTCGCGAATGCGATCATCACACGCCTGGTGAGCAGCGGATCGTCGTCCTCGGTGGTTCCACCGAGCGCGAGCATCGACCGGAATGCACCGGCGAGCGTGCGCCAGTTGATCGCCATCACGGTGAGGCCAGATGCCACGAGGAAGCCGAGACCTGGCCAGTAGTACTTGTTCGGCTGCTGATGGTAGAGCGCCGGATTATCGCCGATCGCTTCGGGCATGTACGGCGCCATCACGATCAGCGCGATCGCGCCGAACAAGAAGCCAACGCACGTCCGCATTCCCATCAGGTAGGAGCCACCGATCGCAAACGGCGACCAGGCGATCGCCACGCCTGCTGCACCGACCACCGCGATCGTCGTCTCGGTTGGAAACACCTGAAACGGGCCGTCGGTGTTGAACACGACGTAGGTCGCGCACACCAGGAACGTGCCGAGTAGGATCTTCGGCTGCTTGGGGTCGCCGTGCTCGACCAGCGCGCGGATCACGCTCTCGACCGCCTTGGCGCCGGGCCATGGCAGCTTGTCCTTGAGGATCAGGATCTGGCGCAGCGGAATGACCATGACGAGGCCGACCAAGCTCGACACGATGCCGAACAGCGTCATGTCGAGCACCGAATACGGCGTGCCGGTCATCGCCTTGGCAGCATAGAAGTTGGCGATGAACCCGAGGCTGCCGCCGGCCGAGCCCATGGTCGCCACGATCACCATCTCGGTCGTCGTGATCTTGGTTCGCGACAGGAAGAACATCGCGAAGAAGAACAGCGCGGCGATCGTCGGGCCCTCTTCGATCACGCCGAACGACAGCGTGAGGTACGAATTCATCGCGCACAACACCAACGACAGCGCGAGCCCCGCGACCAGCGAGCGCATCGTGATCGGACCGATCGGCGGAGCGCCGATCGGCGCGAGAGGTGGCGTAGGTGCTGGAGTGCCCACCGGGGGTGGGGCGAGATCAGTATTGGGACGCACGACGGGCGCGAACCTACGCGATCGGCGACGGGCGAACCAGGGTTATTCGACCGGGCCGCTGGGCACGGTCGCGGGCGGTCGCAGGGCAGCTCGCGCGGCACGTTCGTCGTCGACGTCCAGAACTGCGCGATTGATCTCCTCGACCAGCCCGCGCTTGCGGCGATAGTCGATGCTCGGCAGGTATTTCATCGTGCCGAGCGTCTTCATCGATCGGGTGAACTCTTCGTGCTCGCGCAGCTTGCGCTCGCGAATCGCCTGCAGATCGACCTGATCCTTGATGATGTACGGGGTGAGCAAGATGACCAGGTTGGTCTTCTCTTTCCTGGTCGTGGAGTACTTGAACAGATAGCCGAGCAGCGGAATGTCGCCCAGAAATGGAACCTTTTCAGTCGCACGCATCTCCTTCTCCTGCAGCAGACCGCCGATCACCACGGTCTGCTGATCGCGGACGACCACCCGGGTTTCGAAGTTGCGCTTCGCCCACGTCGGACCGGTATCCGATGAGTTGTCGAGTAAGTCCTCGGCGGCGTGTTTGACCTCGAGCTGGATCAGGTTGTCCTCGGTGATGTGCGGTTTGAGGTTGAGCTCGAGTAGCAGGTCGCGGCGCTCGATGTCGTTGCGAGCCTGAAAGCCACCGGCAGTCTCGGTGCTCGGTACTAGCGAGACCCCCTTCACCACTCCGATGTTCTTGCCGACGCTGTACTTGGTCTCCTCGTTGTCGAGAGCAATCACGCTCGGTAGCGCGAGCACGTTCGAGTCCGATGCATTCGCGACGGCCTGAAATAGCACTCCGTATGACGGGATGCTCAGGCCTAGCAAGTTGCTCGTGTCACCGAGCAGTCCGCCCACCAGGCCAGACGCGGCGGTCAATGTCGTCGCGCTGGTCGACTTCAACTTGTCGGTCTGAATCCCGCCGAGCAGCAACGGCATCCGATCGGTACCTGGCGATACCGCCCCATGCGCGCTGCCGCCGACCGAGTGACCGCTGTTGACCGCAACCTCGAGGATCATCGCCTCGATAAAAACCTGGCGGCGCGGCAGATCCAGCTTGGTGATCATCTCTTTGATCGCGAGGTAGTCACGCCCGCTCGACATGACGATCAGGGCATTGGTTGGCTTGTTGGCAACCACGCGTACCGTCCCGTCGATCGTCATGGCGGATCCGTTCGCGGAACCGCCGGTCGCCGCCGGGCCGGTGGCCGGCGAGGATTTCGCTGGTGTTGGTCCAGGGCTCTGGATCGCTGCGGTGAGCGTGGGCGCCAGCTCCTCCGCCACCGCGTGGCGCAACGGATACACGTGGTACGTGGCTCCACCTTCGCTATCGATCTTGAGATCGAGACGGTCGACCAAGGCCTTGACTCGGAGATACGCCGCCTCGCTGCCAGCCAGCACGAGCGTGTTGGTCCGTTCATCCACCATGATCTTCGACGGGATTGGTGCAGCGTCTCCGTTCGGTTCGGGCGCCCGTGGTGATTTCGCCGACGGACCGAGAAATTGTTCGAGCTTGCCCGCGAACGCTGTGGCCTCGGCGTGTTGAAGCGGGATCGTGTAGATCCCGTCACTGCCTCCTGGTACGTCGATCAGCCGAGCCAGCGAGAACATCTCGCGCACCTGGCTCGCGGAATCGGTGATCAGCAGCAGCGAGTCGAGCTCCACGATGTCGCCTTCAGGCGACTTGAGTGCGCTGAATGCGTTGCGAATGGTCTCCGGCTTGGCGTGTGTGGGTCGATACAGCGAGCGCACGAACTCGTCGGCACCCTCGGGCGGCGCGCTCTTGAAGATCGGAAGTGCCTGCGATTTGGCGGTCGCGGTCTCGACGATCTCGAGCGTGGCGCCGCGACGGACCACGGTGAGCCGCAGTGACGCGAGCGCGCCGAGAAACACGCGGTAGGCTTGCCGCGCCGACATCTGGCCGGGCGCGACCACCTGGACCTTCGCGCGACCTCCTGCGACGTCCGGGCGATACGTGAAGTTCTTGCATGAAAAGCTCATCGCCCAGGTGACGAGATCCTTCAGATCCGCCTCCGGCTTGAGCGTGACGACGATCGAGCCCTGCGCCTTCTTGCAGCTGTACAGCGCCTCATCCTCGTCGGGCGTCGGCGGTCCAGCCGACACGAGGCGTCCGCAGGCGAACATGATCAACACGACGAGCAACCAAGCGCGCATCACTCCGCCGTCTATCAAGCGCTGGACCACGGCATGCGCGCGAGCTAACCGAGCGACTGCCAACAGCGACGAGCCGCCTTCGTGTCATCGCGGCAAGAGCCTGCGCGTTACGCCCTGCCGTTTGGTCAGCTGCGCACCAAGGCGTCATCGTGACCTCCTTCGGTCGCTTGCGATCTCAGCACGCTCGGCGGCGTCGCGTTCGTTCGGGTCCGGAAACCGTATAGCCGCAAAGGATGGAGAGCTACCCGAACGACCGGCATCAAGGCCGTCCGACGGTGAGGCAGGCGTGAGAGCTCCGAGTGTGACCAAACGCTCGCCGACCTAGTGCCTCACAGGGGGGAACTGACGTGGTGAATGCCGTCGAACCATCGCCGGGACGCTACGGGTGTGTGTCGCGACCTTGCGGCGCACGCTTGACGCGTCGAGCCATCGTTGTCTCACGGAAGTACGCCCTCACACACCGGGAGGTGACCGTTGACTGAACGAGCCGACGATAACGACCTGGATGCGGAGCCACGGCGCGTCGCGATTGTCGACGCCGATCCTCGGTATCTCCGCGCCGTACGGCGGACGTTCACGCCGCCAGCCCGAGGCTGCGAGCTGGTGCTGTTCACCAGCGGCGAAGAAATCCTGCGCCACGGTGTGAGCGGACTCGATCTGATCGTCATCGACTTGTTCATGCCAGGGATCTCCGGGCTCGAAACCTGTAGGACCTTGCGCGCGGAGTCGATCGATCACCGCCCGCCGATCGTGCTCGCGACGCGGCAAGTCACGGCCGATATCGCCACCGCAGCGCGTACCGCGGGCGCCACGCGGATCCTCGCGAAGCCGTACGATCTAAATGCGATCGTCGGTTCGTATCGCGCGCTATGTCGGCACCGTGTCGGTGACATGGCCGATCGCGGTTGGTTGATCACCGATCATCTCGGTCTCGCGCGCCGGCTCGCGGCAAAGTTCACCCGGCGGTTCTGGCCGTTGATCGATCTCGCAGATGCGGAGGTGCTCGCATTCGCGGGCCTGTGCCGAGCGGCGCATCAGTTCCCGGCGGAGTGCCCAGATCAGTTCGCAGACTTCGCCGTGCCCGGCATTCGGGATTCGATCCTGATCGGCTTGCATCCGCTCGGTGAACGGCAGGCCCAGCAAGTCGCGCGCGCCCACGCGATCGCCGCGGCCCAGTGGGATCTCGCGTATTCCGGGATCGACCCCGCGGATGAGGTGGTTGCCGCATGTCTGCACATTTCGATCGAAGACATCGTGGAGATCTACGGTCAGCGGCCGGATCACGAGTGAGGTCGGTGAGGTTTTGGTGAGTCTGTTGTCGACACGACTCGCACGACCGACTTCCCCCACTCACAGCCACTTTCATCCTTGGAGGGAACCATGTGGATTCGGATGTCCGTTTGTCTGTTGGCCGTCGGATGCACCAATGCTGCTACCGACGATCCTGGCGCAGCATCAGGTGATCTGACGATCGTGCTCGATCCACCCGCGAAGGACGAGCCATCGCTCGATCGCTGCCACTGGTTCGGCGCAGATGGCCGCGCGTATGGCGCGTACGTCTCGGTTGCCGGTGGGTTAGTCGAGCTGCCGGCGTTTCCGGATACCAACCGACACAACCCCGATCTCGTGATCGGGATCGACACCGGCAGGGGACTGGCGACCGACCACTGCGATTCGTGCAACCACGACCTGCTCAGCGATGCGGTGCTCGCCGTCGAGCACACCACCACGCTCACCGCGAATTCGGCGGGAGAGGTGGCGGAGGCGACGGTGAACGACGTGGCGCTGAACTTGTTAGGGCTCAACATCACCGCGACGACGCTGCGTGCGCGGGCCTCGGCATCGGTGTCGGGCTTCGAGTCAGATATCGTGCTGTCGTCGGAAGGCTCGGTGATCCAGAACCTGCGAATCAACGGCAAGGACTACCTGGACCTTCATGAGCCCGTGGTGATCGAAGTGACCGATCCGATTACGCGCACGCCGATCGCTGAGGTGCGCGTGCTGGAGACCGAGACGTCGGCGGAGGGTGAGATCTCGGTCAACGCGCTCCACGTGGTCGTGTTCGACCTCGAGCTGACGCCGATTCTCGACGAATCGACCGAGATCATCGTCGCCCACGCAGACGCTCGGATTGGCGAAGGCAACTGCGATTGATCACCGCGTCGAGCTGATCGCGGCGCTACGCGCGCCACCGGGTCACTCGACGAGCGTGCGGCGCAGCTTTTGGAGCGCCCGATTGTGAAGCTGGGTGATCCGGCCGACGCTCATGTTGAATTTCTTGGCGATCGCTGCGAGCGAGGTCTCTTCGTCGTAGTGGAGCGCGATCACCGCTTCCTCGACGGCGGACAATCCTCGTCGTGCCGTTGCGATCCGGTCGCGGACCTCGCTGTGCTCCGCGAGCAGATCCGGAGGAGCATCGGGAGATGCTGGCTCGATGTCGAGTGAAACCAGGTTGACCCGGCGGAGCTCTTGGTCGCGAATCACCACCTCGACCGGTAGACCGAGCAGCGCGGCGACCGCGTCATCGGTCGGCTCGGTCCCTTTGCGCTGGAGCTCACCGCGCGCCTCTGCGATCCGTTGTCGCGTGGCGATCGTCCCGCGCGTGGTCGCTGTGGCCTTGCGGACCTCATCGATGATCGCGCCGCGAATTCGGCGCTCGGCAAATGCGATGAACGGTTCGCCGCGCGCTGGATCGAACCGATTCGCAGCCTCGACGAGACCGACCCGCGCGAGTGCCTCGATCTCGTCGCCGCCGAGCAGCGACTGAAATCGTCGCGCGAACCGGCCGGCGATGTTGCGCGAGATGTCGAGGTGGCTCTCCACCAGCTGGCCGCGCAGCCGCATCTCGGTCTCCCAGCTGCGCACGAACTCCGAGATCAACACCTCGAGCGAATACGGCTTCTCGATGATCCGGCCAAACCCGAGCTCATCCGCGAGCTCGGTGATCGGCTTGGTCACCAAGCTCGTGGATAACACCATCGAGATCTCCGATGACGACCCGCGCGCACACCGCACGAGCTCAGCGCCGGTAGCGTTCGCTGTGAGCGCATCGGCGACCAGCAAGTCGGCAGGGTGCTCCTCGAGGTATTCGAACGCGTCTGGTCCAGGTGGCAGGATCGCGACCTCGACGTTGTCCGCGATCTGCGCGGTACGCTTGAGCGCGCGGAGGAATCGATCGTCGTTGTCGACAACCGCCACCGAGATTGATCGCTTTCGGCGCACGTACTCGCCCATCCGCTTCCCCTCGCGGCAGTCTCGCACACGCTGAATCGGCCGGCGAGGGAGACTGTTAATGCATCGCGTGAGATATCTGCAATCGAGATGCAGGTGACTCAGTTTGGAGCGAGTTGCGCAACTACGAGTCAGTCGCGTCTAGGTTGCTGCCTTGAATTGATCCAGCTGTTTGCTGAACGCGCGAGCAGACGCGTCATTCACCGACATGATCGGGTTCCGCAGCGAGCTCCAACGCGAGCGCCTTCATGGCAACACGTGGCACGTCGCGCTTGATCGGCGTCGATCCTGGGGTTCCACGCGAGCTCGACGTCGAGATCGATGAAGCGGCGATCGCCGTGCCGGTGGGGAGCGGCTTGACGTCGACGTCCGAGCCGGCGCCGAAGATCGCTGCCTGTTTCAGCCGTACGGTGACGTGGTCGGTTCGACCGAGCGGGCTAGGCAGATCCAGCGCGGGCATCTTGGTCGTGCTGCAGTCGGCGATGCCCGAGCCCAAGGCGGTTGCCATCGCGGTCGCCGAGGTGAATCGCTCACCGGTCGGTGCAACCGCGCGCCGCGCGATCGGCTCGAACGTGTACGGCATCTGTGCGAGCAACGGTTCGAGCGTCCGGCCGACGCCGGACGGTTCGATGCCCGTCATCATGTACAGCATGAGCAGTCCGACCTGGTACAGGTCGCTGCGTGCGTCGACGCGACCGTGCTCGAGATACTCGGGCGCGAGATATTCGGGCGTGCCCGCGACATGACCGGGCGCGGTCAGCGATTTTTTGCGGCGGTTGAACGCAACGCCGAGATCGACCAGCACCACGTGGTCGTGCGCACCGACGAGTACGTTCGAAGGCTTGATATCGCGGTGAACGAGGCCAGCGGCGTGGAGCGTCGCTAGACCATGGAGTAGCTGACCGAGCAGGCTCGCTGCGCGAACCGGCGTGATGGTCCCGAGTTGCTGTACCTGCTGGCTGATCGTGATGCCGGCGACGTACTGCATGACGAGGTATGGGGAACCGTCGTCGATGCCGATATCGTAAACGCCGACCACGTGAGGAGAGGCGACGCCTGCGAGCGCCATGCCTTCGCGCTTGAATCGCTCGAGCTCCGCCGAGTTGCTCGTGAGCTCGGGCTGCAGCACCTTCACCGCGACCGGTCGTTCGAGCAGCAGGTCGGTGCCCTTGTAGACCTGCGCCATGCCACCGCGACCTAAAACTTCATCGAGTCGGTAGCGACCGCCCAGCGTTCTACCGGCAGCGATGCTGCCGGTATCGCGATGCGGAGGGATCCTGCGTGCGGGGTTTGAGCGTACTAGCGACATTGCTTTGCCTAGAGGTGGGGCTTTGGCTCGTTGGCGCCCCGTTCAAGTTCTAGGTCGGCGGTGGTCGGGACTCCTGGGGTAGGATCGGGATACCGGCAGGGTGTCATCGCGGGGTACTGCAGAGCTATCTCTCGACACTGATGGAACAATTCGCACCGTGCGCGCGCGCCACAACCGACTCGACTAGTCCGGACGGTTGTGGGTCTCGCTCGGGCAATGTCCGTAGTTAGGATCGAGGTCGCGCAGCTCATGCTCCGTTGGCGTACGTACCGCGCCCGAGCCGCGCGCGAACTGCACGCTGACTACTGGAGCATGCTCGTAATCGATCAATGCGGCGGTAATCGCGGAGCGGAATTGTTCGATCGAGTTGAACTGCTCATCGAGGGCGCGGCGCGCGACTTCACCCAGCGACACCGGCAGCCGATTCAAGCAGCCCGCAAGGTCGGCTTTCGAGGCCGGACCTGCGAGCAGGAATACCAGCAAGCGTCCAACATGATGAACGTCGGTGCGCGAGTGGGGCGCTGGTTCATCATCGCGAACGACGTAGTGTCCGAGATCCATCACGATCGCGCGGTCATCGCCATCCACCACGATGCTCGACGCTTCGAGATCGCGAGCATGCAGCCCATGACAATGCAGCGCGGAGATCCCGAGCAGCACGTCATTGACCAGGCGACATGCACGCGCTGCGGCTACCGGACCGAACCGACTGACTTCTTCTTCGAGCGTCAGTCCTTGGACGTGTTGGGTGACTAGATAGAGATCGTGACCGTCGATGCCGATGTCATAGATCGGCAAGACATGCGGCGAGTCCACCCGTGCGAGCGCAACGGTCTCCTTACGCAGCATCTCCATCGTCGAGGATTCCGTGATCCCGGCGTGGAGCTTCACGGTAACTCGGCGTTCGAGCAGGCGATCGCGCGCAGCGAGTACCTCAGCGCTACCCGCGCCGCGGACGAGAAACTCGATCTCGTAACGACCGCCGAGCGTTCTCCGCGTCGCCGGAGAGCTTTCCTTTCGGTCGGGAATTCTAATGACACCAGATCCTTCGTTAACGCTGCCGATGGTCATGCGAGGAGCTCCTTGATGCCTGTCACCTCGCAGGTCGGCAGTGAGGGGCATCCCAGCCGAGCTCTCACCGTGCTCTAACCTCGACGGTGCGTGAGCATTGGTGTGAGGCGTGCGTGAGAGGTGCGAGCGAAGGCGCGCGTCGACCGAGTTGATTCGCCAGGAGGGAATCACCATGAGGACGACGCGTGTACTCGCGGCGCTTGGCGCTGCTTTGACTAGTCTGCTCATCAACAGTGCAGTTGCGCGTGCGCAGGCTGCGCCATGTCTGCTCGACGAGGATAGCGATGGGCTGTGCGATCTATGGGAGACCACGTGTTTGCTCAGCGGCGGCCAACGGCCGGATGCGGTTACGCCAGACTCCGACAATGATCTGATTCGCGACGACGTCGAAGTCGGTCAAGGACCTGATCCGATCGATAGCGATGGTCAAGGCTACATCGACGCATGCGATGACGACTCCGACGGCGACGGTTACACCGATCGCGTCGAGTCTGCGTGCGAGTTCATGTGCACCGATCCGGCCGACACCGATGGTGATGGTGACAAAGACTACCGCGATACCGATTCCGACAACGACGGTCGCGCCGACGACCAGGAACCGGTGGGCGACACGGATGGCGATGGCGTCGATGATCGTCGTGACCCGGACTCCGACGACGATGGCATTCCCGATGGTGACGATCCCGATCCGTCGACGCCGGATGACGGCGGGTCGAAGCCGAACCCGGGCAGTGGCATTCCCACCCCGGGCGGCAACAACAATCCTGGCAATGGCGACGGATCGGAAGCTGACCCAGCGTTCACGGTTGCCAGCGGTGGCTGCTCGACATCGACGAGCTCGAGCTCGTCGCTGGCGTTGTTGCTGGTCGCGGCAGCCGTGTTGATGCGGCGTCGCAACCGCATGTTGCTTGCAGCCGCGTTGGTGGCGGCGCCCAACGCGGGCCGCGCCGATGGTCTCAACACCGACAGTATTCGCACCAACCTGATCGGTGAAGGTGGTGTCGCGGTGAGCAACACCGACACGCTGGCAGCCGGGGCGATCCGGATCAGCACGATGGGTGATTTCTCGGACGATCCACTCGAGCTCCGCGACGAGAACGGCGATCGCGCAGCCGGCTTGGTCGACAGCGTCACGTCGATGGCGTTACGCGTTGCGATCGGGCTACCGAAGAACTTCGAGGTGTCGGCGCTCGCGCCGTTCGTGTTGGATCAACAGGTCGGCGATATGGCATCCAGCGCGCGTGGGATTGGCGACGTCGGCGTAGCGGCGAAGTGGTCGGCACGACCTGGACGCCGGGTCGGATTCGCGTTGGCGACCGAGGTGATCTTTCCGACCGGCGACGAGGGCAGCATGGCTGGCGACGGCACGGTGGGCGCCCAGATCCAAGCGATGGGTGATGTCGCGCTCGGGCCGCTGCGAGTTGGCGGGATGGCCGGTGTTCGGTTCCGCGGCGACGAGGCATCGTTTCAGGACGCGTCGGTCGGCAACCAAGCGCTGTGGGGAGCGATCGCAGATTGGGGCATTGCGGCTCGACTCAATCTGGTCGGTGAGGTCCATGGGGCGGTCGGGATCGACAGCTCCGAGAGCCCGGTGGAGGCGCTCGGTGGGCTGCGCTACTCGTTTGGGAGTTGGATGGCGGTCGCTGGTGGCGGCGCGGCGCTGAGCAGCTCGGTGGGCGCGCCGGAGTGGCGGGCATTTCTGGGTGGCGCGGTGACGTTGGGCGGTCGCGAGGAACCGAGGCATGCACCGGTTCGGTTCCTGCCTGTCGATCCTCCCGATGAGCGGGTGGAGGAACGGACTGCGCCTGCCGACTCGGTCGCCCCGCCGATCCCCGTGATCACCGACGCCGACGGCGACGGTCTCGATGACGACGACGACAAATGCAAGTCCGAGCCGGAGACCCGCAACGGCTTCGATGACGACGACGGGTGTCCGGACACCTCACCGGCGTACGTGTTCACCAAGGATGCGCCGCTGGTGTTCCATAACATCCTGTTCGACACCGGCAAGTACCGGATCCTGCCCGAGTCCTATCCCGTGCTCGACGAGATCGCGACGTCGCTCACGGCTCAGCCGAAGATTCGGGTGCGGATCGATGGCCACACCGATGCGCGTGGCACCGCGCAAGCCAACCTGGCGCTATCGCAACAGCGGGCGCTCGCAATCTCCAACTATCTAGTCGCTGCCGGCATCGATGCTGCGCGTGTCGAATACGAAGGATTTGGTGAGAGCCGGCCAGTCGATACCAACAACACGGCAACGGGTCAGCAGAACAATCGGCGCGTCGAGCTCCGCGTGATCGGAGATGACCATGAGTAACGACGAGCTGATCACCCTCGATACTCCCCCGACTCGCGACATGTCACTCGAATCCCCTCCAAATCGAGTGCCTGCTCGCGGTTCGGGGGCCTTTAAAGCCCAGACGACGTCGCGGATTCGGCCGTTGGCTGGTCGGTACGAAGTGCGACGACGGATCGGCGTTGGCGGCATGGCCGAGGTGTTCCTCGGCTGGGATCGCCTGCTCGAGCGCGACGTGGCGGTAAAGGTGCTGCGCTCCGATCTGATGGCGGACCCGCATCAGGTGGAGCGGTTCATGCGCGAGGGGAGGTTCCTCGCGGAGGTCGATTCGGACCACGTCGTCGAGATCTTCGACGCGCACTTCGGGTCGGAGCAGTGCTTCTTGGTGTTGCGCTACCTGGTCGGTCGAACGCTTGCGCGCGTCGTGGAGGGCGCCGGGCCGATGTCCACCGAGACCGCGTTGTTGATCACGCGCGATGTGCTGCAGGGGCTCTACGATCTGCACCAACGCGGTCTGGTCCACGGCGACATCAAGCCGGCGAACGTAGTGATCGACAACGACGAGCGCGCGATCCTGCTCGATCTCGGGATCTCCCATGACAGCCGGCGGCCGATGTCGGAGCGTGACGACCACACCGCCGGCACATTGCCATTCATGGCGCCCGAGCAACGCGCCGGCGATCCGGTCGATGCGCGAAGCGACATCTACCAAGTCGGCATGCTGCTATTGTTCATGACTGCTGGCGGGCTCGAGAACCGCAGTCGCGTGCCGGCGCGAGTCGCTGGCGTGGTGGCTCGCGCGCTGGCACCCGCGGATCAGCGCTACCAGACCGTGAACGAGATGGCCGAAGCGGTCAGCACGGTGATGCTGAAGAGCGAGACCGTCGACATTCACACCAGCGATCTGATCGAGTGGCACGAGGCGCAGCGCAAAGATCAATTCCTCGTCCCGGACCGCAATGCAGCAACTCCGGTGCAAATCTCCGCGTCGATGATGCAGCGCCGCCGCGACCGATTGCGATGGGGGCGCGTCGCGGCAGCTGCGGTGCTGGTGATCGCGGCGACGCTGTGGCTCGACTCGCGGATCACGAGCACGCAAGCGCCGCGCAGCGAGCTGGCGCCGGGTCCGCCGATTCGCCTCGAGGTCGAGCCGGTGATGCCGGTCGTTCGTTCGACCGCGCCGATCGAGTCTCCTCCCCCGGCTCCGGCGGCGCCGTCGTGGTTGCCCGAGCCGACCGAGCGCGAGCAGCCTCCCGCGGTCGAGCCGACGCCTCGATTCGTGCGCGCTGCTGCACCTGCACCTCGCGCCAAGTCCGCGCGCAACCCGCTCGCGATCAAGCTGCAGGGCGAGGATCTGTCGACCGAGGAGCTGCTGCTCGTGACCGCTCTCGAGCACGAACGCAACGGCGCGCGCGAGGCCGCGATCGCCGCGTTCCGCGCGTATCTCCGAAATAATCCGGACGGTCGGTGGGCGCGCGCGATTCGCGCTCGAGTGACCACGCTCGAGCACGCCGCGTGGTGAGCTGACTCGGTGATCTGCTATCCGATCAAGGCCGTGCACGTGTCCCCCCTGCACGTGCACGAAGGCCGCGACGATGGCCGTGGTCGCGGACGATTCGCGACCGGCTAGTCGTTCGGCAGCGGTGACATGCCGGGCACCTCGTGCACGAGTGTCTGCTGCTTTGGTGATGCCGCGACCTTCGTCGCCTTGCAATAGACCTTCACGGCGTCCATGTGCTTCTGGATCCGCTGATTGAGCTTGGGATCCTCCAGATCACCGGTCACCGGCAGCGCGCACGCCGAGTAGTTACCCGGAACCAGCTCGGCGAATGCCGGCATCGGCGTCGCCCCTCCGTACCAGAACTTCATGCCCTGCGCGCCGCCCTGTGCGAACCCCGCGGTCAGCTGCTTGGCGTTGTCGAATGCGACGGTCCCCGAGAACAGAAATACCTGCGCCGAATCGACCTTGGCGTTGGGTTGCGCCTTGATCGCGACCGTGAGCGTGATGTCGCCGACCGGAATCTCGATGTTCACCTTCGTCGACTTGCCAGCGGCCACCGTGACCGTCGTGCTCGTCGACTTGAGCGACATCATCTGCTGCTGCTGCATGACCTGCACGACGTGCGTACCCTCGGGGACCTTGGCGAACGTGAAGGTGCCGGTATCGTCGGTCTTGCTGACGTTCATCTGCGCGGGCCCGCCCTTGGCGGCGTAGCTCACCGTTACGCCACCCTGCGGTTTTCCTTTGAGCGTCACCTTGCCGGTGATCGAACCAAATCCTCGCAGCGTCAGGGTGACCGGCGGCGGATCTTCGGTGCCGGCGGGAATCGCGATGCCTTCGGAGCGACCGCGATCGTGGTTGGCTTGTGCCGTGGTTGCGTTCTTGGGAATTCCGACGATCACGAACGCGCCGCTCGCGTCGCTGATCCCCGACCGAATCCCCGCGTTCTGCTCGTAGGTGTCCATCGCGTCGCCGGCGCCCTCGAGCTCGAACAACATCTCGCCGACCTTGACCTTGGCGCCAGCGACAGGTGAACCGCTGCGATCGACGACGTTGCCGACCAGCCGGCGCCCACGGGTGACCGTGATCGTTCCAAGGTCCGTCTGCTTGCCCGGCTCGACCTTGACGTCGCGTTTCGCCAGCTCGGCGAACTGCGGCCCGGTGAAGCTGAGGTCATGGGCTCCTGGCGTCACGTCGGCGATCCGGAATGATCCGTCGCTGTTCACCGGCGTGCTGGCCTGCCATCCGGTGTGTACCGTGGCGTATGTGGGCGGCGCGGTGCTGCCCTCGAGCGCCAGCTTGCCGACGATCGAACCGGGCGCGGCGAGCGTGATCTTCACGCTCTGATCGCCGGTCTTTGCCGGCGTTCCCTGCTGCCCCCAGGCGGAACCACCAACCTGTGACCGGGTCGCCCACAGCCGGTACTTTCCGTCGGGCAACCCGCGGATCGTAAAGCCGCCGCCGCCATCGGTGGTCGCCGATGACATGCCGGCGAGCGCGACGCCCTCGCCGGATTCGCCACCGAGGATATCGGGGAACGCGTTGACCTGAACCTCGGCCACCGGCGCACCGGTGTCGTCGACCACGGTACCAGCGATCGTTCCGGTGACGTCGAGCACGAGCTTGACATCGCGGAGCTCGGACTTCTCGATGAGGTCGACTTCGGCGAGCTTGCTCGCGGCAGTCTCCGATTCGGCGCGGGCGCGCTGGTGTGCGCGCGGCAAGCCGCGCAGCTCGAAGGTTCCGCGTTGATCGGTGGTTGCTTGACGCGCATGCACCCCCCAACCGGCCTCGGCGTCGCTCGCGCTGCGCGCGACGCGCACGGTGGCAAACGGTACTGGGTTTCCGGCGCTATCGACGACGGTGCCTGCTAGTAGACCGCCATCGTTCATCGTGATCTCGACGCCGGTGACAGGGCGGTCGGTGACCGCGACCGGCGCTGACCGCGTCGGCGCGTGCTCGCCATCGACGACGCTCAGCGTATAACTACCGGGCGCGAGCGCGGCGATCGTGAACTTGCCATCGGTCGCAGTCGTCACATCGTCGTCGAGCGCGTCGTTGAAGCCCCATAAGCCCGAGCGGGATGACACCGTGGCGTTGGCGACCGGTTTGCCCCTGGAGTCGACCACCCGTCCCGACACCGAGAACCCCTTGTGCAGCGTGATCGTGATCTGACCGGTCGCGCCTGCGGAGCCGACGGACGTGAAGCTGCTCGCTGGCGCATAGCCCGTCGCCGACGCCGAGACCCTGACGTAACCGGGCCGCACCGGCTTCACGGTGGCCTTGCCGGCGCTGTCGGTCTTTACGCTCTCGGTGTTGTCTTCGGGCTTGGACCCCGCTCGTTCGGCATCGATGACCTCCGCGCCGGCGATCGGCTTGTTCGCGTCATCGACGACGGTGACTTCGATCGATGCGCCTTGCGCGAGTCGGATCACGATCGGATCGCTGGTCTGGGTGAGCTTGTAGCGCGCGCTGCCGATCAGGTCACCGTGCGTCGCGGAGAGGAAATAGGTGCGGCCGAGCAGCTTGTCGAACTTGAACGTGCCGTCGTCTTCGGTCGTCGCGTCACGCCGCGGATTCGACGACACGTGCACCTTCGCTCCGGCGAGCCCTTTGCCATCGGGACCCACTACTTGGCCTTCGAGCTGCAGCGGTCCGTCGGGATCGGTGTCGAGGGTCCAATCGGTCGCCGCGGTTCGGGGTGGCGCTGAGGTTTCGGGCGCAGCCGGCACGGTCGCCGGTACCTCCGCACTGCGCGCCGTGGCGGTTGGCGCGTGAGTGGCTGGCTTGCCGCCACCGCCGAACACCAGCACCAACACTCCGAAGACCACCGCAGCGAGCACGACGATCCCGACGATCAACTTCCGATTCATGAGCTCTCCGATGCGCGGAATGGCGCGGCCGGACCATGGATATGGCGCCGATCCGCCGGTAGTGGTGAGACCCTACGCGACGTTGGCGCGACTGGCGAATCTGTCAGTCGCGATCTCGTGGCCGCTTGCTGTCAGCGAATCGCGTTCGTCACGTAGGCTGCGAGACATGTGGCGACCTGCTCGACCGTCTGAGGACGACGCCATCATCGCGATGTGCATGGAGCTCAATCGTGAAGATCCCGGGCCGTATCCCGTGCTCGAATCGCAGATCCGGCGCACGCTAGAAACGCTTCGGACGGAGCCGCTGCGGGGCGTGGCGGTCGTGCTCGAGCTCGACGGTACGATCGCTGGCTATGCGCTCCTGATCAGCTTCTGGTCGAACGAGTTTGGCGGTGAGATCTGTGACGTCGACGAGCTGTTCGTCGCACCGAGCCATCGCAGCTCGGGTCATGGCCAGGCGCTGTTCGCGGCGCTCGAGCGCGGGGAGTTGTGGTCGGGCCGCTCGGTGGCGACGTCACTCATCGTCCGACCTGACAACGCCCGCGCGCTTCGGCTCTATGAACGGCTCGGCTTCGAGCCGCTTGGTACGTCGATGATCCGTCAGGGCTCGGCGAGAAATCCGTAGCGATAGTCGGTCGCTGGCGCGAACGTCTCCTTGATCGTTCGCGCCGAGACGAATCGCATCAGATTCATCGGAGAACCCGCTTTGTCATTGGTCCCCGATGCACGACCACCGCCGAACGGCTGCTGGCCGACGACGGCGCCGGTCGGCTTGTCATTGATGTAGAAGTTGCCCGCCGCGTTGCGCAGCGCGTGGGTCGCCTCGACCACGGCGGCTCGGTCGTTCGCGAAGATCGCTCCGGTGAGCGCGTACGGCGACGTCTGATCGACGAGCTTGAGCGTCTCGGCCCACGCGTGGTCTGGATAGACGTGCGCTGTCACGATCGGTCCGAACAGCTCGTCACGCATCAGGCGCACGTTGGGGTCCTCGGTCGTGATCAGCGTCGGCTGCACGAACCAGCCGTCTTTGCCATCGGTGCCACCACCGGCGATCACCTTCATGCCCTTGGTATCGCGCGCCTCGGCGATCGCCGCCGCGTGTTTGTCGAACGCGGTCTGCTTGATCACGGCGCCCATGAAGTTGGTGAAGTCGGCGACGTTGCCGATCTTCAGCGTGCCGATCGTATCGATCAACTCGTCCTTCATGCGGTCCCACACCGACTTCGCGACGTAGATCCGCGAAGCTGCCGAGCACTTCTGCCCTTGATACTCGAACCCGCCGCGAATGATCGCGGTGGCGAGCGCCTTCGGATCCGCCGAGGGATGGGCGACGATGAAGTCCTTGCCGCCGGTCTCGCCGACCAACCTCGGGTAGCTCTTGTAGCTCGCGATGTTGTCGCCGATGCGTTTCCACATCATCCGGAACACGTCGGTCGAGCCGGTGAAGTGGATGCCCGCGAGATCGGGATGATCGAGCACGACGTTGGTGCTGCCGTGGGGCAGGCCGGGAATGAAGTTGATCACGCCGGGCGGCATGCCGGCTTCCTCGAGCAGCTGATAGATCTGCCACGCCGCGAGCAGCTGGACCTCGGCGGGTTTCCACACCACCGTGTTGCCCATCAGCGCGGGCGCCGTCGGCAGATTGCCGGCGATCGCGGTGAAGTTGAACGGTGTCAGTGCAAACACGAAGCCCTCGAGCGGCCGCAGCTCGCTCATGTTCCAGATCCCAGCGCTCGACGCCGGCTGCATGCGATACAGCTCTTGCGCGTACGCCGCGTTGAACCGCCAGAAGTCGATCAGCTCGCAAGCAGAGTCGATCTCCGCTTGATGCGCCGTCTTCGACTGGCCGTGCATCGTCGCTGCGTTCATCCGAGCGCGCCACGGACCGGCGAGTAGCTCGGCTGCCTTCAATAGAATTGCCGCGCGCGCTTCCCATCGCATCGCCGCCCAGTCGTGCTGCGCCGCCACCGCTGACTTGATCGCCTGCTCGGCGACCTCGTTGGTCGCTGCGTGAAACCGCGCGACCGCATGGCCATGGCGATGCGGCATCACGACATCGCGCGTGTTGCCAGTGGTGATTCGCTTGCCGCCGACGACGCACGGAATCTCGACGACATTACGCTCGATCGCCGCGAGCTCCGCTTTGACTCGCGCCTTCTCGGGGCTGCCCGGACCGTAGCCCAGCACCGGCTCGTTCACGGGAGTGGGAATGTTGACGATCGCGTCGTGCATGCCGGACGTTTACCACGCGGAGAGGAACAGGAAGAACCGCCGGTGACTCACCAGGTGCGAGTCGCTCAGCGGGACCCGCAAGCATTGGGATCGATCACTCGCGATCGAGATACGTGTAGCCGATCATGCCCTGGCGGAATCGATTGATCAGGGTCCGGCTCTCTTCGATCGTCATCAGCTTCTTGCGCAAAGCGTTCTCGACGTTGTTGCGCAGCCGGCCGAGCAGATCACTGGGCGAATAGTCGACCGAGGCGAGCACTTCGCTGACGGTGTCACCGCCGACGACTTCCTTGACGTCGTAGTCGCCTTCTTCGGACAGCTGGACGTGGACGGTGTTGGTGTCACCGAACAGGTTGTGGAGGTCGCCGAGGATCTCCTGGTACGCGCCGACCAAGAAGATGCCGAGGTAGTAGTCCTGGCCATCGTTCTTGGGATGCAGCTCCAGCACGTGCTTGACGTCGCGTAGGTCGATGAACGAATCGATCTTGCCGTCGGAGTCACACGTGATGTCGGCGAGCGTGGCGCGGCGCACCGGCTCTTCATTGAGCCGATGAATCGGACAGATCGGGAATAGCTGATCGACAGCCCACGCATCGGGCACCGACTGGAACATCGAGAAGTTGCAGAAGTATGTATCCGACAGCGCCTTTTCGAGACCCTCGAGCTCCTCGGGAACGTGCGCTTGGTTGCGCGAGAGGTGCAGGACCTTCTCGCAAATCGCCCAGAACAAGTTCTCGCACAGCACGCGATTCTCGAGTGACAGGTGCCCGAGGTTGAACAGCTGGAGGACCTGATCCTTGTACTCGACCGCGTCGTGATAGCTCTCCAACAGATTTTTCGCCGAGACGCCCTGATAGACCTCCCACATGTTGTTGACCAACGGTGGGGTGGGGCGGCTGAGCTGCGCGGGGACGTTGGTGTTGAACTCGGTGACGCCGAGCACGTTGACCACGAGCACCGAATGGTGCGCGGCGATCGCGCGACCCGATTCGCTCACGATGTTCGGATGCGGCACTTGATCGGCGTCGCAGATCTCCTTGATCGCGTAGACAACGTCGTTGGCGTACTCCTGCACCGTGTAGTTCATCGACGACGAGAAGTTGGTCTGCGAGCCGTCGTAATCGACACCGAGACCACCGCCGACGTCGAGATACGACAGGCCCTTCGCGCCCATCTTGTAGAGCTCGACGAACAACCGGCCCGCTTCACGCAGCGCGTTCTTGACGCTCTTGATCGCCGAGATCTGCGAGCCGAGGTGAAAGTGCAGCAGCTTGAGCGTGTCGGTCTGGTTCCAGTCCTTGAGCTTCTGGATCGCCTCGACCATCTCGGCCGCGGTGAGCCCGAACTTGGAGAAGTCACCGCCCGATTGCTCCCATCGGCCGGCGCCACGCGACGATAGCCGCGCGCGGATGCCGAGCGCCGGCTTGATCTTCACGCGCTCGCTGACGCGATGGATGTTGTCGAGCTCCGTGGGCTTCTCGACCACGAGGATCACCGTCTTGCCCATCTTCGACGCGAGCAGCGCGGTCTCGATGTACTCCTCGTCCTTGTAACCGTTGCAGATGATGATCGACTCGTCGTCCTGGTGGATCGCCATGATCGCCAGGAGCTCCGGCTTGCTGCCGGCCTCGAGCCCGTAGTGGAACGGCCGGCCGAACTCGATGATCTCTTCGACGACGGTCCGGTTCTGGTTGACCTTGATCGGATACACCCCGCGGTACTGGCCGCTGTAGCCGTATTCGCGGATCGCGCTGGTAAACGCGCTGCACAGCAGCTCGATGCGCGCGCGCAGGATGTCACTGAACCGCAGCAAGATCGGGAGCTGGATGCCACGAGCGGCGAGCTCGTCGATCAGCTCCTTCATGTCGATCGCGCCGTTGCCCTCGCCACGCGGCTGGACGATCAAGTTGCCCTGCTCGTTGACCGCAAAGTAGCCACAACCCCAGCGCGGGATGTTGTAGGTGTCGTTTGCGTCAGCGGCGGTCCACCGGCGCAGAGGATCGTGGGAGAGCAGTGCCTTTGCGCGGGCCATGTTTGATCAACGAATTACGCACAATTTCCCCCCAACGCAATGGGGATCTTCGGGTGATTGGGCGGCGCTGGCTCCGTCGAGCCGAGGCTCTCTGCCAGCCTCTGACCAGCCGCTCTGGCCAGGCTCTCGGCGCGGTGGCGTTAGTCGCTCGCTGACGCCTCGACGTTGTCGAAGAACAACGACGCCATCGAGCCGCGCCCAGCGGACGTGATGCCGAGCGAGACGCGAGCCGCCGGCGTGTCCGAGAAGTACTCCGGGGTGTCGATTCGAACGACCTCGGTGCCATCGATCTTGACCGAGGCATCGGTCAGCCCGGCGTCGATGATGACGTGCATCCAGCGGCCGGGAGCGATCGTGCCGGCGAGCGAGGTCAGCGGCTGATCGACGCCGCCGACGAAGTGGCGCTCGACGAAGTAGAGCTCGGGCCGCATGGGATCGGCGCTTGGCTGGATCCCCAGAGTGCGGGTGACTGCATCACCCTGGGTATCGCCGAACTCCACGGTGCCGAACTCGGCATAACCGTCGCCCACGCTCTGGAGCGCCATGTCGAACTCGTAGACCACTCGCGTTGCGTCCGGCAGCTCGGCGCGCCGATACGAGTGCTCGGTGCCGGGCGGGTCATTGGCGGTTGCGTGCACCGACCGCGGCGCCGAGCGGGCTTGCGAGGCAGAGATCGAGGTCGACACGCGATCGCCGACCGTAATCGGCGCGCTCCACCACGACTCGAAGTCTTCCGACCCGTCGAAGTCGTCAGACAGCGAAGACGCCCCGCAGCCGATTGCGAACGCGGTGACCAGAACGACGACCGGTTTCATGAGCGCGGGGACGCTAACATGAGCTGCCGGCCGCCGATCATGGGCAGATCTCACGGACGGACCCTAGGGGACGCTCGACAAACCATCGAGGATCACTCGCTAACTAGGTCTTGTAGACCAACCCGGCGTTACGTCTTGCCTCACAAACCGATTCGGATAGATTCGCCCGTCCGCCATGACCAACGAGGTCCAAAAGGGCAGCCCGGCTGCGAGCATCATCGCGGAAGAGGAGCGGTTGTTCGGCCAGGTCCAAGCTCGCGTCGCGATGGGCGAAGACGACCTCGCCGACGGCGACTCCGGTCCGGTCAAGCGCGCGCGCGTCGGCGCCAGTGACCTGGACAGCGATCTGATCTCGCTGCGCGACCAGATCGCCGAGGCACGGCCCGAAGATCTGCCGCCGCTGATCGAGCAGATGACCCGGCTGGCTTCGCTCAAGGCGCGGATCGGCGGTGGTCAGTCGCTGCCGATCGACATCACCTCGCCGTACTTTGCGCACATGCGACTGCGCGAGTCCGGCAAGCGGCGGGACGTGCTCGTCGGCAAGCGCGGCTTCATCGATCGCCAGTCCAACGTCCAGATCGTCGATTGGCGCAACGCCCCGATCTCGCGGATCTACTATCGCTACGAAGAAGGCGACGACTACGAAGAGGAGATCGCCGGCCGCCGGGTCGAGGGGATGGTCGAGGTTCGCCGCAATATCTCGATCGCGCGAGGCAACCTCCGGCGGATCGGTGCGCCCCAGGGCACGTACTTAAAGGATGCGCGCGGCTCGTGGGTCCAGGCGGTGGGACAGCTGGCTCCAGTGCTGCATGGCGGCATGGGCAAGGCGGCTCGCCCGGTCGCCGCCAAAGGCGAGAAGGGCAAGCTCGGCGTTCACCACGGGGTGGCGCGCGCCGACAAGGCGCTGCCCGAGATCGCTGCGTTGATCGATAAAGAGCAGTTCGAGCTGATCACCCAACCGTCGAGCGGGATCGTGGTGATTCAGGGCGGTGCCGGCTCGGGCAAGACCACGGTCGCACTGCACCGGGTCGCCTACCTGAACTTTCAGGACAACCGGCGATTCAAGACCTCGAACATGCTGTTCGTGGTGCCGTCGCAGGCGCTGGTTCGCTACGTCGCGGGCGTGTTGCCTTCGCTTGGCGTCTCGGGTGTGCCGGTGGTGACCTACACCGGGTGGGCGCGCACCACCCGGATGCGCTGTCTGCCGGAGTCGCCGACCAAGTACAACGCCGATCCGCCCGAGCACGTATCGCGGGTCAAGAAGCACCCGGCGCTGCTCAGCATCTTGGCGAACTGGGTGGAGCGGCAGGCAGTCCAGATCGGCGGTGAGCTCGCGGACGTGTTGCCCGCGGCGATCGACGAGTGGAATCGGTTGGTCAAGCGACCGCTGATGCCGCGGCTATCGGGGATGTCGAGCTGGGTGAAGAAGGCCGACCTCGATCCCAACATGCGGATCGCGCTCGAGGGTCTGCTCAAGCGCTGGAAGAAGCGCGCCGATGATTGCGTGCTCGACTGGGCCGAGCTGATGACTGATCCGGTCGTGCTCGGCGAAGGATTTGCCGGCACCGACGTCACCACGCGCGACATCGCGCGGGTGGTGGAGTGGATGCTCCGCCAGCTCGCCAAGCCGCAGAAGGCGCCGGTCGACGAGGACGGCAAGCCGATCCTCGATAGCGAAGGTAGGCCGATGGGCGCCGACGACGACGATCCGGCGGGCAAGTTCGACGACGAAGACGATCCGATCCTGTTGCGGTTGATCCAGCTCAAGCGCGGCAGCCTGATGTTGCCGGGCGGCGATGCCCTCGAGTGGCAACACGTCGCGATCGACGAGGCGCAAGATCGCTCGGCGCTCGAGGTCAAGGTGCTGGTCGAAGCGGTGCATGCGCCCGACAACGATCCGATACGGCGCTCGGTCACGATCGCGGGCGACACCGCGCAGCGCCTGGTGTTCGACAATAACTTCAGCGGATGGGCCGAGCTGCTCCAGCAGACCGGCCAGCCAGCGATCGTGCGGCCGCTCAAGCTGTCGTACCGCTCGACCGCTGAGGTCATGGTGCTGGCGCGCGAGATCCTCGGACCCGAGCTCGCATCGGAGGACCCGGTGGCAGCTCGCCCGGGCGAGCCGGTGGAGCTTCACGAGTTCGGCGACCTCGGCGAGGCGGTCGCGTTTCTCGGCGATGCGCTGCGTAACCTGATGGCGCGCGAGCCAACCGCATCGTGTGCGGTGATCTCGCGGCACCCAGAGCAAGCCGATGCGTACTTCGAGGGGCTACGGCGCTCCGAGGTGCCTGCGCTACGCCGCGTCCGCCGCGACGAGTTCAACTTTCAACCTGGCGTCGACGTCACCGATGTGACCTCGGTCAAGGGCCTCGAGTTCGACTACGTCGTCATGGTCGACGTCAACGCGGCGAGCTACCCCAAGGTCAACTGGGCGCGGCACTTGCTGCACATCGGCGTCACCCGCGCAGCTCACCAGCTGTGGATGATCACCACCGGCGAGCCGAGCCCGCTGATCCCGACGGCGCTGCGCGACGGCGGCCGCATGACTGTTGGTTGACGCGATGACGACGCCCTACCGAGCGGCGTCCGTGAGCTGTCCGCGTTGCGCAACGCGTCTGGAGGCGGCCGGATCGCGGTGGAGCTGCCCGCGATGCGGTGGCGTTTGGGTTGGCGACGCCGAGCTGATCGAGCTTGTCCGCGCGATGGCGCCGGATCGCCGGCTCAACGCGGTGCCGTTCGCGCCGCGACAGTCTGCTGGCCCGCTGCCGTGCCCGCACTGCAGCGCCATGATGACGCCGTGCCGGCTCGCCGGTGTTGCGGTTGACCGTTGCGCTGCCGAGCTACACCCCGGCGTTTGGTTCGATCACGACGAGCTCGCGCGGACGCTGCAGGTGACAACGCTCGGGTACGAGCCGTCGTTCGCGAATGTGTTGCGGAGTCTGCTCGGACCGCCCGAGCCGTAATTGCCATCCACGACGCAACCACTGGCCCTCGGAGCGCTTCTAAGCTCGCGGCATGACCATTCGCGACATCATCATTGCGTATCTCCGTGCAGTCGAGGCGCACCGGCTCGACGAGGTTGCCGGCTGGCTTCACCCGGACGTCGAGGTCATCGAGCACCCGAACAAGATCTCGCCGAGCGGCAAGCGGTATGACCTCGCGGGAATTCGGGCAGCCGGCGAGCGCGGGGCAAAGCTGCTGTCCAGCGAACGCTACGACGTTCGTTCGATGATCATCGAAGGCGAGCGGGCTGCGGTGCTGATCCAATGGACGGGGACACTCGGGGTTGCCGCGGGCGCGCTACCGATCGGCCATCAGATGAAGGCGCAGATCTGCAGCATCATCGAGGTGCGCGACGGCAAGATCTGGCGCCAGCAGCAGTACGACTGCTTCGAGTGATACCGTCGCGGCGGTGAGCGGGCAGACCAAGGCCACCGAGATCGCGGCGATCGCGGCGAGGCGCAACGAAGCGCAGGTGCGCGCCGAAGGTGCATTGCAGGGCGAGCGCCGCGCCGCGATCGCCCGGCTTGTCATGATCGCGATGTTCGCGATCGTTACCAACCTGCACGGCAAGACCGATCGCACGCAGACGATCGTCGGCGCGACCTACGCGCTGTTCGCGGTCGGCACGTTATTGGCGCTCTATAGGGTGAAGGGCGGAGAACCGAGCAAGGCACGCTGGCGCCCGGCGATGCTCGCAGCCGTGGACTTCGCGTTGATCACGACGATGGCATGTCTCGATGTCCGCCGGGGCGACGCGTTCAGCGAGGGCCAGCACGTGATCGCGAGCACGATCGTGATGGCGTTCGCGGTGTCACGCTATCCGATC
Source organism: Kofleriaceae bacterium (assembly GCA_050184455.1). GTDB lineage: Bacteria > Myxococcota_A > Polyangia > Haliangiales > Haliangiaceae > JABFXX01. The sequence continues at coordinate 65,455 of JBFXAI010000009.1, read as the reverse complement.
TGGCACGTGCCGTATGCGGTGGTGCTGGCGATCCTCAGCTATGCAATCGCGTCGAGCTACGGCGGCGCGCTCGCGAGCCACACCACCGTGTTCGTGGTGGGCGGGCTGTGCGTGCTCGGCTACATGATCACGGTCACCAATCGTGCCGTCGGCTCGATGTTTCACGGGCTACGCCAGCGCGACAACCTGACCCGGTTTCTGCCGCAGCAGGTCGCCGAGCGCGTGATCTCAGCAGGGCCCCTCGCGCTCGCGCCGGTCGAGCGGGAGGTCACGGTGATGTTCAGCGACATCCGCGGGTTCACGTCGATGTCGGAGCAGCTCGATCCGCGGGACGTCCTTGCGATGTTGGACGACTACTTCGGGCGAATGAGTCAGATCGTGAAGGGCCACGACGGTGTCGTCGGTAAGTTCCTCGGCGACGGTCTGCTCGCGTTCTGGGGCGTGCCCGATCGCGTCGACGACCATGCGGTGCGAGCCGTGCGAGCCGCCCGCGACATGCGGCGCGCGCTCGATGAGCTCAATCAATTTCGCGCCAATCATGGACTGCCCGCGATCCGGATCGGGATTGGCATCCACACCGGCAAGGTCGCCGCGGGGATGCTGGGCGGTGAGTTGCAGTCCGAATACACGGTGATCGGCGATGCCGTGAACGTCGCGTCGCGCGTCGAAGGCCTGACCAAGGAGCACGGCGTCGATGTGCTGGTCAGCGAGACCACCTGGGCGCGCCTTCCCGAGCCGCGCAGCTGCGACAAGCTAGCCAGCGCCGAGATCCGCGGTCGGTCCGCGCCGATCGTGCTGTATACGCTCGAGGCGCCCGCGTCCGAACCGTGACGTTGGGGTCAGACTCAAGTTGCGCAACTACGTGTACGAACGCCGGACACTCATGACGTCGCAAGACAGCGACAATCGACGCTGGCCGAGCAACTAGACGGATCACAACGTCTACTCGCTAGACACCCGTTTGCACGTTGGTCGCAGAAAATTCCGCCACGGTTCCCGACGACGATCCGCGGTTTGTCATCGCATGGATTCGATAGTCGCCACCGGGATCGGAAGGATGCCCAGCCATGGGAATCGGGCCCCGGGATGTGATGGATCGGAAGCTGGCGAAACGCGCCTAGGTCTGGCTCCAGGTGGTCTCACCGAAACCACTGAACGCATGGCTCACTCCAGGCACGGCGCGTGCTCGGAGCGACGATCATGATGTCGACGAAGATCTGTAGCTTGCTGGTCGCATGCCTGCTGACTCCCGCGTGCGTGGTTGGCGAGGCCCCGGGCGGTGACGCGACGTGTACTGAGGGCAAGTGCGACGGCACGGGCGGCGGTGCTTGCTCCGACAAGCGCTATGGCGACGGCACATGTGACACCGAGCTCGAGTGCGCGGCACCTGATATCGATTGCTTCCTGACGTTCGAGAACGACCAGACGGCAGCGACCTGGTATGGCGGCCTCGAGGAGCAGATCGCCGCCAGCGAAGCGCGAGAGCCGCGCGCGATATTGGGAGACAGCGATCCGCGATTCGCGCGCGCCCGTGACCTGCTCGATCGAGGATGGAAGGCGTTTCGTGATCAGCGGCCCGTGGGAAAGCTGTTCGGGCTGCGTCCCGGCCTCGTGATCGTGGAGGATGATGAAGCCAACGCCTTCGTAATCACCGATTTCGCCGACACGAACAAGGCAGGGTTTGCGGTGATGGTCCATACCGGCTTCCTCGATAGTCGGTCGGATGACCAGACCCTCGGGGTGATGATGCATGAGTTCCAGCATGCGATCGGTCTGCACGTGATCGACGGTGTCAGCGATCGACTCCGTAAGTTCTACGTCGCGTCGCCCAACAACGAGCCATTGGGGTATGAGGCGACCGAGAATGCCCAGGCGCGCACGTATGGTGAAACGTGGCGCTTGTTCGCGAGCGAGGTCGGGCCGTACTCGACCGCGGTGCTCGGCGGTTTCCCTACCGATGGGGACATCAAGCGGGCCTTCGACCACGTGCGCAGGATGGGTTCGGCAGCCAATCCCACGGCGTGCCAGAACGCGCAGACGTTGGGAATGGCGGCGGCGCAGCGCTTCATGGGTGCGATCGACCCGCTCGGCGGTGCGCTCACGGGAGATCTCACCGGCTTATCGAGCGAGCTCGATGCAATGCTGGCCGCGTTCAAGAACGAATGTCTAGCCGGGCTCACGGTGGATCTCGTCGACGTCACCGCCGAGATGGCTGGGACGACCCGCGAGATGATCGAACCGCTGCTCTCACCGGAGGACCTGACGCTGGTGAAGGGCAAACATGTCATCGATGGCATCGTCGCGATCACCAAGAACCGGCGCCAGAAGATGCGCGATACCGAGGCGGCGTTCACGGCGGCGGTCGGTCAGCCGTGGTCGATGCTTCGCTACTACTCGGACGAGGAGAACGCGGATGACGTGACCGCGCCCGTGCTGCGCGCCGCCGGCTTGAACCCTATGGGTGCGGCCGACTTCATGGTCTCGATGGTCGCCGAGGACCACCAGGAGGAGTGCCGGAGCCTCATCGATCAGCGACTAGCTCCGCCGTACGGAGTTGACTTGCTCGACCAGCACCACGACGGCTGCTGGCGTGGCTATCACATCACCGCCGTCGCGGACGACACGGCCAAGGCGCGGCGCGCAGCGGTCCGATCGCTGTCGCCGGCCATCGAGCTGCCGCCGCGGTTTCCGATCCCGAAGAAGCTAACGGACTACGTCAAGTACTGACGAACCTTCCCAGGAGCTGCCGATGCGTCTCGCTGCCTTCATCGTCGCGCTCAGCGTCATCGTGATGCCTGCGCGATCGTTCGCCGACGGGAACAACCGCAACTACCTCCCGTTCGGCGAGCGCGCGGCCATGCTCGGCAACGCCGGGTTCAACAGCCCCGAGGGTGAGGCGGTCTATTACAACCCCGCGAACCTGGCGCGAATCACCTATCCAAGCCTCTCGGTATCGGGGAGCACGTATCTCGTCTACGAAGTCGACTTCGACCCGATCCTCCACCTCGAAGGAGTCGACCAGCCGTTCTCGGCGAGCGGATTTGTGGCGATTCCCTCGTCATTGATCTCGACGTACCAGATCGGGTCGTGGTCGCTCGCGACGGCGATCCTCGTACCCGAGGCATTCGCGATGAAGAACCGCGAGACGTTGACCTTCAACGAGACCACGACCACCATGCTTCAAGACATTCAGGTTCAGAGCATGTGGCTGGGTGCGGGCATCGCGCGCGAGGTCGCCCCAGGATGGTCCATCGGAATCAGTGGATTTGTGGCGCGTGAGACCCGCCGCGACATCCAGATCTTCGAAGTGCAGTCGGCCGTCGTGGGCGTGTCTCAGCGCTCCGAGAGCAGCGACGCCAGCATCATGAACCTGATGGGTATCGTTGGCGTTCAGTGGCAGCCCTCCCAGAGCTTCGGAGTCGGACTGCGCGTTCAGCCCCCTTCCCTCAGGTTGTCCGGCACCAAGCAGATGTGGGCCTCGACCATCGCGGTCGATACGATGGGCGTCATGACTACGGATGGCTATTCGATCGACGACGTCGCTGTTGGGCAACCGCTGCCGACCGACATCGGGCTTGGCATTTCGGTCCGGCCGCACCCCCGGGCAGAGGTGATGATCGATGCGGGGCTGCAGCTCCCCACGAGCTTCGTCGCGCAGGCTGACCCGATGCTCGGCGTCGTCACCGAAAAGCTCGAGCTCGCACCACGCGTTGGCGTCGGCGCAGAGATCGAAGTCGGGAGCAACAAGCTGCTGCGCCTGGGCGCCATGTACAACCGCTCGGCGGCCGTTGGGCTAGATGACGGTGGTCCTGGCAAGGAGGACTACTTCGGCGCCACCGCCGGGTTCTCGATGCGTCGCGGTCGCACGATCACGTCCATCGGAGTGTTCGGGATGCAGAGCAATCCCGAATACGAGATCGTCGGCTCGGATCCGCCGCGCCGATCGTTTGCGACGATGCGGATGTACGGCGGACTGCTCGCGGTGTCCTACCGACTGTAGGCCGCCCCGAGCGACGAGCCGGGAGCTCGGTGGAACAGCTCGGCACGCGATGGCCTGGAGCCGCCGCCGAATGACCATCGCGGGTGATGAGCAGTGCCTGCGGGTTCTCCGCTCGCGCGACGTACCCGCGTCGTAGCAGGCTCGCGAGGGTCGTGTGAGATCCAAAATGTCCGGAATCCGTACACGGTAGTTGCGCAAACTGAGTCTGACCCCCTCTGCCCGGTATTTGTACACGTAGCTGCGCACCTCGAGCCTGACCCATGGCCCTGCCCCATGGGGCACGCGATCGCGCCCATGGGAATCGCCGCCTCGTAGCTGGTGGATCGAACCCGGGTGAAATGGGGCGCGATCGGTGCCGAGGTGGATCGACCGAAACCATCGAGCGTGCGGCTGAGCGGCGGCACACCGGTTGCTGAATGCATCGGCATGCGTTCAATGACTTTGTCTAGCCTACTGTTTACCTCGGTGTTGGTTCCGTCGTGTGTCGGTGTGATCGGCGACGAACCCGGCAGCAACGATGACACGTGCCGCGAGGGCAAGTGTGATGGCAAGGGCGGTGGCGTGTGTACGGACCAGCGCTACGGCGATGGCGCGTGCGACATCGAGCTCGCGTGCGCGGCTCCCGACATCGACTGCTTCGTGACGTTCGACAACGATCAGGGAGCGGCGAGCTGGTACGGCGAGCTCGAGGCGATTGTCGCGAGCAATGCGGGCGGAGCGCCTCGGCAGGCGATCGCCGAGACCGATCCGAGGTTTACCAAGACGCGCGAGTTGCTCGATCGTGGCTGGAAGGCATTCCGCGACCAGCGTCCGGTCGGCGAGCTGTACGGGCTACGACCGGCGCTGGTGGTGCTCGACGACGAGACGATGAACGCGTTCGTGACTAACGACTTCAACGCGACGATGAACGTGGGGTTCGCGGTCATCGTGCAGACCGGATTGATCGAGAACGTGAGCTCCGACGACGAAGTCCTCGGGGTGATGATGCATGAGTTCCAGCACGCGGTCGGGCTTCACGCGATGCCCGGCGTGTCGGACCGGATCCGGAAGTTCTACATCGCACCGCCGGGCAACGAGCCGATCGGTAATCGCGTCGACGAGGATCCGATCGCCCGTGAATACGGGACCGCATGGCGGCAATACGCCGAAGAAGCTGGCGCCTACTCGAGCCAATACCTCGGCGGATACCCCTTGGGCGAAGGGCTCGTTCAACAAGTATTCACGATCGCAGTCCAGCGGGGCGTCGCGGCGAATCCTAGCGGCTGTCAGACCGCCAAGCAGGCGCTTCGAAACATTGAAGGGGTGGCGACGCCGGATCCACTCAGCGGTGCAGTGACCGGCAACGTGCTGGCGCTCGAGAGCGCCATCGATGCGGCGATGTCGGCGCTCAGGAATCCGTGCATGGCCGGCTTCGCGCCGGACTTCCTCGACATCCTCGCCGAGATCGGTGGCGTGACGAGGGCAGAGATCCAGGCCGGTCTTAGCGCCTCTGACCTCGCGCTGGTCGCCGGGAAGAACATCATCGATGGCATCAGCGCGTTCACGAAGGATCGTCGCTCCAAGATGCGCGCGCTCGAGCAGGGCTTCACTGAAGAGACCGGTCTGCCATGGTCACAGCTTCGCTACTTCTCCGATGAGGAGAACGCCGATGACGTATCGGTGCTCGTGCTGCACGCCGCGGGCGCCAGTCCGACGGGGCTAGCGGACTACAACATCTCGGCGGTCCCGGAGCTTGTTCGTGACGGGTGTCGAGAGCTGATCGCTCGCGGCCAGGTGCCGCCCTACGGCGTCGATCTGCTCGACCAACACCACGCATCCTGCTGGCGCGCGTTCCACATCACTCAGATCGCCAACGACCTCAGCGGCGCGAAGCGCGCTCCTGCACGTACCGTGCGCTCGGTCGACAACCTGCCGCCGCGGATTCCGTTCCCGAAACGACCGCGCGACTACATCAAGTACTGACACCGCTGCGCCACCGCGCAGCTTCGATTCGAGCTTCGCGAACGAGACGCGTTGTTGTCGTTCGCCCTGACCCATAGCCAAGCAAATGAGGAGCACTGTCATGTCCAAGTCCACGAATCAGATCGCAACCGACGTTCAGACCATCGAATCCGCACAGCTGACGGCCGTCATCGGCGGTAAGGCAGCGACCAGGGCGGACTACCAGTTCCCCAAGAAGCCGCAGCCGAAGAAGTCCGAGCCAGCGCCGGCATGCAGCGCACCGGTGATCAAGAAGGACGGTCTAGGCGACATGGTCGTTCCCGACGACGGCGGCGGCGGTCTACAGCGAGACTTTCTCGGTGACATGGTGATTCCGAACCGGTAGGGCCGGTCGTCGGCCGGTTGGCTCGTCGCGCGTCGATGCTCGCGCACCGTAAAGACACCCGATCCGAAGAGTCGCCGCACACGATTCGAAACTTTTTCTCGACGAGAAGTCGCCCGGAGTGCCAGCTGGCCCGCTGTGTTGGATGGTGGCACAGCTTTCGTAGAGGCAACCAGCGCGGTTGCTTTGCTGATCGCGCGGGTCGCGGCCATCCGATGACGTGATCTACTGAGTCGCGCCGCGCCGCGCCGCGCCGTACAGCGTGCAGTGGGGCTTACCGAAACCACAGATCCCTGTCGACGCTGGCGCGCCAGCACGGCGACGAGACTCCCAGGATCGCGCCACCGCGATTGCGGTCACTGCACACGAAACCGCCGAACAATCACGAGATCGGTGCGCACAACCGTGGGCACATCGTTTGCTGAATCACCGGAGCAATGGATTGTCCAAAGCTGGTGGGGCTGCTGATTCCGATCACGTTGTTCATGGCATGCGGAGGGGTCGACGAGGCTCACGATGACGACACCGCGTCGTGCTTCGGCGGCAAGTGCGATGGACCCAACGGCGGCAGTTGCGCCGACCCACAGTACGGCGACGGCGTATGCCAAACGTCGATCGCGTGCGCCGAGCCGGACATCGACTGCTTCGCGCTGGTCGCCGACGACGCGGCCGCGGCGGCCTGGTTCGGCGTGTTCGAGCAGGCGATGGCCGACCAGGACCAACGCCTTCCGCGTACGTTTCTGGCCGCGACCGATCCGCGGTTTATCCGAGCGCGCGAGCTTCTCGATCTCGGCTGGTCGGCGTTTCGGGACGCACGACCGGTCGGCGGGCTGTACGCGCTGCGGCCCGGCCTCGTCGTGATCGACGACGACGTGCCCAACGCATTCGTCGCGCCGGACCTGACGACCGGCCACGCTGGCTTCGTCGTGATGGTGCAGACCGGCCTGCTTGCAACGAGCCCCGACGACGATGCGTTGCTCGGTGTGATGATGCACGAGCTGCAGCACTCCGTGGGACTGCACGTCGTCGGCACGGTCGGCGACGAGCTCCGTCGTTACTACGTCGCGGCCAACGGCAACGAACCGATCGGCCGGTTGCAGATCGACGATCCGGTCGCACGCGACCACGGCGCCACGTGGCGCGCGCTCGCCGGTGAAGCCGGGCCGTATTCGAACGCCGAGTTGGGCGGTCTGCCGACGAGCCGCGGCGATATGATGTTCGTGCTCGAGCACGCGATCAATCAGGTCGCCGCGCAGAACCTGATGGGTTGCCAGAGCTCGGTGGGAGCGTTGAATCAGCTGATCTTCGAGGTCCTCAGCACGGCCGATCCGCTGAGCGGCGGGCTAGCGCTCAATGCGCAGGTGGTCCCCTCGCGCGTGACCCAGGTGATCGACGCGCTGCGCACCGACTGCCTTGCCAGTTACACGCTCGGCTTCGTCGAGACGATCGCAGAGCTCATCGGCGTCCCCGCCGCGACGCTCAGGATGCAGATCCCGCCCGAAGAGCTGGCACTGGTCGATGGCAAGCACATCGTCGATGCGATCGCTGCGGTCATCGCCGATCGGCGGGCCACGCAGCGCGCGGTCGAGCAGAGCTTCACGACTACCACAGGGCAGCCGTGGTCGGCCCTGCGTTACTTCTCCTACGAGGAAGACGCCGATGACGTCAGCGTTTCGGTGTTGCGTGGCGCCCAACTAGATCCGAACAGCATGAGCACGTTCATGGCGTCGTTTCTGCCGCTCGGGGCGCGGCAGCAGTGCCTCCAGCTGCTCACCACGAACGCGGTCCCGCCCTATGGGGTCGACTTGACCGACGAGCATCACGCCAGTTGCTGGCGATCGCATCACATCAAGCAATACGCGGCCACGATTTCGTCGGCGCGCTCGCCTCGCCCGGTCGCGTCCCCCGTCGAGACGCGATCGCCGTGGGCGATTCCGCCAGCGCTCAAAGATCGTCTCGTGTACTGAGCCATCGGCGTCGCGTGGCGCGCAGCGGCTGCGATCGAGCGATGGCGTACTAGCGCATCGAGTCGCGCTCGAGCAGCTCGTCAAAGCCCGGCTTCGTCTTGTCCAACGCCGGGAGCCCCCACTCGGAGGCGAGCGCCTCGAACTCCGCCCGCGGCAGCAAGACGAATACCGTATCCGTCGAGATCGCAAGCATCGCTTCGAACAGCTGGTCGGGGTCGTAGGCGGTGCAACCGATCGTTGGAACCTCGGGCCCTCCCCATACGTGGAGGAAGATGCAGCTGCCTTTGCCCGGAACGCGCCCGGGGTTGTGATTGATCTCGAGCACGATGTCGTACAGCTCGTCGCTGCGCACCATGTCTTCGGCCGACGACCAATCCTTGGTCACCGTGCGTTGATCGAGCACCAGGTTGTACGAGCGCGACGCGGGATCATCGACGCATTTCCAGTTGGCGTTGACCCGTTGGTATGGCGTTGCGTACGGCCGCTCCTTCATGGTGCCGAACGAGCGGCCGACCGAGAACACGCCGGCGGGGCTAGCGCCATCACCTTCGCGCTTGCTCGGGCCGGTAAGGCCGGGTGGTGCGCCGTCGCCGTGAAGCCCGATGCCCCATGCGGCGCCGGCTTTTCCGATCACGGCATCGGATGGTCCGCTTCTGATGGCCCAGCGACCTTCATAGCGTCCCCACATGCTCAGCTTCGCGGTCGTCGAGCTCCAGGTGTCGGGCACGACGGCGACAAGGGTTCGTGCCGTCTCAGGAATCACGATTCGTCGTGCAACCCTGGCGGGTGGTGCAGGCGCGGTCGGCGCCGCTTTCTCGATCGGCGCCCGCCGTGGCTCGGCTGGTCCGCACGCGGCAAGCATCGCGATCGCGGCGATCGCGACGACGAGAGTCACCGCGACATCTCGAGCATCCGCTCGATCGGCTTGAGCGCGAGCGCGCGCGTCGCTTCGGGGACATCCACCTGGGGCTTGAGATCGCGCAGGCACAAGTACAGCTTCTCGAGCGTGTTGCGGCGCATATGCGGGCACAGGTTGCACGAGCACGTTTCATCCTCCGGCGGGGCGGCGATCAACGTCTTGCCGGGGGCTGCTTGTTGCATCTTGTGCAGAATTCCCGCTTCGGTCGCCACGATGAACGTCTGGTTCGGCGACTTGGTGGCGTAGTCGATCAGTCCGCTGGTCGATGCTACGTGCGCGGCGTGGCGAAGGATCCCCTCGTGACACTCGGGGTGCGCGATCACCTCGGCATCGGGGTGCTTGGCCATCAGCTCGAGCAGTCGCTTCTCCGAGAACGTCTCGTGCACGATGCAGGTGCCCTGCCAGCACACGAGGTCGGGGCGATTCGCCTGCTTCGCCACGAACGCGCCGAGGTAGCGATCTGGCGCGAACACCACCTTCTGCCCCTCGAGCGCCTTGACGATCTTCACCGCGTTCGACGATGTGCAGATGATGTCCGACAACGCCTTCACGTCGGCTGAGCAGTTGATGTAGCTGACCACGGTGTGACCGGGGAATTGTTCGAGCCATTTCTTGAACACCGGCGCGGGGCAGCCATCGGCGAGCGAGCAGCCCGCCTTGAGATCGGGGACGACGACGATCTTCGTCGGGTTGAGGATCTTTGCGGTCTCGGCCATGAAGTGAACGCCACAGAACGCGATCACATCCGCTTTGGTCTTGGCGGCGGCTTGTGACAGTTGCAACGAATCGCCCACGAAGTCGGCGAGATCCTGGATCTCCGACTCTTGGTAATAGTGGGCGAGGATCACCGCGTTGCGTTCCGCCTTGAGCTTCTTGATTCCCGCCTCGAGCTCGGCATCGGTCATTCCGAGATCGACCGCACTGTCCGTCGATGGATTCGCTACGACCGGGAGCTTGGTTGCCATGGCGAGATTCCTAGCACGCCACCTTGCCTCCCGAGTGACGGCTCTTCGGCGGATTCTCACATCGCGAATCGCGACGCGTGGTGTAGCATCGGCCAGTTGTGGCCGAGCTAGCGTTCGAAGCAGGCATGATGATCGGTCGGTACCGGGTGATCGGCTCGATCGGACGCGGGGCGATGGGCGGCGTGATCGAGGTCGAGGACGACCAAGGCACCCGATTCGCGCTCAAGTCACCGGTGCAGGACGTCGGCGGCACGTCGGACGCGACCCGGCGGTTCGCGCGCGAGGCCAATGCGCTCCGGCTGCTCGAGCACCCGAACCTGGTCGCTGCGGTCGATGTGTTCGTCGACAGTGGCCAGCTGTTCCTGGTGATGGAACGGGTGGCAGGAAAGCCGCTCAGCCACGCGATCGCCGCGGGGGCGCTCGAGCCGCGCCGCGCGCTAGTGCTGGCGCGGCAGATCCTCGAGGGCGTCGGTCATGCGCATACCCAGGGCCTGGTGCACCGCGACCTCAAGCCCGACAACGTGCTGCTGGTGCCGATGGAGGGCGGTTGGGAGCGCGCGAAGATCATCGACTTCGGGCTGGTCAAGCTCGTCGGTGATGCAGCCGCGGCGTACGGCGCCGGCGCGCTCACGCGAACCGGCTTGGTGTTCGGGACGCCGCTCTATATGGCGCCCGAGCAAGCGCTCGGCCGTCAGGTCGATGGTCGTGCGGACCTGTATGCCGTCGGCGTGATGCTGTTCGAGATGCTCACCGGCCAGCCACCGTTCCGCGACACCGATCCGCAGGTGTTGCTGCGGCTCCACGTCAAGGTCGAGCCGCCGAGCCTGCGCAAGATGGTGAACGATGCGCCATGGTGCACGCCCGAGCTCGTCGCGCTGGTCGAAGGCGCGCTCGCGAAGACGCCCGAAGCTCGGTTCGCCGACGCAGCCGCGATGATCGCGTGCCTCGACGACGCATTCAGCTCGCTCGATCGCGTGTGAGTGTGCGCGTTGTTCACCGGACACGACACGCGTCCTTGATGGCGCGGTCGGCGGTATCGTCGCTCCAGCATCCGACGCCACCAGCGCATCCCCAACCGCCCAGGTCTGTTAGCTTGGGAGCCAGCGTCGTTTGCTCGATTGCAAACGTGACGTCACGCTCCTCGGCGGAGCCGATGGTGATGCGTCGCGAGCGCTCGACGCCGTATCTTCCGATGACCTCGGCCGATCCCGCGCCGCCACGATTGCGAACGATGCAATGGACCAACGCGCCGACAGCTATGCCGCGCGGCGCTTCGTAGCCAAGTCCATCGCAGTCGCCGAAGCTCGGACGTCGGCACTCGCCGGCTGAGCATTCCAGGTCCGCCCACGGTCCGAGCTGCAAACAAGCACGCGCGATCACGACATCGGGCCGCGCGGCCGGTGTGACGGCGTTCAGCGGCGCTGGTGGGGGGGCGGTGGTCGCGCACGCAGTGACGAATACGGACAACCGCAAGACGGTCATGGCGATCGGAACCGCTTCGCGGTGCGTGGTTGCACGCCGGCCGGTCGCTGGCCTCGTCGAGGGGGTGGTGTCGTGGGTACCGACGGTCGTGGCGGGTTCGCCGGGCTGGGAGTGGGAACTACGGGCAACGATTTCGGTGGTGCACAGCTCGCGGTGGTTTCGCGACGAACGTGGACGAATGAAGGTTCGCGGTTCGATGTTTCGTTGGACATGTGGTTCGCCTGGCACTGACGGGGCTGTAAGCAGGTGCCAGCGGGTCGGCGTGGTGGCGCCGATGAGCCCGGAGGTAGGCCTCGGGCGTGCCGATGACTCAGAAGGCGATGGTCGTGGTTCTGGCGCTCGCAGCCTGCGGTTCGAGATCACAGCCACGATCTGAACCTACCGGACCAGCTGTTTCCCGCGGTGCTGGCTCGACCGAGTCTCCGCGGCCGGTGGTCGCCGAAGCTGCAAGCCAGGCAGCATGTCGTACGCAGGCTCGTGAGCTTGGGCAATTTCTACGAGCGATGGACCACGAGCCTGCCTTGGTAGTCGTCGACGACAGCCACAAGCTGGTGGTCCGCGCGGAGCTACCAAGGGTATCTGCGCCGATCGCTCCTATGGTGCTCGTGACCTCCGCAGGGCTCGAGTACCAAGGCGAGCCGGTTGTCTCGAACGAGCTGGCGGAGCGGCTCACCGCAACGTACGAGAAGCGCGCCTCGGATATCGACGAGGGTCGGGCTCGCGCAGGTGATGCGGATCCACGGCTCGTCTACCTGGTGATCGACGAGCGAGCGACGTGGAAGCGGATCGTCGACGTGATTGCCACGTGCTCGAAGGTTGGCTATCGCTCGCCAAGCTTTGTGTTTCGTACCGTGCAGACGTCGCCATCGCCGCCGCCAAGCTGGGCCGACGCTGAGCTGGATCGGATCCGGAAGGGAGATCCGAGTGGGCGAGCGCAACGATTCATGGAATTCATGCGCAACGTGGTTCGGCCGTGCAGCTCGATCCCCGAGGCGTGGCGCGAAGCAACGGAACGGGGCGGCGACATGACTGCCAACATCATCGAGGCGATCGAACCAGCCCTGGTCGACTGCAACTGCACGATCGACCTTCCAGCCCTGCGCACCACGCTGTGGCGGTTATTCGTCAACCCCAGACCCGCGGGTGTGATCCGTGTAGAGCTCGATCCACGCGGCACCAAGCTGACGTTTCCGGCGAACACACCATGGCTCGAGGCCAGCCAGCGGTTCACACCCGAGATGACACAGACATCGTTCGGCGTCTCGAAACGCGGTTAGGTTCGTGAATGCGAATCGGGCGGTTGCGAGCGCTGCGCCCCGGTCGGGAAGGAGGGAACCGGAAAGACATTTTCAAGTTATCGAAACTTCATGCTTCTCGATCCGAGAAATTTAACTTCTCGTTCTGAGAAGCTATATTTCACGGATGTTCGCGGCAGACAGTTTACGACAGGCCTTGTCGGTGCTTGGCGCTCTCCTCAGAGACCGAGGGCTAACGTTCGAAATCGTCGTGGTTGGCGGCGGCGGACTGCTTCTGCTTGGTGTCATTCAGCGTCCGACGAAGGACCTCGATGCGCTTGCACTCGTGGAGGCCGGCCAATATCAACCTGCCCGACCGCTGCCGAAACAACTTTGCGAGGCTGTCGAAGACACTGCTGCGGTACTCAACCTTGCAACGGATTGGCTCAACCCTGGCCCAACGGATCAGCTGAAGCAGGGACTACCATCGGGGTTTCGCGATCGCACGACGCGACACGAGTTCGGTGGACTCATCGTTCACCTCGCCAGCCGCTACGATCAGATCTGTCTCAAGCTCTACGCTGCGGCGGACAGCGCCCCTGGCAGTAAGCACGTGCAGGATCTCATCGAGCTCGATCCGAGCGGTGATGAGCTCCTCGATGCTGCAGCATGGGTAAAGCAACAAGACGCTGGGGTCGAGTTCGCATCCTTTGTCGACTCAGTGATCGCGCACGTGGAGGCAATCCGTGCCGAGCGATAAACCCCCGATCGTCGAGGCCTCGCTAGACTTGGCTTGGAGTCACTGGACCGCGCTTGGCGTTAGAGGAATGGCACAGCCCCCGAATTCAGCTGTCGACCCTGAGGCGCTGCTCTATTTCACCGCCTGTGTGGCTGAATATGACCCGCGGCTTCACGAAGAGGTGGCCGACTGGTGGAATAAGTACCAGCGATTCGTCTCGCGTCCACGCCTCAATGCTCTCCGGCAACGGTTCGGCGAGAGCGTCACCGCGAAGCTCGCCCGTCTCGAACACGTGTTGCAGACCGCGCCACGCACCGGGAAGTCCCGCCTCGATCATCTCAACACACCAGCGCGATCGCTGTTGCGCGTGCGTTGCGCATTCGGAGCGAATGCGCGCGCCGAGGTGCTGCTCGAGCTTCTGACTCGCAGAGCGCAGCCTGAACATGGACTGACAGCTCTCGCGTTGTCCGAGGTTGGATACAGCAAGCGGAACATCGCGTTCGTTCTCGAGGACCTCCTGATGGCAGGCGTCCTCGTCGCAGCACGTGAAGGCAACCGCGTTCGATATCGGTTGAGCGATCCAAGTGCACTCGAACGGGTCCTCCGCCCACTACCTTCAACGCCTGGTCGTTGGCATGTTCGCCTTCCAATTATCGCGGCGTTCGTCGAGCTAGCTGCACGACTTCGTGACCGCGATGCGGTCGTACAGAGCATCGAAGCGCGCAAGGCATTGGAGGCGGTGATGCCGACGATCTTGGCGGCAGGGGTCACTACTCCAGGTCCGACGGCGAGTGCCGAAACGTATTGGCCTGAGCTGCAACGATGGCTCGTCGAGAACGTACTTGCTGACGATGCGGATTCGCCTCACCGCCTGGCGAGAATGATCGAAGGCATTTGGGTCGCGGCTGACCAAACACAACACCGATCGGAACGCGCATCGAGCGCGGTCCTTCCTCGTATTACAGCAAACCCGAGCCATGATCGGGAGCTGGTGTGCCTGAGCTTGGTGCAGGTGCCGACGGTTCAGCCCGCTACCGAATGGGTCTGGGCAGTTCTATCAACGGCCGCCACGACCACGTACACGCATACGATCGGTCTGAATCATCGTGAACGATGGCACTTCGTGACCCGGCAATTCGGTGCCGAGCGGGCGTATGCGGTTGAGTATGCCGATCCACTGCCGCACGATCGGATATCACGCGTGTACGGTAAGGCTGCTGCTTCGCGGGCACGCGCTGACTACCCGGCTGTGCAGCTGCGGCTGACGCGGCTGGAGCTCGACGACAGCTAGAAGGTCGACACAGCGCTCGAGTCCAACTCGATGCCGCGAGGTTCACGTTCGCGTTCGACCGCTCGGGGCGTAGCCCAGCTTGCGGGTCTCGCGAATTCGTGTTGCGATCGGAGCGGTGGGCTTGATCCTCGATCGCGTGCGACTGGCCGCGGTAGCTGCGATCGCCTCGGGCGGCTGCCACCAACTGCTACCGCCGGCCGACGACGCGCGCGAACAGCCGGTCACCTATCACGAGACCGTCGCGCCGCTGCTCGCGCGCCACTGCAGTGGTTGCCACCGCGATGACGGGGTGGCGCCGTTTCCGTTGATCACGTACGACGACGCTGCCGAGATCGCTGATCAGATCGCTCGCGTCACCAGCCTGCGCGTCATGCCGCCATGGCCGGCGAACAGCAGCGGGACGTGCGGCACGTTCGTCGACCAGCGCTGGCTGTCCGAATCCGAGATCGCACAGCTCGGTGCGTGGGCCGCGGCGGGCGCTCCGGCGGGCGATCCGGATACCGCGAGCCCGGTGCCGGCTCCGCCACCGATGACTTCATTCAGCGGGACGCTCTCACTTGGTAGCGACGTGGCGTACGTCGTCCGCCCGGGACCGGACGAGTATCGGTGCTTCGTCGTCGATCCCGGTCTCGCGGCGGATCGCTATATCACCGCGATGGCGGCCGAGCTCGATCGCGCCGAGGTCGTGCACCACATCCAGTTGTTCGTGGTTGAAGACGAGGCCGCGGAGCTCCTGGTCGACGAGCGGGTCGCCGCCGATCCGGAGTCGGGTTACGCCTGCGACAACGAAGGTGTGGGCGACGGCCTGCGCTGGATCGGTGCCTGGGCCCCAGGCGACGTCGTGCGCCGCTGGACCACCGGCACCGGCGTGCAGATCTCGGCGGGCCGGCGGCTCGTCGTGCAGCTGCACTATCACAATCACACCGGTGAGCCCGTGCTCGATCACACGCGGCTCGGACTCGAGCTCGCCGCATCGGTCGATAAGGTCGGCGACTTCCTCAGCGACGCCAACCGCGTGTTGCTGCTTCCCCCCGGTCGGGATCGGGTCGAGGTCAACGGCGTCCACCCGGTGACGCTCGATGCGCCGGTCTGGGCGCGGGGCGCGCGCATCCACATGCACAACCTCGGCGTCGAGGGCCGGCTCGAGCTCGTGCGCGATGGCAACGCGACGTGCCTGCTATCGATCCCACGCTGGGACTTCAATTGGCAGCTGTTCTATTTGTTCGAGCGGCCGATCGAAGTAGTGCCCGGAGACCAGATCCGGCTGACCTGCGCCTACGACACACGATCCACCACCGAGCCCGTGACCTGGGGGCTCAGCACCGACGACGAGATGTGCATCGGCTACACGTACGTCACGCGTTGATCGCGAGCACGCGCGTGATTCCGACGGCCGGCCCGCCGACCCGCTGCACGGCGGTCGTCACCCGGACCGGCGGAGGTGGTTACCGGCTGGTTACGAGCTCGTTACGTTTTTTGGATCCATCGCTTTCGGTCTGCGACCCCGGCATCTACGCTGAGGGCGCCATTTCGAGGGGGAAATGCTTATGAAGCCTATGTGGAAGCCGATGATCCAGGCAGTGATGTTCGGTGGCGCGCTCGCGGCCGCGGCGTGCGGCGATAGCACCGTGGATAACGTCGATGTCGTCGCCGCGTCGATCGACTTCGGTCAAACGGACTGTGGGACCACCGCGATCCCGCGGGTTCTCGTGGTCACAAACAACACGTCCCGATCGTTCAACTTCACCACGGCGTTGGCCAAAGGTGCGGACTCGCACTACGTGATCGTCCCGCCCGCGGGCACCGTGCTTCCGCACTCGCAGCTTTCGGTCACGGTGTTCTCGAAATCGATCCCGCAGACGTCAGCGGTGACCGAGAACCTCTACGGCGAGACGGTCACCGTCACGACCGACAAGTCGGGGGACACGCCGCACGAGGTCCAGATCACGCAGACCGCTCGCGGCGCGGTCCTCGAGGTCTCCGCGTCAGCGGTCAGCTTCGGGACGCTGCAGCCGTTCGGCATGACGGCGATGTCGCCGCTGACGATCAACAACGTTGGGAATGCGCCCGCGATGGTCACCGTCACCGGCTCGTTCTTCAGCTTCGGGTTCGCGCCGGCAGGACCGCAGGCGGTACCTGCGGGCGGCTCGCTCGCGGGGAACGTTACCTTCACGCCCGCTCATAACCAGAGCGACACCCAGAGCCTGACGGTCGGCACGATCGGTCCGATGTGCGGCACGCCGCCCACCGTGACTGCCAGCGGGACGGGTACCGCGCAGGGGCTCGCCGCGCAAGCAGTGCCTGCGAGCTGGAGGAAGAAGCCGAGTCGTACGGGAGGCTCGACCAACCTGTGCGTTCGCACCACCACGGGCGTCGTGGCGTGCTCGGGCCTGAACATCAACGGCATGCGCGGGGCCAGCGACGAATATCTGCTGACGATCCCCGAGCTCCAGGGCAAAAAGGGGAAGGGTGAGGGTGGCGGCGGACTGGCGATCGTCGAGATCGTCAACGTCGTCCAGACCGAACTGGGCTTTCTCACCGACGTCGTCGAGCTGGTCTCGGGGACCGGGTTCTACTGCGCACGCCGGCAAGCCGGAGACGTGTGGTGCTGGGGTGACTACACGACGCTTGCGCGACCGGACAGTTCCTCGGAAGCGGTCCAGCTACTCCGGACGAACCCCCATGCGGAGCAGATCATTCCGAGCGGCGCGACCGCGATTGCGGCTGGTTATTGGTTCCGCTGCGCAGTAACTGGGGCCACCAACGACCTGGAGTGCAAGACCCGTCGCGCTGGCACCAGTGCCGACGTCCGGACCGAGGGCTGGACCGCGGCCGGCGTCACGGCGGCCGCGATTCACGGTGCCGGCGGCTACGCGCTGCTCGCGGATCAGACCGTGCTCTCGTTCGGCACCAGCGCCCGCGGCGCACGTGGCAACGGCTCGAGCACCAGTGATCCTCCCTCCGCCGTCACCGGACTCACTGGGATCACGCAGGTGGTCGCCGGTGGGCGGACTGCGCAGAACGAGGTGCGCAACTTCGGCTGCGCGCGCAAGGACGACGGCACGGTGTGGTGCTGGGGTAACAATCGGCACGGCAACCTGGGTAACGGCACAACCTCGGACAGCAGCACACCGGTGCAGGTCATCGATTCGACCGACACGCCGCTCGCGGGCGTCACCGCACTGACCGCCGGCATCGCGCATACATGCGCGTTGATCGGCGGCGGCGTATCGTGCTGGGGGCGCGGCAACGAGGGACAGATGGGCTCGGGAACGACGGGTGAGTTCAGCAAGGCGGTCGCGACCAACCCTGCGCTGACCAACGTCACGTCGATCGAGGCCGCAGGTACGCGGACGACGTGTGCGACGCAGAGCGACGGGGCGGTGCGGTGCTGGGGAGAGTTCTCGGGCATCGAGTACGTGACGCCCGAGCCGGTCCTTGCATTCGAGCCCTAACGACGCACGATGCGCGGTCTGCTCGTCAGCGTAGGCCTGCTCGCAAGCTCCGCCGCTCTCGCCGGTTCACCTGATCAGATCGTGGGAGGAGGGCCCGCCGCACCAGGCGAGCTGCCCGCGGTCGTCGCGATCGAGAGCGGCACGACGCTGTGCACGGGCACGCTGATCGGCGGGGAATGGGTGCTGACCGCCGCGCACTGCGTATACCCGACGGCCGCAGCTCGGACGCAAGCGGACGTGACCGCGAGCATTCGCGTGCACGTCGGGACCGTTGATCTGGGCGCCGACCCGGGAATGGTGGTGACCGCCACGGAGTCGATCCCTCACCCGGAGTTCACGATCCTCGCGATCGGGATCCATGATGTCGGGTTGATTCGGCTCGCGACGCCGCTCACCACAGTCCCGGCGATCCGGGTCAACCTCGATCCCGCGCGCGCGCCGGTGGGGAGCGCAATCGTGCAGGCCGGGTTCGGGATCAGCAATGAAGACTCGGCGCGCCGACTGCACAGCGTCGAGCAGACCTCCGTGTCGTGTGCGGCGCTGCCGTCGGGGCCGAGCCTCAGCGATGCGCAGATGATCTGTGTCGACCAGCGCGATGGCCGCGGTCAGTGCGATGGCGATTCGGGCGGCCCCGCGCTGATCGCGACCGACGGCAAGCGCAGGCAGGTCTCGGTCGCTTCGTTCGGTGACGCGATGTGCGCGCGGTACGGCGCCGGCACGCGCACCGATGCCGAGGCGGCATTTCTGCTCGCGCATGTGCCCGACCTGCGCTGCGATACCGACGCTGACTGCATGCAGGGCAAGATCTGCTTCGCAGAGACCTGCATCGTCGAGCCGTTCGCGCCGCTCGGACTTGGGGCGCAGTGTGCGGCCGCGAGCGATTGTGACTCGGGACAGTGCACACCAGAGCCGGACGGGTCGGAACAAATGCGATGCACCGAGCCATGCTCGACAGACGACGCCAGCGCATGTCCAGGCGGGTTCGCATGTGTGGCCATCGCAGCCGGCAGTGCCTGCTGGCCAGCGGTCCAGACCGGCGGCTGCGTGACGTCACGCGGCGATGCATCGCAGGCCGCGCTGTGCGCCATCGTGCTCGTCGCGCTCGCTGCGCGGCGCCGTAACCAGCGTCGGACGTAGCCTGTGTCTGGATGTGTCTAGTCGTCGCGACGTAGCGGCTCGAGTTGGCGGCGCAGCGCTTCGGTCTCGGCGGTTTCGCCGTGGCGGTGTTCCCAGTCGTGGAGCCGGCGCAATGCGTCGTCGATCTTGCCGCGCTCGAGCTGGTCGAGCAGCTTCTGCCAGTCCTTTGCAGCTTTGCCATCGCGCATCGGCGGTGGTTCGATGCGGAGTTGGCCCGCCATCGGATCGATCGCGTGACGACCCGATGAGTCACGGCTGGTAGCGATCGCGATGATCAGCACGAGCAGTGCTACGCCGATCACCCACGGCTTCCAGCGCGTGCTCGCGACGACGATCGGCACGGCGATGGTGGTCGGATGCGCGAGCGAAACCGGTGTCGCGTCTGGGGCAGGTGCCCGCGATAACGCGTCGGCGAGCTCGGCCGCGGTCGGACGATGCGCAGGGTCATTCGCAAGCGCGCGATCGATCGCGTCGGCGACCTCGATAGGCAATGCTGGCACGAGCTCGCGCACCGGCGGTGCGGCAGCGAGCAACGCGCCGCTCGCTGCCTCGGCGCGCGGCCAGCGCCCGGCGGCAGCTTGAAACAGCGATGCTCCGAGCCCGAACACATCGCCAGCAGGGAGCGATTGGCCGCGGATCAGCGCTTCAGGTGCGGCGTACGCTGGCGAGCCGATGAATTGTCCGGTCAGCGTGATCGACGAGTCGGGAACATGCGCGACGCCGAAGTCGGCGAGCTTCCAGGTGCGGTCGCCGGCGACCAGGATGTTGGCAGGCTTGACGTCTCGATGAACGACTCCCGCCGCATGCGCCGCGGCGAGCGCTCTCGCGATCTGGATTCCGAGCGCGCGCAGGTCGGTCACGCCGAGCGCGCCACGGGCGAGTTGCTCCTTCAGTGATGGGCCGATCACGCGTTCCATCACGAGGTACGGCGGGTTCGCAGCCAGATCGATGTCGAACACCTGGACCACGCTCGGATGGGTGAGCTTGGCGATCGCGCGCGCCTCCATCCGGAAGCGATCGTCGAGGATCTGGGCCGTCATGCCGGTGGCAGCGCCTCTCAGCGTCTTGACCGCGACCTCGCGACCGAGCACTTCGTCGACGGCCGCATAGACCTCACCCATTGCCCCGGCGCCGAGCGTCGCGGTGACTTTGTAGCGGCCGAAATTGGGCGCGCTCGCCACGCTCTCGAGAGTATCAAACTCGAGGTTCGGCGCGCCGATCCAGGTAGCGCTCGCTGCTGCTCTCAGGTAGGGTCCCCGCGACTAGGACCTACTACTCACCACACCAACGGGGGAGCCCAATCGTGGGCTGAGAGGTGCGAAGGCACGACCCCAGAACCTGATCCGGGTCATGCCGGCGTAGGGAGCTTCAGATGACGAACAGCGACAATGGCAATGGCAATGGCACCGGCAAGCGCTCGCTGCCGACGGTGACGACGGATCCGGTCGCGAACCTGCCGGCGATCGATGGCTTCCCCGCTTCGGAGAAGGTCTACGTCGAGCACAGCGGCCTCCGCGTGCCGATGCGCCGCGTTCATCTCACGGGTGGCGAGCCGCCGTTCGACGTCTACGACACCTCGGGGCCGCAAGGCGTCGACCCTCACCACGGACTCCCGAAGCTCCGCCAGCCATGGATCGAAGCGCGCCTGCGCGACGGTGACAGCGGCAACCGCTCGCAGATGCACTACGCGCGCCGCGGCCTCATCACCCCGGAGATGAAGTTCGTCGCGATCCGCGAGAACGTCACGCCCGAGTTTGTCCGCGACGAGCTCGCGTGCGGCCGCGCGATCCTGCCGTCGAACATCAACCATCCGGAGTCGGAGCCGATGATCATCGGCAAGAACTTCCTGGTGAAGATCAACGCCAACATCGGCAACTCGGCGGTGACCTCGACGATCGGCGAAGAGGTCGACAAGCTGCGGTGGGCAGTGAAGTGGGGCGCCGATACGGTGATGGATCTGTCGACGGGTAAGCAGATCCACGAAACCCGCGAGTGGATCCTGCGCAACTCACCGGTGCCGATCGGCACGGTGCCGATCTATCAGTGCCTCGAGAAGGCCGGCGGCGATCCCGAGAAGCTGAACATCGAGATGTTCATCGACACGCTGATCGAGCAGGCCGAGCAGGGCGTCGACTACTTCACGATCCACGCGGGCGTCCGGCTTGCGTACATCCCGTACACCGCGAACCGTGTTACCGGCATCGTGTCGCGCGGTGGCTCGATCATGGCCAAGTGGTGCCTCGCGCACCACAAAGAGAACTTCCTCTACACCGAGTTCGAGCGGATCTGCGAGGTGATGAAGAAGTACGACGTCGCGTTCTCGCTCGGCGACGGGCTCCGTCCCGGCTCGACGGCCGATGCCAACGACCGCGCGCAGCTCGCGGAGCTCGAGACGCTCGGCGAGCTCACCGAGATCGCGTGGAAGCACGACGTGCAGACGATGATCGAGGGCCCCGGCCACGTCGCGATGCACAAGATCAAGGAGAACGTCGATCTGCAGATGAAGCTCTGCAAGGAAGCGCCGTTCTACACGCTCGGGCCGCTGGTCACCGACATCGCGCCCGGTTACGACCACATCACCAGCGCGATCGGCGCGGCGATGATCGGGTGGTTCGGCACCGCGATGCTCTGCTACGTGACGCCGAAGGAACATCTCGGTCTGCCGAACCGCGATGACGTCAAGGCGGGCGTGATCGCCTACAAGATCGCAGCGCACGCGGCCGACCTCGCCAAGGGCCATCCCGGCGCCCAGCGCCGTGACGATGCGCTCAGCAAGGCGCGGTTCGAGTTCCGGTGGGAGGATCAATTCCACCTCTCGCTCGATCCCGATACCGCCAAGGACTTTCACGACGAGACGCTGCCGGCTCCCGGAGCCAAGGGCGCTCACTTCTGCTCGATGTGCGGACCCAAGTTCTGCTCGATGAAGATCACGGGCGAGGTCCGCGAGCTCGCCGCGAAGCAAGAGCTCGAGGCTGGTATGGCTGCAAAGGCAGCCGAGTTCCGTGACGGCGGTCAGCGGATCTACGCCGGCTCGGACGACGGCCATCACTGAGTCATCGCGCCGATCGCGGGCCCTAAGCGCCGCAGTGCCTCGTGCGCCGCGTGGCTTGCCGCGAACGACGGATCCCGATCCGGGCCTCGCGCGTGGTTCAGCGCCATCCGCAGCTGTACTGCGCACGCGTATCGGTCGGACGCCCGGGCATATACGAATACGAAGTATGGCCTCTTAGGGCCATTTTCTGTATTTATTAATCGCCGTGACCGCGCGCCAGATCGTCGAGTTGGTCCACCTGGTGTTCGTGCGCGCCCTGTTTGCGAACCTGAGCGACAAGCGACTCCTGGCGGTCAAGGGCGGGATCAACCTGCGCTTCTTCTTCCAGAGAACGACGTAGACCCGCGTCGTCGGTCGTGACATCCGGTGTGGGTATCACGGTCGCAGGCCCGGTCGCGCGTCACGGCGGATGATGGTCTCGATCGCGCCAAGGCTGTCGCCACGCCCGAACTGTATTGACCAGATGGTCCCTCAAAGCTCAAGCACCTCACGCTATGGTCTCGAAGATGTCGGACGACCGCGCATTGACGTCAGCTGCGGAGGCGGTGATCGGAAAACCGATCTGGCACGCTTGGCGTGGGATCGGCTCGCACGTGTTCCTCGAGCTTGGTGAGCCGACGACCTGGGTAAGCAAACGCACTGCAACAAGAACCATTCAGGGTGCTCGTGTCGCCTGCCGCCCAGCCGGGGTTTCGGGCAGCCATTCCATACGGCTCGAAATGGCGGCATGGCAAGTGTTCTCAGGGCAAGCGCTGCTCGCTGACTCGGAGGCTACTGGCGATGTCATCCGGACGGTCCTTCACTGGCTCGAAGGTCAGCATCTGATGAAGCTGGCCCATGAGAGCCCGACGAGCCTGTCGCTTCATTTCGATCTCCAGGCACGGTTCGAATTGACCTCGCTCCCCGACATCGATGGCGACAGCGCCTTGTTCTCGATCAAGCACGGTGACGTGGTGACCTCCCTCCGTGCGGATGGCAACGTCGCCGTCGAACCCTGGTCCCACGCCGAGTGACTCCTAGGTTGTTCGCTCGGTGTAGGTTTCCGAGTCGCGCCCGCCAACGTCATGGCACCCGCACCGCTGCGTCTTCCCCGGCGAAGCGCAACCACGCGCTTCGATGACAAGGAGACTCAGATGACTCAGATGACCAAGATGAACGAGACCGAGACCCAGTGCCGTTGTCAGACCACCAGCTGCGGTTGCGACGGCGAGACCGAGCGTTGCCCGTGCGACGCGCCTTGCGGCTGCAAGGATTCGTGCGCGTGCGGGACGAGCTGCGGTTGCGCCGCGAAGAAGTAAGGCACGGTCGGCGGTTTCGCCGGCGGTGATCGTATGCTCTGCGCGTGATCCTGACGATTGCCAACGTCATCGACCCCGCCGAGCATGCTGCGCTGCTCGAGATCGCCCGAGCAACCAAGTTCGTCGACGGCCGCGAGACCGCGGGCCCACGGCTGGCCGAGACCAAATACAACACGCAGCTATCGCGCCAGAGCGCGTCGCTCACCGAGGTGGCGAACCTCGTGGGCGCGGCGCTTCAGCGCAATGCACAGTTCGCGGCTGCGACGATCCCGCGCCACATGCATTCGCTGCGGCTCGCGCGTTATCAGGCGGGCTCGCGCTACGGAACGCACATCGATGGCGCGCTGATGCAAGACGCATCGTTGTTCGCGCGCGCCGATCTATCGTTCACCCTGTTTCTGAGCGAACCCGACGCGTACGACGGCGGAGAGCTTTCGATCGAGACGGGCGCGGGCGACATGCGGTTCAAGCTGCCAGCGCGCTGTCTCGTCTGTTACGCGACCGGTCAGCTCCACCAGGTGCTCGAAGTGACGCGCGGCGAGCGGCTCGTCGTGGTGGGCTGGGTACAGAGCTACGTTCGCACGGCCGAAGATCGCACGACGCTGTGGGATCTGGCGCAGGCAATCGAGCTGGTGCATGCGCAGACCGGTAAGAGCCGCGCGCTGGACCTACTGGTCAAGAGCCACAGCAACCTGATGCGGCGCTGGGCAGAGCCCTGAACCGCATCGTGTCAGGGCGTCGGATCGAAGCAAACGATGCTCGCGTTGAGCGAAGCAGCGGCCCCCGAGCCGTTGTTGAAGCGGAACGTCCACGAGGTCGGCGCGCTGACCGCCTGGTGGGAGCCGATCAGACTCACTTCGGTGACGAGCTGAACGCCGGCAGAGGCGATCGCAAGATCACCCACGTTCCCGCAGCCAACATCGCACGTGACGTCTGCTCCGGTCTGGACCTGACAATTCCCGGATTCTGCGAACACCGAAACGTTCGCTGATCCCGGCATGCCCGCCATGCCCTGCTCACCTTGCAGCCCCTGCTCGCCTTGCAGCCCCTGCGGTCCCTGGTCGCCCTGCGGACCCTGCTCGCCGGCGGGACCCGGCAGCCCCTGCTCGCCCGTGCTTCCATCGCAGCCGCTGACCACCAGTGGAACAAAAACTCCGAGCAAATGTGTCGCTTTCATGCCCGTCGACCATATCGCAGGACGCGAACCGGAGCTGTCGTCGCGGGCGATCAT
This sequence comes from Kofleriaceae bacterium, assembly GCA_050184455.1. Taxonomy (GTDB): domain Bacteria; phylum Myxococcota_A; class Polyangia; order Haliangiales; family Haliangiaceae; genus JABFXX01. Next base: position 40,361 of record JBFXAI010000009.1, on the reverse strand, counting down.
CGGCGTGGCACTCAGGAGACGATTCAGTCGCTGGTGCAGACCGCGAATCCGTGCACGCGCGACACCGTGCTGGCGCTGTGTCTGGAGCGCTGCGACGACGAAATGGTCGGCGATCGAGGGTGTAAAGATTGGTGCAACGAGCTTCCAGACGACGTCTGCGATGGTTCGCCCGGGCGCACTGGCGAACCGGTGCCTGGCGGTGACGACGAAACCTCGGATCACCCGCGATCGTAGCAGCGGTCGTTCACGTCGTGCCGACGAGGATCTCCTCGGCGTTGCTCGGCGGCCGAAGTCCGTCGGTTCTGCCGGTGAAGTAGCGCTGGGCGAGCGCATCCGCCGACACGTGGCGGACATCGCGGAACCCGGCTTCGCGTGCGAGCCCGAGCATCTCGTGCGGCGTGAACAAGCTGATGAACGGCGTGCCATTGGCCCGTGCGCCTTGCGCCGCGCGCTCGATGCTGGGACGGATCTCCGGGTCGGCCATGTCGAATGGCAACATGAACGACATCGCCAACATCGAGCCCGGCGCGAGCGCAGCGACTCGACGCAGCGTGGCCATGATCGCGTCCTTGGTCAGGTACATGCTCACGCCCGTCGAAGCCACGATCGCCGGTTGGTTCGCGTCGAAACCGCACGCCGCTAGCCGATCCCACCACGTGTCGCCGGCTTCGAAGTCGGTCGGAACGAGTCGTAGGAACGGCGGAATGCCGAGGCCCAGGTCGATCAGGCGCTGGCGCTTCCACGCTTGAGGACCTGGCTGGTCGACTTCGAACACCACCAGACGCGACGCAATGTCTGGTCTGCGTTGAGCAAACGTGTCCAAGCCCGCGCCGAGGATCACGTATTGCCCGACGCCACGCGCAGCCTGCTCGATCACGAGATCCTCGATGAACCGAGCGCGGGCGATGATCGACGCGCGAAACGGCCGCGTGAACGGGCTCATGTCGGGACGGTTGCGCCATCCCGCATCGGGGGCGACCAGCTTGAGACCGATGTCGTCCTCGAGCACGTGCGGCGGCGGATCGATCTCGACATGCAGTGCCCGCCACAACGCAACCCGCGCGGCGGTGTCCTCTGGTGCTGTGCTCGGCTTGTCGGGCATCGTGCCTGAGCGTAGCGCCAATCCGTGATACCGATGACGGCGGCACGGCGCAGATCCATCGTGCGCCGGGCTAACCGGACGCGAAGGGAGATACCGATGTCGAGTAGTCGTCGGCACGGAAGCCGGCGGTGGCCTTCGAAGCCCGGCGTGACCAGCCCGGCGATCATCACCGAGCCACCACCGAACTCGGACTACCGTCGCGGTCTGCCTGCCACCGTAACAAACCGCACACGCAAATCGCGAAACGCTGCACCCTCGAGTCGATTCTCAAGGGCAATAGCGTGCCGCGAAAAAGTCGGCTTCTGGCGCGGCCGGAGCCCCTGCCATGCGCGTTCCAACCACGACGATTCGACCATCAGGCTGAACGGCGACGTCCGCGTCAAGGTCGTGCACTGAGCCGGGAGCCACGACGCCGTCGAGTCCGGCACCGACATCCGCATCAGGGGGACAGCTCGCAATCGCGCACTACAACAAAGTGATCGTCACTCCAACGCGAGCTGGTCGATCGCGATCGAGGCTGGCGACATCAGCGGCGCTGGGCAGGCGCTCGTCGACATCGTTCCATGGCAGTGGGGGCAGACGCCCGCGGAGGCGACGAGGCCTGGTGTTACCGCTGGCTCTGATGACGGGATCACTATTCGGGAGCGGGGCCGGTCCGCGAGGACGGCACCCGATCCGGGGTGAAGGCTCCCAGCGCGAGGTAGTGAAGAGTCGGACTACGCAGCCGCCGATCGTGCACGTGATTTTTCTCGTGTGTGCTGGCGGTTAGCTGCGCATGAATTCCAACGCTGTAGCGGCTTGTGAGCCAGCTTGCGCCGGGCACAGCGGTTGCTCATCGCACTGAGCCGTGAGGTCGCGTCGAACCATCCGTGCGTGCTGGGCAGCGTGCGCACTCGCGTTGGCGTCATCGTGTTACGACCCTACCGCTCGGGAGGGTGTTGCGTGCGCGATCGACAACGACTGTCCGTCGTCACAGTCATGCGTCGCTGGCACCTGCGCGCGAGATCCGTACGCGGCCGCGACGGTTGATGCCGACGTGCCCGACTTCTCGCACGACGTCGATGCGGGGGATCCCGGCTGCCAGACCCGATCCTGGTTCACCGATGCCGATGGTGATGGCCATGGCGCGGGCGCCGCCATCTCGTCCTGTACGCAACCGGTGAACACTGTGGCGAGCGCAGATGATTGCGATGATCAGAGCTTCGCTCGTCATCCCGGTGCGGCGGAGACATGTGATGCGTTGGACACCGACTGCAACGCCACCACGGACGGCTGTCCATCACAATGCGTAGCCGTTCGGCGCCCGCCGCCGGACGATCAGCGCTTGTACTTGTTCTGCGCGAACCCGCTGTCCTGGGTGGACGCAGCCACGCAGTGCGACACCATCGGAGCGACGCTGCTGCGGATCAATTCGGCGAGCGAGAACAGCTTCGTGCGGACGACGTCGACAGCGATGTTCGGAGCCCTGCCGATTCACATCGGCGCCAACGACCGGATCGCCGAAGCCACGTGGCTATGGCCTGACGGTACGTCGTTCTACATCGAGGGAGTTCCGATCGTCGGATACATCAACTGGGCTGCGTCGGAGCCCAACGATGACGGCGGAGCCGAAGACTGCGGCGTGATGCTGGCGGATGGCACCTGGAACGACGACGTCTGCGCGGAGCTCAAGCCGTCCGTCTGCCGGAAATGATTGCGCGTCGCGCATCGGCCTTAACGCCGTGTTATGGGCCGCGATTCGACAGGACATGCGACACCGCGCATGCCTCACCGAAGCGTTAGCACCGCCACGCCTCGGCTTCCCAACCCGAGGGAATCCAGACATAATCGCGCTCGTACTAGCGGACCCCACCCACCCGCTGGGCGAGCCCACCGTGACGGTCCAGTCGAAACGAACGCTGAAGATCGAGAAGCTGGCGCGGATCTATGACGAAGAGATCGCGCCGGTGTGGGGCGCGCGCTTCGGCAAGATGCTGCTGCGCAATCTCGACCTGCCGGAGCGCGGTCAGGTGCTCGATATCTCGTGCGGCACGGGCTATCCGACCGTCGAGATCCTGCGGCGAATGAACGACACCACGCGGTTGATCGCGATCGATGCCTCGAGCGCGATGCTCGACGTCGCGCGGCGCAAGGTCGCTGACCTCGGCCCGCTCGGCAAGAAGGGCGTATTCTTCCGCACCGAGAGCGCGGTCCCCAAACTGTCGTTCGCCGACGAGGTCTATGACCTCGTGGTCTGCAACCTCGGCCTCGGCGAGATGCCAGACCTCGAGTCCGCGGTGCGTGACTTCGCGCGTGTCACCAAGCTCGGCGGCGAGGTCCGCTGCACGTTGCCGCTCGCCGGCACGTTCCTCGAGTTTCACGACCTCTATCGCGAAGTCCTGATCAAGCACGACAAGCACGATGCGCTCGATCGGCTCGAGGAGCTGATCGCCAAGTACCCGACGGTCGATCAGGTCGAACGCTCGATGGCGGCCGCGAATCTCGACGGCACGATCGAAATCGAAGAGTTCTCGCTGCTGTTCAAGAGCTCGCGCGAGTTCTTCTTCGCGCCCGTGATCGAATACGGACCGCTCGCCGAGTGGAAGGCGATCGCCGGGGGCGGGCAGGAGATGCAGGACGTGTTCTGGTACATCAAGGAGGCGATCGACGCCTACTTCGAGGGCCGGCCGTTCCAGGTCACGGTACGCGCCGGCTGCCTGATCGGCCGCAAGCACGAGGTCGAAGCGCCGGTGCGTCCGTCGCAGTCCGAGATCACCGCGGACGACCCGGTGTTCGCGCCCAGCATCGATCTGCCGTCGCGGCCGATGCGCATGGCGTCGGGATCGATCCAGACCGTCGAGCATGACGATCACGATGGCGTCGTGATCGACGAGCATTCACACGCCGAGCAGGAGCTCGACGCGTTCATCGAAGGCAGGAAGCGCCCGCCGCACCTGGCGGACTGACGCCTGACAGGTCAGGGCCCGCGATCTATGCTGCGCGCGTCATGGCAGACGCCGCGCGCGCACACTACCTATCGCTGGTTGACGAGCTCAGCGAGCACGATCGGCGTTACTACGTCGATGCCGCACCCACGATCAGCGACGTCGAATACGACCAGTTGACCAAGCAGCTGCGCGAGCTCGAGACCGCGCACCCCGATTGGGTCGTGGAGTGGTCACCGACCCGCCGGATCGGTCATCGCCCGGTCTCGGACTTCCCCAAGGTCGAGCGCGCGGTCGCGATGTTGTCGCTCGACAACACCTATGACGAGGCCGACCTGCGCGCGTTTTACGATCGCGTGGTCAAAGGCCTCGATGGCGACGTCCCGGCGTTTTCGGTCGAGCCCAAGATCGACGGATTCGGAATCGAGCTGACCTACAAGCAGGGCGTGTTGACGCTCGGCGCGACGCGCGGTGACGGTCGGATCGGCGAGGACGTCACGGCCAACGTCAAGATGGTCAAAGGCGTCGCGCTGCGCCTGCGCGAGCCGGTCGACATCGTCGTCCGCGGCGAGATCTACATGACCAAGGCCGAGTTCGCGGCGATCAACGAAGCACGGGCGGCCGCCGGCGAGGAGCTATTCAAGAACCCCCGCAACACCGCGGCGGGATCGATCAAACAGCTCGATCCGCGCGAGGTCGCCAAGCGGCCGATGCGGACGATCCTGTATGAGGTGGTCGATGGCGAGCGCTACAGCAACGGCCATCTCGCGTCGCTCGAGCTGATCCGCAAGCTCGGGCTCCCGGTGTCCGGGCACAATGCGATCGCGCGGAGCTGGGACGAGCTGATCGCATGCGCGCACAGCTGGGAGAGCAAACGCGACGAGCTGCCGTACGAGCTCGATGGGCTGGTCATCAAGATCGATGACTTCGGCCAGCGCGCGGCGCTCGGCAGCACCAACAAGTTCCCGCGCTGGGCGATCGCGTTCAAGTTTCCCGCGCGCCAGGTCACGACGCGGCTGCTCGACATCGAGCTCAACGTCGGCCGCACCGGGACGGTGACGCCGGTGGCGATCCTCGAGCCGGTCGACGTCTCCGGGACGACGGTGTCACGCGCGTCGGTCCACAACTGGGATCAAGTTCGCCGGCTCGGGTTGCGCAAAGGTGCGCGCGTGTTGATCGAGAAGGCCGGCGAGATCATTCCGCAGATCCTCGCGGTCACCGAAGCCGGTGATGCCGACGAGCCGGTATTCGCCGAGCCGACGAGCTGTCCGTCGTGCGGCTTTGCGCTGGCGCGGGAAGAGGGGCGGGTCGCGCTGATGTGCGGCAATCGCCTGGCATGTCCGGCCCAGCGGCTCGCGGCGATCGAGTTTTTCGGCTCGCGCCACCAGATGAACATCGATGGGCTCGGCGAAAAGGTCGTGGTGCAGCTGGTCGAGGCCAGACTGGTCAACGACGTAGCCGATGTATTTTCGCTCACCGCCCCGCAGCTGCTCCAGCTCGAGCGCTTCGGTGCACTGTCAGCGAACAACCTGATCGCCGCGATCGCGAAGGCCAAGACCGAGGCGACGTTCGCGCGGTTGCTCGCTGCGCTGGGCATCCCGAACGTCGGCAGCGTGATCGCGCGGCCGCTCGCCGAGAAGTACAAGACGCTTTCGGGGCTACGAGCCGCCGCCGCTGCCAAGGAATCGCAGCCGTTCATCGACGAGCTGTGCGAGATCGAAGGCGTCGGCGAGACGATCGCGGTCAACGTCGATCGGTTCCTCCGCGATCCGCATGCTGCCAGCGTGCTCGACAAGCTGGCGGAACGCGGCGTCGACCCAGCGCAGCCGGTCATCGCGATCGCCGAGGGTCCGCTCACGGGCAAGACGCTGGTGGTGACGGGCACGCTGAACGCGCCGCGCGCCGACGTTCAGAAGCGGATCGAGCAAGCGGGCGGCAAGGTGGCCGGCTCGGTAAGCAAGAAGACCCACTATCTGGTCGCCGGAGCCGACACCGGCAAGACCAAGCTCGAGGCCGCGCAGAAGCACGGCGTTCAGGTGATCGACGAGCTCGAGCTCGAAAAGCTGCTCTCGGCGACCACCGCACCGAGCAGCTAGGTCTCGATCGATGGCTCGAGGACGCCGCCGCAGGTCGCCTCGATACATCGCGTGAACGACCAGCCCCACATCGGTTCGCGCCAGCTCGACTCTCCATCGACGCTTTGAAGCTCGACCGTTCCACCGTCGAGGTTTTGCATGTCATCGCTGACGAACTGGATTGCGATGTCCCGAACGATCCCATCGCTGCACGCTCCTTCGAGCACCAGCAGATCATCGATGCTGTGCCACGCACTGCCGGGCACGCACGTGATGGTCTGGGGATCATCGCTGGACACCTGTGGGTACGGGTACCCGTCGGTGACGAACGTGCGCGTGACTCCGCCGTCGGCGCCGAGCTCGTAGACGGCCGCGCCATTCTCTGCGTGCGCGACGGTCTCCTCGATCGCCCACGTGCCCACGAATTGAGAGGCGTGCTCGACCTTGGTGTCACTACAGCCGACGACGAGGATGCATGAAGCTAGGATGCATGAAGCGAGAATGCTGCGCATGCGTGACATCGTAGAGCGCGAGATGATCGCGCCGGCGATCTCGCGCTGACAGTGAATCGCTCGAAGGCGTTGCGCGCCTCAGCGTGCGACATGGGTCGGTCGCAACCCTCTCGCACTCGAGCAGCTGCGATCGCCACGGCTACTGTCGCTCCGTGTCCTCAGGCGTGCACGACGAAACCAGCGTGATGAACCTCGAGGCAAGGAACTTGGACGCCTGGTCACCCAGCTCGTAGCTGCGTACCGCGACCACCGTCAGGCCACACAAGAACTCGTCAGGCACGACGGACGTACCACTCGTCACCGATTCATCCGGCAACCTGATCGAAAGTCCCGGGAACTCGGCGCGGCCATCGCTGTCGGTGATGGCGGTCGCGACCAAGAATTCGTCGGCGAGGATCACGTCGTCGCCGGTCGTTGATGGGCCCGACGGATCGTTTCCCGATCGACCGAGCAGCAACCGAACCTGGCTCCCAGGCTCGGTATCGATGGTTTGAACCGGAAACGTATATGCGAGCCCGTTCGCTGGATCGGTTCGCGCCGCCTCGAGCGCGATCGCCAATGGCTGATCGTCGGACCTCCGCGCTCGACCTGCAAACCAAAGGCCGTGATGCGGTGGCTCCAGCGCCGCGTTTCGCGAGTGAGAGGTCAGATTTTTGAGGCGCGATGGGCCGCTAGTTCACACTGGGATCAGATCACGCGGCCCTGCATGCCGCGGCCGACCTGACCAACGACGGCGCCAGTGATCGCAGAGACCACCGCGCCACCGGCGACGATCGCACCGCCGACCGCGCCAGCGATCGCACCGGCGACTGGAGCGCCGACGACCAGCGCGCCGAGCCCGCCCCAGCCGAGCACGTGCGACCAGTTGACCAGCTTGCGGGCCTTCTGCTCGCGCGCGATGAGCTCCGGCGACATCGGAACATTGGGATAGCCGAGTGACATCGACGACGGCGTGAGCGACGCGTCCTGCGGCGCGACCGACGCGGACGGCAACGCGTTGGTCGCCCCATCCCAATCGGTCGGGCTCAGCGCCGCGACCTTGTTCACGGTCGACTGCAGGCAACACGCCGTGATCGTCCACATGATCGGGAGCCCGATGAAGATGTTCACGTAGGGGATCACCGAGAGCACGCTCGACGCGATCAATAGGCCCTTGGGCGCGTGACGCGGCAGCCCGCGCAGGCGCAGCTGAAGATCCAACCGGTCGGCGAGCCGCAGCGAGTTGAAGAACACCCAATACAGGTTGAAGTACGGGATGAACGAGAACCCGATCGACTTCGCCGCCGACGGATCGTTGTGGGTGGCGCGCGGCAGCTTGTCGTGGACCAGCCCGAAGTGGATCAGCGAGAACAATCCGAGCGTGAAGAAGTTGAGCAGCCCGGTGGCCCACACCGGGAACCGCGTCACCCCGTGCGCTGCCAACCTCGCGCGGTCTTCGACCGAGAGCGCCCGAACATCGAGCACCGAGTACGCGACGTGCGCTGGGAACGCGAACGTCGACGGCACGAGACCCGCGTTGGCCTTGGTGACGACCAGCCGCATCTCGTCGTTCTCGCGACGCAGTCGCTCGGCCTCGCGCTCGGCTGCCTCGGCCTTGTACTGGAGCGCCTCTCGATCGTCGCGGTACATGTGTCGTGTATAGCCGAGCTCAGGTTCGGGTGGGAGCAAATCCACCCGCTCAGACACACACCGCTGACTACAGCGGCGACTCCGTCGGTCCGCCGATGAACTGCGTGTGTGGCGGAAACACCAACTCGAACCGCTTTCCGAGCACGTCGAGCAGCTGGCTCGCGGTGGTCACGGCCGTGGTGGTTACCCGATCGCCGACGCGCTCCGTGAATTCGCCGGCGCGGTACGTGATCCGCCCCGTGTCGGTCGTCAACGCGACGCTAGGTCCGAGCGTGAACCGCGACTGCGGGTGCGTCGACGTGTAGTGGTTTGCGACCTCGAAGTCGATCGGATGATGCGGCTCGCGGGTGAACATGTAGAGCGGCTCCCACTCGGCCTTGGCTTCGGCGTCGAGCGCGATGAACCCGGCATCATCGCGGAGGCGAAGCCGGCCGTGGCGCGACTCGTACACACCGGGCTGCATCGGCACCGCGCGCGTCGGGCAGGTGCCGCCGAACCCGACGTCGACCAGCTGCGGCCGCCCATCGACGACCACCTCGAGGAACATGTGGGTCCGTGGCGTGGGTCCGGCGGCGCCCCAGCGAACGCGCGCGGCCAGCGCCGTCACCTCGAAGCCGTGCGCGCGCAACACCTCCGCGAATAGGGTGTTGTGCTCGAAGCAGTACCCGCCGCGGCGCGCCGTCACCAGCTTGGTGGCGACGCTGTGGAGATCGATCTTGATCGGGCGGCCGAGCACGATGTCGAGGTTCTCGAACGGGATCGCGCGCAAGTGCCCCCAGATCAACGCGTCCAAGGTGGCAGGCGTCGGGCCACCACGGGTCGAGACACCGATACGCGAGAGGTATGCGTCGAGGTCGAACGTCACGTCCGCACGCTAGCACCCGCGACCCCTGCGACGTTCCGTGGCACCGCGTTTTTCCTCGACGGCCATTGACGGCCACGCGCGCTGGCCAATACTCCACGGCCATGAAGCTCGTTACGTGTGTCGGGTTCGTGCTCGCGATGTCTGCACCGCTGGTCGAAGCCAAGGGGCTCACGATCGACGACATGCTCGCGATGCAGCGAGTCGGCAGTCCGGAGGTATCTCCGGACGGCAAACAAGTGGCGTTCGCAGTTCGCGACACCGATGTCGAGGCCAACCGCGGGCGGTTCGATCTGTGGATCGCCAACGTCGACGGCACTGGGGTTCGGCGGCTCACGTCGCACGCCGAGAACGACACCGATCCGCAGTGGACCCGCGACGGCAAGTCGATCTATTTCCTGTCGTCGCGCAGCGGTTCGTCGCAGGTGTGGCGGATCGCGGTCGCCGGCGGCGAGGCCGAGCAGGTGACCAAGCTGCCGCTCGATCTAAACGGCTTCGATCTGTTCTCCGACGGAAAACGCCTGGTCGTCACGATGGACGTATGGCCCGATGCCAAGTCGATCGCCGATTCGGCCAAGCGCGACGACGCGAAGGCGAAGTCCAAGGTCAAAGCGCGCGTCTACGACCAGCTGCTGTTCCGCCACTGGGACCAATGGGAGGACGGCAAGTACTCGCACGTGTTCGTGTGGACGCCGCCGGAGCTCGGCGGCCGCGCCGACGACGCACGGGATGTCACGCCCGGCCAGACGACGGACTCGCCCACCCATCCGTTCGGCGGCATGGAGGAGATCGACATCTCGCCCGATGGCAAGACCATCGCGTTCGTCGCGCGCGTCGCGGGCAAGCAGAACGCGTGGCAGACCAACACGAATGTATTCCTGGTCGCCACCGACGGTCGCTCGAAGCCGGTCGACATCACGTCGGCGAATCCGGCGTACGACTTCGGCCCGGTGTTTTCGCACGACGGACGATCGATCGCGATTCGCCAGATGATGCGCGCCGGTTACGAAGCCGACCGCGAGCGGATCACGATCATCGACGTGGCGAGCCGCAAGGCGCGAGTGGTCACCGAAGCGTGGGATCGCTCGGCAGGCTCGATCGCGTGGAGCGCCGATGGCCGGACAATCTTCACCGATGCCGACAACGTCGGGAATCACTCGCTGTTCGCGATCGACGTCGCCACCGGTACCGCGAAGACGCTGGTCGACAAAGGCACCAACGGATCACCGCAGGTAGCCGGCGACCGGATCGTGTTCGTGCGCGACACGCTCACCGCGCCCGCGGAGCTCTACACGGTGAAGCCCGACGGCAGCGATCTCAAGCAGCTCACGCGATTCAACGACGCACGCGTCAAGGCGATCACGTGGGGCAACTACGAGCAATTCTCGTTCAAGGGCGCGAAGGGCGACACGGTCTACGGCTATGCGATGAAGCCTGCGGGGTTCACGGGTGGCAAGGCGCCGGTGGCGTTCCTGATCCACGGCGGTCCGCAGGGCAGCTTCGGCGATCATTTTCATTACCGGTGGAACCCGCAGGTTTACGCCGGCCGCGGCTACGCGGTCGTGTTCATCGACTTTCATGGTTCGACGGGCTACGGCCAGGCATTCACCGACGCGATCCGCGGCGATTGGGGCGGCGCGCCGTATGAAGATCTCATGCTCGGTCTCGACGCGGCGCTCGCGAAGTTTTCATGGCTCGACAAGAACCGGATGGCCGCGCTCGGCGCGTCGTACGGCGGGTTCATGATCAACTGGATCAACGGCAAGACCGATCGGTTCAAGGCGCTGGTCTGTCACGACGGAAACCTCGACGAGCGCATGGCCTACTACGACACCGAGGAGCTGTGGTTCCCGGAGTGGGAGCACGGCGGGGTGCCATGGCAGAAGGCAGAGGGCTACACCAAGCACAACCCGATCGATCACGTCGCCAACTGGAAGACCCCGACGCTCGTGATCCATGGCGGGCTCGACTTCCGGGTCGTCGACACCCAGGGCATGTCGACGTTCACTGCGCTGCAGCGCAAGGGCGTGCCGAGCCGGTTCATTCACTTTCCCGACGAGAACCACTGGGTGCTCAAGCCGCAGAACTCCAAGCTATGGCACCAAGAAGTGCTCGGCTGGATCGATCGCTATACCAAGCGCTAGCGCTCATGGTCTGATCCTTGCGCCGCAGACACAGCGGCGCTGGCCGCGCTCAGAAGTAGAACCGAAGGCCGAGGCCGCCCTGGACGTCCCACCAGTCGTCGAGGAACGTCACGAACAGCGCGACCTCGCCGTAGATCTCGATCGGAGTGCGCCGGAATCGCAGGCCGACTTGGAACGGCGCGCGCACGCCCGCATCGACATCGTTGCGGAACCCGTAGACCGCACCGCCGATACCCAGGCGGAGCGGTACGACCACCGAGCGGCCACGGCCCGCCGCGAGTGTGTAGAGATATGTGACGTGGCCGTAGCCCGAGCGGCCCTCGCGAAACGTGTTCCATCCGAGAAGGATATCGAGCGCGGAGCGGCGACCCAGATCGAGCTTGAGATCGATGCCGGATGGATCGCCGATGAACAGACCGAGACCGACGTCGGCGCTCGCGCTGCGTGGTACGGCTGCGAGCAGGACGAAAACCAGAACAAGCCTTCGCATCGGGTGATCCTAAACGAACCACGTGTGGGCAGTTCGCGCCTCGATTACAACGGCTCACCGCGCGTACGGAACCTTACTGACACGCTCCGAAGCTGGTGAGCGGTCGCTACTGGATGTAGGTGCGCGATGAGCTCGCGCGCGCCCTGGGCGACTGCGCCCGCCGTCACGTCGTGACGTCGACACGGTGGTAGTCCCGACAGGCGAGTGGCAGTGACGCGGCCGTTAGGATAACGTTCGATTGCCGTCACGGGCGCCTCGCTACTGCGAGCGACGGGCGGTGGGCATTACGTCATGGGACATCTCGACGAGTCAGCGTTCAAACAGGCGATCGCCCACTGCACTCATTGCGAGGCAAAGGCATTCGAAGTCCTGAGCTACCTCGACCGCCAACTCTCGGTGATGCTCGCCGAGCCGAATCAGGACGGGCGGTGGACTCATGATGGTGAGAAGTTCATCGACGGGACGTACCGCATTCGCTGCATCGCGTGCCGCACCGATGTGTTCAGCAGCGACGATTGCCCGCGATGTCACCGCGAGCATGGCCTGACCGAAGCGCTGCAGCACACCGCGAGGACGCCCGTGCCCAAGCGATGCCCGACGTGTCGAGGCACCGAGCTCACCGTGATCGCGTTCGTGCCCGCGCGCGTACGCACGGGCGAGGGCCGGCCAACTGCGCCGCTCGCGATCGCTCAGTTTGGCGAGCCTGGATTTCAGATCTCAGGGCTCATGTGCGACGGGTGCGATTGGGTCGCGGTCGCCGAAGGCTGTCCGGTGTGTGGTGGGGCAGGACCGCTCAGGGAACGACCCTGATCATCTGTTCTGAATCTGAAACCAGTTGGTGACGCTACAGAATTGTTGCGGCACTGATACGCGGCGGGAGCTGTATCCAGTGATCTCGCGCGATCTAGTTAGAAAATTTCGGGAGCGCGACATTGAAGAGTGTCACACCCAGGGATTAACCCCATCGTCGCCTCTTCCAAGGAGACGTGATGCGGTTCAGCAACAGACAGCTGCCCCTATGGATCGTCGTGTTTACGATCCTGCTGGGCTTCGGATCGATTCCTGCGCATGCGCAACGGGCCAAGGGGCGCGAGCTCAGCGGCACCGTGGTCGACGACGAGTCGAAGCCGATTGCGAGTGCGACCGTCGCGGTGTCGGGTGGTCCTTCGGCGCAGACCGGTGCAGACGGCAGCTTCAAGCTGGCCGGGGTTGCGACCGGTAACATCGTCGTCGAGATCAGCGCGGAGGGGTTCACCGCGAAGCAAGTTCCGGTGCTCGCTGCGACGACGGCGCTGCAACTGCAGATCAGCCTCGTTCGCGTCGCGCAAGCGCCGCAGTCACCACCAGCAACTCGCATGGTTGCTGGTGTGGTGACCGACAAGAACCACGCTCCGGTCGCCGGTGCGACGGTCGCGGTTCGCGGCACCGCACTCAAGACCGTGACCGCTGCTGACGGCACGTTCTCGATTCCGGACGTCGCGGTGGCCGAGATCATCCTCGACATCGAGGCGCAGGGGCAACCTCCCACCAACGTGACCGTGCCGGCCGACAAGGCCGCGGTCGCGATCACGATCGGCGAGGCGAGCGCACCGGTTCCGACCACGCGCACCGTGACCGGACGGATCATCGACCCCGTCAGCAAGGAGCCCGTCGAAGCGGCGACCATCACGATCGTTCCGACCGCTGGGATCGTGTTCTCCGACGCCAACGGTCAGTTCGTGCTCGAGAATGTTCCGGCGGGCACCTTCCCGCTCGAGATCACCGCGACCGGTCGCGAGACCCGCGTGCTCGATCTCGACGCAGGCAAGCTGACCATCGAGATTCCGCTCGCGATCGCCGTGGGTGAGCAGATCGTCATCGAGGGCCGCGCTCCGGTCATCGTCAAGTCGAACCTCGCCAACGGCGCATCGACGATCGACGGTGACACGCTCAACCGGGTCACCGCACCGACCCTGGACTCGGCGATGCAGGGCAAGCTGCCCGGCGCGAACCTCCAATTCAACTCAGGTGCACCGGGTGGTGGTGCGCAGCTTCGGTTGCGCGGCATCTCGACCATCAACGGCCAATCGTCTCCGCTGTTCGTGATCGACGGCGTCATCATCTCGAACGCGTCGACGCCCTCGGGCGCCAACGCGGTCACCGGCGCCGAGAGCGGGGCGACCACCAGCAACCAGGACAATCCGGTCAACCGGCTCGCTGACCTGAACCCCAACGACATCGAGACCGTCGAGGTGCTCAAGGGTGCATCCGCGGCGGCGCTCTACGGCTCGAAGGCCTCGAACGGCGTCATCATCATCACGACCAAGCGTGGCCGCGCCGGCGAGAACAAGCTCGAGGTGACCCAGCGGTTCGGCGTCAGCACGGCGTCGAACCGGCTCGGGTCGCGGCGATTCGAGACCATCGAAGAGGTGGACGCGCAATTCGACGGCGACCCGGCCCTGCATCAGGCGTACTTGGATGCAAATGGTCGCCGGTTCAACCACGAGAAGGAGCTCACGCGGACGGCATTCGCGACCGAGACCATCGGTAGCGCATCCGGCGGCAATGACGCGGGCAACTATCACGCGTCGCTGCTCATGCGTAACGACCCCGGCGTCGTGAAGGGTACGTTCTACGAAAAGCAGAGCGGGCGGCTCGCGGTTGGCTACAAGCTAGGCAAGAAGCTCCGGCTCGGGTTCACCGCGAACCTGATCCACTCGCTGTCGGACCGCGGACTCACCAACAACGATAACTCCGGCACGTCGTATTACGTCGCGCTGTCGGGCACCCCGAACTTCGTCAACCTCCGCCCGCAGAACGGTGTCTACCCGGTCAACCCGGCGCTCGGCTCGGGCACCAACCCGCTTCAGTCGGTCGCGCTGTTCCAAAACCGCGAGGACGTGTGGCGTCTGATCGGCGGCACCACGATGGGCCTCGATCTCTACGACAGCAAAGACGGCACCAGCTCGGTCAAGCTGCTGGCCAACTTCGGCGTCGACAGCTTCGACCAGAAGAACAACCTGCTGTCACCGAACGAGCTGATCTACGAACCGATCCTCGATGGCCTCGCCGGTACGTCGATCGATGCGAGCACCACCAACCTCAACTGGAACGCCGGGACCGGCGCGGTGTGGGCATACAAGCCGGAGAGTGGCGCGTTCCGTAGCGCGCTGTCCGGCGGCGTCACCTTCGAGAAGGTCGATCGCAACTCGGTGTATGCGATCGCGAGGAACCTCAACGCTGGTCAGCCGAACGTCGATTCGGGCACCTCACTTCAGATCCAGCAGACCCGGCTCCGCACCGAGGACTCGGGTATCTACGTGCAGGAAGAGATCGCGGTGCTCGACGAGCGGCTGTCGGTCCTCGCCGGCTTGCTCGGCGAGCGGTCGAGTCTGAACGGCGACACCGATAAGTACTACCTGTATCCCAAGGCCGCGGCGGTGTTCTCGATGCTAACCCCGGAGCAGGCGGAACAGGAGAACCGCAAGTTCGATGTGTTCCGAGTTCGCGGTGCATACGGCGAGGCAGGTAACCGGCCGAACTACGCACAAAAGTTCACGCCGCTCGTCGCGGCGCAGAACATCGACGGCAACGCAGGATTGATCGTCGGCGGCATCGCCGGTGACGCCAACATCGAGCCCGAGCGCCAGCGCGAATTTGAGATCGGCACCGATCTCGCCACCAAGGATCAGAAGATCGTCGCCGAGCTGTCGCTGTACCAGCGCAGCATCTCAAATCTTCTCCTCGAGCGCGCCCTCGCGACGTCGACCGGGTTTGCCACCGAGTTCCTCAATGGCGGCAGCCTGCGCAACCGCGGCATCGAAGCCTCGATCCAGGTCGAGCCGGTGTCGAAGCGCGGCTTCGAGTGGACGACACGCGGCACGTTCACGCTCAATCGATCGAAGATCACGGATCTTCCGAACAACGTTCCTGCGTTCGACATCACGGTCGCCGGCTTCGGTACCGGCCTCGGCGCGTTCCGCATCGAGGAAGGCAAGAGCGCGACCCAGATCGTCGCGACGATCGACGGCATGGGCACGGTCGCCAAGGTCGGCGACGGCGAGCCTGACTTCCGCGTCGGCTGGTCCAATACGCTGACCTACGCGGGCCTGTCGCTGTCGACCTTGCTCGACTGGCAGCACGGCTCGGAGGTCGTCAACCTCACGCGCTTGCTCTACGATTCCGGCGGCAACTCGCCCGACGAGGCGGCCGCGCTCGAGCGGCTGACGAAGTTCGACGGCGGCGATGCGCGCCCGTACATCGAGGACGCGTCGTTCGTGAAGCTGCGCGAGGTTTCGCTGGCGTATCAGATCCCGGAGAAGATCGCGGTGCAGATCGGCCCGCTGAAGTCGCTGCAGCTCAGCCTCACCGCCCGAAATCTGCTGACGTTCACCGGCTATAGCGGTCTCGATCCCGAGGTCTCGAACTTCGGCGGTCAACCGATCGGCCGTAACTACGACGTCGCGCCATATCCACCCAGCCGGAGCTTCTGGTTCTCCGTCACGGCAGGACTCTAAGGAGACGCCATGAACACGTCCAAGTCATTCATTCGTTCGTTGGCGATGGCCGCGCTCGTCGCGACCTCGCTCGGTGTTGTTGCGACGGGTTGTGATCTCGACATCGGCGATCTCAACAACCCCGGGATCGACGACCTCGAGACCAACCCAACCCGAGTCACGGTCGCTGCCGCGTGCACGGGCCTCGTGATCGGTAACCGCCGTAACGTCGCCGAGGCCAATGGCTACGTCGTCCAGCTCGGAATCCTCGGCCGCGAGGCGTACAACTTCGACATCGCCGACCCGCGCTACACGGCGGAGCTGCTCGAGGGCACGCTCAACCCCGGCAGCCCGTTCGGGGGTGGGTTCTGGCTTCAGCCGTACGCGAACATTCGGCTCGCTCACATCATCCGGCGCGCGCTTCCCAAGCTCGACGCCACGGAGATGACGGACGCGGAGAAGTCGGCCGTCGTCGGGTTCACCAAGACGATCGAGGCGATGGATCTTCTGGAAGTGATCAACACGCACGACGAAAACGGTGCGGCGCTGATGACCGATCGCACGCTCGACGAAGGTCTCGGTCCAATCGGTAACAAGCAGGAGGTGTTCGCCGAGATCGTCGCGCTGCTCGATGGTGCGCTTGCGGATCTCGACGCTGGTGGCGACGCGTTCCCGTTCCCGCTGTCGGCGGGTTACGCGGGCTTCGACACACCGGCGACATTCCGCGAGATCAACCGCGCGATCCGCGCGCGCGTGGCCGCGTACACCAAAGACTATCCGGCCGTGCTGACCGCGCTTTCTATGTCGTTCATCAACGAGATGCCGATGACGCTCGCAGATCTCAACGTGGGCGCGTACCACTCGCATTCGACCAATCCGGGCGACAAGGTCAACGAGCTAATCAACCCGAATATCTATGCGCACGAGTCGATCGTCGCCGACGCGATGATGAACGGCATGGTGGTCGACGCGCGGTTGACGCGGAAAGTGACGATGACCGAGCAGGGCTCGGCACGTGGGCTCAGCTCGGAGTACGCGTTCACGATCTACCAGAGCCCGAACGATGCGGTGCCGATCATCCGCAACGAGGAGCTGCTGCTGCTGCTCGCCGAGGCGCGGTACTTCACTCTCGACGACGCTGGTGCGATGATGGCGCTCAACGCGGTTCGCACGCTGTCTGGTGGGCTCACCGCTCTGGGCGCGCCCGCGACCGAGGCCGACTTCATCACGGCGCTGCTCTACGAGCGCCGGTACTCGCTGCTGTTCGAGGGTGGTCACCGCTGGATCGATGCGCGGCGGTTTGGCCGCATCATGGACCTGCCGCTGGACATGCCGGATCATGTCCGCAACGTCCGGTATCCGATCACACTCGATGAGTGCAACGCGCGTCCACCCGAAGAAGAGGCCTGCCAGGGCGGTAGCACCGATCCGTGATGTTCGGCTCGCCTCCGCTTACGAAGCGGGCGCGGCTGCCGATGTGTGATCGTGGATGATCCGCCAGCCCTCGGGCCGGCGCTCGAACACCACGGAGAACACGCCGCTGCCGGCGTGCTTGGTGTCCGTGAGGATCCACGTCCCGAGCACGACGGCGCCATCCGCACCGACGGAGTCGACCTGCTGGATCTCGAATCGCAGGTTGCCCATCGCTGATGGGTCTTTGCCGTACCGCGCTCGGTAGTGGTCGAACGCGGTCTGCCAGCCGCGCCGGACCTTGCTGCCTGAGGTGAAGATCAGGCTGGGCGTCTTGGCGTAGCCGGCCATGTAACCGGCAAGGTCTCCGCGGTTCCATGCGGCCGCTTGGTCGGCGAGCACGCGCTCGACGTCGGCGCGGTCGTCGGGAGCAAACCGCCGAACCGGGGTGGGCGCGGTGGCGCATGCGGTGACGAGACCGCCGAGCGCGGCGAGGGACGACAGGGACGACAGGGAGAGCAGTCGCACGCGCGGACTCTACAGGGACTGCCCGGCGATGCAGCTGCAATGTTACGACCGGCCGGGAAATAGAGAATCGGGGTCATCGATCTGGCCATTGCCGCAAGGACCAGACAGAGAATGTTCGGTGAACCTGCGTTGAGGCGCTCACGGCCGAAGTACTAGGTTCATGCCATGAAGACCTCGATCTTGGGAATGGTTTGCTTGGTGTGTGCATGTTCGAACTCCGGCGGCACGCCCGATCCGAGTGATCCCGGGGTGGACGCAAGCGTGAACCCACCGGCTGTGACGCGCACGTTGTTCATCAACGCGGAAGGCGTCACGCTCAATGCGGGTGCGGATGATGCGGGCGCCAACACGTCCTCGATCATGACGACGACGACGACCGTAAGCCCGTACCTCGCTGCGGATCCGCAGCGGGCCACGAAGATCGCTGCGATCGTCGGCGAGGTTCAGTCGATCTTGGCGCCTTACGACATCGAGATCACCAGCACGCGTCCGGCCACGGGCATGTACGAGATGATCGTGCTCACCGACCAGAAGGGAAAAGACTTCGGCCTGGACGGCGTGATCTCGATCATTCCGACCAGCTGTGCTCCGAAGCTGTCGACGATCGGTCTGATCTTCGGCGAGCCGATCGCTCAGCACGCGGTGGTGCGCGAGATCATCCAGCGGTTCGGCTCGACCGGCAACGTCCCCTCGACGTCGGCGCCAAATGACTGCATGTGCGACGATTCCGCGTGCGAGTGGAATCTGTCGGGGCCATGCACGATCGGCGGGGCCAACACGCCGGTGTCCGAGCTCGAGCAATGCACGCAGGCGCAAACCATCGACGTGCACGCTGAGTTTTTGAGCACCTACGGACCGGCCTGATCGCGCGATCGCTCGATCGCCGGGACGGGGACACTGCACCGTCACGGCTCGCGCTGATCACGCTCAGATCGGCGACATCGAGAGCTTCACGCGGACGACGCGCCCGGAGCCGGTGAGCGTGACCGTCGACTCCTTGCGCCAGCCGGTCTCGAACGGGTTCATCAGCGTCTCGTCGCCGAGCTCGTGATAGGTGTTCACGCCGAGCACGTTGTCGTAGTCGGTGAGGTCAGCGCGCAGCTTGATCGACTCACCGGCGTGCGGAGCCACGTCGATGACGCCCTCGGCGATCGGGCCACCACCGCCGAACGTCTGGCCCTCGCGGAGCTGGATCCAGTTGGCGTCGTTGCGATCGAACAGCGTCCAGTCCGTGTCACCCTCGACCCAGATCTTGCCAAACAGCTCGAGGTCATCGCCTTGGTCATCGCCGGCGTTGTCGACGGTGATGCTGTTGAGCGTGACCTTGACCTTCTGCGACACGCGCGAGCACTGCTTGAGGTCGTAGTCGGTGGTGAACGATACCCGCGCCGGAGAGTTGTCCTTGAGGTAGTTCAGCTTGTACGCGATCGGCGCGCCGGGCGACTCGCGCGAGTAGTTGCCGCCGGCCTTGATGAACTCGATCAGCGCCTCGTAGCTGTTGATCGCTTGCGCCGCGCCACCGCCGTCACCGCCGAGGATGAACGCGGTGATCTTGCTCTTCGAGATGATGTCCTTGTAGGTCACCGACACGTCGCCGGAGACGTCGACTCCGCCGGAATATGCGAACTCGAGCGCGGCGCCCATCTCCGACGATGAGTACTCGGACTCGAACGTGAACACGACCATTCGGCCGTAGGTGACCGACGAGACGTACGCCGGCGGGCGTGCCTCGTCCATCTTCGCCGAGACTTCTTCGACCGAGATGCCGGGTGCGAGCATATCGCTCGGTAGCGACGGAGCGTCGACGTCGACGGTGTAGTAGCCCTGGGTGTAGCGCACGACGTAGCGCGACCGGATGTCCTTCTTGTTCCAGTCGAACGTCGACTTCAAGCTCGCGATCCCTAGGCCCCAGCTGGCTTGAACCCCGAGCGCGATGTTGAGCTGCTCGTCGGAGTGAACCTCCTCGATCTCCGAGAACAGATTCGCCGGTGTCGAACCGGTGATCTGGCTGTCGAGGATCGACGACAGCGCATCGCGATACGACGACAGGCTCGGTTGATCGACGACCGCGCTCTTGCTGCCGCTGAGGTTCTCGAGGCTGACCGAGATCGTCATCGGTTGCCTCGGTAGTGCGACCTGCGTGAACAGCCCGGTGAGCACCGAGTCAGCGCTCACCAGCGCGCCGGGATACAGCGAGTCCGAGTTCGCCGCGTACGCGACGATCCGGTCGTACTGGCGAGTCTCCGCGAGGTTCTGCGTGCTGCACGAGTAATCGCCTTCGCGTGCGTCCGCCGACTTGGCGCCCTGAACGATCGATGGCGGCTCTACCGGGAGGTAGGGCAGGGATGTGATGTACCTATCGACCGCGTTCATGCCCGGATCGTCAGCTCCAGCACACGCGCTACAGATGGCGATTCCCAAGCAGATTGACGCTGTTCGCATTGCGGGCATAGAGAAGCAAGGCAAACGCCAGCGACGAGCTGTCGATTGTGGCGCGACACCCTCGGTGGGTGACGCCCACAGATCACAGCAATGCCGGTTCAGTTTCGGCGACAGCGACCGGCCGGTTGTCGCCGGTGAGGTCGCGCGACCTGGCTAATCGAGTAGCCGCTATCCTGATCTATCTGCCGCACGGACGATTTCTCGTCGAGAAAGCATCGGCCATCGCACCTTGTGGGTGGCGACCGCTGGCGAATCATGTATCGCGAGCGAGCGCCAGTAACGTCGGTCCGGCGAACGCATCGAGCCGCACCGTCGCGTGATCGTCGCCTCGCGTCGGGCCGCGGTTCACGATCGCGATCGGGATGCCACGCTCGGCGGCGCGCCGGACGAATCGGTAGCCGGAGAACACCGCGAGCGATGAGCCGACCACCAACAACACGTCGCCGCGCTCGAACGTTGCCCATGCGGCATCGAGCGTCGGACGAGCGACGTTGCCGCCGAACATCACGACGTCCGGCATCAACGCGCCGCCACACGCCTCACAGCCGACGACGGTAAACTCGTGCACCAACCCGTCGGGAAGATCCGCGTCACCATCGGGCGCGACCGAGACCTCGGTGACCCGCGCGGCCCACATTCGGTTTGCCGCGACGAGCCGGAGCTGCAGCGCGTCGCGCGATGTGATCACCTCGCAGCACAGACACCGAACGCGTGCGAGCGCGCCGTGTAGCTCGATCACGTCCACGCTGCCCGCCGCATGGTGAAGTCCGTCGACGTTTTGCGTGATGATCCCCGCGAGTCGATCGTGCTGCTCGAGGACGGCGAGCGCGTGGTGCGCATCGTTGGGTCGCGCACGCGAGAATCGTGGCCAACCGAGCATCGAGCGCGCCCAGTAGCGCCTTCGAACCTCGGCGTGCTCGATGAACTCGCGATGCTGGATCGCCGGGCGGCTTCGCGGCGGCGTGCCTTGGCCGCGGTAGTCGGGGATGCCGGACTCGGTCGACAACCGGCGCCGGTCAGCACGACGAGCCGCTTGCTGCGGACGAGCTCTGCGAGCTTGACCAGTTGCGGATCCATGGCGCGTCAGTCGAGAAAACGCCGATCGAGCGTGCGGACGCGATACCGAGCGCGTACCCGGTCCAGCGGATCATCCCAGTGGTCCTCCCAGATCACGCCGAGCAACGGCTCTGCTTCACGGCCGATGCGGTACGCGTCGAGCATCGAGTGGCGCAGCGCAGCCCACCGGCGTTCGAGCACGAGGTGCTTCATCGAGCCGAACACGACGACCAAGGCCGACACCGGCAATCGCAGCTGTCCATAGGAGAATGCGTGGATCACGACCTCCTCATGACCGGCGATCCCGAGGCCGAGCAACGTGTGCCAAATGTCGTGGGTCTGGCGAAACCGCCGCATCAGATACGCGATCGCTGGATCGTCGACGTAACGAGTCGCGGCGGCTTGATAGTCGGCGGTGATCTGGTTGCGATCGAGATGCCGGACGTATGCACCACCGAGTGTGGTCTCGGGGAGCCGGCGGAGCGCGGCGAAATCGACCTGGTCGCTCTTGAGCTCGGGTTGTTCGGTGAGCAGCCGGCGGCCCTGGGGCGTTTGCCTCATTTCGGCGAGCACGCTGCGATAGCGCGGCCGTCCGGTGATCTCCTCGACGCGGTGGATCTCGGCGGTCTTCGTCGAGTCGACCAACACGCGCGCGAGCGCGACGCCGACCCGATACGACTCGCGAACAAACCTCGCGCGATCCATGGCGGAAGCGTGCCGCCATCGTGACAACGGGTCAATTGGCGTAGTCGAACACAAGCGCGAGGCCGCTACGAGCCAAGGGCACGCGCCCCCTTGCCTTACCGTTGCGAGCTCGGCGCTTCCGTCCACCACCCATGGCGCTGACATCGTCGTCGACTGCGCCGTGGACGCGCGCGCCACCTTTGTCGTTCACCTCGACGAGTAGCAGTCTCGATGCTGTTCTACGACAATGACGCCAATACCAAGGCTGCCTCTCACATCCAGGTCGGCGGCAACGTGCTTGTTCACCGCGCTCGAGCGGGACACAGTGCGCGTGTCCTCCCGGCCGCGGCCAGCGGGCAACTAGTTGGAATTACCGCGGTGTCGTCGGGGACCGAGGTTTGCACATACTCCCGACATGGACGCAGCGCTTCACTCCGAAGTCGTTACATCGCCCCAGATCCATGCCCGGCGCGCCGCCACGTTGATCGCTGGTTGCACGCTTGCCGGGGTGGGGTTCGTGTTCGGTCTGGCTGCGAATCGCGCTCCATCGATCCCAGCGGTTTCGATCGCCGCCGCGCCACTGATGCCGGCAAGCGAGCGCGTCGTGCAATTGCAGACCGAGCCGCCGGCACCCGCGCGGACGATGGAGCTCGCGTTGGTCTTCGAGGCCGGTGGCGGCTCGTACGTCAAGCTCGCCGATCTCTCGACCGGCCCGGACGACGCTCACCGCCAGGTCGTCCCGCCCCACGACCCGTTCGCGCTCATCGATCGAGACGGCGGCGCGGCCGTGATCGGTCACATCCCGGACAGTGACGTGCCCGCGATCTATCGCTCCTGGAAAGGGCGAACCGTCGTGGTGGATGGCACGTGCACCGCGACGGTGACCGAGTTCGCGGTCGTATCCCGGCTGATCGGCGATACCGGGTACGCCGACGTTCCCGACGGCAAAGGCTGGGATGTCGACAGTGTGATGCGCAATGGTGGCGCGATGCTCGCGGCCAAGCTCGACCGCTGCACCGGCAGCTACGCGCGAGATGCTGCGCTGTCGCCGGTGGCAGTGCCCGTCGCGATCGAGAATCGCGCACTGGTGGCCAAGGCGAAGGCTGCGCTGCTCGCCTCGCAGCCCGCCAAGGCGATCCAGCGCGAGTGGATCGAGCTCGGCAACACGGGCAAGTGGCACACCGACGCCGAGTTGATCGCGCGCGTGTTGCGCCACCCGACCACCGGCGCGACGTTCGTGTCGATCCAGAGCAAGGTCGACAACGAATGCGGCGGCGTCAGTGACAACGCCTGGGGGCTGTATCGCGTCGAGGCTGGCAACACGATCACGCCGGTCACCGTGCGCCGGCTCGGCGAGGTCTCGACGATCGAGCAGCTGATCGACGTCGACAGTGACGGCAGCTTCGAGATCCTCGGCCAATCTTGGCTTGGCCTCGATACGCTGTACACGACTGCGGCCGGCGAGCTGATCGAGCAGCTGCGCGTGCCGTTCTACGGCTGTCCTTGTTGATCGGCCACTTGGTTGCCGCGGCGACCCTTGCGGCGGTGTAGGTGCCAGGATTGCGGTGAATGGAACGCCGGCTCGGGCGGTCGTATCATCCAGCCATGCATCGCCTCATCGTCGCGAGTCTATTGCTGTCCACTGCTGCCCATGCCGATGGCGTGTTCGATGTCTGCAAGGGGGAATCCCGCAAGGTGGTCGCCGGCACCGGACAGCTGTCGATCGCCGTGGTCTATCCGAACGACTTTCCGGTGACCACGACCGCCGCGATGCGCAACGCAGTTGGCGCGCGCATCGCCGTCGCGGAGAAAGCGAAGATCGTACCGGCGAGAGACGTCGAAGCGGCCAAGAAGCTGGTCGGTGAGAAGCGATGGTCGGAGCGCAGCGAGGTCTGCGGGTACGCCCCGTCGCTAGTGGCCGTGCTCGGGCTCAAGCACAAGAACCTGTCGACCGCGCACGCCTCGGTGAGCTGCAACGATAAGGATGCGTGCGAGCTGCGCGTCGATCTCGAGCGCCACGGCCGCGCGACGGCCGAGCGTTGGGTGAGGTACTCGGCCCCGCTCGACGGACCCAAAGATCAGCTCGCGACGATCTCGAAGGCCGCTGGCAAGCTGAAGGCGGTAGGCGCGCCACCCGACGCGCCGAAGCTCGGGCTCGCGGTGGCGCAACTGCCGCCGGGCGTGGTGACGGTGCGCAGCGATGTCGACGGAACGCTCGAGGCCGATCGCGTGATGGAAGCGAATCCCGCATTCGCCGCGTGTGGTCCCAAGGGTCGCAAGCCTCACGATATCCGCGGCTACTGGGCAGAGTGGAAGCTGTCCGCGCGGGGCAACCCGTTCCAAGCCACCGTGAAGCCCTTTGGAGGTCGCGATCCTGCCGACGAGAAGGCGGCCGAGTGCCTCAAGAAGGCGCTCGAAGCGACTCAGCTCGCGTGCCCGCGTGACGGCAAGGTGATCGACGTCAAGACAGCGATCTGCCTGTAGCGCTCGGCGTGACTGCTCGGATTGCCACGATTCTGTCGTGGATCGGCCTGGTGAGGTCCAGCGGGCGCGCAGCTGGCGGTGACCGCGATCGAGAATCGCAGCTTCGAAGGAACGGACTACTCCGAGGCCGCTAGCGCTTGCGTCGAGCCTCGATGGCTCTGACCTCGCTCGCGGCTTCTGCGTGTTTCGGGTCGGTCAGTAGCACCTCGTTAAAATGCACGAGCGCGACCTGGTCGCGGCCGAGCATCCGCTCCATCCGACCGAGCAAGAACCGAGCAACGTCGGGATGGGATGAGCGCTGGATCGCTCGCTCCAGCGCGCGCCGCGTCTCCGCTGCCACCTGGTGCTTGTCGTGAGCTGCGCAGAACTGCGCCCAGCCGAGCTTGCCCGCGAAGTCGACATCCTGCGGGTCGAGCTCGCAGGCGGCGGTAAGCTCGACGACGGCGCGCTCGGGATCGTCGGCGCGCATCGCGCTTTCGCCACGCTGGAATGCCTCGCGTGCGAGCGCCTTGCGATCGAGCGGCTCGACCGGCTCGGTGCGCGTTCGGCCGACACTCGGTGGCCGGGTTTGACCCGGGTCCGGGCGCGTCAACGCCGGCTGCGACGTGGTGCCGGTCGCGTACGGTGGGCTGCTCGAGCGAGGTGCGCTGGATCGCATGATCACGTTGGGAGCGCTGCCGGTTCGAGAGATGACGTTCGGCGCACTGCCCGTGCGTGACACGACGTTGGTGCCGCTGCCGGTCCGAGCCATGACGTCCGCGCCGCTCGCGGTTCGCGCGATGTTTGGAGTTCCGGTCCGCGAGACGTTCGGTCCTGGGCTCGGCGCGACGTTGGGCGTTGGCGTGCGTGCCGTCGCAACGCTTGGCGTCGGTGTCCGCGGCGTGACGACGAGCTCGCGTGGGGTCGCGACTCGCGTGACCGCAGGGTCTTGGGCAGTCGTAGCCCGTGCGACCGGCTGTTGCGGAGTTCCCGCGCGCGCGACGCTGGGCTGCAGCGGCGTCGGCGTGCGAGCTACGACCGGGTTGCGCGTGGTCGGTGCTCGTGACATCGAGACCCCGACGTCGCGGGTCGTCGTGCCCGCAACCGAAGGCCGTTGGGTCGGCGTGCGTGTCACCGCGAGATCGGGCGCCGAGCCCTCTGCGGACACCGGTGCACCGCCACGCGTCGCGTCGAGCAGATCGCACGAGGCCAGCGTGTAGATCACCGCTTGCATGATGCGTGGGTCGATGTCGCGGTGACGCACTTCGAGCTCTGGAAGGTCGGTACCGGCTCGCAACGCCTCGATGATCGGTTGCTCGACCGCCGTTAGTCCGAACCGCTCGAGCTCCCGCTCGGCCTCGAGCTTGAGCGTGAACCTCGCGCCGAACGTCCGTAGATCGTCGGTCATCCGCTGCTCCGATAGCGAACGTGCACCGAGGCAGATCACGCGGCGGACGTCGATCGCGGCGTGGCGCGCGAGCGCCGTCGCAGGCTGCTGGCGGAATACGAACTCGCCACTATCGAGCGAAAATGTGCGAGCGGCGCGCTGGAGGATCACTTGTTGGTGCAGCGTCGCCGCGTGTTCGGGCGGCAGCTTGGCGATCCGGGTGACGACCTCGATCTCATCGGCTTCACCGGCCGCCTCGACCTGGCGGGCGATCTCCGAAACCAACCCCGGCGAGATCAGATGATTGATCACCGCGACGCGCACGATCGAATCGGCGGTTAGCGGCGAGGTAGCGCCAACGATCAAGCCATCGACTAGCTCGATTCGATACACCTTGCCGCCGCTCGAGATCGCGAGCCGGCCGGTCTGACGGCGCAGTCCGAGCGCCGCGAGCGTGCGGCCCCAGGGCCGGTCACTGACCATCCCGCGCAGCTCGGTCTGTGCTGCGCTCGGCGTCGACTCGCCGTTCATAGTCCTATCTGGCTCAATTTCCTCGATAACCGCAAGCCTTGAAATATTGCAGCCAGCGACTGCGTATGACGGCCAACCGTTAATTCACGCGTTGGTGAGTCGCCACACGCTCCCGCGCGCAGCTTTGTCGTTGCGACGGCCACTTGCAGGCACAGCCGCACGGTTCGGCTCCGGCGGGCTCCAGCGCGCACCGCATACATGTGCGCGTCAGACGCTATTCACGCACGCGCGCCGACGCCCGACGCCCGACCCCCGACGCGGGCGATCACGACGCGAGGTTCGAGGGAATCATTCGCTCGACCTCGAGTGGTGTCACCGCGAGCCGGCGCGCGTAGTCGGCGATCTGCTGCTTGGTCACCCGGCCGACCGAGAAGTACGTCGCGCCGGGGTGTGCGAAGTAAAGCCCGGAGACCGACGCGGTTGGATACATCGCGTAACTCTCGGTGAGCGTCACGCCGTGATGCTCGGCGTTGTCGAGCAGCGCGAACAGCGTGCCCTTTGGTTGATGGTCGGGACACGCGGGATACCCGAACGCGGGACGAATCCCGCGATAGCGCTCGGCGAGGATCGCGTTGTGATCGAGCTGCTCGGACGCGCCGTAGCCCCAGTCGCCGCGAGCGCGGTGATGTAGCCATTCTGCGAGCGCCTCGGCGAGCCGGTCGGCGAGCGCCTTGGCGAGGATGGCGTTGTAGTCGTCGTGGTCGCGCTCGAAGCTTGCGACGACCGCGTCGAGGCCGAGGCCCGCGGTGACCACGAACGCGCCCAGGTGATCGGGTACACCCGCCGTCGCCGGCGCGATGAAATCCGCCAGCGAGTGGCAGACCGCTTTGTCTTCCTGCTGCCGGAGCATCGGGAACCGGGCGATCTCGGACGAGCGATCGGGCGCGTACACGATGATGTCGTCGTCTGGCGTCGCGGCGGCCGGCCAGAAGCCATAGGTGGCGCGCGCGCGCAGCAGCTTGCCATCGACGATCTTGGCGAGCAGCGCTTGGCCATCGGCGAACAGCTTCTTGGCCGCATCGCCTTTCTTGGGATCGCTCAGGATCGCGGGATAGCGGCCGGACAGTTCCCAGGTGTGAAAGAACGGCGACCAATCGATCCACGGCACCAGCTCGGCCAGCGAGGGCGAGAGATTGCGCGTTCCGACGAATGCTGGCGCCGGCGACGTCGTGGCGTCGAACGCCAGCACCTTGCGGCGCGCGCGCGCGTCCTCGAGCGACAGCAGCGGCCGCTTCTGCGCTGCGGTGTGAGCCTCGCGCAGCGAGGCTTGCTTGGCGCGAACCTCATCGAGGTAATTGGTCCGGTCGGCGGACAGCAGCTTGCCCATCACGCCAACCGCGAGCGAGGCGTCGGGAACGTGCACGGTAGGCCCGGCGTACGCAGGGGCGATCTTGACGGCGGTGTGCTTGCCGCTGGTGGTCGCGCCACCGATCAACAGCGGCATCGTCATCCCGCGGCGCGTCATCTCGCTGGCGACCGAGATCATCTCGTCGAGCGACGGCGTGATCAGACCTGACAGTCCGACGAGGTCAGCGCCGAGCTCGACGGCGGTGTCGAGGATCTTGTGCTGCGGCACCATGACCCCGAGGTCGGTGACCTCGTAGCCGTTGCAGCGCAACACCACGCCGACGATGTTCTTGCCGATGTCATGGACATCGCCCTTCACCGTCGCGATCACCATCTTGCCCTTGGCGGTGGAGACGCCGGTGCGCTGCTTCTCGGCCTCCATCAGCGGCTCGAGGATCGCGACGGCCTTCTTCATCACGCGCGCCGACTTGACGACTTGCGGTAGGAACATCTTGCCGGCACCGAATAGCTCGCCGACGACGTTCATCCCATCCATCAGCGGCCCTTCGATGATCGACAGCGGCCGCGGATAGACAGTCAACGCCTCGGCGACGTCGGGGTCGATGAAGTCGGTGATCCCGTTGACCAGCGCGTGAGCGAGCCGCGCGGCGAGCGGTTGCTTGCGCCACTCGAGGTCGTCCTCCGGCCGCTCGGTCTTGCCGGTGAGCGTGGCCGCGAGCGCCAGCAGACGTTCGGTGGCATCGGGCCGGCGGTTGAGCACGAGATCTTCGACGTGCTCTCGCAGCGCTGGATCGAGTTGCTCGTACACCGCCAGCTGACCGGCGTTGACGATCGCCATGTCGAGGCCCGCGCGGATCGCGTGATAGAGGAACACCGCGTGCATCGCCTCGCGCACGCGCGGTGAGGTGCGAAACGAGAACGACAGGTTGGACACGCCGCCGGAGACCTTGGTGCCCGGCAGCTCGGCTTTGATCCTGCGCACGGCTTCGATGAAGCTCACCGCGTAGCCGTCGTGCTCTTCGATCCCGGTGCCGATCGTTAGAATATTGGGATCGAAGATGATGTCTTCCGCCGCGAACCCGACCCGCTTGGTCAGGATGTCGTACGCGCGATGGGCGATCGAGACCCGATGCTCGACGGTGGTCGCCTGCCCGGTCTCATCGAATGCCATCACGACCACCGCGGCGCCGAAGCGGCGCACGAGGCTGGCTTGGCGCACGAACTCGGCCTCGCCTTCCTTGAGCGAGATCGAGTTGACGACGGCCTTGCCTTGCACACACTCGAGCCCCGCTTCGATCACCGAGAACTTCGATGAATCGATCATCACCGGGATCCGTGCGATGTCGGGCTCGGCTGCGATCAAGTTGAGGAAGCGTCGCATCGCAGCGATGCCATCGAGCATCCCCTCGTCCATGCATACGTCGAGGATGTTCGCGCCGCCTTCGACTTGCTGTCGCGCGACGGCGACCGCCTCATCGTACTTGTCGTCTTTGATCAGCCGCCGGAACGCCGCCGAGCCGGTGACGTTGGTGCGCTCGCCGACCACGACGAAGTTGGTCTCGGGCGTGATCGTCAGTGGCTCGAGCCCCGAGAGCCGGGTGTAGCTGGGTGGGCTCGCGAGCTTGCGCGGGGTGACGCCATCGACGGCCGCCCGGATCGCGCGGATGTGCTCGGGCCGGGTTCCGCAGCAGCCGCCGACGAGGTTGAGCAAGCCGTCGCGCGCGAATCCACCGAGCAGCTTGGCCATGTGCTCGGGCGTGTCGTCGTAGCCGCCGAACTCGTTCGGTAGACCAGCGTTGGGGTAACACGCGACCGGGATCCCGGCGCACCGAGCGAGCTCAGCCACGTGCGGCCGCATGTCGTCGGCGCCGAGCGCGCAGTTGATACTCACCGCGGCGAGCGGGATGTGGCTGATCGAGTTGTAGAACGCCTCGACGGTCTGTCCCGAAAGCGTCCGGCCGGACTTATCCGGGATCGTCACCGACGCGATCACCGGGACGCGACGCACGCCGTTCGCGAACAGCTCTTCGAACGCGAACAGCGACGCCTTGCAGTTGAGCGTATCGATGTGGGTCTCGGTGATCAGCAGGTCGACGCCGCCTTCGATCAGCGCCTGCGCCTGTTCAGCGAACGAGTCGACCAGTTGGCGGAACGTCACCGAGCGGGCGCCGGGGTCGTTGACGTCGGGAGACAGCGACGCAGTCTTGGTCGTCGGGCCGATCGATCCAGCGACCCAACGCGGCCGGCCGTCCTCGCGTTCCGCGCGCTCGGCGGCGCGGCGCGCGCACTGTGCCGCGGCGAGGTTGATGTCGCGGACGTGCGCCTCGAGGCCATAGTCGGCGAGCGCGATCGCAGTCGCGGTGAACGTGTCGGTCTCGACGATATCTGCGCCGGCGCGAAGAAACTGATAGTGGATGTCCTCGATCGCGGACGGCATGGTGAACGCGAGCAGGTCGTTGCAGCCCTTGAGCGGGTGGCTATGGTTCTTGAACCGGTCGCCGCGCCACGCGTCCTCGTCGTTGAGCTCCAGCTGCTGGACCATCGTACCCATCGCACCATCGAGCACGACGATGCGCCGATCGAGTTGATCGAGCAGGCGGTCTAACGACGACATCGGCCCTGATTACCATCGTTTGCGTTCAACCGCTAACGGCGGCGGCATTGCATGTATAAAGGCGCGCGATGGCGACCGAGCAGATCTACGACTCCATCCTCGATACCGTTGGAAATACGCCGATGGTCCGGTTGTCCCGGATCGCGAAGGGACTCCCTGGAGAGCTCCTCGGCAAGTGCGAATTCATGAATCCCGGCGGCTCGGTCAAGGACCGGATCGGCGTCCGGATGCTGCTCGATGCCGAGCGCGACGGCCGGATCAAGCCGGGCGACACGTTGATCGAGCCGACGTCGGGCAATACCGGCATCGGCATCGCGATGGCGGCTTCGGTTCGCGGCTATCGCGTGATCATCACGCTGCCCGAGAAGATGTCGCAGGAGAAGCAGGTCGTGCTCGAGGCGTTGGGCGCGGAGATCATCCGAACTCCAACCGAGGCGGCATGGGACTCTCCCGAGAGCCACATCGGCGTCGCCAAGCGGCTGCACGAGATCATTCCCAACTCGCACATCCTCGATCAATACGCGAATGTCTCGAACCCACTTGCCCACGAAGAAGCGACCGGCCGGGAGATCATCGAGCAGTGCGGGGGCAAGCTCGACGCGATCGTGATGACGGCCGGCACCGGCGGAACGATCACCGGCGTCGCTCGTGCGATCAAACGCGACGTGCCGGGCTGTCAGGTGGTCGGCGTGGATCCCGAGGGCTCGATCCTCGCGGGTCCAGGTGAGATCAAGAGCTACAAGGTCGAGGGTATCGGCTACGATTTCATCCCGGACGTGCTGGATCGCCGGCTGGTCGATCGCTGGATCAAGTCCAACGACCGGGACTCGTTCTTGGTCGCGCGCCAGCTGATCCGGCAAGAGGGTTTGCTGGTCGGTGGTTCGTCGGGCTCGGCAGTATGGGCGGCGATGCAGGTCTGCCGCGACCTGGGCAAGAACAAGCGGGTGGTCGTGATCCTGCCGGACTCGATCCGCAACTACCTGACCAAGTTCGTCGACGACCGCTGGATGCGCCAGCAGGGGTTCGTGAAGGGCGACTGGGAAGTCGGTACCGTTGCCGATGTGATGCGTGCGCTCGGCCGGCGCACCGTGATCTCGCTCGACCTCAACGACAAGATCAGCCGCGCCACCGAGCTGCTGTCGGAGCACGGGATCTCGCAGCTGCCGATCCTCGACGACGGCAAGTTGGTGGGCATCCTCACCGAGAGCGATTTGCTGCACCACATGGTGTCGGGCCGGGTGTCCAAAGACACGGTCGCCGCCGAGGTCATGGAGCGCAAGGTCTCCACCGTCGCGATGCACGCCAGCTCGAGCGAGCTGCCCCGGATCTTCGAGAAGGGCGAAGTCGCGATCGTGGTCGACGATCAGCGCTCGGTGATCGGGATCCTCACCAAGATGGATCTGATCGAGATGCTCGCGGCGCGTAAGAATTCGGTACGCTGATCGAGCCGAGGCATGGCCCGCTGGCAGCTGCGGCCGAGGGATCTGACCGCACGTGGGCCTCGAAGTTGTAGGCTCAACTACTGGCGTTACACCGCGGGTCTCGGCGATGATCCGGAGTGATACAGCGCGGAGGCGGCAGATGACTCGTGGGAAGACCCGCAGGATCTCCCCCGATCGGATCGGTGAGTATCGGATCGAGAAGCAGCTGACGACGACGTCGGCCTACGCTGTCTATCAAGCGATCCATCGCGTATTGCCGCGCCGCGCGGTGATCAAGGTGATGTTCGAGCCGGTGTTCGATCCGGTCGCCGCGCCGGTGCAGGTGTTGCGCGAGGCATGCATGTTGGAGCTGCTGCATCACCCGGGTGTGGTGCGGATCTACGAGGCTGGGCTATTGCCGGATCGCCGGGCGTGGTTGGCGCACGAGCTGATCGAAGGCACCGCCACGACGAGCCTGCTCGAGCCGGGCGCGATGGATCGGATCGATGCGATCGCGTTGCTTCGCGATATCGCCGAGGTGCTGGATCACGCGCATAGCCGAGGCGTCGTGCACGGCGGGTTGTTCCCCGATCGGATCGTGTTGACGGGTTTGTCTCGGGGGTTTCCGCTGTGCATCGCCGATTGGAGCGACGTTCGCGCGCACGATGCCTCGCCGATCCCTCACGTTCCGACCACGATGACCTGGCACTACAGCGCACCCGAGCTCGCGGCGGGGGAGGCGATCGACGATCGCGCAGATGTGTTTTCGCTGGGCGTGATCGGCTACGAGCTCCTCACCGGCCAGCTTCCGTCGCGCGTGCAGATCGCCACCAGCGAGCACGAGCGATCGCACGCGTTGCTCGAGCAGCAGTGCCCCGATGCACCTCCGGAGCTGACCTCGCTGGTCGATCGCATGTTGTCGTATGATCCGAAGCACCGGCCGACCAGCGCGGAGATCCACGAGGAGTTGCTCGTGCTGACGGACCGACTCGGTTCGGTCGACGGCCCACACGGAGCGAGCATCCGGATCCGTCAGCCGAAGTGGACCCCGCCGCTCCGATTTGATCCAGCGCACGACCAAGACCGCACGAACCGGATCGAGCGACGGATGCCACGAAGTGACGAAGAGGGCTGATCGGCTGGAGGGAGTGGCGAGGGCGCTGACCACCTGTGAGTCGGTGAGAAGCAGCGCGGAGCACTTGCCGTGAGGTTCTGCCCTGTGGTTCTCATGCGTTGCATGATTGGCGACACGGTATAGGTCGTGCATTTCGCAAACGGAATGGCGCCCCCAGCCCTCGTCACCGGTGACGTGATCGGCGAATACCGGGTCGTCACGCCGTTGGGGGGTGACTCATTTCGAGCCATCCACATCGATGGCGACCAGCGCGTGGTGATCAGGGTCGCGCCGCACAAGGACCTGGCCCAGACCTCGGTGATCAACTCGGCGTCTCGAAAGCTGGGCGCGCTCGATCATCCCGGGATCGTCCGTGTCGTTGCCCATGGCCTGTTGCCGGATCAACGCGCGTGGATCGCCACGGAACATCGCGATGGCACCGCACTGACCTCGGCGCTCACGAGCCGATTGCTGCGTGTCGACGAGCTAGCATCGTTGATCCACGATGTGGCGATGGTGCTCGCGTACGCACACGACCGCGACGTCATCCACGGTCGGCTGCGATTGGAGAGCGTGACGCTGGGCAGCGATGGCCGATTCCCGATCGCGATCGGCGAGTGGGTCGACGTCGTGGATGAGACGAGTCGGTGCGAGCTCGCGGACTACGCTGCACCGGAAGCATCCACGATGGCGGTGATCGATGGTCGGCTGGACGTCTATGCGCTCGGCGTGATCGCGTATCGCGCGTTCACGGGGAGGTTTCCGCCGATCCCGGTGGGTTACATCCCGGGAGTGCCACCGTCGCTGGGAGGACTCATGACGAGCTTGCTCGCGGCGGATCCCGAGCATCGTCCGACTGCGGGCGAAGCGCTCGCCGCGATCGCCGCATTGATCGGTGGATCGGGCCCGATCGCGATGACCACCCGCGACTTCGATCAAGAGGATCCGGTCGCGGTCATTCACGCCGATTCGCCGGCGACGGTCGCGAGCGGCGAG
This sequence comes from Kofleriaceae bacterium, assembly GCA_050184455.1. Taxonomy (GTDB): domain Bacteria; phylum Myxococcota_A; class Polyangia; order Haliangiales; family Haliangiaceae; genus JABFXX01. Next base: position 6,194 of record JBFXAI010000009.1, on the reverse strand, counting down.
ACCGATCATGACGACGTCGAGATCGTGATCGAAGTCGGTGATGCGATTCCGCGGATGCCGCGGTTCGCGCGACCGAAGTGGACGCCGGCACCGGGGATCACCACGGCCGAAGCGGCGACCCCGGCGTTGCCGAGCGTGCCGAAGCGACCGAAGCTGTGAACGTGCGACTACGATTCGAGTAGCTGGTCGAGCAACGCGCGCGCAGCCAGCGGCGTCCCGGCGAGGCCCGAGCCGCACACGGTGATCGCCGCCCGGGTGCCGTCGTCGATCACCGTGATCACACAGCCTCCGAGCCGATCAGAGGATGATGCGAGGCGCGCGGGGGATGACACGGCACACGACGGAGGAACGGCGCGATCGAGCCGCATGCGCGAAACGCACGCACGCCCACCGATGACCTCGGCGACGGAGTCGAGCCAGCGCGGCCTGGCTGCCGAGAATCCTTTGCGCTTGTACGACAGCGACAACGGCGCTGCGCGTGCCGCGGTCATCAGGCGTGCGCATAAGCCGGTCCCCGCAGCTTCGCGCGCGAGCGCGTCGCGGCTGCGCGCTTCGAAGACCTCGTAGGGCTCGGCGTGACCGTGATCGAACCGAACACTCACGACCGCAGGGACAACGCGCCGGCGCCGGCGATCAGGATCATCGCCAGCTCCGGGAGCCACGGGAACTTGGATCGTCGGTGAAAACCGGGCACCGGGGTTGCCCGCGGCACGATGCAGCGCTTGGCCGAGCGCATAGCTTAGCGGCAGCGCGCGGGGCCCGGGCGCTGTCAGCTCGCGCCACGCGATGCCGAGCGGAACGGCACCAGCGACGCGGTCGAGGGGCGGCGCGTGAGCGATCGAACCGCGGGGCGCACGTTCGATCAATCGGGCACGGTGGTCGGCGATCATCGCCGCAAGCGAGCTATGGCCGTATCCGTCGACGACGATGTGGCAGGTCGACACGATCGCCATTCCGCCGGCGCGCGAGACGCCGAGCCACGGACCGGCATCGTCGATCCATCCGCGGCGGTGACCGTGTCGTGCGGTCTCGAGGGGTTCGTCGCCGATCGAGATCGTCACGAACGGGTGACCCTTGGTGGTCGCCGGTGGGTTGGCACCTGCGCACAACGTCGCAAGCTCGCGAGCGAGGACCGCCTCGTCGGCGACGTCGTCCGCGAGCTTGGCGATCAGGCGGTGAGATCCGATCGCGAACGCGGCGGTATCGAGCGCGCTAGGTACGAGGGTGGCCTCGCCGGATCGGCGGACCGTCACGGCGAGTGGCTGATCGGGCAGGGCGCCATCGAGCTCGCGTATGGCAGCACGTGCGGCATGTGCCGCGGCAATCGCATCGCAGATCGGGTCGATCGGCGCGGGGACGTGATGACCGATGAACGTATCCGCGCCGGGCTCGGCATCAGACCATACGTAGCTCGCGCGCGGGGGCCAGGGCTCCGCCGCCGCGACACCGCCAGCGATCAGCCACCACCGCGCGTCGAGCTCGGCGATCGCCCCGAGCTCGTGATGAAGCTCCGAAGCGCGGCGCACCCAGTCCTTCACGCGAGCTCCATGATGTAGACGGGCTGGATCGCGTCGCGACGCTGCGCGCGCAACGTGAATCCGGCCGCGCTCGCGAGCCCGAGAATGACCTCCGCGGCGGGTGCGGTCCGGACCACCAGAGGGCCGAACGCGTAACGCAACCAGGCCGATCCGAGCCGCTCGGCATGCGCCGCGATGCGAGGCGGGTCGGCCTGGGGATCGAGCTCCACGATCACGAGGGTTCCACAGACCACACGGCGAAGCTCGCGGAGCGTAGCCATGCGGTCGCGCACGTGGCGGATCGACGACAGACAGATCGCGACGTCGATCGAGCGCGACGCGAGTGGCAGCTGCTCGCCACGAGCGCGAATCATGCCGGGCCGGGCGAGGGTTTGACTCGGTTCGAGCTCGGCGATCAGCAGATGAGGAAATCGCGCCCGAGCTCGGGCCGCGAACGTGCCGGGCCCGCACCCGAGGTCGAGCAGGGTTCGCGCGGTTGCGAGCTCGAGCCCGTCGAGCAAACGGTCGTCCAACGCCTCGAACGCGGGTCGTTCCGCCAGCCGGTACCGGCGCGCGCTCCGACCCTCGAACGGGTGGCGGTACAAGTAGCGATCGAGCCAGGGGCGCACCGTCGCTGTTGTTGCCCGGAACGAGCGCGGCGCGCAACGTGGCGCTCCTTCAGTTCGGGCGTCCAGCCGGCAGGCACGCAGCGATGGGCGATCCGAGCACCCGCCTCAAAACTCTGTCGGCCTCAAAACTCTGTCGGTCTCAAACTCTGTCGCTGACAACCGAGTGGGTCGTGTTAGCGTGCGCGCCCAAGGAGACCTTATGCGCTGGCTGTTGGTCACGTTGGTTGCCGTCGCGATGGGCTGCGGACCCGGCAACCGCAACGGAGGCAGTGACGACGACGACGATGTCGACGCGTCGATGCCGGACTGCAACGAGGGAGTTCACCGCTGCAACCTCACTACCTACGAGGTATGTGCGAATGGACAGTGGGCCACGGTCGAAGAGTGCACGGGGGTGTGCAGCGAAACGATCGGATGTGCGGAATGTTCGCCGGGAACTCCGGTCTGCAGGGACGGCAACGTTCACAGCTGCGACGCGAACGGGATGATCGGTGGCCAGACAACGGCGTGCACCGGCTCGGAGATCTGCGACAACGGCGCGTGCGTCGACGCGTGCATGACCGCCGCGACGAATCGGAGCTACGTGGGCTGCGAATATTGGGCGGTCGATCTCGACAATGCGGTCGAGGTGATCGCGACGCAGGGGTCGTTCGACTGCGCGCTGACGATGGGCGCCAAGAACGTCACGATGAACGTGTGCAGCAATCCGATGGCGGGAACGGTCGCAGGCGAGTGCGACCCGCCCAATGGCACGTGTCCGAATGGCTTCACCTGCCAGAGCACGGCGGTGTGCATCCTCGACGCGCAGAAGTCGCCGTTCGCGATCGTGGTGTCGAATCCGCAGGCGCGTTCGGTGGACGTCACGGTCACCGGGCCGAACGGCGAGACGTTCGTGCGGACCGTGGCGGCAGGGCAGGTCCAAGCGCTATTACCGCAGATGTCGAGCGTGCCTGATCAATCGATCGACGGCACCGGCAAGGCGAAGAAGGCGTACAAGGTCACCTCGACGCTGCCGATCGTCGCGTATCAGTTCAATCCGCTGGACAACGTCAACGTGTTTTCGAACGATGCGTCGCTGCTGATCCCGGCAGCTGCGTTCGACACGCAATACTATGTGATGAGCTATCCAACGCTCGATCGTCGGCCCCAGACCCATCCGTTCTACGGCTACGTCTCTATCGTGGCCTCGCAGGACAACACGATGATCGAAGTGACGCCGAGCGCGGCGGTGGTGGCGGGCGCAGGACAGCCGGCGCTTGCCGCGAACGCGCCGGCATCGTTCACGTTGAATCGACACGATGTGCTCACGCTGCAAGCCGCCGTCGGTGGGGACCTCACGGGTACCAAGATCCGCGCGGTCAACAGCAACGTGCCGTTTGGTGTGTTCGGCGGCCACGAGGCGCTGGGAGTCGGCGAGGAGAATCCACCGGACATGGTCCACACCGACGGTCCGTGCTGCGCCGATCACGTCGAGGAGATGCTGTTCCCGACATCGACGTGGGGCAAGACCTTCGCGATCACGCGCAGCCAACCGCGCGGCACGAACGAACCGGACTTTCTGCGGATCATGGCGCAGAAGCCGAATACGACGCTCCAGTTCATTCCGGCGCCGTTGGCGGGCTCGTGCGGAATGCTCGATGCCGGGCAGTTCTGCGAGGTGAAGATCGCCGTAGATACGTCGATCGCTGCGAGCGAGCCGGTCCTCGTGGGACACTACCTACAGTCGGCGATCTGGCAGGACATCCTGTTCGGAGAGATCCTCGGCGAGGGCGATCCGGATCTCTCGATCGCGGTTCCCACCGAGCAGTACCGCACCGAATACACCGTGCTGGTGCCGAACTCGTACGCAAAGAACTTCCTGTCGATCTCGGCGCCGCCGCAAGGCGCGGTGCTCGTCGACGGTGCAGCGGTCACGATGACGCCGTTCGCCAACGGCAGCTACCGTGCGAATCGCACGATGGTGGCGGCGGGCCAGCACAAGATTCAGTGCCCGGCGGGCTGCGGCGTCGAGGTCTATGGCTACGGTCCAGCGGTCTCGTACATGTTTGCTGGCGGCTTGGATCTCAAGCAGATCGTGATCCAATAGCGATCACGATCGTCAGGGCGTGCTGGGCTTGCTGAGGAGCTTCGCGGCGCAGTCACCGAGCTGCTTGGCAATCGTGTTGAGCTCGGCTTGCTGTTGCTCGGTGGGGTGGGAGGAGCGCAGCTCGGCATTGCCTGCGATTTCATCGGACCATTGCTTGAGGTCTTGTTGGACGGTGTTGAAGCACGCCTCGTCGCTGCACGCGCAGACCTGGTTGGCGTAGTCGCGCATCTTGGCGATCACGCCGTCGATGGTGGTGATGGGAGTGGGCGTCGGGTCCGCGGCGGGCGCGAGCGCTGGCGCTGATTCGGCCGGCGCGGGTTGCGCCGGAGCCGGCTGGCTCGACGCGCCACCACCACAGGCCGCCATAACCACCATCACACCGACGATCGTGCCGTGCACGAGGTTGAGCTTCACGGCGATGAGGCTACGCGGTCTGGCGGCGGACGTCGCGGGAGGCGCTGGGTTTTGCGAGGGCCGCTGATCCCCACCGCGAGGGTCCCGGCGCGGAGTCGAACGCTGAGCGGTCTGGAACTGGCGTGCAAAGCCTGCTCGGTTGAGCGAAACGCGAGTAAGACGCGCGTGACTTCGCGCGCTCCTGGCAGTCCCGGCCGGCGACTCGAATACGTGGCCCCGTCGTCGGCCACAACAACCACTACGGATCGAAGTCTCGTCGCGGCACCGAAGTCGCGTCGCGGCTCTACACAATCCTCGAGACGTGCAAGCTGCACCACTTCAACCCGGCCGCGTATCTGCACGATGCGGTCATCGCCGCTAATCGTGGCGATGTGAAGCTGCCGTGGTTTCGCCGCGCAGCCCTGACGCGCGCTAACCACGATCCGCGCTGCAAGGAGCGAGCGGACGCAGGTCGCGCGGGAGCAGTGAGCGCGGTGAGGCATCGCTAGCGGAGCGCTTTGCAAGAGGTTGTGCAGATCGCGTGGCCTCGCGGTGGATCGTGATGGACGGCTCCGCGAACGCGCGATGTGGAGATCGTGCGGACCTGCCCACACGCTCCACCGCGCTAACGCTCGTGAGGGGTCTCCGTCGGACGATTTCTTTGGAAATCGGGAAGAGGAGACAAGAGAAGAGCGGAGGACTGGGGTCATAGGGCGTGCCGGCCGTCCATCATCCAGTACGAGCTCTCGCCAAGTCGAAGCGAGCCCGATCGCCGCGCTACCCGATATCTTTCGCGGCGCTCTCGATCGCAGCGGCCATCGTGGCCGCGTCGGGATAGCGATCGCGCTGGTGCTTGGCGAGCGATCGCGCGATTACCTCGCCGAGCGAGACGGGCAAGTCGGCGCCGAGCGGCGGCGGCGGCGCGTTGAGCTGGAGGTCGATCAGCTGATAGTCGTCGTCGGAGTGAAATGGAGGTTGGCCGACGAGCAGCTCGTACAGCACGACGCCCATCGAATAAAGATCGCTGCGATGATCGATCGGCTCGCCGCGCAATCGCTCGGGCGCGATGTACGTGAGGCTGCCAACGACGGTCCCTTGCTGGGTGAGCTTGGCGCCGCCTTCGAATGTCGCGAACCCGAAGTCGATCAGCACCACGCGTTCGACCGGCCCGGGCGAGGGCTCCAGCATGATGTTCGCGGGCTTGAGATCGCGATGCAGGATGCCCTGGGTGTGCACCGCCGCGAGACCCTGTAGCGCTTGCCAGGTGTAACTCGCCGCGCGACGCGCGATGACGCGGCCCTCGGCCTTGATCGTCCCGCGCAGCGACTTGCCACGGAGCAGCTCGACGACGAGGTATGGCTCGTTGCGATCGGTGACCCCGGTGGCGAGCAGCGCCGCGACGTTGCGGTGGCGAAGCCGTGCTTGGACCTCTGCCTCGCGCGCGAATCGCTGCTTGATCGACTGGTCCGCCAGCAGGGTCGCCCGCAGCACCTTCAGCGCCACGTACGCCGAGGTTTGCTGATCGAGCGCACGATAGACGTCCGCCATCGCGCCGCGGCCGATCAGGGC
>JBFXAI010000008.1:0-230196 GCA_050184455.1 Kofleriaceae bacterium | reverse complement strand
TCCGTGATGTGTCTGCAGTGCATCGGCGCAGCCCAGCTCGCGGTCGAGGTTCTCGCCGCGGACCACAGCCACCATCGAGCCCTTGTCACCGGTCGCGCCCTTCATCGCTTCCGTGAACGTGTGGACCTCGTTGAGCGGATCGATCTTACAGGCCTGCTTGAACGCGTCGACCTGGCCCTGCAACCGCCCGAGCAGCTTGGCCTGTAGCGAGCGGCCGAGCTCGCTGGCGCGCCAATGATCGAGATCACCCCCCACGACGATCTCTGAGTCCGCCGGGAGGTACGCGAGCGGATCGGCGCTCGCCTTGGCGTCGGCTCCGGTGTCGGAAGCCGGATTCTGAGGTGCAGCCTGCTTCGAGCAAGCACCGGCGATGACCGCGCAGATCAGGATGCTACAGAGCTTCATGGTCGCTGGAGTACCACGACCCGACCGGCGTGTCGTGCGTGGTCCTCCGCCTCACAGCGCGTAGCGCTGGCACGGCTCGAGCAACTGGCGGTCCACTCGACGCGGACACATCTCGAGCGAGCGCTTGCCGATCGTAAGGATCACGTAGTGATGCTCCTTCGCAAGCGCCTGCATGCCGTCCTCGACGGCACACCGCGACCGGCCTGCGACGCCGCAGCTGATCGAATACAGCGGCGCCCCACCACCGCCGGTGACGACGTAGGCCAGCCCACCGATCGAGCCGCGTTGATACAGATGGTCGTGACCCGACAGCACGAGGACGACGCGATGGCGAACCAGGATCGGCGCGAACCGGGTACGCGCGAGCTCGTTGCCGCGGTGATAGCCGCGCGAATACGGACCATCGTGAGTGAACGCGATGATCGCGCGGACGTTGCGCTGACGCGCGGCTGCGAGATCGCGGTCGAGCCAGGTCGCTTGTGCCGGGGACGCGTACGCATTGGAGTCGAGGAACACGAGGTGAACGTCGGCGACATCGTAGCTGTACCAGAACATTCCGTCGGGGCGATCGGGCGGCCCCGGCGGCAGCTCGAACGCGCGGTCGTCGTCGCCAAGGTCGTGATTTCCGATCGCGGGCAAATACCGGACGCGCGCGAGCAGCGGCGAGGTGATCGTGAAGAACCGCTGCCAGTCAGCACGGTCCGAACCGCGCAGCACCATGTCGCCGGTCACCGCGACCACGTCGAGCGGCTCGTCGAGCATCGCTTCGACGATTCGTCGATGTGTTGCGTGACCACCGCGCACATCGCCGTAGACTCCGATCCGCACGACCTCACCCGGTTGTGGTGGTGGATGCACCGCGTGGCGTGCGGTCTTGGTCGCGCCCGCAGTGACGCGGTACGTGATGCGTCCGCGCGCCGGCAAATTTTCCAGCACGAACTGATGGCGGTCATTCGGTGGGCTGATCGCGGTCTGCGCAAGCGACCCACTGCTCCATTCGATGCGCGCCTCGACCGCCGGATCGGTCAGCACCGTGATCTCCGCCGACGTAGCGGTGCGGTCCGAGAGGATCGGTCCCCTCGTGATCCCGAGGTCGCGCCGCCCGACCAGATCCGCCGCGGCCATCGGCGCGTCGCGGCGACCCGAGGGATGGACCTCGATCGCGAGCACGTTGTGGCCGAGCCGCAAGAGTCCCGGTGCGACCGGGATGTAGAACGTTTCCCACTCGGGACCATGCGGGCGTCGCGCCGGAGCAGTCGCTGCGATGCCCGGCCGCAATGCCCGCCGCACGACCTCGGTACCGTTGAGCCACACCGCGATGCCATCGCGATAGCGCACGCGAAGCTCGAGGATCTGAAGACCTTGATCGGCGAGCATCAGCGTGAACGAAGTGATTCCGAATGCCGACGCGACCCGCGTCGAATCCTTCGCTCCGGCGATCGCCGAGCTTCCTCCGTCGATCGCAAACGGCCAGCCAGCTGGGCCCTGCTCTGCGGCCGGTGTGCCGTCAGATGCCTTCGGCATCACGATCGACTGCCAGCGCCACACAGCGGAGGCTCGCACGAGCGTTTTCGCATTCGCCACCCGCGGCGGCCGCGGCACGGGATCGGCATCGGCCTCGGCTACGAGCGCAGCCAGGGCGGTCACCACGATCGCTACGACGCGCCCCGACATCGTCGAGGATCGTAACGCGAGTCTGGTGCGGCGAGAACTAGGCGTTCGCGCTGCGCTGCGCTGCGGTCGCGAGGTCGACCAGCTGCGGCAGCGAGTAGGTCTCGAGCTTGGCGAGGTAATCCTTGTCCTTGCTCTTGTTCTGCGCGGTACCGATCGCCGCGATCAGCTTGTCGCGGCTGCCCCACTTCTTCTTCATCGTATCGACGACGCGCGACAACCGCAGCAGCTGCTGGTTCGAGGCCGTCGCGAGCTGGCTCTCGAGGTCTCCGGCGTTCTGATCACCGCGCGCGATCACCGAGGCGAGCGACTTGGCGAGGTCTTTCTTGCTGCCGTGCGCCGCGGTCAACCGAGCCTTCGGGTGACGCGGAGCGGTGCTGGCGGCGGCCTTCTCGCCCTTCGGCGCCTTGGCCGTCTTGGTCGCTGCCTTCGCCTTCGGCGCCTTGGCCTTGGGTGCGGACTTCGTGGTGGACTTCGTGGTCTTCTTGGTCGCCATGGCGTGTTCCTGAATCGCTAGTGCGGGCCGGGTGGTGTTCCCGAACCTTGCGCGGGCGGCGAACCTTGCTTGGGCTGCGGTCCGGCGTCAAGCACTGATAACAGTTGATTGACTTCTTCGGTGGTTAGCTCCACTCCGAACCGAACGACCTTGTCGTTCGCCGCGACCTTGATCTTGTTGACCAATGGACCCAACGACCGGAACTGAGCAAACCCGCCGACCAGCTTCATCTGATCGTTCGTAAATGATTCAAGTGTCTTAGCGTCCGGCTCGGTGGACATCACCGCGCCGAGCTCGACCTTGGCTCCTCGCGTCAGGTCGACGGTACCGACCACCGAGCTCGGCCCCGCCTTCAAGCCCGGCACCACGGCGATCAGACCGCCACTGACCCGCGGTGGCAACCGCCCCGCGAACCACAGCGGTGACCGCTGGTCGACCATCGCCAACAGCTCCTTCAGCGCCTCGCTATCGGGTGCCTTCTTGCCACCGGAGATCGCTTCGATCAGATAGGCCTCCTGATTGGCGAGCACGAGCGTGTCCGCGCGACTGAACGCGAAGTACAGCGCTCGGTTGCCATCCTTGGCGACGTAGACCGTACGGCCGTTGGATGCGGTCGCGGTGAGCGTCCCGCCGCCGTTGCCGACCAGCGTCCGGACACACGCCGCCAGATCGGTCTCGACCAGCTTTCCAATTGCAACCAGCAGCGCCGGTCCGGTTCCGTGTGGTGCATCCGGCGGCGGCGGACCGACCGCGAGCATCACATGGTCGATCTTGTGGAGCAGGTCGAGCTTGCAGACGCTCTGGAGATGTTGCCACTTCTCCGACAGTCCGCGTTCGCGGACGAGGAGATCCGTGATCGCGCGTTCGGCGATCTCCGATTCACCGAGCTTCGCGACATCGGCGCCGATCACCGCGAGTGCACTCGCGGGGACTGCCGCCAGGCCGGTGATCTCCGGCGGCGGTGGCGGCGGCGTCTTCGACTTCTCTTTACAGCCCGCCGCGATCAGCGCGAGCCCGAGCCACAGAGCGCAGTGAAGCGCTCGCGCGGTCACATGCCGCCTCCGTGGCCACCCATCATCATCCCACCGAACTGCTTGCCCATCGTCTCGAGGTTCTGCGGCGTGAGGCGAACAACCGTCTTCACCTCGGGGCCCTCGGACGCAATTTTCATCTCCTGCACCATGCCCTTGGCCATGCTGGCGGAAGCATTCGCCGCCTTGGCCACCTGCGCGGCCTCGGCGTCCGAGGCGAACTTCATCCGTACGTCGAACACGACGCCGTCGGTCACGTTGATCGATCCATAGATGATCTCGGCCTTCGCGCCCATCATCGCGCCCATCATGTCGAACGCCTTCGCCTTGCCGTTCACCACGCCCCACAGCGAGTGCGAGGTGTCGAGCTTGCTGTAATACGACATGAAGCTCTTCGACGTCGTCAGCGAGCTCGTGCCGGCCAGCGCGGCGTCGAGATCGGCCTTGCTCGCGGTCTTGCCGATCGTGGCCACCACCGTCGTGGGCGCTGCGTACTTCGCGACGATGGTCACGTTCTCCTTGGGATTCTTCAGCGTCACGACATCGCCGTCGACCGACACCTCGCCACCGTTCTTTGCGATCTCGTCCTTCATCTTGCCGACGCAGTCGATCGCCTTGGTCTTGTCCGGTGCGCCCTTGACGACCACGACCGCGACCGCATCGGAATCCATGTTGCGAACACCGACGACGATGCTGCCTGCGGTCGCCATGTCCATCGGGTCGAACCCGCACTTGGCCTTGAAGTCACCCATCTTCTGGGCCATCTCGGCGCGGCTCTTTGCGATGCTCGGCTCGACGAACTTCTTCCACAGCGGGGTCTGCGCGAGCTGCGCGATGTTGACACCCATCACGAATTCCGACGTGCTCGGCAACATCGCGATCGCATCGCCGGCTCCGATGCCCGGTGCGCCCGCGGGCTTCTCCGCCGTCGCGCCGCCGCCCGCCGTGTCACCTGCTGGAGCGCCGCCAGGTGCGGTGGGATCGGCCTTCTTCTCGTCCTTCTTGCACGATGAAATGCCAAGTCCCAGTGCGCCGAGCGCAAGCGAGGTCACGAGCCAACGATGACGAATGCGGACCATGAGTGTCTCCCCGAATAAATGTCCACGATGGACGCCTGGGCTTATAACACGCGCACCACGACCGGTCGACGCCGTGACGAGTGTCAGCGTGCGTTGACGATCCGCGAGCGTCATCCGCCGGTGATAGGGTGCGCGCCATGCCGTGGATGCCGCATCGCCTTCGAGACGCAGACGTCTGGGCGAAGGTGGATGCGAGCGGGGCGCTCGTGAAGGACGCCGACGGTCGCGTCGAAGTTGTCTACAAGCCTGCACCGGGTGCCAAGGTTTACCGCGCAGGCGCGCGCAACCTCACCCCGCGATCAGGTGACACCGTCGACGTCGACGTTGGCGAGCGCGCACCCGAGCGTTCGGATCGCGCCCAAGGATCGGGTCCCGCGAATCGCGCGAGCTCGACGAACGTCGACATCGCGGATGCGATCCACGTGTGGACCGACGGCGCGTGTACCGGCAACCCCGGACCCGCGGGTCTCGGTGTCGTCATCATCGACCGCGGTAAACATCGCGAGCTCTCCGAGTACCTCGGCGAGGGCACCAACAATATAGCCGAGCTCACGGCGATCCTGCGCGGTCTCGAAGAGGTCGCCCCCGATCAGCGCACGCGCCCGGTGATCGTGTACTCGGACTCTCAGTACTCGATCGGCCTATTGACCCAGAACTGGAAGGCGAAGAAGAACGTCGAGCTGGTGCTCAAGCTGCGCGAGCTGTGCGCCAAGTTTCCGCGGCTGCGATTTCAAAAGGTCGCCGGTCATGCAGGCATTCCGCTCAACGAGCGCGTCGACGAGCTCGCGCGCAACGCGGTCAGCCGCCGCCGCTAGCGTCTGCTGAGCTCCGCTAGCGTGGCGCGCACTGCGGCCTAGTGCTCTCGCTGGACCTCGGTCGCGATCTCACCGAGCGTCGTGATCCGCCAGCCGCGTTGCAGCTCGTCGAGGATGGTCTCGAGCCGCCCGAGCTTGTCGTCGATCGTCACGCGAAGATCCGGCTGGCGCGCGACCAATGCGCTCGGAAGCGCGTCCTGCGCCGCGTCTGCAAAGTCGATCCCGTGGAGCTCGAAGTTGAACATCGTACGACGCGCCATCGCCGCAACGATCCGCTTGCGCACCAGCTCGGGCGCGACGATCAACGACGTTCCGATCGCCGGTACGCGTGTCCACGGCGTCACCGCCACCGGCAGCTCGACGACCGGCGCTTGGCCTCTGCGCCACGGCGCGGTCATCGCCGGTCGATATGGATCGGCCGGGGCGACCAGTGCCCGCGGATTGGTCATCACCGCGCCACTCGGACGCCGCCTCAGCGCCAGTGCGGCGAGCACCACCGCTTTCGCGGCATAGTACCCAGGAGCGGGAAACATCGACGAGTCGTAGCGATAGCCAAGTCGCGCGAGCACATCGAGCATCGCCGGCGACAGGTCATAACCAGGCGCGCGAAACCCGCGGATGCCACCGCCGGTGATCGCGCGTAGCACGCGATCGCAGCTCGTGATCTCGTCGTCGATCGCGTCGGGGGCATATCGCGCCAGATCATATGGATGCGAATAGGAGTGGTTGCCGAGCTCGTCACCGGCCGCCGCCAGCGCGCGCAAACGGTCCGCGTTGGCCACGCGCGCGCCACGATCGACCAGCTGTGCGTCACCGTCGACATCTCGCCCGACGACAAACCACGTCACATGGATCCCGCGGCGCGCGAACAGCGCGGCCGCGCGAGGCAACGCGCGTTCGAGGATCACGTGCTCGAGCTCCGCCGGATGCGGACCGAGGCCATGGATCCGGTAGTAACAAGCGATACCGTCGAGATCGATCGAGACCGCGCAGGGCGGCGTCACGGCTTGCCGCCGAATCGAATCACGTAGGTCAGCTTCGCCATCCCGCGCAGCACGTTGGGCACCCGCTTCATTAGATTGATCGCGGGTCGCCGTTTCTCGTGCAGCCGGATCGGGATCTCGAGCACCCGGATCCCCGACCGCCCGGCGCGGATCACCAGCTCGCTCGCGAACAGATCGCGATCGATGACACACTCGTCGACGATCGGCAGCAAGCTCTGCCGATCGAACGCCTTCAGACCGTGGGTATCGGTTCCGCGAAAGTCGAGCGCCACGCGCAGCATGCCGTTGATCACACGGGTCGCTGCGCGCCGGAACATCGGGCGCTGATCGCTCGAGCCCTTCATCGCCTTGCTGCCGACCACCATGTCGCAGTCGCCATGGCGCAGATGCTCGAGGGCACGGCGATGAAAGTCGATGTCGCATAGATCGATCTCTTCGCAGATCACCCACACCCCGCGCGCTTCCATGATCCCAGCGCGCAGCGCCTTGCCGTAGTTCGGCTCGCCGAGTGATAGCGCGCGAACCTCGGGGATCTCGTCGGCTAGGTGTGCCGCGAGCTCGGCGGTGCGATCGGTCGAGCCGTTCTCAGCGAGGATCAGCTCGAAGGTTAGCTCCGGCGCATCGAGCGCCGCGCGCACGGTGTCCAGCCCCTCGAGCAGCTCGGTCACTGCTTCGCGAAGGATCCCTTCCTCGTTGTAGACCGGGATCACGATCGTCACGTCCGGCGGACTCATGCTGTGCGGGTTTAACACGGTCGCGGTTGGTTACGACGGGGTGTCCACGATGACCGCGGGCTCGCTCGTCGCACGCGGCGACGCGAACCGTTCGCTCTGACCCGCTGCCATGACGTGGACGTGGTCGCGAACTCCGCGGTCCTTGGCGAGCTCGAGTAACCAGCGCGCCGGCTCGTCTAGCTGCTCGTACGACAGTGGAAACGCGCCGTGATGGATCGGCACCAACAGCCGCGACCGCAGATCTTCGAATGCATAGAGCGCGTCGAGCGGCGACATGTGCCGGGCTCGAAACGATGCTGGCATGAAGCCGCCGATCGGCAGCACCGCGATGTCGGGCGCAAATCGTTCGCCGATATCGGCGAACCCGGAGAAGTACCCGCTGTCCCCACACAGATAGAGGCTCGGCCCTCGCCCGCGCACGACATACGCCAACGCGCGCGGGCCGACGCCGTGGGACGTCGCCGCTGCGGTCACCTGAGTGCCGCGCCACTCGAGATCGGCCCCCGGTTGCAACTCGATCACTCGCGAAAAACCCAGGCCCGACACCGCGGCGGCCAAGCCACCGGGCACCACCACGGTCGCCGACCGCGGCAACCGGCGTAGCGTCGGCAGATGCAGGTGATCGGCATGACCATGCGACAGCAGGATCAGCCCGACATCGCTGAAATCGCCGGGCGCCAAGCCAGGCTCGACGGCGCGACGGACTCCGCGGATCCAGCGCCCGAGCATCGGATCGAACGCGATCGCGAGATCGTGGTAGCGCGCGATCAGCGTCGCGTGACCGCCGAACGACAGCACCACGTCACCGCCGCGGACCAGCGGGACCGGCTCCAGCTGCGCTGGGCGAGGCGGCCGGAACCACCGTGCGATCCAGTGCCCGAGCAGACTGCGGTACCGCCGGACCGGCAGATCCTGGTGCTGCCGTGCCAGTTGGTGGGCTCGCGCGGTCTGCTCTCCCGCCACAGGTCCACTGTCGCTGGGCTTTTCGGACGACGCAAGTCGGCTCGGACGAAGGTGCCCATAGTAAGGTCACCCCTCGGTGCACATCCTCCGCCGGTTCTCCCAGCTGCTCGGCCGCTGGCCGATCGCCCTCGGCGCGGTGCTCGTGCTCGCTGGGCTGATCTTGGTGTCGGGACTCGACCGCCCAGGCTTGTGGGAGCCCGCCGAGCGCAAGTTCGCCGATACCGCCGCGCCTCCGCCTGACATCGAGGCGCAGCGCGAACAGGCGAAACAACAGGAAGCCGAGCGGATCGCCGCGGCCAAGCTCGAACGGGCCAAGCAGCGCGCAGAGCGCGGGTTGCCCCCCGAAGAAGAACCCGCGTGTACCACCGCAGCGCCACCGGAGGCGGCGGCCCGGACGTTGGCCACCCGTGCCGCGCAATGGGGCCGCGACCTCGACGATAGCGATGGCGGTCGGCGACTACCGTTTGCGTTGATGGGCGTGTTGACGGCGCTCGCTGCCGCGGGCATTGCGATGCGGTTCGCAGGTGCGCGCGCCGGTGTGATCACGAGCTTGGTGTTGCTGGCGATGCCGCTGCTGGTGCTTCAGTCGCGGATGCTGACGTCCGATATCGGAACCGCCTGCGCCGCAACGCTGATCGTTTATGGCTTGGTCGCGATCTCGCGGCTCGGAGCATCGCAACCGATCTGGCTCGTGATCATCGACGTCGCGATCAGCGTGTTCGCGCTTCGCACCGGCGTGGCGCTCGGGTTCTACGGGGGAGGGGCTTTGCTCGGGTTGATCGTGCCGATCGGAGCGTTCGCCGCGGCGGGTGGACTCGGCGTCCCGGTGATCACGAGCGCGATCCGGCGGCGCTCCGTGCTCCCGCACCTGCCCGCCCTGCTCGCAGCGGTCGCTACGGTGATCTTGCTGTGGCTACTGCTCGACCAGATCTATGGCTTGGAGGACGCGCTCGATCCGAGGGCGGAGCTCCGCGCGCAGAAGGTCGCGACCCGCCAGCTGTTCGGCGAGGCCTTGGTGATCGATCCGTGCTGGTCGTCGATGCTCGGCGGCGCGATGCGTCCCGTCGATGATCTCCGGATCACGTTCGACAGCACCTTCGAGCAGATCGCCTACGGCACGTTCCCGTGGGGCATGCTCGCGCCGATCGCGATCGCGGGACTGCTGCGCTCCGACGACCTCGACCAGCGGCGCGCCGGGGCGATCGCGCTCGCGTGGGCTGCCGCCGCGTGGATCGCTACCGAGGTCTTCCAGCGCAAGGTCGGCTTCACGGTGTACGCAGGATTCCCTGCCCTCGCGATCGCCGTGGGAGTCTGGCTCGACGGCGTCCTGAACCGACGCGCGCGCGGCGATGGTGGGCTCGCGGCGGGAACCTCGATGTTGATCGCCATGATGTTCGGGCTGGCGGCGCTCAACTTCGGCAAGGACATGCAATCGTTCGCCGATCGGCTGCCATCACTGCTCGTCGGCACTGACCAGATCGCGTATCCCAAAGACGCCGAGATCCTCGGAGTGCCTGCAAAGCTGTGGGTACTGCTGCTCGGAATGATGACCGCGCTCGGCGCGGCAGTCTCGCTCGGCATCTGGCGTGACAAGCCGATTCACCAGCGGATCGCCGCGTGGGCGATCGCGGTGGCCTTCGCGGCCAGCGGGGTGATGGGCGCGTTCTGGGCGTTCGCGTGGCAACCAGGGCTCTCGCTCCACCTGTCGTCGAAGGCGATGTTCGAGACCTATCGCGAGCTACGCAAGCCTGGCGACCAGCTCGTGATCATGGGCGAGCTCGGGCTCGCCGCGCGATCGTACGCCGATGTCACGCCCGAGGTCGTCAACACCCGCGGCGAGGTGGTCGCCTCGCTCGGCCGGCCCAACCGCGTGTTCGCGATCGCGCCGCAGACCGAGCTGTGCACGCTGCATCGCGAGATCGGTGGCAAGCCGTACTTCGTGATCGATGACCGCAACACGCGCAGCCTGTTGCTGTCGAATCGGCTCGACGGCACGACCGACAAGAATCCGCTCGCCACCGCGATCCTCCACAGCGAGCCAACGGATATTCCCGAGCGTGCGAAGGGCCGTATCGTGTTTGATGGGCGGCTGCAACTGCTCGGCTGGGATGTCCCCAAGCGAATGAGCCGCGGCTCACGCGTGCAAGTCCGGATGTTCTACAAGGTGCTGCAGCCCGTGGGTGGTGCGTGGAAAGTGTTCATGCACTTCGACGGCCCGATCCGGTTCCATGGCGATCACGAGCCGATTCGCGGCCGCTGCCAGACCTCGACGTGGCAGCCGGGTGACTACATCGTCGACACTCATACGATCGTCGCTGGCGGTCCCGCGTTCCCTCGAGGACCGTACGCTCTGTGGACCGGGTTCTTCACCGGCTCCAATCCGAATTGGAAGAACATGACGGTGAGCGAAGCTCCCGGCGATCTGCGCGACACCGCCGATCGCGTGAAGCTCACCACCGTGATGATCGACTGATCCACCGATCGACGGACCGACCGAGCGCTCCAGCGCGTAGCCGATTGCCACGCGACACCTACCTCGTCGCACGTCATCTCGATCAGCTGAAGATCATGCGGATCATCTCGGTTGGATCGGGATCGATTGACGTTCGTCACAACTCGGGGTTATCACCCCTGCGATGGGTCCGAAGGCGAAGGGAGATGTGATCGGATCGGCCGTGGCCGTGAGCGACGCGGATCGCCGACGCGCCCCTCGGATCCTCGTCGATCTCGAGGTCGACTACGCGAGCGAGGAGAACTACCTATTCGCGTACATCACGGACATCAGCGCGACCGGCATCTTCGTTCGCACGACGACACCCGAGCAGCCGGGCACGCATCTCAATCTGCGGTTCTCGCCGGAGGGCTCGAGGGGCCCCGGCGCGATCGAGGTCGAGGGCGAGGTGATTTGGGTCAATCCATATCGGCCCGGCGCGCCCGACAATCTTCATCCCGGAATGGGCATTCGGATCGTCGGCCTCGACAATGACGTCCGCGATCGCTAGCTCGCGTTGATCCGCCGGTTCGCTTACCTGTCGTAGCGAGGTGTCGTTGCCGCGCCCGTTCGCGGATGTGGCGCGCGGCCGTGATGCATACTGCGACCTAACGATGCCGATCATCTGTGGCACAGACCTCTCGGAAGCCGGCCGCGGTGCGGTGGATGTTGCGTGCGCCCTCGCCGGGCTTCGCGGCGGAGACTCCGTCGTCGTCATCCACGCCGTCGATCCAGACGCACCGGAGGCTGCGCGCGAACAGCTGCTCGCCACCGCTCGCACCGCGCTCGACGCGTTCACCAGCCCGCTGGCTTCGGTGACGCTGCGCACCGAGCTGGTGGTTGGACCGACGGTCGAGACCTTGGTCGGCTATGCGGACACCGAGGGTAGCGATCTCATCGTGATCGCCGCGAGCTCGAAGTCGAATCCCGGCGGCCGGCTCGGCAACACCGCAGCCCAGGTGATCGGACAGACCCACGTCCCTGTGGTGGTCGTTCGCGATCCTGCACCCTGGCTCGCCTACGCCAGACGCGAACGTGCGCTGCGCGTCCTGCTGGGCATCGACGAGTCAGCGACCTGCGACTTGGGTGTGCAATGGACCCACGCGCTGCGCGCACGCGGCCCGGTGGAGGTCGTGCTTGGCGCGATCTACTACCCCGACGACGCGGCTGCGCGCTACGGCATCGAGGCGCGGGCACTGGTGGACCGCAGTCCCGAGGCCGAGCAGTTACTCGAGCGCGATCTGATTCGCAGGTTTGCCGGCGAGCCCACCGGCGTGGTGGCTCGCCCGCGCCGCGGCTTGGGCCGGATCGGCGACCACATGCTCGAGCTGGCGCGCGAAGAACACGTCGACGTCATCGTCGTGGGAACCGGTCAAAAGACCGGCCTCGGCCGGCTCGGCTCGGTGTCATCGGTGATCGTCAACGAAGCCACGCAGTCTGTCGTGTGCGTGCCACCCCAGGCCGCCGTGCCGACGGTGGTGGTGCCCCGGCTCGGTTCGGCGTTGGTCGCAACCGATCTGTCGCCGTTCGCGAATCGCGCGGTTGCGTATGCGTTCGCGATGACCCCGCCCACCGGCGAGATTCATATCGTTCACGTGATCAAGGGCGATGCCGAGACCGATGACGCAGAGCTGGTCACCGCGCTGCGCGCGCTCGCGCCCGAAGGATCAAAGCAGACCGTCCACGCGTACGTCGTACGCGGTGAAGACGCGGCGATCGCTCTCGCGCAGTGCGCCGCCCGGTTTGGCGTCGACGTGATCTGCATCTCGTCGCACGGTCGATCTGGAATCGCTCGGGCGCTGGTCGGCTCGGTGGCAGATCGCCTGCTTCGCGCGACGCGGTTGCCAGTGCTCGTGCTCCGTCCCGCCTGATCGCGGCTAACGTAGGACTCGCGTGTACGCCTTCAGCTTGAGTAGCCCGCGAACCTCGACCTGACGGACGCGCTCGCGGGTCAGGTTGGTGATCTCTCCGATCTGCTCGAGCGTGCGCGCGCCGTCTTCGGCGACGTCGAGCGCGCAGGTGTGTTGGAGCTCCCACGGTTCGAGATCGGGGAAGTTGATCTTGATCGATCCGGTCTCGGGATTGATGTCGAGGTAGAGGTGGTGCTTACACGCCACCCACGGACACGGCCGGGCTTCGCCACGACACTCCGCGCGCGTCTGTGGCCGGGGAACGTCGACCGGCGGATACATCAACGCACCGAGCTGGAGCTCGGCCATCGTCACCCGCCGCATCGCGATCGTCTTGCTTCGCGGGCGAGTGCGCCGGCGTGATCGAACTTTGCGGCTGAGCTCCGGCGGCGCCTCGAGCGGCTCCTCGGGCACGGGCAGGGCCGGCAGCTCGATCGTCACCGATTCGTCATCGAAATCGCCATCGCGATCGTCGGCGTTCATGGCTCCCCTGGTTGTAACTAGTCGATCATCGTGATCGATTAGTGCACTCAACATAATTGCATTCAGATCAATTTGACAACTGTGAGGTATAAAATCTTCACTAGGAGAGATCTCGGCGATTTCATATTTTGTGAACCTATGCGACATCGACGCACCCCATGAAGCGGTCAACACGCAACCGACGATCGCGATCGCCAGCGCGCTCGTGGGGCGGCGCACGCCGAGGCGCAGGTCGTCCTGCTGGCGGATCGATCGCGAGTGAGCCGCACAAGACGCGGCCCACGCTCGCTGCGCGCCATCCGATCCATATCACCGCGCGCGTCGTCGCTGGCGTCGGCAGTCTGCTGACTCCGCGAGCGCGCCGCGCGATCGACAACGCGATCACCAAGTCACTCGCGCGCGACGACTTCCAGATCGTTCACGTCGATGTGATCGCCTCGCAGATCGATCTGATCGTCGAAGCCCGCAACAAGACCGCGCTCGCCCGCGGCATGCAGGGGTTTCAAGTCTCGGCCGCGCGCCAGCTCAACGCCGCGGTCGCGCGGCGAGGCACTGTATTCCCCGATCGCTACCGCGCCGAGCCCCTACGCACGACGCGAGCGGTCCGAGAGCTCACCGCACTGCGTGGCTCAGCGCCGGTGAGTTGGCCGCGGTCTCCCATCTTGGCCCCGGCACGTCGAACTTCGCGACGGTGATCACACACGCGATCGAGTGACCTCGGTTCGTGCGTACGTTGCCCTGCTCTTCCCGGAGGTGCCGCAACGCTAGCGATCGCGACTGACTACAGTCTGACGCGTGACAACTAGGTTCATGGCCGCAACGGCACTCGTGGGTTGTCTGAACCTAGGCGGTTGTTACACGCCTCGATACAGCGTCGCTACTGTGCCGGCAGCTCAGCTCGCCGTGCTTCACACGGGCGGACATACGGAGGAGCTGGTGGTTCGTAGCGCGGATGGATCGCGTGTCCGAATCGGACCGACCACATTGCTCCGGTTCCAAGGGCTCGATGGAGCTCACACCAGGGCGTTTCCTGCGCGCGAGCTCGTCGTCACAGCAGATGGCATTCACGGCAACGTTCGGCGCGTCGCGATCGCAAACGCTCGTGGTGCGCGTGTATGGGGCCTCGACACCGACCACCTCGCTCTGCTGGAAGCCACTGCACCTTCCCAGAACGCATGGGCCGCCGACCGCAATGGCGCCGGCGAGCTCAACGCCGATGGCCCAGCGCTGGTTTCGTGGCTGCAGAAATTTCTCCGTCGCGCCGCGGAGCGCCAGCCCATCAGCAAACCCGGCGATCAGTGGACCAAGCGAACGCTCGGTCGCTGGAGCTTCAACCTCGTCGAGCGCGGCGGATGGTCGGAGCCAGTAGATGGCGCAGCGCTGGTTGCTGCGATCGGAAACGCGCTCGAGATCCGCGACGGGATCCGGTGGGCTGATCTCCGATCTGCAGAGATCGCCAACGTCAGTGGTGGCAAGACAATATTCACGACGATCGGCGTCACCGTCGTGAACTCGGCGATCGGCGTATTCCTGGTCGCTGCGGCCACGCTCGGCGCGGCCGCGTCGTTGCGATGGGGTGAGGCGGGACCGCGGTTCTCACAGCCCACATTCTCCGCAACAACATTCGCAGCGAGCACGCTGGCTCCCAGAGGAGGCGGCAGTCCTGCGCCGCCGTTGCGATCGGGTGACGCTACATCGGCGCCAGTCACCGGCTCACCGGTGCGGTTGTTCGCGAGCTCGCAGCGGCGACGATCGATCATCAGCCCACTGTTTGCCTTCGAGGCTGGTACCGACCTTCGAGATGCCACGGCGTTCACTGGTAGCCTGGTGGCAGTTGCGAGAATCGGCGAGGCCTACGAGATCGGTGGCGGCATTCGCCAGCGTTGGCTGAGCGAACAACCCGGCGGCACTCGCTCGCTCGGCGGCTTGTTTCGAATCGGCATGGTGTTCGATCTCACTGCCGGGCGTCGACTGTCGATTCCACTCAGCTTCGACCTCGGTGGTGCCCAGCGTATCGACTTCGACTTCAAAATCAACGCGGGCCTGCGGATCGGCATCACCAGATCGCTGTCGATCGGGGTGCAGCCGTTCAACCCGCTGTACACCACCTACGCACGTGGGTTTGGTCGAGCACAACCTCGGTGGTCGTTCCCCACCAGCATCGAGGTTGGATGGCGTCTGTGATCGCCAGACTCGCGATCGCGCTCCTGCTCGGTCTCGCGGGCTGTTACAGCCGAGCCACGGTATCTGCTTCGTCGCTGCGCTCGCTCACCGGCGGGCAGGGAGCGCGTATTGCGCTCGACACCATCGATGGCAACCGGGTGGTGCTCACCCCTCGCTCGCATGTTCAGTTTCGCCGGATCGACGGCACGCTTACCCCGGCCGTTGACGCATCAGACATCTCGATCACTTCCCAAGGCGTGGCGTTGACGTCGAGGGATATTCCCCTAGTGCATGCAACCGAGGTCATCGTGTGGGATCTCGAACCGCTGCTCGTCCACATCTTGCACCGCACGGCCCCCCCCGGTGTGTCCATCGAGGTCCGCAGCGATCGATCTATCCACATAGTGGCCGGCCATGGCGTGTTCGACACCTGGTTGAAAACCTTTCTGATCGAGGCCGCGCGCGATCGGTTTGGCATTCAGACCAGGTGTGAGCCGAGCTGTGCCTATCAAGCTCAAGCCACGCTCGAACGACTCTCCGACAACCCTGCGGGCGCGTTTGGACGCTGGGCGTTTTCGAATCCCCACGACGGATGGCGCGCGATCCCACACGAGCAGCTGCCGTGGGCCGTACGCAGCGGCGTCGCGGTGCCCGAGGAATTGTTCTGGCGCGACATCCACTCTGCGGACATTTCCAATCTGAGCGGCGCGCGTACGCTTGGCGCGATCGCTGCTGGCACTGCGCTCGCGGGACCGGCGACGGCAGCTGGTCTGATCGGTGGCAGCGGATTCGTGCTGCCCGCGCCGCCAGATCTACCAACGCTGGACGTCACCATGGGTCACGGGTTGAGGCCAGGTGCGATGACGCAGTGGTATTCAGGCCCAGCACCGTCACAGCTCGTGCAACCGCAGCCGCTGTTCACGCGCTGGAGCCAGATTCGCAGCATCGTCGATCCGGCGATCGCCTTCGAAGTGGGGCGCGACCCATTCGCTAGCGGCTCCGAGATGCTTGAGGGCAGCGCCGTGTTGACGGTGCGCCTTGCCGGCGTGCTCGAGACCGGGTTCGTCGCCCGCTACGCAGTCTCGGACGCAGGCGGATTTGATGTGGTCGCTGGCTTATTCAGGATCGGTGGCCATCTCAACCTCGATATCAACGAGCGGTTCGCGGTGCCGTTTGGCATCGAGCTTGGCGCGACATCGGAGGTCGAAACGACGTTTCGAAGCTACCTGGGGCTGCGGGTGCGGTTGGCCGAGCACTGGTTCCTCGGCGCATTTCCATGCAACCCTGTGTGGACCGACTTGACCACAACCGTCAGCGCACGGCCTCGAAGTTGGCGGTTTCCATCGACGCTCGAGCTCGGGTTTGCGTTCTGACCACTACGACTCGTCAGGCGGATCCGCGGTGGCCGGGCCTTCGTCCGGCTCGGGCACCCGGTATTCCTCGCCGAGCCACTTGCCGAGATCGACGAGCTGGCAACGCTCGCTGCACAGCGGCCAGAACTTGTTGCCGTCTTTGATCGCCTCGCGGCGGCAGATCGGACACGCCCGTTTCACGACACGATCAACCCAAGCGCGGCGCTCCTCGCGTCGAGGTAGCCGCGGCTGACGCCGAGATCCGAGGCCGCCGCGTCGCGATCGCCCTGATGGCGTCCGAGCGCGGCGACGATCGCTTCGGCCTCCGCGGTCGCCAGCGAGTCGCGCAACAGCCGCACCGGCGCCGCCACGGCGCCTGCGATCCGCGTCGACACCATCGAGCCCGTGAGCTCTTGCGCGTCGCCGGCGAGCACCAACATGCGCTCGATCTCGTTCTCGAGCTCGCGAATGTTGCCTGGCCAGTGATACGCGACCAAGCGCGCCAGCGCGCCTTGCGACAACCGTGGCACTGGCTGGTTCTTGCGCGCGTGTTTAGTCACGAAGAACTGGGCGAGCCGCGGAATGTCACTGACGCGCTCGCGCAGCGACGGTACGGTGATCTTCAGAACGTTGACGCGGTAGAACAGATCTTCGCGGAACTGCTTCGCCGCGACCATCGCCGCCAGGTCCTTGTGTGACGCGGCGATGATGCGGACATCGACCTTCACCGCCTTGGTCCCGCCGACCGGCATGAACGTGCTCTCTTGCAGCACGCGCAGCAGCTTGACCTGCAGCGCCGCCGACATGTCACCGATCTCGTCGAGGAAGAACGTGCCGCCGTCGGCCGTTTGGAACAGGCCCGGCTGATCCTTGACCGCTCCAGTGAACGCGCCGCGAACGTGACCGAACAGCGCGCTCTCGAGCAAGTTGTCGTTGAACGCGGAGCAGTTCTGAACGACGAACGGCTTCTTCGCGCGCGGACCGTGATAGTGGATCGCCCGCGCGATCAGCTCCTTGCCACTGCCGCTCTCCCCGTGGATCAACACGGTCGCTTCGCTCTTCACGACCTTGCCGAGCAGCTTGATCACTTCACGAACCGCGGGCGCATCGCCCACGATCTCGTTGAACGGATGTTTGAACGTGGTCGGTGCGACCTCGGCAGGAAGCGAGCGCTCGACCGCAGCGGCGGCCGCCATCACCAAGTCCCCTGCCCGCGCGATGTCACCGTTGATCAGCTCGCGCGGCGCGGCCGCCAGCTGCTGGACCTCGGCCTCGGTCGCGTTGACCGTCGCCTGCACGCGTTGCTCGATCGCGCCGACATCACCGACCCTACCGCCGCTGGCGTAGACCACGCCGATCAGCCCGGCCGCTCCAAACACCGGCGCGGCGATCAGCGTCATCCCTGCATGACACGTGCGCACCACGGTGCGCCGCTCGCGGCTTGTCCCCAGCTCGGCCGCGATCTGGGTCAGCTCGTTGGCGCACGCCGCGCCCGCAACGCCGCGGATCGTGTCGCAGGTTGCGTGCGAGGTTCGCTCGTAGCCTTCACCTGTTGCGTTGGTCAGACCGAGCTCGAGGCCCCACCACCGGCGCAACAGATCGCGAGCAGTAGCCACCTCCGGTAGGGCATCGAACGTCAAAGACACCGCCGGGCACGATAGCAGCCGGCGCTCATCGGAACCAGCGATCCGCTCCAGCGTCGCGCGCACGACCGTCGCGCTTCAGAGTCTGAAGATGAGCCAGTAACGACCGCTCAGCGAGCGGCCACAACACCCGAGGTGTGTCGCTGTAGACGATCGGCAAGAGCTCGCGAACCGTGGTCGGAACCTCCGTCAGTGCGTCGAACACGCGTCGCTCGCGCAGCCGGCGGTGCGCAAGATATTCGCCGAGCTTGCCGGGACCGTCGGCGATCGGCGGCCCATGCGCCGGCAACAGCATCGTCGGCGGTCGCGCCAACAGCGTCTCGAGCGACGCCATGTAGAGCGCCATGTCGCCGTCGCTGGGATCGATCAAGATCGTGCCGATGCCTGCCACCATGTCACCGGCGATCGTCGCGCCCGCAAGCTCGAAGCAAAGGTGCCCTGACGCGTGACCTGGCGTGTGGATCGCCTTCGCGCCATGAACGAGCCCTCCATCCTCGATCAGCTGCTGGACCTCGATGGTCCCCGCGAGCTTGCGAGCGGTGAGGGGGTGCGCGGCGATCGGCACTTCCCAGCGCGCGGCGAGCGCCGCGGCGCCACCCACGTGATCTCCATGGTGATGGGTTAGGACCACTAACGAGACCGGCAACTCGTCGAGCACCGCATCGAGCGCCGCCTGTTGATCCGGGTATGGGCTCCCCGGATCGACCACGGCGACCGGCCCCCGCTCCGGGCCAACGAGGTAGACGTTGGTGTGTGCGGCCGGCGGGAGCGTCGGGGTCCGCAGCGCAAGCATGCGAATATCCGACGTGACCGACGTGAGGACAGGTGCGCTGTCAGCCACTGCCACGGGCAGCGCGGCGCGTACGCGTTCGTACAAGGATTCGACAGTCGACTCACCCATTGATCACCCGCAAAGAGGATGACGTCTGCACGTCGTTCTCATAAACTATCAATAGCGTCTCTATGGTCAGCGTCACTGCACGCAAGATTCGCGAGCTCGGGACCGAAAGACCGTCCGGGGCTAGTGGTCGGCTGTACACGGGCTACTTGATCTCATATCCGTACATCGGTCGCGGCATGGTGATCTTTCGCGATCCGCATGGTCATCGCATGATCACGACCCCGGTCAAGCGGGTGCTCGGCGAGCCCGGCGGCAAGATGATCTACGTCGAGACCGAGAACAGCGTCTATCGCCTCGAGATCCACGGCGAGCCGCTGTTCCCGATGCGCTCGACTGGCGAGTAGTCAGCCGGCCGCGAGTAGCTGGCGACCAAGTGCGTTGATCTCGGCAGGGCCGATGGTCTTCACGAACAACATCGGCAGCTCCACCACCGGCGTGGTCGCGCGATTGGCGAGCTCCGCGAGATAGCGGCGATTGAGGGCGCGTCGGTCGTTGGACAGCACGGCGTGCCCGGTCACCTCGCGTAGCGGGGCCGCCAGCGACCCGGCTGACCCGGCCAACGTATCCAGCACGCGCGCCACCGGCGAGCCCGCAGGGAAGTGCTCGGGAAACACCTGATTCGCGACCGTGAGCTGCGGAGCGATTCCGATCGAGGTCAGCTTGCCGCCGAGCTCGATCGCCTCGTTCACCGGCATCTCTTCGGCCAGCGTGACCACCACCAGCGCCGTCCGCGCGGGATCGGCGAGCAACTGCTTGGTCGCCAGCGCGTCCTTGGTCACCGGGCCCTCGGGAATCGTCTCGACGATCACCGTCGGCACCTTCAGCATCGAGATCGAATGGCCAGACGCCGGTAGGTCGAACACGACGGTGTCCCATACCGGCTTTCCGCGTTTCTCCTCGGTGGTGTGAAACCACGCCTTGCCGAGCACCGCGAAGTCATCGATGCCGGGAATCGCGCGCACGAACGCCTTGGTCACCCGGTTCTCGAACACCATCTCGTAGATCGACTTGAGCTTGAGGATCATCAAGCCGTACTCGGCGAGCGCGGCGGCCGGGGTGACGTTGACCGCCCACAGGTTCGGAGCGAGCTGGCTAGGCTCTGCACCTACCGCGGGTTTATCGAAGTAATGACCGAATCGATCATTGGCGGAGGTCTCGTAGAGCAGCGTCTTGCGGCCTTGCTGAGCGCATGCACCCGCGATCGCGGCGGCGACGGTGCTGCGACCAACGCCGCCTTTTCCGGCGACCAGGATCATTCGGCGTTGCGGATCGAACAGCTTCACGGCGGTGGCTTCGTAGCAGCGGGAGGTTCGGGTGGGGTTGGCTCGTCTTCGATGACCACAGCGACGCCGCTGGCCTCGGCGCTGCGCCAGCCGATCAGCTTGCGCAGCGTCCAAATACCATCGTCTGGGGTCACGTCGACACGAATGTTCACGACCTTGTCAGCGCCCAGGTTCTTGGCCGCAGCGAGCAGCATCTGGTTCACCACGCGATCGAGATCCACCCCTCCTGGGATCGGAATGAACAGGAGGTACGCACTGCTCACCTGTGCATGGATCATCGCAATCGGGCGGAGGTGTGGGCCGACGTATAGCGCTTCGGGCTGGACTCGCACCGTCGACACCGACGAACAGCCCGATGCCACGGCGATCCCGGCGCCGATCACGGCTAACACGAGCAACCGCCGCCAGGACATGTGCGCACGCTAACACGGCACGGTTGTGCCAGCGATGGTAGGATCGTTCATCGTGGGGCCGAGGCTGACGTCGCTCGTCGCGAGCGTGCTGGTGGCCGTTTTACCGACGGCGTCGCTCGCGGACAATCCGCCGCCTGCGCCTCCGACTCCGATCGCGGCCGGCCCGGAGGAAGCGCTCAATCAGAAGATCGCGATCTGGCGATTCGATGCGCTCGGAATCGACGCCGAGCTAGTGGCGCGCCTGGAGACGCTGTTTCGCATGGAGCTCGATCGGCTCGCCAAGAAGCCGCTGCCCGGCCGGCGCGAGATCGAGCGTGCGATCACCGCCGAACAACGCGAGTGCACCGGTGAAGATCGCTGCCTCACGGCGATCGGCAAGAAACTGGGCGTCGACGTCGTGCTCGCCGGAACGGTCGGCGCGATGGGAACCAACTACGTGCTCAACATCAAGGCCGTCAACGTCGCAACCGGCAAGCAGCTACAGCGGATCCAGAGCGACCCGCTACGCGGCAGCCCCGACGAGCTGATCGAGGGTGTCCGGGTCGCCGCGTACAAGCTGCTCGCGCCCGACCAGCTTCATGGCTCGATCCAGATCCAGACCGATCTGGTGGGTGCAACCGTCGAGCTCGATGGTCGTGCGCTCGGCAAGACGCCGCTGCCGAACCTCGGCGTGCTGTCCAAGCAGGCGCTCGGCGATCATACGCTCAAGGTGCAAGCACCCGGCTACGCGCCATTCCAGGACATCGTGAACGTCCATTTTCAGAAGGTCAGCCAGGTCGTGGTTCGACTGCTGCCGTCGACGCAGGTGATCGGCACCGGTAAGGTCGTTCGCTCCGAGCACCAGCCGTTCTACACCAAGACCTGGTTCATCGTCGGTGTTGGGGTCGCCGCGATCGCGATCGGCGCCGGCATCGGTTATCAGGTCGGCAAGGTGAAGTGCGTCAACATCAGCGGGACTGACGGATGCTAGCTCGAGTCGTCGTCGCGGCGATCCTCGTCGCAGCATCGCCGGCATTCGCGGACCGCGTCGTCGCCCTGGCGCCGCTGTCGACGCTCGGCGCCGAGGACACCTCGGCCTCCACCAGGAAGCTGACCGGTCAGATCGAGGCCGCGCTCGCGGCGCTCCCCGGCACCAGGGTGGTGTCCGCCGCGAAGGTCGCCGATGCGATCAAGCGTTCCAAGAAACCGGAGCTCAAGACCTGCGAGCGCAATCCATCGTGTCTATCGGACATCGGCAAGCTGGTCGGTGCGAACGTCGTGATCGACGGAGAGGTCGGCGGTCTCGGCGACTCGAAGGTCGTGTACCTTGGAGCCACCGACGTCGGAACTGCCCGCGAGTTGCGGTCGACCACTCTGTCTGTCGGCGCGGGTAGCGACGGTGGCGCGCCGGCCGCCGTCGTTCGCTTGCTCGATCCGGATCGCTATCGCGGCACGGTTCGGTTCGCGATCGACGTCTCGGGTGCGACGATCTACGTCAACGGGACCAAGGCTTCGCTGTCGAAAACGCGCGAGCTATCGCTGGGCGTCGGCACGCAAGCCGTACGCGTAACTCACCCCGAGTATCACGACTTCGTCCGGTTCATCGACGTCAGCTATGGCAAGACCTCGGACGTGCAGGTGTCGATGAAGCAGTACCCGATCATCCAACACGACCTCCAGGGCCGCCCGATCAATCGCGATCGCGAGGTGCTCGTCGATCCGCCGCTGTGGCGCCGCTGGTACGTCGTGGTGCCGTCGGCTGTCGCGCTCGCGATCATCTCCGGTGTGATCGTGGGCGCGTTGGTCCATGATTTCCCGGACGGTGAGTGTCGCAAGGTCGGCGGCGAGCCCTGCTGACCCGCTACTTGAGCTGGCTCGCGAGCCGGTTGAGCTGCGTGTTCGCCGCGCTGAAGTTGCCGTCACCGAACTTCTGCATCACGTCGGACAGGATCCCCGTGAGTTGCTGATTGGTCGCATCGTCGAGCTTGCTGCTGCGCACCTGATGGCTCAGCCGATCGGCCTTGGCCTTGATGAAGTAGCGATCGATCTTGATCGCATCCACGGTGGCCGCGAGCTGCGACGCCGCGAAGAACGCCTTGCTCCAGTCGTTGGCCTTCATCGCGGCGTGCGCGTCCGCCTCGAGCCCCTGCGCGTTCGGCGGCAGATCGGCGGTGAGGATGCCCTTCTTGGCCATCGTCGACTTCGCCCGATTGAGCAGCGGCTGCACGTCTGACTTCGAGTAGTTGCCGCCTTTGGGCGCGACCTGTTGGATGATCATCGGCGCGCTCGCACCGCAGGTCTCCTTTTCGCGTTGCGCCAACGCGGCCTCGCGGCTCGCGAGCACGCGCTCTCGCTCGGCGATTCTGGCCTCGCGCTGCGCGAGCGTACCCTCGCGCGAGCCCATGTGGGCCTCGCGTTGGGCAATCCCTGCGGCCGCGTCGAACTTGCTCGCGAGGTCGCTGAGTTGGTTGGAAGTCGAGCTCAGCTCGGTGTCCTGCCCTTTGATTTG
This sequence comes from Kofleriaceae bacterium, assembly GCA_050184455.1. Lineage (GTDB taxonomy): Bacteria > Myxococcota_A > Polyangia > Haliangiales > Haliangiaceae > JABFXX01. The sequence continues at coordinate 206,871 of JBFXAI010000008.1, read as the reverse complement.
CTTATCGACCTCGGCTTTTTTCTTGTCGAGATCGCTGGTGTCGCCGCCACCGGCTTTGACCCGCTCGATCTCGGTCGCTAACTGATCGGACTCCCCTTGCAGCTTGGCGCGCTGCGCAAGCAAGGCGTCACGCCGAGCGACGAGATCGCGCTGCGCCTTGAGCGCCGCAGGATCGGGCGCCGCTTCGCCATTGTTCTTGCAACCAGACGCAGCAATGCACAGGCATACGGCCAGGATCCCCACGAGGCGCATGGCCGAAATTGTACGAGATCCAGCTCGACGATGCCGGATTTTGGTCCGGCGTCGACGTCGGCGACGAGTGGTCGCAGCGCCCACCGAAACCCAATCCGGGCGTGCCCAGGTAGACTGCGCCCATGCTCCTCTACCACGACCCTCGCGCTCCAAACCCGCGCAGAGTTCGGTTCTTCCTGGCCGAAAAGGGCGTGTCGTATGACACCATCGAGGTCTCGATCGCCGCGGCAGCCCATCAGACCGCGGAGTTTCGTCAGAAGAACCCGCTGGCGCTGCTGCCGGTGCTCGAGCTGCCCGATGGAAAAATCCTGCGCGAGTCGATGGCGATCTGCCGGTTCATCGATGAGCAGCATCCGGTTCCGAATCTGTTCGGAGAGACCGCGTGGGAGCGCGCGCAGATCGAGCAGTGGAACCGCCACGCCGAGCTGGAGCTGCTGTTTCCGATCACCCAGGTGTTCCGCAATAGCCACACGTTCTGGGAGGGCCGGATCAAGCAAGCGCCGGCGTTCGCGGACATCATGCGCGAGCAAGTCGGAATCCGGTTTGACTGGCTCGATGGCGAGCTCGCGAATCGGCCCTACTTCGCCGGTGAGCGATTCACCGTCGCGGATATCAGCGCGGTGTGTGCGATCGACTTCGGGAAGGTCTCGAACATCCGGATCGACGCGGCGACCCATCCGCACCTCGCAGCGTGGCACAAGCGCGTCAGCGAGCGCCCCGGCGCGAAGGCGTAGCTGCCAGAGCACTCCATCCCGCGCTTTGCTCCTCAGCGGCTCGGCGTTTCTCTAGTTCCGGATAACGCGAAGGCGCGCAGGTCGCAGCGGCTGCGCCGTGACCACCAGTCCGACTCGTGGCGCCGGTTAGCGTCCGCCGCCGGCGTCGTACGCCGCGCGTGACTCGCGGATCACCTCGAGCGCGCGCTGCTGGCCGTACATCGCGCCGACCTCGACGGGAGGCGCCGAGCTCTCGAGCGCCTTGTAATCGCGGAAGAACCGATCGAGCTCCTTGCTGATGTGCGGCGGCAGCGCTTGCAGCGAATCGTAGTGAGCGTACGCGGGGTCGTCGATGCAAACCGCGACGATCTTGTCGTCGCCGCCCTTGTCCTCCATGCGCAGACCGCCAAGCGGGCGCGCGCGTACGATCGCCAGCGGCTCGACGGGCTCCTGCATGAGCACGAGAATGTCGAGCGGATCACCGTCGCCCGCGTGAGTACGCGGAATGAACCCGTAGTTGGCGGGGTAATGCACCGCCGAATACAGCACGCGATCGAGTCGGAGTAACCCGGTCGGTTTGTCGACCTCGTACTTCAGCCGCGAGCCTCGCGGGATCTCGATCAACGCAGGTACGAACGCGGCGATGTCAGCAGGTACCTCGATGTCATGGAGCGGGTGCATGTGGGCGGGACGTTACGAGCAGCCACCGCTGCCGTAAAGCCGCGCGGTCACGGTACGTAGAACACGGTCGCGAACGCGCTCGCGGCGGCTGTCGTGGGCGTCTTGGTCGGCGCCGCATTGCCACTTGTCGTCGATGCATTGCTCCAGCTGTTGATGATGTTTTCGCCGCCAGGGTTATTTACGACGAACAGGCGATTGCCTGCGACGTGGACGGCAACTGGAAGGTTCACGCTCGGAACATTCGCGATGGTTCGGCTGATCATCACGCGACCGGTGAGCGACCGCGCGTTATCGATCGCGAACACCGACGACGCTGGCAGTCCAGGCGGGGATGGGTTCTCGCCTTCGTGCGTGACGTACAAGATATCACGCTGCAGGTCGACGCTGATCCCGAACGCCTGCATCGTTAGGTCGACGCCGCTGCTGTCCTGCAGCTGGATCAGTCGGCTCGGCGGCCGCGTGCTGACTCCCGTGGTCTTGCTCGCTTCGTCGAACACCAACACGCTGCTGTAGTTTGCGACATAGAGCTCGTCGCGCTCTTCGTCGAGCGCGAGCTGCGTCGGATCGAGCACATTGCCCGCTCCACGGAATACGCCGCGCGGCGACGCGTTTCCGGTGACGTTGCAGGCGTCGTCGTAGACCAACACCGTTGCAGGCGTGTTGGTGCTGCTGCGAGCCGCGACGTAGAGCAAGTTGCGGGTGCTATCGACCCAAATGCCTCGCAGGTTCGTCAGCTCCGGTCCCTCCAACACGCGGCTCGGCGCCACGGCTCCATTGATCGTCGCCGCGTCGCGGTACACGGTGATCCGCGCACCCGGCCGTCCAGCAGTACCTGCATTCGTGACATAAAGCAGGCCGCCGAGACGATCGACGAAGATGCTGCCGGTGCGCGGGCTATTGAGCTTGGTGATCTCCCCCATCGGTGCGTCGCCGAGCACACGCTCGGGCTGGGTCCCGGCGCCAGTGGTCCATCCATCCCACATCACGATCTCGCCGGTGCTCATGTTCGCGCCGTTGTGGACCGAATACAGCACGTTGCTCGGCAGCGTGTACGTCCGCGGTAGCGCCGATGCTTCGTTGGATAACTCGGCGCTCTCGACACCGTCGACCACCGCCGTCACGCGATAGTAATACGTGGTGCCGGGCGTGACCCCATCGTGTACGAACGGCGGGCGATCGGTGGTCCCGGCTTGCATCGCTTGCTTGGTGACTCCGCTCGCGGTCGCGACGTAGATCCGATACTCGGTGGCACCAGGCACGGGTGGCCAGAACACGCGATTGCTCGCGTTCTCACCGCACGCCGTCATGTGTTGCGGCGCGCTGGGTCCAGTCGGACCCGCATCGGCGCTGAGATCGACTTCGCCACATGCCACCAGGGCCACGAACCAAACGACATCACGACACGAGCCCACGAATCCAGGCTACGCCGAGCTGCGCACTACTAGCTACGGTTTCGAGACCGGGTCTGCCACCGGACGTGTCCTGATTCACACCGAGCGGACACCGGACACTTTGCCGTCATCTGTTGGCGAGCTGTCCGCATGCGGCTGCCACATCGCCACCACCCGAATATCGCCGGTGCGATGGCAGGTTCGCCGCTGCCAACGCCGCTCGATACGCGGGCATCCGCGGCGATCTGCGAAACGGATCACGTTCTCCGATCGGGTTGTAGTCGAGTACCGAGATCCGCGGGCGCCGGCCGGTCGTGCTGGTGAACGAGAGCGCGAGCGCCGCGAGCGCTTGGGCGTCGGCCTCGCTGTCATTTACTCCGTCGAGCAGCGTGACCGCCCACATCGGCGAAAGCCGGGTAACGCGGGCGTGCTCGGCGACCGCGGCGAGCACGTCATCGAGCGAATGGCGGCCGGCGATCGGCATGACCTGTTTGCGATGTGCTGCGATCGCGCTGGAGATCGAAAGACCGAGCCGGACTTTCGGCGCCTGCTGAGCGAGCCGGCGGATCCCGCTGGGCAGCCCTGCCGTACATACGGTGATCGCGCGCGCATCGATGCCGAGCGCACACGGATCGGTGAGCACCGCGATCGCGGCGAGCACCGCATCGAGGTTGGCGAGCGGTTCGCCCATCCCCTGAAACACCACGCCATGAACCCGACCGCGCGGCAATCCGCGGCGCACCACGCGCACTTGCTCGACGATCTCCCATGGCGCGAGGTTGCGGCGGAGCCCGAGCTGGCCGGTCGCGCAGAACGCACAACCCAGGGCGCAACCTACCTGCGAGCTCACGCACACGGTGAACCGATCGGGATCAGCGAGCGGAATCCGCACCGCCTCGAATCGATCGCCCGCGCTTTCGAGCGCGTACTTCACGAACGGATCGATCTGACTCGCGACCTGCTCTACGACCCCGAGCGTCGGCACCGCGCCGGCTGCGGTCACCGCGTCTGCCGCGCGGCGCGTCACCGCGGACGACGCGTGGACCATCTCATCGCGATGGACCTGAGCGACCAGCTTGCGCGCCTCGGCCAGGGTCACCCCCGGCACTGCAGCCGCGAGCTGCGCTGGGGTCACCGCTTGGAGCGCGAGCATGCCTGCCTATACCGCACCCGTGCGTGTCGGTTGCTCGCGGGAGGGCCAGCTATTGCGGAGGGATACAGCACGAGGGTCGCTGCGGTCGATCGCTGGAGGGCCAGCTATTGCGGAGGGATACAGAACGAGGGTCGCTGCGGTCGATCGCTGGAGGGCAGCTATTGCGGAGGGATACTGAACTAGGGTCGCCGCGGTCGATCGCTGGAGGGCCAGCTATTGCGGAGGGATACAGAACTAGGGTCGCTGCGGTCGATCGCTGGAGGGCCAGCTATTGCGGAGGGATACAGAACTACGTCTGTGCGAACTTTGCGCTGGAGCCCGCTCACGGTAGCCTACGAAGGTGGCACACCCCGAGGTGATTCGCGTCTTTGCCACCTCCCAGGACCCTGACTTCGACGGCCCGTGGCAAGCCCGGACCCCCTCGAACAGCACGGGCTCGGCGGTCGTCATCGGTAAAGGATTGCTGCTCACCGGAGCACACGTCGTCGCCAACGCGACGTTCCTCCAGGTCCAGAAACCGTCGCATCCGGATAAGGCGATCGCCCGGGTCAAAGCGGTCAGCCATGACTGCGACCTCGCGCTGCTCGAAGTCACCGAACCTGCTGATTTTCTTTCAGATATCGAGCCGGCCGAGCTCGGACCCATGCCCCGCCTCCGCGATGAGGTGGCGGTGGTGGGCTATCCGGTGGGCGGCGAAGAAATCTCGATCACCGAAGGCGTGGTCTCGCGCATCGAGGTCCAGCGCTACAGCCACTCGCAGCGCCGGTTGCTAGCGGTCACGGTGGACGCGGCGATCAACGCGGGCAATAGCGGCGGTCCGGTGTTTGGCGACGGCAAGGTCGTCGGGATCGCGTTTCAGAAGCTGACGGGCGTCGACAACATCGGCGAGATGGTGCCGCCGCCGCTGATCCGCGCGTTCCTCGATGGCGTGGTCGCGAACAAGCGGCCCGAGATCCCCGCGCTGGGGATCGCGACGCAGAACCTCGAGAACCCGCTGCTGCGTCGTCAGCTCGGGCTCAACCCGAACGAGCGCGGGGTCGTCGTGCTCCACGTCGATCATGGTGGCTCTGCGGATGGAATGCTCCAGCCGCGCGACGTGCTGACCGCGATCGACGGCCTGCCGATCGCGAACAACGGCACCGTCCAGTACATGAACAACTACCGCACCCGCTACGATGTGGTGCTCGGACATCGCTACATCGGCGATCCGATCGAGCTGGTGATCAAGCGCAACGGGATCGCGCGCACCGTCACGCTCGAGCTCAAGCCGTGGCAACCGCTGGTCCCGCGCTCGCGCTACGACTCGCCGCCGCAATACTTCGTTTACGGCGGCCTGGTGTTTCAGACCCTGTCGCTCGACTATCTGCAGACCTGGGAAAAGTGGTGGAATCGCGCGCCGAAGGAGTTCCTGCACTTCTACCATCACGGCTATCGCACCGCCGAGCAGCACGAGGTGGTGGTGCTGACCCAAGTGCTCGCCGACGAGATCAACGTCGGCTTTGGCCATCTCTACAACGAAGCGATCGCCAAGCTCGATGGCCATCCGCCTCGCGACCTGGTCGACTTCGTCGCGCGGCTGTCCGCGGCAACTGGCGTGGTCGAGATCGAGACCACCACCGGCGGGATGATCATCCTCGACGCCGACGACGTTCGCAAAGCGACGCCGCGGATCCTCGCGCGCTACCACATCCCGCGCGATCGCACGCCGGGACTGCCGGGCGCCGCCGCGGGCGTGCCGGTCCGCGCCGCGATGCCTTGAGCGATTTCGCCCGAGCGTCGCAGTCTCAACTCGGATTCCGGCTCGCTGGTCGCGGTTCGCGCCGGCGGGCAATCGGCGTTACGTCAGCTCGATCAGGAGGTCGCCAGTGTCGACGGCCTGCCCTGCCGTCTTGGTCACCGCCGCCACCGTGCCTCCGCGCTCGGCGACCAACTCGTTCTCCATCTTCATCGCCTCGAGCACGATGACGGCTGTCCCCGGCGTCACCTGATCACCGGGCGCCACGAACACCTTCACGACCTTGCCGGCGATCGGCGCGCGAATCGATTCACCACGCGCCGCGGCACGGGGAGAAGCGGCGCTCGCGAGCCGCTTGTGCAGGGCATCCTCGACGGTGAGCATGACGTTGCTCGAGCCCACCGATGCCGCGATCGAGCCATCGGATTTGCCTCGGCGATCGAGGTCGACCACAAAGTTACGGCCATCGAGCACGAGCGACCAGGTACCGGGATGAACCGCACGGCCATCGACCAGCCGCTCGCTGCCATCGATGGTGACCCGGAACCGGCCGTCGGGAAGTGGACCGTCGACGACCACGGTCTTTTCGACTCCACCCACGGTTACGACGAGCTCGCGCTTCATGACGGCGCGAGCTTCATACCACCGCGACGCGCGTTGCCACCAGCCGGCGTTGCATGCTATCCGGCAACCTCGTGGCCCGACTCCGCCTGCTCGATGTCTTGCTGGAGCGACGGATCCTGGTGTGCGTCGGTTCCGGTGGCGTGGGCAAGACCACCACCGCGGCCTCGCTCGCGCTCGCAGCAGCGCGCCGCGGTAAGCGGACCCTCGTGCTGACGATCGACCCCGCACGGCGGCTCGCCAACTCGCTGGGTCTCGAGGCGCTCGGCCACCAGGTGAGCGAAGTCGATCGCGGCCTGGTACGCAACGGCGCGCCCAGCGATCGCGGCGAGCTCCACGCGATGATGCTCGATCAGAAGCAGGCGTTCGACGAAGTCGTCGCCCACCACGCCAAGGATCCCGCGGCCGTGCAGCGGATCCTCGCGAACCCGGTATACGCACAGATCTCGAGCTCGCTGGCTGGCGCGCAGGAGTACGCCGCGATGGCCAAGCTCCACGACTTCGATCGCAGCGGCCAGTGGGACACGATCATCGTCGACACGCCGCCGACCGCGCACGCCCTCGACTTTCTCGACGCGCCGAAGAAGCTCACCGAGGCGATCGATTCACCGGCGGTCGATTGGTTTCGCAAGCTCCAAGGCGAGGGCGGCTCGCGGTGGTCGGTGGTGGGCAAGACCGGCGCGTTCGTGCTCAAGCGGCTCGCCAAGTTCGTCGGCAGCAAGTTCATCGAGGACCTTTCGGTGTTTTTCACCGAGTTCAACGAAGTGCTCGGCGGATTTCACAAGCGCGCCGAGGAGACGTTCTCGCTGCTCCGCGCACCGCGCGTCGGATTCTTGCTGGTCGCCAGCCCCGAGCCGATGGCGGTCCGCGAGGCGCTCGCGTTTCACGATCGCCTGGTGACCGCGGGGATGCCGTTCGCCGGGTTCGTGATCAACAAGGTGCTGGCCTCGCGTCCGGTGCACACCACGGCGAGCCAGCTCGAAGCGGCGCTCGCGGCACACCCGGGCGTCGCCCAGCTCGGCGTGTCGGGTACCACGCGCATGATGGCCGCGCAGGCGCTGCTCGCGGCGCATGGCGAGATGGAGACCCTCGCGCTCGCCGATCGCGACATGATCGCCAAGCTCGAAGCCGCCGCCGGTCATCACGCCGCGTTCGTGCAGATTCCACTGCAACGCGACGACGTACACGACGTCGACCGGCTGCTGGCGCTCGAGCGCTATTTGTTCGCCGAGTCGCCGAGCACTACATAGCCATCGCATCGCGGTCCGCCAGCTTCTCCGTCGCGGCGCCAAATCACCGGCGTCGAGGTGGCTTGGACATCGCTTGGCTCGAACAAGGTCCATGGAACTTGTCCGCGGCCGTCGTGTCGCACTCGCCATGGTGGTTCGTCTCGCCGTCGTCGCTGCGATCATCGCGTGCTCGTCGAAGCCCGCGCAGCCGATCGAGATCGCGAAGCTCGTTACGCCTGCTGATTCGCCGGCTCGGGCGAGCGCTTGGTCGCTGACCGCGTCCGATGGCAGCGGGCTTCGTCTGGTCGCCGTCGATGCAAAGGCAGTCGTCGAAGGACCACTGGCGTTCACCGAGCTGCATCTGTGGTTTCACAACGAACAACGGCGTACCCGCGAAGGAACGCTCGCGATCACGTTGCCGCCGAATGCGGCGGTGTCCCGGTTCGCGATGGAGCACGACGGTGTGCTCACCGAGGCGGAGGTCGTCCCCAAGATGCTGGCGCGCCGAGCCTACGACGACTTCCTGCATCGCGGGATCGATCCTGCGATCCTCGAAAAGGCCGCGGGGAACGAGTTCACCGCCCGGGTGTTCCCGATCGCTCCCCACGCCAACAAACACCTGGTGATCTCGTACAGCCAGCAGCTCACTAGCACCGGGTACGTACTGCCGCTACGTGGTCTACCGACCATCGACGAGCTGTCGGTGACGTTGGATCTCGTCAGCACCACCGGCGAACGCCAGCGGCAGACGCTGCGCAAGCAATCCTGGCAACCCGACGGCGACTTCACCGCGTCGGTGGTCACACCATCTGCGATTGCGAGCGGAACGATGGTCGCAGGGGTAATCGCGGTGGCGGAAGGTGCTGCCCCCGCGGTTGATCGGCCGTCGCGACTGACGCTGCTCGTCGACACCAGCGGCTCGCGCGTCGCCGGGTTCGTGGATTATGCCGCTCGAGTTCGCACGCTGGTTGCGTCACTCGCGTCGCGGTACCCCAAGCTCACGATCACCGTGATCGGCTTCGACCAGACCACCGCGCCGATCTACACCGGCCCTGCCGCCAGGTTCGGTGCGCGCGAGGTCGCGGCGCTGGTCGACCGCGGCGCCGCGGGAGCTTCCGATCTCGAGCGAGCGCTCGCGTCCGTCGCTCGTGGTGAACGGCTCGCGATCGTCACGGACGGCGTGGCGACGGCTGGTGGTTCGACAGCGGCGCTGGCGACCGCTGCGCGCGACCTGCAGCTCGAGCGGGTCGATGTCATCCTCACCGGTGGTATTCGCGATGAGCGTACAGCTCGCGCGCTGGTTCGGTCCGGTGCACGTCGCGGCGACGTGTTCGATCTCGAGGGCGACATCGATTCCGTCGCGAGTGGCCTGGGCGAGCTGGTCCATCCCGATGTTGCGATCGACGTCGCCGGCGCCTCATGGGTCTATCCCCGAACCATCGAGTCACTGCGCAGCTCTGCACGCGTGTTGGTGTATGCGCGGCTTGCCGCGCCGAGCCGCACGTTCGACGTAGCGATCGCTGGCCAACACCACCGAGTCGTCGCGGTCGGCACGGAAGCGGCGCTGCTCGAGCGCGCGATCGCAGCCGCAGAGATCGAGGGGCTCGAGACCACGCTCGCCAACACCGCCGTTACCGACGCCAAGGCGGTCGCCGATCTGCGAGCACAGATCGAGAAGCTCTCGGTCAGCGCACGCGTCATCTCCAGCGAAACCACGATGCTGGTGCTCGAAACCGATGCCGACTATGCGCGGTACGGGATCGATCGCAGCGCGCCCATGGATGTCTTGGTTGTCGGTCCACACGGACTCGAACGAACCAAGCGCACGATGCTCGCGTCGGCTGATCCATGGGAATCGTCACCGAGCGACGACACCGAGGACGTGGAGGACGGCGAAGATGAGTCGGGCGGCGCCCCGATCGCTCCTAGACTGGCTAGTCGAGGACCACGAGGAGAAGGCGATAGTCACCGTGCCGACAGCCTAGGTCAGACGTTGCAAGGCGCAGGGCAGCGCGCGGGCTGGACGATGAACGAGCCCAGATCGTCCGGTGCGGCGTCCGACACCTCACCCAGCCCGCAAGTCGAAGGTGGCCGCGGTGGAATGAGAGGCCGCTCGTCGCCGGCGCCGCGTGTGACGCTCGGACTGCCAAGCGTGGTTGGTACGCTCGATCGCGAGACGATCCGGCGCCACGTCCGGCGCAAGCTGATCGCGATCACCACGTGTTACGAGCGCGAGCTGCTGGTTCGCCCCGGTGTCGCCGGGACAATCTCCACGCGATTCACGATCGGCACCGATGGGCGAGTCACCGCGGCGCGTGCGTCGGGCTTCGCAGCGCGCGTCGCGGCGTGCCTGACCGAGGTGATCGAGACGATGGAATTCCCGGCGAACAGTCAGGAGAACCGGGTCGCACTCGCGATCGAATTCGGCGCGCTGGGCGACGATGCGCCCGTCACGCGCGATCGGCAGCTAGCCACGAGCGACGACGATCGCGACGAGCGGCCCGCGTTCGCACCGCCGAGCGAAGCCGCTGGCGATCAGCTTGGCGGGATCCTGCGAGCGATCGACCAACGCGCTCCAGACCACGCGCTCTCCCTCGCCAAGCAGTGGCAGCGCGAGCAACCTACCGACCTGTTTGTATGGATCGGGATGGGTGAAGCCTATGAGGCGATGGGAGATCGAGCCGCTGCTGCGCGCGCCTATGGAACGATCATCGATCTGTTCCCATCGCGGGCGGAGTTGCGGCGATTTGCGGGACAGCGCCTCGAACGAACCGGGCCGGACGGGCGCGCGCTCGCCGTTGACACCTACCGCCGCGCCGTCACCGATCGCCCGGACCAAGTCACCGGACATCGCCTGCTGGCCTACGCGCTGCTGCGAGACGGCGATCGCGCTGGTGCACTCGCGGCGATCCTCGCTGGCTATGACCAAGCGTTGCCACGGGGACGATTCGCGGGTGCGAAGCGACTGTTCGCCCGCGACGTCGGGATGATCGCGACCGCGTACGCAGAACACGGTGGACCGCGGTCAGAGATTGCCGCCGAGCTCGCTCGCCGGCAGTTGCCGTTCATCACGACTCCGTCGACCCGGTTCGTGCTGTACTGGGAGACCGATGCCAACGACGTCGATCTCCACGTGATGGATCGAGCCGGCGGCCACGCCTGGTATCGCAACAAGAAGCTGCGCTCTGGTGGAGAGCTCTACGCAGACGTGACGACCGGCTTCGGCCCCGAGTGCTTCGAGATCGAGGGCAGGCCTGCTGCAGGGCCCTACACGCTCGGCGTCCACTACTACGCGCAACGGGCCATGGGGTTCGGAATGGGCGTGTTGCAGGTCGTGGAGTTCGATGGTCACACGTTCGCGTTCGATGATCGTCCCTATGTCGTCACCTCCGACCATGCCTACGTTTCGCTCGGCAACACGAGATGAGCAGTAACGGCAGCGACGCATTGCCACCGTGCGTGACGCGCTGCACGGATGGCGACGCTGTCATGTGCCCCTGCGCATGTCGTGCACATGGAAGGCGGAAGCGCTATCGCTTCGGCTTGATGGCTCGCGGTGCCGGCCCCACGCTGCTCGCGGTCCACACCTCGGCGCCGAGCGCGTCGGCGGCCCACAGCGGTGCGCCGAGCACGATCACCAGCGACGGCCCCTTGCGCTCCACCCACGATACCGTGCCATCGATGCCCATCCACCGCGTCCGCGTCGGCGTGGCGTCGAGCGTCGTACCGACAACGAATCGATCGAGCACCCAACCAGCCGACTCGGCAGCCTCGATCGCGTCGACCTCGGTGTCCCATTCGGTTCGAGCGATCGCGACCGCACGCTCGGGGCGTTGATCATCGAGACGCGCGAGCACGATCACCCGATCGCCGCCCCACCCGGCCGCTGCTTGGGCGGCACGCGCGCCATCGAGCCCGTGGCTGCGCAGGAACAGATCGAACCCGAGCTCGCCCCACACGGTGGTGTGAACCTGCGTGAATCCGCGCAGTGACGCCAGCGGCTTGATCTGAATCGGCACCGGATGATCGCCTGCGAAGTAGCGCTCGGGATGAATGATCTGCTCGGTCGATCGAGGCGGCCGCGCGAACGCCGCATCGACCGCGGACCACGGCTGCCGCCGCCGCAGTGCCGCGATGAACGAAAACCCCGCGCGATACGGAAACACCATCGCTTCGCGAATCACCAGCGGTGCGCGATCCAGGCCGTCACCCTCGCCGGTCGGCAGCGCCATCGTCTTGACGATCGCATCCGCCACCATCGGGTTGGACCACGGCGCGGGTGAGCCGTTGCGCTTGAGCATGATCTCGAGCATCAGCGCGATGCCATCGCCTTCGACGAGCGCACGCCGCGCGAGCAGCGCATCGTCCTCGCCATCTGGGATCGCCTCGAACTTGTGCAGGTCGAACGTCTGATCTTGCAGCGCGTGATCGATCTCGTGCGCGAGCACCATCTCGGCCCACACCGGGTCATCACCGGCGCTGGTCGAGATCGTCAGCTTCTTGGTCGCGGGATCGTAGTAGCCGGCGACCTGCTCGGTGAGCAGATCGATGATCAGCGCCTGGTAATCGATCGAGAGCGGGATCATTCCCCATCGCGCGAGCGCGAGGCCCTCGGCCATGGTCTCCGCTTCGGTCTTGTCCTCGGACGCGAGCGCGAGCAGCCGCTCGCGAAGCGCGTCGCGGTCGACGACCTCGTACGGGATCTTCTTCCTGAGCGGAAGCCCGCGAACCTTCGACACTTCGCGCGCCACCTGATCGGTGCGGCCGACCAGCTGCTCGAGCGGCGTGGGCTCGGCCTGCGCGGCCGATGCCACGAGCACCGCCGCGATCGTCACGAGCGCCCGACGCACCATCGCCGGAGCGTAGCCCGACGCCGGACGCCTTGCTAGGGTGCCTCGCCATGTGGTCCGAGCTCGAGCACGCCCTCGTGAACGACGTCGTTCATGTACATGGCTCGACGCTTGGCTGGACCGCTTGGCTCGCAGCGCAGCTCACCGAGCGAGAACCACTGGTGATCGTGGTTACCGCCAACGATACGGCGATCCGCGAGATCGAGAGCGACGTTCGGTTCTTCATGGGCGACGGCGGCGCGGATCGCGCGACCACGCTCGACGCGGTCGCGGTGCTGCCAGGCATCGATGTCCATCCGTACGCCGATATGTCGCCCGACCGTGGCGCCGTGGTCGAGCGACTGGCCACGCTGTATCGGCTGGCGGCAGCGCCGCTGCGTCCGCGGATCGTGATCACCTCAGCCGAGGCGCTGATGCGCAAGACGATCGCGCCGGCCGAGCTCGCATCCCGTGGCATGACGATCCAGGCTGGCCAGACCATCGATCGCGACGAGCTCGCCGCGCTGCTGCTAGCCGGAGGGTGGTCGCGCGCGCCTGTGGTCGACGAGCCCGGGACATTCGCCGTGCGCGGCGGGGTGATCGACGTCTACGCGCCGCTGTCGCCACATCCGGTCCGGATCGAGCTATTCGGCGACACGGTCGAGACTCTGCGCTGGTTCGAGGCCGAGTCGCAGCGCACGTTACGGCCGGTCGACCACGTTCATGTCCACCCGGTGCGCGACACGATCAACACCGGGACCGGCGATATCCGATCGCGGCTGCGCGGCTATGCCGACGAGATCGCGCATCCAACCAAGGCAACGCGGCGGTTGATCGAGCAGCTCGAGTCGATGGACGCCGGCGCGATCGTCGGAATCGAAGGCCTGTTACCGGCATTTCATGACGTGCTCGCTGCACCGGCGAGCTACGTCCCTGCCGAGGCGCGCTGGGTAGTGATCGATCCCGACGCGTGCCGGCGGGTGATCGCGGACCACTGGCGCGACGCCGAGGCTGGATACCCCGAGCGCGCCGGCCATAAGATGATCAGCTACCCGCCGGCCGCCCACTTCGTCACAGCGGATGCCGCGGGTCCGTTCACTGCTCCGCGGCGGCTCGAGCTACCGACGCTCGAGATCCAAGGCGTCGCTGGAGCGCACGTGCGGGTCGAGATCGATGACCTTCGAGGGTTGCGCCAGGAGCTGGCGCACGCACGTACGTTCGGTGATACCGAGCACGCGGCGCCGCTGGTCGAAGCGCTCGGAAAGTGGCGACGCGCAGCGGTCAGGGTGGCGATCGCGTGCGATTCGCAGAGCCGATTCGATCGGCTCGCCGGCGTGCTGGCCGGACGCGGCATCGAGGTGCGGCGCGCGGAGCCCGACGAGCGGCCAGGGGCGCGCGAAGGCGTCACGCTGTTCGCGGCTGCCCCGACCCATAGCGTCGCTTCGCTGCGCGACCGGATCGCCGTGGTGACCGCGACCGACATCTTCGGCCAACGCACGCATCACGACACCACGCGTCGCAAACGCGCGAAGGACGCACTGCTCGGCGGCGTCGCGGATTTCTCGCAGCTCACGCCGGGCGACTACCTCGTGCATCAGCGCCATGGCGTCGGTCGCTACCACGGGCTGAAGCGACTGTCGGTCGGTGCGGCGTCGTTGCTCGCGACCACCGCGATCGGAGAACCGACGCCGACCCCGCAGCAAGTCGACACGCTCCAGCTCGAATACGACGGCGGCACGCTGTACCTGCCGGTCTACCGGCTCGGCGAGGTCCAGCGCTACGTCGGCGCCGAAGGCCACGCGCCGAAGCTCGACAAGCTCGGCGGTCAGACCTGGGAGGCCACCCGCAGCAAGGTCGCGCGCCACATCCGCGCGCTTGCCGAGGAGTTACTCCAGCTTTACGCCCAGCGCGCCGCGCTCCCGGGCCACCCGTTCCCGCCGGCCGACGACAGCTACCGCGAGCTCGAGGCGACGTTTCCGTTCGACGAGACACCCGATCAAGCGGCCGCGATCGAAGCCGTGCTCGGCGACATGGAATCGCCGCGCGCGATGGATCGGTTGGTCTGCGGCGACGTCGGCTACGGCAAGACCGAGGTCGCGCTGCGTGCGGTGTTCCGCGCCGTGCAGGGCGGCAAGCAGGCGTGCATCCTCGCGCCGACCACGGTCCTCGTCGAGCAGCATCACCGGACGCTGGTGCAGCGGTTCTCGGGGTTCCCGGTCAACATCGGCAAGCTATCGCGATTTCAGAGCAAGGCCGAGCAGCTCGAGACCGTCCGCAAGATCACCGAGGGCCAGCTCGACGTCGTGGTGGCGACCCACCGCGTGTTGTCGCCCGATGTTCGGTTCAAGGATCTCGGGTTACTCGTGATCGACGAGGAACAGCGGTTCGGCGTCGCGCACAAGGAGCGGATCAAGAAGGCGAAGACCCAGGTCGACGTGTTGACGCTGACCGCGACACCGATCCCGCGCACGCTTCATCTGGCGATGGCGAACCTCCGCGACCTGTCGATCATCGCGACCCCACCCGCCGATCGCCGCGCGGTACGAACGTTCGTGTCACGTGTCGACGACGCGACGATTCGCGAGTCGATCCAACGCGAGCTGGCGCGTGGCGGACAGGTGTTCTTCATCACGCCCACGATTGGCAACATGCCGGTGCGCGAGCCCGATCATCGGTTGCCCAACGTGTCGCGACCGCCGCGGCGAGCCCAGCGCGAAGACGATCGCACGATCGAAGAATGGGCCGACTACCTGCGCGGCCTGGTTCCCACCGCGCGCGTCGGCGTAGCCCACGGCAGTCTGTCCGCCGAGCAACTCGAGTCGATGATGGTCGGATTCGTGCGCGGCGAGATGGATGTTCTGGTCGCGACCACGATCGTCGAGAGCGGTCTCGACATCCCGAGCGCGAACACGATGTTCATCGCACGCGCGGATGCATTCGGGCTGGCGCAGCTCTACCAGCTGCGTGGACGGATCGGCCGCAGCAATCACCGCGCGTATTGTTATCTCTTGGTCCCCGAGCCCGAGCACCTGACCGAAGAAGCGCGCAGGCGGCTCGAGACGCTGCAGCGATTCACCGAGCTCGGCGCAGGCTTTCAGATCGCGTCGCAGGATCTCGAGATCCGCGGCGGCGGTGAGTTGCTCGGCGCCAAACAATCGGGCTCGATCGCGGCGGTCGGCTTCGATCACTACGTCAAGATGCTCGACCGTGCCGTCGCGGAGCTCGATGGCAAGCCGATCCACAGCGAGATCGATCCCGAGTTGTCGATCGAGTCGCCCGGATTCATTCCCGACGACTACGTCCCCGACCCGGGCCAACGGCTCGACTTGTACAAGCGGCTGTCGGCGATCGAAACCGACGACGAGCTGCGTGATGTGATCACCGAGATCGCCGACCGCTACGGGCCGGTTCCGTCCGACGTGATCCTGCTCGGCGAGCTGATGAGCGTGAAGGCCCTGGCCCGGAGCGTCGGTGCGCTCGCCCTCGAGATCTCGTCGTCGCGCGTGGCGATCGCGCTGCCGGCCGACAGTCCGCTCGGACCACGCGCCTTGGCCTCGGGCTGGCGGCGGCTACCCGATGGCAGACTCGCCATTGCGCCGCCGTCGCCCGGGGGCCCTACCGGCGCCAAGCGGGCCTTGTTGGACGCGATGGCTCGTGCTACGTGAAGTTATTGTGATGATTCGGTTTCGGACCGTGGTCGCGATCATTGCGTTGTCGAGCGCGGTGTTCGCAGCAGGTTGCCAGAAGAAGGTCGAATCGGACGGAACAGCGGCCGCGACCGGCGCCCCGGCCGGTGGTCCCGCAAACGCGCCGCAGCAGAGCGTCGAAGAGCTCAAGGCGCCGCTCGCGACGATCGACAACGTAACGATCACGCTGGGCGAGCTCCAGGAGCGGATCAACCGGCAGTCGCCGTACATCCGGGCGCGCTACACGTCACTCGAGCAGAAGAAGGACTTTCTCGACGGTCTGATCCGGTTCGAGATCCTCGCGAAGGAAGCTTATAAGCGCGGCCTCGACAAAGATCCCGAGGTCGTCCGCACGATGAAGCAGGTGATGATCCAGAAGCTGATGCGCGACGAGTTCGACGCAAAGATCACCGCCGACACGATTCCCGACGCCGACATGAAGGCGTACTACGACGCGAACCTCGCCGAATACGTCAAGCCCGAGGAGGTCCGCGTCTCCGCGATCATCCTCAAGAACAAGGCGCAAGCGGATCGGGTCGCGCTCGAGGCGCGCGGCGATGCCGGCAAGACCAACAAGGGGTTTCGCGACCTCGTCATGAAGTACACCGCGGACGAGGAGTCCAAGCTGCGCGGCGGCGATCTGCGCTACTTCGACGCGACGACCAAAGACCTCCCGGCTGACGTGGTGAAGGCGGCGTTCGCGCTCGTCAACACCGGCGACGTTTCTCCAGCGGTCGCTGCCGGCAGTGGGACCTGGTACGTGCTCAAGCAGACCGGCCGGCGCAAGGCGCAGACCAAATCGTTCGACGACGCGAAACCGGCGATCCGCAGCAAGCTGTTCCGCGACCGCCGGCTTCAGGCGCAGAAGGATTTCATCGACAAGTTGCGCGGCGCCGCGAAGATCGAGATCAACGAGGCCAACCTGGCCAAGGTGCGGATCGACACGTCCAACGCGGTCGATGACGGACACGGCCACGATCTCACGGCTCCGGCGATGACCGATCCCACGGCACCAGCGCCCGGCCCCGCACCCGCACCCGCTGCGCCCGCAGAAGGCCCGCCTGCCGGCTCAGCGCAGCCATAGCCGGTCTCGGCCGGTCTCGGGCGGTCCAGCAGCGGGTCCCGGGCACATTCGGCCCATTTCAGGCAACAGGTAGACTAGAACCTAGGTCCAATGCTCGTGCGGTCGATCCATCATCTTGCGGTCCTGGTTGCGGTCCTGGCCGCCCTGCTGTGGCCGGTGACCAGCTTCGCGGCGCCGGATGCCAAGCCTGCGTCGCCCAACGCAGGCAAGAAGATTATTTTCGAGCGCGTAGTCGCGGTGATCAACGATGCGATCATCCTGCGCAGCGAGCTCGATGCGCGGATGATTCCGGTGATCGGCGAAGCGCAACAGATCGCTGATCCGCGGGAGCGCGAGCGCCGGATCGACAAGCTGCGCGGGCAGGTGCTCGACGAGATGGTCAATGAGGAGTTGATCGTGCAAGCGGCCAGCGAGGCCAAGATCGAAGTCGAGTCGAGCGAGGTCCAGGCTGCGCTCGACGAGATCAAGTCGAGCAACAACCTCGACGACGCGGGTCTGGCGCAGGTGCTCTCGGCGCAAGGCTACACGCTGTCGTCGTACCGAATGGATCTGCGCCGCCAGCTGCTGCGGCTGCGCGCGATCAACCAGCTGGTGGCACCGAAGGTCCAGGTGACCGAAGAAGACGTCCGCGCTCGCTACGACCAGATGCAGCGCCGCAGCGAGGCGATCAGCGCGGTGCGGCTATCCCACATCTTGTTCAAGCTCCCGGAGAAGCCGACCGAACAGCAAGTCGCAGAGGCCAAGGAGCGTGCCGCCAAGGCGCTCGCTCGGGTCAAAGCCGGAGAAGAGTTCGCGAAGGTCGCCGCCGAGGTCTCGGAAGACACCGGCACCAAAGCCACCGGTGGAGAGCTCGGCTGGTTCCAGCGCGGCAGCATCAACCCCGAGTGGGAGCCGATCGTGTTCGCGATGGAAAAAGGCGACGTTCGCGGCCCGGTCAGTGGTCCCCAAGGGCTTCATGTGTTCAGCGTGAGCGAGGTCAAGCAATCCGAGCTCAAGCCGTACGCAGAGATGAAGGAGCAGATCAACCGCGAGCTGCGGCGCCGCGAGATGGACAAGCAGACCCAGGTTTGGCTCGACGATCTGCGCAAAAAGGCCTACATCGACCTCAAGCTCCAGTAGGCGGCTGGGCCTGCCGCCACCTCATCAGGTAGGTGCCAAGCGCCGATTTGGATCCATGCTTTTTCGAATGGATCGGCCAACCGCACCGGTGATGTTCACGACGGCTGTGCATACAATGGTGCGGAACTGGCAATCACATGGCCGAAAACCGCCGCTCCTCAACTCGTCATGCTGTCTCGATCGTCTCCAAGCTCGTCGTCAACGACGCGTCGATCGACTCCACCATCATGAACCTGTCGCTGGGTGGCGCGCAGATCGCGGCGACCACCCGCTATCCGATGGGCGCACGGGGCCATGTCACGTTTCGGGTCCCGACGATGGAGGATCCGATCGCCATCGGCGTCACGGTGCGTTGGGCCGACGGCAAGAACGTCGGCATTCAGTTCGACGGGTTGCGAGCGCGTGACGTATGGGCGCTCAACGAATACTTCAAGCAGCTGCAGTCGTAGTCTGCATCGCGCATGGTGTCGCGACCGCAGCGCCGGGCAAGGCCGAGCGCTCGACGCGCGAGCGCACCGCGATCATCGATCTAGGCCCTGCGGATCGAACGATCCGGACCCGGATCAACGCCGCAGTGGCCGGTGCGGGATTGGCGCCGATCAGCGGCGATGGCCTCGAGGATGCGCTGGCCGGCGAACGCGGCGACCGCGATGGAGCTGCCTTGAACGCGTCGATCAGCGCAGCCGAGCGAGCGTTCGGCGCGCTCGATTGCACGGTCGCGACCGCCGAGAGCACCAAGGCGATCGGTATCGCGGCTGCGCGCCAAGCTGCGGGCATCGCCGTTCCCGAGCTCCAACGAGCTCTGACGTATCTGCTGTTATGCGCGGATCGCTCCGGTGACGTGGATGGCGCGATGCGCGCGGCCAGCCAATTGCGGCGGCTCGGTGCTGCCACGGCGGTTCCGCCGGATCTGTCGCGCAAGTACCCCGCGGTCGACACCACGTTGCATAGCGATCGCATCCCCGTCGAGATCACCGCAGAGGTTGCCGGCGCCGAGATCTGGATCGACTTTCAGCGCGCTGGCACCTCGCCGGTGCGCGCCCTGTTGTCGACCGGCCCTCACGTGATCGCAGCTGCGGCTGGTGATCGGCGCGGCTGGGCAGCAGGCACCGCGGTTACCACGCAGACCGCGCTGACCGTCGCGATGATCGACCAAGGTGGTCCGTGGTCCAGCGTGGGTGCGCGCGTCGCCAGCTGGAACGGAGCGATGCCCGCGGCCTGGGAGCTCGGTTGGGTAATGACCGAAGCGAACGCGCGCGTGGCCGTGGTTCGCCACGGGACGACGATCGAGGTGTGGGGGCGGCCGGGCGGTAAAGACGCGCCATATCGCCTCGGCGGAGAGGATGGCATCGGAACGATCGACGAGGTCGATCGCATGCTCGCGCTGGTGGTCGATCGCGTGAACGCGTGGAACGACCGCGCACCCGACCCCGATCAACCGCTGCTGGTCGAGACCGCGGCCGAGCGTGCGAAGCGCACCGGCGTTGCAGAGGAGCCAACCAAATGGTGGGTGTACGCGACGATCGTCGGAGCTCTCGCGGCCGGAGCCGCGGTCGTCTACGCGCACGACTCCAGCAACGACATCCAACGCGTGGAGCTGCGCGTCCCATGAGGTGGTTGGTTCGAGCGGCGTGGCTGGCGGTGCTCGTGGTCGTGCTAGCGATCGCCCGCCCCGCGGCAGCGGCACCGTCGCTGGTCGACCTCGGGCGCACCGGTCGAATCACCATGCGTGCCGAGCGCGGCCTCGAAGCCACAGGACGGCAGCTGGCACAACAAGGCGATGCGATCTTGAACCGGATCGCGGCCGATCTCATGGAGCTTCCGGTCCCCAGCTCCGTCGAGGTTCGGCTCGTGCGCGACTCGCGTGACCTCGCCGAGGTCGCGCCGGCAGGACGCGGTGCACCGCCGTGGGCGATCGGTGTTGCGTATCCGGATCTCCGGATCGTTGCGGTGGCGATGCGACGCGGTCATGCACCGATCGATGCGATGTCCACGCTCCGCCACGAGCTCGGACACATCGCGCTGGGCGTGGCACTCGGGCCGCGCGCGCCGCGCTGGTTACACGAAGGCTTCGCCTATCAGCACTCCGGTGAGTGGACGTGGGAGCGCACAGAGACGCTCGCGGGGATGGCGTGGTTCAACAGCTTCATCCCGCTCGACCAGCTCGATCGATCGTTCCCCGCCGAGGAGCTGCCGGCGAACCGCGCCTATGCCGAGAGCTACGACTTCGTCGGCTATCTATCGCGTCGCGGCCGCTGGGAAGATCACGCGGACGACGGCGACCGCTGGCCGTTCCGTCGGTTCTTGAGCGACGTCGGCAGAACCGGCGACCTCGACGCAGCGGCGAACAACGCATTCGGCCGGCCGCTGCGCGAGCTGTTTCACGAGTGGCAGCGCGATCTGTCGAACCGCTACATGTTCATGCCGATCGGCTTGTTGGGGTTCGCGATCTGGGTGTTCTGTGCACTCTTGCTCGTGGCCGCGTGGCTTCGCCGGCGCAGACAGAATCGCACCCGGCTCGCCCAATGGGACCGCGAAGATCGCGAGCGCGCCGCGGCTGCCCCGCTCGTCGTCGCGCCCGCGTACGTGCCGTGGCCTGGCGAAGATCCGTTGGCCGAGCTGCCCGAGGACGATCCGCGCGGGCCGCGTACGATGAACTAGCGGGACACCTGCGCTGAACACGTCCACTTGCAGTTGCGCGTCAAGACGTGCACGACCTGGATCGCCTTAGCTCAGCGGCTTCGGTGTCTTACGGCTCGGCCCAAGCGCCGAGCAGCGTGATTGCCTGATCGGTCGTGAGTAATTCCGCTGCCCGCTCGACGTCCTCGTCGACCCAGTCGGGGAACGAGGTCACGAAGTTTCGGTGCTCGCCGGTCGGCATGTGCTCCTGCTGAACCGACGCGACCCGCTCGGCGGTAAGCACTCCGTCACGTGCGAGCCGGACCAGCGCCGGCCACATCCGGCGATGGACATACGTGACCTTGCCGTCGATCAACTTGAAGCTGCGGACATCGACGTCATCGTCGAGCTCGGACAGCGCATCGAAGATGGTCTGGGCTTTGGGGTGCGACCACCAGCTTCCGACGATCGGCTCGCCAGCGATCTCCTCGGCCAGTGTGGGCACCGGGCCGCGCGCCGACGCCAGCACGACGCCGTGGCTCTCGACGAACCGCAACCACGAACCGGTCTTCGCGTTCGCCGATGTCTTCGCCGTGGTCTTCGTGGACGCACCGCGAGCGCGTGCGGGCGCACGTTTGGGTGGTTTCTTCGCCGGCTTTGCGCGTGGCTTGCTCGCGCGCGCGGGCTTGGTGGCGAGCTTGCCGGCAGCCTTCGGCTTGGGCTTTTTCCGCGCCGGAGCGCGTTTCGGTTTCGGCGGCGAGCGGCGGCCTGGAGAACGATTAGAACGTGCTCCAGCGGGTCGGGTGGTGCGCTTTTTCGTTCTGGTCACCGCGGGATAACAAAGAGGAAATCACGAGGCGGGACAAAACGGTAGCCATCTTCGGTCACACGGATGATCTCGGACCCATCTTCGCCCAGCAAGCGGCGGATCCGCATGATGTTGGTGAACAGCGCCGCATCGTGTCGCAGCGGGTGGTATTCGACGTTCCACACCGCCTGAACGATCGCTTCCTTCGAGAACACCTTCCCGGGCGCCGAGGCGAACAGGAACAGCAATCGCTTGAGCAGGCTCCGGCGGCGTAGGTCCGCGAGCTCCTGGCCGTGGCGCCAGATCACTTCGCGCACACCGTCGACGGCCAGCGCACGTCCAGGCAACCGGAGGATCTCGGGGTTGGCGTCGGCGACGTCGCTCGGGATGCCCTCGGCATCGATCACCCGGAATGGCCGCTGCGCGGTCAGCCCGAGATCGGTCAACATACGCGCCGCACCTTCGATCGCAGTGGGCGACATCGTGGCAGCGCTGGGTGCCGACGGATCGGCGACCGCTTCGTGACCCGAGATCGCGTCGAGCGCCGCATGAGCAACCAGTCGCTCCACCGGTAGCCCCGCGGATAGCGCGAGATCCGATGCGTCGCGGGCGTAGGCCACTGCGGACGCGGAATCGTCATCGTCGCGCGCCAGCGCCGACAGCGCGAGCAGAGCATGCACGCGAGACCGAACCAGACCTGCGCTCGCGGCTTCGCGCGCAGCGCGGCTAGCCGCCGCCCGAGCATTGCCGCGATCACCGCGCGCGAGCTCGAGCCGAGCCACGATCACAAGCGCCATGGCAAGCTCGATCGTGCGGTGTGCGCGCTCCGACAGCACCGCGGTATCGCGGGCGAGCTCGAGCGCCACGCCGACGTCACCGGCGGCGAGCGCGACCTCGGCAGCGGCGAGCCGTCGATCGAGCTCATCGCGTGACTCGGCGCCTGCGTTTTGCGCCAGCTCGATCGCACCGGCGCGCTGACCCGAGAGGGCGCGCGCGGTCGCCAGCAGGATCGCGACGTTCGCGGCGGACGACGCGTCGAGGGCCGGTTGCTCGTGCAGCTCTTCGAGCCGCGGCAGTGCCGCCTCGAGCCGGAGCTCGTAAACGTCGATGGCTGCGGTCACCGCGCCACCGCGAGCCGCGAGATGTCCCAGCTCGCGACGAACGCTCGACGCAAGCGCCGCGCTAGCGAGCTCGGCGGCGAGCGCGGGTTGCCCGCGGACGATCTCGAGCTCCGCGAGGTCGAGCTCCGCGCGCAAGGCGCCGATCTCGTCACCGCGCTCGCGGCGGGCCCGCACGAGCTCCTGGAGAAATGCGGCCGATGCGGTGCCATCGCCCCGGCGGCGAGCCACGAGCGCGCGAGCAGCGAGCACCTCGTCAGAGACCGCGACCGCGTCGAGATCGCGAGCGGCGGCATCGGCTGCTTCGATCGCAGTTGTAGCTTCGACCAGCCGGCCTTCGCGTGCGAGTCCGATCGCGCGCCGCGCATCGATGATCGCCGCGAGCTCGCTCGCTTCGAGACACACCGGAACGCTCTTGCACGCGCCGTGGGCGCGCGCCAACGCAGAGCGCATGGCCCCGACTCGACCGAGGTATTCGTCGAGTCGCGCCGCTGCGAGATGAACCCGTGCCCTTGCCAGCGGATCTGCGCCGGCGAGCTCACCGAGGGATGCGAGCTGCGCGGTTGCGGCGTCGGGCTTGCCCGCCAGCAATTCGAGCTCGGTCAACAGCGCGACCGCTCGGGTCCGCTCGTTCGGATCGGTCGAGACCACCAAGCCGGTCAGCGCGCGGCGGGCGGCCGTGGCGTCACCAGAGGCGAGCGTGAGCTCGGCGTGGACGAGCGGTGACACCGCGCCGGGCGCCGCGGTGGCGCGCTCGAACGCTTCCGTGTAGCGGCCACCACGCACCGCGATCTCGATGCGTAGCGCGGCGAGTGCACGCGCGAGCTCGTGATCGAGCGGAGGGCGCAAGGCGTCTTGGCTGGCCGGGGCGAGCTCCGCGTGGCTGCCGTGACGGCGCCGCGATCGATCGCCGAGCGCGTCGAGCAGCGATTCGAACTCGCCGGCTCCACCGCTTCGAGCGGCGAGCTCGCGATCGGCGAGCAGCGCGGTTGCTGCGCGATCGCGCTGGCCGGCCGCGAGCCAGTGCCAAACCACCTCGCGAACGCGCGTGATCTGATCCATCGCGCCAAACGCGCCGTCATCGCCCGCTTGCCACGCCAGGCGCGGCCCGCTCGCCGCTGCCGACGTGCTGGCTACCAGCTCGGCTGCTGCGCTCGACAGCCGCGCCTTGTCCTCGGCAGACATGTGGACGAGCACATCGACGCGAACGACCTCGTGCACCAACACGCGCCCGTCGCCGACACCATCGGCGAGTTGGCGCGCGATCAAGTTGGTCAATGCAGCTTCGATATCGACACCTGGCGCAAGTGCGGCGATCGCCGCCGGAGCGACCGGGGCGCGCAGGATCGCCAGCGCCTCGAGCGCCGCGCGCGATGGACCATCCAACGTCGTCACGTCCCACGCAGCTGCGCCGAACCGCGCACGTGCGAACTCGCGGCGTAAGCCAAGCGGAACGCCGCGGGTCCGCGCGAATGCTGCGTCGAACCCTTCCGCGGCACCATAGGTCTCTTCGAGGCTGGCCCATAGCGCCGAGCCCGCATCCGGATCGAGGCCATGAAGCTCGACGTCTGCGATCGACGCGCCGACCGCGGCGGACAGCGGATCACGACCGACGATCACGACGCGCCCGAGCGCGGTGGGTCCGAGCAACAGAGACGCTAACAGACTGGTCGCTTCATCGGTGCGAAGGTGCTGGATATCGTCGATCACCAGCACGCGCGACTGGGTTGCCAGGGTCTGGGTCAGCGTGCCGCGAACACACCGCAGCGCTCGTTCGGCGCGCGCCCGCAACGCGGCGGCGCGATCACCGGGGTGGCACTCGATCACGGTACATGGCGCTCCAAGACTGGGCGCAAGCTCACTCACCAATCGTGTCTTGCCTGCTCCGAGTGGACCGTGGAGCGAGACCAGCGAGACGACCGCGAGGTGCTGCTTCAATTCGGCCAGCTCGTCGGTCCGCCCAACGAACGGCAACGGCCCGACAGGAATCATGGGATTGGTGACCTTATGTGAACGCCGTCGCATGGTGACAGGGCGGCTCAACAGCAAGGGCTGCGCCAAACTGAGCCTGGCTCGTTGACCGCGATCTTTCTCTCAGATCGAACGTCTCACGTCTGTCTAATGTAGTCGGGCTCGCACTCTTAATAGACGCTGACGCACTAGATGTGTAGCGCCAGCATCTCGGCAAGGACTGTAGCCAGGGGGGCTTCCCCCCACGAAAGTTAGCGAGGTGCAGAGAGTGTTAGACGGCACCCGGATTTCTAACCGGCTTGTCCTAGCATGTAAGGACCCCTAAGCCACCCGCTAACTAACCGATCGCAAGTAGGTCTCGAATCGAGGCATCGAGCTCGACCACTTCATCGATCCGCTGGCGCAGGAGTCGGTCGAGCCGCGGTTGCAGCGCGATTGCAGCGTCGACCGCGGGGTTTCGTCCTGGTTGATACGCACCCACGGCGATCAGATCGCGATGCTCTTCGAGCGTTGCGAGGTGCGCTCGCGCACGCGCAGCTGCGGCCGCGTGGCGATCGTCGATCACGCGACGCATCACTCGCGAAGCGCTTGCGACGACGTCGATCGGTGGGAAGTGCCCGCGTTGCGCGAGCTGACGATCCAGCACGATGTGACCGTCGACCAAGCCGCGGACTTCGTCGGCGATCGGCTCGTCGAGATCGTTGCCAGCGACCAGCACTGTATAGATCGCGGTGATCGCGCCGGTCGACGTCGCACCGGTGCGTTCGATCAACCGCGGGAGTAGCGCGAACGCGCTCGGCGGATACCCATGACGAGCAACCGGCTCGCCCGCCGACAACCCGACTTCGCGTTGCGCCCGTGCAACCCGGGTTAGCGAATCGCACAACAACAATACCGAGGCACCTCGTCGATCGCGAAACCATTCGGCAACGGCGGTGGCGACCTGGGCAGCGCGAACCCGAAGTAGCGGCGGCTCGTCACTCGTCGCACACACCACCACGCAGCGCGAGCGCGCGGCGGCAAGCTCGCCGCTCAGCAGCTCGCGGAGCTCGCGGCCGCGTTCTCCCACGAGACACAACACGATCACGTCGGCCGCAGCACCACGTGCGATCTGTCCGAGTAACGTCGACTTGCCCACGCCGGCTGCAGCGAACAACCCGACTCGCTGACCGCGCCCGAGCGTGAGCATCGAATCGATCGCGCGGACCCCGGATGGCTGCGCGGCGGTCATCGCCGGCCTCCCCAACGCCGCGGGCGCACGCCGATCGACCGCCCACTGTTCACCTTCGATGTCCGGACCATCGTCGATCGGCATGCCAGTTCCGTCGATCACGCGGCCGAGCAAACCCTCACCGCAGCGAAACCCGAGCGGCTCGCCCGTGCGAAATACGGCGCTCGCGGCGGCGACGCCAGCGAGCTCACCCAACGGAACCAACACGGCTTGCTCACTGCGAAACCCGACCACCTCTGCGAGCACCATCGCGCCGTCCCGGCGCTGGATTCGCACGACCTCGCCGAGCGCTACGCCGGGGACGGTCGCGCGCGCGATCAATCCGACGACTTCGTCGACCGTGCCGCATGCGCCGTCGCCAGGAGCGGTCGCTGCGGTGACGCGCGCCGCTGCGATTCGAGCGTTCAACTGATCGAGCTGGGTTCGGGCCGCGGCGAGGATCTGTTGCGCCTCGCGATGTGCCGCGTGCTCGGCATCGCTGCGGAGCTGGGCCGCATCGCGCTGGGCCTGGTCGAGGATCGCTCGAGCGGCGTTGGTCGCGTCATGCTCGTCACCGCCGATCACACGCCCTGACTTCATGAGCCGGTGAAAACTATCACGTGGCGGTGAGCGCTCGCCACGTCGGCGCTTCGTCGGCGAGCTGAGCCGCATGATCGTCGAGCTCGACGAGCAGCGCTGATCCGATCGGATATCGCAGGCGCACCGCGAGCTGGCGCGCCTGCAGCGGGTCGAGCCTCGGTGCGAGCGCGCGCCCGGCGATCCGGACGAGCGCTCGTTGGTCGATCTCGACTCGACAGCGCTGGATCGCTGCGCGCACCGTTCCGAGCTCACCCACGCGCGGAGGCTCGCGGATCCGGCGCGCCGCAGCGCTCAGGTCGCGACCGAGCCGACGCGCCATGGCATCGACCGCCGATTCGCCAGCCGCGGACACCGCGAGCACCAGCTGGTCCTCACCGACCGCCTCGAGCCAAGCGAGGAGCGTCTGTGGTGGCGCCCGTGTCAGGTCATCTGGAGATGACAGCCGCTGGATCGCCGGATCGATCGCCGCGATCGCAGGAAGCCCGGCGCATGCCCACCGCGCGAGCCACACCGACGCCGGATCGCTGGGGCTCGCCATCGCCGAGCGCGCGTGTTCGGGCAGCGTTGCGAGCGCGGCCTCGATCCAGCTCGGATCGATGCCACGCAGTCCGGGCGGCAGCGGCGCACGCGCCGCCGACGCCCATCTCGCGCTCAGCTCGGCTCGCGCAGCGTTCGCTTGGCCCGCAAGCTCGTCGTGCGCGCGGACCGCTGCGGCGCCGATCGAACCGCCGAGCCGGCGCAACACCTCCGGGTCGTCACAGGCGGCGGCGAGCGCCCGCCCGATCGTGTCGGTCACGGTGCTTCGTGGCCGGTCTCGGCACGGCGATCGCGTTGTCGAGGCCGCAACTTGAACCGCAACAGCTTGCCGCCCGGACCTCGCGGCAACGACTCGACGAACTCGATCCAGCGCGGATACTTGTACGGCGCGAGCACGTGCTTGACGTACTCCTTGAGCTCGGCCTCGAGCTTCGCGCCGCCCTCGTGGCCGACGTTGGTCACCACGAACGCATAGGGCTTGATCAATCCGTCGGTGTCGTCGGCGCCGATCACCGCAGCCTCCCACACCGCTTCGTGTGCGGTCAGCGCACGCTCGACGACCGACGGCGAAACCCACTTGCCGCCGACCTTGAACAGGTCGTCGACCCGCCCGCAGTGATGGTAGTAGCCCTCGCGATCGACCATGAACCGATCGCGGGTGGTGAACCAGCCGTCACTGCCGAGCTCGGTCTCGCTGGTCGAACCACCCCAGTAACCGCCGAACAGCGAGCTGCACATCAGCTCGAGCGTTCCGATCTCGTCGACACCGACCGGATCACCGTCCTCATCGACCAACCTGACCTGAACGCCAGGAAGTGGCCGGCCACATACGCCCGGGTGGGTACCCGGATCGTTACTCCGGCCGGCGAGCGCGAACTGAAAGATCTCGGTAAGCCCGTAACCGACGACGACCTCGGTCCCAAGCGTCGCGCGAATGCGCGGGATCAACTGCTCGGGCATTCCCTCCGCACCGGCTACGACCTGGCGCAGCGTCGAGAGCGGTGGCGTCATGTTCGCGCGCTCGGCGTCGTGCGCGAGCTGCGAATACAGCGACGGGGTCGCGAACAGCACGGTCGGCTTGAAGCTGTTCAGCGCCTGGAACATCAGATCGGAATGCGGTTGCTCGGGGAGCAGCAGCGCCTCGGCGTTGGCGATCAGCGGCATCAATAGCCCCGCGCCCAAACCATACGCGGTCGACAATCGGGCGACGCACATCACGCGATCTGCCGCCGTGAGCTGGAGCAAGCCGATCGCAAACGATTCGTGGGCCGCCGCGATCGAGCGTTGACCATGCGGCACTGCGCGAAGCTCACCGGGACCGGAGCCGGCGGAGTACAGCAGCAGGCTCGGGTCGTCGGGACCCATCGCAACCGGTGGCTCTACCGTTGCACCCGCGATCAGCTTCGTGAAGTCGTGATTGTTGTCGAGCTTCTTGGCGACACATACGACTTCGCGAAGGTTCGGGGTGTGACTGCGAACCTCGTCGACGAGCTGCTCGTGCTTGTCATCGACGATCGCGATCACCGCACCGGCATGCACCAGATACTCGGACACGTCGTCGGAGGTGGCGAGCTCGGAAACCGGTACCGCGACGGCGCCCGCGTGAATCACGCCGAGGATCGCGACCGCTGCCTCGAGCGTGTCGCGCATCAGGATCAGCACGCGTTCACCGCGCTGCAGCTTCAGGCCGCGCAGCGCTGCCGACAGCTTCGCGATCTGCGTCGCGAGCTCGTCGTACGTCCAGGCACGGTCTCCTTCCAGCAGCGCGAGCCGCGGTCCCGCTCCGGCCGCGATCGCGCGTTCGATGAGCCACGCCGCCAGGTTCCCGACCTGAGACATACCCTCAAATAGTAAGGGAGTTTCGGGTCGACCACCAAAAGATCTGAGCCGCGTTTTGTTAGTGTCTCGATTCGAGACGGTGCGAATAGTCGGTGGAACCCTCGGCGGCCGCGTGCTGCGTGCGCCCGCGGGCCCCGCCACCCGACCCACCTCGGAAAAGGTGCGTGAGGCGGTCTTTGCGATCCTTGGCTCGGTCGAACATGCCCAGGTGCTCGACCTATTTGCGGGATCTGGCGCGCTGGGGATCGAAGCGCTGTCGCGGGGAGCCGACCATGTCACGTTCGTCGAACGGGCGAAGCCGGCGCTCGATGCGGTGCGAGGGAACCTGCGCGAGCTCGGGATCGAGCACCAAACGCGAGTGATCGCGGGCGACGCGGTGGCGATCGCGCGGGTGACGCCGTCCGTACCGTGGAACCTGGTGTTCGTCGATCCCCCGTATCGTTCGGACCTTGCCACCCGCGCCGTGCTCGCGCTTCCCGAGGCGAGTCTCGCGGCGAACGCGGTGATCGTAATCGAGCATGATCGCCACAACGCGCCCCCCGAGACCTTGGGATCTCTGCTACGAACGGACCACCGTCGCTACGGCGACACGATGATCTCCTTCTACCAGGTGCCGTCATGACGCAATCTCGCTCCGTCGCGGTGTATCCCGGGACGTTCGATCCGATCACCAACGGCCACGTCGATATCCTCGAGCGAGCGTTGGTGTTGTTCGAGCGGGTGATCGTCACGATCGCGCCGAACATCCGGAAGAACCCGCTGTTCTCGACGGGCGAGCGGATGCAGTTCATCAAGGACGCCCTGCCCCAACATCAGGCGCGACTCGAGTTCGCCGTGTTCGAAGGACTGCTCGTCGATTTTTGTCGCAGCAAGAACGCCACGGTGATCGTGCGCGGCTTGCGCGCATTGGCGGACTTCGAATACGAGTTCCAGTTCGCACACATGAATCGCCGGCTCGCGCCGGGAGTCGACACCGTGTTCTTCATGACCGACGAGCGCAACCACTACGTCAGCTCATCGCTGGTGAAGGAAGTGGCGAGCCTCGGCGGCGATGTCACCGGACTGGTGCCCGCAGCGGTGGTCACGGCGCTCTCGGCGAAGTACAAGAAGTAATCATGGCTCCGCTCCGGCTGGCGTCCCGTCTCGATCCGATCAAGCCATCCATCACCCTGGCAGTCACCGCCAAGGCAGCCAAGCTCAAAGCCGACGGCATCGACGTCATCAGCTTTGGCGCGGGCGAGCCCGACTTCGATACGCCGGCACACATCAAGGCGGCTGCGGAGGCCGGCCTTTCAAAAGGTGTCGGCAAGTACACCGACGTCGCGGGAATCCTTCCGCTGCGCAAGGCGATCGCAGCCGAGCTGTCGGCGGTGCACAAGGTTCCGCTCGAGGCCGAACAGATCTTGGTTTCGACCGGCGCGAAGCACTCGCTCTACAACTTGTTCATGGCGCTGATCGATCCGGGAGATGAAGTGCTGATCCCCGCGCCGTATTGGGTCAGCTACCCCGACATGGTGATGCTCGCCGGTGGGCGGCCGATCATCCTCGAGACCAAGGTCGAGGATGACTTCGCGGTAACCGCTGCGCAGGTCGCGGCGGCGTGCACGGCGAAGACCAAAGCGATCGTGCTCAACAACCCATCGAATCCGACCGGCGCGGTCTACACCCGCGCGCAGATCGAGGCGCTCGCGAAGGTCGTCGTGGAAAAAGATCTGTTAGTGATCTCCGACGACATCTATCGCCAGTTGGTCTACGGCGATGCCGAATACGTGTCGATCGCCGCGACCAATCCAGAGGTCGGTAAGCGCACGGTGCTGGTCGACGGGGTGTCGAAGACCTATGCGATGACCGGATGGCGGATCGGCTACACCGCGGGCCCGTTACCGCTGATCAAGGCGATGTCGAAGATCCAAGGTCAGTCGACGTCGAACCCGACCCACATCTCGCAGGTCGCGACGCTCGCCGCGCTCACCGGTCCGCAGGACTGCGTGGCGACGATGCGGGCGGCATTCGACGAGCGCCGGCTCGAGATGGTGAAGCTACTGCGCGCGATTCCAGGTGTCACCTGCCGGGAGCCAAAGGGCGCGTTCTACGCGTTCCCGAACGTGTCGACGTTCATCGGTAAGCGCACGCCCGAGGGCAACGTGCTCGCCGATGACGTGCAGCTGTGCGACTGGCTCGTCGAGGTCGGCAAGGTCGCCGTCGTGCCCGGCTCCGGGTTTGGGGCGCCCGGCTTCGTTCGACTCGCGTACGCGTGCTCGATGCAGAACATCCGCGACGGCGTCGGGCGGTTGGCAACGTCGCTCGGCACGCTGAAGTAGCGAACGCCTCTGCTTCGTACCCTACCTCGACGCGACGTTCGTCGAACGACTGATGGCGAGATCGAGCGCCGCACCCGCGCTGTCGGCGCGTTCCGACCGTGCGAGCGCGCTGCGCCTCATCACACGGTTACTTGTTCGCCTGGCGGCGGTGGGTGACCGCAATCGTCCGCTGAAGAATCCGGATCCGGAGACTTTCTTTGGTTGGAATCAAGCGCTGTCGCCCGGTGGCTCGTTGAGCACAGTTGCGCAGATGCGTGGGCGCATGCGAACACGCCCGCGCCCTTGCGCAGCCGCTGCGGCGAGCCAGGGCGACTGTGTTCGTTCACCGCGCCAGGACCCTCAGTCATGGGATCGCGGTGAACTGCACGGTGTGCCGCTCAACGCGCGCCGGCGATCACGGTTAGACTGCGCGCCTGATGAATCGCGAATTTGCGTTTCCGGGTACGCGACAGAAATGGGCGCCTGATCGCGTCGTCGATATCCAGCACATCGCGCTCGTGCTCGATGTCGATCCAGCGAACCGGACGGTCGCCGGAACGGTGACGCTGCGCGCGGCGGTGATCGCGCCGGATACCAAGGCAGTCGAGCTCGACGCGGTCGAGCTGAGCATCGAGAGCGTGACAGTCGGAGGCAACGCGGCGGCGTTCCGTCACGACGGCAAGAAGCTTCGCGTCGAGCTGCCGAAGCCGCTGGCGACGGGTGCGGAGCTGGTCGTTGCGGTCAACTATCGCGGAGCGCCGCGCCGCGGCCTCTACTTCATCGCCCCGGATGAGGGCTATCCGGACAAGCCGGTGCAGGTGTGGACGCAGGGCCAGGACGAGGACTCGCGCTACTGGTTCCCGTGCTTCGACGCGCCGAATGAGAAGGCGACGAGCGAGCTGACGGTCACCGTTCCGGCACAGATGTTCGCGCTGTCGAACGGTATTCTCGTCAACGATCGCACCGACGGGGCGAACCGCACGCTGCACTGGCGGCTGGACGTTCCCCATAGCTGCTATCTGATCACGCTGGCGGTCGGCGAATTCGCGGCGATCGAGACCAAGTGGCGAGACGTGCCGGTGGTGTATTACGTCCAGCGCGGGCGCGAAGCGGAGGCCGAGCGGACGCTGGCGCGGACGCCGGAGATGCTCGAGTTGTTCTCGACGACGTTCGGTGTGCCCTACCCGTATCCGCGCTATTCGCAGGTGTTCGTCGGCGACTTCATCTTCGGCGGCATGGAGAACACGAGCGCGACGACCCTGACCGACACGGTGTTGCTCGACGAGCGCGCGGCGCTCGACTACGACATCGACGCGCTGGTCGCACACGAGTTGGCGCATCAATGGTTCGGCGACCTGGTGACCTGCCGCGACTGGGGCGAAGGCTGGCTGAACGAAGGGTTCGCGACGTATTGCGAATACGTGTGGCGCGAGCATCACGAGGGTCGCGACGCGGCGGACCTCGAGCTCGAGGAATGGGCCGACATGTATTTCGGCGAGGACTCCGGCCGTTATCGCCGCACGATCGCGACCAAGCTGTACGACGAGCCGATCGACATCTTCGATCACCACCTCTACGAGAAGGGTGGTCGCGTGCTGCACATGCTGCGCACGTACCTCGGCGACACCGCGTTCTGGGGCGCGATCAATCACTATCTCAACAAGCATCGCCATGGCGTCGTCGAGTCGCGTGACTTGGCACGCGCGGTCGAGGAATTCACCGGCAAGAACCTCGATTGGTTCTTCAGCCAGTGGGTGATCGATGGCTCCGGCCATCCCGAGCTCGACGTCGGAATCCAGTGGGATGCTGATCACAAGCTGCTCGAGATCACCTGCGAACAACGCCAACGGATCGACCACCGGACGCCGGTGTTCCGGATCCCGACGACGCTTCGCGTACGAATCGACGATCGCGATCGCGATCTACCGGTCGAGCTCGTCGAACCACGTCACGTATTCCACTTCCCACTCGAGCGCGAGCCGAGCCAGGTGATCTTCGATCCGGGCCACGTCGTGCTGTGCAGCCGCCACGTCGATAAACCGGAGCCGATGTGGATCGCGGAGCTCGCCGGCGCGACGCTGGCGATCGATCGCACGGTCGCGGCACGGGCGCTGGCCAGGCGCGGAGGCACGAGCACCGAGCAGGCACTCGCGACGGCGCTCAGCCGCGACAAGTTCTGGGCGGTGCGCGGCTCGGCTGCGGCGGCGCTCGCCATGATCCGAACCCCATCCGCACGCGACAAGCTGATCAAGGCGCTGTCGACCGAGATCCAGCCGCGTGCACGCCGAATGATCGCGCGGGCGCTCGGCGAGTTGGTGCACGATGCCGACGCCGCCGCTGCATTGGCCAAGGTCGTCGAGGCGGGGGACGCGAGCTACTTCGTCGAGGCCGAGGCATGTCTCGCGCTCGGGCGAACTCGTACGCCGCGCGCTGGCGAGCTGTTGCGCAAAGCCGCCGCCCGCGAATCGTTTACCGACGTGATCCGCCAGCACGCGTATCGCGGGCTCGCCGAGGCGCGCGATGACAGCGCGCTAGGCTTGCTCGCCGATGGTGCCCGGTGGGGGCGAATCACGCAGGGCCGGCGCGCCGCGACCAGCGCGCTTGCCCAGCTGGTACGCGGCCGGCGCGATCGCGAAGCGCGCGACGTTCGGGAGCGGATCGAGTTGCTGCTGGCCGATCGAGATTTTCGGGTCCAAGCCGCGGCGGTCGAAGCGCTTGGCGTGATCGGAGATCCTGCGGCGATCGGTGCGCTCAATCGGATGATCGAGCGCGAGTTCGACGGCCGGCTGCGCAGGCGCGGCAAGGAAGTCATCCGGGACCTCCAGGAGGGCTCACCGCTCGCCGAAGATGTGCGGCGGCTGCGCGACGAAGTCGGCGAGCTCCGTGCGCTCGCCGGAAAGCTGCGTGATCGGCTCGATAAGGTCGACGCGACCGAGGCGCCGCCCGCGAAGCCGAAGCGCACCGCCGCGAAGCCGCGTGTAAGCAAGCAGACCGGCCGCAAGCTAAAGCGCACGAAGCGATAGCTCGGCGGCTTCGCCCGTCTTTGCGTTCCTCCCAGAGCGAAGATGCGCAACGACGCACAGATCGGAATGAGATGCGCCGGCTACGTTTCGTTCAGCTCGCGCACCATCGCGGCGACGGTGCTGCGAGCACGCGGAACTTCGTCCGGCCGGAGCGTCACGCCGCCGACCACGGCATGGCCGCCGCCGCCGTGTTGTGCGCACAACGCGCCGATATCGTGACGGCGCGGCTTGGAGCTCCACGGGTTCACCCCGACAGAGATCTTGATCGCCTTGGGC
This sequence comes from Kofleriaceae bacterium, assembly GCA_050184455.1. Classification (GTDB taxonomy): domain Bacteria; phylum Myxococcota_A; class Polyangia; order Haliangiales; family Haliangiaceae; genus JABFXX01. Next base: position 172,077 of record JBFXAI010000008.1, on the reverse strand, counting down.
CCCAGCGTGGCCGACACCGAATACAGACAGGTCGGAAACAACAGGTAGCCCAGGAAGCCCGGGTTGCGCGCGCCCGGATCGTCGAATCGATCGAACACGATGACCTCACCCGCCCACTTGCCGATCTGCTTGAGCGCCCCCATCTCGCGCCCGCGCTCGGCTTCCACTTCCTTGAGCTGCGCCGCGATCTCGCCGCGACTCGCGACCTCGGTGAGCGACTCGCGAGACAGCCACTCGATGTAGTCGGCGGTGTCGAGTCGGGTCCTGCCGTGCGCGAGCCACGCCGCGAGCCGCTGCGCCGGTGTGTTGAGCGCGACTGCCTCCTCCGCCGACGCGAACTTCGCCGCATCGATGATGTCGGCCCACTTCACCGCTTCGATCAGATGCGGGGGCGGCTCCCAGCTCCAGCCCTTGCGAAGCGACTCGGCGATCAACCCGGCGCATGACGGTGCCACAGGGTCGTAGAACCAGGTCGGCTGGCGCTGGTTGTCGAACACGTCGCGCAGCGACGCTGGCTGAAACGCGGTCGCGTGGTGATCGAACCACCATCGCATCTTGGGGTTGGCACAGAACCGAAAGTCGACGCAGGCATGGTCATCGGCATCGAGCGGCACGTCATCGAATGGGTCCCCATCCTTATGGATCATGCCGACGGTGCGGATGTCCGACGCCTTGTCGATCATCGAGCGATAGAACGCCGAGAACACCGCGGCCGACGTGGTGCCATCGAAGCAGGCGTCGTGGAAGAAGATCTTCAGAACCTGCGCCAAGCGGGATCAGCATACCTCGGTGCCGACCCGCGTGCGGGCTTCCTAGCACTGGATGTCGGACCAGGTGTTACAACCCGAGTATGTCGGGCGACAGCTCGCATGACGCAAACCGGCTCACCTCCCTGGCATGGTGGCCGGGCTCACCGAGACGATCGACTGCGAGCACGGAGAGTGAATAGTTAGCGTGGCGACTCTGCTCCATGTCGATCTCGACGCGTTTTATGCAGCGGTCGAGCAACGCGACGAGCCATCGTTGCGCGGTAAGCCGGTGCTGGTAGGCGGCTCGGCTCGGCGCGGCGTCGTCGCGTCGTGCTCGTACGAGGCACGCACGTTCGGGATTCACTCTGCGATGCCGATGGCCGAGGCGCTGCGGCGATGTCCCAAGGCGATCGTGGTGCGCCATCGCATGGAGCGCTACGCCGATGCGTCGCGGAGCTTCTTCGGCATCCTCGGATCGTTTTCGCCCGAGGTCGAGGGGCTCTCGCTCGACGAGGCGTTCCTCGACGTCACGGGTAGCGAGCGATTGTTCGGCGATGGCGCGACGATCGCGCGAGAGATCAAGCGCCGCGTTCGCGACGAGCTCTCGCTGGTCGCTTCGGTTGGCGTGGCGCCGATCAAGCTCGCCGCGAAGATCGCCTCCGACATCGACAAGCCCGACGGCTTGCGCGTCGTACCGCCGGATCAACTGCTCGGGTTCTTGCATCCGCTCCCGGTGACCCGGCTGTGGGGCGTGGGCGATGCGACCCGCGCGATCCTCGCCAGCATGGGACTCCATACGATCGGCGACGTCGCGCGCTACCCCGAGGCTTCGCTCGTGGCGCGGCTCGGCGGGACGACCGGACATCACCTCGCAGCGCTGGCGCGCGGTGAGGACCATCGCCAGGTGATTCCCGAGACCGACCCGGTCTCGATCGGGCATCAAGAGACGTTCGAGGACGACGTCGACGACAAGGGCGAGCTCACCGTGTTGCTGCTCGATCAGGCCGATCGCGTCGCCCGCCGGCTGCGCCAATCCGAGCTGCGTGCTCGCGCGGTGGTGCTGATCATCAAGTACGACGACTTTCGCCAGATCACACGGCGCTCGACGTTGACCAGCGCGACCAGTGACGGCGGCGTGCTCGCACGAACCGCGATCGAGCTGCTATCACACGTCGCGCTCGAGCCGCGCAAAGGCGCGCGCGTTCGATTGTGCGGAATCTCTGCGACCTCGCTCGAGTCGCGCGACGCACCCCGCCAGCTCGGGTTCGACGATGCCGAGCGCGCCCGCGGAGAGCGGCTCGGCGACACCATCGACAAGGTATCGGCGAAGTTCGGTACCGCGGCGATCCGTCGTGCGGTTCATCTCGACGACGAGTGACCAGCCGCCTCGTCGAAATTCGCAATTACTAAGGCTCGGCGCCATCGCGGAGCGATCGACGCCAACGCAGCTTCTGCCGTTCCGTGCCGGCTAGTTTCATTAACGGCCGGTTCCCATGCTCGCGCGCTGGGGTGTTCTAGCGGGACAAGGCAACGGTGGTCATGGTCCCTCTTCGACTCCTATTCATCCTGGTCCTCGTAGCGAGAGCTGGCCACGCAGCTGCCGACACGCCAATGCAGGGTCCGGCGACCTACGCGCTGATCGTCGGTGCCAACCGGGGCGGCCCTGGCCAGACCGACCTCGCCTACGCCGAGCACGACGCGAGGCGGATGGGCGCGATGCTTCAAGAGCTCGGCGACGTCCGCGCCGATGCGATCGAGATCGTGCTCGGACCGACACCGGAGCAACTGCGTGACCGGCTCGCTCGGCTCGAAGCACGGTTGGCCGGTGATCGCGCGGCCGGGCGACAGACTCGGTTGCTGTTCTATTACTCGGGTCACGCCCGAGCCAGCGCGCTCGACTTGGGCTCGGCGCAGCTGTCGCTCGCGGAGCTGAGACAGCGCTTGTTCTCGATGAACACCACGTTGACCGTGGTGGTACTCGATGCCTGTCAAAGCGGCGCGTTCTCCACTGCCAAGGGCGCGTCACCCGCGGTCGACTTTTCGATCAACTCGCGCCAACAGCTCGACGCTGCCGGAATCGCCGTGCTCGCGTCGTCGAGCGGCACCGAGCTGTCTCAAGAGAGCGCACAGCTGAAGTCATCGTACTTCACGCACCACCTGCTGGTCGGCATGCGCGGAGCGGCCGATGACAACCACGATGGCCGGGTCTCGATCGACGAAGCGTATCGCTACGCGTATCACCAGACGCTGCTTGCAACCGCAGAGACCGCGGTCGGCAGCCAGCACGTCACGCTCGAGGTCGATCTCAAGGGCCACGGCGAAGTCGCCTTGTCGTTTCCTCGCGCCGCGACCTCGACGATCGTGCTACCCGCCGCGCTCGAGGGCAAAGCGCTGGTCTCGGATCGCCGAGCCAAGGCAGTGATCGCCGAGACCTACAAGGCCAAGGGCTCACCGGTCCGCATCGCGGTGGCGCCTGGCGACTACGACATCCTCGTGCGATCGAACGATCGACTATCGCGCTGTCCGGTCTCCGCAGGACGCGGCGAGGTCACCGTCGAGCTGGGCCACTGCACCACCGAGCAACTCGCGGCCACGACCCGCAAGGGCGGCGGGTTCGAGCGAGCGACCCGAATCGAGCTGAGTGGGTTCCTCGGCGTCGAGCGCCACGACGACTACTCGCAGACGCTCGGCGATTTTGGCTACCAGGAGGATGTTTCGTTGCCACGGCCAGGGGTGGCGATCTCCGTGCTCCGCCAGATCGAACGCCGACTCTGGGTCGGCGCTCGGGCCAGCTACTGGGATGCACCAGCGTGGGACCGCGATACCGCGATGAAGCCTCTCGAGATCGACTGGGACACCACGACGACCGAGCTGGTCGCGCGAGGCCAACAACCATTCGGGCGATCGCGGTTTGGCGCCTACGTTCAGGTCGGTGCCGGTATCGCGCTCGGCAGATCGCGATTCTCCGACGTGACCGGGCGCGTAGATCGGGACCGGTTCTTCGGTCCAGCGCTGTCGATTGCCACCGGTCTGTACGGCGAGAGCTGGTGGCTACCAGGCGCTGCGGTGAGCGCCGGCTACGCGTTCGACTATGCCGCCACGCTCGACAACCTGCTTGGCCAAACCCACGCCAGCGGCGGCCACCGAGTCACGATCGGGCTGTCGTACAGCCTGTGAGGAGCATCATGCGATTTCCGATGTCACTCTTGCTCATCGCGGCGGTTTCGCAGCTCGGCGCGACCGACTGCGGACACGTCCTGCGCGACGCTGGATTCGATCTGTGGTGCGGCGGCCAGCTGTGCAACTGGAAGGTCATGCGGGGCGAGGTTCGAGCGGTCCCGACCTGGCATCGCGATGACCTCGGCGTCGAGCTCGTCGGCGATGACGCGGCGATCGCGCAGCTCTCGCCGGTCAACAGTGGCGACGGTACGTGCATCCGGTTCTCGATGGTCTCCGACGTCGACGAGACCGCCGCGGTGTTCCTGGATATCGACGTCCACCGCGACGGGACGGTCGAACGAACCGAGCGAATCCCGACCTCACACTGGAAGCCGGTGTCGTTTCTGATCGCGATCGATCCGCCATTCGACTGGATCCGATTCGAGCTCGCCAAGCGCGGCTCCGGGCGCGCGGTGCTCGCGCAGATCGAAGCCGTGGTCTCCGACGAGTGCAACGGGGTCACCGCGATCGAGACGGTGCGTCCCGACGGCGCCAGCTGTCTCGATGGTACGGATTGCGAATCGGGCTTGTGCGTGGTCGCTCCGATGATCGCTGCGGGTGGATCGGTGGTGGGCAAGGTGTGCGCGACGTGCGATCCCGATCTCGGCGGTTCCGCGTGCTCGACCCCGGGTGAAGTCTGCGGCGTGGTCGATGCGACATCGCCGCTGCACACGGCACACCTCGCGTGCATTCCGGTCGGATCGCGAGAGCTCGGTGAGAAGTGCATCACCAAGGACGAGTGTGGCTCGGGTCCGTGCGTGCGGTGGGTCGGTGCAGCATCGGGGACGTGCTCGTCGTGCTGGACCAGCGCGTTCTGCCGCGACGGTCTGGTCTGCGAGCTGGCGTGGATCGGCGAGGTGATCGGGCAGAGCGGCGCGATGGTGTGCGGAGCTGGTGAACAGCTCGCGTTGCCGGGTGAGCCGTGCGCCCAGCACATCGATTGCGTGAGCAACCACTGTGACGGCGCGATCCGCAACGAGTGCCGAGATGGTCGCCCGTGCGATAGCTCCGCGGATTGTCCCTACGAGGACGACCTCACCCAGGGCGCATGCAACCCAATCGGCATCCAGGGTGGGCGCTGCGAGTGATCCCCAGTCGGCCTATCGCGCATACGGGCCGGCGCTCGTGCGCAAGGCCGAACGCATGCTCGGGCACCGCGATGACGCGGTCGATCTCGTCCACGGCCTGTTCGTCGACCTGATCCCACGCTGGGACCGCACGATGGATCTCCCCTACCTCTATAGAGCGGTCACCAACCGCTGCCTCAACGCGGTTCGCGATCGAGCGACCCACGCGCGATTGCTCGAGCGCGAGGGCGGCTGTGCGGCGCCGATCGGCCGCGTGCGGCTCGATGACGAGATCGTGGGGATCGCGTTGATCGCGACGCTCGCCGAGCGCCTGGATCGGGGTCATCTAGAGGTGTTGATCGGGCGGTTTGTCGACGACATGACGCAAGATGAGCTCGCCGAGCAGCTCGGCGTGTCGCGCAAGACCATCGGCAAGCGCCTCGATCGGATCCGCGCCGAGGTCATCGCGCTGCGGGAAGCGAGCGCATCGTGACGACCGAGCGCTGCATCGGCGAGCCGGTCTCGTGGCCGAGGCTCGAGCGAGTCGCCTCGGGGCTTACCGACGATACTGCCGCCGATCACCTCACAGCGTGCGACGCATGCCGGCGCTGCCTCGAGACGATCCGCCGCGACACGATCGCACTGCCACCGCTGATCATGCCCGCCGCCGCTGCGCGTCGCTGGCGATGGTGGGTGCTGGCCCCCGCGACACTCGCAGTTACGATCGCGATCGCCGTGCTGATGATCCACGCCCCCACGGCCGAATCGGCGCGCGACAACGCGGTTGCGATCAAAGGCATCGGCGTGGTGGTGATCGATGTGATTCGCGAGCGCGGCGGCGCGATCCGCGACGACGTCCGGTCGTTCGCGCCCGGCGACCGCTGGAAGGTCATCGTCACGTGTCCGCCAGCCGCGAACACCACGATCGACGTCGAGGTGACCCAGCACGGTCAAACCACGAGCGACCGGCCACTACCGCAGCGACGGCTGGCGTGCGGCAATCGCGTCGCCGTCCCCGGTGCGTTCTCGCTAACCGGTGCCCAACCGCATCAAGTGTGCGCTCGGCTGTCGAGCGACGAGGGTGATACCGGCACGGTGTGTCTGACGCTCCAGCCCGAGTAGTACCTCGACACAGAGGAGATGATGGGTTGAGGGCGTCGAGGCGCGCCGAGGGCGAGGCGCGCGAGCGCAGCGCTACTAGCGGTAACGCCAGCGAGCGCAACGAAGCGATCGGCGATGGATCGGCGCGATCCACCCGTCAGATTCTCTGTGGCGAGGTACTCTAGCGGGTCAGTGAAACGCCGCGGCCCAGCGCTGCGTGGTGGCCTCGGAACCGACGACGATCACGAGATAGTGATGGCGTCGCCACGCGATCGCATGGGCCTCTTTTTCGCGGCGCTCGGAATACTTGGGAGCCACGCTATCCGAACGCTGTACGAGACACGTCACGACGTCAGGTCCCACCTGCATGCGCACCAACGCGGCGTCGCGATCGAACACCTCGAGCCGCCGGAACCCCGCGACCCGCTCGATCCCGGGCGGGAGTGCCACGGCCTTGCCGACGACCCCCGACCACCACGCCCGGAGCTCCGCTTGCGAAGGCGCATTGCGATCCCACGAACCACCGGGCTCACGATGGCGCGCGATCGCTACATTCATCAACATGTCGTACCGGGTCGGCACGAAGATGTAGATCGCCACGACGGTGCTGGTGAGCACGGTGAGCGTGAACAGCAGCGAAACCGAGACCCGCCGGTGCGGCGGCCGCGGCGGCGTGACGAGCGGCGCGTCGCCTTCTACGGGTCCTGTCGCTTCGGCTTCGACGAGGCTCATGGGTCTTCAAACTGGGGCGGCGTGCCAAATCTACGGACGAACTCGCCACGTAACTTCGCACAAAACGCAGCGAGATTCGTGCCCGGGTCGATCTCGATCAAGTGGCGGCACAGTAGGCCTGCACCAACATGCTTGGCGGCCAATGCGAGCGCAGTCGCACGGGCGTCCGCCGCATGTCCGTACCAAACCATCGCGCTCTTGCCCCGCGGATAGTCCAGCAGGCCGTGTGCCAAACGCAGTTGCAACACGCCCTCTGCCGCCGGCGTGTGATCTCCGGCGTCGTCGAGCGGGTACCACCGGCCGAACTCCACGGCGGCAGTGTATCGTTGGCCCATGTTGGAGATCGAGCCGTCGCTCGGCCGGTTTGCCACCGAGCGGATCGAGTTCGGAGGCGAACATCTCCATGCAGACCGCTTGGTGTGCAGCGAAGCGCTCGATGCGGTGGCGAGCTGCGGCGATCGCTCGCTCGATGCGATCTACATCGATCCACCGTTTGCGACCGGCGTGATCCGGCACGGCCGCGGCCATCGCTACGCGGATCGCGACGACGACCCCGAGCAGTTCGTCGCCTGGTTGTTGCCGATTCTCGAGCACAGCCGGCGCGTGCTCGTCGAGACCGGCTCGCTATTCGTGCACCTGGACTATCGAACGGTGCACTACGTCAAAGTGGCGCTCGATCGGCTGTTCGGCCGCGACTGCTTCGTCAACGAGATCGTGTGGTGCTACGCGGTCGGCGGAAAGACCCGGCGTGGCTTCGGCCGCAAGCACGACACCATCCTGTGGTATGCGCGCGGCAAGAACTGGGTCTTCCATCCCGACGCCGTGCGAGTCGCCAGGCGGGGTGGCTCGCACATGCGCGTCGTGGTGGACGGAGGGGTACCGGTTCAGGAGAAGACCGATCGTCGGACCGGGCGGGTCTATCGCTATCCCGTGGTTGCCGGGAAGGTCCCCGAAGACTGGTGGACCGACATCGAGACCCTGAATCATTCTGATCGAGAGCGCACCGGTTGGCCGTCACAGAAGCCGGAGCGCTTGATCGAGCGGATCATCAACGCAGTCACCGTTCCAGGCCAGCGGATGGCCGATTGGTTTGCGGGCTCGGGGACGACCGCGGCTGTGGCACAGCGGCTCGGTCGTAGATTCACTACTGTTGACCGCGAGCCGGATGCGATCGCGGTCTGTGCTGCCCGGCTGACGGCGCAGGGCCAGCAGCTCGCGAAAGCCGGGTTTCCGCCGCCTCCGATCGTCGTAACGAGGTAGGATCGGCTTTCACCTTGCAGCGAAGCGTCGTTTCAAAGTTGGGCCGCTCATCGCTTGCGAGCGCTCTGTATTGGCGCGAGAATCCAACGGTTTAAGGCAATGGCAGCGGCCCACTCAGACGAAGCCTCGCGCGTCAAACTCGACGCGTGGCTCGTTACGGACGTTGGAGTGGTTCGTGACCACAACGAAGACTCCGCGTTCATGGAACCGTCGAGAGGCGTGTTCGTGGTCGCCGACGGAATGGGCGGTCACGCCGCCGGCGAAGTCGCATCGGCGATGGCGGTGGAAACCGTGCGCAAGACGCTCGAGCGATCGCGCACCGAGATCGATGCGTTCAAAGCAGCCCCTACGGACTCGGGGCGACGCGGCATCGTTCAGCTGCTCCAGAACGCGGTGCAGTCGGCGCACGAAGCCGTGTTCCGCCGCGGCCAAGAGGAATCGGACAAGCAGGGCATGGGGACCACGCTGGACGTCGTGCTCGTCGTCGGTCCAGAAGCGTTCGTGGCGCACGTCGGCGACAGCCGGACCTACCTGATTCGCGATGGTCGGTCGTCGCAGATCACCACCGATCACACGGTCGCCGAGGTGCTCGTCATCGAGGGCAAGCTGACGATCGAAGAAGCGCAGGTCTCGCCGCTGCGGACGATTCTGGTCAACGCGATCGGGGTGTCGCCCGACGTCGCCGTCGAGATGGCGCACGTCACGCTCAAGCGCGGCGACCGGTTGCTGTTGTGCTCCGATGGGCTGCACGACTACTTCCCCGTTGAGGAAGAGATCGCACAGCGACTCGGCACCGGCGCCGCGGGCGCGGCACTCCAGGAGATGGTCGATCTCGCCAAGTCTCGCGGTGGGCATGACAACATCACCGGCGTTGCGGTGCAGGTCGTCGACGTCCATGACGGCTCGCCCAAGGCGGTGGAGACCGAGCCGACCCAGCCGGTCGATCTGCAAGGCAACCCGTTTTTCGACGAGTCGAACGAAGCGGTCGACACCGCGGTGATGCCTGCACCCAAAGCGATCGCCGAAGCGGCAAAGCCGCCGGGAGAGCTCGTCAAGCCAGGGCGCAGCACCCAGCCACTCCGAGCGGTGGGCGACGATCCTGGCCGCGCCGATACGATTCCGCCGGATGGCCAGGACGCGAAGGCGAGAGGTGCAGGCAAAGCACCGCGCGCGCCGACGCCACCCAAAGGTGTGGCCGCGATTCCGGCGACCGCGACGATCCCCCCGGTGCCTGCCACCGCGGTGCCGACCGTGAACCGCACCGCGACGCCTCCCACCGGTACGCCGAACTTGCCGCGGCCCGCACCGACGCAGAGTCGGTCGAACACACCGGCGATGGGCATCCCCGCGCTGCGGACCCCCGCCACCAAGGCCGCCGATCCGAAGAAATCTGACGACGGTGCCGAGCCGGCGGCCAAGCCAGACGACGCCACCGACAAGAAGGGCTCCGGCTGACGCAGCGTTCGGTTCCGGTCGCGCTCGAACAGGCGGTGTACGACGCGGCCACCAGGGCAGTTGGCGCGGCCGCGCTCGCAACGGCGGCGCTCAAGGACGCGATCGTCGATCGATCGAAGCGCTACACCAGCGATCGCGCGCGACTCGGTTCACCTCGTGATCAACGCGCCGATCTCGCCGCGCGTGCCGCGTTCTTCACGATCGCGGACGCGATGAAGGTGACCGTACCGATCGACGAGCTGATCTCGCGTGGCGCCCTGCCCGTCGGGCGCCCGCTCCGCGTCCTCGACGTCGGCGCAGGCTGCGGCGCGATGAGCCTCGGATTGATCGCCTCGCTCGATCCCTCGATCCGTCTCGAGATCACCGCGATCGATCAGTCGGCGGACGCGCTGGCGATCGCGCGCGCTGCGACAGCCACGTTCGCCGCGGCGCGGGGAATCCAGCTGGCGTTCACGACGCATACCCAGGACGTTCGAACGCTTCCGTCGACCACCGTCGACGTCGTGACGCTCGGCTCGGTGCTCAACGAGCTACCCGACGGCGACCGGTTGGCGGTGGTCCAACGCGCGTTATCCGCGATCGCCAGCGACGGCGCGGTGATCGTGATCGAGCCGGCGCTGCGCGAAACCTCGCGCGCGTTGCACGTGGTACGCGATGCGATCATCGAGCGCGGTATCGGCCATGTGTTCGCGCCGTGCACGCGCTCGGTCGCGCCGTGCCCGGCGCTCGTCGACGAGCGCGACTGGTGTCACGAAGATCGACCGCTGCAGTTGCCGCCACGCACCGCGGAGCTCGCTCGGCTGACCCACCTGCGCGACAGCGGGATGAAGTTCGCGTACCTGGTCGTTCGCAAGACTCCGCTGCCCCTGGTCGATGCTGGCAACGCCTGGCGAGTCGTCAGCGCGCCGATGCCGGCCAAGGGCAAGCTCGAGGTGATCGGCTGCAGCACAGCTGGGCGGATGCCGTTACGACTGTTGCGCCGCCATCGCTCGGCTGGCAATCGAGCGTTCGAGCGTGCCGACCGGGGCGATGTCGTGATCGTCGATGCCTCGCCCCACGACGACCGCGTCGAGATTACCGATGCCACTAAGGTCGAGCGGCTGCGACCGGCCGACGATCCGCGCAACGCTACGGAGTGAGCTTGAGCGTGAGCTCGGCGAGATCGTCAGCCACCACCGTGACCTGACCGATCGCCTGGCGAGCCGGTTGCCCGCCGCGCGGCGGCAGCCATGCGGTGACGGCATGAACGCCGGTGGGCACGTCGCGGATCAACACGGTCCCATTCACATCGGTGATCGCGGCGCGTCCGGTGATCAACCACGCGGTTTCCGGCGCGCCAGCATCGGTCGCCAGCTCGTAGATCGCGTTCGCGTCGAGCTCGGCCGCCACCGAATGGCCGGCGATCGGCAACATGATCGTGCGCGGCGAGCCGGGTTCGAGTCGATCGACCGCGGGCAGCTCACCTCGCTTCGCCAGCGAAAGCTTCACGGGCTGCGGCATCGAGCTTTCGATCACGAGCGACGTCCCGATCGCGATCCGCGGCGTCGGCGCACATTCGACGATCCGGACCGTCGCTTCGCCGAGCGGCGTCGGATCTCCGTCGACGAGTACCACGACCTCGCCGATCCCCCACGTCGTACTCGGCTGCACCGACGGCCTACGCGGGGTGTTGCACGGGGTTCTCCCAGGCGATCTTCGTACCTCGGGCGGCACGTCGATCCACTCGACGCGCACCTGGACATCGCCAACGCCAACGCCCGGGGGCGCTGAAGGCTCATGGCTGATCGCGGCATCGGCGTGCGCCGGCGTGACCCGCTTGGCATCCTCGATGACCTTCGGCTTTCCGCTCGAACATGCGGACGCGCATGCCCAGCCGATCACCAGCGTCGCGAACCGGCGACCGATCAGCCCCACGAGCGGATCTCCTCGACGATGAGATCGGCGTCGACGCAGAGGTCGTTGACGCCCGGTCCGCGGTAGTCGGCGCCGGCGAGCGCGATCCGGTGACCGCGCGCTGCGCTCACCGCGCCGCGCACCAGGTCGCGATGACCCACGCGATATTGCGCGATTCCCCGGCGCGATCGCATCACGCTGGAGTGAATCGGGACCGCGGTGACGCCGAGCGCAACGCCGATGTCGCGGCGCGCCTGGTCGATCAGCGCCGCGTCGTCGAGACCGGCCGCCTCCGGATCGCGACTGCCGCCGAAGATGCAGCGCAACAGCATCTGGCCATGCGGCGCCCTGCCCTCCCAGACCACCGACTCGAACACCACGCCGAGCACCCGAAGATCCTCGCCGAGCGCGACCAAGAACCCGAAGCCATCGAGCGCGTTCGGGATCTGGTCCGCCGCGAAGCCGAGGTAGACGATCGCCGCGGGCGCGCGGTGAAACCCGGCGAGCCGGTTAGCGAGCTCGGGCATCGCGCCGACGAGCCCGGCCGCATCTTCGGCCGGAACCGCGAGCACCGCGGCGTCCCACGGCTCGCCATCGATCACCACGCCGCGATCGGTCGGACGGATCCCAGACACCGAAACCCCGAGATGAAGGCGCGCACCAAGATCATGAGCGAGCGTGTCGATCAACGCGGCCATGCCGCCCCGCGGCGCCCACATCCCGCGTGGCGTGGTCCGTACGCGCGGCCCCGTCAACCTGCGCAGCGCTTGCCTCGCCGTCAGCTTGATCATGCCGCGCACGATCCCGCCGGCACGATCGAGCTCGGCGAGCTTTGGAAACCCGGCCTCGAGGCTAACGTCATGAGCGTCGGCGGCAAACACCCCGGTCACGAATGGCGCGACGATCGCGCGGGCAGCTTCAGCACCCAGCCGGCGCGCCGCGAACGCGTGGATCGACTCATCGTCGACGTGACGGCTCGGCCGCAGTGGCTCACCGACCAGCGCTAGCTTGCCCCGCCAGGTCAGCAGATCGCTGCGCAGAAAGTCAACCGGACTGCGCGGCAGCGCGCGCAGCTTACCGTCGAGGAAGATCCACCGATTGCGCGCCTTCGGCGATGCCTGTTCGGTGACCACACCGGTGTCTTTGCACAGCGCGAGCGCCCCGCGCGACGGTCCACCGAGAAACGAGCTGGCGGCGTGCTCGCGAACGAAGCCATCGACAACGGTCGTGCCGATCACGCCGCCGGGGCGACTCGCGGCCTCGAACACGTGTGCCTCGAATCCAGCAAGCCCGAGTGCACGCGCCGCGGTCAGCCCTGCTAGCCCGCCTCCGATGACTGCGATCTTCATGGTGGCTCAGGCGCGCGCGGACAGCTCTTTCACCGCCGTCACCATCGCACGCACGTGCTCGGGATCGGTCTGTGGCAACACGCCGTGGCCGAGGTTGAAGATGTGGCCCACCGTGCCCGCGCGCTCGAGGATGTCGGCAACCCGTGCGCGGATCTCCGCCGGAGATGCAAACAGAGCGCCCGGATCCAGGTTGCCTTGCAGCGCGACACCATCGCCGACCCGACGGCGAACCTCGTCGATGCCGACGCGCCAGTCGACGCCAAGCACATCGGCGCCGCTCGATGCGTAGTCATCGAGGTACGGGGCACAACCGTTGACGAAGTAGATGATCGGCACCGGCGTGCGCGCCCACGTCCGCGAGCCACGCAACAGCTCGATCACGCGCTTGGCATAGCGCAGCGGGTACTCGCGGAAGTCTCCTGGCGAAACGATCCCGCCCCAACTGTCGAACAGCTGTACAGCATCCGCGCCGGCGGCGACCTGGGCTTCGAGGAACAGCGCACAGGTTCGCGCGATCTTGTCGAGCAGCGCGTGTGCCGCCTTCGGTGCGCCGTAGAGCATGCCCTTGGTGTGCGCATAATCCTTCGACCCGCCGCCTTCGACCAGGTACGTCATCATGGTGAGCGGCGCGCCGGCAAATCCGATCAGCGGAACGCGCCCGGCGAGCGCTTGCTTGATCATTCGCACCGCGCTGAGCGTGGTGCCCAGCGACTGCTCGGGATCGGGAACCGCGAGCGCATCGATCTCCGCCTGGGTCCGTACCGGCGAGCCGATTTTTGGACCGACCTCGGGAAACGTAACGTCGATCCCCATCGCGGGTAGCGTGATCAAGATGTCCGAGAACAGGATCGCCGCATCGAACCCGAGCTCATCGATCGGCTGGAGCGTGACCTCACACGCGAGCTCCGGCGTGCGACATAGGTCGAGGAAGGAAGCGCGCGCGCGGACCGCGCGATAGGCGGGCAAGTAGCGCCCGGCCTGTCGCATCATCCAGATCGGTGTGCGTTCGACGGGTTGTCGCCGGCACGCACGCAAAAACAGGTGCTCGGACATCCCACACATCGTACTAGGCTCCGCGTCGCGTGCCCGTGGCCCGAGCGCGATCTTTTCCGGTATCGTGGCGTAATGCGTACGGGCGCGGTCCAGGTGATCGCCCCAGCGCCCGGTGAGCTCCCCGTGGACATCCATGCGATCTTGATCGCCCCTCGGGGGGCGTCCGGCCATCTCGGTGGGCTGGTCGACCGGCTGTGTGAAACCGGCATCGCGTTCACCGTCGTGGACGAGCTGCCCGGCGCTGCCGAGCTCGCGAAGGGCTATGTCTACCCGCCGTGTGTGCTGATCGATCTGCGCGAGCTCGGGGTCGGTGAAATCGAAGACATCCGCAAGGCGACCCAAATTCTTCGGCGCGTGACGGGAGCGATGCCTCACGTTCAGCCGATCGTCGTGCTCGTCGCCGCGAACCCGGCGCTGATCGTCGCGTGCATCCGCGCAGGCGCGGGTGATGTCATCGACCTTCACCTCGAGGGCACCGCGTCGGCGCGTGCGGTGCTCGACCGGGTCTACGATCGCCAGCGCGGCCGCGCCATCGAGCACGAAATGCTCGAGAGCCAGCGCTTGATGATCGAGGATCTGCTCAAAGATCTGATCCGCACGGAGCGGCGATCGCTCGATGTCGAGGACCAGCTCGCCGCGTATGCCCGCAACGGCCACCACGTCACGGACCGGCCGGCTTCGATCAGCGACTCGCGCGACCCAGCGATCCTGCTGGTCGAGCACGATCGTCAGATCGCGGATTGGCTCGCTGATCGGCTCGAAGCCACGGGCATCGCGACATATGCCTACATCTCGGGCGAACAAGCGGTGACCGAGGCGACCACGGTGGCGGGCGAGACCGGGCTCGATCTGGCGCTGGTGGCCGCCCAGCTACCGGGGATCGACGGGCTCGAGACGATCCGGCAACTTCGCGAGCGGCTGCCCGGGATCCCGGCATTTTTGATGAGCTCGGTCCACGACGCCGACCTCGCGGAGAACGCTGCCGACCTCGGGGTGGTCGGATTTGTTCACAAGCCGCTGCGCGATCGCGACGAGGTTGTCAACCGGCTGGCGCAACTCGCTCGCGAGTCGCTGCACCGGGCGCGTGAGCATCAATACCTGCGCCGAATCAAAGAGCGACACGAGCTCGTTCTCGCTCGGTACCGGACGTTGCCTCGACAGCCGTAATCAGCCTAAGATCTTGCGGATCTCCCAGATGGCCGCAGGTCAGCTCAGTATCAAGCTCCGATGCGCCTCGTGGCAGCAGCTCGCCACGATCTACAAGCGCGATCTGAGCCGAGGCACGATGTTCCTCAAAGCATCGACGCCACCACCGATCGGTACGTTGGTGCAGATCGATCTGATGCTGCCGAGCGGCTCGGTGGTCGTGCTCACCGGCGCGGTGGCCCAGCACGTCTCCGACGCACAGCGTGGCGCGGGCGTGGAGATCAAGCTGGCTCCGATCCCGACCGGTACGACGTGGATGATCGAGAGCGCACTACAATCCGAGGTGACCCGCACCGCGGCGGCCCAGCCCGCGTCGATGTCGTCGACCGGACCGATCGCGATCGCTGGCGATGACGTCGGAGCCGCGGAGCAGGAGCTGGTCCAGGCGTTGATCTCGGAGGCCGAATCGCTGAAGAAGCTCAACCCGTTCCTGGTGCTCGGCATCGGCTACGAGGCGAGCGATGCCGATGTACGTGCTGCGTTCGGTGAGCTCACCAAGCGTTATCACCCCGATCGGTTCGCGCGCTACGAGTCGTCACAGCTGCGTCAGGTCGCGGCCGAAATCTTCATTCTGATCCGCGACGCCTATCGCAAGCTGAGCGACGAGACCGGCCGAGCGCAAACGATCGCGACGATCGCCAAACCGTCGGCTCAGCGCGGTCCGGCGGCACGCGTCGCCGGTGCTGCCGTCTCGGCCCCGACCCCGTCCGGACCGCCGGGTCCACCGCCGCCACCGATGCCCTCGGCGAACGTGGTCGCCAAGACCAAGCCGCGCGGTGACGAGACGCCAAGGCTGGTCCGTAGCGATCCGCAGGCGCAGATTCCGACGGTCCGGCGCCCCCCCGATCCGCCTGCCCCGCCACCGCCGCTCGAGACCGATCGCAGGCCGATGGTCGCTGCGCCACCACCGGTGCTCGCAGATTCCTCTGACTCGGGACGGATCGATCAGTTGCTGGAGACCGGCAAGTTCGACGAAGCCCTCGCCGCCTACAAGGTGATGTCGAAGAAGCATCCGCAAGATCGCTCGCTCCGCGCGGGGATCGAGCTGTGTGAAGGTCTGCGTGCGCTCGCCGCGCGGGACCGCCTCGAAGCAGCGCAACGATTCGAGGCGGCGCTCGAGATCGATCCTTCGAACGAGCACGCGGCGCGCGAGCTCGCCGACATGCGCCGTCAAGCCACCAACGAACGCAAGGGCCTGCTGTCTCGCCTTATGGGGAAGGACTCGTAGCGTGTCGCGCATCATCGGCATCGACCTCGGTACCACCAACTCGTGCGTCGCCGTGCTCGACGAAAAGGGCACGCCGAGAACGCTGGCCGCTGCCGACGGCGAACGCACCGTGCCATCGACCGTCGCGTTCACGGCACAAGGCGAGGTACTGGTCGGAACTCGCGCGCGCCGCCAGGCGGTCACCAACGCGGCCGCCACGGTCTATGGCGCCAAGCGCCTGATCGGTCGCAAGGTCAACGCTGACGACGTCGCCGCGTTCGCACGGCTCGCGCCATTTCGGATCGTCGCGGCGCCCAACGGTGATGCCTGGGTCCGCGTTCATGGCCAACCGATCAGTCCGCAAGAGGTCGCCGCACACATCCTGCGCCGAGTCCGCCAGATCGCCGAGCACGCGCTCAACGAACCGGTGACGCGCGCCGTGGTAACCGTGCCGGCGTACTTCGACGATGCGCAGCGTCAGGCCACGCGTGATGCCGGTCAGATCGCCGGGCTCGACATCATCCGCATCCTCAACGAGCCCACCGCAGCCGCGCTCGCGTACGGCGCGCATCGTGGCACCGATGGCCGGCGCTTGATCGCGGTGTTCGACCTCGGCGGCGGCACGTTCGACATCTCGATCATGTCGGTCGAGAACGGGATCTTCGAGGTGCTCGCGACCGGCGGAGATAGCTCGCTCGGCGGTGAAGACTGGGACAGCCGGGTGCTCGAACGGATGGTCGACGAGGTGTTCGACCAGCACCGGGTCGATCTCAAGGAGATTCCGATCGCGATGTCGCGCCTCCGCGAAGCGTGCGAGACCGCGAAGAAGGCGGTGTCGTCGCAGACCGAGTCGCTGCTGCAGCTGCCCTATCTGGCGAACAATCAGCACGGGGCGCCGATCAACTTCGAGCGCAAGATCACGCGCGCGCAGCTCGAAGATATGACCAAGAGCCTGCTCGCTCGGCTCGAAGCACCGTGCATTCGTGCGCTCGCCGATGCCAACTTGAAGCCCGAGCAGCTCGACGACGTGCTGCTGGTCGGCGGTATGACGCGATGGCCAGCGGTCCAGGACATCGTCGAGAAGATCTTCCGCAAGCGGCCGTCCAAGGGCGCCAACCCGGACGAGGTCGTGGCGCTCGGTGCCGCCGCCTACGCGGGCATCCTCGCGGGCGACTCCGACGACGCCCAGCTACTCGATGTCACTCCGCACGACATCGGCATCAAGGTCGGTGATTCGCAGTTCGCAGTGGTGTTGCCGCGCAACTCGATGTTGCCGGTGCGCGCCCGCCGGATGTTCGCGACCACCAGCGAGGACCAAAAGTTCGTCTCGATCGAGCTCTACCAGGGCGAATCGCAGGACGTGACCAAGAACCGCAAGCTCGGTCAGGTCGTGCTCGACGATCTTCCGCCCGGACCGGCGGGCTCGGTTCGCGTCGAGCTGGTGATGACGGTGGACGTCGAGTCGATCCTGAGCGTGAAGGCGCGCGAGCTGCGCAGCGGTCGCGCGGCGAGCGTCACGATTCGTCCGTCCGGTGGGCTGTCACAGCGCGAGATCGTCGAGATCATCACGCGCGGTCGCCAAGGTCAGTTCCCCAGGTCGGTCGAGGCGGGCCAGACCGGGCAGCTGCGGGTGACCAAAGACATGGTGATTCCGCCTGCCCCCGACGACGACGAGAAAAAATGACCGCGCAGCGCGACGACCTCGAGGCGGTGCTCAAGGTCGCCGACGCGGTCGGTGGGCTGATCGAGTCGTGGGGGTTCAAGCGCAACATGGGGCGGCTGTGGACCGTGCTCTATCTCGAGGACCATCCCCTGAGCGCGCAGGAACTGATGGAGCGCCTGGGGCTATCGACCGGCGCGGTGTCGATGTTGCTCACCGAGATGCAGCAGTGGGGCGCGGTGAAGAAGGCGTGGGTGGTGGGCGAGCGCCGCGAGCACTACGAAGCCGAGACCAGCATCTGGAAGATGGTGTCGCGCGTGTTGCGCGAGCGCGAGCTGCATTGGGTGAAGACTGCGCTCGAGTCGTTCGAGACCGCGAGCGGCGAGCTCGCCGGCGGTCGTGACTCGAGGCGCCAGCTGATCGCGACGCGGGTCGCGAGCCTCACCGAGCTGGCGCGGGTCGGCGCGCACTTGCTGCAAGCGGTGCTCGAGGGCGAAGCGATCGATTCGCTGCCGATCAAGACGGTGGGAGAGCTGGCCAAGGCCGCACGCAAGGACGATACGTGATCCGTGCGCGCGACCTGACCAAGCACTTTCGCGTGCACAAGCGTCCGCCCGGGTTCGTCGCGGCGATCCGTTCGCTCGTGCATCGCAACTACGAGGTGGTCAAAGCCGTCGATGGCGTGAGCTTCACGATCGAGCGCGGTGAGCGCGTCGGGTTCCTCGGCCCCAACGGCGCAGGTAAGACCACGACGCTCAAGGTGCTGTCGGGACTGCTTCATCCGACGTCCGGCGAGGTCGACGTCGAAGGCCACGTACCGTTTCGGCGGCAGACCGAGCTGCTGCAGACGATCACGCTGGTGATGGGTCAGAAGTCACAGCTGATCTGGGACCTCCCGCCGGCGGAGACCTACGCGATGAATCGGGCGATCTTCGACATCCCGCACGCGCAGTTCACCGAGACGCTCGGCGAGCTGACCGAGCTGCTGGATCTCGGCCCGCTGCTCGAGAAGCCGACCCGCCAGCTATCGCTCGGCGAGCGCATGAAGTGCGAGCTCGCGGCCGCGCTGCTCCACCGGCCCAAGACGCTATTCCTCGACGAGCCGACGATCGGGCTCGACGTCGCGATGCAGCTCGCGATCCGCGACTTCATTCGCCGCTACAACCAGCGCCACGAAGCGACCGTGTTGCTCACGTCGCACTACATGGACGACGTCGTCGCGCTGTGCCCGCGGATCATCGTGATCGATCGTGGAACGTTGATCCACGACGGCGATCTGCGCCAATTGATCAAGACGCGCGACCCCGACAAGCGGGTGTCGTTCACGGTCGCCGAGCCGGTGGCCGATGCCGAGCTCGCGAAGCTCGGCACGCTGCTCACACGCGACGGACAGCGGATCACGCTCAAGGTCGCCGAGCGTGAGCTCGGTGCGGTCGTCGGCCATCTGCTCGGCGCGCTGCACGCGGCAGATCTGGCGATCGAAGATCCGCCGCTCGAAGACGTGTTGCGCGAGATGTTCGGCCGCGCGTCTTCGCCGAAGGCCGACGCGTGACCACGGCGCGGATGCTGCGGGCGCTGCCGACGATGTTCCGGATCGGCGTCGCCGAGACCCTCGCGTATCGCGCCGAGTTTCTGGTGTGGATCCTGACCACGACGTTGCCGCTGATCATGCTCGGGCTGTGGCGAACGGTGGCCGCAGAAGGACCATTCAAGCAGTTCTCGTCGAGCGCTTTCGTTGCGTACTACTTGGCGACCATGATCGTCCGTCACGTGACCGGATCGTGGGTCGCGTGGCAGATCAGCGAAGAGATCCGCCTCGGTCAGATGTCGATGCGCCTGCTGCGCCCGCTCCATCCGTTCGTCGTGTTCGGCGCGAGTCACCTGGCCGCGATCCCGTTTCGAGTGGCGATCTCGGTACCGTTTGCGGTGATCCTGCTGATCAGCTCCGGTGCCGAGTCGCTACCGACCGACCCGTTTCAGATCGCGATGATCGCGCCATCCCTGGCGCTCGGCTGGCTGATCACGTTCAGCCTGCTGTTCGCGATCGGATCGCTGGCGTTCTTCATCACCAAGACGATGGCGATCTTCAACTTCTACTTCGCGATGTACACGATGCTGTCGGGCTATCTGCTACCGCTCGAATTGCTGCCCCGCTGGATCCGTTGGATCGCCGAATGGACGCCGTTTCCGGCGATGCTCGGCAAGCCAGTCGAGCTGATCAGCTCGCCGATGAGCCACCACCAGGTGATCGAGCTGCTCGCGATCCAGGGCGCGTGGGCTGCGGGTTGCATCGCCCTCGCCCTCGGCGCGTGGCGGCTCGGAATCCGGCGCTACGAGGCGGTGGGCGGATGATTCGGTACTTGAAGCTGGCGATCGTCCAGCTGCGAATCAGCGCGGCGGCGGCGATGACGTACCGCGCCGACTTCTTGCTCGAGGGCGTGATGGCGGTGATGTGGTTCGGATTGACGCTCCTGCCGTTGATCGTGTTGTACAGCGATCGAAACACGGTCGCCGGTTGGGACGCACCAGCCGCGTTGATCGTGATCGCGTTCTTCATGGGGATCCGCGCGGTCCTCGAAGGCTTGGTGAGTCCGTCGCTGATCGCGATGGTCGAACAGATCCGCACCGGATCGTTCGACTACGTATTGCTCAAGCCCGCGGATGCCCAGGCGCTGGTGTCGTCGGCGCGCGTCGAGCCGTGGAAGATCTTCGACCTGATCGGCGCGCTGGGCTTGGTCGTGTATGCGTTGATCCTGCGCGGCACGGTGCCGGCTCCGCTCGACATCGCGCTCGCAGTGGTGTTGTTCGTGGGTGGAGTGCTGACGATGTACGCGTTTTGGGTGATCTGCGCATCCGCGTCGTTCTGGGTGGTTCGCCTCGATAACCTGCCCTATCTCCTCGGTGCGATCTTCGACACCGCGCGCTGGCCGGTTCAGGTGTTCCGCGGGCTGTGGCGGGTGGTGTTCACGTTCGTGATCCCGGTCGCCGTGATGACCACGTTCCCCGCGATGGCGTTGCTTGGAACGGTGACCAGCACCGTCGTGATTGGCTCGCTCGCAGGTGCGATCGCGCTGCTCGTGCTCAGTCGACTGGTGTGGCGCAGCGCGATTCGCAACTATACCTCCGCCTCGAGCTAGCGATCGATCGCGACGGTGGCCTTGACGACCTTGTCGCCGATCACCAGCGCGTCCGCCACCGGTTGCCCGCGGGTGACGCTGCCGATGTTGGTATATCGCCCGTCGAGCATCGGAGCGTCGCTGTGCATGACGAACCACTGCGAGCCACCGCTATCGCGGCCCGCGTCCGCGATTCCGACGGCGCCCTGGATAAACTGACCGCCAGGCTCGCCCGGCAGCGCGAATTCCGGACCGCCCCATCCCGACATCGTCGGATCGCCACCTTGGACGACGAAGTTCGGGACGACCCGATGAAACTCGAGTCCATCGTAGAACCCGCGCTGGGTGAGCGCGGCGATCGCCGCGACCGCCCACGGCGCGGCATCGGGGTCGAGCATGATCTCGATCAAGCCCTGCGTGGTCTCGATCCGCCACGTCACGCGCTTGCCGACGACGGTCGCGACGTCGAGCGGTGGCGGTGTCGCCGCCGTGATCTCCGGCAACACCGGAGTCGCGCCAAACGCACGCAAGCACTCGACGGCCGCATGTGCTCGCACCGGATCGCCAGCCAGCGCCGCGCGACACGTCTCCACTCCCGCGAGCAGCTTGCGCTTGGTGATCACGTCGAGCAGCCCCGATGCCATCAGCGGATCGCGTTCGCGGCTCGCACGTTCGATCACCGCGCGGTCGAGCCCGGTCACATCGCGATCGCCCAGCGCCTCGTACAGATCTGGTGCCGATTCGACCGCGGTACCGGCCACGATCGGATCCGGCGCGCCAAGGGCTTCGATCATCGTCGCCAGCGCAACCGTGCGATCTGCGTCGTCGCCTGCCTTGGCGATCGCCACCAGTGCAGTGATGCCAGCGGCGCGCACACGACCGTCGCGATGCGCGAGCAACCGATCACGAGCGGCGCGACGCGCTGGCAGCGGCTCGGCGTCGGACTCGATCCGCTCGGCGACCAGCGGCAACCGGAGGTGGTCGGGCAGCGCACACTGTTCGATGCGCGCGAGCTCTGACTCCGATAGGCAGTCGATCCAGCCGGCCGCCATGGTCGAGGCCGCCGGCAGCGAGGACCACGCCGCGAACATCGGGGTGACCGCCGGGGATTTGCGATGTGGTCCAAGCGTACGGAGCGCTTCGATCACGACGTGGACACGCGGACCGGTTTGCCAGCGCGGATCCGGCCGGATCGCTGCAGCGACCAACGCGCGAGTTGCATCGTCGCCGGCATCACCACCGAGGGCGCGCACGGCTTCGACCGCGACCCGCCAATCGGAGTCGTCGAGCGCGTCCGCCAGGCCATCGCGTCCAGCGGCCACCAGCTTGCGCCGACCGAGCGCCACGGCAGCGATCGCGCGGACCTCTGGAGCGTCATCGCGAACGCGGGCGACCAGCGCTGCGACAACGTCGGCGGAATCCGTGGGTGGGGATTTGCCGCGAAACTCGCGCGCGAGCGCGTAACACGCCGCGTAGCGCACGCGGGGAAGCTCGTGACGCGTCAACGCGGCTAACCTCGCGCGCGCGTCGCTCGAGATCGCGATCTTGCGACGACCAAACCTCGCCAGTGCCAGCGCTGCTTCGCGGGCGATCATCGGCTCGCCTGTAAGTCGTTTGGCCAGGACCGGTTCGACGGTGCTGTCACCGGTTCGGCCGAGCGCTTCGATCACGGTGATCGAAGCGCCCGGGACTCGCTCGAGGACCGCCACCAGATCACTGCTCGCGTCACTCGTGTCATCGAGCGATGCCGCATAGCCGAGCGCGCTCGCCGCAGCGTCGACGATTCGTTCGTCGGGATCGCGCAACGCCGCGCGCACCACCGCGAGTCCGCGCGGTGCACCGATCCGTCCGAGACCACGCAGCGCGAGCATGCGAGCTTGAATCAAGCCGGTTCGCGATAGCTCGATCAGACGATCAACGCCGCTGGCGCGACGCGCCTCGGCCTGCGCGATCTGCAAGCGCGTATCCGCTGCGACCAGCGTGCGTGGCTTACTCGGCGTCGGCGCGGGACACCCGCCGACCAACACAGTTGCGACCAAAACCAACGGGAGGCGCACCGCGGCATCCTACGCGAGCACACAGCGATCGGAAGCGCGCTGAGACACCGGTTCGCGCGCGCGGTTCCGGAAACTAAACAGCCGCCGGGTTTCGTGGCGCATCTCGAGAGCGCCGGCGCGGTTCGCCGTTGCTGCGTTCGCTGCTGCGTGACATCGTCCGAGTCATGCGACGCGTTTCTTGGTTCGTACTGGCTCTACTCGCCGCGTGTTCGAAGCCGGAGGACAGCTCGAAGCAACCGGCTTCGTCGGCTCCTCCACCTCAGGTCAAGAAACCTGTCGATCGCACGCCGCTGCCGCCGCTCGCCGCCGATCCCGGTGGCGCCACCGGCAAGCCGATATGGGCGGTCGGGTTCGGCGGGCTCGGCATCGATTCGCCGCGCGGGATCGCTGCAGGTCCCGACGGCGAGTCCTACGTGGTCGGTACGTTCGACGGCGAGATCGACTTCGGTGGGACGATCGGCAAGCGCAAGGCTGCGGGATTCGCAGCGAGTCCCAAACCCGAGAAGCCAGACGACACCGGCAAGTGCAAGACCAACTGCTCGGATGCCTACGTCGTCAAGATCAGCAACGACGGTAAGCTCGCCTGGGCGCACACCTTCGGCGATCTACGCGATGACGTCGCCAACGCCGTCGCGGTCCGCGGCGATCGCGCCGTGGTGGTCGGCAGCTTCCTCGATAAGCTCACGCTCGGCGATTTCACGAAGAAGTCGTTCGGTTCCGACGACGCGTTCGTCGCCGCGTTCGATCGCGGGGGCGAGGCCAAGTGGATCTGGAACTTCGGAGGAGTCGACTCGGACGGCGCCAATGCGATCGCCGCGACCCCCGACGGCGGTTGGATCGTCGGCGGGTCGTTCTCCGACGTGGCCGAGTTTGGCAAGACCCCGCTCAAGTCGAAGGGCGGTACCGATGCCATGCTGCTCAAGCTCGCATCGACGGGCGACATCGAGTGGGTGAAGCAGTTCGGCGGGACCCGCGACGACACGATCCTCGGGATCGTCGTCGACGCCCAAGGCAGCGTGTACATCCAGGGCCAGTTCCAAAACGTTTCCAACTGGGGCGGGACCGAGCCGCTGAAAGCAGCAGGTGGCTCCGACACCGACATCGTGCTCGCGAAATACGATCTCAACGGCGATCACGTGTGGTCCAAGGGGTTCGGCAACTCGTTCAACGACGCCGCGGGTGGGCTCGCGATCGATCCGTCCGGCCACGTGACCATGGTGGGGGCGATCGACAAGACGGTGTCGTTTGGGCCGGGTGATAGCCATGAAGGTGTCGAGGGCGACATCTTCGTCGCGCGGTTTGCTCCGAGCGGAAAGCTCGAGTGGGCCAAGACGTTCGGCGCCGAGCGCGAGGACATCGGCTATGGCGTCGCGTCGGACTCGGCGGGAAACACGCTGGTCACCGGATGGTTTCGGGGCACCGTCGACTTCTCGAAGGCGAAGTTGACCGCCAAAGACACCCACAACAAGGACGTGTTCGTGATGAAGCTCGACAAGACGGGCAACGTCGTGTGGGTGCAACGCGCCGGCGACCGCGATCACGATCAGGGCCGCGCGATCGCCGTCGACCCCTCGGGTGCGGCGCTGATAACCGGGATCTTCCGATTCAGCTTCGACCTCGTCGAGCCGCCCCTCGAATCGAAGCACACCGACGGAGATCGAGTACCCAAGCCCGATACGTTCGTACTCAAGCTCGAGAGGTGATCGACGCTAGATTCGATTCTGCTGGCCGAAAAGCGCTGGTTGCCCGTGTTCCTCGCGTCCCGACGGTGTAAAAGAGCGGCACCTCACATTTTTCCACCAGAGGAGACGGAACATGGCTAAAGCGAAGAAGGGCAAGGGCGCCCCGACCGAGATGCTGCTCGTCAGCTCGAAGGTCCGCGCGATGATCAAGGATGCCGGCTGCAACACCGCAGGCGATGCGCTCGACGGCCTCAATGGCTACGTCAGCTGGCTCATCGAGCAAGCGGCGAAGCGTGCCAGTGAGAATGGTCGCAAGACGGTCCGCGCTCACGACTTCCTGATTATGTAAGCAAGCGCGTACGCGCAACGACGGGCGCCGCCGGGGAGTCCTCGCGGCGCCTTCGGTTTTTCGGCTACACTCGGACGAGGTGGCGACTGCGGCGCAGATCTTCCTGGTCTCGGCCTGCGGGTCGGGCGAAGAATTCGTCGCGGCGTTCCGTAGGTATGCCGATCGCAATGGCCTGTTCATTCCGATCGCCGAGCCACTAGCGGTCGGTCGCCGCGGCCGGTTCGCGCTCACGCTCAAAGACGGCGGCGTGATGATCGAAGGCGAGGCCGAGGTCATCAGCGCCGCAAAGACGCCGTCGGTGTTGCATGGCCGGATCGGCATGACGATTCGGTTCGTCGCCCCGGACGAGCCCAGCACGACCACGCTCAACGAGCTACTCAAGGCCCGGCTCGCGCTCAAGCCGACGCCGCCAAGCGTGGCGCCCCGGCCCGCAAGTCTGCCTGGTTCGCCACGTCCGGCACCGCCGGCTCCATCGGGGAGGATCGACGCGGCGAGCGCACTCGCGGAGTGCGTCGCGATCGGCGATGACGTACCGCCCAAGGCCGATCAGCGATTCGTCGCCCCTTCGGCTCCCATCACCGGCGGATCGCAGACGTCCACCAAACCGGGCGCCACGGCACCGCGGACCAGGCCACCCAGCAGCTCGCCGGTGAAATCGACCCAGGCAGTCGCGGTCGTGCCGCCACCGCGTCCCCAGACCGAGTCACCCGTCACATCGCTCGAAGATGGCGAGGTCGACAGCGCCGCGGTGTTCGAGACCGTCGAAGTCACCCATCGCGGTGCGGCGCCGGTCACGGATTCGCGCTCGAACCTACCGAGCCAACCGCCGCCCGCATCCCGTCCTGCCACCCCTGCAACGCCGTTCCCGCTGCTCGCAACACCTGGGAGTGGACCGGCGCCTAGCGCGGGCAAGGAGCCGATCGAGTCGACCAGTCCCGGCACGCCGGCGCCGCGGGTCGTCGACAAGCCGTCGAGTGGTCACTCGCGCGATCACCGGACCACGGTGCTCGGTGTACCGATCGTGCCCGGTGGCGTGCCCGTACTGCCAGCCCCGACGTCAGGCCGATCCAACTCGCAGCCCAACGAGTCCGGCGAGGACACCACGAGCGGCAGCGCGTTTTCATCGCCGACTACCGGGAGCTTCACCTCCGCGGAGCCGATCGTCGACGAGCCCGCCTTCATCGAGGAGCTGCCGCCACCGAAGGATGATTGGTCGCCCGAACCATCCAAACCAAGCGGCAACTGGGCCATCGAGCTCGACCCCACGCGTCCAGACGGCTGGAGCGCACCTGCCAAGGTCGAAACGCCGCCGGAAGTCGAACATGCCGCGCGCGACGTGATCGGAGGCGAGAGCGATTCGGCGGAGATGCCGGTGCTGCCGATGCGGCTTTCAGAACCTAAGGTGCAGCTCGATCCGACGTTCGTCGATTCGCTGCCGAACGACGAGATCGCGCTGGGCGATACGCTGCCGCGCACGCCGCGGGCTCGCCGGCTCCCCGGTTTGCCGCCAACGCCGGTCTCGGGGACCGCGGTCACGGCGCCGGCGTTCGCGCCACTTCCTGCGCACTACCCGACCGTCACCACGACACCGCGACCGATCGGCGGCGAGCCGCCGACCATGCTCACCACCCCCAAGCGCAAACGGACGGGCGCGATCATCGCGGGAGTTGCTGCGGTGGCGATCGCAGGGACCGCGGCGGTGGTGCTTACGCGCGGGGATCATCAGGCGAAGCCGACGGCTCCGCGAACCACGCTGGCGACCGCCATCAGGTCGCCTTCGGATCCTGGCAAGCCGCCCGCTGACAAGCCGCCGAACGACCAGTCGCCAACCGACAAGCCGCCGAGCGACGAGCGGACCACGACCCCGGCGGGAAATTGCCAGGTTTCGATCGCGAGCGTCCCGAAGGGCGCAGAGATCTCCCTCGACGACAAGACGCTGGGAACGACGCCGACCACGCTCAACCTGCCGTGCGGCGTGCCAGCGAAGCTGGTGGCACGTAAGGCTCGCTATGCGGCCACCGTACGGACTGTCACACCGCGTGCCGATCAGGCCAAGCCGGTCAGGGTCGTCTTGCAGCGCGCAACGTTCGCGGTGAAGGTGAGCTCGACGCCCCAGGGCGCCAAGATCATGATGGGTAGAAAGTTGATGGGCGTCACGCCGACGAGCATCAAGTTGCCCGGGTTCACACCGGTCACGCTCAAGCTGACCAAAGACGGCTACACGGCGCAGACCGAGAAGATCACACCGAAGCAGAACAACCAGGCGATCAGCGTCACGCTCAAGAAATCGAAGCGACGCTAACAGGAGCCTGAGCAAGAGGTCTCCAGATCGTCCTCGTCCTCTTCAGTGACACGCGACACGTGCACGTCCACGACTCATCTGATCGGCGTGGGAGTCAGAACCCCGTCGCCGAGACCTGCGCGTACGTCAGCCATGAACGCCGCGCCCGGATCGGACTTGTCGTTGCGATAGCTGCGATCGAGCTCGACGTAGTACGGGTGGCTGCGAAACGTCATCACCTCGTGATGACCGAGCAAATGCGTGATCGGGAACCTCCGGGCGAGCTCGCGCACGAGCGCGACGTTCGCGGCGACCTGTGCTTTGGTCAGCGGCCACCGCGCGTTGTCACCGACGTTCTCGATGCCGATCGCGAGGTGATTGAGGCCGATGCAATGCCGCGCGTATCGCGTCTCGGGCTGCAGCTGATAGATCGTACCGTCACGATCGACGACGAAGTGCGCCGACACGTTCACCGCACCCGCGCGTGCGAGCTTTGCCCGATCGGCTTCGATCCGCGGCTGATCGAAGTAGCGGCGCGTCGCGAGCGCCGAGTTGCCCGCGGTGTAGTGCAGGACGATCGCCCGCGGCTGAATCGTGACGTCACTCGCGTTCGGATCGCTGTGAGCGCGGCGATACGCGAGCGTGAGCTGCTCGCGCTCGTTGCTCCACGCCATCGGCGCGTCGACGATCGCGAGCGACGTACCGGAGTCCGCGCTTCGCGCGATGCCGCCATCGGTGACCACCTGCGCGTCGCTCGTGGTCTGGGCATCACCCGGTGGCCGATCCGCCGATGGGGCCACGGAACGCGGGCACCCAGCAAGTGCCACGACCGCGACGATCGCGAACGTGATCTCGCGTGCGGTCGATGGCATCGCCGAGTGTCGTACCAAGCTTACTTCCAGAACGCCAGCCGACTGGGCTTGCGGGGCGGCGATGCCGATGGCGGTTGCGACGCCAGCACTTGCAGCTCGCTCGCGATAGCGCGCAACTCGTCCAGCTTGGCAGCACCGCCAGCGAGCGCCGATGACAGCCGAGTGACCAGTGCTTCGACCGCGGTGGCCAGCGCATCGTGGCCACCTACCGAGCGGACGTCTTCGATCCATTCGGTCAGGCGTTGCCGCAGCAGCCGGATCGCCGCGATGTCGTTGCGACCTCGCGCCTGATCGTCGAGCTCGTGGGCGAGCGCGCCGAGCTGCACGAGGTAGGCAGTGGCATCTGAGGGTGGCGCTTGGACTTCGTCCTTGCGTGGTGCTGCGCGTCCGCGGAGACCGCCACCTTGCGAGCGCGCCATCGGCGGCGGCGGAACAATGCCGCGGAGTCGGTTAGCCCCACCCACCGGCGGAGCCATACCGCCAGGCGGCGAGCTCGATCGCAGCTTCGCCTTAGCTGGAGCCGCAGGCGCTGGCATCCGCGCCAGCGGAGCAGACTTGGCGAACTCTGCCTGTTCGTCGTCGAATGCCGAAGCCTCCGCGCGCATCTCCATCTCCTCCATCGGAGCCGGGCTCGGTATCGCGAACGCCGCCGCCATCGCCTTGGGAGCCGCGGCGAGCACTGCCCTGCCCTCCCAACCTGCTGGCTGCTCGACGGGCTGCACCACCTGCTGCAGCCGGCCGGTTCGATTCGCGGTCTCCGAGCGATCGATCGCGAGGAACGCGGTGAAGCGTGACAGCACGCTGTAACGCTTCGACAGCGTCACGATCTCGTGGGCGAGGTTGTCGTCGTGTGCCGTGGCATAGCGGTCCTCGAGATCGCGGATCATCGCGCGTGCCCAGCTCGCGGCTAGCCATGCGGCCGGCGACGCATCGCCATCACGCACGATCACGGCGCGCAGCGGATCGCCCAAGCTCGTGCCGTGCACGGTCAGCGAGGCACCGACGGGCAGGCGACCACGATACCGACCGAAGATCGTCACCGGCGCACCGGCATAGACGTCCGGCAATTTGCTCGGGGTCACGTTTGCGACCTCGAACCCCGCTGCTCCCTGAACCGCGAGCTCCGCCGCGATCGGCGTGCCGATCCGGCGATGGACCTTGGCCATCACGGCATCGAGCCGATCCTCCGATTCGACGAGCTCGCACAACCCACCACCTGCGCTCGCAAACCGCCGCAAGAACCCTGCGTTGACAGCTTGATCGATCCCGAGCGTGAACACCCGAACGTTGCGGAGTTGCGGGCCGATCTGCGCGAGCAGATGGTCTTCGTTGCCGACCTGACCGTCGGTGACCAGCACGATTACCCGCGATCGGTCGTCGTGACCTCCCGCGAGCAGCTTGGCGGCTTGCATCAACGGAGCCGCCATCTCGGTGCCGCCGCGCGACTCGACCTTGGCGAGTTGCTCGACGGCTCGAAACCGATTCCGATCGGTCGCGTCTACCAGCCCGCTGCTCGGCAGCGTCTCGACGGAGTCGTCGAACGCGAGCGCACAGAAACGATCGCGCGAGGTCAGGGTGTCGATCATCCGAGCGGTCGCGCGCCGCGCCGCGACCATCTTCCAACCCTCCATGCTACCCGACCGATCGAGCACGAACACCACGTCGCGCGGCTTCGCGCCGAGGTCTTTGGTCGCTGGCGGCACGAACGTCAGCATGAACGTACCGCCGCTGCCGTCGGCGTCGTCCGCACAGGTCAGCGACGACCGCAGCTCGCTCGCGCTCGCGCGCCAGCGCAGGATGAAGTCTCGGTTCAGCCGCTCTCCGGGATGTACTTCGATCACCTGCGACATCGCCGCGAAGGTCCGATACGGATCTGCCGGCGCCGCGGACGGAACCTCGTGGCGGGCTTGCACGACTGCATGAAGGCTCGAAGCCACGTTGGTCACGTTGGGATCGTCGATCGCGACGCGGATGCCGAGGCGCACCGGATTGGGTACGCCCGCGAGCATCACCGGTGGCGAGATCCGCGACGCATCGGGAACCAGATCGGTATCCGGCGCCCCGCCCATGCCTGCTTGATCACCGCCAAGCTCGCGCCCGGGGATGTACCGTGGAGCCACCACGAGCGGGAACCGGAACGTGACCTCGCCATCGTCGACCGGAAGCGGACCGACCAAGGACAACCGCACCGTCGCTGCCTCTCCAGGCATCAGATTGCCGACCCGCAGCGTGAACACGCCGGAGCGCTCCTCTTCGGTGATCGCGGCGCGTTGCCCCTTCGCGATCGCCTCGTCGTATTGCTCGCGTGCGGCGCCTCGTTCTTCGACCACACCTTCGATCACGCGACCCGCGACCTCCATGCGGAATCGGTGCACCGCCGAGCGGTCGGGCAACGGGAACATGTAGGTCGCCTCGATCGGAGTGGTCAGTGAATTCACGAACGTCTGCGCCACCTCGATCGCCGCGACCACGCCGGATACCCGCGCGTCGACGCTCATTGCGGTCAACGGCAGCAGTCCTCGCTCGGTCCGCAGCGCGCCAAACCCCGCGTCGGGATCGCGGCCGAAGCTCGCGACCTCGTCATCACTCATCACACTCAACATCATCGGCGCCGACATTCTGGTCATGGTTGGTCTTCTTCCTTAGCGTGCGGGGTCAATCCGCGGTTTGCCAGCTCGGTAATCAAAGGGGCCGCAGCCGCGACGACCGCGCGTAGATCTGCGGGTGACAACGCGACTCCGCCATCTGGCATGGCGATCGCGAGGGTGACGTTGGGAGCGAGCTCGAACCGGAGCTCAGCGGGAGCGACGGTAGGTGCCGACATCGGCGCAGGCGGTGCGGATTCCCGCGCAGGAACCACCACGCCAACAACCGGGTGGTTTGCACGAGCGTCGGGATCGACCTCGAGCGCTCGAGACGCCGCAGACTCGAGCTCGGTCGAATCACTGGATCGAGCGCGCTGCGGCTCGGCTGAGCGCTTCCAGAACTCGCGCCGTCCGCCACCTCGGCTAGGCAGCGATACGCCCGACATCCGCGCCAACGTGCGGTCGTCTAGTGTGGGCCACAGCTGTTGGATCTCTGCGAGGCTCCGGCCGGTCGACTGCAGCCGCTTGATCGCCACCACCTGCGCGAGGTGCCGGCGCCCGTACAGCGCGGTGCGACCTCGCATCGCAGCGGGGCGATCGAGCAGTCCGATCGTCCCGTAGTAACGAACCGTGCGATCGTCGGGAACCGCTCTGACCTGCCCATTCTTCGGCGCAGGTAACGCTGCGATTCGCGCCGCGACTTCGGCGACGAGCTCGGAAAGCGTCCAAAGCGTGTCCATGGACCCTATTTAACACTGTTATATATCACTGTCAATCAAATCTTACAAGATACTGAATATACGTGTTTTTTATCGTCCATCTCGTTCTCGGCTTCGCTTCGCGACTCTCGATTGCCCGAGGCCGCGCCGCCGCCCAGTAGGAAATACGGAAAGCGGAGCTCAATGGGAAACGAGAGCGGCGTGTCAGCCATTCGCCATAGCAACGATTCGTTACTATCGGCGACGCGGGCTGCACGACAGGTCGACCACTTAGCGTGGCATGCACCGTGGAAAGACCGGCCCTGTGAGCTCTCCCCCGCGCATTCTGATCGTCGATGACGATCGGTCGATCCGCCGAACGCTCGAGAAGTTTCTAAGCGGCGAGGGCTTCGACGTCGCGACGGCGCAAGAAGCCACAGGTGCGATCGCCGCGGCAGACCGCGCCGAGGTCATGCTGCTCGATCTCGGGCTCCCGGGCGCTTCGGGGTTCGACGTGCTCACCGCGCTCGCCGATCGGCCGAATCGTCCAACCGTGGTCGTGGTCACCGCGCGCGATGACATGCAGTCCACCGTCAAGGCGGTGCAGCTCGGCGCTTACGAATATCTGGTCAAGCCGCTCGACATCGACCGGCTGCGCGAGGTTGTGCGGCGTGCCCTCGACAACCGCGCATCGCGCGAGCAGCTGTCCGAGCTCAACCCAGATACCGTCCATCAAGTCGGTGACATCCTCGGCAAGAGCCCGGCGATCCGCGACGTGTGGAAGCAAATCGGTGCGGTGTCGACGAGTCGCGCGCCGGTGCTGATCACTGGTGAATCAGGAACCGGCAAGGAGCTCGTCGCACGGGCGATTCACGTCGCGTCATCCGATCACGAGCGACCGTTCGTCGCGATCAACTGCACCGCGCTCGCGCCGGGTGTGCTCGAGAGCGAGCTATTCGGCCACGTCAAGGGCTCGTACACCGGAGCGATCGCGGATCGTCCCGGCCGATTCGAGCTCGCGGGAAAGGGCACGCTGTTTCTCGACGAGATCGCAGAGATCTCGCTCGATCTGCAAGCCAAGCTGCTACGCGTCCTGCAAGAGCGCAGCTACGAGCGCGTCGGCGACGCCAAGCCGATCCAGCTCGAGGCCCGCGTGATAGCCGCGACCCATCGCGACCTGACCCAGATGGTCGCGCGCGGCACGTTTCGAGAGGATCTCTACTACCGGCTTCGGGTTGTCGAGATCGCGCTACCGCCGCTGCGTGACCGGCCAAGCGACATCCCGTTGTTGATCGAGGGCTTGCTCGGCAAGATCAACCGCGATCTCGACAAGCACGTTCGCTATGTCACGCCGGCCGCGCTCGCCAAGCTGCAAGCGTATCACTGGCCCGGCAACGTTCGCGAGCTCGAGAATCTGCTGACCCGCGCCGTGGTGATGGCGAACACCGAGGTGCTCGACGAGTCGCTGCTACCGATCGGCGCGACCGCGACGACCGAGCTCGCGGTAGGCGAACCGCCATCGGACAGCTTGCCGACGCTGCGCGAGATCGAGCGCCGACACATCGTGAAGGTGCTCGCATACACCGACTGGAACAAGCGACGGGCGTGCGCGATCCTCGACATCAGCCGACCCACGCTGGACCGCAAGATCGAGGAGTACGGGTTGCGCCGGGAGGAGCCGTGATCCCCGGGATCCTGGTCTTGATGATCGCTGCGATCGGCGCGGGGTTCACCACCGTCGTGCTGCGCGGCGCGAACGGCCGCCGCGACAGCCTCGCGTTCGGTGCGCTCGCGCTCGTCGATTCGACGCTCACCGCGTGGCGTGGGCTCAACGTCGTGTCGGGTGAATCGCTGATCGATCCGTCGGTCACGATCACGTGCGGTGTGTTCACGGTCGTGCTCGCGGTGCTGACGATCGAATTCATCGTCGGATTTCCGCGGCGCGCGCCGATGAGCTGGCGGTGGAGAGGTCTGCTATTGGCCTGGGCCGGCGGCGCGATCGCCGTGATCGCAACCCAGTACAACGGCAAGTTCGTACAGCTCGTCCAGTGGCTCTTCTTCGCTCCGATCACGCTGGCGATCTTCGGACTCGGCTATCGCGCGTGGCGCTCGACGACCCAACGCGACGCCCGCGCGGTGATCTTCGCGCTGTGGTTTCGCTGGGCATTTGGTTTCACAGCGTATTCGCTTGCCCCGCTGCTCGGCGTGTTCGAAGCGGCGGTGTGGGCGGAGACCACATTCGCGACGCTGGTGAGCTTCGTGGTGATCGGGACCGCGGTGCTTCACACGGAGCTGTTCTCGATTCGTTCGGCGTTGGCCGAGACCATGGTGATCGCAACGCTCGCGCTGATCGTGGTCACTGGCGGTGGCGCGGCAGTGCTCGCGGTACAAGCATGGACGGAGCCAGGACCGCTCCATCAAGTGTTGCTCGTCGGCGCGACCTTAGTCCCGCTGGCGATCGCAGCGATCGGGAAGGGGGTCTATCCGCGGGTCGAGCGCGGGGTCCTCGCCGGGATCGATGAACGGCGTGCGCGCCGGCTCGGGGTCCAGGGCGATCCCCTGCCAACCGAGCCTCAGACCGCGATCGCCGAGGCGACCGGGCGAATCGCTGCGTTCGGCGATGGTTCGACCGTGCGGTGGGTTTCCGCCGATCAGTTACCCGCGACGCTCGCCGAGCAGCTCCGGGAGGACGCTCCGCTGCGCCGCGCCGATGTGCCCGAGCTGCCCGCGTGTTTGATCGTTCCAGCGCACGGGGCCGAGCGAAGCGTTGTTGGCGCGTTCTACATCGACGGCGGCGTCGTCGATCGCGATACCTATCTGGTCGCTCGCGAGCTCGCCGCGCGGATCGCGCTGATCGTAGAGCGTGCGCATGCAGTCACCGCGCTCGACGATGCACGCCGGCTAGCGGTGCTCGGTCAGTTCGCCGCGGCGATCGCGCACGACATTCGCACGCCGCTCACCAGCATCTCGCTCAACGTCCAGATCCTGCGCCGCAAGCTCCAGTTGTCCGACGATAACCGTGAACATCTCGACATCGCGCTCGAGGAGCTGCACCGGCTCGACCAATCGGTGGCGGAGATCCTCGACTTCGCCAAGCCGGTAAAGCTCGCGAGCGAGACGATCGACATCTCCGCGCTGATCGAAGACGCAGCCAGAGGCTTATCACCGGTGCTATCGGAGCGTGGCGTCGCGCTCCGATGCGTGCGCGGGGAGCAGCTGGCGCTAACCGTCCACGGCGATCCACAGCGGTTGCGTCAGGTGCTGGTCAACCTCGTCGGAAACGCCGCCGATGCCTCGACGCCTGGCGCCGAGGTCACGCTGCGCGCGACCCCTGCGAACGACGGCACCATCGCGATCGAAGTCGCAGATCGCGGCCGCGGGATCGGCGCCGACGATCTCCCGAAGATCTTCGATCCGTTCTTCACGACCCGCCCCGACGGCACCGGGCTCGGGCTCGCGATCTGTCATAAGGTCGTCCGTGCGCATGGCGGTGACATCCGCGTGCGCTCGACGCCCGGCGAGGGATCGACGTTCACCGTCGTGCTGCCTGCCGCGTGATGGCTCGTCAGCGCTCGAATCGATAGCCGACACCGTGCACGGTCAGGATATGGCGCGGTGATCCCGGGTCCGGCTCGACCTTCGCGCGCAGTCGCAGAATCGTGTTGTCGACCGCCCGGGTGATCACCGTCGAGCGATAGCCCCACACGTCGCGCAACAAGTCCTCGCGCGCGATGACTTGACCGGGTCGCGACGCGAGGTACGCGAGGGCTGCCAGCTCCTGGCTCGTGAGTTGGTGAACCTTGCCATCGCGGCGAACGGTTCCTCTGATCATGTCGATCTCGGTGCCGGATAACGACATCGACGATGCGGCGGCGCGGCTCTCGAGCGTCCGCGATCGCAACCGAACGGCGATCCGAGCGATCAATTCTTCGGTCGCAAATGGCTTCACGAGGTAGTCGTCCGCACCGACCTCTAGGCCGCGCACGCGATCGGGTACCGAATCGCGTGCGGTGAGCATGATCACGGCGAACGACGATCCGGCGGCACGCCAGCGTTCGAGCAGCGAGAGGCCGGACTCGCCCGGTAGGTTCCAATCGAGCACCACCAGATCCGGCGGTGTACGCTGCGCGAGCTCATACGCCTCCTCCGACGACGCCACGGCATCCACTTCGTAACCGTGCGCACGAAGCGAGGCCGTCAACCCGAGCCGCAAGCCGAGGTCGTCTTCGACGAGCAACAGCCGCGCCGTCACAGTCTCACCGGCAGCGCGGCCGTGGCTGGCAGTGACAACACGAAGCTCGATGTACCTGCGAGACGAAGCGTCCCGCCATGAGCCTCGGCGACTTGTCTCGCCGCCCACTGTCCCAGACCGAACCCGCGAGCGTTGTCGCCGAGCGTCGGAGGATGAATGCTCAGCGGCTGTTCCAACAGGTCGCGGATCGCGAGCATCGGCCCGCGACCATTGTCCTCGACGGTGATCTCCGCGTGAGCCTGGGTGCGCGATACGGCCAACCGCACGTCCGGTCCACCATAGCGAAGCGCGTTGTCCAACAGCGCATCGATCGCCTCGTCGAGGTGGTCCGGGTCCGCCGCAACGACCAAGGGCGCGCCGACCGAGAGCTGGAGTCCTGGCATCCGGGTGCGCCAGCGCATCGCAACCAGGTGTGCCCATTCGACCAGGTCGATCGGAACGACCGACATCGCGAGTGACATCTCGCCACGTGCGATCCGGAGCATTCGGTCGAGCCCCATGCCCAAGCGGTCCGCCTCTGCCTGGATCAGGCTCAAGAACTTCGCGCGCTCCGCGGGGTCCTCCACCGCGCCGGTCGCCAATGCGTCGCTGAGCGATCGAATCGCCGCCGCGGGCGTGCGGAGCGCATGAGATAGCCGACGAACCACCGCTTCTCGCCCGCGCGCCTGAAACAACGCCCATTCGCGCCCCTGTATCAGTCTGGCGAACACCACAAACGCGAACCCGAGCACGACGCGGTCAGGATCGCCTTGCGCGGCGCCGAGGATCATCATGGCGACCACGAGGGCCAACCCACCCATCAAGCCGCCCCAGTCGACCTTGCGAGTAAATCGCACGGCGCCCCAGTGACCGATCACCAGTCCGATCAGGGCAAACACGCCTTCACGCGGCGTCGTGGGCCGTAGCTCTCCGAGCGACCACGCTCCAACCCCTGCGAGCACGAAGAACACCCAGCCGACCACGGCATCGGTGGTTTGTGATGTCCGGGGAAGTCGCTTGCGGCGCCGATCGACCAGGCCAAGCACGATCAACGCGGCTATCGAGGCACCGTAAACGATGGT
This sequence comes from Kofleriaceae bacterium, assembly GCA_050184455.1. GTDB lineage: Bacteria > Myxococcota_A > Polyangia > Haliangiales > Haliangiaceae > JABFXX01. The sequence goes on along the minus strand of JBFXAI010000008.1, from coordinate 135,173 downwards.
CTGCGCCTGCGGAAACACGAACTGATCCAGCTCGCCGGTGACCATGTCCATGGCGGCGCTCAGCAGCAGAAACATCGCTGCGAACACGGTGAAGTTGCCGAGATGATCGAGACCGCGTTGTTTCATGGGTCCACGCTAATGATCGCCTCGTCGCGGCGCGGTCGCGAGTTGTCTCGGTTTGTCGCGACGGTAACGAGACGTTACCGCCGGGCAGCTACTAAGTAGCCGAATCGACTGAGCTGCACACCGGCACGCGCGATGCTCTTCCCGGCGCCATGTGGACCCTGGCGCGCAAGCTGCTGCTCCATGACCGGCTGCGGTTCGTCGTGGCGATCGCGGGGGTGTCGGTGTCGGTGATGCTCGTGCTGGTCCAGGTCGGCCTGTACTTCGGGTTCATGAACACCGCGTCGTCGATCATCGACGCCAGTCGTGCCGACATCTGGGTCGGCAAGAACAGCAACGAGTCGTTCGAGTTCGCGACGCCGTTCGATGAGCGCGCGTTCTACCGGGTGGCATCGGTGCCAGGGGTCGCACGGACCGAGCGCGTGTTGATGAGCTTCGCGCAATTCAAGCTCCCCGATGGCGGCGATCTCGGCGTCCAGGTCGTCGGCATCGATGCCCAACGCGGAACCAAAACGATGATGGCCCCGTGGAATATCGTCGCTGGCGACGTCGATCGGTTGGTCGAGCCCGGCGCGATCACGATCGATCGCAGTGAATACGAGAAGCTCAAGATCGAACGCGTCGGTCACCTCACCGAGATCGGCGGCGTGCGCGCCGAGGTGGTCGCGATGAGCTCGGGCATCCGGTCGTTCACCACGTCACCGATCGTGTTTGCCGACCTGCGCACCGCGCGCAGCTTCTTGCCGATGCTCGGCGAGGAACCGGTCACCTACGTGTTGGTCACGGTCGCCCCGGGGGCCGACGTTCGCGAGGTGCAGGCACGGATCAACGCGCTGCCCCACCTGGCGGCGTACACCACGGCGGAGATGTCGGCGCGCACGCGGACCTACTGGTCGAGCCGCACCGGCGTGGGGGCCGGCTTCTTCACCACTGCAGTGCTCGGCATCATCGTCGGATTCGTCGTCGTCGGACAGATCCTCTACAGCGGCACGCTCCAGTACATTCGCGAGTACGGCACGCTGAAGGCAATGGGCGCGCGCAACAGCGCCGTCGTCAAGGTGATCCTCGCGCAGGCGCTGCTGTCGGCGTTGCTCGGATTCGCCGTCGGTGCACCCCTGGCGATCGCGATGCGCGCGGCGATGAAAGCCGCCAATCTCTCGGTCGCGCTGACGCCGCCGCTCTACGCCGCAACCCTGGTGATCACGATCGTGATGTGCGCGCTCGCTGCGCTGCTGTCGATCGTCAAGGTGCTGCGGCTCGACCCGGCCTCGGTGTTCAAGTCCTGACGCGTTCGATCAAAGGAGACTCCATGCCTGTCGCTCTCGCGCTCTCGGAAACCCTGCCATCGGCAGTCGCAGCAGCCGGCCCACTGGCTCGACTGGTAGGCGTCGGCAAGACCTACGGCACCGGCGAGCACGCGGTGGCCGCGCTGGCGAATGCGACGCTCGATATTCATGCCGGCGAGGTCACCTTGATCGAAGGCCCATCGGGATCTGGAAAGACCACGCTGATCTCGATTCTCGGTCTGTTGCTCGAGCCCACCAACGGCGAGATCTGGATCGAAGGCCGCAACGTCGCCGGGCTCGGCGAACGTGAGCTGCCTGCGCTCCGGGCTCGCAACTTCGGGTTCATCTTTCAGGGCTTCAATCTGTTCCCGGCGCTGACCGCGCTCGAGAACGTCGCGATGGCGATCCAGATGAAAGATCCGGGTTTCCGTGATCCGAAGCGCGAAGCTCGGCGGTTGCTCGAGCTCGTCGGTCTCGGCCCACGCGCGCATCACCTCCCCGCGGATCTGTCCGGTGGGCAGAAGCAGCGGGTCGCCATCGCGCGTGCGCTCGGCGGTAGTCCACCACTCTTGATCGGCGACGAACCGACCGCCGCCCTCGACACGAAGACCGCGCTGTCGGTGATGGAGCTGATGCGCGAGCTGGCGACATCCGGGCGCGCGGTGGTCGTGGTGACCCACGATGCACGGCTCGAGCGATTCGCAGATCGCGTGATTCACGTCGAAGACGGCCGGATCGAGTCCGACCGCACGACCGCTAACCCTCTCACTTCGATCGGGAGTGCGTCATGACCAAGCTACGCTACGTGTTGTTCGGAACCGTGATCGCTGGTGCCACCGCCGTGTGGGCGTTACGCGACACACCATCGGCTTCGGCGAACGGTTCCACCGCAACCGCTCCTTCGATGCTCATCGCACCGGGACGCGTCGAGCCAGTCCACGACCCGGTGGTGCTCGGGTTCGAAACGCCGGGACGGATCGTCGCGATCGAGGTCGAGGAAGGCGACGCGGTTGTCGCCGGCCAAGTGCTGGCGCGGCTCGACGATCGCATCGCGAGAGCACGACTCGCTGCGGCGCGCGCGGCGCTCGGCCAGGCGGAAGCCCGCTATCGGCTCGCGCGACGCGGCGCGCGACGTGAGGACCTCGAGGCGGCCAAGGCCGACGCCGCGGCTGCGGCGGCGGCGTCGGCCCATCGCGTGGCGGAGCAAGCACGCACGGCGCGGCTCGGCGAGGTGGGCGCAGTAGCCACCGCATCGGTGGACGCCGACCAAGCCGCCGCACGGGTTGCCGCGGCGCAGGCCGAGGCTGCGTCTGCTCGTTATCAAGCGCTTGCAAAGGGAACGCGGGTCGAGCAGATCGCCGAGGCGGCCGCACAGGTCGAGCTGGCGAAGGCCGACGTCGCCGCGGCCGCGGCGGCGCTCGATCACACCGTCCTGCGCGCTCCGCAAGACGGCGTGATCCTGCGGCGAACCGCCGAGCTAGGCGCGATCGTCACCGCGATGGTACCGGCTCCGATCGTCACGATGGCCGATCTGCGACAGCTCGAGATCCGCGTCGAGATCGACGAGGCTGACATCGGCGCGATCAGCGTCGGCCAACGCGCGTACGCAACCGCCGATGCCTATCCCGGTCGCACGTTCGACGTCCGGATCGCGCGAATCACCCGCGAGCTCGGCCGCAAGACCGTGCGCGACGACGACCCCCGCGCGCGGGTGGATACCCGTGTCCTCGAAGTGATCGCTCGGTTCGCTACCACGCCCGATGCGACGCTGCCCGTCGGATTGCGGACGAGCGTCCATGTGGGCCGCTAGACGAGCCACCAGCGGTGTACAGCGAAGTGTCAGCGATGTCCTGTCCTGCTCCCTGTCCCGCCGACGAGTCAACGACAACGGTGGTGCTCACGGCCACGACCCGCTGTCTGCTGCGCGAGCGCGCACCCAGCGGGGGCCGCTCGGTGACTACGAGCTACGCGCCATGGCACTTCTTGTACTTCTGTCCACTGCCGCACGGACACGGATCGTTGCGGTTGGGCTCGGCCGCCTTGCGAACCGGCTGGTTGCTGGTCTTGCCGTCAACGTAGTACCAGCGGTCCTCGACCTTGCGAAACCGCGACCGCTCGCGCTGTGCGAACGCGGTGCCGTTGGTCGCACCGCGGGCCACGAACTCGACGATGCCCTCGTTGTCGTCGGCACCACCGGCTTCGGTTCCCAGGATCTCGAGGCCCTGCCACTTGGTCTCGCGCGACCAGGCAGCCACGGCGTCGGCGTCGACGTCGGCGCGGGTCTTGGCGTCATGGGTCGAGATCACGTGTTGGATCGCACCGCGCACGTACGCGGTGTAGCGCGAGCGCATGAGCGCTTCAGCAGTGGGGGCTGGGGCGCCTTCGATGATCGGCGCACAGCACTCGGCCTCGGGAAGTTTGGAACCACACGGACAGGGGGTCGACACGCCCGATCATCGTGGCACAGCGTCGGGGCGTCTGTCGAATTGCGGCGCAGCTCGCCGCGCGAGCCGCGCGAGCAGTTTGTCGCCCTCGACCCGCATCGTGTCCGCGAGCATTCGAAACTCGCGCAGTCGAGCCGACGAGGTCCTCCAGGCGAGACCGATCGTGCGCCCAGGCGCCGGGTGTGCGAACGGCGCCAGCGCGACCGGTCCGCGAGGCTGGACCAATGCCGCCGCGGCCGCCTCGGGCAACAGCGTGACGCCCAGGCCGCCAGCCACCATCTGAACGAGCGTGGGCAAGCTGGTTGCGCGGACCTCCATCGACTCGACAGCCCCGCCCCGCTCGCATACCGACAGCGCTTGGTCGCGCAGGCAATGTCCGTCCTCGAGCAGCAACACGGTCTCGGCGTCGAGGTCGCGATCCTTCAGCTTGCCGCGGCGTGCAGCCAGCGCAGCGCCGCGCGGCACCGCGAGCACGAACTGCTCGCGCGCGATCACCGCGGTCGTGACATCACCTGGCACCGGCAGCGCGAGAAACGCGACGTCCAGTTGGCCGGCGCCGAGCTGAGCGAGCAGCCGATTGGTCTGGTCCTCCCGCAGGATCAGCTCGAGCTTGGGAAACCGCGCGCGCACCGCAGGTAACACCGCGGGCAGCCAATACGGCGCGATCGTCGGAATCACGCCGAGGCGAAGCGGGCCGACGAGCGGCTCGCCGCGACGGTGCGCGGCATCACTGACGGAGTCGATCGCGCCGAGCGCCTCGCGAGCCCGGGCGATGATCTCCTCGCCGGCCGGCGTCACGAGCACCGATCGGCGATCGCGCTCGAAGATCTGCACCCCGAGCAGGCGCTCGGCGGTTTGAACGTGGGCAGACAACGCGGGCTGAGAGATCCCGAGCGAGCCTGCCGCACGGCGAAAGCTGTGGTGCTCGGCGACCGCGACCACGCTCTCGAGCTGACGAACCGTCGGACGTTGCATGATAGTATTTTCATATCATGGCTATGTCTTTTGTCGATTGGACTTATCAGCGAGGGAGGCCCAAGCTGAAGCCATCAACCAGGAGGCAGCCATGCTCACGATTGGAGACACGTTTCCCGTATTCACCGCCAAGGCCGTGTTGGCCGACCGCTCGTTCGCAGATCTGAGCGAAGCGAGCCATCCCGGCAAATGGAAGGTCTACTTCTTCTGGCCCAAGGACTTCACGTTCGTATGCCCGACCGAGATCGCGGCGTTCGCCAAGCTCGACCGAGAGTTCCTCGATCGCGATGCGCAGGTCATCGGGGTGTCGACCGATAGCGAATATGTCCACCTCGCGTGGCGCGATCATCACTCGGATCTGCGCGCCCTGCCGTTTCCGATGGTGGCCGACATCAAGCGCGAGCTATCGCAGCAGCTCGGTGTCCTCGACAAGCACGAGGGCGTCGCGCTTCGGGCGACGTTCGTGGTCGACCCGCAGGGCGTGATTCGATTCGTTTCGGTCAACGACTTGTCGGTCGGCCGCAATCCGGCCGAGGTGCTGCGGGTGCTCGATGCACTGCAGACCGACGAGCTGTGCCCGTGCAACTGGCAGAAGGGCCAAGCCACCCTCACTCCAGCGACGGCGGCGTGACGTCATGTCGATCGATCAGCTCAAGCAGCGCCTCCCCGACCACGCCAAAGATCTCCGGATCAATCTGGGGGTGATCGCAGGATCGACAGCGCTCACGCCGCAACAAGCGTGGGGCACCGCGCTCGCCTCGGCGATCGCCGCTCGCAGCCCCGAGGTGGTAGCCGCGATCGTCGAGGATGCCGGCCTGTCGCCCGAAGCCGACGCTGCAGCCCGTGGCGCGGCGTCGATCATGGCGATGAACACGGTCTACTACCGATTCACCCACATGATGGGCGAGCACGCCGAATACGGCGCGATGCCGGCACGGCTGCGGATGCAGATCATCGGCACACCGGGCGTTGATTCGCTCGACTTCGAGCTGTGGTGCCTCGCGTGCTCGGCGATCGAAGGCTGTGAGAAGTGCTTGCGTGCTCACGAGCACGCGGTCCGCGAGCGCGGTGGCACCCGCGAGGCCGTCCAAGACGCGGTGCGAATTGCGGCGGTGATCAACGCGGTCGCGGTCACGCTCGCGAGTGCTTGACCGTTCGCACGATCCAGCTGATCGCGGCGATCCCGACCACCAGGGTCAGAACGAACACCCAGAAGCCGCCCGCTTCGACCGCGGCAGGGCGTGATGGCTCGAGCAGCACGATCCGCGGGGCTTCGCGGACCACGCTGCCCGTGATCAGCGCAACGGCCGCCGCTCCGGCGACGAGCTTGACGGTCCCGCTGCCCGGAGCGCGCCACATCATGATCCAAGCGCCGACCTCCACCGTCATGGCGCCGAGCATCACGTACCCCCAACCCGCGGCCTCATCGATCGATCCGCCGCGTGCGCTGAGCCAGCCGAGCGCGACGCCGCTGATCGCCCGTCCTGCCAGCGCGATCACCGCGAGCCGCTGGCGCTCGAGCGCACCCGCGCTCCACACCGCGACGGTCGCGAACAGTGTTGCCATCACACCGAGCCACAACATCAACCGAGGCCATACGTCAGTGGTGCCATAAACTCGATCGCCAGCCGCGTACATGTCGCGCCACACCGGCTCGGCCTCCATCACCAGATGGAGCTCGGTCCACGACCATGCGACGAACACAAAACATCCGAGGCCGATCCCGAGAGCGAGTCGCCGCCACGTGACCGCCGCAGCTTTGGCGACGTAGAGCGCGTAAAATCCAATGACGAGCGCAGGGACAACGGCACCCCACCGCGGACCGAGCAGCAGATTGGCGGTGTAGAACCGGTGTTGGTAGAGCAGCTGTAAGAACAACAGCGGCGCGACGCCGGCGGTGATCGCGAGGCCGAGCATGAACGGCAACCGATCGCGGATCCGCTCGGCGAGCGGATCGTTCGCGCGCCGCAACGTTTGGACCAGCGCGTAGCCAGTGCCGGTGACGACGTAGCTGATGAACAACGCGTGCAGCGCGAACGTGAGGACGTAGAGCACCAACCAGACCGCGGGCATTCCGGTTCCGAACGGCCACATCACCGCGCACCTTCGAACGGCGAGGTTCCAACTTCGTCGAGCCATGCCGTGATCTGCGCCAGCACTGCGGGCTCCGAACGGCTCGGCCACGCGCTGGGCGCGCCCGCCGCCTCCCACCGAAGCAGCTGCACGATCGCCTCGACATCCTCGGCATTCCCCGCAAACGGCGGCATGAACGCTTTGGTCCGCTGGAGCTTGGCGACATTGAGGCGCAATTGGCCATCAGTCCATGTCCGCGTCAGCTCGACGAGAGAGTTCGCGCCGCGCATCGTGTGGCACGCGTCGCACAACGCGCGATGGACTTTGGCGCCGCGCTGAAGCTGCTCGGTCGGATAGCGCTCGATGTCACGCAGCGGATATGGGTCGGCGGCGACCGCGCCGGATGCGCGCAGCGCAGCGACCTCCTGCGGCCGGATCGACGTCGAATACAGTACGCCGCGCACGGTGAATGGCTTGCGCGCACCTTCGCGTACGAACTCGCCGGCGGCCGTCGCACCGAACGCCAATACCAGCAGCAGCGTGGCGGTGGCGACGTTGATGTAGAGCCGCTTCACCACGATCCCGACGATCACGTACGCGCCGATCAACAGCGATGCGCCCGCGGCGACCCCGACGAACATCGTCATCGGCAGACTGCCACCGAGTAGCCACGACCGGCTGTCGGCTGGAATCACCGCGAAGAACCACAGCCCGAGCAAAGGCATCACGGCGATCGGCGTCGCGAACCGGGCGGCGCGACGGATCAGCGCTGCCTTGCGCTCGCGCGGCAGATCCATCGTGTTGATCACCACACAGGCGGCGAGCGCGGCGAGCGTCATCGCGACCGCGGTTCGAAACAACAGCGACGGCCAGAAGCTCGGGTTGAAGAACCCAGCCCACATACCTTCGCCGTCAAGCCAGCGTCCGGGCGTGAGTTGCCAGCTGAGGATGCCGTTGATCCAGAACAGGCTCATCCACGATGCCAGCGCGTAGAGTCCGAGTAGCCGCGACCGCGCGCGATCGGACAGGCTGGGGCCGCACTTGTAGAACGCATAGCCCGCGCACACCTCGAGCGAGAACCACACCCACTCGGTGGCCCACAGCCAGTGGAACTCGTCGATCATGAGCCCGATGGTTCGCGCCCCGACTTGGATCGTGGTGAACCACATCGCGACCCCGGTGAGCGCGCCGAGCACGAAGCTGACCAGCACGAGCACGCGAAAGTACCCGTCGACGAACTGGCGAGCATCGGGGGCGCCGCGCTGACCGCTGCGCTCGAACGACCACAGCAACATGCCGCCGCCGATCGCAAATTGGGCAAGGAACACGTGGAGGATGCCAACGCCGCCGATCACCAGCCCCTTCATCAGAGGCCCGAACGCGTTCACCGGGTAGTACGGGATCGGGTCGCCCACGCCGCCTGAGATGCTACAGCGGCTCGTCCGATAGTGGGTATTTCGCGCTATCGGCTGCGTCGAAATGCCACCACTCGGTTGGCATGCCGATGAACCCTGCCTTGGTCATCGCGCGCTCGAGCTTGCGAGCTTCGGCCCCGGTCGGGCCAGCGAGGGCGTGACGGCGATGTGCGGCCTTCGAGAAGTCGTCGAACTCGGTCGGTAGCACCACCGGCGATCCATCGCTGGCGACCACTGCGACGTCGACGGCAGCGCCGCGGCTGTGCTTGGATCCCCGCTTGGGGTCGGCGACGTAGCGAGGATCGGGGACCAGCTTCCACAGCTCGTGCTGAATCGACGCCGGGCGATAGCAATCCCAGATCACGAGCCGGCGCCGCTGAGCGCGCAGGATCGCAGCAGCGTTGGCAAGGCGTTGCACCACCGCGCGCCTGAGCTTACAGGTCGCGCTCGGATACAGCACTCGGCCGGTGAAGTTGTTCGCCGTCGCGTAGCGCATGTCGATCACCGCATCGGGGATCATCGAGCGAACCTCGACGAGATCGGCTGGCCGATCGGCATAGACCGCGCTCCCCTGCCCGATCACGGCCATCGCGATCACCGCCAGCACCGCTACGCGCATCACCGCTCGAGCGTAGTACAACCGGGCTGCATGTCCACCGAGCCCCCGTCTGGCCTGCTTCACGCGTTTCTGCTCGATGGAGCGAGCGGCGCCAAGCGGCTCGATTGGGCCGGCGTCGAAGCGTGGTCGGCCGAGCAGGGAACACTTTGGGTCAGCCTCGACTACACCGCCGCCGACGCATCGCGCTGGCTAGATCACCATTCGCGCATCGAGCCGGTGATCCGCGACGCGTTGCTGGATCCCGATCCACGACCGCGCGCAGTCCCGTACGACAACGATCTGATGCTGATCGTCCGCGGCATCAACCAGAACGAGGGTAGCGCCCCGGAGGACATGATCTCGATCCGCGCATGGATCGAGCCGCGTCGCGTGATCACGATGCGCCATCGAATGTCGCGAACCCTGCGGTCACTCGCCGTGGATGTCGAACGCGGCAGCGGACCACGCGATGCCGGCGCGCTAGTCGCCCAGTTGGTCGAGCGGGTTGTCGATCACGTCTCCGCGCGGGTCGACACGCTCGACGATCAGATCGCGGCCTGCGAGGAGGGTGTCATCGATCGTACGTCGGGCGGCCTACGATCGCAGCTCGCCGATCACCGCCGCCGTGCGATCGCGTTGCGTCGATTCCTCGCACCCCAGCGCGAGGCGCTGGCCAAGCTTGCCCACGTCCCCCTCGGCTGGTTGACAGACGCCCATCGGCGAAGCTTCGCCGAAGCCGCAGATCGGATGACCCGTACGGTGGAAGAGCTCGATGCCGCGCGCGACCGCGCCGCCGTGACTCACGAGGAGCTGGCGTCGCGCGCCTCCGAGCTGACCAACCAGCGGCTCTACGTGCTGTCGCTGATCACCTCGATCTTCTTGCCGCTCGGGTTCGTGTGCTCCCTGCTCGGCGTCAACGTCGGTGGCGTGCCGCTCCAGCACGCCTCGTGGGCGTTCTGGGCGCTCGTAGCGGTGTTCGGCGTCGGTGTCGCGATCCAGATCTGGGTGTTCCGCCGCCGCGGTTGGCTCGATCGCGAGTAGATTGCGCAGGTGCCGCGCCGTACCGATCTGCGTTCCGTGCTCGTCATCGGCTCCGGGCCGATCGTGATCGGCCAAGCGTGCGAGTTCGATTACGCTGGCACCCAGGCGGTCAAAGCGCTGCGCAGCGAAGGTGTGCAGGTCGTCCTGCTCAACTCGAATCCGGCGACGATCATGACCGATCCGGAGCTCGCGCACGCCACGTACGTCGAGCCGCTGACGCTCGAGGTCCTCGACCAGATCCTCGCGCGCGAGCGCCCCGATGCGGTGCTGCCGACGCTCGGCGGCCAGACCGCGCTCAACCTCGGACTCGCTGCCGAACGGACCGGAGCGCTCGCGAGGCATCGCGTCGAGCTGATCGGAGTCACCGCATCGTCGATCGAGATGGCCGAAGATCGCGCGCAGTTCAAAGCCGCGATGGATCGGATCGGGCTGTCGTGCCCGCGCTCACAGCAGGCCGAGTCCGTCGAGGCAGCCGTGAGGATCGCCGCCGAGCTCGGCTATCCTGTCGTGCTTCGCCCATCGTTCACGATGGGTGGCTCCGGCGGCGGGATCGCGCACGACGAATCGCGGCTCCGCCACATGGCCGCGTTCGCGCTCGATCAGAGCCCGACGCGGCAAGTGTTGATCGAGGAGTCGGTGCTCGGTTGGAAGGAGTTCGAGCTCGAGGTGGTTCGCGATGCGCGCGACAACTGCGTGATCGTTTGCTCGATCGAAAATGTCGATCCGATGGGTGTCCACACTGGAGATTCGATCACGGTCGCGCCCGCGATGACGCTGACCGATAAGGAGTACCAGCGGATGCGCGACGCTGCGTTCGCGGTGGTTCGCGAGATCGGGGTCACTACCGGCGGCGCCAACGTCCAGTTCGCGCTCGATCCGGCCACCGGACGACTGCTCGTGATCGAGATGAACCCGCGGGTCTCGCGGTCGTCAGCGCTCGCATCGAAGGCGACCGGATTTCCGATCGCAAAGATCGCCGCAAAGCTGGCGATCGGCTACACGCTCGACGAGCTCGACAACGACATCACCAAGGTCACGCCGGCGTCGTTCGAGCCGACGCTCGACTACGTGGTCGTCAAGTGGCCGCGGTTCGCGTTCGAGAAGTTTCCCGGCGCACGCACCGAGCTCGGTCCCCAGATGCGCTCGGTGGGTGAAGCGATGGCGGTGGGCCGGACGTTCCGCGAGGCGCTCGGCAAGGCGATGCGCTCGCTCGAGACCGGCCGCGCCGGGTTCGACCAGAGCTTCGGGATTCGCGACGATCTCGGTGCGCTCTGCCGGGCGATCGCCACGCCGACCGGCGATCGGATGTTTCAACTGGGCCGCGCGTTCCAGCTCGGGCTGACGATCGAGACCGCACGCGACGCCACCGGCATCGATCCGTGGTTCCTCCATCACATTCGCGCGATCGCGCTCGCCGAGCTCGAGCTGGCTGCCAAGGCGCTCGGCGCGACGACCTCCGGGATCGCACTGGATGGCCTCGATGCCGCACCGCCGCCGATCACTGGTCTGGCGGCGGTGGCCGACCATCTACGGAGCTACAAGCGTCTCGGATTCTCCGATCGCCGGATCGCCGCGCTGATCGGCACGACCGAGCAACAGATTCGCCAGGCGCGCCACGCCGCCGGAGTTCATCCGATCTACAAGCGGATCGACACCTGCAGCGCCGAGTTCGAGGCACACACGCAATACTTCTATTCGAGCTACGAGGACGAATGCGAGGCGAAGCCGACCACGCGGCGCAAGGTGATCATCCTCGGCGGTGGGCCGAATCGCATCGGCCAAGGCATCGAGTTCGACTACTGCTGCGTGCATGCCGCGATCGCGCTGCAGACCGACGGCATCGAGTCGATCATGGTCAATTGCAACCCGGAGACCGTATCGACCGACTACGACACATCGGATCGGCTGTACTTCGAGCCGGTCACGCTCGAAGACGTGCTCGAGATCTGTGCGGTCGAACATCCGGCCGGCGTGATCATCCAGCTCGGCGGCCAGACCCCGCTCAAGCTCGCAGCCGGGTTGGCGGCCGCAGGTGTGCCAATTTTGGGTACCCAACCCGACGCGATCGATCGCGCAGAGGATCGGCAGCGGTTTGGCGCAGTGCTGGCCAAGCTCGGTCTACAGGCACCGGCATGGGGCACCGCCAATTCGCTCGCCGAGGCGCGCGAGATCGCGCAGGCGATCGGCTTTCCGGTGATGGTTCGCCCGAGCTACGTGCTCGGCGGCCGCGCGATGGAGCGAATCGACAACGTCGCCGCACTCGACGGTTACTTCCGCTCGATTTCGATCGCGACCAAGGGTCAGCAGACTGCCGTCGATCGCGAGTCCGCGACGGTCGGGCTGCCGATCTTGATCGATAAGTTCCTCGTCGACGCGATCGAGGTGGATGTCGACGTCGTCGCCGATCACACCGGCGCAGTGATGATCGGCGGCGTGATGGAGCACATCGAATCGGCCGGCATCCATTCAGGCGATTCGGCGTGCGCGCTGCCACCGTATTCGCTGGCAAGATCGATCGTCGAGGAGATCGAACGCCAAGCGATCGCGATCGCCAAGGAGCTCGAGGTGGTCGGGCTGATGAACGCGCAGTTCGCGGTGTTTCGTGGCGAGCTGTTCGTGCTCGAGGTCAACCCGCGCGCGTCGCGAACCATCCCGTTCGTGTCGAAGGCGGTGGGCATCTCCCTCGCGCAAGTAGCGACCCGCGCGATGCTCGGGACCAGCCTGCGCGATCAGGGTATCGCCCAACCTGCCGCGAACGCAGTTTCCGTAAAAGAAGTCGTGCTGCCGTTCATCAAATTCGACGGCGTGGATCCCCGGCTCGGGCCCGAGATGCGCTCGACCGGCGAGGTCATGGGAATCGGCGACGACTTCGCGGTGGCGTTCGCGAAGAGCCAGCTCGCCGCGAGTAACCCGCTGCCGACGACCGGCAGAGTCCTGCTCGCGATCGCAGAGCTCGAGGACGCGGTCATGATCGGCCGCCGGTTCATCGCGCTCGGCATGGAGCTGGTCGCACCACCCGCGCTGGCGCCGCGACTGAGCGAACGCGGTGTGGTCGTCACGGCAACGAGCGAGCACGTGCTCGAGCAGGTATCGCTGGCGATCGTGATCGACGGCGGCGCGGTCAACCATCGAGAAGCACAAGCGCTTCGTCGCGCGACGCTGATTCAACGAATCTCGTATGTCACCACCGTGCGGGGAGCGCACGCTGCCGCCGATGCGATCGCGGCGATGCAGCGCGCGCCAATGTCGGTAAGACCGCTCCAGCGCAGACCAGAGCCTCGCGACGTCTGATAGGCTGCCGCGTCTTTTCGACGTCTAAGGGCCGATCGGAGCTCAGCCATGAACATCCTCAGCTATTTCCACGGCATCGATCCCGCAGCCGCCGTGATCGTCGATGGCCGGGTCGCCGCGTACGTCGAAGAAGAGCGACTGCTGCGCAACAAGCACGCGCCGAACATCTTTCCGATGCGGTCGATCGAAGCGTGCCTACGGCTCGCGGAAGTCTCGCTCGGCGACATCGACGTTGCGGTCTACGGCTGGGACGCGCCGCGCTACGGCTCGGGTGACATGGCGCGGTTCTATCAAGAAGTGAACCGCCGGTTCCCGCCGGACGACGCGACGCGGCGGTGGCAGCAACGCAACGTCGGGCTGTTCGCACCGGCCGCGCTCACTCGCACGTTCACCAATCAGCTGGTGCGCGGTTTTGGCATCGCTCCGAATCAGGTGCCGAAGCTCGAGTTCTATCCGCACCACCGCACCCACGCGGCGTCGGCGTTCTTCCTGTCGGAGCACGAGGAGGCACTGGTGCTCACGGTCGACGGCTCCGGCGACAGCGACTGCACGACGGTGTGGCACGGCCATGGCGCGTCGCTCGACGTGCTTCATCGCATCGAGATCCCGCACTCGCTCGGTTGGTTCTACGCGGCGATCACCGAGTTTCTCGGGTTCGATGCCTACGACGGTGAGTACAAGGTGATGGGCCTCGCTGCCTATGGCAACGAGAACCGGGCGATTCGCGAGAAGCTCGAACAGATCGTGCGGCCGGGTCCCCTCGGTTTCGACTACGAAGTCGAGCCCAAGTACATCCACCACGGCGAGCACACCTATTCGGATCGGTTTACCGACGAGCTGATCAACCTCATGGGGATGCAGCCGCGGCAAGGCCCGAAGAAGATCGAAAAGATCCACGAGGACATCGCGTTCGAGGCACAGCGGCTGCTCGAGGAAACGGTGATTCGACTCGTCGATCACTTCCAGCGCGAGACCAAGCTGCGCACGCTGTGCATCGGCGGTGGCGTCGGTCTGAACGTCAAGATGAACAGCCGGCTGCACCGGATGGACAACTTCGACCGCGTCTCGGCGTTTCCCGTGCCGAATGACTCGGGGTTGGCGATCGGTGCCGCGATCGGCTACTGGGTCGACAAGACCGGCAAGCGCCCCGCGCCGCTCCAGCACCTCTACCTAGGGCCGGGGTTTGGCGACGATGACATCGAGAACCAACTCAAGCAGTGTGGGCTCGCGTATCGCAAGCCGAAGAACCTGGCGAGTGAGACCGCCAGCTTGCTTGCGAGCGGCAAGGTCGTCGGCTGGTTTCAGGGCAGGATGGAGGGCGGTCCGCGTGCGCTCGGTGGCCGTTCGATCCTCGCCGACCCGCGTCAGATCGCTGCCCGCGATCGCGTGAATGCAGCGATCAAGTTTCGCGAGTACTGGCGGCCGTTCTGCCCGAGCATGACGGTCGAATCGGCCGATCGGTTCCTCAAGAAGGCGGCACCAGCGCCGTTTATGATCCTCGCGTTCGAAGCTACCGACGCGGCATCGCAACAGGCACCGGCGGTCGTGCACGTCGACAACACGTTGCGCTGCCAGACCGTCGATGCGGCGACCAACCCGCGCTACCACGCGATGCTTCGCGCATTCGAAGACCAGACCGGCGTTCCGATCGTGCTCAACACGTCGTTCAACGTGAAGGGCGAAGCGATCGTGTGCACGCCGCGCGACGCGATCCGCACGTTCTTCGCTACCGGCATCGACGCCCTCGCGATCGGTGCATTCATCGTCGAGAAGCCCACCGATCCGCTCGCCGTTCGGCCAGAAGATGTCCTCCGCTAAGCGCGTCCTGGTGATCGCGCCGCACGCCGACGATGAGACGCTCGGCGTCGGCGGAACGATCGCGCGGTTCGCCGCGCAAGGCGATGAGGTTCACGTCGCGGTGATCACCGGCCACGGCGCCGAGCCCCATCCGCTGTGGCCGCGCTCGCTGTGGGACACGATCCGCGGTGAGGCGCAGCGAGCGATGAAGGTGCTCGGAGCTCACACCTTGCACTTCGAGGAGATTCCCGCGGCGCTGGTCGCGGACATCCCGGTCCATCAGCTGAACAAGACCGTTGGCTCGCTGATCGCGAAGATCCAGCCAGAGATCCTGTTCGTGCCGTTTCTCAACGACCTGCACAAAGATCATCGCGAAATCTTTCACGCCAGCAGCGTCGCATGGCGAACCTCGTCGCCGACCGGCCGCAACATCAAGGCCGTGTATTGCTACGAGGTGCAGTCCGAAACCCACTGGAACGCGCCCTACCTAGAGGCCGGGTTCACGCCCAACGTGTGGTTCGACATCTCGAGCCACCTCGACACCAAGCTGCGCGCCCTCGCCTGCTTCGAGAGCCAGATCCGGCCGTTCCCCGACGCCCGCTCGATCGAAGCCGTGCGCGCGCTCGCGACCTGGCGCGGCTCGCAGCAGAACATGGCCGCCGCCGAAGCATTTGTGTGCGTGCGGCAGCTGCATTGAGAGGACAGCGAGAGGGAGCGCCGACTGAACGCAAAGGCGAAAATGACGCGGAGCTCAGCGCGAGCTGCGGTTTTGGGGGTCCACGCTGCCCCACCCTGTGGCCTCCGCGCCTTCACGTACGATCGCAAGCGCGAGACCGCGAGCAACGGGTCGCAGTTAGAAGAACGTGCAGCCCATCGAGGGCGTTGCCAATCCCGGCGCGCCGGAGTTGCCGCTCGAGATCCCGGCCGGGCCGCCCGTGCCGCCCTTGATCGTCGATTGCGGGATCGTGATCGTCGCGGTGCCGACGCACACGAGGGCCGCTGACGGCCCGCCGCCACCACCGCCGCCGTGACCGCCGTTGCCTCCGCGACCGCCGTGACCGCCGGCGCCGCCCATGCCGCCATCATCTTGCTCGGCGCTACCGCCATACGGGCCGCCATCGCCGCCGGTTCCGCCTTCGCCACCGAGACCACCGGAGCCACCACGTCCGCCCGCTCCGCCGTAGCCGGCGGTCACGGTCGACGACTTCACGACCACGTTGGAATCGACCGCGATGATGCCGAACGAGCCGCCGCCGCCGCCACCCGCACCACCGGCGGTGCCGAAGCAACCGCCGCCACCACCACCGCCACCGGACGAGCCTGACGAGTCACAGTTGTTCGTGCCGCCGCCACCACCACCGCCACCACCGGCGCTGGAGCCGGGAGATCCGTTTTCGCCGTTCGCGCCGTTCGCAGGGACATACAGCAAGCCAGCGAACCCGCCGAGCTCACCACCGGATGCGCCCCAACCGCCGGCGCCGCCGGCGGCGCCATCGCTGCCACGACCACCATCGTCAAACGGTGCGCCGCTGGTACCTCCGCTCGCGAACCCGCTGCTCCATCCAGGTGCGCCGACGCCCGCGCCATAGCCTCGGTTCTCGCTGCCGACGCCGGGAGCTCCTCCCGCGCCACCCGCCGCACCGCACGCGTGGGCACCACCCGCGCCTCCGGCGGGGACTGTATGCGAATCGCAGCCAAACGAGCCCGAGTGCTCGGTACCCGGCAACCCGTCGGAACCATCCCCGCCGTCGGATCCATTGCTGCCTGTCGAGCCATCGATGCCGCTCGCGCCGTTACCCGCGAGCACCACGACGTCTCGCAGCTCGATCGCCATCGATCCGGTCACCACCACCGCAAACGAGCTCGCGCCGCCACCGCTCGCATCGCTGCTCTTGATCGTCAGGTTACTCAGCGATGTCGCGACCGTGATGCCATCGAACGTAACCACCGGCGAGCCCGCGGCCAGCTCGGTGATCACGCCGTCGCTCTGCGTCCACGAATCATCGAACCCGCCGTGCAGCGATACGCCCGGCTTCATCGCGATCTGCTCGACGAACTGGCCACCTTTGATCAGCACGGTCTTCGCAGGCGTGCTGGTCGCAGCCTTTTCGATCGCAGCAGCGATCGTCTTCATCGGCGCGGCTCGGGTTCCCGCATTGCTATCGTCGCCGTTGCGCGCGACGTAGATCGCATCGTCCTGCTCGCACTGCGCGCCTTCACAGGCGGCATCGACCGGCGGCGGACCGCCATCGAGCAGGATCGGTCCTGACGCATCGGGCGCCTCGCCATTCCCACTGGCGCACGCGCCCACCAAGATGATCGCGGCGACGCGACATGCCCTCATCCGCCGCGCATCATAACGCTGCGATCTTGGCGCGGGGAACGATTTTCTTTGGCCGCGCATCCGCTGCGGCTGCGCGCTGGATCACGTTCGGCTCGATGCATCGATGGTCGGGGGGTCGCCGGCGAGCCCATGCAGATAGATCGCTTGGCTGCCGAAGGCGAGGTAGCGGCCCTCGTCGTCCCACACCTCGGCGTCGGCGATCGCCCAGCCACCACGCGCGCGCTGGAGGCTAGTCGCTACCAACACCCATTCGCGCCGGGTGTCGTCGATGACGCACGTCGTGAGATCGAGACTAGGCGCGTAGAATCGATAACCTATCGGCCCGATCGCGCGGTGAAGCGCAGTCGGCATCGTGTCGATCAGGGGTGGCAAAGCCAGGCGATCGAGGTTGCCATCGGCGTCTCGCTGCGGTGTCCGGAACCGGAACCATCGCGCGTATCGCGCGGGCCCCGCGATAAAGCCATCGGCCCAGTAGCGCTGCCCCTCGGCGATCCGGCACTCGAGCTGTTGATAGAACCGAAATCGGTTGTGTGGGTTGGCCGGGACCTCATCGTCCACCGGCAACGCATCGGTAAGCGACCTCACCGCCGGAAACCCGGTTCCTCGAACATCGGGACCCTTGCGCTCGCGCATGAACGTCGCGAGCACTTCACATGCGGTGTCTGACCGCTTCGCGTGGCGGAGCGCCGCTCGCACCTGGGTCGTGCCGCGGCCGCGACGCAGCACGGTGACGTCGGAGATCAACGCGCCCGACTCGACGGGCGAACAGAACAGCATGGTGGCAGAAACCAGCTTCAGCCCGGACTCCGGCTCGGGCGCGAGTGCAGCGGCGAGCGCCGCCCGCAACGCGCACGTCATCACCACCCCGCCCGACGGAGCGAGGTAGTCCCAATGATCGGGCAGCGTCAGATGGTAGCGGCCCGGGGTCTCCTCGTCGGCGCGCACGGCCGTATCGGCGGCAAGGTCTGCGTACATCGAGCCGCAGTATGCCCGACCGCGCTGGTCCGCTCTATTGCGGTACCGAGAGCCGGAGCGCCGCGGCGAGCCGCTCGAGATCGGCAACAGCCTTCTGCGCCCCGGCATCGCCGCCGGTCGCGCGGATGCGCAGCTCGGGGAGCCGCTTGAGCAGCCGCCACGTCGCGTTCTGAGCGAACCACAGATCGACGCCGCTCTTCATTCGAGCCGCGACCTCGGACGCGCGTGCCACGGTCTCGAGCACGGTGCCATCGAGCTCGCCATCCTTGCGGGCGAGGCGATCGATCAGCCGGCGCAGGCCTTCGCTCGCCGCCAGCGCGATCTCCGGCGTGTCGAGGCTGACCTTGACGTCGGTCGCCTCGGTCATGTGATCGAGCATCTGCGCGAAGCTCGGCGAGCGCGACCGCAGGTTTGCCAACACACGGCGGCGCAGCGTCGCCTCGGCCGTCGTGTGGAGCACATCGGGCACCGGCAGCTCGTGAGCAACCAACCAGCGGATCAGCGGTACGTGATCGTCATAAGCATTCGCGAGCTGGCTCTCGGCTTCCGAGATCGCGTCGCCGATCAGCGCCGGGATCACGCGCTCGCGACTTCCCGGTAACAGCGACGACAGCGACAGATGCGCGCCCGGGAAATGGCCGTCGATCGTGCGCTGCGCTGCGAACACGTCCGCCGTCTTGAGCGCCTCGCCGAGCTCGTTGACGATCGCTTCCCACTCGCTCGGTTGTGGCGGCACTCGCACGCCGCCGGTAACGTGCTGCTCGCCGAGGTGCAGCCCGGCGAAGCACAGCGCGGTCGCCGCTTCGGTGAGCTGCGATCGAACGCGCACGGTCCCAGCCACCATGCGGGTGCGGCCCGATCGGCGCTCGACGCGATCGACGAAGTCGACGTGATAACCGTAGACGTCGAGCTCCGCCTCGCCGTCGGCTTCGACCAGCGAGTGCACCGCGACGTGCGCGCACACCTTCTCGGGATCGACGCGTGCTGGCCGAACCCGCCGCGCCCACACCCGCGCGCCATTGCCTTCGTCGGCAATGTTGGACTGCGCCGACGACAAGCGATTCACCAGCTCGGGCTCGACCGGGCCACCACCGATGTCTTCGACGAGCTCGGCGACACGCAGCGCGTACTGCATGCACTGAACGGTCTCGATGCCCGAGAGCTCGTCGAAGAACCAGCCGCAGCTCGCGTACATCAGCATCGCGTGACGCGCCATCTCCATCAGCAGCAGCGCACGAACCCGCTCGCCCGCGTCGAGCGGATGCGAGGCGTGCGCTTCGAGGAATCGATCGCGCTCGGCTTGGCCGCGACCGATCACGACGTCGATGTATCCGTCGCGCGCGGCCCACGGGTCACGAAACAGCACGCCGCCGACGTTTTCGAGTACGGCGCTCACCTGCCCGCGCAACCAGTCGAAGGCTTCGCGCAACGGGCGGCGCCAGTTCTGGTTCCACCCGGGATGCCCTCCGCTGTTGCAGCCACAATTGTCGCGCCAGCGCGCCGTTCCATGGGCGCAGCTCCACGAGCTGTGCTCGACGATCTCGACTTCCCACGTCGCGGGCACCTTGGCGCGAAACTCGGCGTAGTTGGTCAGCCGCGTGCCGTTCCAGCCTTGCTCGACCTGCGACAGCGCCCACGCCAGCGCCATGTCGCCATAGCGATGATGGTGGCCGTAGGTCTCGCCATCGGTCGCGATGTGGCACAGCGCGGGGCCACCGCCCTCGAGCGGACCGCGCGACGTCATCCTGGATACGATCTCGTGACCGTTCACCAGCAGCTGCTCGAACGCGACCGCGCGCGACGTCGCGCCGTCATAGAAGAACAGGTCGATCGATTTACCCGACGGTAGGTTGCAGCGATACACCCGCCCCGGATCGACCGGATGAGTGCGCCACGCTCCGCCCGGTGGCCGCCATGCCTTGGCCTGGCTTGGCGCGAGCACCGTGAACGCGATGCCTTCCGCGGCGAGCGCTTCGAGCGACGCCGTATCGACGGCGCACTCCGGCAACCACATACCTTCGGGCGCGCGTCCGAACCGATGCTTGAAGTCGGCGATCCCCCACCGCACTTGAGTCGCCTGATCGCGTGGCGACGCCAGCGGCATGATCATGTGGTTGTACGCCTGCGCCATCGCCGAGCCGTGACCGGAGAACCGCGCCGTGCTCGAGCGATCGGCCTCGAGCAACGCGGCATAGACATCGCCGGCGTTGTCCTGCAGCCACGACATCAACGTCGGTCCCACGTTGAAGCTCATCCGCTGGTAGTTGTCGACGATCTGGATGATGTGATTGGTGCCATCGACGACTCGCGCCGCGGTGTTGGGCCGATAACACTCCGCGGTGATTCGCTCGTTCCAGTCGCGATACGGATGTGCGCTGGGCTGCGGCTCGATCGCCTCGAGCCACGGATTTTCACGGGGCGGCTGGTAAAAGTGCCCGTGGATGCAGACCCACTTCTCGGTCACGGTGACGACGCAAATACTACGATGCCCAGCGGCGGCGCGGTGATCACGAGCGAGTGATCATGGCCCCGACATGGCACGGCCTCGGTGGTCATGCCACCGCGGTTGCCGGTGCCGCTGCCGCCATAGATCTCGGCATCCGAGTTGAGCACCTCGCGCCAGTACCCACCGCTCGGGACGCCGAGGCGATAGCCGTCACGCGGCACCGGGGTGAAATTGGCGACCACAACCACCACCGGATCTTCGGGATTGCCGTAGCGAGCGTAGGCGACGACACATGCATCGCGGTCGTCGTTGACGAGCCAGCCGAACCCGGGCGGCTCGGTGTCCGCGACGTGCAGCGCCGGGAGCTGGCGGTAGGTGGCATTCAGATCGCCGATCCAACGTGCAATTCCTGCGTGATTGGGATGGAGACCGACCGGCCAATCGAGCTCGGTATCGTGATTCCACTCGCCCCACACGCCGAGCTCGTCACCCATGAACAGCAGCTTCTTGCCAGGTAGCGTCCACTGATAGCCGTACAGCAAGCGCAACGTTGCGAGCTTCTGCCAGGCATCGCCTGGAAGCTTGTCGAGCAGGGAGCCTTTGCCGTGGACGACCTCGTCGTGGGACAGCGGGATCACGTAGTTCTCGGTATGCGCGTAGAGCGCACGGAACGTGAGCTGATCGTAGTGGTACTTGCGATGCACCGGGTCCCGTTCGAGGAACGCGAGCGTGTCGTGCATCCAGCCGAGGTCCCATTTGTAGCCAAACCCGAGACCGCCGTGCTCTGGCGGGCGCGAGACGCCGCCCCACGCCGTCGATTCCTCGGCGATGGTTTGGACGTCCGGGTACGCGCCGTAGACCGCGCGATTGAACGCCTGCAGAAACGCGATCGCATCGCGATCGTGGTTGGAGCCGTCTTCGTTAGGCAGCCATTCGCCGGGCTTGCGCGAGTAGTCGAGGTAGAGCATCGATGCCACTCCGTCGACGCGAAGCCCGTCGATGTGATAGCGGTCGAGCCACGAGATCGCCGACGAGATCAGGAACGCCTTCACCTCGTGACGGCCGTAGTTGAAGATGTTGCTGGTCCAGTCGGGATGAAATCCGCGCCGCGGATCGGCGTGCTCGTAGAGGTGCGTGCCGTCGAACAAACCGAGCCCGTGTGCGTCGGTCGGAAAATGCGCGGGCACCCAGTCCATGATCACGCCGACGTCGCGGTGGTGGAGCCCGTCGATCATCGCCATCAGATCTTCGGGCGCGCCATAGCGCGTCGTCGGCGCGAAGTAGCCGGTGACCTGATAGCCCCACGATCCGTAGAACGGGTGCTCCATGATCGGCATCAGCTCGACGTGGCTGAACCCCAAGTTCGAGACGTGCTCGCCGATCAGCTGACCGAGCTCGCGATATCCCATCACCTCGCCGTGATCGCGACGCCACGAGCCGAGGTGCAATTCGTAGATGCTGACCGGTGCGTGCCGCGACAGCTTGGCGCCGCGCGATTTCATCCAGGCGGCGTCGCGCCATTCGTGCCGAGGTTGCCAAACCACCGAGGCAGTCGCGGGTGGATGTTCGGCGCGCGCGGCGAATGGATCCGCCTTCTCGCGGAGCACGCCGTCGGAACACGCGAGCGCGTACTTGTAGCGCGCGCCATGACCGATGTGCGGAACGACGCCTTCCCAGATCCCCGACGACTCGCGTGACGACAATCGATCGACACCCGCGCGCCAGCCATTCCAATCGCCGATCACGCTGACCTCGCGCGCGTTCGGCGCCCACACCGCGAAGTACGTGCCGCTCGCTTGAACGTGCGCACCGAGCTTGTTGTACAGCCGATGATGCGTTCCCTGATTGAACAGGAACAGATCGTCGGCAGTCAGCAACGAGGTCACAACGCGGCGAGGATACTCGCGTGACCGGCGAAGGCAACGCGACCGCGGCGGCGATGCAAGCGCCCTCGCGAGAACCGGCGAACTGTGCCAATGCGCTCGGTGCGCGCGCGTTGGAACCAGGCGTCGCGATGCGACGGCGCGAGCCGCTAGTCCCAGCCGCTGTGGTCTTCGCCTTCGGTCGCACCGTCGCCGGCCATCTCGGCAGACGACGGAGGTGACGGCTCGTCGGCCGGCGCATCGGCGCTGGCCGTCGGATCATCGTCGCCGAGATCCCAACCGGTATCGACTTGATCCATGGGTGGTGCGGTCGACAGCGACTTGGCGCGCACAGGCTCTGGCGTGACGGCAGGGTTCACTCCACTACCGTCGGCGAGCGGAGGTGTTGCGGGCTTGGTGGCCGCGACCGGCTCGGACGGCGGCATCGGCTGCCCCCGCGAGTCGCGCTCGCGACGCCGGCGACGCCCTCGATCGCCGCGCTCCGACGCCGACTCGTTCGGGCGCACCGCCTCGAGCACGGCCATGATGATCTCGTCGAACCGCCACTGCTGGTCGTGGTCCTCGATGATCGGGCCGACGTCGGCCCACGCCGCGCGCAGCTCGTCGATGACCTCGACCGGATCGCGGCCGGAGAACCGCAGATCGCCGAACGCATTGCGCGACATCGCCTGCTTCAACTGCTGGGCAATGTCGACGCCCGCGGTGGGCGCGTCTGGCGTCTTGGGCAACAGCTCCTCGGCGCGCGCGATCAGCTTATCTCGCTTGGCACGCAGTCGCGATGGATCGAGCTCGGTCCCGATCACCAGGTCGGTATGCTCGGTGATGAGATTTTGCACCATCGAGGTGATCTCGTCGCGAAGCACACCCAGCTCGGTCGCCTTGGTACGAACCGCGAGCGCGCGTTCGATCATGCCCTCGCCGCCCATCTTGACCCACTCGATCTCGGCTTTGAGCGCCTCGATCTCGGCACGGTGTGCGTTGGCCTCGACATCACGCGCTTCGTCTCGCTTGGCAAACAGCGCGTCGCATGCACGGCGAAATGCCGAATACACGGCGTCGGCATCACGGCGCGGCACGAACCCGATGTCTTTCCACTGGCGCTGGAGCTCTTTGATCTCGGCGATCGCCTTGCCCCACGTCCCTTCGCCCGCGCTGTTCGTGATCGCTTCCGCGCGTGCGATCAGCGCCTGCTTCTTGGCGAGGTTGTCGGCTTCCTCGGCGCGCTGGGCCTCGAGCATCGGCTTGCGGCGCTCGAAGAATCGATCGCACGCCGCTCGGAACCGGCCCCACAGCTCGTCGCCGAGCTTGCGCGGCAGATGGCCCGATTGCTTCCACTCGGATTGCAGCTGCTTGAGCCGCGGTGCGGTGGTGGCAAAATCGGTCGAATCGGCGAGCGCTTCGGCCTCGGCGATCAGCTTCTCTTTGATCGCGGTGACCTCGGCAAACTTCTCCTGCTCGACGGCGCGAACACCTTTGACCTTGTCGTAGACCAGATCGCAACTCGCCTTGAACTGCTCCCACAGCTCCTTCGAGCGGCGCTGGGGCATCGGTCCGACTTCTTCCTTCCACAACGCCTGGAGCCCACGCAGCCGGTTCCCGAGATCTGGTGTCGCCGGTGCTTCTGCCATCTCCTTGGCCGTCGCGATCAACGCCTCGGCCTTCGGCACGTTCGACCAGCGCTGCCAATCCTCGGCTTCGCGCAGATCGCTTGCCTTGATCACCAGCTTGCCGCGTGCGGCTTGATAGCGATCCGCCAATCCATCGCGCTTGTCGGGTGCGACCTTGCCGATCGACTCGAACACCTTGGCCGCTTGTGACAACAGCCGATCGATCGTCCGTCCGTCTTTGGCATCGCTGCCGGCGAGCTGCTCCATGTCGGCGCACATCGCCTCGAGGCTCGCGGCCACCGCGGCGCCGCGCTCAACGGCCTCTTGCTGCTTCGCGGCTCGCTCGGCGGCTTGTGCCTGGCGCCGAGCGTCTTCCTCGGCACGCTGGCGCTCGCGTTCCTCGCGCCGCGCCTTGGCCTCGGCTTCGCGCGCTTCTCGCTTCGGATCGCCCGGCTGTTCGACCGGCTCGGCAACCGCCGCTTGGTCGGCAGCTTTCGCGGCGCGCTCGGCAGCCGCCCGCTCCTTGTCGCGTGCCGCTTCGCGTTCGACGGCGCGAAGCTCTTCGGCGGAGCGGGTCTGGTTCTCGTGGAGCTCCTTGCGCTTCCAGAACCGCTCGACGGCGCGTTCGAACCGGTTGTCTTGATCCTCGACGCCGAGCTTCGCCCACGCGACCTCCGCCGAGGAGATCTGTTCACTCGCCTTGGCAAACTCGAAGCTGTCGGCGAGCGCCTCGACCTGGCGAATCAGCTGAGCCCGCTCGGCGCGCTTGCGCTTGACCTCGTCGGGGACGCTGGTCTTCTTC
Source organism: Kofleriaceae bacterium (assembly GCA_050184455.1). GTDB lineage: Bacteria > Myxococcota_A > Polyangia > Haliangiales > Haliangiaceae > JABFXX01. Next base: position 110,073 of record JBFXAI010000008.1, on the reverse strand, counting down.
GCGCGCTCTGCCTGGATGATCTCGGTGACGATCTTGCGCGCCTTCTGGCGCACCGCCTTGTTCTTGGCCTTCTGCGCGACGTTTTCGAGCCGGTCGACATCGTCGAGCTTCTCCACCGCGGCGAGCCCGACCTCTTTCTGAACGGTGTCGATCGCGAGCGCGCGCAGCACGTCGCCGTCATCGATTCGCGCGACCGCCGCTGTTCGTAGGTCGAGCGGCGCGTCGGTCTTCGCCAGGTCGGCGAGCGCCCGCGGATCGCGGAGCTCGCTGAACGCGCGCTTGCGGATCGCGGGGATCGCCGCGCGAACCACGACATCGGTCAACGCGTGCTGATCACCGAGCTTGATGATGCCCGCGACCGCGTTGGACGCGTCGTCGGCATCGTCGCTGCATGCGTGCGACGTCCAAAGCTGAGCCGCGCGCTCGCCTGCGAAGTCGCGCAGGCTGCGTTCGGTCTCGGCAGCGGCGAGCTCGGCCAAGATGTCGGCTTCGTCGATCCGCTCGAGCGCGAGTCGGCGCACGCCGATGTCGCGGTCGGTTCGGGCCACTTGTTCAAGGATGGCAGCGTCGTCCGTGGTCAAAGCCTTGACGGCTTCGGAGCGCACACGGACGTCGCTGTGGCGGTATTTGGGGCGAAACAGGTCAGCGATCCCCATGGGGTTCGCGCAATCTATGGGAAACGCCCCCGCTGCGACAAGCTGTCTTGCAGCTCAGTGATCCCGCGAGCTTCGACCCGTGATCTCGTCGACCAGCGCGCCGACCACCTCGACCAACTTGTAGTCGGACGGCGTGAACACGCGCGCCGCCCCAAGCTCGCGCAGTTGCGCGTGGTCAGTCGAGGGGACCACGCCGCCGACTACGACCGGAATGTCACCTGCGCCGAGCGCGCGAAGCTCGTCGATCACAGCCTTGGTTAGCTCGAGGTGAGAGCCAGAAAGCACCGAGAGTCCAACCACATCGACGTCTTCTTGAACCGCAGTCGCAGCGAGGCTCGCAGGATCGAGGCGGATTCCGGCATAGATGACCTCGAACCCGGCGTCGCGGGCCGCGACCGCGATCACCTCGGCGCCGTTCGAGTGCCCGTCGAGCCCCGGCTTGCCGACCAGCAACTTCGGCCGCCGGGGCAGCGCGGCCACCCGGTCCCGAAGCCCCATCCAACCATCGCTATCGGCCCCACCGCCGGTCGGCGCCGCCCCCACCCCGGTTTCCGCGCGGTACTCACCCCAGACGTCACGCAACGCACCCGCCCATTCGCCCGTGGTGACCCGGGCGAGCGCACATTCGATCGACCGCTCCATGATCGGTTCGCCGGCACGCGCCGCGGCAGTGAGCTCCGCCAACGCACGCGCCACGCGCGCACCATCACGGTTCGCGCGCGTGCGCGCCAACGACGCCCGCGCGAGATCGAGCGCCGCCGGATCGACGCGGAACACGCCGCCGTCGCTCGCGCTGACCAGCGGGGACGGAAGGCCTTCGGTCCACCGATTGACGCCGACCACGATCTGCTCACCGCGCTCGATCCGCGCCATCCGCGCCGCCATCGATCGCACCAGCTCTTGCTTGCAATAGCCGGTCTCGATCGCGCGCTGAATTCCGCCGAGCTCGGCGATCCGCGCGAGCTCGGTGCGCGCAGCGCTGCACAGCTGGTCGACTTTCTGTGCGATCACCGGGCTGCCCGCGAACAGATCGCCGTACTCGAGCAGGTCGGTCTCGTACGCGAGGATCTGCTGCAGTCGGATCGACCATTGCTGATCCCACGGACGCGGCAGCGACAACGCCTCGTTCCACGTCGGTAGCTGCAACGCACGACACCGAGCATCGCGCGACAGCGTCACGCCAAGTGCTTCGATCAAGATCCGCCACGCGTTGTTCTCGGGCTGTTGCTCGGTGAGGCCAAGCGAGTTGACCTGCACGCCATAGCGGAACTGCCGCAGCTTCGGATCCGTCACGCCGTAGCGATCGCGGCACAGCTCGTCCCACAGATGCACGAACGCGCGCATCTTGCACAGCTCCTCGACGAACCGCATCCCTGCGTTGACGAAGAACGACACCCGCCCGACGCAACGAGCGAACGCCGCGGTGTCGACCTTGCCCCGCGCGCGCACGCGATCGAGCACGCCGATCGCGTCGGCGAGCGCGAACGCCAGCTCTTGCACCGGCGTTGCCCCTGCTTCCTGCAGGTGATAGCTGCAGATGTTCGACGGATTCCACTGCGGTAGGTGCGCTCCGCAGTACTCGTAGGTCTCCGCGATCAGATCGAGCGATGGCTCGGGCGGAAAGATGTACGTGCCACGCGCCAGGTACTCCTTGACGATGTCGTTCTGTACCGTGCCGCGCAGGCTCGCCTCGGCAACGCCGCGCTCGCGCGCCAGTGCGATGTAGAGCGCGAGCAGCCACATCGCGGTGGCGTTGATCGTCATCGAGGTGTTCATCTGGTCGAGCGGAATGCCGTCGAACAGCACACGCATGTCGTCGAGCGATCCGATCGGTACGCCGACCTTGCCCACCTCTGGAATCGCGAGCGGATGATCGGCGTCGTAGCCGCACTGGGTCGGCAGATCGAACGCGATCGATAGCCCGGTCTGCCCCGCTGCCAGGTTCGCACGAAACAGCTCGTTGGACGCGCGTGCGCTCGAATGGCCCGCGTAGGTGCGGAAGATCCACGGCGAGTCGCGCGGCGTCTCGGTCATCGGTCCACTCGAGGATCCCCCACGCCACGATCGAGCGCAATCGGTCGAGGTCGGTGAAGACTAACCGCGAGCCCGCCGAGCACGATCGCCGCGCCGAGATAGCCCCCTGCGCCCAAGCGCTCGGCTTCGAACAGCGCATCGGTGATCATCGCGATCAGCGGGAACACGAACACCAACGTGCTCGCCAGTACCAGCGTGGCACGCTGCAACATCCAAAAGTACAGATAGAACGCGACGACCGTCCCGAACACCGCGAGATAGAGCGTCGCGATCGACGGATTGCGCGGCGGGGGCCACGGCATCGGCTCGCCGACGACGATCGCCGCGATCCCGAGCGCGATCGCCGTTACGGTGAGAAACACCGCGGTGGAGGCGACGCCATGGACGTTCTTGCCGTGTTGCTTGACCAGCATCGAATAGCCGGTCGCCGCGACCACCGAGCCGACGATCATCGCCACGCCGACCGCTTGTCGCGACGAGATCTCGAGCCGATCGTGGAACAACACCGCCACACCTGCGAGCGAAACCGCCGAGCCGATCATGTGGCGCGAGGTGATAGTCTCGATCCGAAACGCGGTCAGCAGTACCGCGAGGATCAACGGCTGCGTGCCATACAGCACCGCGCCGACGGCGCCTGGCACGCGCTCCTCGCCGAGGTAGACCAGCGTGTAGGCAACCGCGTCGAGCACGCCCGCGAGCACGAGATACCCCCACGCCCGGCCGGTTGGCCACGGACGAACGCGCACCGCGATCGGAACGAGGATCACCACCGCGATCGCAAATCGCAACGCGAGCGACACGAACGTCGGAAACCCGCCGGGTCCGATCGAAACGCGGATCGCGAACCAGGTAGTGCCCCAGATCAGAGCGCATGCGACGTAAGCTGCGACGACGGCTCGCGACATCAGGGCTGGCGAAGTGTCGCATTGCACGGCCCCGTGCGCTCGGCTACGGTCGCCCGCATGCGCACCTTGATTCTCGCTTCGGTTCTCGGATTCTCTGCGCTCGCCGGGTGCTCCAAGGCGGAGACGCCGTCGCCAGCGGCTTCGAAGGCGGACGTCGGCTCGATCTCGGTCGAAGAGCTCGACAAGCAGCTCGCCAGCAGTGAGTGTCAGCCGATCGATGCCAACGGTGACGGGACGCGCAAGAAGATGGGTGTGATTCCAGGCGCGGTGCTATTGACCGACTCCGAGGCCTACGACGTCAAGGAGCTGCCCGCCGACAAGTCCAAGCCACTGGTGTTCTACTGCGCCAACACCAGCTGCGGCGCGTCGCACGACGCCGCAGGCCGCGCGATCGCATCGGGCTACAAGAACGTGAAGGTTCTGCCCGACGGCATCGCTGGCTGGGTGAAGGCCGGCAAGAAGGTCCAGTCCATCTAAATCTAGCTCGACCGTTGGCGCCGGGATCGTGGGCCGGGGCTCACGCCAGCGTTGCGCGTAGCCCGTCGGCCAGCTTGGTCTGCGCCACCACGCCGAGCTGATCGCGCAGTCGATCGACCCGCGCGCGCGACTTCAAAATCTCGCCCGAGCGCGGCGCGGCGTGGGTGATCACCGATGTCTTGCCACACAGCTCGGCGATCACTCGGGCGAGCTCGTTGATCGTGATCTCTCCGCCGGTCCCGACGTTAGCGACCAGCCGGCTGTTGCCGTCGGCGAGCGCGGCAACGATGGCACGGACGACATCGCCGACGTAGACGAAGTCGCGGGTCTGATTGCCGTCGCCGAAGATCGTCAGCGCGCGGCCCGCCTTGGCACGATCCGCGAAGATCGAGATCACACCCGAGTACGGGCTGGTCGGATCCTGGCGTGGACCGTAGACGTTGAAGAACCGCAGCGCGGTGGTGGGGACGCCGTGAACGTTGGCGTAGTAGTCGAGCGCGTACTCCGACGCCAGCTTGTCGATGCCATACGGCGACAGCGGCCGCGTCGGGGTATCCTCGCCGACCGGCATGGTGTCGACGTCGCCATAGACTGCGGCCGACGACGCAAACACGACCTTGCGCACGCCCATCGCGCGCGCGTACTCGAGCACGTGTAGCGTGCCGCCGTAGTTGATCTGCATGTCGACCAAGGGGTTGGCCACCGAGTGGACGACCGACACCTGGGCCGCGAGATGGACGATCCGCTCCACGCGGCCGAGCCGCTCGGTTACCGGCGCGAGCGCTGCGAAGATGCCGTGCGAGATGTCGCACACGACGACCTCGAGGTTGCCGGTGGCGGCCGCGGCGGTCAGGTTCTCGCGCTTGCCGGTGCTGAAGTTGTCGAGCACCACCACGCGGTGACCCTGAGCGATCAGCGCATCGACGGTATGCGAGCCGATGAACCCGGCGCCACCGGTTACCACCGCGAGCGGAGCACTAGAGCTAGCCATCGCCGCATCCTACCGCGACCGCAGAGCTGGACAGCCGCTAGTCCCTGCCGAACGCGATCCGGCCGAGCTGGCCGAGCAGGACATCGAGCGCGACCGTGTTGTCACCGCCCTCCGGAACGATCAGATCGGCCCATCGCTTGGTCGGCTCGACATATTCGAGGTGCATCGGCCGCACCGTCGCGTAGTACTGGTCGCGGATCGATTGGAACGACCGCCCGCGCTGCTCGAGATCGCGACGGATCCGGCGCATCAGCCGAATGTCGGCGTCGGTATCGACGAAGATCTTGACGTCCATCTGCTCGCGCAGCGCGAGCTCGGTGAACACCAGGATGCCCTCGACGATGATCACCCGGGCGGGTGTCACCTCGCGGGTCTCGGCGTCCCGTGTGTGGGTCGCAAAGTCATAGATCGGGATTCGCACCGAGCGACCGGAGCGCAGGTCGCGAAGATGCTGGACAAGCAGCGAGCTCTCGAGCGCGTCCGGGTGGTCGTAATTGATCGAGACCCGCTCGTCGAACGGAAGGTGGCTCTGGTCGCGATAGTACGCGTCGTGCTCGATCGTGACGCAGCGCCCGGGCATCGATGCGGCGAGCCGATGCGCCACCGTGGTCTTGCCCGAGCCGGTGCCACCGGCGATCCCCACGACGAGGGGCCGGTTCGATGCGAGCGACGGGTCCATGGCGGCGGGCACACTAGATCAAACGGCGGGGCTGCAGTAAGAGCGATCTGCAATCATGGTGCGCTGCGGGCCGGCTGTACCCATGCCATCTTCCCGTCCACACGGGTGACGACGGCGCGGACATATCCGGTCGCTGGGATCGCTCGGCTCGCCTTGCGCGCGCGAACCCGCCCGACGCGCTTGCCGTTCTCGACGAATTCGATGGTGTGGGTGCCCCGCGAGCTGGCGGCGACCTCGACGATCATCACGCCGTCCGAGACCTCGGCGCGCTCGAGCACCACGCCGGTCGATGCGTAGAACCGACCGCGCGCGAGCGCGTCGAGAATCGCGTTGGGCTCGCGCCGCGCTCGCACCATGACCCAACCGCCGCCGGCGGGGTACTTGCCCGGCTTGCCATACTGATGCGCGTCGTCCGAGGCCACGCCCCAGAGCTGCGCGCCGCGACCGAGCGCCTCGTCCCACAGCGCTTCGGTCGAGGGATGATCGGCGTCACCGGCGTTCCAGGTCGGAAACTGGATGTTCGCGATCTCGACCAGTGACATCCCTCGAGCGGCGAGCTCGGTGAGCAACTCGCCCGTCATGCCCCAGTACCACTGCGGATGATTGAGCTGCGCGATCCCGCCGAGGCTCGCGCGTTGATCGAGCGCCGCCTGGTACTTGAGGAGTCGCTCGTTGGTGTTGTGGTTCGCCCATTTCACCTTGCCGATGGGACGCGCGGTCGTGCCGAGCAGGTTGACATGGATCCGGCAGCGACCGGTCGAGTCGCCCGGTGGAATACAGCCGGTCGGATTGTGAGTGAGCTCGATGCCCGCAAGCACGATCAGCCCCGCGACCGGCGATTGGATCGCGACGCTGCCGGCCGTGCTCTGCGCGAGGTCGACCTCGCTGACTTGGTTATGATCGGTGACGGCGATGAAGTCGTAGCCGCGCCGCTCGTACCATTTGATCACATCGGGAACCGGCGTGTGGCTATCGCCTGATGGCTTGGCGTGCACGTGGGTCGAGCCCTTCAACCACACCTCGTCGGGATCTGGATCGGCTGCGATCACCGGCGCAGGACGATCGATCGCGGCATCGACGACGGCGTCGTCGATCGCGCTCACACCCGCGTCCGGAGCCACCTGGGCCGCGGCGAGCAACGTGAGTGTGGGCGGCGGCGATGGTGTCACCGCCGGTGGGGCGCCGTCGCCGCGCGCGCACCCAGCTAGCAGCGTCGCTGCGACGACCACCCCCCGAGTAGCGATCACGGGCTGCCGGCCTCGTCGAGCGCAGCTGCACCGGCGGCCGTCACGTTGGTCACCACGCCCCACGCCGATTTCTTCCACTGCGAACGCAGCGCCAAGAACAGGCCCAAATGATCGGTGAGCATTCGACGCTCGACGGGCTTCGTCGCCGACAGATCCTTGGTCTCACCCGGATCGGCTACCAGATCGCCGATCACGGGGACGCCGGATTTCGCGACCCGCGCCTTCCACCGGCCGATCCGCATCGCGTGCGCATATTCGTACTGCGAGGCGTACGACGGACGGGGCCACCCGCGACCGACGCCTTGCGCGAGTGGTGCCAGATCGTCGCCCTGCACGGCGGCGACCGCGGGAGCACCGAGCGCCGCCAACATCGTCGGCATCAAGTCGACGCCCTCGGCGCCCTCATCGACGACGGTGCCCCCCGGAAACCGCGCGGGATCGTGGACCAGCAGCGGCACGCGGACCAACGAGTCCCGCAGCGAACCACCGTGACCACAGCGCCTGTCTTCGAAGAACTCCTCGCCGTGATCGGCGGTGATCACCAGCATCGTCTGGTCCCAGATCCCCCACGACTTGAGCTGCTCGACCATGCGGCCCAGCTGTTGATCCTGGTAGCTGATCGCCGAATCGTAGATCGCGCGCAGCCGCTCGATATCCTCCGGCGGCGGGATGATCGCGCAGCCCATCGAGCCCGGGCGAAATCCAAGCTCTTTCGCGGTGCCGTATTGCTTGAACGGGCCGTCGTACTTGCCCGGCGAATAGATGTCGATCCACGGCTTGCGCGCGATCCATGGCCCGTGGGTGTCGATCGTTCCGAGGAACAAATACGCCGGATCGCTGCGAACCTTGTCGAGCTGCCCGAGCGCCGCATCGACGATCGCCTGGCCGTAGATCACGCCGTTGATGACGCCGGTCTCGCGCATCATGTTGCGAAACGTCTTGAACCCACGGGTATAGCCGCCGAACTCGTTGACGAAGCCATTACCGGTGACTGCCGTGGTCTTCATCCCGGCCTCGGTCAGGCGCTCGGCGATCACCGCGAACTTTGCGTTGATCTTGGACACCCCGCCGACTCCCGCCATTCGAACGCCGTGGACGGCCGGATAGAGTCCGGTCCACATGCTCGAGTGGCTGGTTTGCGATTCGTTGCCCTGCACGTAGTACTGGCGAAACACCGTGCTGGTCTTCGCGAGCTCGTCGAAGTTTGGGGTCTGCGCGCGCGCGCCGGGGGTAAACACCGGCACCTTGTCGGCGCGCAACGCATCCATGATCCACAGCACGATGTAGCGCGGCGACTGCGATGCAGGTCGCCGAGCGGGCGCAGGACCGTGGAGCGTGATGCGCGGCGAGCCGAGCGTCGCTCGCGGGCAGTCGCGCGCCATCAACTGCAGCGCGACCACCTTCCCGGCCATCCCCGAGAGGTCGACGCGAGCGCCGGGCGCTCCGAGGACGCCACCGACGAAGCTGTCCGCGCTCGGCCGCGCTCGCACGTCGATCTTGCATGGCGGCGCGACATCGCCGACGAGATGCGCACCGTCGGGAATCGTCACGAACCAGGTGAGTGCCGCGTCCTTGGCGATCGAGATCGACCCGTTGGGATCGAACGTCGTCGCCACACGCGGATCGTCATCGCTCGCCGTGCGCTGCTTGCCGAGCCGTAGCCAGGCGAACGCGAGCTTGCCCTTGCCGCGCGTGGTTTCGAACCCGATCCGATTTTCGCCGACAGCGAGCCGGCCCTTGTCGATCGCGATCGTCACGGTCTGCCAGCCCGCGGCGAGCTCGACGCGCGCATCCTTGCTCGCCTTGCGCCCGTTGACCTTGAGCGACAGCACCTGTTTCGGCGCGGCGAACACCCGCGCGGTGAGCTGGACCGTGGTCGCCGCTTGCTCGACGGTCAGTGGCACTTCGAGCATGGCGACGCGATCGGGGATCGCGACCCGTTGCCCGTCGACGATCGTGCCGAGCTTCCAGCGCGGTGCTGGCATTCCAAACCGCGTGTACCGAGCGAACCCGATCGTGCCGCCGTCGAGCACGAGATCGCCGTCGACGAACCGATGCGCGAGGTGGCGATTGTCGACGAGCGAAAACGCCGCGTGCTCGCTGCGTGCAGGCTCACTGACTGGAGTCGCGACGACAGCCTGCACCACCGCCGCGTCGGCAGCGCGATGGATGCCAGCGTCGATCGTCTTTGCAGGTGCTGGCTCTTCACGCGCAGCGCGGTTGCCGCCGCAGCTGATCACCAGCCCGATGACCACGAATGCTCCCCGCATCGCCCTTCGGGGGTAACACGGTTGGGCCCCGCGCTCCACTACTGGATCGCGGTCTGTCCGACGATGTGCGACAGCGAGCCAGCTGGCTTACAGCCCGCGAGAGCCACAAACACGAAACACCGTGTCCTCGCTGCTCTCCGCTAGCGCTTCTGACCGCCGCCGCCGCCTTGCAGCTTCGCAAACGGATTGTTCACGAACCCAGACACGCCCCAGTTCGACGGCGGCTCGTCGGGCCGCCGCTCGTCGCGGCGATCGTTGCGACGACCGCGATCGTTGCGCGGGCCGCGATCGCCACTTGGTCCACCCTCGCGGCGCTCGCCTTGGGGACGATCGCCGGGGGGACGACCGCGCTGCGGCCGATCACCTGGCGGGCGATCACCCTGGGGACGTTCACCCTGCGAGCGATCACCCTGGGCACCCTGGGGACGATCACCCTGCGGACGTTCGCGCCACTGCCGGCAGTCGCGCTGCTGATCGCCCTGCGGCCGATCACCTTGCGGTTGATCCGCTCCGGGCCGTTGATCTCTCGCGCGCTGCTCTCCCGGCGCACCACCACCACCACCACCACCACCACCACCACCGCCGCGCTGCTGCTGATCCGGACCGCGTCCGCGACCTCGACCTCCGCGCGGCCGCTGCTGCTGACCTTCGCCGCGCGGCTCGCGCGGTTGGCGCTGCTGTTGGCCGCCCTTCTTTGCGGTCAAACCGATTCGCTTGCGCTGTAGATCGACGTCTAGCACGCGCACCGTCAGCTTCTGGCCGACCTTGACGACCTCGCTCGGGTCTTTCACGAATTGATCGGACAGCTGCGAGACGTGAACCAGCCCGTCGTTGTGAACGCCGATATCGACGAACGCGCCGAACGCGGTCACGTTGGTCACGACGCCCTCGAGCACCATGCCTTGCTTGAGGTCCTCGATCGACGTCACGTCGTCGCGAAACGCCGGTGGCGAGAATTCGGCACGCGGATCGCGTCCCGGCTTCGCCAGCTCAGCGATGATGTCGCGCAGCGTCAGCTCGCCGACGTCACCACCGATGTACTTCGACACGTCGATCGTGCTGACCAGCTCGTGGTTCCCTACCAGTGCGGATAGCTCGACACCGAGATCGCCGGCGATTCGGCTGACCAGCGCATATTGCTCGGGATGGACGGCGGAACGATCGAGCGGATTGCTCGCGTTGGCGATCCGCAAGAACCCGGCCGCTTGCTCGAACGCCTTCGGACCCAGCCCGGCAACGTCGGTCAGCTGAGCGCGACCGGCAAACGCGCCGTGGCTGTCGCGGTGAGCGACGATCTTCTTGGCGAGCGACGGGCCGATGCCGGCGACGTATTGCAGCAGCATCGCGCTCGACGTGTTGAGCTCGACGCCGACGTGGTTCACGCAGCTCTCGACGACATCGCCGAGCTTCTTGACCAGGAGTGGTTGGTGAACGTCGTGTTGGTACTGGCCCACGCCGATCGACTTGGGCTCGATCTTCACGAGCTCGGCGAGCGGATCCTGTAGCCGGCGCGCGATCGAGATCGCGCCACGGATCGTCAGGTCGAGCTCGGGAAACTCCTCGCGCGCCAGATCGGACGCCGAGTAGACGCTCGCGCCGGCTTCGTTGACCGGGACCACGAACGCCGCATCGGGACCCTCGCGCATGCCCGCTTCGGTGAGCGTGCGCTTGACGAACGCCTCCGCTTCGCGACCGCCGGTGCCATTGCCGACGCCGATCGCACGCGGCTGATGCGTGCGCACGAACGCGAGGAAATCATCCTTCGCCTTCGCGAGCTGAGCATCGCCCTGCGACAAGAAGATCGTGATCGTGCCGAGGAACTTTCCGGTCGCGTCGATCGCCGCGCACTTGCAGCCGGTGCGCAGCCCCGGATCGACGCCGATCACCGCCGCAGAGCCGAGCGGCGATGCCAGCATGAGGTTGCGGAGGTTGCCGGCGAAGATGTCGACTGCGGCGCCGTCCGAGCGCTGCTTGAGCTCGGCACGCACGTCGTTCTCGACGCTCGGACCTAGCAGTCGCTTGATCGCATCGCCGATCGCGAGCCGCAGCTGTGCGGCCCACGGCGAGCTCGCGTCGAGCTTGGCGAGCCGCTCGATCCCGGCGCCGAGCTTCTCGGCGTCGATCGCGACGAACGCACGCAACACGCCCTCGGCCTCGCCGCGGCGAATCGCCAAGAACCGATGGGACGGGATCGCCTTCACGGCCTCGCTGAACTGGTAGTACTGCTCGAACTTGGTCGGCTCGTTGTCCTTGCCCGGTACCACTGTCGAGGTGAGCTGGCCGTGCTCGGCGTATTCTCGGCGCACGTAGGCGCGCACGTCGGCGGAATCGGCGAGCTGCTCGGCCACGATGTCGCGCGCGCCGGCGAGCGCAGCGTCCGCGGACTCGACGGTATCGTTGACGAACCCAGCCGCTTCGGTTGCCGGATCGCCATCGCTGCCCTGCGCGAGGATGCGCTGGGCGAGCGGCTCGAGACCCTTTTCACGCGCGATCGATGCGCGGGTCTTGCGGCGCGGGCGATACGGAGCGTAGAGGTCTTCGAGCTCCGACTTGCTGTCGGTCGCCTTCAGCTTGGCCTCGAGCTCGGGCGTGAGCTTGCCCTGCTCCGCCACCGAGGCAAGGATCGCCGCGCGGCGGGTCTCGAGCTCCACGACATATGTGCGCTTGTCCTCGATCGCGCGCAATTGAACTTCATCGAGGCCGCCGGTCCGCTCCTTGCGGTAGCGCGCGATGAACGGGACGGTGTTGCCGTCATCGAGCATCGCGATCACCGCGGCGACGGCGCCAGGCGCGAGGCCGAGCATCGCTGCGACAGTAGGAACAGGATCGAAGGCGACGGGAGCGCCGCCGGGAGCGGTGTCGTCGGTCATGGAGCCGGCGACGGTAGCCGCCGCGCCTCCGCTCGGCAAGGCTAGAGCGCGCTCTTGGTAACTGTCAGCGACACTTACGTTTCGGTATCTTGCCGCTATGCCGATCGATGTCGACCGCGAACGCTTGATCCGCCGGCTTCCCAAAGTCGAGCTCCATCTTCATATCGAGGGCACGCTCGAGCCGGAGATGATGTTCAGCTTGGCCAACAAGCACGGCGTCAAGCTCCCGTATGCCTCGGTAGACGCGGTCCGGGCGGCCTACTCGTTTCACGACCTCCAGTCGTTCCTCGACCTGTACTACGCGGGCTGCAACGTGCTTCGCGATCGCCGCGATTTCTACGCGCTCGCGATGGCGTATTTCACCCGAGCCCATGCCGACAACGTCGTCCACGCCGAGCTGTTCTTCGATCCGCAGACCCATACCCAGCGCGGTATTCCGATGGAGGTCGTGTTCGCGGGGCTGCGCGACGCGATGGAGGACGCGCATCGTCGCTACGGCATCAGCTCGGAGCTGATCCTGTGCTTCTTGCGCCATCTGTCCGAGGACGATGCGCTCGCCACGCTCGACGCGGCGCTGCCGTTTCGCAGCGAATTCGTCGGGGTCGGCCTGGACTCTGGTGAGCGCGGCAACCCGCCGAGCAAGTTCCAGCGCGTGTTCGCGAAGGCGCGAAGCCTCGGGCTTCGGCCGGTCGCCCATGCCGGCGAAGAAGGCCCAGCCGCGTACATCCGCGAGGCGCTCGATCTGTTGAAGGTCGAGCGAATCGACCACGGCGTGCGATGTGACGAAGACGCCGCGCTCGTCGATCGGCTCGTGCGCGAGAACATTCCACTGACCGTGTGTCCGCTGTCGAACTTGAAGCTGTGTGTGGTCAACGACTTGAAGCAGCACAACTTCGCCAAGCTGCTTCGCAAGGGCGTCGCGGTGACGATCAACTCCGACGACCCCGCGTATTTCGGCGGCTACCTCGCCGACAACTACCGCGCGACCGCCGCGGCGCTAGACCTCAGCCCCGAAGAGATCCTCCGGTGTGCCGAGAACGCCGCGCGCGCCTCGTTCTTGCCGGCCACCGCAAAAGCTCCTCTGCTCGGCAAGATCCGCAGCGCCGCGACGGTGTGACCGAAGACACGGAAGCGCGAAGCCGCAGAGACCGCAAAGATCGGATAACGAATTCTTCATGCGCGCTTGCGCGCGAGCGAACCTCCATTGGTGGTCCTGGCGTCCTCTCCTGCGGTCTTGGTAATTTTCTTCGCTCAGTGGCCGCTCACGCAAGGACACCGTCGGCGATCGCGATGGCACGCACCGCGTCGATCGTGTCGGCCTCGGCCGCCGTCTTATCTTCGCGATAGCGCACCAGGCGAGCGAACCTCAGGGCGAGGCCGCCGGGATAGCGCGTCGATCGCTGGGTCTCGTTGAACGCGATCTCGACGACCAGCTCGGGGCGGACGTAGACGATGTGATCCTCGCGATCGACCTCGCGCGCGAGCAGTGCCGTGGTTTGCCACGCGAGAACTTCGTCGGTCATCCCTTTGAACGTCTTGCCGAGCATCACGAATCCGCCCGCTGGGTCGCGCGCGCCGAGATGTAGATTCGAGAGCCAGCCGCGCCGTCGGCCCGAGCCCCACTCGGCCGCGAGCACGACCAGATCGAGCCGGCGCACCCGCTTGATCTTCAGCCACGCCGCGCCACGGCTGCCCGCGTCGTACGGCGCGTCGAGCGCTTTGGCCATCACCCCTTCGTGGCCCCCGGCGATCGCCTGATCGTAGAACGCCTTCGCGGCTTCCGGATCGGCGGTCACCAGCCGCGGGACCGCATGCGCCGGTGACAATGCGGCGAGGGCGGCGAACCGCTGGCGCGCGGGCTCGGCGAGTAGCGTCTGATCGTCGATCCGCAGCGCGTCGAACAGCGACAACGACAGGCCGCGCTGCCGCCCCATCGTGTCCTGAAACGGCAGTGGTCGGCCGCCGTCGCCGAATGCGATCGCCTCACCGTCGACGATGAAGCTGCGCGCCGGGAACGCGCGCGCCATCGCGACCAACTCGGACGCGCTCGAGGTGACGTCGTTGAGGTTGCGCGAGTAGATCCGGACGTGGTCGTCCTCGCGGTGAATCTGCACTCGAAATCCGTCGAGCTTGAGCTCGAGCGCGGCCTCGCCGCCGAGGTTCGCAAGCGCTTCACCGGCGGTCTCCGCGGTCTGCGCCAACATCGGGAGCACTGGGCGAAACAGCGTCAGGCCGAACGCCGCCAATCCGGCGGCTCCGTCGGCCAACACCGCCTCGGCCACGACGCCGATCTCACCGGCGAGCATGTAAGCCCGCCGGACGTCGGCCGCGGGAACGCCGGTTGCGAGCGCGAGCCCATCGACGACCAATGCATCGAGCGCACCTTGCCGCAGCTCGCCGATCACCAGCGCACACGCGAACTGCTGCTCGCTCGCGACGCCGGTCGCGAGCAGCGCGCCGAATCCGTCCTTGCGCGCGCGCCCGGAGCCCGAGCCCGCCAGCTCGGCGATCGCCGCGAACCGTTGATCGACTTCCGTCAATGATAACTGCGCGGCTCCGGCAGGCGCCACGCGCTCGCGTAGCTCGGCCACCGTGGCGTACCCGATCCCTAGCTTGTAGCCGACGATGCCTGATAGGTAGCGCGCGGCGATCTTGCGCTCGCCGGACGGCGCGGCACGCAACGCCTCGGCGATCAGCTCGACCTTGCGCTTGCGCGACGAGACCTGGGCGATCTGCGCGCTGGCTGTGGCGACCTGCTCGAACAACACGCGCTCAGCCTAGCCCGCTACCCGCCGAAACGAAAACAGCGCCCGAATAGGCGCCGTTGGTACTCACGAGCTTGAGCTGCCTAGTTCGTGACGACCTGGAGCTTCCAGCTGTTCAGCGTGCCGAAATCCGAGCCCGCAGTGTCCTCGACCTTGAGCTGCCAGTTACCGGTCACCGAGCCGGTGATGCCGGGGACCGAGAAGGTCTCGACCAGGTCGTCTTGACCACCGCCGGTGCGGTCGTAGATCAGCTGCGAGAAGCTGTCCTTGGTCAGCGTGATCTTCAGATCGCCGCGATAGCTGTGGGTGATGTCGACGCTGACCTTGACGTCGCCGATGATGTTGCCGCTGTCGCCGACCTCGATCGTGCTCACCGCGCCGACCGGATCGTTATCGGGAATCGCGACCGCCGGCGACGCGCCGTATTCGCGCGTCGTGCCCGAGCCACCGCACGCCGGGAACGCCGCGCAATCGCTATCCGCGCAGTTCGCCGCGCCGTCGCCATCCTCGTCGACGCCGCTCGCGTCATCACAGACCTCGGCCACCGCGAGCACCGGGATGTCCGCGGTGACCGCCGAGCCGTACTCGCGGGCGTACTTGTACGAGAGGTAGCCATAACCGGGACCGCTCGGGTGATCGACGCCAAAGCTCTCGGTGCCCCACGAGTTCTTGAAGATCCAGAACCCCTTCTCCTTCTTCGGAACGCCGTTGGCATCGAGGATCGGGTTGCCCTGGCCGTCGCGCATCTCGAACTCGATGTCGTCATCCCAGCCGACGATCTGGATCGCGTGGCCTGCGCGCTGCAGCGCCGAAGCGTCCTTGTCTGCCTGGTTCGGATACGTCACCACGCCCATGCGCCACAATCCGTCGTTGATCGGCAGCGTCGACAGGCGGTGGTTCCACGACTGATAGTAGAACGTAAAGCCGATGTTGATGCCGGTGCCGCGCGTCGTGAGGTGCGCCTTCATCGAGTTGGTGTTCACCCACCGGGTCGTCGGCAGCTTGAACTTCTGCGCCTGCGCGACCGACGCCGGCGGCTCGCCGTTGGTGTAGCACTTGGTCGGAAGGTTCTCGCCACCCGTGCATTCCGGATCGTTGAACTCGTTCCACTTAGCACTCTCGTAGAGCCACTCGGCTTCTTTCACCGTGCCGAACCGGACGATCGTCCGGAGGTTCGCGTCCGAGCTCGAACCCTCGGTGTCGGCGAACGTGCCCTGGAGGTTCTTCACAGCCCACTGCAGGTACTGCTCCGAGAAGTCAGCATCGGCCACGGGCATGCCGGCCTTGATGTAGAGGTTCTCGACCAGCGCGGTCGACGCAAAGATCGAGCACACGCCGCGGCCACCCTGGGACTTCACCGGCGTCTGATCGAAGACTTGAAACTTCGCCGGATACGTCGCATCCGCCTTATTGTCGTCTGGCAGCGAGTCATTGTCCGGTGCACCCTCGTTGACGTTGTCGTCCGAGACCGGGAACTCGTCGTCGAAGGGGGTCGGACCACCGTCGTCCGAGGGTGCCGCGCAGGCGGCGAACAACGGGACTGACATCAAAGTCACTGCAAGTAGGCGGGAACGCATGTGCCCGCCGACTGCGCGTTTCATGCCGGAATCGCTTCAATCCAGATCGCGGAAATCACTACCCGCAACGGCACCCGCCGCAACTCGCCCAGCCGCCCGAGCGGCAACCGCAGTGGCCGCTATACGATCGACGTCACGAACTGAATCCCAAGCAGATCCAGCTATCTCGCAGCCGCGCTCACAATTAGAACATGAGCACTAGAACGTGAACGGATAGCTGAACGAGCCGCCCGTTTGGGTCTTGGGAAAGCTCGCCTTGCTCATCGCCGAGGCCACGCAATTGCCGAGGCTCGGGTCCGGGGTCTGAGTCGGCGATGCGCTGCTTACGCGACCTTCCGGGCTCACCTTCACCGAGACCTTGACCATGCCCTTCGCTGACGACCGATCGCCACAGCTCATTACGCGCGCTTTCACCTTGTCGACGGCGCCCTGAATCATGCCGCGATCGAGCTTGTCGGGAAGGTCGCCCTTGCTGCTGCTGCTTGCGCTCGCGGTCTTCGAGCCACCCTTGCGGAACTTCGCACAGCACGCGCCTTCGTAGTTGTTGAGCACGCACGAGACCTCGTCGCAGCCGCCTGCCGCCGCCGGTTCCTTCGCAGGAGGCGGATCGGCCTTGGCGGGCGTGCCGCCGCTGCGGCTGGGAGTCGGATCGCGATGCGGCTTATCGCGCGTCGGCTTGTCGCGATCCGATTTGTCGGCAGTCCTGCTGCCGCTGTCCGAGGCCGGTGGCGTCTTGTCGGCAACGGGTGGAGTATTGTCGGCCGCCGGGGGAGTCTCCGCGCTGCCAGTCTTTGATGGCTCGGCCGCGGACCCTGGCGATCCGGGGGAATCTGGCGTCGACGGCGCGTCTGCCTTCGAATCAGAATCCTTCTCGCCTGGTGGGGTCACCGCCGCGACCTTCGCCGGCGGCTTGTCGTCCTTGAGCAACACGATCACCATCACGACGGCAGCGATCGCGAGCACGCCGACACTGGCGATCAGCGCGAACATCATCTTGTTATTCGAGCTGCGCGCCGCGGTGGGAACGAGAACCGCGGGCTCGGTGAAGCCACCGCCACCAAACACCGGTAGGTCGTCGATCGTCCCGACTGCCGCCGCGGTGCGAGGTGCGCTACTCGCGCCCGAATTGCCGAGGTAGGCGTTGGCCATCGATCGAATGTCGATGAGACCTGAGCCCTCGCCACCCGCGGCGCCCGTGGCGTGTCCGCTCGGCATCGAGGTGACGGCAGCACTCGGGGCCGGCTTGTCACTCGCGAGCTGGGCGAGGTTGTTGAGCGAGAACAGCACCGAGTTCTCGTTGCGTTCGCCGCGCAGCTTGGCCTCTGCGGCCGCTGCGCTGGCGGCACCGCCGCGCGAGGCAGCAGGCTTACTGCCAAACAGATCGCCGCCATCGTCATCACCGCTCGCAGCCATCGCGCTCGACGATGCCGACGATGATCCGAACAGATCCGACGAGCCGCTGCTGCCCAGGCCTTCGCTACCGAAGATCGAAGCCGCCGCTGCACCACTGCCGCTGCTCACCGTGGTCGCCGCATTCGCGGATGCGAACGACGCGAACGCGTCGACTTGCGATAGCGGCATCCAGTCGGCGAAGCCTTCGCGCCACGCGTAGGTGTCTGCGTCCACCTCGCCTGCGACGAATCGCTTCTCGACCTCCGCAGCCGTCATCGGGCCGACCTGATCTTGGTTGATCACGACGTGCCATACGGCCTCGTCGGCACTCGGGCCTTGGCCCTCGTAGCCGTAGTCGTAGACGCGGGTCTCTTTCTCCTGCGCCGGCGCCGCTGCCTGCTCGACAGCTCCTGCACCGCCGCGAACGACGATGATGTTGCTGCACTTCTTGCAGCGAATCTTGAAGACCTTGCCTTGGACCTTGTCATCGGAGATCGAGTACTTGGCCTGGCAAGCATCACAAACGATCTTCATGGGCGTTCCCTGCCTATGGGGTTCGAACGCTCAGACCCCCGAGTCTGGCGCTCCTTGGAGAAAAAAATCGTATCACACCGCGACGCGCGGGATGCCAATTGCCCCGGACCTTTAGCCGGGACTGGGCCGTCCTTATGAAAATGGATCGACGAGCCTGATCGTTTGCGCACGATCCGGCCCGACCGACACCAAGCAGAACGCCACGCCTGCCATTCGCTCGATCGTCTCGACGTATGCCCGTGCGGTTGTGGGTAGATCAGCTACCGAGCGCGCCTGCGCCGGGAGCGTGCCCCATCCCGGAAACGTCTGATAGAGCGGCTTGGCGCGCACCAGATCCTCGGGATCCGTAGGAGGCTCGTCGAGCTCCTTGCCGTCGAGGTGGTAGGCCACACACACCGAGACCTCCGCAAGATTTGCGAGCACATCGAGCTTGGTCAGCGCGAGTGAGGTCATACCCGACAACCTCACGCCCATCCGCAGCGCAGGAAGATCGAGCCAGCCACAGCGCCGCGGCCGGCCGGTCGTAGCGCCGAACTCGCCCCCCGCCTGGCGAAGCCGCTCGCCGGCCTCGCCGTGGAGCTCGGTTGGGAATGGTCCCTCGCCCACCCGGGTCGCATACGCCTTGGTGATGCCGACGACCGCATCGATCTGCGTGGGACCGATGCCCGCGCTCTGGCAAGCGCCGGCAGCGATCGTGGAGGACGACGTAACATACGGATAGGTGCCGTGATCGAGATCGAGCAGGCAGCCCTGCGCGCCCTCGAACAGCACGTGACGACCATCCGCGATCACGCGCGCGACATGGCGACCGGCATCACCGGTGTACGGCCTCAGCTTGTCGCCGGCGGACAGCGCTTCGTCGATCCAGGTCGCGACTTCGTTGTCAGACGGCGGCGTGCCGCCGAGATGGCTGATCAGCGGCATCAGCTCGTCGAGGTTCGCGTGCACCAAGTCGCGCACGCGTTCGGGTCGCGCGAGGTCACGCATGCGAACGCCTCGGCGCGCTGCCTTCGCTTCGTAGGCCGGGCCGATGCCACGCCGCGTGGTGCCGATGGCCTTGCCGCGCTTGGCCCCGCGATCCTCGCGCAGGCCATCGATCAGCTTGTGGTACGGCAGGATCACGTGAGCCCCGAGCCCGATCAGCAGCTCGCCACGCGCGAGCAGCCCGCGTGACTGGCACTGCGCGATCTCGTCGAGCAGCGTGTGCGGGTCGATCACCATGCCATCGCCGAGCACACAGCTCTTGCCGGGATGGCAGACACCGGAAGGCACCAGGTGAGTGACCAGCTTCTGGCCGTCGATCACCAAGGTATGCCCGGCGTTGGCCCCTCCGCCGTAACGCACGACGGTATCGGCACGCTCGGTGAAGAGATCCACCACCTTGCCTTTGCCCTCATCGCCCCATTGGGCACCGACGACGATCACGACAGACATCGCGGCTACTCTACCCTGGGTTCGAACGCCGTTCGCTCGACTGGACGTGTGATCCGCAGGGCGAACCACGTTCGCGCGTGCGATCGCGACAATCGTTGAGCCGCGCGCAGGCTTGCGCCGCGAATTTTGATGCTCGCGGCCGCAACTCCGCGTGCTCGCGCCACCAGCACGTGGCGCACCGCTTGCTGTAGCTGGCATGAATGAAGCGGCTAGCGACGATCGCGTTACTGATCTCGATCGTGTTGCCGGCATGCTCGTTCGTGTTCGAGCAAGACGACGATGAAGAGAGTTGCGGCATCCTCGACGATGGCGCTCCGGCTCGCAACCCCGAGACCCTGCTGTGCGGCCCATCACCCGCATGCGACTCGGGATGCGGTTTGTGCCCATTCGACGTTCCCAGCGCGTTCGTGCCGAGCTGGCCGGAGTGCGGGCATCGCTGTGAGCAGCTCGGTGAGGACCAATGCGCGGCGGATCCGAGCTGTCGAGTCGTTCATGACGCGCAGTGCGCGACCGGCGGCGATTGCTTCACCAACTTCCTCGGCTGCTTCCCGCTCGATCAGCAGCCCGATGCCAGCGTCGATTGCTACCGCGCTGATGCCAGCACGTGCTCGCGCAGCAACGAATGCACCGCGCTGCACGTCATAGAGTCGTGCAACACCGATGCGGCGTGCGCGAAGCCATTCTCGATGTGCGCTCGCGAAGGCATTCCGCCTGGCCAATGCGGCGGCGAGGTCACGTGTCGCGAGTCGCCACCCAACTGCGGCCGAGGAACCACACCCGGCATTCTCGGCGGCTGTTACACCGGCGCGTGCCTGCCAGTCGAGTTGTGCAGCGCCGGGTTCTAACACGCCGTGCGCCGCACGCTTGGTGATCGCGCGTTTCCAGACGGGCGCTGGCGCGTGCCCTGCGCCGAAAACCTATCGATCTTCGACGATCACGACACCACGCTGCCGCTAGTTATCGGCGGTCCGCGAATTGCTGTTCGGACTCGTCATGCGATGGCTACCCCTGCTCCTTGTCGTGCTGTTCACCAGCGCAGCCGCGGCGACTCCTCCAGGCGCGACCCACCCACTACACAAGGCGTACGACGAGCCGGACGACCATCCCTGGTACGGCCTCCAAACGCTAGCCGCTGATGGGCTGACGTTCACGGCGGCACTCCTCGCCGGCTATTCCGATCAGGATGATCTCGGGATGGCGGTGTTGGTGACGGGCTATATGTTTGCGGCCCCGGGCGTCCACGCTGCACATGGGCAAGGTGGGCGTGCGCTCGGCAGCATGGGGTTGCGATTGGTGATGCCCTTCGTCGGCCTCGCCGTCGCCGATAACGGTGACATCGATGAGCTCATCATGGGCACACTCGGTGGAGCCGCGATCGCGAGCTTGTTCGATGCATTCGTGATCGCCCGCGGATATTCGAATCCGAAGCCGCGAACCTGGGCGCCGACGATCCGGCAAGCGCCCGGCGGCGTCATGCTTGGTATCGGTGGCTCGCTCTGAGGTAAACACGATTGGCGCAACCGCGGAGCCTTGGCGCGACAACGATCGTGTCAGACAGCGTCGAGGATTCATCGCCAGCGGCGCCATGATCCTCGGTCTCGGTCGCGCGGGTTAGCGGCGTCCTGGCGCAACGCCGAATCGCTGGCGCGCATCCGTGGTGAGCTCGCTGTCGAGAACCTGTCAGCGATCGGTTGGGGATCGCGTCCCGCGCGCGGTGTGCTCGGCCCGGTGCTTGCTGGTGAGCCCGCGCGATGCATCGGTTCATCGCTCTATCATTGGTATTGGTCGCGAATATGGTGCTCGCTGCTCCGAGCGGCCAACCGGTAGCCCCGCGCAACAAACCATCTACGACAGGCGCGTATCCTCATCACATCATCGCCGCGGATTTCGCCGCGATCCTGGTGACCACCGTCGGCGAATCGGATGTCGCCGAGGCAACCGGAATCGGAATCTACGCGCTCGGCGCTCCGCTCATTCACGTCGCCCATGGCAGGCCGCTGTACGCCGCGGTGAGCGTGGTGCTTCGAGTTGGCGTGCCGATCGGCCTCGTTCATCTCGTACAAGGGACGACCAATCCGCCGGAAGATCGCCCCTCGATCGCGATGCTGGTCGCAGGATTCGGCAGCGTTGTAGGCGCCATCGTCGTGGATGTGGCTGTGCTGTCTCGTGGGGAGGCGCCGGCGAGATCGCCCAAGGTAACACCCACGCTCCATGCCGACTCACACGGCGTTACGGTTGGCGTCGCTGGTGCATTTTAGCTCGCTCCGTTCACAGCGGATTGGGCACGCCGACAAACTGCACGTTCAAGCTCGGGAACTTCAATCGTAGCTCGTCGGCGAGCCGCATCGCGCCGAACACCTCGGTGGCGTAGTGGCCGGCGGCGACCAGCGTGATCTGGAGCTCCTTCGCGAGATCGCCCGCGCGCTCGGCGAGCTCTCCGGTCAGGAATAAATCGCAGCCGCTGCTCGCCGCGGCTTCGAGCAGATCGGACGCCGCGCCCGAGCACAATCCGACCTTGCGTACCACCGAAGGTCCATATGGAAACACGAACCGCGGAGTCTCGCCCTTGCACACACCTGCGGCGATCCTCGCGATGGCCTCGTCGCGGGTGAGCGGCGTCGGCCACGTGCCCGCGAGTCCGAGCGCCACGCCACGGACGTCGCCGAATGGCTCGCGTTGCGCGCCGAGCCCGAGTGCATCGGCGAGCCCGACGTTGTTGCCGAGCCGCGGATGTTTGTCGAGCGGCAGGTGATACGCCGCGAGCGAGACGTCATTGCCGAGCAACAGCTTGAGCCGGCGCGCCAACGGCCCGGCGATCTTGGTGAGCCCCGGGCCCCACACCAAACCGTGATGGACGACGATCAAGTCAGCGTGTCGCTCGACGGCGCGACTGATCAGCTCGGCGGAGGCCGATACCCCAGTGACGACGTTGTCGACCTCCAGTCCTCCCTCGATTTGCAATCCGTTGGGCGCGGAGTCCTTGAACCGGTCGATCTCGAGCGTGGTGTCGAGATAGCCGATGACGTCGCGCAGATGGACGGGCATGACCGGAATCGTCCTCGCGACGCCGCGCCAACGCAACCCCATTTGCGGCACCGCAGCGACGCACCACCCTCGCCGAGGTCGCCGCGAAATTCAGCGGTTCCTCGGAGATGCATCAACTCTCGAGAACTCGTGGTAAACCGCCCCCCATATGGCCCCGGTCAAGAAGCCCGAGACCTCCGAGCACGAGTTCCGCACCATGAGTGGCATCCCGCTCCAGGCCGCCTATGGTCCCAAGGATCTCGCGGATCGCGGTTGGAGCTACGAAACCAACCTCGGCGATGCGGGTTCCTATCCGTTCACGCGCGGCCCTCACGCGACGATGTATCGCGGCCGGCCGTGGACGATGCGCATGTTTGCCGGGTTCGGGACTCCCGAGGATACGAATCAGCGGTTCAAGTTCCTGCTCGCCAACGGCCAGACCGGATTGTCGACCGCGTTCGATATGCCGACGCTGATGGGCTACGACCCGGATCACGCGCGCTCGCTCGGCGAGGTCGGTCGCGAGGGCGTGTCGGTCGCTTCGATGGACGACATGATGCGGCTGTTCGGCGACATCCCGCTCGACAAGGTGTCGACGTCGATGACGATCAACGCGCCGGCGGCGGTCTTGCTCGCGCTCTACGTGGCGGTCGCCGAGCGTCAGGGCGTGTCGCCCGACAAGCTTCGCGGCACGCTACAGAACGACATGCTGAAGGAGTTCATCGCGCAGAAGGAGTGGATCTCACCGATCCGCGGCCACATGCGGATCATCCGCGACATGTTGGCGTGGTGCACCCGCACGATGCCGCAGTGGAACACGATCTCGATCAGCGGCTATCACATCCGCGAAGCCGGAGCGACCGGCGTCCAGGAGCTCGCGTTCACGATCGCCGACGGCATCGGCTACGTGCAGCTGGGGATCGAAGCCGGCCTCGACGTCGACGAGTTCGCGCCGCGGCTGTCGTACTTCTGGGACGTCCACAACGACTTCTTCGAGGAGATCGCCAAGTTCCGCGCCGGCCGCCGGATGTGGGCCAAGATCATGCGCGAGCGGTTCGGTGCGAAGAATCCGAAGTCGTGGTTGCTGCGCACCCACGCGCAGACCGCGGGCGTTTCGCTGATGGCGCAGCAGCCGATGAACAACGTCATCCGCACCACGATGCAAGCGCTCGCCGCCGTGCTCGGCGGAACCCAGTCGCTGCACACCAACAGCTACGACGAGACCTACGCGCTGCCGACCGAACAGGCCGCCGAGCTCGCGCTTCGGACGCAGCAAGTGATCTACGAGGAGAGCGGCGTCGCGGCCGTGGTCGATCCGCTGGCCGGCAGCTACTTCGTCGAGACCTTGACCGATCAAGTCGAGGCCGCGGCGTGGGACTACATCAACAAGATCGACGCGATGGGCGGCATCGTGAAAGCCGTCGAAGAAGGCTACCCGCAGCGCGAGATCGCGCGCTCGGCGTTCGAGTTCCAGCGCGAGGTCGATACCAAGCGCCGCGCGATCGTCGGCGTGAACAAATACGTCACGCCTGGAGAGGGCGATCACATCCCCACGCTCAAGATCGATCACGAGGCGGAGAGCGGTCAGATCGCCAAGGTGGTTGCGTTCCGAGCCAAGCGCGACGCAGCCGCTGCGACCACGGCGCTCGCCGCGGTGCGCGCCGCGCTCAAGGACGACAACCAGAACGTGATGCCGCCGATCCTCGATGCGGTGAAGCAGAACGTCACGCTCGGTGAGATCTGTGATCTGTTCCGCGCCGAGCTCGGCGAGTACCGCGACCCCGCGTATCTATGAGTGGCGCGGAGCCGTCGCTGGGTACGCTTCGGTTCGAAGCCGATGCACTGCTCGCGGCGAGGGCGGAGGATCTGGCGAACGCCGCGGTGGAGATGACCGCGCCGGCGGTGTCGCCCCCGCTCGACTACAGCGAGGCAAGCATCGAGATCCTCGACGAGATCCTCGACGAGATCCATCACGACCGGGCGAATCTCGACGAGCACCGCGCGTTCCAGCTCGGCGCGGTGTTCGGCAGTTATCTCGGTGAGGTCCTGCGACGCGCCTATTCCGCGGAATGGGGACAGATCACCGGCTCTGACGGCGCACCGTTCCCTGGCATGCGGCTAACGAACGGCGCGGTGATCTGGCCGTGGGCGCGCGCACAGCAGCGCATCCTTGACGGCGCCGAGAACAGCGTCTCGACGTACTACCGCTACCTAACCAAGGATCTGTCGGCGGCGAGTTAGAGTGCGCTTCCTGATTCGCCTCGGTAGCGCTTAGAACCTCGGCGCGTGACTGCGCCGGCGCCGACGAGAACGAAGTAACAGCGCGGTCATCAGGGTGCTGATTGCTCCGGCCGCAGCGACGCACGCGGCGAGTGCTTCGCTGGTGACGCCGGAGACCATTGAGACGTGTGATCGCTGGTTCAGCGAATCGCCGGGCAGCTTCCCGACCAGCTCTACCGGTAATCGGACACGATCGTCGTCGATCTGCGCAGCGGAGGCTCCGAGCGGCAGCGACGATCCATCCGCGAACAGTGCATGAACGGTGAAGCCGCGGAGGTTCGCCAGACGCTTCTCATCGAGCGCTGCGCCCAAGCAACTGGAATAGCCGAGCTCGAACCAGGCGTCTGCTGGATTCGACTCGCCGCCCCACATGACCCCTGGAACGACCGTGAGCTCTCCGTCTTCCCATGTGATCTGGAACGCGGCCGCGTTGCCCTCGACACCAACCCTGATCGCTTGGGTGTGCGAGCACGACCACCGATGACGAAGCTCTTTTACGGACGTGATCGCTGCCATGTTGGGATGGCCGGCCGCGGTGATCTGATAGTCGCCAATCACATGGTCGTTCCAGGAGACCGTGAGCGTCTTGCCTGGTGGGAGCTCCCCGAGATCAATGCGGTAGACATTGAATGCAGGGGTGTTCGTCACTTGGCTCGCGTCGAGCTCGACCAACTGGTGCTGCTCGGCGATCCGGACCGAGAGTCGATCATCGATCTCGCCCTCGGGCACGTGCTCCACATCGAATAAGTAGAGCGTCGGACGGGGCGGCAGCGGCCCGCTCGCTGGCGACATCGCGACGGATGGCGACTTACACTTTGCGTCGACGATCCGGACGGTATTCATCAGGATCACAAGGATCACCAGGATCACCACCGCGCGCATAGCCTGAGGACAACGGACGGCCGAAACGGTTTCACCTCGCTGGTCACTCGAATTGCCTGTGCAGTCGGGGAGCCAGCGGATTTCCCTACAGCGAGTCGGCTAACTGGTTGTAGTGCCCAGGGTCTCGGGCGTGCCGTCCCTAGGGACCGGTCTTGCACATGGAGCACGTCATGTTGACTCGCCTTGGCGTCGCGATGGTTTCGATCACAGGACTGATCGGGTGCGCAGAGTCGCCCGATCTGGGCAGCTCGGCCGGACAAACCTTCGAGGAGTTCCGCGCCGAGGCTCAAGCGCACCGCGATCCAGCAGGGTTCTACGTCCTCGACGGCGACATCCCGGTGTACGGCGACGATGGGCTGTACGACTACTGGCAGCGCACGCAGCACGGCGCGCTCAGCGTGTACACCGAGAACGGCGCTGACGTGGTGTGGGACGCGACACAGAAGAAGAACCTGACGTATTGCGTGGGCAGCTCGTTCGGCGCGAACAAAGCCGCGGTGGTCGCTGCTCTCGCCGAGGCGGCGGACAACGGCTGGCACAAGGCGGCCGACGTCAAGTTCATCCACCTCGCCGACCAAGACGGCGCAGGGTGCAACGCGCAGAACCAGAACGTCGTGTTCGACGTCAACTACAACCCGATTCCGAGCAGCAACTACGCGGTCGCATTCTGGCCCAACATGCCGCGCTCGCAGCGTACGCTCCGCGTCTGGCCGCGCACGTTCATGTCGCCGGTTTCGCTGACCAACATGCTTGGCCACGAGCTCGGCCATATCCTCGGCCTCCGCCACGAGCACATTCGCGCGCCGATGCAGATCTGTCCGGAAGGACTGCCCGACGGCTATCGCGCACTCACCGAATATGACAGCGCGTCGATCATGCACTACCCGTGGTGCGGCGGGTCGTCGACGACGATGGCGTTCACCGAGTCCGACTTCGCCGGCATCGCCGCGCTGTACGGCCCCGCGGTCGTCAACGCTCCGCCGACGGTAGAAGTGCTGGCGCCGGCGCACGGCGCGACGGTCGGACCTACGTTCACGGTGAAGGCGACCGCCGCCGATATGGATCTGATTGCTGTGGATCTGATGATCGATGGCGCGATCGCGCAGTCGGTCACCGCCGAGCCGTTCGAGTTCGAGGTCAAGGGCGCCGTCCTCGGCCCTCACGTGATCACCATCGTTGCAACGGACTCGATCGGACAGACCGCAGACAAGTCGGTCAAGATCTACGTCGACGAGCCCGACGGCAAAGCAGACGGTGACCAGGATGATCGTGACGCCGCCAACGGCGGCTGCCATGCGGGGGCGTCGTTGTCCGGGCTATCGCTGTTGCTGCCGCTCGTGCTCCGCCGCCGCCGGCGCGTTCGCTAGCTGTCCGGCGTCCGCCGAGGCTCGGACGCGTTGTCCGAGCTACGGACAACGAAGCCGGTAACCGCGCGAGATCGCGGGTGACGGATCCTGGCGCGCGCGTTGAAACACCGCCTCGCATGCGCACACGTCGCCCACCCCACCCGCTCGAACATCATCCGTCGTTTCGCGCTGTCCTCGCGGCCGCACCGCCGATCGCGGAGCTCGCGTTCCGGATCCGCGCTCGACCCGAGGCGACCGGCATGATCGGCACGCTCGCGATCGCGTGTGGCGATCTCGCGGATGGCTTCGCCGCTCCGCCGGCTAGTCGCAAGCGAATCACCGCACATCATCGAGCGTGGATCGCGGTCCGCGAGCTCGATCGCACCGTGACCGCAGCGGCACGCAGGCGGCTCGCTCCGCCGGACATCGTCAAGCGCGCGCAGCGTGCGATCGATCGCGCCGATGTGTTGATCGGCGCGCTTCTTCCGTCATGACGACCGCGATCACCTGTTAGCATTCGGCCCGGAGGGACCTATGCGCACGAAAGCTTTGATCCTGCTCGTTGCTGCCATCGCGATCGTCGGCTGCAAGAAGAAGAGTGGCCCGAGTGGCTGGTCCTCAGGCACCGCGGGTTTAATGGCGAACATCGACGAGGATGGCTTCGCTGATGACTACGAGCTGTCAACCACGGCGGACCTCAACGCGATCGCGTGCCGTCAGGATGGCGAAGCATGGGTCGTCGGATCCCGAGGGACGGTGCTGTACACCAACGACAACGGCGAGCGATGGATCGAGCGCGCGCTCGATGCGCGGGCCGACCTGTACGCGGCGGCGACCCAAGACGACGGACCGGTGTTCCTGGCGGGGGACGGCGTGTTCATGACCGGGGTGCCGTCGTTCGAGACCGGCGAAGCGACGTGGACCCAGCTCGGCGACGGCGTCACCAAGTTCCGCTCGGTCGCTGCCGCTCAGCGCGGTTCAACGGTCCTCGCCGTCAGTGACGATGGCGGGCTGTGGTCGTTCGAGAACGGTGCGTTAGTACGGCGCGCGACGGTCGATGGTGCGCGTGCCGTCGCGGTCTCGCCGGATGGCAATACAGTGCTGCTGGTCGGAGCCGGCATGTCGCTCAGCGCCGACGCTGGTAACACCTGGAGCGCGCTCGATCTCGTGGCCTCCACACAGCTCGTCGATGCACGCATCGATGATCGCGGCGAAGGACTCGCGGTCGGCGACGGTGGCTTGGTCGCCCGGCTCGCATACGACGGCCAGGTCGTCACGCAGAACCTCGGTAACGCAGACCTCAAGACGATGTTCGTGCCGTGGTCGGGTGATGACCGCGCGGGCTACGCGGCCGGTGATGGTGGTCAGGTCTGGATCACGCACGACACTGGCTGGACCTGGGAAATGGGTCCGAATCTCGGCCGAACCGTGCTCGGGATCGACGTGATCGGCGACGGTCACCGATAGCGCTCGGGAGCGGGCGATCGGGCGCGTGGTGTAGCGATACCGCCGAGCGGGTCGCGGACCCGACGAGCAGGCTCGAATCACTCCTCGGATTTTTTTGAGTTGACTCTCGTAGGCGCGTGGTAGCGTCGCGCCCCGATGAGGAACCTCACCTGGCTTTCGATGGTTGGAATGTCGCTCGTGATCGGCTGCGGTCCCGGTGGTCGTCCAGACGGCTCCGGTGACAAGCCCGACGGTGGAACCGAGCCCGACGCCGACAATACCAATGGCAACGGCAACACCGACGGATGCTCCGACGAAGCGAAGTTGGTGTTCGTGGTCGACGGCAGCAATCAGCTGTCGACGTTCGAGCCATCGACCAAGTCATTCACGCCGCTCGGTACGCTGGATTGTCCGGCCGAGCTCGGTGCGGTTCCGTTCTCGATGGGCATCGATCGCACACCGACCGCGTGGGTGCTCTACGACTCCGGTGAGTTGTTCAAGGTCGACACCAAGACCCTGGAGTGCACGGCGACCAACTGGAACCATGCGTTGGGTCTGAGCCACTTCGGCATGGGCTTCTCGACCGACGCAGCGGCCGGTACCACTGACTCGCTGTTCGTCGCGGGCGGCGGGCTGATCCCGGGCCCCACCGTGACGATGGCGAAGCTCGACACTCAGACGATGTCTGCGACCTCGATCGGCATGGTTACCGGCAACCCCGAGCTCACCGGTACCGGTAACGCCGAGCTGTGGGGCTGGTTCCCCGATGCCACGGCGCCGAAGATCATGCAGCTCGACAAGGCGACGGGCGCGGGGATCAAGACGTTCCAGCTGCCGACCCTTGCCGGCCAACCGGGCGCCTGGGCGTTCGCGTTCTGGGGCGGCGACTTCTGGATCTTCCTGATGAAGGGCTTCGAGACTTCGACCACGGTCTACCAGGTCGATGGCACGACCGGCATGGTGAAGGGTCAGAGCACCGCGGGCGGTCGCGTCATCGTAGGCGCAGGCGTCTCGACCTGTGCGCCGGTCGTCATCTTCTAACGTCTCGAACTGCGAACGTCGCATTGCGGTCCCGGCGGATTGGTCAGGACCTGTGAGCGTGCATGTACCCGAGACGTGACGGATCGCGGGGAGTGACCGGCGTGAGGAAATCTCCTCAGCACCCGAACGACCCTGTGGTAGCGTCCGGCGCGATGAAGGACCTCTCGCTGGTTGTCGGGTTCATCGCGATCGTAGCTGCGTGCGGCGGACCCGCAGGACGCCCTGACGGTTCCGATCCGAACGACAACGAGAAACCGGACGCCCAAGAGTCGACGATCGATGCGTCGTTCGACGACGGCTGCAAAGACTCTGCCCGGCTGGTCTACGTGCTCGACCAAATGAGCAAGCTGTCGACGTTCGATCCGTCGACCAAGACGTTTGTCACGCTCGGCACGCTCGACTGCGGCACTGGATTCGCCCGACCGTTCTCGATGGGGATCGGCCGCGATGCGACGGCGTGGGTGCTGTTCAACGACGGCAAGTTGTTCCAAGTGGATCCGATGACCTTGCAGTGCACGAACATGAACTGGGCGAAGCCGCTCGGGCTGACCCAATTCGGCATGGGGTTCTCCACCGACATCGCCGGTGGAACCGAAGACTCGCTGTTCGTCGCCGGTGGCGCGAACGCGACGGCCGGCACGATGTCGACGCTGGCCACGATCAATACCGCCAACATGGCGACCACGATGGTCGCGACGCTCCCCGACTGGCCGGAGCTCACCGGCACCGGCTCGGGTGAGCTGTGGGCGTTCTTTCCGACCACGACAGACACACGGATCGAGCGCCTCGACAAAGCCAACGGCTCGCCGATGACCACGTTCCCACTCGCCACCCTAAATGGCGTACGCACGTCGTGGGCGTTTGCGTTCTGGGGCGGAGACTTCTGGGTGTTCCTCCGCCGCAGCACCGAGACCGAAACCACGATCTATCAGGTTGACGGCGTGACCGGCGCCATCGAGTCGATGACGCCTGGCGATGGGCGCTCGATCGTCGGTGCCGGCGTCTCGACCTGCGCCCCGATCCTGTTTTAGCGAGCACGCGCGGCCGAATCTCCTCAGGATGCGCGACATGCGCATCGAACGCGCGCATCGAACATCTTTTCAGCCGCGCCACCCCGCGACGAGCTACTGGGCTAGGATGCGCCTCGCATGCGCATCCTGCGATACCTCGTTGTTCTGGTAGCCGTCGCGTCCGGCTGTCAAAAGGGCACCACTAACGACAGCGCGAACACGTCTGGTTCCGGTGGCAGCGGCAGCGCCGCCGGTAGTGGGCAAACCGCAGGACCGCCGGCAAAGGACATCGACAGCAAGGACATCCTCGCGCGCACCGAGACCGCCACCGAGGTCCAGGTCAAGCATGTCTTGATCAGCTGGAAAGATCTGGCCGAGCTCTACAAAGCGCGCGACGGAATCGACGAGCGCGCGAAGAATCGCACCAACGACGAGGCGGCGAAGCTCGCCCAAGAAGTCGCGTCGCAGTTGCGCGCGCGGCCCGACATGATCGACGCGCTGGTCAAGAAGCACGGTGAAGATCCGGGAATGCAGAGCGGCAACCCGTACGCGGTCACCGCGACCTCGGGATTCGTCCCTGCGTTCAAGAATCTCGCGCTGCGGCTCAAGGTGAACGAGGTCGGCATCGTGAAGACCGAGTTCGGCTACCACGTGATGCTTCGCGTGCCGCCGCCGCCGCCTGATCCGCTGCAGTCCGAGGACATCCTCGCGCGGCCGGTCGAGCCCGGACCACACTGGGTCCAAGTACTGGTGATCCAATGGAAGGACATCGCGCCGCCCGGCGCCGCCGCGGCGCAGAGCCGCACCAAGGCCGATGCGGATACGTTGGTCAAGCAGCTGCTCGAGAAGGCGCGCACCGCGCCTGATCTCACCGCGATGATCAAGGAGTACTCCGACGATCCGCGCGGTAAGCTGAAGCCCGATCCGGTCGAGATTTCCGCGGACATGCCGGCCGATCCGCTGACCAACCTGCCGAGGCGCCTGAAGCTCGGCGAGGCCGGCCTCTACAAAGCTCCATTCGGCTGGTTGCTCGTCAAGCGTGTCCCCGCGCCGCCACCCGATCCGCTCGAGTCCGCGGATATCCTTGCCCGTCCCCAGGAGACCGAAACAGCAAAGGTCAAACACATCTTGCTCGGCTGGGACGCGGCCAACGCGGGCGATCCACGCGGCGCGAAGCGTGACCGCAAGGCGCTCGAGAAGCTGGTCAAGGACACCGTGGCGAAGCTCAAGAAGAAGTCCGCCAAGATCGAAGATCTGATGAAGGAGCTATCGGAAGATCCGGGCTCGGCGAAGGCCGGCACGTCCTACGACGTGACGCCGACCGCTAGGCTGGTCCCGCCCTTCAAGAATCTGTCCCTCCGCCTCAAGGTCGGCGAGGTCGGCGTCGTAAAGACGTCGTTCGGGATTCACATCATTCAGCGAACCGAGTAGCTCGCCGCGCCGCGCGTCACGAGCTACACGACAGCATCGAGCATCCCGGCTTGTGACGCGCCCATTCGGGCCGCTTCTCCGCGAACGCTTCGCGACCGGGTTGCTCGTCATACGGCCGGCGCAACACGTCGAGCAACTCAGGCAGCTGACGCCGATCGCCCGCTTCGGTCGCTTCGATCACGCGCTGCACGATGTAGTTGCGCGGCACGTAGAGCGGATTGATCGCCATCATCCGCTGGCGCCGCTCTGCATCGCCGAGCGACTCGGCGGCCACACGCGCGGCGTAGCGCTTGAGCCAGTCGACCAGCATGAGCCGCCCGGAGCCGCTGGCCGTGTCGGCCTCGTAGAACGCGTCGCGCAGGATGTCGATCATCGCGGCCGTCGAGCCATCGCTTCGAACGTCGCCTAGTCGGCGAAACCACAGGGTCATGTCGAGCTCGAGCTCGATCAGCAGCGCGCCGAGCGCTTCGAGCAACGCGTCGTCCTGCGCCGCGAACGTCCGGTGACCGGTAAGGCCCAGCTTGCGCAGCGTGGTGTGGCGATGGTGACTCGAAACTTGTGTGACGAACCGATCGAGCGATTGCCGCAACGGATCGAGATCATCGACCAGAGGCGCGAGCGCGCGTGCGAGCTGTGCGAGATTCCAATGCGCGATCTGCGGCTGCTGACCGAACCGATAGCGCCGCCCCGAGGCGTCGGTGATATTCGGCGTCCAGTCCGGATCGAACGGTTCGATCCAACCATATGGCCCGTAGTCGATGGTCAGGCCGAGGATCGACATGTTGTCGGTGTTCATCACGCCGTGAACGAATCCGACCCGCATCCACTCGGCGACCATCCAGGCGGTGCGCTCCATGACCTCATCGAAGAACCCTGCGATGTCCAGCGTGTCACCGGCGACGTGCTGCGGATAGAACCGCTCGAGCGTGAACCGGACCAACTGGCGCAGGGTGTCTCGATCGTCACGCGAGCTATGGATCTCGAAGCTGCCGAACCGCAGAAACGACGGCGCAACGCGACACACCACCGCGCCGGGCTCGTACGCCGGGTGGCCGTCATAGAGCAGATCGCGAAGGATCGGTTGGCCGGTCAACACCAGCGACAGCGCGCGCGTGGTGGGCACGCCGAGGTGATGCATCGCCTCGCTGCAAACCAGCTCGCGGAGTGACGAACGCAACACGGCACGGCCATCGGCGCGCCGCGAATATGGTGTGGGTCCGGCGCCTTTGAGCTGGATCTCCCAGACCTCGCCGCGGTGGTTCTCGACCTCGGCCAACGTGATCGCGCGACCATCGCCGAGCTGACCGGCCCACGTGCCGAACTGATGTCCGCCGTAACATGCGGCGTACGGCGCCATTCCAGACACCACGCGATTGCCTGCGAGCACGTCGACGAGCGTCGGATCCGCTTCGACGCTGAGGTCGAGCAGCTCGGCAACCTCCGGAACCAGCACCAACAGCTCCGGTGATGGCACGCGCTCCGGTGCAACGCGCGAATAACACGCCCCATGGACCTGGCGTAGCGTGTTGTCGGTGCGTGGATCACCTGGGAGCTGCTGAACGAATCGCTCGGTGAACCGCAGCGCATCGATGTACGAGCTAGTCGGCACTTCGGCGACCACCATCGCATTGATCGACGCAGTTGGCCACCCACTCGATATCCGTCGGATCCCCTTTGCCACGGCAGGCGATGCCATACTGGGCGAAGCGTGCGAGCTGAATCGTTGCTGCGCAGGTGGTGCTTTGGTGTGCTGCCGATCGCGGTGGTGCTAGTAACGGCGCCGGCGTGCTCGTTGTTCAGCGTCGTTCAAGCGCCGCGAGAAGCCGTCGTCGTCACTCCGCCGCGCTGCACTCGATCGTGGGTCGCGCCGGTGGTCGACTCGTTGGTCACCGGCGCACTTGTCGCCACGGCAGCGGTTGGTGTTACCAGCGACACCGGTGCACCACTGCTGTTGCTGGGCTCGGCGTTTCCGGTGTCCGCTGTCGTCGGCTATCACGCGACGCATCGCTGCCGCGAGATCAATCGGTCGCCGATGGTGGCCGCGATCGGGACGCTCGATCGGATTTCGACATCCGAGACCCAGGATCCGGTCCTGCCGTCGTCCGCGAGCGAAGCGAGCGATTCGCCGATCGCACGCGAGGACACGACGATCACGACGGAGCCTGCCGGCGGCGACGCCACGACTCCGAAGCGTGAAGACGTCGTTCCGCCGCGTCTGCCCCCGCCAACCCGCCCCTCGCCGACCAACCCGATCCGGTTGCCCGACGAAGTCGTGACCCGCGCGCTCGACACCGGCCGCCCGGCGTTTCTGCGATGCTTCGCGCGTGCGCAGCGCGAAGATCCGACGCTGACATCCGTGAAGGTCGTGCTGCATATCGAGATCGACCCCAAAGGCACGATCACCGCGGTGCGAACCGACGCCCCGGCAGCCAAGTTCGGCTCGTGCCTCGGCGCCGTCGCGCGTGGTCTGCGGTTCGCTGCCCCAGGACGCGACGCCGTGGTGGAAGCCCCGCTGCTGTTCTAAGTCATTCCGCCGCCAGCAGGATCCGCCGGAGGGCGCGCCGATGTAGCGCGCAGAAAACTCCGATCAGAAACCTTGTCCCGCTTCTTCGGTCCCTCGTACGATGGTCGGCGATGAGGGCCCACCTGTGGATGGTGGCGGTCGCACTCGCGCCCGCCGTGTCGAACGCCGAGACCTACTACGTCGCGACCGATGGTTCCGATGACGCAGCCGGCACCGAAGCCGCGCCGTGGCAATCGCTCCAGCACGCCGCCGATGAGGTGAAGGCGGGCGATACGGTGATCGTTCGGCCGGGCGACTACCAGGGGTTTCAGCTCGAGACCAGCGGCACCGAGGCCGCCGGGATCGTGTTCAAGGGAGACGCTGGCGCGAACATCACCGGCGACAATCCGAGCACGCCCGACGGCATCAACCTCGAGGGCGCATCGTTCGTCACCGTCGAGGGCTTCACGGTCACCGGCGCGTCGCGCACCGGCATCCGCGCGGTGCTTTGCGAGCACGTGACGATCCGCGGCAACAAGGCGGACATGAATGGTCGCTGGGGCATCATCACTGGGTTCTGCGACGATCTGCTGATCGAGAACAACGAATGCTCGCGATCGGCGGACGAGCACGGCATCTACGTGTCGAACAGCGGTGACCGTCCGATCGTCCGCAACAACATCATGTGGGGGAACAACGCCAATGGCCTCCACATGAACGGCGACGCGAGCGCCGGCGGTGATGGCGTGATCTCGGGCGCGCTCGTCGAAGGCAACGTGATCTACGACAACGGCTCGGCTGGCGGCTCCGGGATCAACGGCGATGGCGTCGCGGATTCGGTGATCCGCAACAATCTGCTCTACGACAATCATGCGTCGGGGATCTCGCTGTATTCGATCGACGGCGGTGCGCCGTCTACCAACAACCTGGTGATCAACAACACCATCGTGATGGCAGCGGACGCACGATGGGCGGTCAACATCCAGGACGCATCCACCGGCAACAAGCTGCGCAACAACATCCTGCTCCACAAGGGCAGCCGCGGCGCGGTCGATCTGTGTGGACCGTGCATGAGCGGCTTCGAGTCCGACTTCAATGTAGTGACCGGCACGTTCACGCTCGACGATCAACAGATCAACCTCAACACGTGGAAGACGATGACCGGCGGCGACGGCAGCTCGATGGCGGCTGGCGAAGGCGAGCTGTTCGTCGCGCCGGCGACCGCTGACTATTCGTTGCTCGCAACGGCGCCTGCGGTCGACCACGGAAGCACGACGGATGCGCCGAACGTCGACCTCGCGGGTAACGGCCGGCCACAGGGCAGCGGCATCGACATCGGCGCCCTCGAGCGCTGCGACGGACCGTGCAAACAACCCCCAACCGGCGGCGGTGATGGCGCCGGTGACGGCGAGGGAGGCGGATGCTGCGGTGCCGGCCATGGCCTCGGCAGCGGCGCGCTTGCACCGCTCGTGCTCGGCCTACTGGCGCGCCGGCGCCGGCGCGCTCACTCGAAGAACGTGTGAACGATCTCGGTGATCGGCGGAAGCGAGGCGATCTTGCACATGTTCGCCCAGGTCTCTGGTGTCATCGCTTCGGTCGCCGTGCACTGTGCGGGGAACTCGGTTTGAAAGGTGCAAAGCAACTCGCCCTGCGTCTTGTCGCAGCCTGCGCGACCGTGCCACGGACCGCAGAGCAACCCCGGCTGAAGTGATTGAATCGTCGCGCGCAGCGCCGTATCGGCCTCCAGAACGCAGAACTCGACGTAGCCGTCGTTCATGCAGCCGGTCGCGATGTCGAACTCGCTCGTTGGTAGCGCGCATGAACGCAACCATGTCGCGGTGCGCTGGCATGAGCTCGCCGATGGCAGTTCACGGCCTGCGAGTGATCACCGTTGGCAGCGCCTGTTGCGGTCGGCGCGACACCGCGGATCGGTACCCGTTAACTTCGTCGCCGCTCGAGAAACGTCTTGAGCTTGTTGCGCGAGTCGTCGGTCAACATGATGAACACGACGCCCATCCCCACCGGGTTCGCGTGATTGCGCACGACCTCGGCGACGCCTTCGATCGTCCCCGCCTCATCACCCGGCAGCGCGTGCTTGAGATCGATCGTCGTGCCGACCGGCAACGGCTTGTCGGTGAGGATCAGCGCGCCGGTGCGACTGATGTCATTCAGCTCGCCATTGTTCGTTCGTCCCCCAGACGTCCTGACGACCACGCGTGGGTCACGTGGCACATGCTCCCGCTTCGGCTTGCTCATGATTCCAGCCTCGCAGGAACTCGGTCTTCAATCCAGTGAAGCGCGCGTGAAGCGGTTACGCGCCAGCCGACCACTGCCCCGCTCAGATCGCGCGGTTACTCGCGCTCGACGAGACGCGTGCCACGGATCGGGAAGACCGCGACGTGATCCAGCGCATGCATCGCGGCCTCAGGTTTCGGGGTCGAGCCGGCGCGTGAGCAGGCTGTTGAGCGCGTTGAGTGAGGTGACCGTGAGCATGATGAAGACCACGCCCATTCCGCTCGGCTCGACTTGGTTGCGAACCACCTCGCCAACGCCTTCGATCGTGATCGGCCCGCCGCCGTCATGGATCGTGAACTTGAGGTCGATCGTGGTTCCGATCGGCAGCGGGCTGCGGGTCAGAATGAACGCGCCCGAGCGGCTGACATTGTTGATGTACTCGTCGACGAATTTCGAGATCGATGGGTACTCGTGTCGCACGACGATCCGTGGATCGCGCGGCGTCTGCTCCTTGTCGGTGCTCATGACTCCCCCTGGCTAGCTCGCAGTGTAAGCGCCCTGTGCCGAGCGGCGGCGGTGATCGCGCGCCAGACATTTGGGATTGACAGCTAGGGGTCGCTATGCAAAATGAGCGCTCGTTTAGGTTCCTCGCATGCCCCGCCTTAATCCCGAAACCGTTCAAAACATTCATAAAAAGATCGAGGAGACCGCCCTCGACCTTTTCATTCGCAAGGGCTACGCAGCGACCACGACGCGAGAGATCGCGAACGCGGCGGGGTTCACGGCGGGAGCGCTGTACAGCCACTATCCGAGCAAGGACGCGCTGTTCGAAGCCGTGGTGACGCGCCGGCGCCGCCAGCTCGCGGATGACACCGCGCTGCGCGACGTGATCCACCAGAGCAAGTTCCCATACGACATCCCCGAGCTCGCGCGCGCGATTCAACACGTGATCCGCCACAACCGCGCGTACTGGATGCTCTGGTACATCGACGTCCTCGAGTTCGAGGGCAAACACTTCAAGTCGCAGCTCGCTCCCAAGGCGTTGCTCGGCCAGCGCGAGCTGCAGGCTCGGTTCGATGAGCTTCGCACCCAGGGCGTGCTGCGCATCGAGCCCGAGCTGGCGTTCGTCATGGTCTACATGCACCTGTTCAACTACTTCCTGATCGAGACGGTGTTCGGCGGCGACGAGCACTATGGCGTCCGCGAGGGCCACGCCATCGACGCGATCGCCGACGTGTTCATGCACGGCATGCTGCGCGAACCTGCCGCGGCCAAGGAGCGCACCGCGTGACGACGTCCGACGGGCAGCTCCCGAGCCTCGCCGAGATCATCGATCGCGCCGAGGCGTCGATCAATCGCACCGCGCAACAGCAGCTGCAAGACGAGGTCGTGCTCGAAGGTCTCGCGCAGTCGTGGCGATCGTGGGTGGCCGGACTCGCGGCGATGCCCGCCGAGCTCCGGGGTCTCGCGCGCTCGGTCGAGCTGTTCCGCGGTGGACCCGGCTATCCCGGCGGGCTCGGCGAGGACTATCCGTCGGGGCTCCTCGGGTTCGTCCGCACGATGTGGATCAGCTCGGCTCGCTCGCTCGCGATGCAGCAAGGACTGATGCCCTACGGCCTCGACGAGAGCCGGCGGCTCCATCAGCTCGCGAGCTCGCTCGAGCACGCGAAGCAACCCGCGTTCGCGCCGACGCCGTGCACGATCGTTCGCGAGACCAACGACTATCGCCTGCGCGCGATCAACCCCGAGGGCGCGAGCGGCGAGCCGATTCTCGTGGTGTCGTCGCTGATCAACCGCTGGTACATCCTCGATTTCCAGGCCGAACAATCGTTCGTCGGGATGCTTCGAGGGTTCGGCCGGCCTGTGTATTTGCTCGAGTGGTTGCCACCGAGGGTCGACGATGATCGCGGGCTCGGCGAGCTCGCCGCCGGTCCGGTGGTTGAGGTGACGGATTGGATCCGGACCAATCACAAGGTCAAGGCGATCGCGGTGGTCGGGTATTCGATGGGCGGAACGATCGCCACCTGCTTGGCGTCGCGCTATCCCGAGCGGGTCAGTCGGCTCGCCACAGTGTGCGCGCCGATCCAGTTCGAACGCGGCGGTTCGTTCACCCAGTGGTTGTCGTCGCGATTCGTCGACATCGATCTGGTCACCAGCGCGTGGAATCGCGTGCCAGCGGAGCTCGTCCATGCGCCGTTCTGGTGGCTGCGCCCCAGCATCAAGCTGCACAAGCTCGCGCTGCTCGCGCGCGCGTTCGAGCGGCCGAGCTACGTCGAGCAGTTCCTCGCGACCGAGGTGTGGAACCACGACAACGTCGAGCTGTCGCGCGGCGTGTTCCGATCGTGGGTCGGCGAGCTGTATCAGCGGAACGCGCTCGTCAACGGCACGATGGTGGTCGGCGGCGAGGCGGTCCATCCCGATCGAATCGCCTGCCCGGTCCTAGTTGTCTCGGGCACCGCGGATACGATCGTGCCGCCCGAGGCTGCGGAGGGCCTCGCCGAGCACTGCCGTCCCGGCGTCGCGCGTGTGCTGCGCGTCGATAGCGGCCACGTCGGCGTGCTGACCTCGCGCCGCGCGCTCGCGCTGCAAGCCAACGAATTCAAGATCTGGCTGGAGGCGCAACCGCCAGCCTCGCGAACGGCCCGTCGATCGGAGGCATCATGACCACGCAGACGTCAACGCAACCGTGGTGGAAGGAACCCACCAAGCAGCAGTGGATCTCGTTCGGGTCGGCGTGGTTTGGATGGGTGCTCGATAGCTTCGACTTCTGCATCTATTTGTTCGTCGCCGCTGCGATCGCCAAGGAGTTCGACGCCAGTCCGCTGGTCGTTCACGGCTCGGTGACGCTGACGCTGCTCATGCGCTTGCTCGGCGGCGTCGCCGCTGGGTGGGCTTCCGACAAGTGGGGGCGCAAGCTGCCATTCCTATTGTCGATGCTGTGGTTCGCGATCTTCGATGGCCTCGTCGCCCTCGCACCCTCGCTCGGAACGATCATCCTGTGCCGCACGCTGTTCGGGTTCGGCATGGGAGCCGAGTGGTCGTCGGGAACCACGCTCGCGATGGAGAACTGGCCAGAGCGCAGCCGCCGGATCGCGTCGGGCGTGCTGCAGGGAAGCTGGGCGATCGGCTATTGCCTCGCCGCGCTCGCCGACTGGTTGGTCACACCGGTCTGGGGTTGGCGCGCGTTGTTCGTGATGGCGGCGGTCCCGGCCATCGTCGTGCTGCCGATGCGCTACTGGGTTCCCGAGAGCCAAGAGTGGTTGGCGCACAAGGCCGCCGGAACGACGGCAAAGCTGCGCGACCTGCTCCAGCCGACGTTGCTGAAGAACGTGTTCTGGAGCTCGCTGACCGCCGGGTTCGGGTTCTGCGTGTATTACGCGTTGATCGTCTACCACCCGGTGATGCTGCAGGTCGAATTCAAGATGACGCCGCGCGACGTGTTCATCTTGACGCTGCTGTTCAACATCGGATTTTTCGTCGGCTCCGTCGTTTGTGGTGCAGCCGCCAAGCGCTACAGCGTAACGGCGGCGATCGTGGTCCCTGCCTTGCTCGGGATCCCGGTGTTGTGGTTGTTCGTCGGCAAGATCGCGAGCCTACTCACCCTCGGTGCGTTCTTGGCCGGCGCGATCTCGGTTGGATGGTCGGGCACGACTCCTGCGCTGCTCACCGGGCTCTACCCGGCGAGGATTCGCGCGCTATGCGCAGGCATCACGTATCAGGCGGGAGCGTTTTGCGCGGCGTTGATCCCCGTGATCATCGGTGTGCTGCACGAGCGTGGCATGTCGTTCGCCAATTCGATTCTGTGGGTCGCGGGCATCTGCGAAGCAGGCCTCGTGATCATGCTAGTGCTGCGCCGGCCCGAGAAGCTGCAGGAACAGAATGCACAGGCCGATGCCAAGCAGTTGGCCGCAACAAGCGAATCCGAACTGCCAAAGGCGATCAAGCTTCAGGCCGAGTCATGACCGATATCGCGCACCACAGGCTCGCCGCGCTGCCTGCGCCCCGCGCGCTGCTCGAAGCCGCCAAGGCGGCCCCGAGCCGGGTGCGCTTCATCGATCGCCAGCGCTCGTACATGCTGGGCGATGTCGTGACTCGCGTCGCTGCGCGGGTCGAATACCTGCGCGACCGCCGGATCGGACGCGGTGATCATGTCGCGCTGTTCGCCGAGAACAGCATCGACTGGATCACCTCCGCCCTCGCGATCCAGGCGTGCGGCGCGGCGTTCGTCGGCGTACACGCGGGCAGCTCGGCCGCGCTGGCCGACTACATCGTGCGCCATTCGCAAGCCAAGCTATTGCTCGCAAGCAGCAGCGAGCTCGCGCGCGCGGGCCTCGAGATCTCCGGCTGTGACATCGTCGACGTCGTCACCGCGACCGCGCCGCTGACCGCGGCGAGCTACGACTGCGTCGCTCGGCCGCTCGATCTCGCCTGCATCATCTACACGTCGGGCACCACGGGAAACCCCAAGGGCGCGATGCTCAGCCACGCCAATCTCGCTGCCAACGGCAGCGATTGGATGACGTGTTGTGCACCGCTGCTCGGCACCGATCCGGTGCGCGAGGTGTTGTGGCTACCGTTCACGCACATCTTCGGTTGGGGCGACGCGGTGATCGGCACGACCGCGGGCATTCGGTCGCGACTCGCCGCACCGGCCGAGGTTGCAGCCACGCTTACCGACTATCGCCCGCATCTGTTGATGACGGTCCCGGCGCTGCTGGAGCGGTTGGCGCGTGATGCGCACAGCCCGGACGAGCTGCACGCGCGGCTCGGTGGCGAGATCCGACTGTGCCTGGCTGGCGGCGCAGCGCTATCACCGGCCGTCAAGCGCCGCTATCGCGAAGCTGGAATCTGCGTACTCGAGGGCTACGGCCTGACCGAGACCTCGCCGACGTTGACGCTACAGCGCTCTGATGATCCCGAGGTCGACGGCGTCGGGCTTCCCTATCCGTCGGTCGAGCTCAAGCTCGCCGACGATGGCGAGGTGCTCGCGCGCGGGCCGAGCGTGTTCGCCGGCTACTACCGTGACCCGGCCGCGACGCACGAGGTGCTCGACGGCGATGGCTGGTTTCACACCGGCGATCTCGGCGAGTGGCTTCCCGGTGGCCAGCTCAAGATCGTCGACCGCAAGAAAGAGCTGCTCGTGCTATCGAACGGTAAGAAGGTCGCGCCGCAACCGATCGAAGCGCGCGCCGCCGAAGATCCGTGGATCGAGCGCGTCGTGCTGTTCGGAACCGGTCGCTCCGGGATCGCCGGTCTGGTCGTCCCTAACTTCGACACCATCGAGCGCGAGCTCGGACGCAAGGTCGACCGCTCGCGCACCAGCAGCGACGCCGACGTGATGGCCGGGCTGCGCGCGCGCATCGACGCGCTCAACGCGCAGCTGTCGACGTTCGAGCGGATCCGTGCGTTCGCGATCGCGCCACGCACGCTGACAACCGCCGATGGCCATCTCACGCCGAGCCTCAAGGTCAAGCGCCGCGCGGTGTGGGCCGATTTTTCGCAGCTGATCGAACCTCTGTGGGACAGGAGCACGCAGTCATGAAGACGATGGATCAGTACCTCGCGAGCCTGCAGGCTCGGAACGTCCGGCTGTTCGTGCGCGGCCAGCGGATCGACAACCCGCTCGAGCATCCACTGATCGCACCGTCGATCCGGACGATCGCCGAGTCATATCGGATGGCTCACGAGCCCGAACATCGCGAGCTGTTCACCGCACACTCGCGGTTCATCAACGACCGCGTCAATCGGTTCACCCATGTGTTCGAG
Organism: Kofleriaceae bacterium; assembly: GCA_050184455.1. Lineage (GTDB taxonomy): Bacteria > Myxococcota_A > Polyangia > Haliangiales > Haliangiaceae > JABFXX01. Next base: position 67,278 of record JBFXAI010000008.1, on the reverse strand, counting down.
AGCCCGGACGATCTGCTGAAGAAGGTCCAGATGCAGCGCACGCTCGGCCGCTACACCGGCACGTGCTTTCAGCGCTGCGTCGGGATGGACGCGATCAACGCGCTGTATTCGACCACGTTCGATATGGACGCCAAGGAAGGCACCGCATTTCACGCGCGGTTCACCGAGTTCGTCAAGCACGTCCAGCGCGAGGACTTGATGCTGTGCGGTGCGATGACCGACCCCAAGGGCGATCGCAAGAAGCCGCCGCTCGAGCAGCCCGAGATGTACCTCCGCGTCGTCGAGCGCAACAAGGACTCGATCATCGTCCGCGGCGCCAAGATGCACCAGACCGGCGTCGTCAACTCGCACATGATCGTCGCGATGCCCGGCCGGGCGCTATCGGCCGACGAGACTCAGTTCGCGGTGTCGTTCGCGATCCCCGTCGACGCCAAGGGCATCACGATGGTCTACGGCCGCCAGCCGAGCGACGACCGCCGGATGGGTTGCGACATCGATCAAGGCAACGCCAAGTACGGCGGCCAGGAAGCGATCGTGTTGTTCGAGGACGTCGAGGTCCCGATGGACCACGTATTCATGCTCGGACAGACCGGATGGGCAGCTCCGCTCGTCGACATGTTCGCGGGCTACCACCGGCAGAGCTATGGCGGTTGCAAGCCAGGCAATGGTGACGTACTCATCGGCGCCGCTGCGCTGGTTGCCAAGATGAACGGCGTCGACAAGGTCCCGCACGTCCGCGACAAGTTGGTCGAGATGACCCACTTGAACGAGACCATGCATGCGGGCGGTCTCGCCTGCTCGACCAAGTGCACCAAGACGGCAGCCGGCACGTACATGGTCGATCCGCTGCTCGCGAACGTGTGCAAGCACAACGTCACGCGGTTTCCGTACGAGATGTCGCGGCTCGCCGAGGATCTTGCCGGCGGTCTGATGGTCACGTTGCCGTCCGCCGAGGATTTCGATCATCCCGAATACGGCGAGCTGTTGCGCAAGATCGTCAGCGGCGCACGAGGCAGCGACGAGGATCGCCGGCGCGCGCTCCGGCTGGTCGAGACCATGACGATCGGCTCCACCGCGGTCGCGTTCCGCACCGAGTCGATGCACGGTGCCGGGTCCCCACAGGCGCAGCGGATGCGGATCGAACAGCAAGGCGATTTCGAGGCCAAGATGGCCGATGCACGCCGGATTGCAGGAGTGAAAGCCCCATGAAGACACGAGCGTATGTTTGGTTATTCGCAGCATCGCTGACCGCCGCGTGCAGCAATCCCGCGGGCTCGAACGCGTGCCGCGTCGGCGCCGATTGCGCGTCGGGCATTTGCTTGCCCGATGGCACCTGCAGCAGCACCGAGGCAGATGGTGGCGTCGATGACGCGCCGCCTTCGACCGATGCGCCCGAGAGCTGCGGAAACCTCGACGGCACGATTACCCGCGACGAGGCGCCGCTCGACGCCGGGCTGATGGCCACGTATCGCGTCGGCATCGAGACCTCGGTGTCGACCGCCGGAACCATGAACCCGGACGGCTCCAGGACGTGGGATCTAACCACCGCGATGGCCGGCGATCACGACGTCCACTTCGAGACCAAGTCGATCGCGGGGACCTGGTTCGCGGAAGCGTTCCCCACCGCGACGTTCGCGTCGCGACTGAACGCCGACGGCACGTTGCTCGGTGTCTACCAGGCAACCCCGACGGCGCTGTTGCTCGTGGGCGTGGTGTCGCCGGCAGGCGGGCTGGGTCGCACCGAGCTGACCTACGATCCTCCCGTCGAAGTAAAGCGGTATCCGCTCGCGAGTAACGACAGCTGGACCGAGCTCGCCGACGTGTCCGGTCTCGCGGCGGGGTTCGTCGCCGCCTACAGCGAGACGTTCGACGTTTCGGTCGATGCGGCCGGCAATGCGGTGACGCCGGCTGGTACGTACCCCGTGTTGCGGGTGCGCACCGTCGTGACTCGGACGGTCGGCATCGTCGACACGATCCTGCGGACCTACCAGCTCGACGCCGAGTGTCTAGGCTCGGTGGCGACGTTGCGTGCCAACGACAACGAGTCTGAGGTCGAGTTCACCAACGCCGCGGAGGCGTGGAGACGCGGGCCTTGAGGTGGTCAGCTGTGGTGCCGGCGATCATGCTCGCCGGCTGCCTTGGATTTCACGCCGGGCCGATGCCGGGCGAGCCGGCGAAGGACGCGTACGCCGCGCTCGACGTCGACGGTGGCAAGGTCCGGGTTCACTACGTCGACGTCGGCGAAGGCCCTGCGGTCGTGTTGATCCACGGGTTCGCATCGTCGCTGGTGGTTTGGGACGACGTGATCAAGGTGCTCGCCAAGAACCACCGCGTGATCGCGATGGACCTTAAAGGGTTCGGCTGGACCGATCGGCCCGAGGGCGACTACTCGCCACCCGCGCAAGCCCGGATCGTGAAGGCGCTGCTCGACGCACGCGGCGTCAAGACCGCATCGGTGGTCGGTCACTCGTGGGGCGCGTCGGTCGCGCTCGCGTTCGCGCTTGCCGAGCCGACGCGGGTGACCAAGCTTGCGCTGTACAGCGCGTGGGCGTTCGAGGACCAGCTGCCGACGTTCGTGGTGTGGTCGCGCGCAGCGCTCATCGGCGAAGCGCTGTTCCGGTTGTTCTATACCGAGCGGCCTGAGGACTGGATCGTTCGCGCCTATCACGACAAGCGCTACATCAACTATCAGCTGGTCACCGCGGTCAGCGAAGCGATGCATCGCCCGGGCGCGCGCGCCGCCGGGCTCGCGGTGGTCCGTGGCCAGCGCTATGCCGCGCTCGAGCAGCGCTATCGCTCGATCGAGCAGCCAACCCTGATCATGTGGGGTCGCGAGGACCGGGTCTCGCTGGTCGGGTTCGGCAAGCGACTCGCAGCCGAGCTGCCCAACGCGGAGCTGATCGTTTACCCGGATACCGGACACTTCCCGATGATCGAGAGCAAGCAGCAATCGACCACGGCTTTGGTGGCGTTCCTCGACGAGCCCGATCCGGTCGTTGCGCCCGCGCCCGCGCCCGCGCCACCGACAGCGCCGGCGCCACCGCCCACGTCCACTGCGCCTCCCGCAACGCCCGAGCCGACACCATGACGCGACGCCGTACCATCCTCATCACGCTCGCGCTCACCGGTTCGCTCGCGCACGCCGGTCCCAGCGAGATCGCCGACGAGCCCACCGAGCGCAGCTTGTCGGGGCTGTTCGAGATCGAAGGCATGTTGCGCGTCCGCTCGGAGGCGCTGCACAACTTCGATCTCGACCACGGCCTGACGCCATCGGGTGCACCGCTGTTTCTCGTTCCGCCCTCGGGTGGTCAAACCCTGACCCATGCTGACATGCGGCTTCGGACCGATCTGGCGGTCTACGCGCCGACCAAGTATCTGGCGATCCGCGCCCGCGTCGATCTATTCGATGGTGTCGCACTTGGATCGAAGCCCGAGGGGATTCCAGCGACCACCCTGTCGCAAGAACCGCCGGATTCGTTTCTGATCCGGCGCGCATATGGCGAGGCGCGTACCGCGATCGGTGTGATCGCTGCTGGTCGAGTCGGCAGCCATTGGGGCATGGGGCTGTTCACCAACGGCGGCGATTGCGCGGACTGCAACTTCGGCGACTCGGCCGACAGCCTGCAATTCATCACGTCGCTCGGTGGCCACGCGTGGACGCTCGCGTACGACCTCGCGGCAACTGGGCCCTCGGGCTCGCGCGCCGATGGGCGCGGCGTCGATCTCGACCGCGATGACGACACCCGCACCTTGCGATTCTCGGTGCTGCGAAGCTGGGGTCCTGATGGACTCGCGCGCCGTATCAAGGCCAACGAGACCTCGATCGAATACGGCGCGTACTACGCACATCGCTCTCAGGATCGCGACTCGATCGCGGTCCCGGGCGGCACGTTCGTCCAGGTTCCGCGCGGACTCGCCGCTCACGTCGTCGATGGCTGGTTCCGGATGACGGCGCCGTGGTTGGTCGTCGAGGCCGAGGCGGCGATGATCCGCGCGCGCATCGATCAATTCTCGTCGATTCCCGGCGTGCTGCTGCCGATGCCGGTGAAGTCGTCACAGCTCGGCGCCGCCATCCGCACCGCGGTCGGCGGCGATGGAATGATCGGCGGCGGCATCGACGCTGGCTACGCGAGCGGCGATAGCGCGCCTGGGTTTGGCGCATTTCCTAAGTCGCTGACCCTCGCGCAGCCCGGTGACCTCGATGGTCTTCAAGCCAACGGCATCACCGATGGCACCGCGAACAACTTCCGGTTCCATCCTGACTTCCGGATCGATCGCATCCTGTTTCACGAGATCATCGGCACCGTCACCGACGCGTTCTACGCCCGGCCCCACGTGCACTACCGGACGCGCGCGCTCGGCGCCGGTGTGTTCACGGCAGAGGTCGCCGCGATCGCGTCGATGGCCGTCCAAGCAAACTCGACGCCCAGCGGTGACGCGCCGCTCGGCATCGAGATCGATCCGACGGTGAAGTTCGAGTCCAATGACGGCTTCACGATCGCACTCGAGCACGCCGTGCTAATTCCGATGTCCGGCCTCGACAATGCCGTTCAAGGAATCTCGGCCAAGCCCGCACAGTCTGTGCGGCTGTTCCTGGGGTACGCGTTCTAATGCGGCTACTAACATTCTCACTGCTGGCGCTGTTCGCTTGTACCGACAACGTGACGCCGCCGTCCAGCCAGGTCGCCGGGCCGGCGGCGCGGTGCGTTCCCAACGTCGACGGAGTGATCGATGCGAGTGAGTTTCCGAACCTCGCGAATACCGACACGATCGTGTTGAGCTCGGTCGCCGGATCCAATCCGGTGGTCGATCTCGATGGCGCGGTCGATGGCGACGGCCGGCAGACCTGGCCGTTCGCCAGCGACTCGCTGGGCACGACACCGCTCGAGGTCACGGCGCTGCCGATCGCGTCGCGCTGGTATGCCGATAAGTTCCCAGGCGCGGAGTTCGCGTTCTCGAGCACCGACGGCGCATTCGATTCGGTGTATTCGCAGGACGGCTCCGGCCTGTGGCTGCACGGCGTCGCATCGACGCTCGAGAATCCGACGATCGGCCAGACGCTCATCGTCTATTCCGCACCAGTTCAGATCTATCGGTTCCCACTCGTTCGCGGAGACGCATGGACGTCGATCGGAGAGATTCCGGCCGGAACGTTCACCGGCTTCGCGTTCACCGGCCGCGACGTGTATTCGGTGGCCGACGATGCGACCGGCTACCTCGAGCTTCCCGATCTGACGTTTAGCCAAGCGCATCGCGTTCGACTCACGATCACCAACGAGCCGATGCTCGCGCCCGCGACCACACGACGACAGGTGTCGTTTCTGTTCGAGTGCTTCGGCGAGGTCACGCGCGTGACCAGCAAGCTCAACGAGACCGCCGAGGACTTCACGACCGCCGACGAAGTCCGGCGGTTCACCGTCCCTAGCTCGTAACGCAGGACGCCGCTCGGGTCCTAGCGGTTGAGCGCCGACAACCGCGTACCTGCCAAGACGCGCTCGAAGTCCCTTCAACAAGCTCGATGCGCGATCTACAGCCCCTGACCAGTGAGGCTGTCACATACATATGCGACGAAGAACACATCGTTTGCAGCATGCGAAGCGATCACGACTGCGACGTTCCGGGCGCAGAACCCGCTGGCTCCGATCGCCGGCCAACCCCTACAATAAGGACCATCTACCCGTCGTGGCACGCCGGCGGGCGCGTCTCCTCTGTCCGCAGCGATGACCACGTCGAGCACCCCCACGTCGGGACAAAAGACCAAGGCTCTGTGCATCGCCACTCGGTGCGCGAGCGTCGAGCAGTTCATCGCGACGTTTCATCGGTTCTGCGACGAGTCGTCGTTCTTCGTCGCGACCATGACCACTCGGCCGGTCGGTCTCGAGACTGCGTTTTCGATCCAGCTCGAAAGCGGGTCGCCGGTGCTTCGAGGCTATTGCGTGGTGCTCGAAGCGTGGTCGACCCCCGCAAACCGGTTCGGACGTCCCGGCGTCAGACTCGGCGTTCGCCGACTGACCACCGAGAGCATGCCGGTGTTCAAGCAGTTGCAAACCGCGCGGGTCGTGGCGCTCGGTTCGAACGAGGTCGAAACGCCGCTCAAGCCACCCCGCACGATCACGCCTAGCGCGGCGCGAACGCTCACGCCGAACACGCTCAAGCGCGCCGACGGCACGCCGAGCTCGCCGGTTTCGAAGCTGACCGACCCCGCGTCGATTCGCGCCGAAGGATCGGTGGCGGGCCCGCCTCGGCCACCGACGCCGGCGAAGGGATCGCCAACGACGGGCGCAAGAGATCCCGGCGAACTCGCCAAGCTGGCCGCGTCGGCCGGACCGCTCGCGGCGCCCCCGGATTTGCCACCGGCAGCGCCCCCGTCACCGTTGAACGAGCGACCGGCAACGACGCCGCCCGCGCGCGAGTCGTACGACGTCGTACGCGCGGACGCGACCCCGATTCCGACCGTGCCGACCGATGACCGCGCCGCGACCGTGCCCGCGGAGTCGCGCGCGCCCGGATCGAGCTTCATCTTGCCGGCGAACCCGTTGATGAACCTGTCCGATGAATCGCTCGAAGGGTTCATCGATTGCAGCCTCTATGAAGAGACCGCGAACTTCATGCGACCGAGCGGCGACCTCGATCCGTTGATCGATCTCGACGATCCACCTGCGCCGCCGCCGCCGCCACTCGTGCCGCGCAACGCACTGAGCACCGGCCCGGTTCCGACGGTGCCGGATCCGGCCAAAGAACCGAGCGTGTCTTCGTCGCATCACGAGGTATTTCCTCACGTCGTGTTGCCGGTCCAAACGATGCCACTACCGGTGCGAACCACCGGCGTCCAGCGGTTCCCCGTACCGCCGATCGAAGACTCCGGTTCGCTATCCGCGCTCGACAACCCCACGCTCAAGCGTTGGGGGGTGATCGGTGGCGCTGCGGCGGTACTGGTGCTGTTGGTCATCATCATCATCGTGAAGGTCGCTGGCTCGAACGATCCCGTGCCGGCCGTGGCCGAGCAACCGCCAGCTGCGACTGCGGACAACCCGAATCCAGCGTCGGTCGCGGTGCCCGAACCCCCGAGCCCACCGTCACACGTCGAGCCCGCGCCGAATAGCGCCGATCCGCAGCCGTCGGCAGCGGCCACCGACCCGAACGGAAACCCGGTCATCGGCTCCGGCCCTTGTCGGATGAACATCGCCACCACGCCGGCCGGTTCGATCGTGAAGCTCGACGGCGCGGAGGTAGGCCCGTCGCCCCTCACGGTGGCTGGTCCGTGCGCCAAGCGGCGCATCGACGTCAGTCATCCCCGCTATCAAACCGCGACCCGGTTCGCGACGCCCACCGAGGCCAAACCCGCGTCGATCGATGTCACGTTGATTCGCCCGACCCACTCGCTCACGATCACCACCGTTCCGTCGGGCGCGACGATCATGATCTCCGGTCGTCGTGCCGGCACCAGCCCGACCACGGTGAAGCTCATGGGCTTCACGCCACTCAACCTGACGTTCCAAAAAGCCGGCTACAAGCCAACGTCCCAAAAGATCTACAGCAAGGTCGCGCAGGATCGGATCACGATCCGCCTCGAGAAGAAGTGAAACTGGCCGCCTAGGCCATCGAGACCACAGCCAATCCGCCCAGCTAGCGAACCGTCACGTTGACGGTCTGCACCAGGTTGTTGCCCATGCCCTGCACGTTCCACGGTTGCTCGCTGGGCTGCGCGTTGCCGTCGGCATCGCTGGCGCGGCACTGCAGGACGTAGTCGCCTGGACTGGCTTGCCACGTGAACGACCAACCGCGCCACGCGAATGGACCTGGACTCGGCTCGAGCTCGGCGGTGCTCCACACGCCATCGACACCGACGTCGACCTTCGCGATCGGTGCGTGACCTGACCACGTGCGCCCGCGCAGCTCGACCGCGCCGCGTTCGACGGTGCGATGGCGACTAAGGAAATCCGGGAATCCCGGTGGAATCATCAATGCGCGTGGCCGAATCCGCGTGACGGGTGTGCCGGGATCGTCGTGGCTCGACCTGTACCAATACGCGACGTTTTGCTGGTAGCCATCGAACGGGTGCGCCACCGCGTCGATCCGCACCAACCACTTCACGTGGGTCATCCCGTACCACCCCGGCACCAGCAGCCGCACCGGGAAGCCGTGTTGCGGCTCGAGCGGCCGGCCATTCATCTCGTACGCGAGCATGACCTCGGGACGCGTCGCGTCGGCGATTCGCAGGCTGCGCGCGTAGTCATGCTCGTAGCCTTTTTCGATCCCATGATCGGCGCCGGTGAACACGAGCTCGACCGCCGCAGGATCGATGCCCGCGTCGTCGAGCACGCCGGCCAGCGAGGTGCCCGTCCACTCCGCGGTGCCGACGGCTTCGGCCAGCCACGGTTGGCTGATCGGGCGCGGATGCAAGCGCGCGCGGCCGTTGCCAGCACACTCGAGCGTCACCAGCATCGTGATCCGGGGACGCGCGCGCAGTTGTTCCAACGACAGCTCGAGCGGCTTGCGGACGTGACCGCCAACCCGCAGCCGCCACGAACCTGGATCGATCGCCGGAATGTCGAAGTGCACCAGCAGGTAGTGCAGCCCCACCGGCGTCACCGGATATCGCAGCCCCTCGAGCGGCATCCCCTTGTTGCGTGTGGCCAGCTGGAGCTCTTCGAACGTCAGCGGCCCGTCGGTCGGTGAGCGTGTCATCCGGCGATGGTAGCCGATCACGTCGCGATCGCGCGGTCGTGCGCGGTCATCGACCGGCGCACGGCTTCACATAGCGACTCGAGCGAGAACGGCTTGTACAGGTGCGTGGTCCCATCGATCGACGGCAGTGTTCGGCTCGCGGTCATCACCACGATCGACGTGTTCTGAAACGCATCGCGACGGCGAAGCTCCTCGACAAACTCCTTGCCACTCATTACCGGCATCATCAGATCGACGAGGATCACCGAAGGCACCTGACTCGTGCGTTCTAGATACTGCAACGCATCGCGGCCGTTGGGAGCCGTCGCCACGTCGAAGCCCGACTCGGTCAACGCCTCTGCATAGACCTCGCGCACGTCATAATCATCGTCGACCAGCAACACAACTCCACGTTCCGTAGTCACGCCAACTCCTTCTCGATCCGACGCCCGTTGAGCGGTAACGACACCGTGAACGTCGTGCCCTCCCCTGGCTTGCCATCGACTGCGATCTCACCACCGTGAGCCTCGACGATCTCGCGCGTGATGTAGAGGCCGAGCCCGAGCCCGCCGTAGTGTTGCGGCGCAACGACCCGCTCGAACCGATCGAAGATCCTGGTGCGATCTTCTTCGGCGATTCCGATGCCATGATCGCGGACGATCAATCGCGCGACCGCGGACCGCTCGACGGTGATGTCGATCGGTCGATGGGCGCCGTACTTGATCGCGTTGGACACCAAGTTGGTCACGACTTGCTCGATTCGAACGCGATCCCAGCGCCCCGGCGTCGACACCACCTCGAGCCGAACCTCACAACCGGCGCGCCGCGCCTCGTCGCCGAAGCGTTCAGCAACCTCACCGGCAATATCACCGAGGTCGCACGCTTCGGGTTGCAGCGTGAGCCGATGGGCTGCCAGCCGCGACACATCGAGCAGACTATCGACCAACCCGGTCAGCCGGCTGGTATGTCGCAACGCTGCGGAGATCTTGCCGCGGATCTTCTCGCTGCGCTCGTCGCGGGCGACGAAGCTGCGCTCGGCGCTGCCGAGCTGCACCAGCAAGGCCGAGAGTGGTGTTCGCAGCTCGTGTGACGCCACCGACAAGAAGTCATCGCGCGCTTGCACCGCTTCATTGGCTTGCTCGTAGAGCAACGCCCGCTCGATCGTTCCGCCGATCCGGCCCGCGAGATCGACCACCATCGTCAGGTCTTCGAGGTCGGACGGAAGCCGCGAGAACAGACAGACGGTTCCGCGCACCCGCGACCCCGACATGATCGGCGAAACCACCGCGCTCTGCAGCGCCGTGCCATCGACCACCATCGACAGCCGCGATTTGGCAACCTCTGGAATCAGCTCGGGCCGCTCGGAATGCGCCCGGATCGAGTCGCGCCAGGTTTCGGCCAACTTCGCCGAGTCGCCGCCCACGAGCACCTCGCGGCGGTGACCATCGAGCGTGAGATCGACGACGCACGCATCAGCGACCGACTCACGCGCGGCATCGAGCAGCTCCTGCACGCCGGTCGCCCACGCGCCGGTTGTCGATAGCGCGGCGCTCGCAGCTGCGAGGAAGTCCGACCGCCGCTGGGCGGCCTCGGCGGCGGCCATCGCGCGCCGCATGTCAGCGATGTCGGTCAGCGTGCCGATCCAACCAACCACGTTGCCGCGCGGGTCGCGCTCGGGGACGGCTCGGCACAGATGCCAGCGGACCTGGCCATCGGGGTAGCGCACGCCGCATTCGAGCTCGAACGGATTCGAGCTCGCAATGCCGTTTCGACACAGCTCGCGCTCGTGCTCGCCGACGATCGCATCGAGCCACGACACGCCCGGCTGGAACGCGATCTTCGCGGTCTCACTCCACCGCTTGTTGAGATACATCGTCGCGCCCGACGCATCGGTCGTCCACACCAGGTGTGGAATCGCATCGGCGAGGTTGCGGTAGTGCCGAGCATTGTCGAGCTGGATCTGGGTCAGCTCGAGCTCTCGGCGCTCGCGCTCGGCCACCAGCAACGCTTGGGTTTGCTGCTGGATCCGCCGGTCCTTGTCGAACAACTCGACGAAGATCCGGATCTTCGCACGCAGAATATCCGGACTCACCGGTTTCAACAGGTAGTCGATCGCGCCGGCCGCGTATCCTCGATAGATCGCCTCGACATCAGACGCCTCGCCGGTCACGAACACGATCGGCGTGTGCATCGAACGCTCGCGCCGGCGAACCAGGCCGGCGACCTCGAAGCCATCCATATCGGGGAGCCGAACGTCGAGCACGATCACGGCAAAGTCGTGGCGCAGCAGCGCGTGCAGCGCTTCGGATCCCGAGCCGGCCGCGGTGATCCGATAGCGCGGATCGTCGAGCACGGCGGTCGCCGCGAGCACGTCCTGCGGACGATCATCGACGATCAGGATGTCCACCCGATCATTGATCGCCGTTCGGTCGCTCGCGGCGCGCTCGGTCATGGGCGCCTCCACACCCGAATCGCCGAGACCAACCGCTGGGTATTCACAGGTTTTGCGACGTAATCGGTCGCGCCAGCGGTCAAGCATTTGTCGCGGTCGGCCTTCATCGCGCGCGCGGTCAACGCCACGATCGGCAGCGAGTGAAACCGCTCCTGTGCGCGAATCCGGCGCATCACCTCATAGCCATCGAGCTCGGGCATCATCACGTCCATCAGCACGAGATCGATGTCCGGCTCGCGCTCGACCAGCGCGATCGCGTCGTGACCACCATCGGCGTGGAGCACCGTCGCGCCATGGCTCTCGAGCGCGCAGGTGATCGCGAAGATGTTGCGGACATCGTCGTCGACGACCGCCACGCGGGTCCCGGTGAGCGATGCGGTACTCAAGAACCGCTCGAGCTCGCCCCGCAACGTGAACGCCATCGACGTCCCGCGCACATGCATGTATCGGGTCGTCGCGGCGAGCAGCCCGCCACGCGAATACACCGGATGAACGAGCGCGGGATCGGAGAACATCCGAACGATCTCGCGCTGGCTCGTCGGGCGCGCAGGATCCGCCCACGCGACCACTGGAACCCGCGGCGACATCGCGGCGATCGCACCCGCGTTTGCGAGGTCGACCACGATGCATCCGCAAGCCGGATCGCTCGATGCCGCGTGTACGTCATCGATCGTGTCGAGTCGCCGAAGCTCGACGACAGTCGGCAGATCGGCCGCGACCACGTTGAGCACGTCGTCGTGCGCCACCAGGCCGACGTAGCTCGGGATCAGCCGCCGGCCCTGTTGCAGCGAATCGAGCACGCTGTCGAGGCCGTTGACGACTTCCACCGCGCCGAGGCCACGAGCGTGGCTCGCGTTTGACGCGTCGCAGCGGACGAAGATCGGTAAGTGGCGAGTCGCGCTGTCGTTGCACAACTCATCGATCACCAGCCAACCTTCGCCATTGGGAAGATCGAGGTCGACGTAGACGCTCGTCGGATTGGTGACCTGACACATCGCTACGGCTTGCGCCGGTCCCGAGGTAATCGCACGGAACCCGCGCCGGCGTCCCGCCTCGATCATCGCGCGCAGGTCGGCGGCATCGCCGACCACTAGCACGTGGACCTCGTTGGGGACTTCGATCACCTCGTGGGTCTTGGCGCGCTCGAGCGCCAACGCCATCGCAGGCGGATTGGTGTCCGGTCGCCGGACCGCCGGGATCACATCGGTGGGGGTCAGCGGCACGTACAACGTGAACGTTGCACCTTGGCCGAGCTGGCTGTGGACCTGGATATCGCCACCGAGTAGCCGCGTCAGCTCGCGACTGATCGACAACCCCAAGCCCGTGCCGCCGTATTTGCGGCTGGTGGTGCCATCGGCCTGCTGAAACGCGTCGAAGATGATCTGCTGCTTGTTCTCCGCGATGCCGATCCCGGTGTCCTCGACGGTGAATGCGATCGCGCGTTCCGGCCGATCGAGCGTCGGGATCCCGCGTGACCAGCCGCTGTTGACCAGCTCGATCCGCAACGTGACTTGCCCGCGCTCGGTGAACTTGAACGCGTTGGACAACAGGTTCTTCAGCACCTGTTGCAGCCGCTTGGCGTCGGTCGACATCGACCGCGGCAGGTTCGGCGCGAGCTCGATCGCGAACCCGAGCGACTTCTGCAGCGCCACGTGACGGAAGCTCTGTTCGACGTAGTCCCGCAGGTCGACGAACTGGACCTCCTCGACCTCGACCGAGATCGTGCCCGACTCGATCTTCGACAGGTCGAGAATGTCGGTGATCAGCGCGAGCAGGTCGGTACCTGCCGAGTGGATCGCGCGCGAAAATTCGACCTGCTTCTGAGTCAGGTTGCCCTCGACGTTGTCGGTCAACATCCGCGACAGGATCAGCAGACTATTGAGCGGGGTGCGCAGCTCGTGCGACATGTTCGCGAGGAACTGCGACTTGTATTTCGAGGTCAGCGTGAGCTGTTCGGCCTTGTCCTCGACCTCGCGCTTGGCGAGCTCGACCTCGTTGTTCTTGAGCTCGAGCAGCGTCGCCTTCTCCTCGAGCTGTTCGTTGGTCTTGCGCAGCTCGGTGGTCAGCGATTGAGACTGCTGGAGCAGCGCTTCGGTGCGCATGCTCGCCGAGATCGTATTTACGACGATTCCGATGCTCTCCATGAGCTGATCGAGGAACGTCATGTGGATCTCACTGAACCGTCCGAACGACGCCAGCTCGATCACTGCGTTGACCTGTCCCTCGAACAGCACCGGAAGCACGATCAACGTCTGCGGTGCAGCGGCGCCGAGACCCGAGCGGATCTCGATGTAGCTCGCCGGCATGTTCTCGATCACGATCTTGCGCTTCTCGAACGCGCACTGACCGACCAGGCCTTCGCCGAGTCGGAATCGCGGCGGTGCGCTGTCGCCGGCGTAGCTCGCCAACAGCTTGAGCACGGTCTCGCCGGGGCGATCGTGGTCGGCGATGTACAGCACGCCGAACTGCGCCGAGACCAGCGGAATCAGCTCGGACAGCACCTGGCGGGCGACGGTGACCAGGTCGCGCTGCCCCTGCAGCATCCGGGTGAACCGCGCGAGGTTGGTCTTCAGCCAGTCCTGCTCGGTGGTCTTCTTGGTGGTCTCGCGCAGCGCGCGGATCATCTCGTTGATGTTGTCCTTGAGCGCCGCGACCTCGCCGAGCGCTTCGACGTCGATCGATCGCGTGAGATCGCCCTTGGTCACCGAGCGTGCGACGTCACCGATCGCGCGGACCTGCGTGGTCAGATTGCCGGCGAGCTGGTTCACGTTGTCGACCAGGTCGCGCCACGTCCCCGCGGTTCCCGGCACGTGAGCCTGGCCGCCGAGCTTGCCCTCGACGCCGACCTCGCGCGCAACCGTGGTGACCTGTTCGGCGAACGTCGCCAACGTGCGGGTCATGCCGTTGATGGTTTCGGCCAGCTCGGCGATCTCGCCGCGCGCCTCGAGCGCCAGCTTGCGCGTGAGATCGCCGCGCGCCACCGCGGTCACCACCTTGGCGATGCCGCGCACCTGATCGGTGAGGTTCGAGGCCATGTAGTTGACGTTGTCGGTGAGGTCCTTCCAGGTGCCGGCAACACCTTTGACTTGAGCTTGACCACCGAGCTTGCCCTCGGTGCCCACCTCACGCGCGACACGCGTCACCTCGGAGGCGAACCCGTTGAGCTGATCGACCATCGTGTTGATCGTGTTCTTCAGCTCGAGGATCTCGCCCGCGACATCGACCGTGATCTTGCGACCGAGGTCACCGCGCGCGACCGCGGTCGTCACCTCGGCGATGTTGCGGACCTGGGCAGTCAGGTTCGACGCCATCGAATTGACGTTGTCGGTGAGGTCCTTCCAGGTGCCGGCGACGCCTTTGACCTGGGCCTGCCCACCCAGCTTGCCCTCGGTGCCCACCTCACGCGCGACACGCGTCACCTCGGAGGCGAACCCGTAGAGCTGATCGACCATCGTGTTGTTCGTGTTCTACAGCTCGAGGATCTCGCCCGCGACGTCGACCGTGATCTTGCGGCCGAGTTCGCCGCGCGCCACCGCGGTCGTCACCTCGGCGATGTTGCGCACCTGGGCGGTCAGGTTCGACGCCATCGAGTTGACGTTGTCGGTCAGGTCCTTCCATACCCCGGCGACGCCATCGACTTGAGCCTGACCACCGAGCTTGCCTTCGGTTCCGACCTCGCGCGCGACGCGCGTCACCTCCGCAGCGAACGCGCGAAGCTGATCGACCATCGTGTTGATCGTGTCTTTGAGCTCGAGGATCTCGCCGGCGACGTCGACCGTGATCTTGCGGCCGAGATCGCCGCGCGCCACCGCGGTGGTCACCTCGGCGATATTGCGCACCTGGGCGGTCAGGTTCGACGCCATCGAGTTGACGTTGTCGGTCAGATCTTTCCACGTGCCGGCGACGCCTTTGACCTGCGCTTGACCGCCGAGCTTGCCCTCGGTGCCGACCTCGCGCGCGACGCGGGTCACCTCGGATGCGAATGCGTTGAGCTGATCGACCATCGTGTTGATCGTGATCTTGAGCTCGAGGATCTCGCCGCGAACGTCGACCGTGATCTTGCGACCGAGGTCACCGCGCGCCACCGCCGTCGTCACCTCGGCGATGTTGCGAACCTGTGCGGTCAGGTTCGACGCCATCGAGTTGACGTTGTCGGTCAGGTCCTTCCACGTACCGGCGACGCCGCTGACCTGGGCTTGGCCGCCGAGCTTGCCATCGCTTCCGACCTCGCGCACGACGCGGGTCACCTCGGAGGCGAACGAGCTGAGCTGCTCGACCATGCCGTTGACGACCTTGGCGCTGCGCAGGAACTCGCCGCGCAGTGGCCGGCCATCGATGTCGAGCGACATCGTCTGGGCGAGATCACCACTCGCAACCGCACCGATCACCCGTCCGACCTCGGCGGTTGGCCACACTAGATCGTCGAGCAAACCGTTGAGCTCGGTGATGCAGGTCTGCCACGAGCCGCCGACGTCACCGATCGTGCCGCGCTCGATCACGCGCCCGGCCTTGCCAACTTCCTGGTTGAGTCGCGCGATCTCGGTGCTCAAGCGTTGGCCATGCCCGATCGCTTCGTTGAGCGTCGCCGCAACCTCACCGGCGATACCCGACAGCCCCTTGGGCATGCGAACGGTGAAATCACCGCGTCGAAACGCGTCGAGCACGCTCAGGAGCTGCGACAGGTACAGCTGCGGAAGCTCGGGTGAGAACGAACGACTGGGCCCAAACGGGGAAGCGGCGTCCTCGTAATCCATTGGTCAGTTCCTGCAATAGTGTTCGACTGTGAACAGCAACTGATTGAGGGACACCGGCTTTCTGAGACATCCATCGACGTCGAGGTTCGACACCTCGTTGGTCAGGTCTCGCGACCCCGACATCAGCACGACGGGGATCTGGGCCTTGTGTGGGTCCTGCAGCAGATGGCTGCGGAACGTCCAGCCGTCCATGACGGGCATATTGAGATCGAGGATGATCAACCCCGGCGCTGGAGCATCGCCAAGTCGAGCGATCGCCTCCGCGCCGTTTTGCGCGGTTAGCACCGAGTAGCCTTCTTCACGGATCACCTGTTCGTAATCCGCCAGCAGGTCGGCGTCGTCCTCGACGATCATCACCGGACGGTGTTGAGCTGCTTCCAGATAGTCGGAGCCGTCGTCGACCATGAACCCAGCCTCGCGCGCTACCCATCGCATGATGTCGAGCGAGGTGACCATGCCGACGGGCCGGCGATCGCCGTCGGTGACTACCAGCCGATGCACGCCTTCGTGCGCCATCAGCGCAGCAGCGCGGGTAAGTGGCGCGTCAGCCGGCATCGAAAATGCGAATGGGGTCATCACGTCGTCGACAGCTCGATCGAGCTCGGTTTCGGTCCGCGCACGCAGTAGATCCGAACGCGTCACCATACCGACCACGCGTTCATCGTCATCGACGACCGAGACGCCACCGGCGCCGCGCTCGAGCAACAGGTTGGTCAACGTATCGGCTGAATCGTCGCGGCGCGCTCGTTCCAAGCGTCTCATCACGTGCTCGAGCCTCGGCGTCTTCTCGTAACGTCGCATCAGTCTTCTCCTCCAACGTCGCGTTCAGGGTCTGTAGACTCGTCGAGGCATTCGCGGCAGAACGCCGCCGTCTGATATCCGCGCTGAATGACGGCTCGGCCACATGACGGACATGCCGTCGCCGGTCCGTACAGCGCACCGATCACGCCCAGCACACGTTCCGCAAACGCTGGCTTGGGAAGATAAGCGTCCGCACCGAGGCTCGCCGTATGGTCGGTGCCGGTCACCGCAGACATCACGATCACCGGAATCTGTGCCCATTCGGGCCGCGCAAGCTGACGAGCGCGGAACGTCCAGCCGTCCATGACCGGCATCATCAGGTCGAGGACGATGAGCTGCGGAACGTCGCGAGCGAGCTCCGTGAGGGCCTCCGCACCATTGGCAGCCGATCGGGTGGGGTAGCCTTCCTCGGACAGCATCTCGACGAGCGCCGCTCGAATGTCCGGGTCGTCCTCCACGACCATGATGTCCCTCGCTCGCATGGGGCGATCATGAGCAAGCGGTGTTCCCGTCGCGTGTGCGGTGAACCACGCGAGGTTGCTTGCGCGAGCGCTACCGTTTGGTCACACCGAGCGCGTGCGCACGTTATCCGGCCTTCTTCCGCGCTCCGAGTTGTAATGCCAACTGCGGACGCGGGGACGTCTAACCGGCGGCGTTGTGGTGGTCTGCTGTGTTGAAAATTCCTGAAAACCCAGACTTCAGGCCGAACCGAATCGGCTTCTCGACAAGCGAGCGATCTCCGCTGCGATGGTCACGTGTGCATTCCTCGCGCCGATCTAGCTCGCACGCGCTGATTCAAAACGACACACAGCAGCGATCGCGTCCGCGGGCCTCTACATAGCGAAGCGAAGCCGACCTCGGACCTGCTGGGCAGCGATCACGATGCGCGTGAGCGATGCCCCCGCGTGGAGATCGAAGGTCCGGTGCAAGGCGATCGCGATCGAGAGCCGACGTGGTCGGTTGATCGTCGAGGTTTGCGATGCGCGCACGACCGCCTCGATCGCGCGATCCCGCTGCACCATCACCGCACGTCTGGTTCTCATGTCGCGCATCGCAGCGATCTCGCTGCCGTGAACCGGTAACGATTGCTGAACGCGCAGCGATTTCGCCGACGACGAGCGGACGCGCATCAACCGAGCGCGCATGCACGATGGAAGAATCCGTAACTCGGCGAACTGCGCTACGCGTGCGCGGTTAATCGCGTTGGTACGTCGGTTGCTGAAGCGTCCCTAGCAACAGCCGACCACAATGGTCGACTTGATGCCTAGTCCGCATGTCGCGGAACATGGAGATCTTATGCGTGCACTTACTACTAAGCTCGTTTCCATCTCGCTGACTGCGGCGGTGTCGACTACCACTGCGTTGGCACAGGACAACCCGGCACCGGCGCCCGCGCCCGCGCCCGACGAGGCCACGGCCAAGGATGCGCCGCCCACGCCACAACCGGCACTGCCAGCGCCAACCTCGGATGACGACGTGGCTCCGCCCGTTGCGTCGCCTGATGTCACGCTGCCGCCTGGCGGCGTGGTCGAGCAAGCAGGCGTCGGCGGCAACGTCGGCTATGGCCGCCCCGGTGTCCTCGAGCTCGGTGGCTCTGCCGGCCTGATGATCGCGCCGGATTTCCGTACCGTGAACGTGTCGCCCTCGATCGGCTGGTTCGTCGCCGAGAACCTCGAGCTGTCGGCGATCCTCGGCGTCTCGAACGTCAAGGCGCAGGACGAAGACGCGACGGTGTGGTCGGCGGTGCTCGAGCCGTCCTATCACTTGCCGTTCAACCGCACGATGTTCGCGTTCGCCGGTCTCGGCGTCGGCGCCGCGTACGTCAGCGAGCTCGGAACCGGGCTCGCGGTCGCGCCGCGCATCGGTGCGAACTTCCTCGTCGGCCGTTCGGGCATCCTGACGCCATCGCTGTCGTACGAGTACACGACGCACAGCATGGAAAGCACCCCGGTCGGCGACATGGAAGACCTGACGCTGCTCTCGGTGTCGCAGACGTTGCGTATCAACGTCGGTTACACCGCGATGTGGTGAGACGACGGCTGCGACCGTCGGAACGGCAGCTCGGGGCGTACCGCGGTTCTCGCTCGGGACGTGCTCCCATACGCCGCTCGCTGCGCGTCATCTGGCGCTGCCACCATGGGGCACGACGTTCAAGTCGCGCCCCAAACGCGGTGGCAGCGCCGACATCGCCTGCGGGATTGCCGAAGCTGGCTACAGCGCTTGAACGCGCGCAAGCTACTATCCGCTTATGCGTTGGGATCGAGGTCATCAAAGCAGCAACGTCGACGATCGGCGGGCCGAAGGTCCAGCGATCGGCAGCGGCGGTGGCGGCGCCCTTCCCGTTCGACTGATCCTGGGGATCGCGAGTCGATTCGGCTGGAAGGGCATCTTGGTGGCGCTCGTGATCATCGGCGCCGTGATGTACGGCGGTGGGATGTGTTCGACTCAGACCAGCCCACCGGAACAACCGCCGAGCTCGGCGTCGCGCGGCTCGGGCGGGCAACCCGCCGCGGGTCCCACCGACGAGCTCGCGCAGTTCGTCGGATTCGTGCTCGACGACATCCAGGACACCTGGACGCGTCAACTTCGCGACTACCGGCCGACGCGGCTGACCTTGTTCCGCAACTCGATCCGGTCGGCCTGCGGCACGGCCAGTGCGGCCGTCGGGCCGTTCTATTGTCCCGGGGACAGTAAGGTCTACATCGACCTCGCGTTCTACGAACTGCTCCGCCGTGAGTTCGGCGCTCCGGGCGATTTCGCGCAAGCGTACGTGATCGCTCACGAGGTCGGCCATCACATCCAGAACCTGCGCGGCTTGCTCGGACGCGGCGAAGTTAATTCGATCGAGACCGAGCTCCAGGCTGACTGCATCGCCGGGGCATGGGGACGGGACGCCGATCGCCGCGGCCGGATCGAAGTCGGAGACTTCGACGAAGCGGTCAACGCCGCACGGCAGATCGGCGATGACTCGATCCAGCGCAAGACCCAAGGCTACGTCCAACCCGAGACGTGGACCCACGGCTCGGCACAACAACGCTCCGCCGCGTTCAACAAGGGACTCCAGGGCGGCATCGCGGCGTGCGGGATCCGTTGACCCGGAGCTCGCGGGTTTCCTGTCTCGTTAGCCGGCAGGTTCCGACGTGGAGGCGCGGCGACTCACGATCGGTTGATCGCAGCACTTACTCACGGTGTCGATCAGCAGCGCCAGGTTGACCGGCTTCTTCATGATCAGCGCGCCGTGCGGGGCGCGCGATGGATCTGACGTCGTGATCACGATCGCGACCTTCGAGAGCACCGGGTCGGCCTGCATTGCTCGATAGACCGCGACACCATCGATCACGGGCATGATCAAATCGAGGATGACCACGCACGGCGGCGACGACAATTGACTGAGCAGCCGCAGCGCTTGCTCGCCGTCGGTCGCCACCCGCACCCCGTACCCATGATCCTCGAACACATCCTGCAGCAGCTCGCAGACGCCCGGTTCGTCGTCGACGATGACAACGACCTTGCGCGGGGTCATGGCTGGTCCGCGGTGGCGCTCGGTGGCGATCTCGGAAGCGTGATGGTCACCGTGGTGCCGGCACCTTCACGGGAGCTGACCTCCACCGAACCTGCGTGCGCGAGCACGATCTGACGCGTGATGTACAACCCGAGCCCGAGCCCCTTCGAGTTTGCGCGCTTGGCGCCCGCTCGAATCGGCTCGAATATCACCGGTAGCACCTCAGGTGGAATGACGCTGTCGTTGTGGATCTCGACCACTACCGCCGCCGGCTGCGAGCCATCGATCCGAGCTCCGACGCGACACGGCTTGTCTTGACCCGGAGGCGCGCCGCAATGGCTGATCGCATTACCGATCAGGTTGCTCAGCACCTGCAACACTCGCTCACCATCCCATTGACCGACGAGGTCGCCGCTGGACTGGACGTCGACCGTGGTCTGTGGGTGGGTGGTCTCCATCTCGGTCTTGACGCGCGCGATCAGCTCACCGAGATCGGTGCGCTTGAGCTCGAGATCGATTCCGTTGCCGGCGCGAATCCGCGTGAAGTCGAGCAGCTGATCGATCATGCGAGACATTCGATCCGCGCTGTTGGCGATCCGCGATGCCGTACGCGTGACCTTGTCGCCCGCGTTCGCGCGCGCGAGGTAGTTCGCACCCATCGTGATCGTTCCGAGCGGATTCCTGAGATCGTGGCCGAGCATGTCGGCGAACATCTCGCTGAGCCGGACATGGCGCTCGGCTTGTTCGCGGAGCGCCTTCTCGCGAGACAGCGCTTCGCGCAGGGCGACTTCGAGATCTTTGCGATAGGCATTTTCAGTCTCGAGCGTTCTCGCGCGCTGTTCGAGCTTGGAGATCTCGTCGCGCGGTCGCTCCGAATTGCCGTTGTGAGCGAGTGGCGCTGCGCTGTTGCCGAGCGCTTGCTCGGCGTCGGCGATCTTGTAGAAGTTTGCCATCACATAGGCGCACAGGATCGACGCCGGATAACGCGTAGCCAGATCGTTCCAGTACTCCTCGACGCGAACGGCGCCTTGGCGATTGCCGTCGCGCCACAACAAGTCGACCATCTCGCCCCATGCGCGAACGCGACGCGCCGACCGGCCGTCGAGGCTGCGATGGATCACGCCAGCGAGATAGTCACTGAACTTTTGCCAGTCGGGAGAGTCGCCGACCATGAACTGCACGAGCGCTTCGCGCGCATCGATCACCGAGAGCTGACCCGTCGAACGAGCGCGTTCGACGTCGACGTCGAGCTGCGCGAGGCGCGTGAGCAATGCTTCGCAGTGCCCCTGGGTAGCGATCACGATCGCAGGCTCGTCCTCTTGCAGGCCGGCGGCGAGGAACCGCGAGACGTTGTCGTAGAGGATGTCTTCGTCTTCGTAGAACTGCACGATCAAGTGTTGTGAGTGTTCGACTGGGTTCTTGGCATCGGGATCGAGTGAGAACAAGCCATGAGGGGTAAGCGAGCCTAGCTGCCCGCCAGATGCTTCGGTGCCAACCTGTAAGACGGCTTTATCGCTCATTTGAGCTCTCCACGCGACCGTGTCGCCTCCGGGCACCGCTAACGAATGGAACGTTACCGAATGCATCATCCGTGCAAATGCTGCGAACACGGAGATGGTCCAAGTCACCGCCATCTGTGGGATCAAAACGATGCACGCGTCCCAGCGGCGCTCACCGCGCGAATGCGCACACCGCGCGCGGCGCGAGCCAGCGACGAGCGTCACGCGGCGCCCGCTAACAGGCCGGCGCGGGTGCCGCCATTGCCTGTCATCGTTGCACCGCGCGCCAGCCGTCAGTCAGTGGTCTTGGTTCCGAGCTTTTGCGCGCCGGCGCCCTGCTTGATCTCCAGCCGGCGGCCGCGCCGCCCTGGTCGCGCTCGCGCAGCCGGATCGACAAAACGCCGTTGTCGAGGTGTGCATCGGCGGACTCGACGTCCACCGACTCGGGCAACACAATCACCCGTTGCAATTGCCCGCGCAGCCGCTCGCTCCGCCAGACGTTATCCCGGGTGGATTCGCTCTCGAGCTTGCGCTCACCTGCGATCAGCGGTCCTGCAAATCTCGACTCGGTCTAGCGGTCTGGATTGCCGAACACACCCATCAGCTGTTCCATGTCGTCGAACATCCGTCGCATCAGAACGAACGGGCTGAAGCTCGTCGCGAATGGGTTCATCGACGCACTTGATATGTAGCGGTCGCCAGCGCGCGCCATCGTATTCCGCTGCGTGCGCCCGAGGCTGCTCTGTGACGTCGAGCGATCGTCATTCGACCGCATCGCGCGTGGATCGGCTGAATAGTTGCCGCCCTTGCCGCCTGCATAACCAACACCAGGCGCAAATCCAGCAGCCGCGTCGCCCACTCCGCCGAGCAACCGGCATCCGACGCACGTGTGCGATCGCGCTCTGGCGAACATGCACGCTCGAGCATCCGCGGTTCGGCACCCTCGTTGCACCACTACTCGGTCACGGAGGTTTGTTATGCGTTCAAAGATCTGGATGTCACTAATCGCAGCAGGCGCACTGTGCGGCGCGTGCAGAGAGAAAACCGACGCTGAAGACAAGATGGACGAAGCGTCCCGCTCTGCGCAGAAGGCGCAAGAGAACGTCAACGAGCAGCGTCAGGACATTCAGGACGAAGCGGCCGAGGCGGCAGACAAGCGAAACGAGCTGTCTAAGGAGCAGGGTGACGTCGCCGCTCAGGGCAACGAGCTCGGCCAAGCGTCCAAAGAGCTGGCGCAAGCGCGCCAGCAATTCAAGGTCAGCGCGAGGGACCGCCTCAACAAGCTCGATATGAAGCTCAACGACCTCGCGATGCGCACGGACGCATCGTCCAAGGACGTGGCGAATCAGCTGCGCGCGCGGCGTGACGCGCTGGCCGCCAAGATCGACACGATCGACACGCGCACCAACAGCGAATGGCAAGACTTCTCGAAGACCGTGAACGACGAGTTCGACGCGATCGAGGAACGCGCTCGCGACGCGATGGACTGACCCTCGCGTTTGCGTAGCGAGCGTCGCACTGCGTCGCCCGGTCGATGGTGCCCGAGCGCTCAGCTCTCGGAGATCGATCGGCGGCGCAGCTGCAACCCTGCGCAATGCGCCGCGATCATCGCGCGCCTGCTCGGAACGAGGAATGCAGCGAGGTGAGTGGGCGTAGCCGCACGGCTCGCACTCAGGAGGTTGACATGTACAGCAAGGCGAAGATCGCGGGCCATCCCGTCCATCCAGCGCTGGTCGCGTTTCCGATCGCATTTTACACCGCGGCCCTATTCGGCTTCACCGTCTATTGGGCGAGCGGCGACGCGTTGTGGTTTCGAATCGGCGTGGTCGCGAACATCGGCGGCGTGATCACGGCCTTGATCGCTGCGGTCCCGGGCTTCATCGACTGGGCGATCGGGGTTCCGACAGGAAGCCCAGCCAAGATCACCGGGCTCAAGCACATGTTGCTGCAGGTCAGCGCGTCGATCGTGTTCTTGATCAACGCCGTGCTGCAATGGCAAAAGTGGAGCTCGCTCGAGCCCGCGGTCGGAGCGTCGGTGATCTTGTCGTTGCTCGGCCTCGTGCTGGTCGCGTTCGGGGCGGCGCTGGGATGGCGGCTGGTCGCTAGCCACCACGTCGGCGTCGAGCTCACACCGGAGCAGGAGTTGCTCGAGCCAACGGCGAACCGTCAACACACGCCAGGTGGGCGGATGTTTCCGCCCGTTTCGCAGCATCGGTAATCCAAGGAGCTTGTCATGGCCGATCGGTCGCAAAAACGTGCGCGGCAAGAGCTGTCGTCGGAGCTGCCCACTCGAGATGGTGACACCACGTCGCTTTGGATGGCGGATACCGAATTGCCGCAACGCGAACGTCTCGACCACGACGTCTCGGTCGAGGTGTGCATCGTCGGCGCTGGCATCGCTGGATTGACCACCGCCTATCTGTTGTCGCGCGAGGGTCGATCGGTGATCGTGATCGACGACAAGCCGCCAGGTGGCGGCCAAACCGCGCGGACGACCGCGCACCTCTCTGCGGTCCTCGACGATGGGTTCCATCGGCTCGAGCAACTTCACGGCCGCACGGGCGCGCGCGCCGCGGTGCAGAGCCACGCGTTCGCGATCGATCAGATCGAATCGATCTGCGGACTCGAGGCGATCGACTGCGGATTCACGCGGCTCGACGAATATCTCTACACGCCCCCCGAGGTACCGCCGGACAAATTGACGCGCGACCTCGAGCGCGAAGCGGCTGCGGCCAGGCGCGCTGGACTAGCCGTGGAATGGGTGCCGAGGGCGCCGCTCGGATTCGATACCGGCCCGTGTCTGAAGTTCGGGCAGCAGGCGCAATTTCATCCGTTGGCCTACACCAATGGCCTGGTTCGCGCGATCGAGATGCGAGGTGGCCGGATCTATAGCCAAACCCACGCCGACATCGTGCGGGGCGGCGACCTGGCACGGATTCAGACGGGCCATGGCCCCACGATCACGGCGGCGATCGTGATCGTCGCGACCAACGTGCCGGTCAATGACCTCGCGGTGATTCACACCAAGCAAGCACCGCATCGCAGCTACGTGATCACCGCTCGGATCCCACGCGGTTCGATCCCGCTCGCGCTGTATTCGGACACGCTCGACCCGTATCACTACGTTCGGATCGAGCAGGGGAACGAGTTCGACACGCTGATCGTCGGCGGTGAGGATCATCGCACCGGTCAGGATCAGCAGCCCGAGCGCAAGTGGGCGCGGCTGGTCGAGTGGGCTCAGCAGCGGTTCCCGATGATGGGCGAGGTCGACCGGCTGTGGTCGGGTCAGATCCTCGAGCCGGTCGATGGGCTCGGATTCATCGGTCGCAATCCGATGGACGCCGACAATGTCTACATCGCTACTGGCGACTCGGGGCACGGAATGACGCACGGCACGATCGCCGGCATCCTGCTGACTGATTTGATCCAGAACCGCCAGAATCCGTGGACGGAGTTGTATTCGCCTACCCGGCGCAGCTTGCGCGCGGTGACCGACTTCATGACAAACCAACTGAACGTCGCTGCTCAATACGCCGAATGGTTCCAGCGTGGAGATGTCGGGGCAGCCGAGGCGATCCCGCTCGGCCAAGGCGCGGTGGTCCGGCGCGGACTCCGATTGATCGCCACGTACATGGACCTCAACGGCGTCCGGCATGAGTGCTCCGCGGCGTGCCCGCACATGGGCGGAGTGGTTCATTGGAATCGTGCCGAGCACACCTGGGATTGTCCGTGCCACGGATCCCGGTTCGATCCGTACGGCCGCGTCGTGGAGGGTCCGGCGATCACCGGCCTCACACCGATCGAACCTGAAGACCCATCGCGCGGTGATCCGCTGCGGTGAATCGGCACCGCTCGCGCGATCACACGCAGGCGGGCCTCGGGAATGCATCGCCTCATGTCCACAACCTTGGAAATGGGGTCCACATGCTCACGTCCCGACGTTTCATCTGTGCTGTTGTGGTCATGGCGCTCGGAATGAGTGTCGCGGCCGCCGATGATCCAAAGCTCCCGGCCGCACCGGCCAAGACCGTCGACCGCTCGGTCGTCGAACGGGTCGTCGGGAGCTGGGCGCCGCGACCGATGCTGGCGGCCCGCCAGATGATCGAAAAATACGGCGCTCCGAACGAAGCATCCGACGACACGCTGGTGTGGCGCGATCAGGGCCCGTTCAAGCGGATCAGCGTTTCGAACGTCGAGCTGGCCCACAACTTTCCCCGACCGCACCTGGACTTCATCGAGCACACGATCGCGTATCGGGTGCCGGCCGCAAAGGCGAGCGCACTCGCGGCGTTCGACGGGAGCGTCTCGTTCGACCGAACCGCGGGCGAGCTGTCTGCGCGCTGTGACCTCGAGGAGCACAACGTCCTCGCCCTGAACCTCGCGAACGACATCGTCGCGCGTAACACCTCACCGGCGGCCGCGCGCGCTGCGTTCGCGAAGTATGTCAGCGAAGCCGAGGCCGGCGCCAAACCGCGTTACGTGACGGCACTCCAGTTCGACCCGGCGGCCAAGGCCCGCAACGCCGCCGATGCCGACGTGACTACGGTAGCTGGTGCTCCCAAGCTCGCTCCGCCCGGCTTCGTCGACGCATCGCAGCCGATGACCGACGCCGAGATCCTCGCTCAGTTGATCGCGATCCATGACGCCGAGATCCGCGCGGCGAGCCAAGCCGAGAGCGAGTCGCTCAGCCCCAAGGTACTCGAGCTCGCGATCACCTTGCATAAGGATCATGGCAAGCTGCTGGCCGCGACGATGCGGATCGCGAAGGCTGCGAAGATCACGCCATGGCAGACCACGGCGGTCGACAATTTTCGGCAGCAGAGCGCGCGTGATCTCGCTGCGTTGGTGCCACTTGAAGGGCCGCGGTTCAGCACCGCGTTCCTCGCGTCGATGGTCAAGCAACACAACGCCGTGCTCGATCAAATCGACAATCAGTTCGCCACCAGCGCCAAACACGCGAGCGTGAAGAAGCTGCTCGCAGATACTCGCGTGCACGTCGCGATGCACGCCGAGATGGCGGAGCAGCTCCAGAACGCCGGTGGCCAGCCGCAAGCGATGCGGTGAAACGGGGAGCGGCGGGCTATCGGCTTCGGTGGTGGTGGTGGTGTCTCGTCGCGCCGATCCAGCCCAGGACGATGCCCGCACCGACCGCGCCTGCAAACCACAGCCAGGACCGGGAGGTTCGCTTCACAGATTCGACCGGCGTATCCAAAACGCCACAGGTTTCGATAGACGAGACTGCATGATGCGAACCCCAGCCCGGCGGGTCACTCGCCGGGAATGACTCGAGGCTCGCTTCATCAACCACGTCCCAATCGTTGGGATCCATACCTCACGGTGGTGCATCGACCATGCCGTCCGCGGTGTCCGTGGTGCCGTCAAACTCCGTGCGGTGTGTCAGTGCGGTGGTACGGTCTTCATTATGGGGAACGCTGACCAGATGGTTCGTGATTTTGTCTCGACCTCCAATGCCGACCCTGCGCCCGGTGCGCGCACGGGCGAGGATCTCCGGATCGCGATTCGATCCAAGATCGATCTCGGCGAGGGGTTCCGGCATCGCATCGAGCACCAACTCGCTCACCGCATCGGTCATGCATGGAGCATGATCGAGCAAGTCACGGTGCGGTTCGAAGACGTCAATGGTCCACGCGGCGGCGTCGACGCCGAATGCAGGATCAAAGTGGACGTCAAGCGACGGCCGTCGATCCAGACGAGCAAGCAGGACGAGTCGCTCGCCGTCGCGTTCGTACGCGCGCTCGACTCGATCGGCGTCGCGATCGATCGGATGCGCCAGAAGCATCATCTGCATGTCCGGCGGCGAACGCCGCCGCCCGAACCGGCGTTCATCGACGCGATCGATGCCGAGCATCTCGCGCGGCGAACGCGGCTGGCGAAGACGACGCGAGCGACCGCGGCGATCGAGGAGTCCAGCGCACGGCCGTCGCGCAAGTCGACCCGTCGATCGGCGAACCATGGCAAGCCGAGCCAGGCGAAGGAGCGCGCCGCAGCGGTAGCGATGCTCGCGCCGACGGCGAGGATGGAACGGCGAGGTTGAGCTCGATCCGGATCCCGCACGATCCCGACTACCCGGATCCCGACTACCTCAACACCACGTCCGCGACCGTCCCCGCGCACAACAGCGCGATAAATACGACGGTGATCGCCGCCATCACCCTCGCCGGTCGCGACGCTCCTCCAATCTCCATAAAAGCGATCGCCACGATCGACGCCTTGACCACCGCGATCGCGAGGGCGGCCGGGGTACCGAAGTCGCCCAGGTCCAGATGCTGGATCGCCCAGCTGGTCACCGTGAGCACCACCAGCAGCACCAGCGCGCCGACCAGCGTGCGTCCCGTGCTCGCGACCTTGTTGTGTTCGAGGTCAGACATGGCTTCACCGGAGGAGGTAGAGCAACGGCCACAAGAAGATCCACACGACGTCGACGAGATGCCAGTACAGCCCGCTCAGCTCGAGCTCGACGTGGTGCTCCGCCGTCGTGCGGTGTCGCGCGACGCGAATGATCAGCCAAACCAGCAGCGAGAGCCCCGCGATCACGTGGATCGCGTGCAGCCCGGTCATCACGAAGTACAGCGTGAAGAACATCTGCGAGCCCGGCTGGGTGACCTCGGTCGACGAGTAGTACGCCCCGGGCGCGATGCCGACCGCTAGGTGCTCGGAGTACTCGAGCGTCTTCAAGCCCAAAAACGTCAATCCCAACGTGATCGCACCTGCGAGCGCGAACATCGACACTCGCCGCCGACCTCCTCGCAGCGCGTGGATCGACCATGCGACCAGAAAGCTCGATACGATCAAGACGAGCGTGTTGGCGGTTCCGATCGCTGCGTGGTTGTGCGCGACGCCGTTGGCAAATGCGTCCGGATACCAGGCGCGATACGCGGAGTAGAGGCCGAACAGTCCCGCGAACAACAACGTCTCGCTGCCGAGGAACACCCACATCCCGAGGTGCAGCGCATGCTCGCGCGCGCGGCGGTCGGCGTAGATCGGTTCCTCACTCATCATCGCTCTCCCCCCGGTCGTAGTCGTACGGACCGTGGCTAGGATCGGGAGGCACCACGAAGTTGTGCTGGGGTGGTGGCGACGGAACCTGCCACTCCGGCGACGACGATCCCCATGGATTGGCCCCCGCCTTACCGCCGCGGATCAGCGCAGCCGCGAGGTAGCCGACGGTGAGCAGCAGGCCGAGCGCGAGCACGCTCGCTCCCGCCGTCGATAACACGTTCAACCATTGATAGCGCTCGGGATAGCTGTAGTAGCGCCGCGGCATGCCCGCATTGCCGAGCAAGAACTGCGGCATGAACGTGAAGAAGAACCCCAGCGTCACCATCATCGCCGACACCAACCCCCACCGCTCGGAGTAGACCCGGCCGGTGACCTTGGGGAACCAGTAGTGGATCGCCGCGAGATATCCAGTCAGCGCGCTCCCCACCATGATGAAGTGAAAGTGCGCGACCACGAAGTAGGTGTCGTGCCAGTGCACGTCGAGCGACGACGTCGCCACCGCGACGCCAGACATCCCGCCGAACACGAACAGGAACGAGAACCCGAAGAAGTACAGGATCGGCGTACCGAGCGTGATCCGTCCTCCGTATAGCGTCGCGGTCCAGGTGAACACTTTGATCGCCGAGAAGATCGCGACCATCATCGACAACACGCCGAAGATCCCGGCGTCGAACGTCGACATCCCGGTCACGAACATGTGATGGCCCCACGTCAAGAACCCGATGAACGCGATGCCGAGCGACGACACGAAGATCAGCCGATACGACACCGGTGGATTGCGCGTGAACGTACACACCACCTCGGTGATCACACCCATCGCCGGCAGGATCATGATGTAGACCGCAGGGTGCGAGTAGAACCAGAACAAGTGCTGAAACAGCACCGGATCGCCACCCGCCTCCGGATCGAACAACCCGAGCCCCCACACGTGATCGATGCCAACGAGCGCGAGTGACAACCCGAGCACTGGTGTCGCCAGCACTTGGATGATGCTGGTCGCATAGATCGCCCATACGAACAGCGGCAACCGCATCCACCCGACCCCCTTCGCGCGCAGCGTGTGCACCGTGACGATGAAGTTGATCCCGCTCATGATCGTCGAGATCCCGAGCACGAATACACCAGTGACCACCCAGCCCACCGAGCCCGGCGTCGACGTGCTGTAGGGCGCGTAGAACGTCCACCCGGTATCGACGCCGCCGGCGATCAGCGCGGTGAGCGTGATCACCGAGCCCGCGACATAGACCCAGAAGCTAGCGAGGTTGAGTCGTGGAAATGCCACATCCTTGGCGCCGATCATGATCGGCACGAAGAAGTTTCCGAACACTCCGGGGATCGACGGAATCAGGAACATCCACACCATCACGACGCCGTGATGGGTGAACAGCTGATTGTATGTGTGCACGTCGACGATGGTCTTGTCGGGGGTCAGCAGCTCGAGCCGCAACACGAGCGCGAACACACCGCCGAGCACGAGCGCGAGCGTGGTGCCGACGAAGAACATCACACCGATCCGCTTGTGGTCGGTGGTGAGTAGCCAGCCACGAACGCCGCGGCCATCACGCCAGAACGATTCGGTCATTGCGCCCTCGCTGGCAAGCTAGGTGAGGTGGCCGTGGTCCCGACCGGCAGCGGCGACCACTCGATCGTGCGCTCGGCGAGCGACCGGATAAATTCGACGAGCGCAGCGACCTCACCACCTGCGAGCAGGCCGCGATAGGTCGGCATGATCGGCGCAAAGCCGGCATGGACGCGGCGCTCGGGATCCATCATCGACTCGGTGAGGTACGCCTCGTCGACCCGGACGCGCTCGCCGGTCTGCATCGTGATCGTCGAGCCGTAGAGTCGGGCCCAGCTCGGCCCGAGGTGCGGAGTCCCATCGACGGTGTGGCATCGCAGGCAGCCGCGATCGGCGGCGATCCGCGCGCCCGCGCTCGCCAGATCATCACCCGGCGCGCGATGCGAGTCCGCCCACCGCGCGTAGTCCGCCTCGGCAAGCGCGATCACGCGGCCGCGCATCCGCGAGTGCTCCGTACCGCAGTACTCCGCGCACAACACGTCACGCGGGCCTGGTTTGGTCGCCTCGAACCAAATGATCGAGGTCTGCCCGGGGACGACATCCTGTTTGACCCGGAACTCGGGAACGTAGAAGCTGTGGATCACGTCGCGCGACGTCATCACCAGCTTCACCGGCCTGCCGACCGGCACATAGACGTCGCTCGTGGTTGCGGATCCGTCGGCGTACGCGAACGTCCACATCCACTGCTTCGCGACCACGTAGATCGGCATCGCGTCACGCGGGGGCGTGCGGAGCTCCACGAACTGGCGGAATCCGATCACCCAGAACACGAGGAACATCGCGAGCAGGCCGGAGATCGTCATCGCCTCCACCCAAACCGGGACGCGAGCGCGGTGAGTCTGCGGGTGTCCCTTCTGTCGCCAGCGAAACCGGTACAGCAAAACGGCCACCGCGATCGCGACACCGGTGGCACCGAGGATCGAGATCCCGATCACCACGTAGTGGAGGACGTCGATACCAAGCGCGACCGAAGACGCCTGCTCGGGGAGCCCGAGTAAGGTTCGAAACAACTCGTTCACGTCGGCCTCCGGCGGCGGGCGCGGCGCTCCCAGATCACCAGCGTCGTGATCAGACCGGCGAGCATCCCGAAGATGACGGCTCCGCCGATCCGCAGCACCAGCTCGGCACGTTCACCGGAGCGTCGCAGCGCCGGGTCGAACCGAAAGCACCGCAGCAGCTCCGTGGCGGCGGTCGAGATCAGCCGGCCGTCGCGGGCGTCGTGTAACGCAGCGGCGAGCTCGCGAGGCTCGTATTGCACACCGTGCAGATAGCGCGATACCTGTCCGGCCGGAGTCACCACGAAGATCACGGCGGCGTGCGCGTATTGCTCGGTTCGCGGGTCCCACGCGTAGTGAAATCCGAGCGCCGCGGCGACAGCGTCGATGTTCGCCCGGGTGCCGACGAGATACGGCCAGCGCGAGCGTTCGCCGGGTCGCCCGAGCTGCTCGAGCAACACCGCCTGTTTGCGCGCCGCCTCATCAATGGTCTCCTTCGGATCGAGGCCGATCACGACTAGGCGGTAGTCGTCGCCCGGGACCAGAGACATCCCCCGCGCGGCGGTTGCAACGCCGCGCAGTACCAAGCTGCACAACATCGTGCAGCGGGCGTAGGCCAAGACCAAGACGACGGGCTTGGTACCATCGATCACGTCCCCGAGCTTCACGCTGCCCCTGCCGACCGCTTGAAATGCGGTATCGAGCGGCAGCTGTGCACCGACGCGTTCGTCGACGCTCACCTGGGTGAGCGCGCGCGGTGCAACTTGCGCCGAGCTCGGCCGCGCGAGGCTTCCCGCGATGATCACCGCCATCGCGAAGCTACGGGCACCGATCACGGCACGCTCCTGGGCTCCGCGAGGTAGAGCTCGACCGCGACGTCGATCGGCACATGAATCGTGCCGGCGCGTCGATCGACCCAGCCCCAACTCATCAACCTGTGGTGCGCTTCACGCCGGACCCGCTCGCCCTCAGCTTCACGCGCGTAGAGGCCGGTTTCGATCTGTGGCGCCGGCATCGACCCATCGTGAGAGATCCGGCCGAGCTGGCGCCCGACGAGCAACACCGTGACCCCGGCGCACGCCACGATCGCGACCACGACTACGATGAACGCGGCCATCAAGGGTCGGCGAGGGACGCGGTCGGGCTCTTGGTGGATCTCGATCATAGGGGACTCTGGTAATCGATCGCGTCGACGAGATACGGATCGCGAGCAGTGACCGACGGAACGCCTCGCTGCCGCCATGCAGCCACCGCCACGCAGGCGCCTGCGATCCCGATCAGCGGCGCGAGATCGATCCAAGATGGAGCGAACGCTGGCAGCGCGGACGGCATCACCAGCCAATACACATCGACGAGGTGACCGAGCACCACCAGCGCCGAAACGCTCGCGAGGTAGCGCGGGCGCAACTTGAGCCGGCGCGGCAGCAACAATACGAACGGCAGCGCGAACTGGGCAATGATCGAGAACCACAACACGCCACCCCACCCGCCGCGGAGTCGAGCGATATAGAACGTCACCTCGGATGGCCGATCCGCGATCTGGATCAGGAAACCTTGGAAGTACGCGGCGTATGCCCAGAACACGACGAACGCGAGCAGCAACCTGCCAAGCGCGTGGAAGTGATGCGGTGTGATCGCTCCTGCGGTCACTTCGGTCTCCCGCGCTCGCCAGGCGAGCACGATAACCAGCCCGATCGCCGACGAGAATCCTCCCGCGAACACGTAGATTCCGAACATCGACGAGAACCACGTCGGATCGAGCGACATCACCCAATCGAACGCGGCGAACGTGATCGCGAGACCGATCACGGGGAGCAATCCGAGCGACACCAGCCTCGCGCGTTCGCGCACCGCCTCGCCCTCGCTCGGCTCGCCGCGATCTTGCCGGCGTGATAGCCGGCGCAACCACTCGGCGACCGCGAGCGCCAGCACGAGATACACCGCCCCGCGCGCGATGAACGCGGCCTCCGACAACCACCGAGACTTTGCGCCGATCGCGGCATGCGCGTGCGCTGGGACCGCGGCCTGCGGGTCGGCCCACACGTACAGATCACCAACGCCGGCGGCGATCGGCGCGAACAGCACGACCAGCACCGGAAACACCACGGTCATCGACTCGTGGACCCGGCGAATCGCTGCCGGCCAGCGCGCGTTGGTCGCGTACCCGGTCATCAACAGAATCAACCCGCCGACGGCCGTGGTGGTCACCGCGACGTACGCGGCGAGGTAGCCAAGCAGCGCGCGCGCTGGCTCGATCGACAATGCGAGCGCGGTCGCTCCAAGGCCCAGCACCGCGGCGGCCACACCACCGATCAACGCAGTGCGCGCTCTAAACATCGGGTAGTCACCTGGAGTCAGCGAAGCCATCGCTCGCCCTCCTTCGCGAGCTCGGGCGTGAGCTCGCTGATCGACGTCGCCTGGCTGCGCTGAAGAACCCGAACATAGTGAATGATCGCCCACCGGTCAGCCGGTGCTAGCGTCGCACGGTAGGCCGGCATCAATCCGTAGCCGTCGCTGATCACCTCGAACAGCCGCTGATTGGTCGCTTGTCGGATCCGCGGCTCGTGCAGCGAGGCGGGTGGTCGCAGCGCCATGTCGCGCGCGACGACCGAGCGGGCATCGCCCAGCGAACCGTGGCACGGCGCACAGAACCGCTCGAACCGATCGCGACCGCGTTCGATCGATGTCCGTGTCGGCATCGGATCGGGCGCGACATCAGACGTCGAGCGCCAGCTCACCACCCCGGCGGGTGCCGGTTGATCGCAGTTGCCATCGGGGAACCACGCCGTCGCTTCCTGCGACTCGCAGCGCGGCTGCTCGTTCATCCGCTCGAGCTCCCAGCTGCACGCGGGGATCGTGAAGGCACCCACGACGATGATCGCGCGCACGCTCATCACGTCACCTCCGTGCGGCGGACGACGCGGGG
Source organism: Kofleriaceae bacterium (assembly GCA_050184455.1). Classification (GTDB taxonomy): domain Bacteria; phylum Myxococcota_A; class Polyangia; order Haliangiales; family Haliangiaceae; genus JABFXX01. Next base: position 33,083 of record JBFXAI010000008.1, on the reverse strand, counting down.
GTTGGTCGCGCGTACCAGCGCCTCGATCGCCAACACGTCCTTCGACGGATCGGTTCGCTCGATCTCGAGCCAGAAGCCATTCCCCGTACTCGACTCGATCCCGTCGACCTCACTCGAGGCGTGCCACAGCCGAGCAAGCCGCGCGCCCACCAACACAGCAACCACCGCGGTCAGCGATGCGAACAGCACGCCCATCTCGAACGTGATCGGAACGAACGCGAGCGGAAAATGCGGCGGCCGTCCCCCGACGTCGAGCGGATAGAGATAGCCATCGAGCAACCATTGCAGGCCATACGCCGTCGCCGCGGCGCCAAACCCTGCAACCAGGACCGAGATCGACAACCGCGATGGTGGTGCGCCGAGCGCCTCGTCGATCCCCGGCACTGGATATGGCGTGAACGCCTCGAGTCGACCCGGTCGCTCGGGCGCCAGCTGGTGGATCGCGGCGAGCAGCTCGGACGCGGCTTCGTATTCGGCGTAGATCCGGATCATCGGTGACCGCCTCCTGGCCTTGCGGATTCATGCACGAGCTCGGCGCGGAGCTCCTTCATCTCGGCTACCGCGATGAACGGCACGAACCGGAGGAACGTCAGGAACAGCAGCGAGAAGAACCCGAGCGTTCCGACGAAGATCCCGATGTCGACCCAAGTCGGCGAATAGTCGCCCCACGCCGACGGCAAGAACTCGCGCTGCAAGCTCTGCACGATGATCACGAACCGCTCGCACCACATGCCGACGTTCACCAGGATCGACAGCACGAACAACGCGGCAACGCTGCGCCGAACCCGCCGCCACCACAGCAGCTGCGGCACGACCACGTTGCACGCGATCATCGTCCAGAACACCGCGTTGTTCGGCCCGAACGGCCGGCCGACGAAGTACTGATAATGCTCGGCGGCGTCGTTCGAATACCACGCGCCGAAGAACTCGCAGATGTAGCCGTAGGCCACGATCAGCCCGGTGACCAGGATCAACTTGGCGCAGTTGTCGAGGTGTCGCGCGGTGATCACGTCTTGCATCCGGAACACCGCGCGGGTCGGAATGATCAACGTGAGCACCATCGCGAACCCACTGAAGATCGCGCCCGCGACGAAGAACGGCGGAAAGATCGTCGAGTGCCAACCAGGTGTGAGCCCGATCGCGAAGTCCGACGACACGATGCTGTGCACCGACACGACGAGCGGGGTCGCGAGGCCGGCGAGCAGCAGATACGCGAGGCGGTAGTGGCGCCACGCGGTCGCATCACCGCGCCAGCCGAGCGCGAATACTCCATAGATCAATCGCCGGCGGCGCGTCGGCGCATGGTCGCGCAGCGACGCCAGATCCGGGATCAGCCCCATGTACCAGAACAGCAGGGACACCGTGAAGTACGTGGTGATCGCCGCCGCGTCCCACGGTAACGCGCTTCGCACCTGCGGCCACACCTCCATCACCGATGGGTACGGCAACAGCCAGTAGAAGAACCACGGCCGGCCGAGGTGGAGCAGCGGGAACAGCGCGGCCTGCATCACGGCGAACAGCGTCATCGCCTCGGCGAACCGATTGATCGACGTCCGCCAGCGCTGCTCGAGTAGATACAGGATCGCCGAGATGAACGTGCCCGCGTGACCGATGCCGATCCACCACACGAAGTGGACGATTCCGAGGCCCCAGCCGGTGGGGATGTTGTTGCCCCACACGCCGATGCCGGTCGACACCGTGTAGCTGACGCACACCACCAAGACCAGCGTGAGCGTGCCGGCGATCGCGAACGCGATCCGCCACGCACGACCACCGCGGCGAGCCGGCGTTCCGAGGAGGCGGCGATGGAGCTCCGCCTCGGAGGGCGGTCCGACGAGCAACGGATCGGTCACGCGTCCCCCTCCCCGACCCGGATCTTGGCCAGGTACATCGTGCGCGGGCGCGTCCCCAGCTCGTGGAGCACGGCATAGCTCCTCGGCGAGCTCCGCCAGCGCGTCACTTCTGCCTCCGGGTGATCGAGCGAGCCAAATTGAATCGCGGACGTCGGGCACGCCTGCTGGCAGGCTGTCACGACCTCACCAGGGCGAATCGCGCGATCCTCCATCCGCGCCTGGATCTCGGCGCCGCGGATCCGTTGCACGCAGTACGTGCACTTCTCCATTACACCGCGACCGCGGACCGTCACGTCGGGGTTGTGCTGGAGTGCGCGCAGCGTCGCGGGCTTGTCGTAGCCGAACCAGTTGAACCGGCGAACCTTGTACGGGCAATTGTTCGAGCAGAACCGAGTACCGACGCAGCGGTTGTAGACCATCTCGTTGAGGCCGTCGGGGCTGTGCACGGTCGCGAACGTCGGGCACACGTATTCGCACGGCGCATGCTCGCAGTGCTGGCAAGCCATCGGCTGGTTCACGATCCGCGGCCCGTCGTCGTGCTCCGACACGTAGCGATCGATCCGCAACCAGTGCATCTCGCGGTTGCGCCGCACGCCCTCGGGCCCAACCGTCGGCGTGTTGTTCTCGGCCTGGCATGCGATCACGCACGCACTACAGCCGGTGCAGATCGTCGTATCGATCGTCATTGCCCACTGCGGGCCGCCCGAGCGACGTGGCTCGAGCAGCGTCGGAAGTGGCCCGCGAAGGTGCGCGGTTGCTTCGGGATTGGCGCGATACTCGCGCAACGCCAGCTCGGGCGCGACCTCGCGGTCGTGGTCGGACATGTGCTGCTGGGTGCATGCGAGCTCGACGCGAGCACCGGTTCGCGTCACTGCACCGCGCAGCGAAAACCGCTCTGGTGACCGTAGCAACGCGAGCGCGTCGACGCCGAGTCGATCGGCAATCGGTACGCCGGTGAGCGTCCGGCCATAACCAAGCTCGAGCGTGATGCATGCTGGGGCATGACCAGGCGAGATGATCACCGGTGCATCCACGGTGCGATGCTCGACGGTGATCCGGACCACGTCGCCGTTGGCAACGCCGAGGGAACCAGCGCTATCCGGTGACATCACCGCCGCGTTGCCCCAGGTCTGTTTGGTCACCGGGTGCGGCAGCTCCTGCAACCATGGGTTGGCGGCAAACCGCCCGTCCCCGATCGCGGGTGAGCTCGCGATGTCGATCTCGAAGGGCCCTGCGTCCGCACCCAACGCGGCGGCGAGCTCGGCGATCAGTCGGGTATCGGCGATTCGTTGTACGGTGCGCGCGGGTGCGCTGGTTCCCGCGATCACGCCCTCCGACAGCGCCTCGCGCCAGCTCGCATCGCTGGCCAGCCGAGGCTGCCACTGGGTGCGAACCAGCTCGCGATCGGTTTGGTCGATGCCCGCCAGCATCGCGACCAGCTCCAGCGTCGACCGCGTCGCGTGGAGTGGCTGGATCACCGGCTGAATCGGCGAGCCGCTGCCGTCCCACGCGCGCGCATCTCCCCACCCTTCGAGATAGTGACTGAGCGGGATCGCAAACGAGCAGACACCGGTGGTTTCGTCGGCGTGCATCGTCGCGTGCGCGGTCAGCGGGACATAGCGCAGCGCTTCGGCGAGCTCCGGATGTGCGTGCACGGGGTTGCTGTCGATCGCGATGAACCCGGTCAATTGCCCGGCGCGTGCCGCAGCAGCGACAACCGACAGATCGCCGTCGTCGAGCGGCGCCAGCACGGCGGGCTCGGTGAACGTGGTCGTCGTCCCGACGTTGCCGAGTGCGAGCGTGATCGCGTGAGCCAGCGCGTGAACCGCCGGCGGCTGGCGATCGCCGACGACGATCGCCGCGCGCCCGCGATGACTCGCGAGCGCAGCCGCGGTGCGCTCGAGCCACGCGGTGGCACCGAGACTCGCGATCCGGGCAAGCGCGCGCTGTCGCGTCGCCGCAGGCAGCGAGACTCCGGCGATTCCGCGCGTACTCAATGCCGATGCCACTGCGATCGTTACCGCCGCGATGTCTGCTGCACCGATCGCCAGCCGATCGTCGGCCAGACTTCCAGTCGCGGTCATCATTGGTTCGGCGATCACCAGACGTCCAGCTCGCTGTCCTGGCTCGACCTGGCGATGACGCACCGCAAACTCGCGCGCCCAGCGCACCGACATCGGCATCCGCGCAAGCAGGTCAGCGTCGAGCGAGACCACCAGGTCAGCGCGATCGAGCGCGAGCTGTTGTTCGAGCGCGGCGCCGAACGCGAGCATGGTCCCGCGATATGCGCGGCGATGATCGATCACGGCGTGATGGAGGATCCGGACGCCGCGGTGCTGCTCGCGAACGCGGTCGAGCAGCGCCCCGAGGGTCGGCGAGCTCTCGAGCGGAAGCACGATGCATAGCTCACCCGCACCCGCGGTCGCCAACGCGGCTCGCACGCGGTCCCAGCTCGCCGGTAACGTCGCGAGCTGCGGCGACCGCAAGCGATAGGGATCGTAGAGGTCTGCGATCGAAGCCTGGTGTTGCGCGGTGGTCGCCCCGATGCTCGCCGGATGTGCCGGGTTGCCTTCGATCTTGATCGGGCGGCCACCGTGAGTCTCGACCAACAGCCCGGTGCCGAATCCATCGAGCGTCATCGTCGTCGCAAACCAGCGCGGCACGCCGGGTGCTGCTTCCGGCTGGCGAGCGGCGGCTCGAATCTCGTCTCCCGGGCGCTGCAGACATCCGACCTCGACGGCTGCGATGCTCGCCGCAAACAGTCGCAAAGCATCACGGCGCGTGATCTCGAGCCGAGCGGCGCGCGACAATGGGATTGGAGTCATGGTGGGTCCGGGCATCAGCGGTGGCACGCGCTGCAGGTTGTGAGGGAGGTGATCCGGCGTCCGTTATCGGTCGGCCCCGGTGGATTGCGATGGCAGCTGAGGCACCAGCCCATCGTCAGATCGGACACGCGCATCACCCGAGCCATCTGATCGACGCGGCCGTGACACGACGAGCAATCGATCCCGGCTTGCACATGAACGCCGTGATGGAAGTACACGTAGTCCGGCAGATCGTGAACGCGAACCCACGCGATCGGTTGGTTGGTCTCCCAGCTGCGCCGCACCGGCTCGAGCTGCGGGCTATCGAGCCAGACCTGACCATGACAACCCATGCACAGCTCCGCGGGAGGGATTCCGGCATGCGCGGACGTCTCCGCGCCGCTATGGCAATAGACGCAATCGATCGCGTCGTCGCGAACGTGATGGCGATGGTCGAACTCGACGGGCTGTTCGATCGCGGCACCCTTCCCAGATGCGTAAGGCGTGCGAATGTAGAGCATTGGAGCGATCACGACCGCGACCACCACCACTCCGAGCACGACGAGCGCGACTCGATACGCGGTGTTCGATGAACGCGAGAACAGCGCCGCCACAGCGGTGACGCCTGCAACGCTCGCACCTACGCGGGAGCACGCTAGCCGCACAGCTCGCGCGCGTTACCGCCATCGTGAGGCGCGCCGATCCGCGCGCCGCGTCATGATCGCGCGCACACTCCGCAAGTCGCGTCGCGAGCCGTCCTCACACGTTGTCGAGCTGACGCGTAGCAGCCTCTTCGTCATCGAGCTGCGTGAGACGTGCTTCGATTTCGAAGCCATCGGCCCATACCTGCGGCTGCGCTGCACGCAGCGCGAACAGCTTGATCAGCTCGGAGATCGAGGTCATCTCGTCGCGAAGCTGCTCCGCTTGCACTTTGTAGCGATCCCACCACGTGAGCTGACGTTCGAGCAGCTTTCTATGTTGTGTGCTCGCGCCGCTACAGATCTCTTTCGAGATCTCGAGCTCGAGCTCGCGAGCGATCGCAGCGCGGTCCACGGAACGCAACGTGTCGCGACACCGCGCATGCGCGATCGCCAGGTCGGCGTAGCGGTCGAGTAACGCGTCGAGCTCGAATCGATCGACGTCCGCCGCGGAGGTGCGATCGACGTCGGACACCAGATTGGTCAGATGACACAGCTCGGTCCGGTCGACGTTTGCACGCTCGACGCGGTCTTCACGCTTGCATCTCCGCTTGCATCGTTCGTCGTTGCGCCGCTTGACCTCCACCGCGCGTTGCACGTTGGGATGGCCGGCAGCGATCAACGAGCCTGTCAGCACCGTGAGCAACACGAGTCCCGCGAAGATCACGCTACTGAGCGCGATCGCCGCCCCGAACCCCGCGATCATCGTTAGCCAGCTCGTCGGATGACCGGCGACCACGAGCAAGTATGACGCCCTCGAGCGCGTGCCCGAGGAGTGCATCAACGCGACGGAAGAAGAGCCATCCATGGGGTCCACACCCAATCGCTCGGTACAAGGGTCGTGCCATTGGACCGACCATGATTCACGACAGATCGTCGCAGTGCGATCCGCGCAAACCGCCCGACGTGCTCGTTTGTCTCCCCCAGCGGCGACGCTCGGACGATTCGTAGACTATTGGCAAGGACCCCACAGCCGCTCGAGCTCGTGCTGATCCGCTTCGGTGGGCGGCGTGACCGTGTTCGCCGGGTTCATGAGCGAAGTCCGGTCGTCGCGCTCGACGTGCTCGAGGCCAAACGCATGACCGAGCTCGTGAGCGATCACGATCGACAGCACATCGACGTCGGCGATCTTGTCGTTGATGAAGATCACACCGGTTTCGTCGTCATACTGGCCCCAAAACGGCCCCGCCGCCTTCATGAACTGGATCTGAAGCGGCGGTTGGTCCGGCTGCGCCACGCCGAGCGCAGGCGCACCCCGCGCGCGCCACAGCGCGATAGATGCGTCGATGCCCGCTGCCTGGACGTCGGTTGCGAGCGGCGAGCTGAGCGTCGGAGGACTACAGACGTCGTGGACGATGTCGATCGTGGTGTCCCCGCCACCGCCACCGCACCCCGCGAGCATCATGAGCGCAAACAATGATGTGTACCGCAAGACGTCGACGGTAACAGCCGACGGTCTTGCAGTTCAATCACCGTTTTTGCGCAGATTTTGCGTCGGACTAGCAACGTCGGCTAGCTAGAACTCATAGCCCACTGTGGCGTTGACGCCCCAGCGATGCATGTCTTCGGCGCTATCGGCATCTGCGTCCGGGCTGGACAGGAACGCAGGCACGAGATCTTCCTCGCTCGCGACGCGGAACTCACCGCGAAGATCGAGCACCAGACCGCTCCACTTACCGGCGATGCCGAGGCCCAGCGGAATCTCCAGCACGTCGTCCTCATCGAGGATGTCCGACGTATTGGTATTGCTGTTGGTGAGCTGGAACCGCGTCCATGCCAAACCGCCAAACAAGAACGGTTGCACCGGCTCGTCCATCAGCATGTTGAGGCGCAGTGCGCCCTGCACACCGTTACCGAGGAGCACGGCGTCATCGTCCAGGCCGAGTGCATCGATCGCCTGCGCCGATCCGATGTACGAGCCTTCGAACGCGATCGGAGATCGCGTTCCGACTGACGCGCGCACCGTCCAGCTGCCACCATCGGTCGTCGTAGACCGCAGCGCATCACCGGTGAATCCTGCCACACCACCACCGGCGGCCACCTCGATCCCGATCCGGTCCCAATAGCTCTCCCGCTGCACCACAGGCTCGGTGTACGGCGGGACCACCACTGTTGTATTGGTGGTGTTCTGAATTGGTTCCTCCTCGACTACCGGCGGCACGTGATCGGGCACCGTCGGATCCGGAACAGTCGGATCAGGAACCGTGGGCGTTGGTACTGGGTCTTGCGGCATATCCGGTGATTGTGCGTATGCGGTTCCGCTCAGCGCGGCAGCCGCGGCGCACCACGTAAACAGGCTTCCTTTCAACGTCTTCATGACTGCCTCCTCCTCCGAGTCGGAGCATCGGCCGTGCCATGTCAAGCGCCGAGCGATCGCGCCCCGTCGTCGCAGAATCGCGGCAGTTGTCGTCGCCCTCGCGCAATCGCGCGAGACCTCGTGCGCGCTAATTCGCCCGCGCCGCGAGCTCGGCTTCGGCGGCGATCGATCCGAACGCCGGCCACTGATCGGCCCGCATCGCCTCGCGCAGGTGCTGATCCGCTCGCGCGTGCTCGCCGCGCAGCAGGTACCAGATCGCGACGCCGTACGCGATCGTCGTGCGATCGAGATCGGCGCTACGCGTCACCGCCTCCGGCGCGAGCTCGCCGCGGAACAATTGCAGCAGCGCGTGATAAGCGTGGCTCTCGAGCAGCGTCGGATTGGTCGGGAGCTGCTCGCGCAACAAGCGCTCGGCTGCGCCGGTGTCGTCGAGCCGGCGCAGCGTCAGGTACAGCCAATACCCAGCGGCGACCCGCATGTCGTCATTACTCGATGCTCGAAGGCACTCGCGGTATGCGCGCGCCGCAGCCACGAAATCCCGGCGCAGATAGTGCGCGAGACCGAGGTGATACCAGATGTTGGTGTGAAGCGTGCTGGTCGGGATCCCGGCAGGATTGGGCGCGCCATCCGGCTCGATCTCATCGGCAAGGCCGGCGCGCATCTGTGCTGCTCGTTCGAGATCGGTGACCGCGAGCTCGAGCTTGCGCAGCGTGATGTAGCGGTGCCCGCGGAACCGAAGTAGTCGCGCATCGTCATATTTCGCGATCGCGCGCGTGAGCTCGGCGACGGCCTCGCGATAGCGATGGAGATAGCCGAGCCGTCGCCCGACCCAGATCGCGGTCGTTGCGCTCGGGGCCTTCGCGTGGTCGGCGATCGCTTGTTCGAGCGCACGCTCCCGCTTCGCGCGATCCTCGGCCGACAACCGGGGCCGCTGCAACGCAGTCCCGAGCAGCGATACCGCCTCCGCCTCTGCGTCGGGTTCGGGTCGCTGGACGCCGGCGATGGACGGCTGCCTCCCGCCGCACGCCGCCGCGACCACTATCATCGTCACGATCGAAGTAAGCCCATGCATTCGGTTCGCCCGCACCCACGCAACCTATCCAAGTCGCGGCTGCGCGTGAGCGAGTGGATCAAAAAAACCCACTCCCGTATCCCGCACCGCGTAGCTCTCGCTCCGAGCGTTGCGAGCTCTGCGTTCATCTTCCGGAGCTAGTTCGCCGCAGTGAGCGTGATCGTCACTGATGCGTTCTTGGCTTCCCGTTCGTGAGGTTCGTGGAACCCTTCATCATGCTCCACGAGATCTTGTCGAAGCACAGATCCGAGCTGTTGGCCCGCTGGAACGAGCTGGTCAAGGGCACGATCGCGCCCGATCGGATCTCGCGCGCCGAGCTGACCGATCACATGCCCGAGGTGATCGAAGGGCTGATCATCGCGCTGCGCATGCCGCTCGATCCGTCTTCGGACCTCGTGGCAGCGGCGCTGCGAGGTCCCGCCGAGAAGCACGGGATCCAAAGATTGCGACTCGGGTTTAGTCTAGATGCGGTGGTGCGCGAATACGGCGCACTGCGCAACGCGATGGTCGAAACGGCCGAGGCCGCAGGTTACATGCCGACGATCGGGGAGCTCAATCACGTGTTCGATTGCGTGATCAACGGCATCGCGGATGCGGTCGCCGAGTACGCGCAACAACGCAATGCCGAGGCGAGTCGGCAGCACAACGAACACGTCGCGTTTATCGCGCACGAGCTTCGCAACCCACTCACCTCTGCAATGACCGCGCTCGAATTGCTCCGATTCAAGCAACAACTCCCCCCGGAGTCGCGCGCGACGGCTGCGCTAGGCCGCGCCCTGAGGTCGATGCACGAGGTGGTGGATCACTCGTTGCGAATGGCGAGCCTCGCGTCCGGGCTCCAGCTGCATCGAGAGCCGGTCCGAGTGCGCGAGCTATGCGAGGAAGCGGCAGCGCTCGCCGAGGTAGAAGCCGAGAGCAAGGGCGTTACGTTTCACCTGACGATCGTGGCGGACGCGGTGTTGTTGGTGGATCGACGGCTGATTCGATCCGCCCTGGGAAATCTGTTCCACAACGCGGTGAAGTACACGCCGAGCGGCAAAGACGTCGACGTACGAGCCCGGCTGGATGATCAGCACGCGATCGTCGAAGTCGAGGACAGCTGCGGGGGAATCGACCCCGTGTTGCTGGAACGGGCGTTTGCCCCGTTCGTGCGATTGACGACGAGCGAGCCGGGATTCGGCCTGGGTCTCTCGATCGCAAAGCAGGCGGTCGAAGCCCACGGCGGCCAGTTGTACGTCGAGAACCGCGAGGGCAAGGGCTGCGTGTTCGTGGTGGATCTACCAAGAACCGCCGATGTGAGGTAAGCACCGCGATGTCGACGTGCGCTTGGCCACGGCTGGGTCTCGGATCGCTCCGGACGCGTGCACGTGGACGTGGCTCACAGCGGCTGGATCACCAGCTTGTTCTGGGTGAACAGCGGCACCAAGACGCGCTTGCGACCGGCATCCCAGCCGATGTCAGCCGGTGACTCGACGCCGCTGACGACTTCTTTCCACTCGCCGCCCGGAGTCCCGCGAAACACCGCCTTGGCGTCCCAGCTCGACACCAATAACTCACCGCCGTCCATCACCACGATGCCATCGAGCTGGCCCTTGGGCAGCTTGGACGGATTCTGCTTGGCGCCCTTGGCATCGACCTCGAACAACTCGCCGGTACCGAACGTCACCGCCCAAAGCTTGCCGTCCGCGCTCGCGAGCCCGTTCGGCGCACCGAGGCCCTTGTCCTTGATCCGCTGCGTGACCTTGCCGGCCTTATCGATCTGATAGATCGCGTCGCTGCCGGTCGGCTTGAAGCTAGCGTCCAGCCCGCTGTCGGAGACGTAGACGCCACCGGCGCCATCGCTCACGACGTCGTTGAGGAACGTCGCGCCCTTGATCTTGACGTCGTCCTTTTGCGCGCCGGTCTTCAGATCGAATCGGCGGACCACGGAGATATCAGCAACCCACAACATGTCGCCGGAGAACGCCATGCCTTTGGGCGCATCGAGCTTGATGTCGGGCTTCGCGCCATCGATCCACTTGGTGGCTTCGCCGGTCGGGGTAACCGCGGAGATGAATCCGTTGTCGTCCGCGCCCAACGGCTGGCCGTTGATGTTCGACACCAGGTAGCGATCGCCGGCTTCATCGAACAGAGCCGATTCCGGCGTCGACAATCCTTCCACCGTGATCGCGCTCGGCGCGGCAGCAGCGGCCGATCCGGAGCCTTCGGCCGAACCGGCACCGGCCGAACCCTCGGCCGCCGACCCAGAGCCCGTTGCCGACGTGGGCTCGGCAGCCGACCCTTTGGCGGGCTCGGTCGTCGCGGTTTTCTTCTTGCAGCCGCCGGACACCGACGCGGCTAGACCGATCACAACAATAGATAGCGTGCGCTTCATGGCGCGAGCCTACACAGCAACGAGACCAGATGGCGCCGCGCGCCGCGCGAATCCTACCGCCCGTCTGTCCAGGCGACACCGCGGCGCGGCCGGGGTACATAGCCCAAACCGTGACTGCCGAACCCACCGCTGAGCCCACCGCGGATCCAAGCGCCGAGCCGCCCGCGGTGAAGACCAAAGACCCGGTGTGCGGCATGACGGTCACCGTCGGCAAAGCGCGCGGTGGCACCGCGACCCACGACGGTCACGAATATTGGTTCTGCAACCCGAAGTGTCGCGACAAGTTCATCGCCGACCCCGCGAAATACCTGCAGCCGCAAGCACCCACCCAGCCACCAGCGCCACCGACTACCGAACAAACACGAGCAATCTACACCTGCCCGATGCATCCCGAGGTTCGCCAACGCGGGCCGGGCAGCTGTCCGAAGTGCGGGATGGCGTTGGAGCCCGACGAACCGATCGCCGACGCCGGTCCGGATCCCGAGCTGATCGACATGACGCGCCGGCTATGGATCAGCGCCGTGCTCACGTTGCCGATCCTCGTGGTGGCGATGGGCGAAATGTTCGGCCTACCTCGGATCGGCGGTGCGTCGCGCTCGTGGATCGAGCTCGCGCTGGCGACACCAGTCGTCGCCTGGGGCGGGTGGCCGGTGTTCGCGCGTGGCTGGGCGTCACTCACGCATCGCAGCCTCAACATGTTCACGCTGATCGCGATCGGCACCGGGGCGGCGTTTGGGTTCAGCGTGGTCGCGACGTTGTGGCCCGCGATCGTGCCGATCGGCATGCGTGCCCACGATGGTGCGGTACCGCTGTACTTCGAAGCAGCAGCCGTGATCGTCACGCTCGTGCTGTTGGGTCAGGTGCTCGAGTTGCGCGCTCGCCACGCCACGGCCGGTGCGCTGCGCGCGTTGCTCGCGCTGGCCCCCAAGACGGCGCGGCGAGTCGACGCGGACGCCGACCATGACATCCCGATCGAGTACGTTCAGATCGGCGATCGGCTGCGCGTCCGTCCGGGAGAGCGGGTTCCGGTCGATGGCATCGTGGTCGATGGCCACACCAGCATCGATGAATCGATGGTGACGGGCGAATCGCTGCCGGTCGAAAAACATCCTGGCGCCAAGGTCACAGCTGGCACGCTCAACGCGACCGGTGCTGTGGTGATCCGCGCCGAGCGAGTTGGCCGCGATACGCTGCTCGCGCAGATCGTGAGGATGGTCGCGGAGGCACAGCGCACGCGCGCTCCGATCCAGCGGCTCGCCGATCGGGTGGCTTCCTGGTTCGTCCCCGCCGTGCTCGTCGTCGCCGTGACCACGGCGATCGGGTGGAGCCTGTTCGGCCCCGAGCCCCGGCTCGCGTATGCGCTGGTCAATGCGATCGCCGTGCTGATCATCGCGTGTCCATGCGCGCTGGGGCTCGCGACGCCGATGTCGATCATGGTGGCCACGGGTCGCGGCGCTCACGCCGGGGTGTTGATCCGCCGAGCCGAAGCCCTCGAGGCGCTCGAGACGATCGATACACTCGTCGTCGACAAGACCGGTACCGTCACCGAGGGCAAGCCGCGCGTCGTCGCGATCACGACCAGCGACGGCACGACCGAAGCCCAGGCGCTGACGATCGCCGCGGCGCTCGAACGCAACAGCGAGCACCCACTCGCCAGCGCGGTGCTCGAAGCGGCCCGCGCGCGCGAGCTGGTGATTCCTGCGGTCACCGAGTTCAAGTCGATGACCGGCAGCGGGGTACGCGGAACGATCGCCGGTAGCCCCGCGCTGGTAGGCAACGCTGCGCTGCTGTCAGCGCATGGCATCGCGCTCGACGCGCTCGAGTCAGCGGCGAATGCGCAGCGCGCCGAAGGCCAGACCGTGATGTATGTGGCGCTTGCGGGTCGGACGATCGCAGCGATCGGGATCGCAGATCCGATCAAGTCGACCGCCAACGCTACGATCCGGGCGCTACGTGACCGCGGCATCGGCATCGTCATGCTGACCGGCGACAATCGCGTCACCGCGGATGCGGTCGCGCGCGCGCTCGAGATCGATCGCGTGATCGCCGAGGTCCTGCCAGATCACAAGCAAGCCGAGATCGAACGCCTGCAGCGCGACGGAAACCGCGTCGCGATGGCGGGCGATGGCATCAACGATGCGCCTGCGCTCGCCCGCGCTGACGTCGGAATTGCGATGGGAACCGGCACCGACGTTGCGATCCAGAGCGCAGGCATCACGCTGGTGAAAGGCGACCTGCGCGGCGTCGTGCGCGCGCATCAGCTCAGCCGATATACGATGCGCAATATTCGCCAGAATCTGTGGTTCGCGTTCGCGTACAACGCGGTCGGCATTCCGATCGCTGCAGGCGTGCTGTATCCAATCTTCGGCGTGTTGCTCAGTCCGATGATCGCGAGCGCTGCGATGAGCATCAGCTCGGTCTCGGTAATCGCAAACGCTCTGCGACTCCGCAGCGCCCGACTCGATGAGTGAGTGGCGGCGATCTCGTATGGAATCCATATAGATCACAAGAGGTCCGCCACGCGCGAATCGGCGCACCGGCGGTGACACCTCGACGAGACGCGGACTGAGTTTCACGATGTTGCGCGGTGTCGATCGGCGGGTGGCGGAACGTACCCAGGGGTTTCCCTGACAGCGCCAGGCGAATTTCGACGAGACGCCACGGAAAAAAAACATCGCGTGGTGCGAATTACTCGTCTGGGTTCAACAGAGTGGATTTGGTTAGCTGAGCGTGCGGGGTGAAAGCGGGGGGTGGGGTTCCCCCGAGGCGGCGGGAGAACTCAAAACAACAAGGATGTGTGTAGATGTATGACCGCATCAACTCAGGAGGGCAGTAAGCAATGCGCACCGTACTGATCGCTGACGATGTAGATGCCGATCGTCGCTTCATCGCAGCGCGCGCGTCGCGCATGGGGCTAGGGGTGGAGCTCGCCACCAGCGGCAAAGACGCGCTCGACCGCGCACAACAGATGGTCCCGAGCGTGCTGGTGATCGGCACCGAGATCGGCGGACTGCGCGTATGCAGCACGCTGCGCGCGGCTCAATCGACCGCGTCGATTCACACGGTGCTGATGACGCCGCAAGACCAGCTCACGACGACCAAGAGCTGGGGCAGCAAGCATGGCGTTCACGAGTACCTGTGCAAGCCGCTCGGCGAGCGCGAGGTGAACGACATCTTTCGTCAGTTTGCCGAGTCGCGCGTCGAAAGCGCGCCGATGATGGACAGTGGGCCAGTCAACGCGGGAGGAGGTACTATGGACAGCAGGGTGATGAGGGAAGTGGGTAGCGCGTTAGCTCGTCACATGACCCAACCGGTCGACACCGTGATGAAGCTGTTCATCTCGCCCGAGCTCAAGAAGTTGGGCGGTCCGGTGGAGTCACTCACGGCGACCGAGTACGACGCGCTGCTGCAGCGACTCGCGAGCCGGATCATCAGCCTGGATGGTAAGAGCCGCAACGCGTTCCTCGACGAAGCGCGCAAGATTCGCTGAGCGGAGCTGTCGCGCGTGGTGGGGGGCTACTCGCGCGACAGCTCTTGCAGCATTTGATCGACCTGATCGCGGGTCGCCTGCTCGGATACGCTCGTCGAGCCATCGAGCGAGCTCATGTCCGTGCCGGTGAGGCCGAGCGGCATCGCGAACAGCGTCTGGTATACGAGCTCGGCGGCGCGTGCGGGGGACATGGGTTCGCCGGGCTTGCCATCTTTGCCAGCCGGCGGCAGCTTCGGCTCCTCGGGGGCGCAGCGTAGCGCGCTGCCTTCGGGCGTTCGCAGACAGATTTGGTATCCGCCGACTGCCTGCGTGACATCGACGACAAACCCGCGGTCGGATGCAACGAACCGCGGCGAGCGCCGCAGCATCGCGACCAGCTCGTCGGTACCTGGGCCGCCGGAGATCCGCGCCGGCAACGCCAAGCCGCGGCGCCGGATCACGCTCGGATCGAGCTGGTACGCATGCACGAGATAGCTCAGGTTCGCCGCTTCGTCGCCGAGCTCGGCCGCGGCCTCGGCAGCGACCGCCGTGACCCGAGCGCGCAGCAACGCCTCACTCGGCGGCAACGCCGCTAGCGCTCGCTCCACCACCGCCAGCGCCTGATCCGCGCGCCCGCGCGCAAGATGCACTTCCGCTTCGACCGCGAGCCAATACGGCTCGAACGGCTTGGTGTTGTCCTGCTCTCGCGCGGACCTGAGCACGACCGCGACCACACCGGGTCCGAGCACGTCGACCAGGTCACCGAGCAACCACACCGGAATCGAAGTGATCCCGCGCTCGCCGAACAACCGGAACGTATCGACCAAGCGATCGTTGTCTTCGAGCACCCCGCGAATCAGCTCGTCGTCGGACAGCGTGCGCAGCCGATCGCGTTCGCCATCGAGCCAACCCGGTCCGGGTTCATCGGCGACGCTAGCGGCTTCGCGGAGCACCTGGTGATGAGCTCGCCGAATCGCCCGCCGGATCAACGCGTGAGCTGCGCGAGTCTGCCAACCGCTGGTCGACTCCAACCCTCGCCGATCCGGAAATTCGATCGCACGATCGACCAACCGCACCGCCGCCTCGGTTCGCCCGGTCACCAGCATCACCGATGCCACGACGACGTCATTCTCTGCGCGATCTTGGTGGCGAAGCTGCGGCGGCTGGCGGACCCGCCAGCGATGCATCTCGCGGAGCGCGTTGGCCGCGTCGCTGCCGCGACCCTGGTCGAGATAGAACCCGACCAAGAACCGCCACGGATTGGCGGGCGTGAACGCGAGCCGCTTGGTTCCAGCCTTGGCCAATCGTTCGGCTTCTTCGGGAGCAAAGTCGCCCCGCGCCGCGAGCGCGGCATTGTACGCGTGGACGGCCAACGACGAGCGGTGCTCGACGTCGAGCGCCGGCAATTGAGCATCGATCGCGGATGCGTGATCGAACGCAGCGACACACGCGGCACGCGCTGCCGCCCGGTCATTGCCGGCTCGCTCGATCGCGCACAACGTGTTGAGCCCGAGCGAGCGCTGGGCGGGGTCCTTGAGCTTACTCGCCTGGTCCGCGACGTCGCGGGCTTCGCCGATCCGTCCCAGCTTCATCAGCGGCCACGCCTGCTCGCCCGGGCGCGCTGGGCGATACAACGCGTCATGATAGCGCAGCATCTCGAGCTGGTAGTCGTACTCCTCGAGCTCGCCCGCCAGAGTCGCGATCGCGAGCAATAGCTCGCGATGAAATTTCCACGGTCCTGCTTCGGGATCGCTCGCCGAGAACCGTTGCTCGTAGAGCTCGCGCGCGTGGCCCAGATGATAGATCGCGCGCGCCAGATCACCTTCCGCCTCGTGCAACACGCGACCCAACACGTAGTGACCCACGATCGAATCGGCGTCCTCCGCGATCGCTTGTTCCGCGAGCCGACGTGCCGAGATCGGTTTGTTCTTATCGAGGATCGCGAACGCTTCCTTCTCGCGCGGTGTCATCCACTCGACGCCGTCGCTCGACTCGCCCGCGACGGGCCCATCGCCGCCGAGCACCAGCATCGGCACCAGCGTGGCGGCGGCGATCAGCGCAGCAATGGCGCCGCGTCGCATCATCGCTTCGCCAGCGTCTTGGCAGCGAGCGCCTCGAGTGGCTCGACCAAGCACTCGGTGATCATCTCGCGGGTGTCACCGGCGCCGGGCGCGAGCTCGATCCGATGGCAATAGATCGCGTGCGCCAGCGCCTCGACATCATCGGCGGTCACGTAGTTGCGGCCGCGGGTCAACGCACGAGCTTGCAACGCCGGCACGGCGAGCACCAGCGAACGCGTCGACACACCTTGAAGGATCCGCGGATGGGTGCGGGTCTTCTGTGCGATCCCGACCAACGCCTCATGGATCGCTGGATGCACGTAGATCTGATTCTCGACCTGCGCCCTCGCATCGAGGATCTCGGTCCGCGTCACCCGAGGTAGATCGTCGCGCGACGTCGCCGCCTTGATCGCGCGCATATCGCGGAGGATCTCGAGCTCGGCCTCCGGCGCGATATGGGTCATCCGAATCTTGAACAGAAATCGATCGAGCTGAGCATTGGGCAGCGGGAACGTGCCGGCAACGTCGAGCGGATTTTGAGTCGCGATCACGAGGAACAGATCGTCGAGCGCACGGGTCCGGTTGTCGACCGTGGTCTGCTTCTCGGCCATCGCCTCGAGCAACGCGGATTGCACCTTGGGGCTGGTGCGATTGATCTCGTCAGCGAGCACGATGTGGGCGAACAGCGGCCCGGGCCGGAAGAAGAATCGATTGGTGTTCGGATCGAAGATCGTGGTCCCGGTGACGTCGGACGGCAGCAGATCGGGAGTGAACTGGATCCGGCGCAGCGACACGATGTCGTCGTTTGGCTTGTCGTCGATGATCGAGTCACCGAGCGCCTTCGCGAGCGTGGTCTTACCGGAGCCAGGGAAGTCCTCGAGTAATACGTGACCATCGGCGAGCACGGCGCAGATGATCATCTCGATCACCTCGTCGCGACCGCGCACCGCCGCCCGCAACCGGTCACGCAACCGCCTGTACACGTCGTACGCCCCGTTGAGGTCGACGATTCGCGGCGCAAGCTCGTGGGTGATGTGCTTGCTCTGGATCGGCTGACCGTCATTGGCTCCGTGCGCGTCTTGCGACATGTACATGAGTGTCTCCTGGTTCGGTAACGACTATCGCGACAAACGGAACGAGATTGGATTTAGCGCAGCGAGCACGCGGCGCCACGCCGGCGCGCGCGCCGCGAGCTCGGCGCGCAACCGGCTCAGTAGCTGACGCCACTCCATGCGATCGGGTGGCGTGTCCGCCGCCGGGCCGAGTCGCGCTGCTAGATGCAGCGAGGTGAGCTCTACGAACGCGGGGACCTCGTCGCCGACCCGCGCTGCAAATCGTTCGCGGGTCTCGCCAACCTTGCGCGCTCGGCCCGCGCCCGAAAGCGCATCGAGCGCGGCGCGGTAACCGACGCGCGGCAACTCTCCCGCAGGTGCGAATCGCGGCGCGACCCGGCGCCAGATCTTGAGACCGTAGAGGATCAACAGCGCGCACGCGATGAGCACGGCGCCCGAGATCGCCGCGATCGTCCCGAGGCGACCTCCCGTGGTCGACACCGGTGGCCCATCGAACGGATCCGGCGGCGAGCCGCGCGCGAGCTCGGCGAGCTGGAGCTGGACCTCGTCATCGGGTGGTGTGCCCGGCGGATCGAGATTGCGCTCCGCCGAGATGTCGAGGATCACCCAACCCACACCTTCGAGGTACAGCTCCGGCCATGCATGGGCCTGGCTCTGCCGGATCAGCACCGACGAGCCGCGGCGATGCTCTTCCTCGACGTAGTAGCCAACCGCGACGCGCGACGGAATGCCGAGCGATCGCCACAGAAACACCGCGGCGTGGGCGAAGTGGACGCAGTACCCGATCTTGTTGCCGAACAAGAAGTCGGCGGTCGGGTCGGGCACGTTGGCGTGCCGCTCCTTCGTCGAGTACGTCATGTTCGCGTCGAGGTACTGCTTGATCGCGGCCGCTTTGACGAACGGATCAGCGCGGCGATCCTCGGGGAGCTCACCGACGATCTGCTGCGCCAGCTCACCGAACCGGGGATCGCGCGAAGCTTCGAGATAATACGACAGCACCTCTGGCGACCACGCTGGATCACCGGCGGTATGACCGACGAGGTGCTCGAAGCCCAACGTCGGGACTACCGCCTCGAACCGATAAGCGCCGACGAATTGTTTGGGGTCTGGATTGGTCAATGGCTCCCACTTGGTAGGCGCGCCGAGGTAGAGCTGCTTGCGCTGCGCGACCAACATCGCGACATCGGCGTGCAGCAAGGTCATCCCCGGCGACGTCTCGGTCACCTGCGGTGTCGCCGAGCCACGCGCTGCATTGGGAATGTCGAGATCGACGCCCGCCCACCGCGTCGGAACCAAGCGCGGTCCGGAGAACGCGCTCCACGCTTCTTGGCGGAAGTAGTAAGCCTGGGTCGGTGGTGAATAGTCGTCGCCGAGCAACACCACCGCGACGACCGGATCTTTGCCACCCGAGCCTTCGCTCGGCTCCTGCCAGGTCGGTTGTTGTTGGGCCTGTCCCGAGCCGCCTGACTGACCGGGCATCGGCCGACCGCCCTGCCCCGAGCCTTGGTTCTCGCGTTGATTCGAGCCTTGTGCAGAGCCATCGCTGCCTTGGCCCTCGCCGAACCCGGATCCCATCGTCGGCTTCGGCGGATCGCCACGCTCCGCCTTCGTCGCTCCTAGCTCGGAGACCTCGCGCGGCTTGGTCGTCGGCGCGAGCGCGAACAGGATCGCGCCCAGGATCACCAGCGCGGGCAACATCGCGAACGATGCGATCGTCGGGCGGCGTTCTGCTTCCAGCATCATCACGAGTGCGAGCGAACCCGCCACCGTCGCGCCGATCGCGAGCAACACGATCGATGGATCGATCCCATGACGCCACGCCCAATCGCTGAGCCACAGCGGACGGACGATCACGCCATCGCGATGAGCCGCGAATGGAATCGCGAACGCGGCCGCCACGATCACCAGCTCCACCGCCGTCACCACCGGGATTCGGCGCCCGGCGGCACGAACCACGGTGACCAAGGCGAATGTCGCGAAGCCGAATCGCAAGATCGCCGATAGTCGGAGCGCCATCGCCGGCCCGAACAGATCAGGCGCCAGCTCGTATGTCGTCGCCGCGGCTGCCAGCCACAGGCCGACCACGGTAGTCACCAGTGCGGCCGCGCCGATGAACCACATGCGAATTCGCCGTCGCGCGAGCAACTCGCCGAGCGCGATGCCGGCGAGCGCCCCGATCACCGAGGCCACGCGGCCGGTCGTGCCCGTGATCGACGATGTGACGCAGAACGCCGCGCCCGCGATCGCGAGCACGCGGAGACCATGACCGATCCCGCGGATCACGCCGACGCTCCTGCGCGCAACCCGCGCGCCGACACCATCCGCCCCGTCGATCGATCGACCACGATCACGTTGGCGCCCGTCTTCGACAGCTCGTCGACGACCTTCATCAGATCTTCATGGACCGCGCGTCCGAGCTCACCCGCGGCCGGCGCCAGGGCCGCGCGCTCCCACAATGATCGCCGCACGCGGTCACCGACACCGTCGGTGCACACCACGAACTCGACGCGCGACGCGGGCCCACGCGTGAGCGCCACCTTGGCGACGCGCTCGATCCACGGCCCCGGTCGCGCCGGAACGAACACCATCGCCCGCGCGGTCGCGCCACTTCGTACTCGACCGAGGAACGTCCTCAGATCGCCAGCATCCTCGAGCCTGGCGCGCGCGGACTTAGCCAGCACGTCCAGCGCTTGTTCGCGCGAGCTCGCGATCTCGCCACAGCCATCCGCGCCGAGCTCCCAGGTCACGCCGAGCGCGCCGCTGTCGACCGCGACTCGCGCCGCACCGGCCGCGGGCTCATCACCTTCGCCCGCCACCAGATACGCGATCGTGCGGCGATCCGGAGCCACCGAGATCTCGGGGGTCCGCACCAGCAGCTCGCGGGTCCGCGCGAACACCTTCCACAGCACGAACCGGATCGGATCGCCCGCGCCGTAGCGCCGCATGTCGTAGTAGTCGCCCACCGGACTGCCGTCGGGATGCGCCATCGCATCACCACTCGCGAAGCCATGCGCGACCTGGATCTTCTGTAGGCCGCCGACCCACGGCGCAAACCGCCCCGCCCGCGCCTGTTCGATCCGGAACGCGATCCTGACCAACCCGAACGGGTCGCGGATCTCGATCCGGCGAATGATTGTCGTGAAGTGATCGCGGTGGATCGGCCGAACATCCTCGTGGACGTAGCCCCCGACTCGACGGATCAGCACCTCGACCGACGGCTCTCGCCACGACCACGCGATGTCGACGAATGGCAGCCAGCGGACGCTGCGTAGTCGAAATCCCGTCGACGTCGGATGCCCGCACTCCGCCACGAGCGGTCCCTCGAAGCCGGCGCGCCTCGACGACCGCCACGCGATCAGCGAACCGAGCACGACCAGCACCGTGCACACGCCGACCAGCACGAGTCCGACCACGCCGACCGACAACAGCACGTGATCGCGGTGATCGAGGCCGTAGACCACAACCGCGACCAGCGACGCCGCGATCACGAGCAAGCCGCCCGCGGTAAACGGAAAGCCATCGGCGATCTGGCGAACGCGCCCGTCGGGTCGAAACCACCGCTGAATCACCCGCGACAACCTCCCGCGCACGGCCATCTCAGCAGCCTCCGGTGCGCCGCTTCGGAAAGAACGCGGGAGGCTCGACGTTGGGCTGCGGGCGCACGCCTTCGTCGAGGCATGCGATCCGCCGGAACAGCGTCGGCTCGTTGACCGAAGTGCCACCATCGTTGTTCAGCGCCTGAAATTCTTGGAGCTCGCGATCGAGGCGACCGGTGAAGTTGTCGGGGTTGTACCCGCCGCGGCCACCACACACGATCTCGACAAGCTCGTAGTCATCGCTGTAGAACGCGACCTCGTCGTCGACGAACGTGCCCCGCCCGGTCATCTTGCCCCGCTGGTGACGGATGCACGTCGCTGGCGGCTCGGCCTCGTCGGGCGGTCCCGCCCAGTACTCGACGTACTGGATCCCGACCAGTCGCGCCGGATCGGCGTCGTCATGGTGGAGCTCGAGCGTGCGCTGGTACCACGAGGAAGTCGTGTGGGAGTAGACCAGCGCCTTCCAGCGACCAGCCACCGGGCTCTGGCACTCCGCCGCCGGTGGCAACCGCGCGCGTTGCTCTGCCACCGTGGCCGGTGCCTCTGACACACCGATCGTCACGCCGGCTGCTGTCATGATCGCGATGCGTGCGATGAATCGGCGCGCCACTCAGCACCCACCCGTGCGACGTTTCGGAAAGAACGCGGGCGGAGCAACGTTGCGATCGCGTACGACACCTTCATCGAGACAACCGATCCGGCGAAATACCGTCGGCTCGTTGACGGCGTTGCCACCATCGTTGTTCACCGCTTGAAATTCTTGGCGCTCGGGCTCGACGCGTCCTGTGAAGTTATCGGGATTGTAGTGGACGTGATCGCCACAGATCTCGGCGACCAGCTCGTATTCACCGCTGAAGAACGCCACCTCGCTATCGCGAAACGTGCCCGTGCCGGTCATCTTGCCTTTCTGATGGCGGATGCATAGCGCCGGCGGTTCGGTGTTCTCGGGACCGCCTCGCCAATACTCGACGTAGTGCATGCCGGTGAGCTGCGTCGGATCCGTGGGGTCCTGATGGATCTCGAGCGTATGCTGATACCAGGCGAACGTGTATTCGGAGTAGGTCAGCGCTCGCCATGTGCCCGCGATCGGGCTCTCGCACTCGGCCGCCGGAGGCAACCGCGCGCGCTGCTCGGCTACGGTCGCGGGCGCTTCCGAGACTCCGATCGTCATCCCTGCGAGCACGACCAGCGTCACTCGCGCGGCATACCCCCGGACCCAGGAGCGATCGCGGTCGATCATCAACAACCACCCGTGCGTCGCTTCGGAAAGAACGCCGGCGGCGCGACCTTGCTATCGTGGGCCTTGGGTCCCGCGTCATCGAGACAGCCGATCCGGCGAAACACCGCGGGCTCGTTCACCGCGGCGCCGCCATCGTTGTTTACCGCCTGAAACTCCTGCCGCTCGGGCTCGAGGCGGCCGGTGAAGTGATCCGGGTTGTAGCCGACCTCGAATCCGCACACGACCGCGACGGTCTCGTAGTCCTGACTGCGAAATGACACCTCGCCATTGCTGAACGTGCCCGACGAGACCATCTTGCCCTTCTGACGCTGGATGCAGTGTTTCGGTTCCGCATCGTCTGCGGTTCCGATCCACGCGTCGACGCGATGGCTCCCGGTCAAGATGGTTGGATCCTTTGGATCCTGATGGATCTCGAGGTTGTGCTCGTACCAGGACTCGGTCGGATACGAGTAGACCAACGCTTTCCACCGTCCGGCGATCGGACTCTCGCACTCGGCCGCTGGTGGCAACCGCGCGCGCTGTTCCGCCACGGTGGCTGGCGCTTCGGCGGTGCCCACCGTGAGCGCGACAAATGCTACGAGCAGCTGGAGCCCGCCCCCCGACCGAACCATCGTCGTACGTAACGCACGCATCGCCATGGTCATTCGATCAGACGAGAGCAAGCTGCTCGAGTTGCGCCCACCCACCCAACGGGGTTAGCGGCGGGAGTGCAGCTAGTCAAGGTCAATTCCATGGCGAATCAGCTCCCGATCCGCAGCATCAGTTTCGTATTCGGCGGCCAGTACGGGATGATGTGACGGATCGCATTGCGCAGCTCGCTCCAACCGGGACATCGCGAGCTCGCGAGGCCCGTGCACGACTCGACCGCACTGACGACCGTGTCCAAGTCGACCATCGGTGGCTCGCGCCCGCGATCGTCGATGTAATGATTGAGCTGCTCGCAGATCCGAGTCCACGCGGTCCGTTGCGCGTCGGTGAATCCGTGAAACGACGCTTCGAGGTATTCGCGCAACATCGGCCAGCTCACCGCGTATCCACCGCCCGTGCCATCTTGCAGATCGACCGCCAGGTTCATCCCGTAGGCGAGCTCCTCGGGCCACGGAAATGCGACCGGGATGACGACCATCGGCCAGCGCTTGGTGAGCTCGCCACCGACCGCCGGCCGGCCATAGGTTTGAGCCACGGTAACCGCGCTGATTCGCGGCATCGCCTCGAGCGCACGGTCGAGCAAGCCGACATCTTCCTGGCTGGCGAGTGCGGGCGCGTGGAGTTGCTCGATCTGCGCGCCGATCGGCTGATGACCGAGCATCGCGAGCGCCGGGGTGACGCGGTCGCCCCACAACGCGTTGCGGTTGCGTGACAGATCCAACGTCCGCAGCGCAGGGAACCGCTCGGCGGTGATCAGCGTGCGGCGATACCATCCAGCTTGGGCCCCCGGCGGCACGATGATCGCCAGCTCGGTCACGCTTGGACACCGCAAGCCCTCGGGTCCGAGCGTGTCGAGCGCGAGATCGACGATCCGCAGTCGCTCCACGGACGGATGCTCGAATCCGGCGAGCGTGAGCCGGCCGTTGAGCTCGAGCTCGACGAGGTTGGGCGTAGCGACGACGACTCGCTCCAGCAGCTCCTCCGACAGCGCCATCCCGCGCCATGCGCGTAGGGTCAGCCGGGTCAGCCACGGTCGCGGCCGCGACACCAATGCGTGCAGCGCCGCGTCGGCCAGCGGATCCTCGTCGAGGTTGAACGCCCGCACGTAGTCACCTGCTGGACTCGCGAGAAACGCCGACGAAGTCCGTTCGTCGAGCTTGTCGAAGAATCCGCACCACAAGCTGCGCTCGACCTCCGAGACCAATGGTCCACCGACCCACGCCGCGATCAGATCCTGCCGGCGTTCGCGCCACTCGTCCGCGGCGGGCGCCTTGCGATCGTCGGGCGCTGACAGATCGAGCGCGATGAGCTCGCCTCTGACGTCGCCCTCGGACTGCAGATGATCGGCGTACACCGCCAAGTCGTCGCGATTCCACGACGCCCGGACGGTCGCCTCGAGCTGAGCGCGGACGGCGCTGGTCCCCACGAAGTGCGAGTGTACGCGCGGATCGCTGTGCGGAACAGCGCACCACGAGATCCGAGCACGACCGTGTAACGAACGACCACCGCGCGCGTAGCGATCGATCATGAGACTAGCCACGAACGCCACCGCGTGTGCTGCCGCGCTGCTCGCTGGATCGGCATGCAGCAAAGGACCCGAAACCTACGGCGACGACCTCGCGAACGTCGAGACACCACCCCGCGGTTACAAGGACATCGTGACCTGGCTCGAGGCGGGCCATTACAAGGCGTGGACCTGCCAACCCGAGCCCCATCCGGCCGCGCCACCGTCGCCACATGGAGCGAATCGCATCTGCAACAACGCGATACTTAGCGGCGCGGCGAACGACGGCCCGTTCGAGGTGGGAGCGGCCTCGGTAAAGGAGATTTACGACCGCGCTGGCAGGCTCTCGCTGTACGCGGTGTATCGCAAGGTCGAACCGGGGGCTGGGGGCGACACCTGGTACTGGTACGAGGGGGCTGGTGACGAAGTCGTCGCCAACGGTGAGGGCGAGGACACCTGCACGGATTGTCACGATCGCGCCCCGCGAGACTATGTGTTCACGCTCGTAAATTGACGCACCGTGACTGCTCGCCAACCAGGTTTCCGGAGCCAAGCTGAGCCCAAGGAGGCCCACATGCAGGAAGCCATCCAGGTCGGATATCAGGCGTTCGTATCCGACGGCGGGGAGACGTTCGGAGCGGTTCGCGAAGTGTCGCCAAGCACCGTCGTCGTGTACGTCGAAAACGCTGGCGACTTCGCGATTCCTACAAGCGCGATCCATGCCGTGCATCACCAGAAGGTCGTGTTCGATGCGGGCAAGTTGGAGCCCACGTTGATCGAGGCCATCGGTCACGCGCACGAGGCCGAAGAGCCGGGGATGTAGGCGTTACCCCGGCGGCAACGATGGTTTCGGCGCGGGTTGGCCAGCCGCGAGCGATTGTCGCTCGACGAGCGTGGTAGATTGGTTGCTGTCAACGTGGCGGTCTTCGCGCGAATGGGCGGGGCATTCGCAGTCATCGCATTGATGGCGTGCGGCGCCACCGCAACAAAGCCCGGTCCGCCGCCTCTTCCCACCAAGCCGACGCTCGCCGTGCTTCCTGCCGAGAGTGCCAACTTCCCCGCGACCGCGAAGCTCATCACCGAGCATCTCGGGCGAGCTCGCGTGCGCGGCTTCACCGAGCCGACGATGTCGAAGGTATCGCTCGAGGTGGTGCAGCTCTCGATCGAGTGCGTCGATCCGACGCCCGCGTGTTACGAGGCGGTAGGTAGGTCGCTGTCGGCAACCCAGCTGTTGTTCGCGCAGATCGAGCCGGGCGCCCAAGCCGAAGCGGTCAAGGTGACGATCTCGCTGTTCGATGTCGTCGAAAAACAACTCAAGCGACAGGCGTCCAGGACGTTCCCCACCGAGGACGACGTCCAGTACGGAATTCGCGACGTCGTCAACGAGGCCACCGAACCGTGACCAAGCCAGCGCCACCCAAGGACAGCGCGCCACCCGCTCCGGGTGATGTGCTCGAGATCGACGTCGATGGCATCGACGAGTGGAACGGCGACCAGTTCACGCCGCAGGTCCAATCGAACAAGCTCGACGAGCTGATCAAAGAAACCGCCGCGACACCGGCGCGATCGCCCGCGGGCTCGGCAAATCCGTTCGACGCCGCGACGGTGCGCAGGACGACAACCGCAACCACTCCGCGCAAGACACCGGTGGCCGGCTCGCGGGTGGCAACTCCCGCTAAGTCTCCGACGCCGGCGGCATCTGCTGCACCGACCGCGTCTGTTGCACCGCGTGCAAAGACATCGCCCGGCGAACGAGGGACCCCGCTGCCGCGGGTCAAGACGTCACCGGGCGCGGCGGGATCGGCGGCCCCCACCCCGGGCGCGAAGACATCGCCTGGCGATTCCGCGCCGGCGCGCCCGGCCACATCGGAGTCGCACGCCAGCGCGTCAACCACTGGCACGACGCCATCGCGCGCGACCACAACAGCGACCGTCGCGCGCGCGAGAACGGCACCCGGAGCTGGCGCAGCTACCACCACCGCCGCGCTCACGCGCACCAGTCCCGCCGGTGGTTCGGCGACCAAGCCATCCCCATCGCCATCGCCGCGGGCTGCGACGCCGGCCGCAAGCGCCGCGACGAAGACCGCTGCACTCACCCGCACGACGCCCGCCGGTGGAACACCGATCGCTCCGGCCACGCCGCCACGCAGAGCCCCGAGCGAGCCAGCGCCACCTGCTACACCGCCTGCTGCACCGTCGCCGGCGACGCGTGCAAGCTCGTCGAGCGAGGCGCAAACACCGGGGTGGTCGTTGCCGGACGAGTCTGACCAGTCGTGGTCGCTGTTGCCGAGCGCATCGTTGCCCGACTCGGCGTTTGCACCGCCAGTGCCACCCGAGCCGCCGCCACCAACACCACCCGGCATCCTCGCGTTCGACGATCTGCTGGCCGAGGTCGATAGCGCACTTCCTGGTCCAGGACCGGTAGAGCAGTCCGCTGGGTCGCAGCCATTACCGATGTCGCTCGCGCCCACGATCGAGCCCGTCGCGCCTGCTGCGCTCCCGTCCGCGCTGGCAATGCCGCCGGTCGCGACGCCGCGCGCATCGGTCGCCGATCTAGCAGCGCTGAATCGCTCGCTCGGGCTCACGCCGGCGCCGCGACTGAGCGATGTCGAGCTCGCGGTGCCGACCGCGCCACAGCGCTTGGCAACTGCGCCGGTAACCCGTCCTCCGTCACGGACCAGCTTGATCGTGGGCGTTGCAGTGGTCGCTGCGATCGCGATCGGGTTGTTCGTGATGACTCGTGACAAACCCGTCGCGCACAAGGAGCAGGCGGCCGCGCCGATCGCGCCGCGCGAGCCGGACGAGCCGAGCTACGCGCCCCCCGAACCCGAGCCTACCGAGCCACCCGCGCCGACCGCCGTCACGCCAGCGACCCCGACAAAACCGGCGGCCGCCCCGGCGACGCACTCCAATGACTCGGGACCGACGGCGACGCCAGGCCCTCGGACCCGGGGAACCGGCCAACGGACGCGCACTACCTCGACGGCAACAGACGACGCGAGCGAGGCCACCGAGAAACCTCGCAGCGGCGGTGCCGGCAACGCGGAGCAAGCCAAAGCAGCCTATGCCGAGGGCAACCAGGCGCTGTTTGCCGGTGACGCCGCAGGCGCGATTCGCGCGTACCGCCAGGCGCTCGCCGCGGCACCTGGGTTCGTCGCGGGATATCGCGGGCTCGGACTCGCATACACCCAGCAAGGTAACAAGGCGAAGGCGATCGACGCGTTCGAGAAGTATCTCGACGCCGCACCCGGCGCGAACGACGTCGAGTTGATCAAGAAGCGGATCGCTCAGCTCAAGCAGTGATACGCGCGCGCTGATCAGACCGCGCCATGCCGATCACGATCGGGTGATCGCTCGCCTGCGCAGCCAAGAAATCGCCGCGACAGGTCAGCCCGCGCCACCGTCGTGCGATCAAGATCTGCGCAAGCGCACCGCCGAGGTTGTCGCCCGGACCGGGAAGGATCAACACGTCCGGCGCGAGCTCACCGAGGACTGCCGCAACCGCGCGCTCGAGATCGAACGGCTCGTCGATCTGTGCTCCGAGCGTGTAGTCCCACAGCCGTCGTGGGTCCGCCCACGGCCGATACACCACGGCGTCACCGCCGATCAGCGTGATCGCAGGCGATCGGATCGCGAGGTCCGCGAGCTCCGCGCGCGCACGTTCGCCGGTTGCGGCCATCAGCGGGGTGTGAAACGCCGAGTGAAGCGGCAGCTGGAGCGGATACACCACGCCACCACGATCGAGCGTCGGGAGCACGCGGCGCACGTGGTCGACGCCGGCAGCATCGGTGCCAAGCACGATCGAGCCGCCGAGCCGGATCGACACGAACACGCCGGGGAATGCGAGCGCTTCGTCGACGGCCGCTGCGAGCGCGGGATCGCTGCGCCAGTCCGCATCGACGATCGGATAAACCAGCTGGTGGCCGATCACGTTGTCGGTCTGGTAGGCCCCCATCGTCTCCACGAGTCGAGCGGCATCCTCGAGCTCGAGCGCGCCCGCTGCATAGAGCGCGGTGTAGAACCCCATCGAATTGCCGGTCACGCCGACGATCTCGACCTTCGCGTGATCGATCGCGGCGAGATCGACGGCGCTACACGCAAACGTCAGCAGCGACGCATGCTCGCCGGCAACGTGGAGCCTCGGGGTGTACGCGGGTGCCTGATCGAGCTCCGACACAGGTGGCCGGCCGAGATCAGCGCGAATCCGATCGAGCGCGGTGACGATCGCGTGGCCGCGCGGCAAGCTCGCCAGCTGGGTTCGGCCGTACGAGCCCCGCCCCGGGCATACGATCGCGCCGCGAAGCCGACCCGTCATGGAGCCACCGTCGCGAGCGGACGCTTGCCGCACAGGGCCAGCGCGCTGCGCTCGATATCGGCCTCCGAGACCAGCACGTGATTCGCTGCGGCCCCGAGCGGAATGAACGTGTCGCGAGCGGCAATGCGACCGATCGATCCGGTGAACCCACGATCGATCAACGCGGTGATCACCGCCTCCGAGACACCACCTGACTGACGAGTTTCGTCGACGACGAGCACCGTGCCGACGGCCTCGGCCTCGCGGAGGAGCTCGTCTCCCGGCAACGGCGACAGCCACCGCAGATCGAGCACCCGGCAGGCGACCCCGTGCTCCCGCTCGAGCCGGCGCGCGACACGGAGGCTCATCCATAGTCCGTTGGCGTACGACACGATCAACAGATCCTTGCCGTCGCCGTAGCGCCGCGGCGATCCGATCGCGACGTGGGTGCCGGAGACCTCGTAGGTGGAGGTCCACAGCCCATCGCCAGGGTCGTGCAGATCGCGGGTCATGTACAACGCGATCGGCTCGAGGAACACGCACACCGATCCTGCGTCGCGCGCAGCCGCCACGCAAGTGCGCAACATCGCCGCGGCGTCATCTCCGCGCGCAGGCGACGCGACCACGAGCCCCGGAATGTCGCGCAGCACCGCAACCGAGTTGTCGTTGTGAAAGTGCCCGCCGAACCCCTTCTGGTAGGCGTAGCCGGCGATCCGCACCACCATCGGGTTTTTGTACTGACCGTTCGAGAAGAACTGCAGCGATGCGGCCTCGCCGCGCAGCTGGTCCTCGGCGTTGTGGAGGTACGCGAGGTACTGGATCTCGGGAATCGGCAACAGACCGAGCTGGCCAGCACCGATCGCGAGCCCGAGAATGCTCTGCTCGTCGAGCAACGTGTTGAACACGCGTGCCACACCGGCGCGTCGCGACAGCTCGCTGGTCACGTTGTAGACCCCGCCTTTACGCGCCACGTCTTCGCCGAACACCATCAGCTCGGGGTACTTCGCAAGTAGGTCACCGAGCGCGCGATTGATGTGGACAGCGAGGTGCGCGGGGCGCTCGAGCTCGGGAAGCTTGTCGTTCCACATCGCGCGCCGCGCCGCGTCGGGTATCTCGCGCGCGACTTCGATCGCGATGCGCTCGGGGACACGGGGCGCGAGTGGCGAGATCACCTCGTCCGCCGATCGCAATCGCGGCCGCCGGATCGCTTCCTCGGCCAGCGCCGCGACCCGCGCACGGACATCCTCGTATTGCCAGCGCGCTTGGGCTGGCGTGCGCGCGCCGGTGTCGATCAGCAGCCGTGCGGTCGCGAGCACCGGGTCTGCCGCTTCGTCCGCTTCGATCTCGGCGAGCCGGCGATAGGTCTGCTCGACGTCCGAGCCGGCATGGCCGAGCAGGCGGACCGTCCGCAGATGCAAGAACGCCGGACGGCGCGCCGTGCGCACGTAATCAACCGCTTCGCACGCCGCGTCGTATGCATGCGGCAGGTCCAGCCCATCGCCCCACACGTAGCGAATACCGGGGCGCGTCGCGAAGTTTGCCGCGATCCACCCCTCGGGTGTTCGCACGCTGATCCCGATGCCATTGTCCTCGCACACGAACAAGATCGGCACGGGAAGGTTCTGGAACGCGGTCCACGCGGCGGTGTTGAACGCGCCCGCGGCGGTCGAGTGGTTCGCCGATGCATCGCCGAACGTGCACACCACGATCGCGTCGTCGGGCGCCGTCGCGCTGATCCCAAGCCGGGTCGCGCGATCGAGCGCGACCGCCGCGCCGACGGCCTTGGGCAACTGTGACGCGATCGTCGAGGTCTGCGGTGGAATCGCGAGCGCCGCGCTGCCAAACACCTTGTGACGACCGCCTGCGATCGGATCGTCAGCGCTGGCGCACAACCCGAGCAAGATGTCCCACAACGGAGTTTGTCCGGCGACCTGACGCGCGCGAGCGATGAAGAACGCGCCCGACCGATAGTGCAGAAACGCCGGGTCCGTCGGCCGTAGCGCAGCCGCGACGGCCGCGTTGCCTTCGTGCCCCGACGATCCGATCGTGTAGAATCCCTCACCGCGACCGCGCAGCATTCGGGCCGCGAGATCGAGGTGCCTGCTCGAGATCTGAGCGTCGAACAGATCGATCGCCATGCGCGCCGATAACCGGCTGCCGGGTCGAATCGGAGCGTCGAGATGAAGCGGCGAATCGCACGCGCTTTGCGCAGGCAGTCCGTCGAGGAACTGCTGATCGAGGACTGGCGCGCGGTCGACCGCCACGGCCGGGTTTATAGCGCAGTCGCCGGGGTTTCAGGGTCGCGCTACTCGCCCAGCAGCCGCTCGACAACCGCGTAGTCCTGCTCGCGCACGCTGCCTGCCCGAGCGCACCGCGTTCGGCCCGAGCTGTCCACGAACACATGAATCGGGATCGGCGGCGCACCATCGAGCCCGACGCTGGCGAACCACGCGCCGAGTTGCTCTGGGTCGGGAATCCGTAGCGATACCGCGAGCTCGGGATGTTGCTTACGAAACCCAGCGATCTCAGCAGCCGACTCGTCGACCGAGATGAACGTCAGCTCCACCTTGCGTCCGGCCGCGGCGAGCTTGTCGCGCCACTGCACCAGCCGCGGCATCTCCTCGATACATGGCTTGCACCAGGTCGCCCACAGGTTGACCCACCGCCACGTGGTGGCAGCGGCCGGCGGCGTTCCACCATCGGCGAACGCCGGCCATGCGTATGCCGGCGCCTTCTCGGCGGTGAAGTAGCCATCGCAAAACGCCTCGGTGGTCGCGCCCTGTTGTGGCGCGACGTGCGCGGCGTTGACCCGACCTGCGACCGGCGGCTCGGCCTTGCGATCTTCGCAGCCCGTGGTCCCGACCGCACCGATCGCGATGATCGACGCGGGCAGCAAGGTTCGCCTCCTCACAGCTGACAGTCGATCCATGCGACGAACGCACTCCGGTTGAGCTCGTCGGGCGAGCACGCCCCATCCGAGCTGCGTTTCCACTGGCAGAACTCGGTCTCGAGCTGAGCGAACTCCTCGCCCAGCCACAATAGCCCCACCTCTTTGTCGAGCTCCTGATCGCGGTCCGGGCTGTTCGCTTTGTTGAAGGTTGTGTGGAGATGCTTCATCACCGCCTCGGCACGCGCCTTCGACAGATCGCGGTTGTGCGTCACCGAGCCATCGGGGGATGCGCGCGAAACCACGAAGAACCAACTCGCGCCGCGGCGATCCGCGTAGGCGTCGTCGACGAGCTTCTGATCCGCAGCGTCGAGCTCGGACTTGTCGAGCTCGAACTGAATGATGCCGCCGCGCTCCTTCATCGGCCGAAATAACGCGTTGAAGTCCGTGCCGCTCATCGTCGCGACGTTCTTCGCCTGCGCCGGCTGGCATCCGCGCGCGGCTTCGCCACCGACCAGGCCGCAGCTCATGAGCACGCGGCGCAGGATCCGCTTGAGCTCGGGGCTGCAATAGCCAAGGTCAGATGCTGCGGCGACCGGCGCAGCATCGGTTGGCTTGGCGGTCGCTTCGTCAAGCCGGGTCTGTGCCGAGCTGACCCACACACCGGTGAGCGTCCCGGGAATCGCCAGCATCACAGCTAGTAGTCCGATTCGGATCGGCATCATGGTGCACCTCCGGTGCTATCCGAGCCCGCCGGCGGCGCCGGCGCGGCGGGAGCTGGCGTGGCTGGTGACTGCGGCGCGGGTGGTGACTCGGGCGGCAATGGATCGGGCGCCGGCTTGTCGGCCGGTGGCGCGTCACTTGGCTTGCCGGGCGGCGTTGCTGCGGAGCCTGCTGCCGGGGGTTTGTCCGACGGCTCGGCCGTTGACTCGCCAGGCGCAGTACCTGGTGCCGTTGCCGACGGCGAGGTCACCGGTTGATCCGCCGTGCCAGGATTGGTTGGCGTCGTAGGTGCCGCCGGTGCCACCGGCTTCGCCGCATCCACCGGCTTGGCCGCTTCCGAAGCCGGCGCGCGGCGCACCGGCTCGGGCTCCGGTGAAGCAACAGGTGCAGGCGCTCCGGGAATCGGCGCAGCGATCAGCGCGCCGCGACTCCGGCGGTCGAGCATCGTCGACAGCGCGAACTCGAGCCCTA
>JBFXAI010000007.1:0-231161 GCA_050184455.1 Kofleriaceae bacterium | reverse complement strand
TGAGCTTGCGTAACTTCATCACGTCGAGCGAAGCTGCGCACTCCATGGCTTCGCCGCGAGCGATCTTGTAGCGATTCGCGCTGTCGGCTTCCGACCACCGGCCAGCACCTTCGGCGATGTTGCGAACGACGGACTCGGCGGAGCGGGTCAACTGGTCTGCACGATCCGCATGGCCGCGCGGCTAGACCAAGGCGAGGAATTCGATGGCTCGTTGATCGACGTCAAGACGCTGGAAGCTGAGCATGCCGAGTGCATCGGTCGTAGCTCGACGCAGTTGCGTCAAAGGTGGTGTCCACCTCCACGTCGCCGTCGCCGTCAAGGTCCACGACCACGACCACGACCACGACCAAGCCCAAGCCCAAACCCAAGCCCAAGCCCAAGCCCAAGCCCAAGCCCAAGCCCAAGCCCAAGCCCAAGCCCAAGCCCAAGCCCAAGCCCAATTGGGACGCCTAGGCTATTTGAGCCACAGGCAAAATGCACGCGATGTGGACGTCGCGAGGTAGCTCGCGCATGTCTTGTCAAAGCGCGTAGCGATTCCGCGAAAGCGGGACAGCCCCTAGTGCGGCGGCGATCACAGCGGCGCCGACTGAGGCGCGCCGCGGACCACACTCGTCAATGAGCGTTCACGCCAATCGACGCGCGATCGGTACTTAGCTCGCGGCCCGGGGCTTGCTGAAGCTAGGTGTCATGCGATTTGGACTTGCCTCGATTGTTGTGTGTGTCGCGCTGGGCGGCCTGACCGGCTGTTCGATGTTCATGCGGTCGATCGAACGGCCGACGGCGACGGTGCGCGAGGTGTCGTTGTCGTCCGCGGGACTGGGTGGAGTGGCTGGCCAGCTGCGCCTGGATGTCTCGAACCCGAACAGCGTGGGCGTTCCGCTGTCGGGGATCGACTGGCAGCTGTCGGTGGGTGGAGCGCGAGCCGTGACGGGAGCGGTGCAGCTGTCGCAGACGATTCCTGCGAGGGGCGTCGCGCCGGTGACGACGTCGCTGTCGATCAGCGCGGCGGATGCGATCGCGGTGGCGTCAGTGATGTCGCGGGGCGCCCGGGACTATACGTTGACCGCGAAGCTGACGTTCTCGACGGCAGTTGGGCCGCTCGAGATCGAGGTGAAGCATCGTGGCGAGCTGAGCGGCGGCGGCGGTGGTGGGTTGCCGAGCTTGTTTTGAGACGGGGTGGCTCGCTCGATCCGCTCGAGCATGCGGAGGCGAGCTACTGGTAGCGCAGGATCCGGATCCGATGGTTGTCGGTATCGGAGACGTAGACATTGCCGCTGGCGTCGATGGCGATTCCGCGGGGCGACAAGAACATCGCGCTCATCGCGGGCCCATCGGCGAATCCGCCGCCGCCGAAGTCGGGCGGTCCGGTCATCCCGGAGCCTGCGAGCGTTGCGGTCGCTCCATCGGCGATCAGGCGAATCCGGTGGTTGCCCTGATCCGCGACCCACACGCGATTGCTGGTATCGATCGTGAGCGCTCGTGGGTGGGCGAACGCGGCGGTCGCTTGGGGACCATCCATATAGTCCTCGAGACCGCTGCCGGCGAACGTCGACACCATTCCACCGGCGATCTTTCGTACGCGCATGTTGAGCCACTCGGGAACGTAGACCGCGCCGGTCGAATCGACAGCGACATCGATCGGCACGCTGAACATCGCCGTGTCTGCAGCTCCATCCTGATACCCGAGGCCCCCGGTGCCGGCGAGCGTGTCGACGGTGCAGGTTCCGGAGCACACGATCCGGCGGATCTTCTGGTTGTTGGTATCGGCGATGTACGTGATGTTGTCGGATGACACCGCGACACCACTGGGCCCGCTGAATGTTGCGGTGGCTGCATCCCCGTTGTCGCTCCCAGTCACGCCGGAGCCGGCGAACGTCGACACCATGCAGGTCGCCGGGCTCGGCGTACCGGTGCACGCGATCTTTCGGATCCGGGTATTCGAGTAATCCACGACGAGGAATTCGCCGGCTGGGTTGACCGCGATGTCGATCGGATGGTTGAACTGCGCGGTCGCTCCATCGCCATTGGTGAAGCCGGGTGTGCCGGTGCCGGCGATCGTGCTCACGGTACACTCGGTTCCGGCGCACTCGAGCATTCGGATCCGATGGTTCATCTCGTCGGCCACGAACACGCGGTTGCCGACGGCGACAAGGCCCATCGGACCGTTGAGCTTCGCACTCGCGCCTGCGCCGTCTGCGAACGATGGCTCGCCGGTGCCTGCCACCGTGGTGACCACGAGCTCGGCGGCGGCATCCGGTTGCGTGGAGGTGTTGGCATCGGCGTCGCCGTTGCCTCCTGGACTGCTCGATCCGCAGCCGGCAAGCCAACAGATGACGGCGATCCCGATGACGCTGGTCGAGCCCTTCATGCCCGCGGGCATATCGCAGGCATCGGCCGTTGTCGACGGCGAACGCCGAGCCTAGTCGCCGTCGTCTGCCGAACAACCGGGCGGTCGCGCGCGATCGCCAGGCGCGGCGGTCAACGCCACGAGATCGAACGCGACGTTATCGGAGCGAATCCCGGCGGGACCTGTAAGCGAACGGGCTTCTTTGGGCAGCGTTCCTCGCCACACGACTTGGTTATTGATCCATGCGGTGAGGTCATCGCCGGAGATCGCCGCACGCAGGGTATAGCGAGCGTCGACCTCGAGCGCCGGCAGCTCGAACGGCTTGGTCGGCTTGAGCTTGCGATAGCCATTCGCGCCACAATCGCCATGATCTTTGTCGCCGGGGTTCAGCTTCACCGAGACCTCGAGCTGCGGCGCGGGATCGAGCCGCCACATCACGTAGACCAGGTTGCAGCCATTGGCCGCGCGAAGCTTGAGCCCGAGCTGACGACGGGCGCCGCTCGTTGCCAGCGCAGCAGACGTCTCGGTATCACCGCGAAACACGAACTCGAGCGCGGCGGCATCGCCGCGCGAACCGGGGACCACCGCGCGCATCGTCGGCTGGGTCACTCGTGCGCCGATCTTTGCCGCACCACGCGTCACGCACAGCTGGTTGCTATCGGCCGAAGCCGCAGGCTTGCGCAGTCGATCCTGCGGCGCTGCTTCGAGGTTGGTGCTGCACCCGGCGATCGCCGCGAGGCCGAGCAGGGCGAGGGCCGCACCCGCCCTAGGCGGCTTCACGGCGAGACCTCGCCGAGGACCTGGCGTACGGCCCGGAGGTGCGTGTCGAGGTACGCGCGCTCGGCGCGAATCTTCACCCACTCGAACCAGACGGTCTGGCGGTAGCGCTTGCTGTCGTCGCCGCCCAAGCGCTTCAAGGTATCGAGCTGGCGCTGCAGATCTGCTTCGAGCGCGGCCGCGTCTTGGGCCCGCTTGGTCTCCACCTCGACGGTCGCTTGCAACCGGTCTGCGCTCGCTTCGACCGCGACCGGGTCGCGCCCCGAGCGAATCAGCCTGCGACGGCCTTCGAGTGCGCGCGAGTTGCCGCCGCCCTGAAACAACACGCCGAGGTTCACTCCGACGGCGACGACCGCGAAGATCGGCGACGGATTCGCGTCCTCGCGATTCAAGAACTGGTCGATGCCGACCCGCAAGCTGACGTCGAATGCTTGGGCGCGGCGAAGCTTGCCGCTGATTCGCTCGACGTCGTCGTCGGCGCTCTGGAACGCTGCTAGCGCACCGGTCAGCTCGCCGGTGGACTGCGGCAACAGGCCCATCTCGCGATGGGTGTCGGTCGCCATCGTACGCAGCTCTTCGACGCGGAGCCGGGTCGCAGTGGCTTCCTGTGCGGTGGTACGGCGGGCGTCGAGGTCGTCGTCGACCTCCTTCAGGATCTTTTCGCTCTCGGCAACCGCAGCGTCGAGCACCTTGGCCTTCGCGGCCAGTGCTTGATACACGGTCTCACCGCGCACTTGTTCGAGCGCCTTGTGCCGGCGGCAATCGGCGCGAGCGCGATCGCGAATCGCCAACCCCTTGTAGATCCCGTCGAGCCGGACCCGCGCGCCGAGGATGAACCGATAGCCGCCCTCCTCGTCGGGATTCACCGTGCCGGGGGATTGTTCGATCAATCCGAATTGGCTGAACACCTCTGGCCCGAGCAGCACCGCGCTCTCCGCCGAAGCGACACCTTGTACGTAGTCGCAATAGCCGTCGTTAGTGACCGCGGCGTCGTCGGCCTGCGCTATGCCGACCGTGCCGGTCAACAGCACCGCGATGTACAACAGGTGCTTCATCGTCGCGGCTCTTAGAGGAGGAACGGCCTGCCGCCGACGAACAGGTGCTCTTCCATGCCGGCGTCGAGCTCGTCTTCCTCGAACTTGACCTCGACCAGCTGTCCGCGAAGGTTCTTGTCGCGGTGCGGGTGACGGAATTGGACCTCGCCGGGGATGACCTCGAGGACCTCACCGACTTGGTAACAGAACATGAACGTTAGCTTGCACGCGTAGATCGGTTCGCCCTTCTCGACGCCCGATAGGTTGCCGTATGGCACGAACGCGACCGACGCCTGGTCGTTGATCGCGCGGATGTACGCCGACCCCTTGAGCCCAGCGAGGATCTTCTCTTGGCGCTCGAGGCTCGCCTTCAGCGTGTCACGCGTCTCGGTCGCCTTGGCGAGCTCGAGCCGCGACGCTTCGTATTGCTGCTTGATCTGAAGCACCTCGTAGCTCAGCCCCGCGTCGCCGGTGTGCTCGGCGTTCGCGATGATCGCGTCGAGCGAGCGGGCCGTGGCCTCGAGCTCTGCTGCGCGGGTCTCGTATTCGGCCTGGCGTTCTGCCAGTGACAGGTTCGAGCTCGAGATCTGCGCGAGCTGAAACTTGCCGTTGAGCATCGAGTTGCGATCGATCAAGCCGGCTCGGTACTCCTCGGCCATCCGCTTGCGCGCCGCGCCGGCGAACGCTTTGTTCTGGCTCCGGATCGACGCACGGGTGCCCGCAGCCGCGCTCGCGAGCGCGCGCATCCGGCCGAGCGCCAGCTTGCGATTCTCGAGGTCGCCTTTGATCGCTTTGGCGAACTCGGCTTGGAACGTCTGCTGCGCGGCGATCGCGCGCTCCGCTTGCGCGAGCTCGTCGGCGATCCGATCGCGTTCGCCCTGTTGCTCGGAGACTTGCGCCTGGAGCATCAGCACTTTCTCGTCGTTCTCGGTGATCGCCATCGGGACGACCCAGCTCGAGCTGACATAGAAGAACGCCGTGGTCGTGATGTAGCCGACCAGCACGACGACGATGATCGTGAGGATCGAGAACCCGAGCAGGCGGTAGCCGGAGACCAACCACTTCGCGGCTTGTTGCGACGTGATCGGAAGCTTCGGCGGTCCGAGTCCGATCGGAAGGTAGTGAGCCCAGCGCGATTCGACCGCCGGGGTGGCTGTCACCGCCGGAGCTGGTGTCGGGAACATCGGCAACTCGACGGGAGCGAGTGGCGCGTTTGCCGGAGCGCCACCCAGTGCGGTCGGCGTCACCGGCTGAAGTGGCACGCTCACCAGCTGCGGTGCCGAGGGGCGGCTTGGCGCAAACATCGGTGCGGGCGCGAGCGGTGCCGGTGGCGCGGCGACCGGCGCCGGCGCGATCGGCGCGGGCGCGTATGCGGGGGCAAGTGCGGCGGCGGTTGCGTGCGCGGCACCTGCCGCGGGTCCGGCAGTACGGACAGCGGCGGCAGTGGCCTGCATGGCAGCAGGAGCCGGCGCTGCCGTGCGCACGGCCGCCGCGGGCGGCGCCACGGTGCGAGCAGGCGGCGCCGATGCGACCGGCATCACAGGTTGGTGCCTCGCAGCGGTGGCTGCGGGGGCTGATCCCCCGGGTGGATGGATGGTGGACCACCCCGAGATCGGGATCTGGGTATTGGATGGTGCGGCAACTGGAGGCGCCCCCGCGGCAGGTCGAGTGGCCGGCTTGGGGCTCTGCGGCGCTCCCGGGATCCGATAACCAGGATCGAGTTGCGCATGAGGCTTCGTAGGAGTTCGCGGCTCCATCGCGATCGCGTTTGGATCCGCCGCGGCGAGCTCGGCGATCGCGCGCGGCTTGGTAAACGGGATCACGTTGGCAGGCGGGGTCGTTCCTCGGTGCGTTGTCGACGGAGAATTGGCCTCGCCCTGCCGACGCCGCCTCATCTCCTCCGCCCGCGCGCGGTGATCGTTTTGCACGCGCTGAGAGATCGCGGGCCGTGCATCGACGACCGTGTGCTCGCTCGTGAACCCCGTGTCCTCCTGAGCCCTAACCGTCCCACCTTTGACACGAGTTTTGGTTGAGTCAGAGGGTCTTGAGCTCATAGCGCGGGGGCTGACTCTGCAAGAGGGTCGCCACCGGGATCGGTTCGCTATCTAGCGATCGGCCAAGCCGCAACGCGACATGTCCTGGGTGGCGCGCACTCCATTGATGAGACTGAACAACCCGCACTGTCCTGGTGTTCCGTGGGTCACTAGCTGGGTTGCGCTCTCACCAGCGTGGGGGCTTGGCGTCCGAACCGATCCCTCGGATCCGGCTGTTAACTGCCGAATTCTCCGAAACCTACATCGAATCTGCGAGGCGGCACTGGTCTTGCTGTTCTCGGGGTGGCGAAGCGCACACCGTGACCTCGTTTCCGATCTACCTGTTCATCTTCCTCGTGTTCCTGAACCGCTACGTGTTCGGGTTCTACCTGACCATTCTGCGCCGAAACACCATCGACGAAACGATCGAGGGCTACGAGCCGACCATCACGGTGGTCATCCCGCTGTTCAACGAGGGGCGGTCGATCTACGACACGATCGTCAGCCTCGTTAAGCTCGATTACCCGCAGGAAAAGCTCGACGTTACGGTCGTCGACGACTGCTCGACCGATGACAGCTACGAGTGGGCCTGTAAGGCGGCGCGCGAGTATCCCAACGTTCGGGTGCTCAAGAACCCCTACAACATGGGGAAGCGCAAAGGGATCAACCACGCGGTCAGGGAGTCGACCGCCGAGATCATTGTCTCGGTCGACTCGGATGTGATCGTCTACCCGACCGCGCTGCGCGAGCTGGTCGCCCGATTCGTCAGCCCGGAGATCGCCGCGGTCGGCGGCCGTGTCCATGTCTCGAATCCGAATGAGAACTGGCTCACCCGGATGCAGACGATCAAGTACTACTTCGGTCAGGAGCACCTGAAGAACCTCGAGCGCGGAGTTCGCTCGGTGTTGTGTCTGTCGGGCTGCCTCACCGCGTATCGCCGCACCGTGCTGATGGAGCTCGAGCCGATCCTCGAGAACCGCAACATCCTCGGGATCCCGATCAAATATGGTGAGGATCGGTTTCTCACCCATCAGATCGTGAAGCACGGCTACCGCACGGTGTTCACGCTCAAGGCGATGTGCTTCACCAAGGCCGCGACCACGCTGCGCGCGTACTTCAACCAGCAGCTGCGGTGGAAGCGGTCGAACATCGTCGATTTCATCATCTTCACGCCGAGCGCTTGGAAGATGAGCCCGCTGGTCTGCCTGCAGTACCTGTCGATGCTGATGTTACTGCTGGTGTACCCGTTCGTGATCATCACGCACATCGAGCGTCACGAGTTCTTCGAGCTCGCGATGTTCCACATGGCGGTGATCGCGCTGTGCGGGCTGGTCTATCACCTCGCGCCGAGCGTGCGTGCATTGCCGCCGTGGCTGCGTGTCCATCCGATCGCGTTTCTGCCGATGACGGTGCTGATGCCGGTCGCGTATCTGCTGCTCACGCCGCTGGGGCTGTTCACGCTCGATAGCTCGAGCTGGGAGACGCGCGGTCACGGTGGTGCGCCGACCGCCCCGCCCGCGACCGTCGCGACGCCGGGAGCGCCGCAATGATCGTCGCCGCGCACCAACCGCACTACCTGCCGTGGCTGGGCTATCTCGACAAGCTAGCCAAGGCCGATCTGTTCGTCGTGATGGACGACCTGCAGTTCGAGGAGCGCAACTTTCAGAATCGCAATCGCGTCAAGCTCAACCACGGGCCGCGCTGGCTGACCGTGCCGCTGATCCGCGGCAGCCTCACCGATCGCGTCGTCGACAAGCGGATCGACAACACCGGGCGTGGCGGCCGCCATCATTGGCAGCACCGCCACTGGCGCTCGCTAGTCGTTCATTACGGAAGCGCTCCAGAGTTCTCGCGCTACGCCGCCGACCTCGAGGATGTGTTCGTCCGGCGCTGGGAGTTCTTGGTCGAGCTCGATCTCCACATGCTCGATCTCGCGCGCCGGTGGTTCGGAATCGTTCGGCCGATCGTGCGAGCGTCATCGCTCGGTCTCACCGGCCAGAAGACCGATCGGATCATCGATCTATGTCGCAAGGTCGGCGCGCGTACGTACCTATCGGGGCGCGGCGGGTCGACCGGGTATCTCGATACGGATGCGCTCGCGCGCGCGGGAATCGCCACCGCGTGGCAGGAGTTCTCGCACCCCGTCTACTCCCAGCGCTATCCGAGCCAGGGCTTTCGCTCGCACCTCGGATTCCTCGATGCGTTGTTCAATCTAGGTCCGAGCGCGGCGGCGCTGCTATCCGGCACGGGAGTTCGTTCGTCTGCGGTCAACCTCGTCACGGAGGGACAATTGCCATGAATCGCCTGCTTCAAGACAAAGGTCGTGTTCTCGCGTTCGGCGCTCACCCCGATGACCTCGAGGTTGGAGCGGGTGGTTTGCTCGCGCGGCTCGCCGCCGAAGGAGCCAACGTAACGCTGGCAGTGGTCTCGATTCCTGGCAACGCCGAGCAGCGCAAGGCCGAAGCGCTCGCTGGCGCGGAGGTGCTCGACGCTGACTTGTTCCTGATCTACGAGGACAAGCCGTGCCGCGTCGAGGACATCCCGATGCACGAGCTCGTCCGACGCTTCGATCAAGTCGTCGGTGACGTTCGCCCCGATCTCGTGATCACGCACTCGGCGCACGACCTCCACTGGGATCACGGATTGGTCAACCGCGCGACGGTGTCGGCGCTTCGCCGCACGCCGTGCGACCTGCTCGCGTTCCTATCGAGCCCAGAGATGAACGCGCAGGCTCGCGCGATCGGCCAGTGCTTCGCCGACATCACCAAGACGATCGATATCAAGATCAACGCGATCTCCGCACACCGCTCGCAGGTCCCCAAGCTCGACCTCGAGTCGAGCCGCGACCTCGCCCGCGCCATGGGCAGGATCAGCGGTTACGAGTACGCCGAGGCGTACGAAGTGCTGCGGATGCGGATCTGAGCGGCGGATCCCACGCTCGAACGCTCCGGCGTGGGCGTGGTGGAGCTCGGATGGCTCGGGCGGCTTGACGATCAAGCGCGATCCTGATCTGGTTGGGATCGGGTGCATCACGCGACCCAGGCGGGAGCTAAGGACGGGGAATTCGCGGCGACCGCGGAGGATGTAGGCTCCACCCACGGCCGACCGCCTGGGCGCTGTGTTAGCGTCGTCGGGATGCGGATTGCGGGCTTGCTTGTTCTTGCTATCGCCGCTGGGTGTGGCGGTGGTCCAGGTGGAAAGATCATGGCCGATACGCCGGTGCTGCCGTACCAGGCGCCCGATATCGACGAGATCACGGGGATCGATTCGGAGGCGGAGGACGACACCGACGCCGAGGCCGACGCCGCGCCCGCGGCCGACCCCGCTCCCGCGCAGAGTCCCACGCCCGCATCGACTCCAACTCCGTCGCCAAAGAAATAGGTCCAGCTATGTGCGGCATCATCGGTTACGTCGGAAATCGCCAAGCCACGCCGATCCTGATCGGGGGCCTACGCAAGCTCGAGTACCGCGGCTATGACTCGGCCGGCGTTTCGGTCGTCGACGGTGCGGAGTCCAAGGTCGTTCGCTGTCGCGGCAAGCTGTCGGCGCTCGAGGACAAGCTGACCAAGCAACCGGCGACGGGGACGATCGGCATCGGCCACACGCGGTGGGCGACCCACGGCCGTCCGTCGGACGAGAACTCGCATCCCCACAAAGTGGGCCCGGTCAGCGTGATCCACAACGGGATCATCGAGAACCACCTCGCGCTGCGCTCGGAGCTGGTGTCCGCAGGGGCGAAGTTCTCGTCGGAGACTGACACCGAAATCTTCGCGCACCTGGTCGAACGTGCCCTGGTCGCGGGTGCGCCGGATCTGACCACCGCGGTTCGCCGCTCGCTGTCGAAGGTCAGAGGCAGCTTCGCGTTCGTCGTGATGTCGGACAAGGAGCCGGGCACGCTCGTGGCGGCCAAGAACTCGTCGCCGCTGGTGGTCGGGCTCGGTGAGGGCGAAAACTACGTCGCCTCGGACGTGACCGCGATCCTGAGCGAGACCCGCAAGGTGATCTTCATCGATGAAGGCGAGATGGTCACCGTCACCCGCGCCGGTGTGCAGATCACCG
Source organism: Kofleriaceae bacterium (assembly GCA_050184455.1). Taxonomy (GTDB): domain Bacteria; phylum Myxococcota_A; class Polyangia; order Haliangiales; family Haliangiaceae; genus JABFXX01. Next base: position 220,911 of record JBFXAI010000007.1, on the reverse strand, counting down.
ACTTCGAGGGTAAGCCGCACGTCCGCGAGCCCAAGACGATCACGTGGTCGGCGGTGCAGGCGGAAAAGGGCGGGTTCAAGCACTACATGCTCAAGGAGATCCACGAGCAGCCGCGCGCGATCGCCGATACGCTGGTCGGCCGCGTCGACCTCGAGCACGACGACGTCACGCTCGACGGCGTCGATCTCGATGTCTCCAAGATCAAGCGGATCATCTTCATCGCGTGCGGCACCTCGTATCACGCATCGATGGTCGGCGAGTTCTTGGTCGAGGCGCTCGCCCGCATTCCGGTCGAGGTCGATCTCGCGTCGGAGTTCCGTTACCGCGATCCGATCCTCGGCCCGGGCGACCTGGTCGTTGCGGTGAGTCAATCGGGCGAGACGCTCGATACGATGGAGGCGATCCGCGAGGCCAAGAAGAAGGGCGCGCAGGTGCTCGCGATCTCGAACGTCGTCGAGTCGTCGATCCCGCGGCTCGCCGATCACTCGTTCTACACGCACGCGGGTCCCGAGATCGGCGTGGCATCGACCAAGGCGTTCACCACGCAGCTGGTCGCGATCGCCTTGCTGGCGATCTATCTCGGCCGGCGTACCGAGAAGCTGTCGAAGGAGCGCGCGCGCGTGTTACTCGGTGAGTTGGTCCAGCTGCCAACCAAGATGCGCGATGTCGTCGAGAGCGGCGCGCAGCTCCAAGCGCTCGCTCGGCGCTATGGTCACGCCAGTGGCTTCTTGTTCCTCGGCCGCGGCTCGCAGTATCCGATCGCACTCGAGGGCGCGCTGAAGCTCAAGGAGATTTCGTACATCCACGCCGAGGGCTATGCCGCCGGCGAGATGAAGCACGGGCCGATCGCGCTGATCGACGAGCATCTTCCCGTCGTGGTGCTCGCGCCGCGCGGTCCGAGCTACGAGAAGGTGGTGTCGAACCTATCCGAGGTGCGCGCGCGCCAGGGCAAGGTGCTCGCGGTTGCGACCCGCGGCGATCACGAGATCGGTGGCCACGCCGACGACGTGATCTTGATCCCCGAGACCGCGCTCGAGCTGCAGCCGATCCTCACCGTGCTGCCGCTCCAGATGCTGTCGTATTACGTCGCCGACTTCAAAGGCACGGATATCGATCAGCCGCGTAACCTTGCCAAGTCCGTCACCGTCGAGTGAAGGCGCGAGCTCCTCGTAAGCCGAGCGTACCGCGACCGCCGCGCGGGCAGGGCGCGAACCGCGCGGCCACCGGTCTCAGCCACTTCGACGCGGCCGGAGCAGCGCGCATGGTGGAGGTCGGCGCGAAGCCCGAGACCGAACGCGTCGCGATCGCGAGCGGTGCGGTGGCGATGCAGCCTGCGACGATCGCCGCGGTGCGCGCCGGGGACATCGGCAAGGGCGATGTACTCGGGGTCGCGCGAATCGCTGGCATTCAGGCGGCAAAACGCACGGCTGAGTGGATCCCGCTCTGCCATCCACTGCGGCTCACCGGCGTCGATATCGCGTTCTCGGTCGACGATGATCGCGTCGCGATCACCGCGTCCGTGCGTGCGTTCGATCGCAGCGGCGTCGAGATGGAAGCGCTCGCGGCCGTCGCGGCTGCAGCGCTCACGATCTACGACATGTGCAAAGCGATCGATCGCGGCATGGTGATCGAAGCGATCCAGCTCGACGAAAAACGCGGCGGCAAGTCTGGAGCCTGGACGCGCCGGTCACCGCAGCGACGTTGACGAGATCCTCTCATCTGATCTTTGCGAGCTCGGCGGCTCGCGTTCGCTCGGGATCGTTCGAGCGGATCGGGAAACGCGAAGCCGCAGACAGGGCGCAGAGCCAGAGGAGACGAGGCTGACTACGCGCCGTCGTTGGTAGCGTAGCCGAGGTTGGTGCACGACTGGGCGTGGCCCTGATCGCAGCCCGTGCGGAACAACTGGGTGGCCTTGGCGACGTCTTTGGTCACGCCATTGCCGTTGAGATACATCAGGCCGAGGTTCGAGCAGCCCTGGCGATCGTTGAGATCGCAGGCTTTGCTGTAGAGCTCGACCGCGCGCCCGTGATCTTGGCTGACACCCTTACCGCGCTCGTACAGCACGCCGAGGTTATTGCACGCGAACGCCTCATCTTCGTCGCACGCGCGCTCGTACAGCTTGGCCGCGAGGGCGCGATTCTTGGTAACGCCCAACCCGCGCTCGAACGCGCTGCCCAGGTATGCGCAGCCTTCCGCTTCGTCGCCTTCACATGCTTGGCGATACAGCTCGACCGCGCGCTTGGGATCGCGCGCGACCGACGTGCCGTTTTCGTAGTTGATTCCGAGATACACGCATCCGAGCTGGTGACCGTAGTCGCACGCCTGCCGGTACAGCTTGGTGGCGGTGTCGTCGCTCTGGCGAACACCCAGGCCTTCCTCGTACGAGATGCCGAGGTTGGTGCACCCGCTGCCGTGGCGCTTATCGCAGCTCACTCGATAGAGTCGAGCCGCGCGCGCATCGTCCTCGGCGACGCCCAACCCGTGGCTGTACATCACGCCCAGATGGCTACAGCCCTGCGCGCTGTGGCGATCGCACGATAGCGTATACAGCCGGACCGCCTCCGGCAGGTCCTTGGCGACACCGGCGCCGTGCTGGTACAGCAGGCCGAGGTTGTTGCAGCCGGTATTGTCCTCGGCATCGCACGCCTGGCGATACAGCTTGGCAGCGCGGTCCATGTCCTTGGTCACGCCCTGGCCATACTGGTACAGCGAACCCAGGTACGCGCACCCCAAGCCTTCGTCATCGTCGCACGCGCCCTTGTAGAGCGACGCGGCGCGTTCGAGATCTTGGCTCACGACGACGCCATGCTCGTAGAACGAGCCGAGATACGTACAGCCGAGCGGGCTGTCGGAGTCACACGCGAGCGTATACAGCTCGAACGCTTGCTGGTTGTTCTTGGCGACGCCTCGGCCATTTTCGTGCATCAAGCCGAGGAACGCACAACCGCCACCGTCCTCGGCGGCACACGCTTGCTCGAACAGGTTGGCGGCGCGGAGGTAATCAGCCGGGCCCGCCATCCCGTGGTAGTGGAGGACTCCGGCCATCCGGCAGCCATTTCCGCTTTCACGCTCGCAGCTGAGCAAGTACAGCTCGAGCGCGCGCTTGAGATTCTTGGTCACGCCATCGCCGCTCTCGTAGAGCAGACCGAGCTCGTTGCAACCGTCGTTGTCGCCGCCATCGCAGCCCTGTTTGAACAGCGCCGCCTTGCCGGTCAGCACCTCGGGCGCGGGCGTCGCGGCTACGGGACGCGCCGGCGATTTCTTCGACGATGGTGTGCTACCGCAGGCGGACACCACGCCACAGACCAGGACGCCACAGACCAAACCGACCGAACGCATCGCGACCTTCTACCTCACCGGCCATCGAACGCGCATCAACGTTGTTGAGGGAGTGTGACGTGCTTAACGTTGGCGCTCGAATACCAACAGCTCGCCCAAGGTGTCGTGCTCGCGGGTGGCCACCTGGCGCATGCCGATCCGCCGGATCACTCCTAGAGACGCGAGATGCCACGGGAACGTGGTCGCTTGAACCCGGGTGATGCCGGGCTGTTCGAGCGCCCATTGGACGCACGCTCCGGTCGCCTCGATCGCCAGGCCTTGGCCGCGGGAGTGTTCCTCGATGCCGTATGCCACCTCGGCAATTCCGTCCGTCGGCCGGCCGTGGAACACGACGCTACCGACGATCTTGGGTTGATCGAGGAGGATGACCAGCGAGTCGCCCCACAGTCGAACGTCCGGATCATCACGCAATGCCTGGCGAGAGTACGGAAACGCTCGCGCGATCAAATCGTCATTCGGCCACTGGTCGGGAAACTCGGCTTCGACGCTGGCTTCCGCGCGTGGCTTGTCGCGATCGAGCACCGCTTCGACCACCTCGAGCGTGATCGGGATCAGTCGTAACCGCTTGGTGATCAGCGCCGGCATGTCGTCAGGGTCCGATCTTCGCGATGCCGATCACCAAGCTGATCGCGGAGGGCCCGTTGACCACCATGCTGTACCGGATGTCGACGTTGATCACGTCGAACAGCCACGCCGACACGTACTGCTCGAACCCGATGCTGCCGACGCCCCCGACGAACACGCGCTGCATCTCCGTCGGGATCGGCTGGTTGGCTCGAAACAGCGTTGGACCCGCGCGAACCGACAAGAACCGCTCGGAGCTGACACCGGGGCGGATCCGGATCCCGCCGAGCATGTCGAACTGCAGCGTGCCGAGCTCGCTGATCCTCGCAGCCGAGGCGCTGAACATCGTGCCGGAGAGCGCGGACCACTTGAGCGACCACCCGAGTCGCTGTTCGGTAGTCATCGGTTGCCATGTCGCGTATCCGCCGTACACCAGCCCCCAGCCGATTCGCTTGGCGTCTGCACCGGTGCCGCTCGTGCCACCCACCGTGAATCCGATCGAGCCCGACGGCAGCGGATCTCCGAGCGCGGGGACAGCAGCGGATGCGACGACCGCCCCGATCGCCAGCCGCGCCGAGATCCCGATCGACATCAGAATTTAGACGTGGTCGCCAGGAAGGTCATCTTGTCGTTGGTGGCGCGCAATCGGCGCGACAGCGTGCGCACCCAGTTCCACAACAGCTCGTAGGCCAGGTCGCGATCCACGAACAGCAGATCCTCGAGGTCCTTGCGGTTGACCACGAACAACCGGCAGCGCTCGTGGCACATCGCGGTCGCCGAGCGCGGCGCGTCATCGATCAGCGACATCTCGCCGAAGTACGCGCCGGGCCGCAGCACCGCGAGCGCCTCTTCGCCCATGCCCGGAACGATCCGGCTGATCCGCACCGCGCCCTCGACGATCAAGTAGAACTTATCGCCGGGCGACCCTTCGGCGAAGATCGTCGCCGACGAGCGATACTGCTCCTCGACGCCGATGTCGACGACGCGGCGAAGGTGGGTCTGCGGTAGTCCGCTGAACAAGTCGATCTGCGCGAGGATCTCGAGCGTCGACTTCCCCTTGATGTCCAGCTCCGCAGGCTTCGCCTCATCCTCCGACATGGAGCCGAGCGTCCCATACGTGATCCGAAAACGCAAAACGGCCCGCCACTGCCCGAAGGCGGTGTGGCGAGCCGCTTCCTCGCGGTATCCGTCCGGCGTCAGTCGATCAGGCGCCGACCTTGAGCATGAGGAGGAGCGTGATGACGAACGCGTAGATGACCAGCGACTCGATGAGGGCGAGGCCGAGAATCATCGGACCGCGGATCTGACCGGCGGCGCCCGGGTTGCGCGCGATGCCGTCGAGCGCGGCTGCCGCGGCGCGACCTTGACCGATGCCACCGCCGGCGGCGGCGATACCGATGCCGAGACCAGCGGCGAGCGCGATGTCGCCGTAGTTCTTGGCGAGGCCCGCGACCTTCTCCATCTTCTCGGCGTCGGCGCCCTGCGCGAAGGCAACGGCGGCGGCGAGGAAGACGACGAGGAACGAAACGATAGAGCTGAGGATCTTGATGTTGCGGTTCATGGGATTCTCCTTGGGTGGGTCCGCGAGGCGGCGTTAGTTAACGTGAAATGGACGAGGGGTAAAGCTGAGCGGTCAGTGTTCTTCGTGTTCGATCGCCATGCCGATGTAGACCATCGCAAGGGTGCAGAACACGACGGCCTGAAGCAGGCACACCAGCAGGCCAAGCAGCAAGAACGGCACCGGAATCAAGATCGGCACCAGTGCAAAGAACGACAGCACGACCTTGTGGTCGGCGACCATGTTGCCCATCAAACGCAGCGACAGCGACAGCGGGCGGGCGAGGTGGCTGAACACCTCGATCGGGAGCATCAGCGGCGCCAGCGGCAGCGACGGGCCGAGGAAGTGCTTGAAGTAGGCGAGGCCGTGCTCCTTGACGCCGTAGATGTGGGTCAACAAGAACACCATCAGCGCGAGCCCGACGTTGGTCTTGAGCGTATCGGTCGGTGCGATGAACCCGGGGATCAGCGCGAACAGGTTGCAGAATAGAATGAAGATGAACAGCGAGCCGATGAGTGGATAGAACCGCTTGGCGTTCTTCTCGCCCATCGCGCTCTCGACCATGCCGAACAGCGACTCGGCGAGGAACTCGAAGAAGTTACGGAAGTTCATGTTCCGCGGCGGGACCATGCCCTGGTCAGGGCTCTTGAGGCCGCGCAGGAACGACACCGCGCCCCACAGCGTGAACAGGACCACCAGGATGGTGATCAACACGTGCGTCAGCGTGAATCCCGTCGGGAACATGCCGAGCGCGGTCTTGCGCTCGAACGCTCCTTGCGCCGCGTGGTTGATGTCCTGCCACCACGAAAACCGGTGGAGGTAATCAAACCAGGTTCCGTGCTCACCCATGGCCGTTCTCTCCGCGCTCGGCGTCAACGTTCGGGGTGTCGTCCGAACGCATCGCGCCGTGGATCGTCTCGATCAGAATTGACACAATGAAAACCGAGTAGCCGACGACAAATCCGATGATGTTGATCGGCAGCAGCAGGACCGCGACAGCGACCGCGCCCATCAGCGCGATCATCTTGGGCATCATGAGCAGCGACGCGCTCGACGCCTTGCCCCTGGCCGCATCGGCGGTCCACTTGGCAATCAATCGCCGCAACACGTAGAAGTTGGCGCAGGTGAGTCCGGCACCGACGGCAAATCCCAGGACAACGTCCTTGGGCTGGGTCACCAACGCGACCAACAACAGGATCGCGGAGATCCCGTAGTTCAGGCGCTCGATGCGTTGCATGCTCGGGTTAGCCACGTTGTTCCCTCGCTGCAGCGCGGTCGGAACGAGCCACCGCGCGAAGCACTCCACGGAACCCAGCCGCAAAGCCGAATCCCAAGAACACCAACATCAGCCACGGCTCGGTGCCGAGCTTGCGGTCGAGATAGATGCCAACGCCGAGCGCCAGCGCGACCGCGACGCCGAACTCGAGGCCGACCGAGCTAGCCGACATCGCGTGGAAGAAACCACGGCCGGCGCTGGTTGCAGGATCGATCGGACGGGCCGATTTGGCATCCCGGGCGGTCACGACGCTTCGATGCAGCGGTAGCTGGCCAGAATCCTGCGGCATTTCGCCGCGGTTAGAGGACAGGGACTGCATCGGCGGGCTGCTGGTACCACGTCGATTTTCCAGCGTCAATGCCAGGCGAGCCGTCGATCACACCGACGGAGATCGCCGAATGGGTCACGCCAAATTAGCGCCGGTCAGATGAGCTTTTTCGAGCACGTGTGCCAGCGAGGCGCCAGGCGACGCCGAATCACATCAGGGCAGCGCGGGCCGCGGCCAGGACCTGGTCGATGTCTTCGTCGGTATGAGCAAGACTTACGAACATCGCCTCGAACTGCGAAGGTGGCAGAAATACCCCGCGATCGCGCATCGCTCGGAAGAACTGACCGAACCGCGCGGTGTCGGCAGTTTTTGCGGTCTCGTAGTTGGTGATCGGCCCCGCCGCGAAGAACAGGGTCAGCATCGATCCGACACGGTTCACGCAAGCCGGGAGGTTGGCCGCTTGTGCGGCCGCGAGCAGGCCGTCGCCGAGCCGTTTGCCGAGTTGCTCGAGCCGCTCGTAGGTGCCCGGTCGGGCGAGGATCTCCATCGCTTTTAGCCCGGCGGCCATCGCGACGGGGTTGCCGCTCAGCGTGCCGGCTTGATAGACCGGACCGAGCGGGGCGAGCTTCTGCATGACGTCGGCGCGACCACCGAACGCCGCCGCCGGAAGTCCGCCACCGATCACCTTGCCGATCGTCGTGAGGTCCGGCGTGATGTTGTAGCGGGCTTGGGCGCCGCCATAGGCGACTCGGAACCCGGTCATCACCTCGTCGAAGATCAACAGCGTGCCGTGTTTTGCGGTGACCGCGCGCAACCCTTCGAGATAGCCGGGCGCCGGTTCGACCAAGCCCATGTTGCCGGCGACCGGCTCGATGATGACCGCGGCGACGTCGCCGTTGGCCACCGCGCGCTCGACCGCTGCGAGATCGTTGTACGCGACCACGATGGTGTCCTTCGCCGCGCCCTCGGGCACACCGGCGGAGCCGGGGATCCCAAGCGTTGCCGCTCCCGAGCCGGCTGCAACCAACAAGCAATCGGCGTGACCGTGATAGCCGCCGTCCGCCTTGATGATCTTCGGGCGGCCGGTGAATCCACGCGCGAGCCGCAGCGCGCTCATCGTCGATTCAGTACCGGACGAGACCGCGCGAACCATCTCCATCGACGGGACCGCCGAGCGCAGGGTCTCGGCGAACTGAACTTCGATCTCGGTCGGCGCTCCAAACGTCGTGCCCAGCGCCATCGCCTCGGCGATCGCATCGAGGATCTCGCGGTGGCCGTGGCCGAGGATCAGCGGTCCCCAGCTGCCGATCAGATCGATGTAGCGATTGCCATCGGCGTCGGTGATGGTCGCGGCGTCACCCTGGGCGACGAACACCGGGTCGGCTCCCACCGAGCGGCACGCGCGCACCGGCGAATTGACCCCGCCGGGGATGACCGCCTTGGCGCGTTCGAAGATCGCTTGGCTGCGTGGAATCGACATCGGCGCGAACCGTACCGCTGGAACGCCGCGCTGGGACCCAAGCGCTGCGCAAATCCGCACGGTGCGGTCGCGACGATTCTTCACCCACTTCGGACGCGGACCATGTTAGGCGCGAGCAACGCATGGCCTCCAAGTGCAACCTGTTCGCGATCGATGACACGGAGCTCGAGGTTGGGCCGGAGCCAGAGACCTCGCTGCCCGGCTACGACGAACAGACGTCGGTCATGACGCAGCTGCGCCGACTCCATACGCTTCAGCTGGGCACCGCCTGGCCGGCGCTCCACGCCGCCCTGGGCAACCATGACGCCGACTGCGTGCTCGGATTCCTCGCGGCAGGTGGCACGGTGTTCGGTTGGCTCGAAGACGGTCCGCGATCGTCGGGGCGGTACTTCTCGCCCGAGCAAGTTCGGACGCTACACGGCGCGCTCGACCGGATCGCGGACGACGCCGTGGCCCCCGAGCTGCAAAAGCTCTATGGCCGGATCCGAAGCTTTGTCGCCGAGGCCGAGCAAACCGGGCGCGGCATCGTGGTTCATCACATGCGGTGATCGGGCACGTTGTGGAGCCAACCACACCGCGGACATTCGTCGCGGTTGTGGGATGGGAACGGTCTAGCTGTTGTTCGACGACGAGCTCGCGGGCGGTGACGTCATCACCTGAAGGTTGTGCTGGATCTGCTGGGCGTCACGAGGTGTGATCGCCAGCTGGTACTCCTGATTGCCGACCATCGTCTTGATCGCGGTCATCGGTCCGACTGCAAACCGCGACGCCTGAGCGCGATCGAGGTGAAACGTCAGCTTCCACTGGGTGATCACCGTGTTCGGTGTCGCATTGGTGATCGGCTTGGCCTCGAGCGCGCTCGCGAGCGTGAGGATCTTGTTGCCGACGACAAACTGTGCGGTGCTGCCGATCGGCGCGATCGCTGCTGACATGCCGCGTTCGACGACCAGCACCTCCATCGTGTACTTGCCCTGCGCCTCGTTCACGCCGACGGCGGTGAAGCCTTCGGGTTCGAGATACAGGATGAATCCCTGTCGGCGGCCGAGGAATGGATCGTGGACGACCTGGAGTTGGCCGTTGCCCGCACCCATACAGCCGAACGCTGTCGAGAGCCCGAGAACGACTGCGAACACGAGGATGTTGCGGTTCATGACATCCGGTTAACGACCGCCGTCCGACGAAGTCGCACGAACCGCGTTCGAGGTTACGAAGTCCGCAACACCGGCGTGAAACGCCCGTCTAGCGCACAGAAGGAGTGTCCATGCGTGACCCGGTGTTCTCCACGACCCTGATGGTGATGGCTGTTTCGATCGCTGCATGTCGATCCGAACCCGAGCCGCCCGCGCGAGCCGCCGATGTCGCGGTGGCCAAGCCGGTCGCGACCCCCGTCCCCGTGGCCGCTTCGGGTTCGAACGCGGCGCCGGAGCGCCCGCCATTCTCGATCGCTTCGAAGCGCGTGGGTGCGATCACCCAATCGGTGCTGCCAGAATGGGCCAGCGAGGACGAGGAAGCGCGGATCAAGCAGCTGGTCCCCGGTTATGACGTGGTGGGAGCTCCGAACGAAACCGAAGGCGAGGGCGGCACATTCTGGGAGGTATCGAAGGCTGGCGTGAAGTACCTGACGATCTTCGGGCAGAGCTCGGTGACCGTAATCCACAGCTCGATCAAAGACCCGAAGGGCATCGGACCTGAATCGACGTATCACGAGCTCGCCAGCGCGTATCCGGACGTCACCTGCAGGCGCCGCGGCGACTTCTTGGCGTGTGAGACCGCAGCGATGGAGCAGGTCGAGTACCGATTCTTCGTCAAGGCGTCCAAGCGCGACAACGCCGTCGTGCCCGCGCACGATCAGCGAATCACAGACGTCGAAGTCGCGATGTGATCAGCGCGCTCGGGCATGCGCCCGCAGGATCGCGGCGAGCGAAGCCTTGGTGCGCGCGCCGGAGCGGCGAAGCGGGTCGAGCGAACGGATCCACGAGTACAGCCTTACGACGTCTGGACGTACTGGACCCTCGGCCATGACCTCGACGAACGCTTCGAGGAGGTTTCGGACGCGTTCGGGCTCGCTTCGCGCAACCTTCGGCGCGAGCGGCCATTCGCTCTCGGCGACATCGTTAACTTGTCCGTCTTTCCATCCGATCACAAAAAATCGCACGACGAGCGAGCCGTCAGCGGCTTCGTGGGCATCGCCCCAGGACACGGTCATCGCCCCGCTCTTGATCGGTCGCAGGCTGGAGACCATGGTGTCGAGCTGGTCCGCGGTGAGTGGGCGGCCCACCAGCGGAGCCTCATCGACGCACTCATCGGGCGACAGATCAAACGCACGTGGCGCTGGCTCGCCTGAGCGCGAGAACGTCACCGAGCCGACGCGACGGCCTCCACTGTCCGCGGTCGTTTCGAACGCGTCGAGCCGGCGTGCATCAATGTCGAACACGTAGACGAACGCGACCGCATTGACGTCGTTCGGGCCGACCGGAGACCCTGCATCGTCACTCGGGTACTTCCCGGCTGACCCCTTGAAGCAATTGGACCAACCCCACGGTGCTTCGTCGACGAGCTCGTACACGATCCGGTGAAGGTCACCTTCGCGCGTGCTCGGGAGATTGACCAGGTAGGCGCCCAGACCCGAGAGGTCGCCGTCGTGGTGGTGATACACGCCGCGCCACGGCCGATCATTGACGTGGTCCGGAACACCAGCGCCCGAGCTGTAGACTCCGATCGCGGCTGGCGTCGCCATGGCGCCACGGTGGTACCACGATCGTGCGGGGTGACTCGCGGCGTGGTACGCCGGCAACAGGCCACCATGATCGGCACCTGCAACCTGTTCTCGATTCACGACTCGGAGCTACAGGTCGCGTCGGATGACACGCTTCCGCGGTACGACGACCACACGTCGATCATGACGAAGCTGAGCAAGCTGCACACGCTGCAGCTCGGTGCTTCGTGGCAGCGGCTGCACGTCGCGCTCGGCAACCATGATGGGGAGAACCTGCTCGGGTTCCTCGCCGCGGGCGGCACCGTGTTTGGTTGGCTCGAAGATGGTCCGCGATCTTCGGGGCGCTATTTCGGCGCGGATGAGGTCGTCCACCTTCGGTTGGCGCTGGATCACATCAAAGACACGGCCCTGCCGTCCGAGGTCCGATCGATGTTCCAGCGAGTGCGCGCGTTCGTCCAGGAAGCGTCGTCCCACGCCCGCGGCATCGTGGTTCACCACATGCGATGACGCGATGGCCGGCGTTACTCGCTGGTCTCGTCGTCGCCGCTGTCGTCGTCGTCGCCCTCGTCGTCGCCTTCGCCCTCGAGATCGTCGTTGGGAATCGTGTCGGAGTCGTCGGCCGCTTCGATCGGTGTCGCCTCGGCGATGCCGGCATCTTCGCCGGGATCGGCCAGCCGCTCGATCGCGGCGACATGCTCGCCGTCGTCGACGCGCATCAGCCGAACGCCTTGCGTCGCGCGACCCTGCACCGAAATGTCGCGGACGCGTAGCCGGATCAGCTTACCCTTGTCGGAGATCAGGATCAGGTGGTCGTCATCGGTGACGATCCGCACCGCGGAGACCTGACCGTTGCGCGCGGTGGTCTTGATCGTGATGACGCCCTTGCCGCCGCGGTTCTTGGTCGGATAATCGCCGAGCGCCGTGCGCTTGCCGTAGCCGCGCTGGCACACAGTGATCAGCGTCGCGGATGCCAAAGAATCAGATGCCCGCGCGAACGCGCACATTCCGACCAATCGATCGCCTTCGCGCAAGCTGATGCCGCGAACACCGGCGGCGGTACGGCCCATCGGGCGCACGCGGTCTTCGGTGAACCGAACCGCAAACCCCTTCGCCGAGGTCAGCAGCACATCATCTGCTTTGGTGGTCAGCGCGGCGCCGACCAACCGATCGCCTTCGTCGATCGAGATCGCGCGAATGCCGTTCTGGCGGACGTTCTCGAACTGCGACAGCTCGGTCTTCTTGACCGTTCCGGACTGGGTCGCGAAGAACACGCAGGTGTCGTCGCGGAACTCCTTGAACGGTAGCATCGCGACGACCTGCTCGCCTTCTTGCAGGTCGAGCACGTTGACCACCGGGCGGCCCTTCGCGGTGCGCGAGCCCTCGGGCAGCTCGAACACCTTCTTGTAGTAAGCGCGGCCCTTGTCGGTGAACAGCAGCGTGTGATCGTGGGTCGACGCCGCGAACATGTCGACGATGAAGTCGCCCTCGGTCGACGTCGCGCCGGTGATCCCGCGGCCGCCGCGGCCCTGCGCCTCATACTCGCGAACCGGCGTTCGCTTGATGTAGCCGAGGTGGGTACGGGTGACGACCATGTCCTCTTGGTCGATCAGCTCTTCGGTGAGGATCTCGCCCTCGGCGTCGATGATCTTGGTGCGGCGCTCGTCGGCGAAATCGGTCTTGAGCTGCTTGAGCTCGTCGATGATCGCGCCCATCAGCTTCTTGTCGTCGGCGAGCAAGCCCTCGAGGTAATCGGTGAGCTGCCACAGCTCTTTGTATTCGGCTTCGAGCTTCTCGCGCTCGAGGCCGGTGAGCCGGCCGAGCCGCATGTCGAGGATCGCCTGGGCTTGGCGCGGCGTCAGATTCACCATGCCGCGGGTCTTGGCGGCGGCGACCTCTTCGGCGGGACGGCCAGCGCGCTCGAGGAAGCCATCGAGCCCGCCGAGCTTCTCCGCGATCAACCGTTCCTTGGCCTGGTCGGTGTCCTTGCTCGACCGGATGATGTCGATCACGCGGTCGATGTTGATCACCGCGAGCCCGAGGCCCTCGACGATCTCGCGGCGAGAACGAGCCTCGCGCAGATCGAACAGCGTGCGCCGCGTGACGACCTCGCGGCGGTGATCGATGAACGTTTGAAGCGCGGTGCGCAGCGACAACGTGACCGGCCGGCCGTCGACGATCGCCAGCATATTGATGCTGAACGACGACTGCAGCGCGGTGTGCTTCATCAGGTTCGCGAGTACGACCTGATCTGCCGCGTCCCGCTTGAGCTCGAACACGACGCGAATCCCGACGCGATTGGATTCGTCGCGAATGTCCGCGATGCCCTCGAGCTTCTTGTCGCGCACCATCTCGGCGGACGACTCGATCCAGCGGGCCTTGTTGACCATGAACGGCAACTCGGTCACGACGATCGCCATGCGATCTTTGCGGATCTCTTCGGTGTGGGCGACGCCGCGAACGACCACCGTGCCGCGGCCCGTCTTGTACGCGGACAGAATTCCGACGCGGCCCTGGATCACACCGCCGGTCGGGAAGTCCGGACCGGGGACGATCTTGACCAGATCGTCGTCGGTGAGCTTGGGATCGGCGATCAACGCGAGCACGCCGTCGACCACCTCACCGAGGTTGTGCGGCGGGATGTTGGTCGCCATACCAACGGCGATCCCGGAGGCGCCGTTGATCAGGAGGTTCGGGACCTTGGTCGGCAGGACCGTGGGCTCGAGCTCCTTGTCGTCGTAGTTCGGCTGCCAATCGACGGTCTCTTTGTCGATGTCGGCGAGCAGCTCGGATGAGAGCTTGCTCATCCGGCACTCGGTGTAACGCATCGCGGCCGGCGGATCGCCGTCGATCGAACCGAAGTTGCCCTGACCGTCGACGAGCATGTAGCGCATCGAGAAGTCCTGGGCCATGCGGACCAGGGCGTCGTAGACCGCTGCGTCGCCGTGCGGGTGGTACTTGCCGATCACGTCGCCGACGATGCGGGCGCACTTGAGATACGGCCGGTTGAACACGTTGTTGAGGCCGCGCTGCGCGAACAGGATCCGGCGGTGTACCGGTTTGAGGCCGTCGCGCGCATCGGGCAGCGCGCGCGCAACGATCACGCTCATGGCGTAGTCCATGAACGAGTTCTTCATCTCGGTTTCGATCGAGATCGGCGTGATGTTGGAAGCAGTTGCGTCGGACATCTGCGGCACACGCTGTATAGCCCGCGCGTCGCTTGCCCTCAACGCGCGGGGGGATCGATCGCGCATCGCGAGACACGTTGCCGAAACTTGGCGCTCGGGGGGCGAACCGCGCTCGTCGCGCTTGCAGTGGCACGCGAGTTGAGGTTCGGTTGAGCATGCTCCGGGTCGCGACGATCGTGCCCGACACCGAGGCCGAGGGGCCGGGCCGGCGCTGGGCGCTCTGGCTGCAGGGCTGCCCGATCCGGTGTCCTGGCTGCTGCAACCCGGAGATGTTCGATGACCAGGGAGGTCAGTCGCGCTCGCTCGACGAGCTCACGGGCGAGATCACGGCTGCGGCGAGCCGTGGTGTCGAGGGCGTCACGCTGCTCGGTGGCGAGCCGTTCAGCCAGGCCGAGGGCGCCGCGCGATTGGCGCGACACGCGCGAGCGCGCGGGCTGACGGTGATGGTGTTCTCGGGCTACACCCTCGACGAGTTGCGAGCGAGCAGCGAGGCAAGCGGTCTGCTCGAGGCGACCGACTTGTTGGTCGATGGGCCGTACGATCGCGAGCGCCCCGAGCCAGCCCCGCCGGAGGGCCGGCGATGGATCGGCTCGACCAACCAGACCATGCATTTCTTGACCGACGCATATCGTCCCGACGATCCACGGATGCGCGCGCCGAACACGATCGAGATCCGGCTGTCGCGCGGTTCGCTTTCGATCAACGGCTGGCCGACCGCCGAACGTCTGGTGAGGCGCCGGCGATGACCGACGGCCACGAATCGGTGGCCCCTCGCGTCGCCGCGAGTGAGAGCGACATGATCGCGATGGCGCGCGCGCTGGTTTCTCCGGATCCGCGTGCGGCGGTCGCGATGATGGGCGTCACGCGGCGGCCGAGATCCCCGATCTCCGTCGCGGCAGCGGCGCTGGTCGCCGATGCGCTGCGGATGATGTGGCCAGCGCTGTTTCGCCGCAACGGCGTACGTTCGACCGCGGCGCTGGGCGGCACGCGAGGCAAGATCTGGGAGCGCTACGCACCCGCGACGCTCGAGTATTCGCCGGTCACGTTGGAGGTGCTGCGGTGGTTGGTCGACCATCGTTCGCACGGATCACAGGCGGGCAAGCTGGCCGAAGCGCCGATGAAGCTCGGCGATCAGCTCGTCGTCTACCTCGCGGTCGACGCTTTAGACGCGAACGGCCAGGCACGCCTGATCGAGCAGCCGCTACTCCGATCGGTTCCGCTGGCGTGGCTTGGCTATGCCCACCTTTTGCAGGATGTCCCGACCTGTAGCTTCGACAGCCTTGCGACTGGAGTTGGGGGGATCGTCGTCGAGGCGCTCGCGCCTGAGTTGGCGCGGCGATGGTTCGACGCCGCGCTTGCTCAGCGAAAAATCTCGGCGACTGCGAAGTTGTCGATGATCGGCGCGGCTCAGGACGCGACGCTGACCGCATGGATGGACAGTTGCGATCGTCATCACCGCCGCGATCTGGCTAGCTTCGTGATCGACGCCGCGGCCCCCGTGCTCGAACGTGGGCTATTTCCGGTGCTCGCGGAGCTCGATCCGACGGTGCGGATCGCCGAGCGAATGGCCGCTCGGGTCGCGGCGGGAGCGTTGCTTCGCGGGGTGACGCGGTGGGCGACCTGGGATGAACAGCACCGCGGGGTTCGATTCATCGACGACGACTACGGCGCGGCGCAATACCTGCTCGGCCGATTCGAGCGCATCGGTTCGGCGGGCGTCGAACGCGCGCGGAACTGGTTAGCGCAGCTGGCCGCATTGACACCCACGCGAGGCGCGGCGTCGGATAGCATCGAGGGCCCGTGAGCCGCGCCATCCAGATTCGAATCTCGGACTCCGTCGTTCGTACGATCCATGTCGAAGACGGCGTGAGCTCCCCGCTCGAGATGTTGCCGGTGCTGCCGGCCGATCGCATGGGCGAGCTGCTCGCGGTCGAGCTCGAAGCGCGCGGGTTTGCGCGCGATGGTGGGACGATGCGCCGCACCGAGGCCGATGGAATCGAGGTCACCATCGAGCTCGCGGCCGCGACGGTAACCGTGCGGATCGCGCAGGACGCCAAGATCACCGAGCAGGTCACCGTGGCGGGCCAGGTCGCCCAGGAGAGCGTCGAGAACGGCCGGCAGCGCTTGCGCGATCGCGCCGAGAAATCGCTCGAGAACCAGGTGGCGGCGCGCGCCGAACAACTCCAGCGCGAGGTCACCACGCGTCTCGAGCGCAAGCTCGGCGATCTGGCCGCCGAGCTCGACGCTGCGATTGGCAAGACGACGGTGGCTGCGCTCACCGAGCGCGCGTCGCAGTTGGGGCAGATCGAAGAGCTGGTGTCCGACGACGCCGGCAACGTCACGATCCGCGTGAAGCTATGAGTCGGATCATCGCCGAGATCGAGCTGCCCACCGAGGTGCCGGCGTTTCACGCGGTCGATGCCGCGTACCCGGTCGAGCTCGCGCGGTGTTACGACGCGCTGCGCCGCCGGCTGCCGGTGCTGGTCGAGTGCGAGAAGGAGCTCACGCCGTATCTCTACAAGAGCCTGCGTGATCGGCTGAAGGCAGAGGGCGCGCGATGTGTCTACCTCGACGGTCGCGCGGCCTCGGATCTACCGCCGCCGCCGCCGGGCGCCGGGCTGGTCAATTCGATGATCCATCAGATCCGCGAAGTCGTACGTGGTGCGGTCGGCGAGCGAATCGTCGTGCTGCCCCATCTCGACATCCTGACGGCGGGTAGTGGATTCGGCACCCTCGGCTCGGAAGCCCGCGAGGTGATTCCGCTGCTCTACGAGAACCCGGAGGTGCTGTGGCTCGGGTTCAAGGATCCGGCGTTTCCGTTGCCGCGGCCGATCGAGAATCTGTTTCCGTATCGCGAGTCGATCTTCGGTGTGGAGCGCGAACGGCTGCGTCACGTGGTGACCCAACGCGAAGCGAGAAAGTTCGGCCGCGGGTTCGATCCGTACGCACTCTACAAGCACGTCTCGGGCGTCAACGCGGTGCGGTTGCGCCGGTTGCTGGCGTCGCTGACGGGCGAGGACTATCCGGCTGATCCGGCGCCGGCGTTTGCACAGTTGCGTAGCGCGACGTTGACCAACGACGTCGAGTTGCCGCAGGTCGATCTCGACGCCGACATCGGCGGCTACACCCCGGTAAAGGATCGCCTGCGCGCCGAGATCCTCGCGATCTTGGCGACCAAAGATCAGCTCGCCGATCCGGCGCGGATCAAGCAGATCGAAGGGCTGATTCCGCGCGGCATGATCTTCTGGGGACCGCCCGGGACCGGCAAGACGCTGTTCGCAAAGGCAATGGCGACCTCGCTCGGCGCAGCCGTGACGATCATTTCGGGGCCCGAGCTCAAGAGCAAATGGGTCGGCGAGAGTGAAGAGAATCTTCGCGCGGTGTTCGTGAAGGCGCGCAAGAGCGCCCCGAGCGTGATCATCTTCGACGAGCTGGACTCGTTCGCCGCGGCGCGCGGCCGCTACGAAGGCTCCTCGGGGGTCGAGCACTCGATGGTCAACCAGCTGCTCACCGAGATGGATGGATTTCGCCGCGAAGAGCTGGTGTTCGTCGTCGGAACCACCAACTTCGTCGAGTCGCTCGATCCGGCGCTGTTGCGGCCCGGGCGGTTCGAGTTCGCGCTCCATATCCCGTATCCTAACGAAGACGATCGGCGCGCGATCTTGGAGGTCCACAATCGCGGGCTCGGCCTCGAGATGACGCCGGCGGCGATCGATTACGCGGTCAAACGCACCGACGAGCTGGTGCCCGGCCCCAGCGGCGGCACGAACTATTCTGGCGATCATCTTCAGGCGTTGTGCCGTCAGCTCGCACGGATCCGGCTGCGCGAGGCGCGGATCGATCCGACGATGCCTGCCGACGTCGATCGCGCGATCGAGATGTACATCGATCGACCCAACCTGACGACCGCAGAACAGCTAGTGGTCGCAACCCACGAGGCGGGTCATGCGGTCGCGGCGCTCGGCTGTGCGCACGCACCACCGATCGAGCGGATCTCGATTCGCGGCGATATCGGCGGTGCGCTCGGCTACGTCCGCTATGCCAACTCATCGCACCGCTACGTCGTCACCTACGCGCAGCTGCGCGACACGATCTGCACGCTCTTCGGCGGTCGCGAAGCCGAGGCGATGATGCTCGGTGACGTTTCGATCGGATCGGCGAGCGATCTCGAGAACGCTACCGAGATCGCTCGCGCGTTGGTCGAGCGCTACGGCGAAGGTAGCTCTGAGCTCGGCGTCGCCCGGTGGGCGCACGACAAGGATGTCCCCGTGTCCGAGCATGCACGTGCACGGATCGATCAAGCGATCGGCAAGATCCTCGAGACCGAGCGTGCGCGTGCGCGAGCCATCCTCCAAGCTCAACGTCCGTTGCTCGAGACGCTGCGCACCATGCTGGTGGAGCACAAGGTGCTCGAGCGATCGTCGTTCGCCCACCTGGTAAAACCCACCAATGCCTGATCTCATCCTGCGCCTGCGCGTCGATCCGGTGACCGGAAAGCGCGAGATCGTCGTCGACTACACCAGCGAGGCGGATGCGCTGCCGATCGAGCATGAGGACGAACACCGCCGGCTCGCCGGTAAGGTCGTCGACGGTGGGCTCGACAATGACAAGTTGAGCGTGACCCGCGAAGGTGACACGCCCGCAACGACCGAGACGCCGGCGGCTGCACCGGTGGCTGCGCCGATCCCGACCCGCAAGTGACCCGTGGCGCTGGAGTTCCGCAATAGCGAAGCGCTTCAGGTCGTGTTGCGATCCGCGTTGTGTCCCGCTGGCGTCGTGCAGAGCACGGCACGCATCGCGCGACGCCCCGATGGCGCGTTGGTACTCGCACCAGACGCGCCGCTGCCGGCGCCGGTGCTCGCGACGCTGCGCGACGCGGGCATCGCGACCGACTCGGTGCTGCCAAACGGCGCGCGCGCGATCCGATGCTGGGCGGAAGCGATCGAGCCGATCCAGACGCCGGTCGCTACGATTCCGTCGCTCGTCCTGTTCGTCACCAAGGCGGCGGAGCTGATCGATCTTGCCGCGGAGCTCGTGCGGCTCGGTTGCGATCGCCAGGAGCTGCTGGTCACCGGTGAGCTCGGGGTGATTCGCGTCGTCGATCCGCCGACCTACACGGTGGTCCGCGCGATCGATCATGAAGCGGGGCTACAGGTGTTTTCGCCGGACCCGCTGCAGCAAGAAGCCGTGTGGAGCGAGCTCGGATCGCACCATCCGCTGGCAGACCAACTGCGCGGCGAGGCCGGAACGCTGCTACTGATCAGCGCCAACGGCTGGTTCTCGATCGCGAACCACGGCTGGTTCGGACTCGACGCGGCCCTCGATCTATCGGCGAGCGGCGGTGTGACGCTGGCTCCAGCCGAACGGCTACCCGAGCGCCGCAAAGTACTGCTGCGATTGGCGCACGGCCAACGGGAACCACCGAGCTTGTGGGTGGTGCGCAGCCACGCGATCGCCGAGATCGATCGGCTGCTCGAGTATCTCCCCGAGGAGATCGTCGCGCGACTGACGTTTGCAGCGACCGGTGGTCCCGAGCCGACGATCATCGTCCGCGCGCGAACGGGCCGCCAAGCACCACCCGATCTTGCATTGGATGCAGAGCAGTACTCCCCGCTCGCGCAGCTGCCAGATGTCTATGCGCCGACGGGAACGATCGTCGAGCCGCCACTGCGCCGCGAACGATTGCGGTCGATCCTGCACATCGAGCAGGGCGAGCTCGTCTGGCTCGCGCGCGTAGGAGCAGGGCGCAGCGAGCTCGTCGTCGAGCGGATCTCGGATCGCGCGTTCTCACCGCTGAGTGACTGGGCGGACTACGTGATCCACGCAAACGCGCCGGCGTTGCTACCATGGACGAAGTCGGCGACGTTCGACTTTGCGTCGTACGTATCGACCGGGCTCGAGTGGTCGGAGCGGCCGGTGCGCGACCCAGCACCGGCGGCGGCCGCTCCGTCGGCTGCGCCGGACGCCAAGAAGCGGTCGCGCGCCCGCTCGTCGTCGGCAGCGGGCGATCAGAACACCGCCACGCGCCCATCGCCATCGCCGGCGCTGCGTGCGGAGCCAGGGCCGGTCGAGGCCGCAACGCTGATCGAGCCGGTCTCGGTCGACCCCGAGCTCGTCGCGATCGAGACCGAGTTCTTGGCGCTCGATGGTCCCGGTGATGCGCGCGAGCGGCTCGGATTGTTCGAGCGACTGGCGCACGGGTACGCGCGAGCTCGTCGGTCGCGCGACGCCAACTTGTGCTTCTCGCGGATCGCATGGGAAGCGCCGGCCGATCGCGCACCGGCACTGCTCGACGAATGGATCGCTGCGACGGTTGGCCCGAGCCCGCGCGCGGTGGTCGAGCACGTTCTGGTTGGCGACGAACCGTCGATCGAGCAGGTCGGCGCGGTTGCGGTGGTAGCTGCGCGAGGGCTGCTGGCGGACCAAGCGCACGCCGTACAGCGATGGCTCGATGAGCACGATCACCAGCTCGACGCGCGCAGCGTGTGGTTGTCCAGGCTCGCGTTAGCGCGACAGGCAGGCGGGGACGCGCTCGGGTTGGCCCACGCGCGCGATCGCGTCCTCGCTCGAATGACGAGTGGACTGAGCGTCGATCGCGAGATGCCGTCATTCTTGCGGTTCGCCGGGCGCGCCGATGCGCTCGGTAGCGCTGGTGGCGAGCGGCTCGAGGCCGCGCTGGAGCAATTGACCGACCGCATTGCGAAGACGCGACGCAAGCGATCTCCACTCGAGGCGCCTGTCGAGCTCACCAACGCGTACGTGGCGCTGATCTTCGGCTACGGTTTTGCGCGGCTCGGTCGTGAGCCTCGCGCACGCAGCCTCGTTGCGGCGGCGATGAAGGTGCTATCGCCGCTACGGTCCGACGCGGTGCACGGCTACCTGGTCGCGGCGTTCGTCGCACGGATCGATCAGGCGGTAGCGAGCTTGCCAGCGGAGACCCCATTGCCCGACGCGCTGGGGGCGCAGCTCGCCACGCTCGAGCGCTTGGCACGCTACAAGGTCGATCGGCTCCGCGACGCATCGCGGATTCTCGAGCCCGTGGAGCGGCCCGATGCGTTCGGAGCATTCACGACGCGCGGGCAGGACTCGCGAGGGCCTGAGTTCGCTGCGCTCAGAACGCTGACCGACACCGGTGCGCGGGCCAAGGCCGTCGAGGGGTTGGTCGTTGTTGCGGCCGCCAACGAACCCGAACGGGCGCGACTGCTCGACGGGATCTTCGACGTGTTGCTCGGGCTCCCGGAAGCCGTCGCGGCGCCGACCTTGGATCGATCCTGGCCGCTTGTCGAGCGCGTGGAGGAACGCCAGCGCGCCGTGTTGTATGCGGAGGCGCTGGTGGTCGCTGGGCACTTCGGTCGAACCACGCTGATCCCTCAGCTGTTAGCGCGACTCGCTGGGGCGCTCGGTGCAGTCGACGCGCCCGATCTCGAACGCGTGTTGCACCAGAGCCTCCGGGCGTTGCGGCGGATCGGGCTTCGCCGCGAGATGACGGAGTTGCTCGCCAACGCAGAGCGCGCGGTGCCAGTCGGCCGCGGCGATGCGCTGCGCGGGCGGCTGGCGCTTGCCGGTGGGCTTGCATTTCTCGGCGAGGTACAACGTGCGACTCCGATCTTCGAGCAGGCGCGCGCCGCGCTCGGGGACAACCTGGCACCAGCCATGCGGTTGGAGTTGGCGCGTTCGCTTGCGCTCGCGTACTCGCAGGCTCCGGTCGCCGTGGCGCTGCAGGGCATCGGCGAGCTGTCCACCCAGCTTCGCGACGTGACCGATGGCCTCGGCACCAATAGTCATTTCTGCTTGTCGGTGCTCCACTTCGTCGAATCGCTGGTGCTCGGAGTCACCTCCGAAGATCTCGCGCTCGGTGAGCCGGGTCGGCGATTTGTCGAGGACGACGAGTACTTGATCCGCCGCCGTTTGCATCGTGACCTTGGAGACCACACGTGACCGCAACCACCGCGCCTGCTGCTCCACATGATTCGATCGACCGCGCTTCGCAAGCGAGCTACGACGAGCTCGCTCGCGATTCCGCCGACCTCCGTGATCGAATCAATCGGTTTCGGGTCGCGCTCGGCCGCTACTTCGTCGCCAAGCAACCGTTGATCGATCTGATGTGTGTCGCCGCGGTGGCGCAAGAGCCGTTGCTGTTGGTCGGTCCGCCGGGGACCGCAAAGAGCGACCTGGTGATCAAGTTCAAAGAGGCGTTGAAGATTAGCGACGCCGAGTACTTCGAATATCTGCTGACCCGGTTTACCGAGCCGTCGGAGGTGTTCGGTCCGATCGATATCGCGGAGCTGCGGACCGGACGCTACTTGCGTCGCGATCGCGGCAAGCTGCCCACCGCGCGACTGGTCTTCCTCGACGAGATCTTCAAGGCGAACTCGGCGATCTTGAACTCGCTGCTCACGGTGATCAACGAGCGCAAGTTCTACCAAGACGGCCAGCCAGTTCCGGTGAAGCTGCGGATCCTGCTGGCAGCGACCAACGAGCTGCCCGAGAACGTCGAGCTCGCAGCGCTCAAGGATCGCTTCTGTCTCAAGGCGGCGTGCCGCTCGGTCCAGGACGAACATTTTGTCGAGTTGATCGATGCGGGGCTGGACGCCTATACCCATCGCGAGCTCAATCAGAAGCCGTGGGTCGAGGGCCACGCGACGCTCGAGGATTTCGTCAAGGCGCACCGCTATATGACCCATGTGCTGGCGCGTCGAGCGACCGCGGCGGATGGTAAGGAGCTACGCGACCGCGATGTGTACTTCTCCGATGAGCTACTGCGCGAGCTCCGCCGTGTGATCAAGACGCTGGTCCGCGAGGACGGCGTGTTCGTTTCCGATCGCAAGGTCGTCAAGCTGTACCGGTTGCTCCGCACCAACGCGTGGATCGTTCATGGCGGCGCCGTCGAACGGTCCGATCTTCGGTTGCTTGCCTATCTCGGGGAGACCCGCGACGAGATCGATCTGCTCGAGCAAAAGGTCCCGCGGCTGCTCGGCTTGTCATGACGCAAGAGTTGCGCACGGCCGGCGACGTCGCGAGCTGGCTCGCGGTCGGCCTGATGGCCAGTCGTGTCACTTCGGACGCATCCGAGCAGATCGTGTTGCGAGCGCTCGGTGCGTGCGCGCACGAGCTGCCCGGGCTGCCGCCGCCGGGGGTGATCGCGGATGTCGCCCTGCTGC
This sequence comes from Kofleriaceae bacterium, assembly GCA_050184455.1. Classification (GTDB taxonomy): domain Bacteria; phylum Myxococcota_A; class Polyangia; order Haliangiales; family Haliangiaceae; genus JABFXX01. The sequence continues at coordinate 197,364 of JBFXAI010000007.1, read as the reverse complement.
TCGAGGGTGCGCGGTTGCCGTCTGGTATGCCGGTGTCGTTGCCCGAGCCATTGCGGGGGGCGATCCGCGCGTACGACGACGATGTGTTGGCGCGGCTGGTCACCACGGCGCGGTTCGATGATGTGGTGGCCGCATACGCCCATATCGGCGAACACGATCGACCTGCCGCGATCGCGCTGGTGATCGGCGCGATCAGCGAGCGGACGCAGTTCACCGGACAGTCGGTCAGCGCTGCACTGATTCGCCGGGCGGTCGCCTGTCCGCGCGACGAGCGCGAGGCGCTGGGTCGTGCGGCGATGACGAACCCCGAGACCGTCGAACAGCTGGCGGACGCGTATCAGCAGCTTGCTCGTGGCGCTCGGCACACGCGTGCGCTCGTCGACGATCGCGAGCTGTTCGCGATCGATCACATCGCCGTGTTGCGCGATCTCGGCGGCCGAATGACGGCGGATCACATTGCCGCTGCGGCCGAGGCGCTGGCTCGCAGACTGCCGCGGCGGCTGCCTGCCGATCGTGCGAATCGCGGCGCGCGTACCACCCAGCTCCCCGACGACTCGTCATATCCGGCTGGAGGGTTCGCGGCGATCACCCCTGGTGGCGCGACAACCGGCAACATCGAGAACCTGGTGACCTCCGAGCTGATGTACATGGAGGACGGCGCGGACGTCGACGTGTTCTCGCTGCGCTACATCGAGGGCGAGTTGCTTCACTACACGCGCGACGACAGCGTGTTTCGCCGCCATCGCCACGTGATCGCGATCGTGCTCGACGCGGATCTCGAGCTCGCGCGGGTGAAGGATCGTGTGTTGCCGTGGCAGCGCCTGGTGTTGACGCTAGGCCTGGTCGTCGCGGCGATTCGCTGGCTCGTCGACCAGCTCGGTGACGAAGCGCTGACGATCCAGCTGGCGTTCCCGCCCCAGCTGCTCGCCGAGGAATCCACGATCGTCGCGCTGTTGCTGGAGGCCGAGGTTGCGCGCGGCGTGGTCGCGGTCTCGCGACAGCCGCCCAGTGATGTCATCGCGCTTGCGGAGTCCGCGATGGATACAGCAATCGCCGATCTCGTGGTGCTGTCGACAGGCAGCGTCCCGGTGCTGGCCAAGGGCTTACGAGTCCTCCACGTCAACGTAGGCGCTGCGGCACCGACGGTGAGCGAGCTAGCGCCGCGGCGCGGCGGGCCAGCCGAGCCGAGCGCGGATGCGTGGGCCGAGTGGTGTGGCGGAGCGGAGGATCTGCTGCGATGGCTGGTGTGAAGCGATGACGATCGGACATTCACCGGTCGTGTGAGCGCTATTGCGACGCGTACGCCTCGCTCGCCGATCGCGGACGCCATCGGGGTATACGAGTCGAATGAATGTCGACGAGGCCGAGCGGTTGTACGCCGCGCTGCGGGCGCCCGTTGCCCCGAGAACGGAGAGCTGGGGGCAGCTATTTCTCCAGTACTCGCGCGACGCACGGCGCGGGCCCGCGGAAGCACAGGTGCGTGCGCTAAGAGAGCTCTATGCCAGCCCCGAGCTCGATGCGTCGCGCAGGTCGATGGTGGAGCGTCTCGAACAGGCGCTGTTTCCGGTGCTTGCTCAGGTCTTACAAAGCTCGCCGGCCTCCATCAAGGCCGCGGTGCATCGCGATATGTCTGCGTTTGCCGATGAGTTCGCGAACGTGGCTCCGGTTCGCAGCGCCACCGAGCTGTCGCTCCGACCGCTAGTCAGCCACCCACAAGGCTGGAGTCCCGATGGCGGCTTTCGAGTGTTCGGAGGCGCGCTCGTGCTCGGCGAGACGCCAGATGCCGACGAGAACACCGTCGAGCCAGGCGGGGTCTACTGCCTCGTGCGGCCCGCACACAACGGGTCCTGGTACGTGCTTCGTCGTCCACGCAATGGGCAGCGGAAGGACCTCGTCGTCGCTCATGAATCGGCGGTGGTAGACCTGGACGCGGTGCTCGCGCGCATCGAATCGGTAGGGGAAACGATGGTACATGGAGGCGCGAGCGCAGTGACCGACGCCGAAGTGCGTCGCGATCGCGATTTCTTGTCGAGATTCGAATACGGCGAGGAAACCGAGCGCCACTATCGGATCGGCCTGGGTGGCGATGGCGTGTGCACTTGGAATGGGACGTTCAAGGATAGCAAGCTGGTGCTCGTGCATACGCCAGATGAGGATTGAGCAGCGTGTAGCTGTGCGACATTGAATGGGTCGAGCTGGCGGTACGGGAGTCACTCCGGGCATTGCCTGATGGTCGCGGACGGCGTAAGTCCCCATCATGACGAACCGCTTGGCTGCCGAGAGCTCGCCGTATCTGAAGCAGCACGCCGACAATCCGGTCGAGTGGTGGCCGTGGAGCGCGGAGGCGTTCGCGGAGGCCAAGCGCACCAACAAGCCGGTGTTCGTTTCGATCGGCTACGCCGCGTGCCATTGGTGCCACGTCATGGCGCACGAGAGCTTCGAGGACGCCGAGACCGCGCGGATGATGAACGAGCTGTTCATCAACGTGAAGGTCGATCGCGAGGAGCGGCCCGACGTCGACGCGATCTACATGAACGCGATCATGGTGCAGGGTGAGGGTGGGGGATGGCCGCTATCGGCGTTCTGCCTCCCTGATGGGCGGCCGTATTTTTTGGGAACGTATTTTCCGTCGGAGCCGCGGTTCGGCCGTCCGAGCTTTGGCCAGCTGCTCGAAGCGATGGCGGGCGCCTACCGGACTCAGCGCGCCGAAGCCGAGGAGAACGCGGTCGCACTCGTCGACGGGCTTCACCAGGTCGATGCGCATTACCGGCGCGGCGCGAGTGGTGCTGATCCGAGCGCGCTGACCGCCTCGCTGTTGGTCACGAGCGGCCGCCAGCTCGCAGAGCGATGCGACAAGGTCTACGGCGGTCTCGGTGGTAAACCGAAGTTTCCGTCGAGCTCGAGCCATGACCTGCTCGCCCGCGCGGGGCGGTTGTCGTTCGGCGAACAGGCGCGCGCCGCGTTCGACCAATGGGCGCAGGGGATGGCTGATGGCGGCATCTACGATCATCTCGGCGGCGGGTTTGCGCGCTACTCCGTCGATGAGAAGTGGTTGGTCCCGCATTTCGAGAAGATGCTGTACGACCAAGCTCAGCTACTCGCGGTCTACGCCAACGTCGTGGCGATGGGCGGTGCGTTTGCCCCGCGCGCCGCGGAGGTGATCGTCGAGACCGTCGCGTTCTTGCAGCGCGAGCTGTCCGACCCCGCCGGCGGGTTGTGGTCTTCGCTCGATGCGGACAGCGAGGGCGAGGAAGGCAAGTTCTACGTCTGGACGCCCGCGGAGATTCGCGCCGCGATCGGCCGAATGAACGCGATGATCTTCGAGCAAGCGTACGGTGTCACCGAGGCGGGTAACTTCGAACACGGCACGACGATCCTGCAGCGCATGACGCCGCGTACGTCGCAGCACGAGGAAGCGCACCTCGCCGACCTCCGCGCGCAGTTGTTCGCGGCGCGTGCCAAGCGGGAGCGGCCGGGTACCGATGACAAGGTGCTCGCAGGGTGGAACGGCCTGGCGGTGTCGGGGCTGGTGGCTGCGTGGAAGGCGACCGGTCACCGGCCGGCGCTCGACCTCGCGCTTCGCGTCGCGGCGTTTGTGCGCGATCGATTGATCAACGGAGACCGGCTCGCGCGCGTCTTCCACGATGGTAAGGTCAAGCTCGACGGCACGCTCGACGACTACGCGTTCTGCGGCGCGGGCCTCCTCGACCTCGCCGAGTCTACTCGCGATCGAAGCTGGTGGGACCTCGGAGTTCGGCTGTTGGGTGCGGCTCGCGAACGCTTCGTCTCGGAGGTCGATGGCGTGGTGGTGTTCTACCTCGCGCCTGCGGGCGATCCGTTGCTCGTGCATCGACCCGAATCGAACCACGACGGAGCGATTCCCTCCGGTGCATCGATCGCAGTTCAGGCGTTGGTTCGGATCGGGCTGGTGGCTGGCGACGATGCCGCGCTGCGGCTCGCCGAGCGCTACCTGATGCAACGGCTCACCGGACCCACCGGCGTCAACGCCCTAGCCAATCCCGGGCTGCTTGCCGCCCTCGACTTGTATCTCCATGCGAAGGTCGTCGTGATCACCGAAGGCGCCGGCCGCGACTCCTTGATCGCCGCTGCGCTCCAAGGCTACGCGCCGACCACCTGTTGGGCTGGCCCGTGGTCCAGCCCCTCCGTGCTCGAGGGCAAGACCCCCGATCCCAGCGGCGCCGCCCGCGCGTTCGTGTGCACCGGCCCAACCTGCTCGGCGCCCGTGACCGAGCCCACCAAGCTGCTCGAGCTGATCCGCTAGCTAGCCAGCCACAGCTCAGCTAGCCCAGGACAGGCGCGACGGCGTTGCAGGAAAGGCGCGACGGCGTTGCGGCAATCAGGGAGCGCCGAAACGCGCGCGGGAGGTTGCCGCGACGACGTTGCGGTCGCCAAAGGGAGCGCAAGGGACGCGAGGAACGCTTAGAGGGCGTTGCGGCGGGGCGGGGGCGTTGCCGCGGCGTTGCCGCGACGGCGTTGCGGTCGCCAAAGGGAGCGCCGAAGGGCGCGAGGGAGCGCGAAGAGGAGCCGCGGCGCCGTGTGATGGGCGAACGATGTGCCGTTCACGTTCGGCGCAGTCCGGAATGCAGCGGCGGCGCACGGGGTCGTGGGCAGTGGCGACCTCGAGCGCTAGCAGTGATCAGCGCGGAAGTAGACGGGCGTGCAAGTCGCTGTCTAGCTAAAGACGAAAGGCTCTGGTAGGGGAGCGAGGGTGATGGGGGCAATCCGCCGGAGGCGGTTGGTGCCGGCGGGAAAGACGGCGGGGAGGCCGGCGAGCCAAGCGCGGCGAGCTTCGCGGTATTCGGCGAGGAAGATCGTGTACGCGAGAAGCGCTGGCCGAAGGGAATTGGGGCCGCCGGCAAACCGCGGGCGCAGGTCTGATCGAGGCGGTTCCTTGGACGGTGACGCAGTCCAGGATTGCGTGCGGGCTCTCTCTCTCCCGAGGAGTGGCGCGCCCGTCTCCTTGCGATATTTTGCCTTCTCGCGCTCAACCTCGATCACGCCAGCGCGGATCTCGGCGAGGACCTCCTCGCTAGTTCCGAGCCACTCGGGGAACTCGATCCGCAGGGTCACCTCCTCGGGCATCGTCCCGTTTGCGCTGAAGAAGAACTTGGGGCGTTTCGCACGCAAGGTCTTGTCGCGGAGGAGGGCGCGGTAGCCGTTAACGCCTGGCCACTGGGTGGCGTGCGCTACCAGAAGATCTTTGACGGGGTTACTGGCGACATAGATCAACTTCTCGATGATCGTGGAACGATCGAGGAGGCGAGTGAGACAGGGTTCGGTGTTGATCCAAAAGTTCTCGCTTCGACCCCAGCGTCGGTTCATGCACGCCGCGATCATCTTGTGGAGGTGCTCTGTGAATTCGGAGACGTTTCCGTGGGCATCGTAGAGAACGGTATGATGGTGATTCCCCTCGGTTACGGTGCCGAGGATCATGATGTGGAACCGCTTGGCCGCCTCGGCGAGGCAATAGAGGAACACGTTGTTGGTGACGTCATCAGGTCGAAGCATGAACCGACGTCCGCTGCACGTTCGGGTGAGCAGATACACTTGTCCGGGGAAGATTTGGCGTGGCTCGGGCATGGGCCGCCACACAGCAAGCGATGCGCCCCGCCAATGCCGCAGAATCACGATCTCCGGCGCGGAGGTGGCGTCCGGTTTTCGGACGCGCTGAGGTCTCCTGACAACCTCGCGGGGTAGCGTACAGATCGCGTCCTGCACTCGGCCGCGGTGGTCAATGTGTAGCAACGCCGTCGGGTAAACGCCCGGTAGCAACGCCGTCGGGAAGACGTCGCTAGCAACATCGCCGGGGAACGCCCGGCTGTTGGCAACCCCGACGCGGTTGTTGGCAACCGCGTCGGGGGCGGAGGTGCGCCTCTGCGGCCTCAACTTGCTCGCCGCCAGTTACCGGCACTGTGGGGCAAACGCGTCCGGAGCATCGAGCGCTAGCGCAAAGCGGGAGTGCACAAAGCGGGCGTCCGGCAATCGGACGAGGTGATCATTGTGGAGCAACCCCGTCGGGTAGACCCGCAGCGAGCGGAGGCGGCAGCGTGGGATCCGAGCGCTACACGCTGCGCCGGAGCCCGTAGACCAGCAGGAGCACGAATACGACGATGGGGATCACGTAGGGAATCACGACGAGGCCGAACTCGAATCGGCTCCAGCCGATGATGAACTCGAACGCGGCGACGGACGTGGCGATCAGGAAGGCGCCGATCGCTTCGGGCCAGTCTGTCTCCATCTTGAGCCCGAGCCAGAATGCGATCGCGCCGGCGAGGAATGCCACGGTCGCGAGCGCCCAGCTCGGCAGCCCGAAGAAGCTGCTCACGCCTTCGCGCGCGAGCTCGGGATTCTTCCACACCAGGTTGATGATCACGACGAGCGAGACCAACACCACCATCAAGATCAGGTACGTCCAGATCTTGCTGCGCCCCTTGCCCATGAACTCGCGTTCGACGATCTCATCCGCCATAGGAACGCAATCGTAGCGCCTAACGACCGGCACGTGCGCGGTCGTAGAGGCTCTTGCGCGCGAACGGCAGCTTGCCAGAGCTGGCGAGCGGCTCGAGCGCCGCGCGAGCCGCACCAAACGCAGCGGCGGCCGCGCGTCGATCGCCCGCCGCGTTCGCGAGCTCGCCGAGCCCGACCTGGATCTCGGCAAGGTAACCCGGCCAGAACACATTGTGCGGTACACCCGCGGTCGTCGACTGCGCGATCGCGAGCGCTTCTTGAAGTGCTGCCTCGCGCGTCCGCTCATCGCGTCCGCGTGCGAGCTCGGCCTGGGCGAGCAAGCCCTGCGTGAGCGTCTCCTTCCACTCGGCGTTGATCTGATCACCTGCGACCAACGCTCTCGCTTTAGCGAGCCCAGCGGACACGAGCTCGTCGCTACGCTTGCGATCGCGAGTTGCCAGCAATCGGCCGAGCGCGAGCTCGGAGCACGCGAGCTCGTTACGAAACCCGCTGTGAGTCGGCGACTCCTCGGCGAGCTTGGCGCGCAGCACGAGCGCATGCTCGTGTGTTGCGATGGCGCGATCGAGCTCGCGCTTTGCCTCGAACGCGGCTGCCATCTTGGCGTGCGACCACGCGACGCTGCGCCGATACGGCGCGCTCTTGGGGTCAGAGCGCGACAGCTTGAGCCGGATCGCGAGTCCTGCTCGATAACGCTCGAGCGCATCGCCGAGCTCGCCTGCATAGAGCTCGCCATCTCCGAACCGGGTGTAGCTGCGCGACAGGTCGGATTGCCAGGTCTGCGAGCTCGGATCCTTGGCGACCAGCTCCTTCTGGATCTCGATCGCCGCGGTGAGCTGCTGCAACCCCTCCGTGTAGCTTCCGGTATCGAGGAGTACGAACCCGAGGTTGGCAATCAAGTTGCCGCGCTGGCGTTTCCATACCGTGTTTGCCGGGTCGCGCCGCGCGAGCCCTTCGAGCACCGGAATCGCCGCGCGGTACGTCGCGATCGAGCTCGGATGATCGCCGATCTGATGTTGAAGGCCAGCGAGTTGATCTTGAACCTCGAGTAGTTTCTCTTGGAGCACTACGTTGTCAGGCTGATCTTCGAGCAGCGCTTTGCGCAGCCGAAGCGCGGCGCCGTACGACCCTAACGCCGTCGATGATTCTCCGCGCGCCTGATAGATCGACGCGAGCTTGAGATGGCTGATCGACAAGGCCATCCGCTCCTCGGAGGGACGGTTGCTCGCGATCCCGCTCGCCTGCTCGCGTTCCCGCATCGCCGCCGAGTACTCGTCGAAGGCCTGATCGATCTTGCCGTCGTTGCGCAACAAGTCGCCGAGCCGATCATGCGTGTCCGCGGACTGCAGCAGCACGTCGAGGTTGTTCGGAGCTTCGACACGCAGCTGTTCGTAGCCGTTCGCAGCCGCGGTGAACGACTCGATGGCCTTCGCGGTCCTCCCGCGCTGCTGGTAGACCGGTCCGATCTAGTAGTCGAAGTGCGCGAGCATGCGGCGTCGGAATGGCGTAGCTGACGCGCCGCGCGCCAGCGTTGCCCGCGCGTCGGTCCACGTCGCGAGTGCAGCATCGAGCCGGCCAGAATCACGCTCGACGAGCCCCACCAGATCCACGGCAACCGCCATGCGGTCGACATCGCCGTCCGGCATGCCCCCGGGGATATCTGCGAGCGTTGCGTAGTAATCACGAATTTCGCTGCCCAGGCTCGACAGCAAGTCGAGTCGGCCGATCTGTTGCAGCCGATCCTTCACGTTCGACAACATCTCGTCGATCAGCTGTTCGGCAGCCTGCTGGCGCGCGACGGCGATGTTGCGCTCGCGGTCCGCGCGATCGCGCTGCTCGACGATCTGTCCGACCGCGATCGTTCCGAGCGTCGCGAACGCGACGATCGAGACGCTGGCGATCGTGACCGCCGCGCGATGCCTTCGCACGAACCGGCCGATCCGCTGCACCGTGGTGTAGCGGTGCGCATTGACGAGCTGGCCGGTGAGAAATCTTCGCAGCTCGTCCGCCAGGTCCTTCGCGTCGGGGTACCGATCGCTCGGCGCCGGCGCCATCGCGCGGCTGACGATCGCCACGAGGTCGGTCGGTGCCTGGCGCTCGCGCTGATCGAGTGGGACGACGTTGCTGCGCGCGGCTGCCGCGATCACCTCGTCCGCAGTCCGCGCGTTGTACGGCGGCGCACCGGCGAGCAGATGGTAGAGCATCGCGCCGAGCGCGAATACATCCGCTCGTTGATCGAGCGGCTCTCCGCGGGCTTGCTCGGGAGCCATGTACGCCGGCGTGCCCATCACCGCACCCGCCACGGTCAGCGTCGAAGCTCCCGAGCCCGACGACGTGGTAGACGGCGCGACGACGGACGGGTCGTGACTGTCGATGCTGTCATTGGCATCGAGATCCTTCGCGAGCCCCCAATCGATCACGACGGTCTCGCCGTAGGCACCGACGAGAATATTGGCCGGTTTGAGATCGCGATGAATGATCCGTTGGCTGTGCGCGTAAGCGATCGCATCGGCCGCAGCGGCGATCCGCGGAAGCAGCTCCATGCGCAGCTCGAGCGTGCGCGCACCCGCGATCACTTGATCGAGCGGTCGGCCCGACACCAGCTTCATCGCGAAGAACGGCTCTCCCGATGGCCACCGGCCGGCCTCGTACACCGGCACGATCCCGGGATGCTGGAGTCGCGCGGTGATCAATGCTTCGCGCTGAAACCGGCCGATCTGTTCGGCGCCCGGGCGGAGCAGCTCCTTGAGCGCGACCGGACGACCGAGGCGCTGATCGTGGGCCGCGATGATCCGGCCCATGCCACCGCGCGCGATTTCATTGTCGGTCCGGTAGTGCGCCGGGGTCACGACAGGTAGTGGGGGCATTCCGCCAGCGCCGACCGCGGCGAGCTCTCGAGTGCTGTCACGGCTGCTCGGTGCGGCCAGCGTCTCACCCGAAGCCAGCTCCGAGGCGCGCTCGGCCTCGCTCGTCGATCGGCTTCCCGCGGGATTCGCCGTGGGTGGGGTAGGGAGGTCCGGACCGACCGTCGCGGCGAACGCGTCGTCCGAAGTGTTGGCGATCTCCGAGGAGCTCGACGGTGTCGTCGATGGCGACGGCGGATCGCGGTCCTCGGGCGCCATGTATGGTCATCATACCGCCATGGCTCCGGCGCTCCATGTAGTTCGAACCGGTAGTGGACCGCCCGTGCTGCTCGTTCACGGCAGCGCCGCCGATCACACCACCTGGTCGATCCAGCTCGCGTCGCGGCTGCAGGAGCGGTTCACGCTGATCGCGTACGATCGCCGATCGCCCGCCGAAGGCAGCGAGCTGCGCGTCGAGGACCACGCGGACGATGCCGCTAGCCTGCTGTCGAACGAGCTCGACCAAGGCATCGTGATCGGGTCGAGCTTCGGCGCGGTCATCGTGCTCGATCTGCTGCGGCGCTATCCCGCCGCGTGTCGCGGCGCCGTATTGATCGAGCCGCCGATGGGTCCTTCCGACACGTTGCCTGCTTCGTCCGCGCAGCTGCTCCCCGCGTTCGACCGCGAAGTCGCCGAGCGCGGTGGCCCAGCGGCGGCCGAGCTGTTCTTGCGAACGGTGCTCGGAGCGCGCGCGTTCGAACGAATGCCGCGCGCCTACCAGCTGCGGTCGGTGTCGAAGTGGCGGGAGATTCGCTCCGACTCGGCCGCGTTGATCGCCTACTGCCCGCGCTATGCGGAGCTCACTGCGATCACCACGCCGGTGCTGCTGCTCGGCGGTGAGCGGTCTGCGGCGTACTTTCGGCCGACGCTCGAGGCGCTCGCCCGTGTGTTGCCCGCCTCGCGTCTCGAGATCATCAAGGGGTCCGGGCACATGGTCCATGCCGAGGCCCATCGCAGGTTTGCCGAGCTCGTCACGGCGTTTGGTTCTGAGCTAGGCCTCGTCGCGCTTGCGTAGCGTCCGGCGTTAGGTCAAGGTGCGCCCCCCATGACGTTCGACACAGGATCCGTTCTCGCCAAGCTCGGCGACGAGCGTGTAACCGCAGTCGTCGTCGCCGTCCAGCTGCCAGACGTCAACGATGGCGAGCTCAGCTCGTCGATCGCCGAGCTCGGACGGTTGGCCAAGACGCTCGGTCTCGATCCGATCGCGCAAGTCATCCAGCGCCGCGGCTCGCTGTCGTCGGCAGCAGTGCTCGGCAGTGGAAAGCTCGTCGAGCTCGCCAAGTGGACCGGCGGTACCGGCGTTGTTCCGAGCTATGAGAAGCCGGGTCGCGGCGCCGGGGATGACGCCGAGCTAGACGCGCAGCTCGACGCCGCCGCGGGAGACCCCGGCGACACCGACGACGACGCTGACTCCGCCGCGAGTGGCGAGCCGACCGCTCGCGCCAGGGTCGTGCTCGTCGATCACGATCTCACGCCGACGCAGCAGCGCAACCTCGAGCGCGCGACCGGCGTCGACGTGCTCGATCGAACATCGGTGATCCTCGAGATCTTTCACCGCCACGCGCGGACCCGCGAAGCGCGGCTTCAGGTCGAGATTGCTCGATTGAAGTACCTCGCCCCCCGGCTGCGTGAGAGCTCGGGCGGAGGTGATCGAGTTCGCGGCGGCATCGGCGGCAAAGGTGCCGGTGAAAGCTCGCTCGAGCTCGACCGGCGGCGGATTCGCGACCGGATCGCCGAGCTCAAAAACGAGCTATCGCAGATCGAAGGCGGATCGCGTACCCGGCGTGGTCGTCGCAGTGAGCTGCCGACGGTGGCGTTGGTCGGTTATACCAATGCAGGCAAGTCATCGCTGATGCGCGCGCTGACCAGCAGCGAGGTCTACGTCGCCGACAAGTTGTTCGCGACACTCGACACGACGGTGCGTCGACTGGCACCCGCGACCGACCCGCCGATCTTGATCACCGACACGGTCGGCTTCATCAAGAAGCTTCCTCACGACCTGGTCGCGTCATTCCGCTCGACGCTCGACGAGGCGTCGGATGCAGATCTGTTGCTGCATCTCGTCGATGCGTCTGACGCCGCGCTGTCCGATCAGCTCGCCGTGACCCGCGAAGTGCTGTCGGAGATCGACGCCGGCGAGGTCACGACCTGGCTCGTGCTCAACAAGATCGATCGCGTCGACCAGCCCGGTCGCGCGGCGCTCGCGGAGCGCTATCCAGGCGCGCTCCAGCTGTCTGCAAAGGACCCGCGCGACGTCTCGCGGCTTCGCGAGCAGATCATCGCCCAGTTCGTCGGTGAGCTCGAAGAGGCCGAGCTCGTGGTGCCGTGGACCGCGCAGCGCGTGGCGCACATGGTTCATGCTCGCACGACCGTGCTCGCCGAGACCCACGACGAGTCCGGCACGCAGTTTCGAATCCGCGCACCGCTGCGGGTGATCGAAGCGCTGCGTGCCGAGCTCGACGGTTAACCCGCGCGCCGCCCAGCGACGTCAACTTCGTCTCGAGGTCGACGCCAACCTGACGTCGACATCGATCTCGACGACCGGCGTCGAGGACAACGTCGAGGGTGGGGTTACGCCGTAGCGCCGCTGCGTGTCACTGCTGCGGCAGCCCGGGGATCCCGTTGCGGCCGTCCTTGATCTGCATCGTCGACGCCTTGAGCTCGTCCGGTGCAATCGGCAGATAGGATCCACCGAGGTGCGCCGATAGGAACGCTTCGGCCACCGCGAAGAACGCGATGTTGTTCTCGGGTCGCGCAAAGCCATGGCCTTCATCGGGGAACACCACGTAGGTCACCGGCAGCTTGTGCTGCTTCATCGCCGCGACGATCTGCTCCGACTCGGCCTGCTTTACGCGCGGATCATTCGCGCCTTGCGCGATCAGCAGCGGGCGCTTGATGTTGGCCGCGTGGGTCAGCGGCGACGCCGCGTCGAGCAGTGCCTTGCCCTCGGGCGTCTCCGGGTTGCCCATCCGAGTGTGAAACACCGCAACGAACGGCGCCCAATATGGCGGGATCGATGACAGCAACGTGTTCAGGTTCGACGGACCGACGAGGTCAACCCCGCAGCGGAACACGTCGGGCGTCATCGTGAGGCCGACCAGCGTGGCGTAACCGCCATAGCTGCCGCCAGCGATACACACCTTGTCCTTCGGAGTCACCCCCGTGTTGACCGCCCAATCGACCGCGTCGAGCAAGTCTTGGTGCATTTTCTTCGACCACTGTAAGTTGGCTGCGTTTAGGAACTTCTTGCCAAACCCCGTCGAGCCGCGAAAGTTCACACTGAGCACGGCATAGCCGCGGTTGGCGAACAGTTGATGGAGCGGGTTGTAGCCCCAGCTATCGCGCGCCCACGGACCACCGTGGACGAGCAGCACCATCGGAGCGGGCGTGTTCGGTTTGCCGTCGCCATCCGCATCCGACGAGTTCGGCAGGGTGAGATAGCTGACCAGCGTGAGCCCATCGCGCGCCTTGATCTCGACGGGCCACATCTTCACCAATGGCTGGTTCTCGAGCTCCGGCCGCACTGCGAACAGAAACTTCGCCTTCTGTTTCGCACGATCCCACACGTAGTAACGACCCGGGTGCTGCTCTGACGTCGTCGCCACGATCCACGTCTTGTCGTCGAGTGTCCGCGATCCGACGTGGACCTCTCCACCGTCCAGCTTTGCCAGCGCCGCGAGGTCCTTCTCGATCGACTTGTCGAGCACCTGCCAGCGCTCGCGATCGTACTCGAATGCAACTGCCTGCAGCTTGTGGGTCTTCGGATGGATCATCGCGTCGCCGACGTCAGCGCGAGGATCCTGCGCCAGCAGGGTCTGCTTCTTGGTCTTGAGATCGAGCGAGACCAACGCGCCGGTGTCTCGGCCCCGCGTCTCGGTCCAGTACAGCGCGTTGTTGCCCGGTGCAAACCCGAGCGCGCCGGTCGATTCGGCGTCCTCGAACGGAATCGACTCGAACGGCTTCCAGCCGTTACCGTCGTACGACAGGATCTGCGACGAGCCATCAGGCAGCTTCTTGGTCCCGAACCGGACCTTCATGTCGTGATCGATGTCGAACCCGATCATGCCGTCGTCGTTCTGCACGACGAGCTCGCGCTTGCCGGTCAATAGGTCGACTTTGTAGATGTCGAACGCCTGCGGATTGCGATCGTTCATCATCATCATCAACGTCGTCGGCTTGCGGTCGCTTAGCTGCACCACCGCCGCCCGGGTGTTGGCATACGGCGTCAGGTCTGTCGTCTTGCCGTCGGCGAGGTCGACACGGAACATGTGGTAGTTCTCGTCGCCATCGGTGTCCTGTGCGTAGATGATGTGCTTGTTGGTGAACGTCCAAAAGTACTGCTTGATCGGCCGCGTCTTGTCGCTGGTTACAGCCTTCGCCTGATCGAGCTTGCCGATCGGCGCGACCCACACGTTCATCACTCCATCCTTTGGAGCGAGCCACGCGAGGTGCTTGCCATCGGGGCTTACGCGCACCGCAGTCCGCTCGGGGTTCCCGAACAGCACCGAGCGCGGGATCAGATCACTGCGCGGATGTCCGGTCGCCGGTGGCGGCTCGGCGGCGGGCGGTCCAGACGGCTCGGTTGGAGTCGCCATCGTGGGATCCGCTGGATCCGGTGGCGGCGTTAGATCGGTCGCGGGCGTGGACTTGCCACCGCACGCGATCAACGACGAGATCACGAACACGAGCTTGCGCATGAAGTTCTCCTTGAATACCGGGCGTCGCCCATACAACTGCCACGCCAACGATCGATGCGCAGCATTGCAGCCAGTTACGTCGGTTGATTGCAAGTCGCAACGTGTCGCATTCGCGTCACGGGACGTCGCTGTCGCGGCTGGTCACGGCGACCGAGCGCTAGCGCGACGCTACTTCGGTCGAACTACGTGCGTCGTCTTCCGATCCTGAATCTCGATCGGAACGCGCTCATCGTGGCCGGTGTCGGGATTGCGAAGTCGCACGACGTGTTTTCCGATCGACAGCTTCTTGCGCACCGGTGTGTCGCCGACGACCCTGCCATCGATCGTGACGGTCAGGACCGGAAACGCACGGATCTCGACGTACCCGAACTTGGCATCGCTCGGCGCTCGGCCTTTCGGATCGGCGCGGAGATCGGAAGGCTCGTCGTTGTCATCCGGCGGCGTGCCCTCGATCGCGTCGATTGGCGTGACGTCGACCGCCGCAGCGGCGGCGTCGCCGGCGCCTGCATCGTGCGCGATCGTTTGGACGGTGGCCACTGCGCTTCCTCGAGCATCGGCGAGGGCCGCGGCCCCGGAGCCTGCATCGAGGGCAGTCCGGCTGTCTGCGCTGGTCAACGAGCTCGCGATCGCGAACGCGGCCGCGGCCCCAACCGCCGCGACGGCGAGCGCCGTCAGTAGCACCCTCGCACGCGGGGCTCGCGCAGGCAGCGGGCGAAGCGTTCCGGTCGGGGCGGCGCGCGCGGCACCGATGTCCGGTACCGTCGGCGACGTGCCGGGCATCGGAGCGCCTGACACGTTGCGCGTGCGAACACTGCTGTGGCGAATGCGGGCTTCGTTGGGAAACCGCTCGCCGAGGATCGCGATCATCGCCTCGCGACCAGCCTTGGGAGCGTCCGCGCATTCCAGCAGATCGGCGATCGCTGCTTCCGCGGTAGCGTAGCGCGCGGGGACGTCGCGTTCGAGCAACTTGACCACGACCCGCTCGAGATCCTTCGGCACGTCGGAGCGCAGCGTTCGCGGTCGCGGGATCTGACCGAACAACACCGCGGCGAGCGTCGACCGAGTGTCCTCGCCGACGAACAACCGGCGGCCGATCAGCATCTCCCACAACATGATCCCGACGGCGAACAGATCACTGCGGCCGTCCAGCGGCTCGCTGTTCGCTTGTTCGGGGCTCATGTACGCGGGCTTGCCCTTGATGAACTCCGACGCGGTGGCGTTGCTCGCGGCGCGCGCCTTGGCGATCCCGAAGTCCGAGATCTTGACCGCGCCTTCCCAGGACAGCAGCACGTTGTGCGGCGAGACGTCGCGATGGATCACACCGCGCACGCCGCTGCCAACCGGCAGATCGTGGGCGTAGCCGAGCCCTCGCAGCACCTCGCAGATCACGAAGATGACCACCGGAATCGGCAACACGCCGGTGGTCAGTAGCGCCTCGAGGTCGCGGCCCTCGACCAGCTCCATGACCAGGAACAGCCGTCCCTCGGGGTCGCGGTCGAAGTCGAGCACCGAGACGATGTTCGGGTGCACCAGCTGTGAGCTGATCCGTGCCTCGGCGACGAACATCTTCGCGAACCCCGAGTTGTCGGAGAACCCTGGCAACACCCGCTTGATCGCGACGGGGCGCGAGAACCCTTCGGCACCGATCGTAGAACCGATGAAGACCTCCGCCATCCCACCACCGCCGAGACGAGCGCTGAGCTGGTATTTGCCGAGGGTCGCCGTCATGGAAGCGCGGTGCGCTCCGGCTACCGCGGTAGCAGCGAGCCTTGACCTCGCTCGCGCATCTGCGTTCGCCAGGTCTGGATCAACCTCACGAACGCTTCGGCGAGCTCCGGATCGAACTGCGTGCCGGCACAGCGTTCGATCTCACCGATCGCGACCTCGTGGGGCAAGGCGCGGCGATACGCGCGATCGGTGGTCATCGCGTCGTATGCATCCGCGATCGCGACGACCCGACCAACCAGCGGAATATTCTGGCCGGACAGCCCTCGCGGATACCCGCCGCCGTCGAACCACTCGTGATGGCACCAGCAACCGTCGATCAGTCCATGGAGACACGGCACGGGCTCGAGGATGCGCTTGCCCTTCTCGGGGTGCTGGCGAAACACCGCGACCTCCTCGGGGGTCAGCTTGCCGGGCTTGTTGAGCATGTCGTAGCGAACCCCGATCTTGCCGATGTCGTGCATCACACCAGCCTGCACGATCCGACGAATCTCGGGGTCGGGGAGCTGAAGCCCGCGCGCGAGGATCTCGGAGTACACCGCGACGCGTTCGGAGTGACCGCGCGTGTACATGTCGCTCTCCTCGAGCGCTTGCGCGAACCCCGCGACGGTCTGCTGAAACATCTCCTCGAGTGACAGGTTCGCGCGGGTCAAATCGTCGTTGCTGGTGCGCAGCTCGCTGTACAGCCGTGCGTTGTCGATCGCACTAGCAGCGCGCGACGCGAGCACCGACAACATCTTGCGGTGGCCCTCGTCGAACTTCTTACCCGCAGTGAACGAGAACACGTTGAGCATGCCGACCATGCTGCCGCGCACTTGCAGCGGTACCGCCACGAACGAGCTAAGGTCCGCCGGCGCGGTGTGCTCGGTGAAAAACCGCGACGCCTTACCGCCGTGGGCGAGGATCGGCACGCCCTGCGAGAATTGCTCGAGCATCACGCCCACGGCCGGCGATGGCAGTCCGTTGGTGGACGAGTCTCCGCTCGCGACGAGCTTCACGCGCTCTTCGTAGTCACCGCTGCGCGGATCTCGCAGGTGCAACGTCGCGACGTCGGCCTTGACCTCGTCGAGCGCAGCGCGGAGCACGACGTCCAAGATGTGCTCGATGTCGTGTGACAGCGCGATCGCTTCCGACACCTTGTAGATGGTCAGCGCTTCGCGCAGCCGAATGTTCTCGGTCTGCAGCCGCTGCCGATACAGCGCGCGCTCGACAACGTGGATCACCTCTTCGACCTTGAACGGCTTGAGTAGGTAGTCGTAGGCGCCCTTTTTCATCGCCTCGATCGCGGTCTCGACCGTGCCGAACCCAGTCATCAGCACCGTCAGCACGTTGAGCCGTTCTGCTTCGATTCGCTCGAGCAGCTGCAGGCCCGAGAGCCGCGGCATCTTCAGATCGGTGATCAGTAGATCGTAGGGATGGAGCCGGAGCTCGGTGAGCGCCTTCTCGCCGTCCTCGACCGTGTGGACCTGAAAGCCTTCGAGCGCGAGAAACTCCGCGAGGATCTCTCGAATGACCCGTTCGTCGTCGACGACCAGGATCCGCGCAGTTTCAGCTGGCTCCGTCGAAGCCATCAGTGTGTGACTAGGTGCCGCTACCGGGGGCGGGTGCGGGGGCAGGTGCGGGGGCCGCAGGAGCTGGCGCCATCGGCGCTGGAGCCTGCGCTGCTCGAGGCGCTAGCGGATCGGGAACCACGCTCGGCCGTCCGGTCTCGCGATCCGCGGTCTGTTGAAGCTGCAGCCACGCGGTGCGCGCCTTCGTCGCCTCCTGCTTTTCCGCCTCGGCCTTTTGCTTTGCCGACTGAGCGCGTTTGTTGCGCTCGGATTCCTGCTTGGGGAACGTGCTGAACTGGGGAATGTTGCGCGGCGCGATGTTGTTGCGCTGCGCGACCTGCGCCTTGGCGACCTCGTACTGCGACTCGCGCCAGTACATGTGCTCCTGCGTGTAGCGGTGATGTTTCTCGAGATACCCGCGGTACGCGTTGTAGTATTTGACGCGGCTTTCGGCGGCCTTCGAGACTGCTTCGGCGGTGTGCAGGTCTTTGGTGGCTTGGTTGATCCGCGTCGTATCGGCTGACGCCTCGGCCGTCTTCTTTGCCGAGATCGCCGAATCGATCGCGAGCCGGGTCGACTGGTAATCGTTCTTCGCGATCGTGATCTGCGTGGCAGCCTCGTTGAGATCGGCTTCGGCCTTCGCGTTCTCCATCCGAGCGATCTGCCAATCGTTTCGGGTCTGGTTGACGATCTGCTGCTGCTCCTGCGGCACCGGGGCGATGTACATGTCATCGAAGTGCGCGGAGAGCGGCCCCGGCGGCGGGTCTGACGCGCCGCCACACGCCGCGATCCCGCTGGTCAACACACTGATAACGAGGATCTTCGAGAGTGCCCCCATAGATGAGCGCCAGCCTACTACGCCCGCTCGCCCCGAGCTACCATCTCCCGAGGGATCGATCGAATGACCGTGCTACTCGCCGTCGATGTCGGGAATACGAACACCGTAATTGGGGTCTATCGCGACGACGAGCTCGCGGCGCACTGGCGAATTCAAACCGTCGCCGCGCGGACCTCCGATGAATATGCGGTGCTGCTGAAGACGCTGCTCGACATGGAAGGATTTCCGTGGCGAGAGCTGCAAGCGGGCATCGTGTCGTCGGTGGTTCCGCCGGCGGTGTTCGGGCTGCAGCGGTTCTTCAAACAATACTGCGGTGGTCCCGCGCTACTCGTCGGGCCGGGCATCAAGACCGGAATGCCGATCCTCTACGAGAATCCGCGCGAGGTCGGCGCCGATAGGATCGTCAACGCGGTTGCGGCGTACGAACAGCTCAAGTCTGGCTGCGTGGTGGTCGATTTTGGTACAGCCACCACCTGGGACGTCGTGAACCCCAAAGGCGAATATCTTGGCGGGGCGATCGCTCCAGGTATTCAGATCAGCGCGGAGGCGCTGTACGAACATGCGGCGAAGCTGCCGCGCGTCGAGCTCGCGCGGCCCGGCAAAGTGGTCGCGCGCAACACGGTATCGTCGATGCAAGCGGGCCTGGTTTACGGCTACGCGGGCATGGTCGACGCGTTGGTCGATCGGATCCGCGCCGAGGTCGATTTTCCAGCGCGCTGTATCGCGACCGGCGGGCTCGCGCCGCTGATCGCGACGGAAACTCGCACGATCGAGGCAACCGACGACCTGTTGACCCTAAAGGGCCTAAAGATCTTGTATCACCGCAACGCATGACCGACTCGATCCCGCGCAGCCTTCTCGATCCAGCGACGCTGTCCGCCGGCGCGCAACGCGCGCTCGCGGCAGGGCCGGGGCGGATGATGGCAGCGCGCGGCATCATGCCGCTGCCACCAGCAGATCAAGTCGCCGTGCTCTACCAGCTGTCGATCGACGGCGATGCAGGGTTGGCCCAAGCGGCGCGCGCCACCGCGGCTGGGCTGCCCGACAAACTGCTGGCAGCCACCCTGACCAACGCGGCGATCGATGCCCGCGTGCTCGATCTGTTCGCCGAGCTCTGCGCAGACAAGCCGCCGGTGTTCGACGCGATCGTGCTCAATCCGTCGGTGGCGGATCAAACGATCGCCGTGCTCGCCGCACGCGCCGGTTCCCGCGAGGTCGATCTGATCGCGCAGAACGAGCAACGCGTGCTGCGCCACCCCGAGATCATCGCGGCGATGTATCTCAATCGCAAAGCTCGGATGTCGACCATCGATCGGATCGTCGAGCTCGCGGTGCGCAACCACGTTCGCGTGCCGGGGCTCGCCGCATGGGATGAGATCGCTCGCGCATTGATCGGTGAGGAGCCGAGCCCCGCCACCCCCGACGTCGAGTTTTCGAATGCTGCAGACAAGTTGGTGGGGGGCGATGACACCGCGCTGACCACCGGTGACGCCGATCAAGTCTTGCCCGAGGAGGGTGGCGAGGCCAGCAAGGCCGAAGCCGAGGTCGAAGAGGTAAAGAGCCAGGTCCAGATCGCCAACATGTCGATCCCGGCCAAGATCCGGTTGGCAACGCTCGGCAATGCGTTCGCACGCGCGATCCTGATCCGCGACCCGATCAAGCTCGTCGCGGTGGCGGCGATCAAGTCTCCGGGAGTCACCGACATCGAGGCCGCGCGCTACGCTAGTAACCAGTCCCTCGCCGAGGACGTAATCCGTTACATCTCGACCCGCCGTGAATGGACCAAGATGTACGGTATCAAGGTATCCCTGTGCCGCAATCCGAAGACCTCGATCCCCGAAGCAGCCAAGTTGCTGCCGTTTCTTCGCGACAAGGATCTGGTCAACCTGAGCAAGTCACGGGGCGTGTCCTCGGCGATCGTCGCGCAGGCGCGCAAGCTCATGATGCAGCGGCGCGGCGGCCAGAACAAGTAGGCGGGCTGCTCGCCCGCATCGGGCTCGCGCTGGTCAGCCCGCGTCATGCGCTGTCGATCGCCGGTGATCGCGCGACCGCTGGACGCGCCGGCACCGACGTGATCTGGCTGATGGTCATCGTGCTGTTCGGCGCGCAGCTGCGCGCGCTCGCGCAAGCCGTGTGGTTGGGCGAGCTGTCGGCGGGGCTTGGATTTCGCGCAGCGATGAAGGTCGTGACCGCGACGTTTACCGTCGAGCTCGCGTTCATCATCGTGGCTGCGCTCGCGCTGTGGCTGCTCGGGGGTCGGCGACGCAACATCGGTCGCGCGTTCGATCATGCGTGTGTGGCGGTGATTCCGGTGCTCGCGGTGTATCTGGTCGTCCACGCGATCATTCGAGTCGTCGAGCTCGGCGGGAACGTCGAGTTACCTGGCGCGGTGAACGCGATCGTGGTTGCAGCGGCGTTCGGATGGGCCGGAACCGTCGTCGCCCTTGCGTTGGTCCGCACCGCGATCCAACCACTGTCGGGTCGCTCGCGCACGCTCGCGCGGCGAGCAGGACTTGGTTTGTTCGCCGTCGCACTCGTCGGCATGGTGGCACAATCGATCTGGGTAACCCGTAACCTCGATGCGATTCGGCCGATCGCGCCGGGCAGTACGGCCGTCACGTTCGCGCTGCCCAGCGTCGGTGCCGATGGCAAGCTCGGTGCTGCCCATCCACTGATCACGCCGGGCAAGGTGACCGTGCTGGATTTTTGGGCGACCTGGTGTGGTCCATGTCTGCGTGCGATGCCGCATCTCGATGAACTCGCAAAGCGCCATCCAGACGTCGATTTCGTGACGATCGTTGCCGATGACCCTGCGAAGGCGAGGGCGATGTTCCAGCAGCACGGCTACCAATTGCGGTTGGTCGCCGATCCAGACGCCGATGCTCAGAATCGCTACGGCGTGTTGTCGTATCCTCATACCGTCGTGATCGATCGCGCTGGGGTCGTTCGGCTGGTCGCGGGTGGCAACGCCGATGCGATCGCCGCAGCCGTCGTCAACGCGCTTGGCCAGTGAGCGAAGACCATCGCCAAGACCGCTGGATGACGCCCAGAACGCCGAGCCCAGACCAGGTTTTCCGGGCACGAGAGCGCCCGAAACAAATCCTCTGCTCCCTGGCTCCGCGTAAGGCCCTGGCGGCCTCGGCGCTCGTGGCGGCAATTTCTTCGATCTGCGCGAGGTAGTCCGCGCGTGGTGGCTCGTGCTACCACCGAGGCCCATGGCCAGCCTGGTCTGCGCCACGTGTCGCAAGCTGATTCCACCCGGTACCGCCGCGATCCGGTGCACCGTGGCGTCTTGCAATACCGGTCGGATGAAGCTGCGATTCTGCACGGTAGCGTGCTGGGAGAAGCACGTCCCCACCGCGCGGCACCGTAAGGCCGCGTACGTCGTCGAAGACCGAGCTGGCTGACCGCGGCGACAGCGGTTTTGCGAGCTTTTTCACGAGCGTGTTACGATTTTTGACCGTGCGGCTTGGGACCTGCATCGCGCTGGAGCTCGCCGTGGCAGCGGCGGCTCTGGTGGGGCTATGGATCGGCGTGCAACACGCCGCCGATCTCGCGGGTCCGTACTTTCACGCGCGTGAAGCGGCCGCCGCGACGTCAGCGAGCCGGCCGATTCACAGCGAGCCCGCGATCGCGGCACCACTCGCGCTGCCCGCTTCGCACCTCCCGGTGGCGCCGCCGCCAATTCACAACGTTTTCGGGGCGCCGGACGGCGAGCTGCTCGCGACGATCGGAACGACCAAGGTGGCTCGGCTCAAGCTGAACCATGGCGGAACCTCGCTATCGCTCCGACTCGATTTCGCGTCGGGCGGCCGTGCCGCATTCAAGCCGGAACAGACCCACACCCAGTCCGATCCGCGGCGCGAGATCGCGGCGTATCGCATCGATCGGTTGCTCGGACTTGGTCATGTCCCGCCCGCGAAGCCTGCTGCGTTTCGAATCGAGGAGTTGCTCGAAGCGGCGGAGCCGCGCCATCGTCGATTCATCGGTGAGCGTCTCGCCGAAGAGGCGATCGCGCGTGATGGTGTGTTGCACGGCGAAGTATCGTGGTGGGTGCCCGACATCAAGCTGGCGAAGCTCGGGCCGTTCAACGTCGATGAACGCGACGGCATGGAGGTGTGGGCGACCTATCTCCAGCCGGGTGAGCGGATTCCGCCGGCGCTCGAGCCGATGGTCCAACAACTTTCGGCGATCATTTTGTTCGACGTGTTGATCGACAACCCGGATCGCTGGACTGGCTCGAACACGATGGCGTCGCCGGACAACAAGGTGCTGTACTTCATGGACAACACGTTGTCGTTTTCCTTGTTCGAGCTCGGCCACGACCAGAACCTCGGCGCGCTGCGCAAGATCGCGGTGTTTCCCAAGAAGCTCGTCGAGCGACTGCGGGCGCTGACGTATGAGACGGTCGTTGCGGCGATCGAGCTGTCCGACGATGGTGGGCTGGGAGCGTTGCTGTCGCCCGAGCAGATCCGCGCGATGCTCGCGCGGCGGGACTACATCATTCGCTACATCGAAGGCTGTATCGCGCAGCACGGTGAAGACGCGGTGCTCGGATTCCCATGATCCAGGCGTGTCCGATCTGCGGTACCCAGGTAGACACCTTGCGCGCTCGCGCGGTCAAGGTTCGCGCCGGCAAGGTCGTCGCATTCTGCAGCACCGAGTGTGCGAAAGCGGGTGAGACCCAACCGGTGCGCGCGCCGATCGAAGCGGTTGTCCAGCCTACGGCCGCGCCACAACCGCCGGTCGCGACACCGCCACGTGCGATCACTCCAGCGCCTGCTGTTGCACCACCACGTGCGAAGTCGGCAGCTCCTGCCGCGGCACCCTTG
Organism: Kofleriaceae bacterium; assembly: GCA_050184455.1. Taxonomy (GTDB): domain Bacteria; phylum Myxococcota_A; class Polyangia; order Haliangiales; family Haliangiaceae; genus JABFXX01. Next base: position 174,333 of record JBFXAI010000007.1, on the reverse strand, counting down.
CCACCGCCGCTGCCTCCGCCCGAGCTCGACGAACCGCCAGCGCGGACGACCCAGCCGCTGCGCGACAGCGATCCGGTGATCGAGATCGTGCACGAGCCGGCATCGGGAGTGGTGACCAGCGCGCGCGACGAGCGGATCGCGACGGCGCCGATCGTGCCGCAGCCGCCGGTATTGCCGAGTGCAGGCGCCGATCGATCCGGATCGCTGAAGGTCAGCGCGCGTGACAAGCGCCGCGACTCCAAGGACGACACCCTCGATCGCTGGACGATGAACGACGAAGACGTCGAGCGCGCGGCGCGAGCAGCGACCGCACCGACGGGGAAGAAATCAAAACGACCGCTCGCGATGATCATCGGCGCGGTAGCGATCGCAGGCGGTGGTCTGGTTGCGTACCAGCACCTTGTCGCATCCAAGCGACCGGCCAAGGTCGCGCAGCAACCAGCGACTCCGGCGGTTGCGATCAAACCAACCGAGCCCGTGAAGCCGTCGCCGACCGCGGTGACGGCCGCCGACGCGGTCGAACGGGCACGCGTGTTACTGCGCTCGCAGCTGCAAGCCGCGGTGCCGCGCATGCAGCTGGTGGCGGCGAAAGCGCTCGCGCGCACCAAAGATCCCGACGCCCTCGCGGTCCTGCGCGGTGTGCTCGGTAAAGACACGACCGAGATCGGCCGGTTCGAAGTCGCGTACGCGCTCGGCCGCGCGGGAGACAGCCGTGGTGCAGCCAAGCTCGCCGATGGGCTTCGACTGACCAGTCGCGAGGACCGCAGCGACGCCGCCAAGAAGCTCGCGATGCTCGGTGACGCGCGCGCGATCCAGACGCTCGTCGGATTCCTCGACATCGCTCAGCTCCGGCTGAGCTCCGCCGAGCATCTCGCCGAGCTCTCCGAACCGCGAGCGATCAAGGTGCTCGACCAGCTCCGCGCGGATCAAAAAGCTTCTGCCGACGACCGCGCGCGTGCGACGATCGCGCTCGGGATGTCGGGTCGCACGGATGTGGTTGCCGAGCTACGCACGCTGCTCAAGGACCCCAGGTTCAACACGCAGGCTGCCGAAGCACTGGCACGGTTACGCGACAACTCAGCGCGCCCGGTGCTCGAGCGCCAGCTCACGATCGCATCGCTGCGGGTACGCGCGGCCCGGGCATTGCGCATTCTCGATCCTAACCTCGACGCCAAGCCGCTGCTGCCACCGCTGCTGGACGCGCTCGGCAGCGATCGCGACTTCGAGCAGGTGAACGTCGCCGAAGCGATCCTGTTACTTGCGGGACCCGTGGAGTGGTCCAAGTTCCCATGACCGGCGAGCCGAATGGCAACCCCTCGGAGCTCGCTCGCAGCCTGCGGTTGTTCTTCGCGTTCCGGCTGCTCGCGACGTCGTACCTGTTCGTTCCGATCTTCATGCTGTTTCAGGAGTCGCGCGGCCTGAGCTACTTCGAGCGGCTCGCGCTCGGTGGCATCTATAGCGCGGTGATCGTATTCGCCGAGGTGCCGACCGGCGTGTTTGCGGATCGGTTCGGGCGGCGACGATCCATGCTGGTAGGCGCGATCGCGATGATCGCGTCGTGCGTGCTCGCGGCGCGGGCAGATCAGTTCGAGCATTTCGTCATCGCGGAGGTGCTCGGCGCGCTGTCGATCGCGCTGTGCTCTGGCGCTGACTCCGCCTACCTCTATGACTTGCTGCGCCGTCACGGTCGGGAGCACGAATATGCGCGACGTGAATCGACCGCGAGCGCGTGGCACCTGATGGGCAGCGCGATCGCGTTTGCGGGCAGCGGCGTGCTCGCGCAGATCGATCTATCACTGCCATATCTGGTCACCGCGGGCGTCGCGAGCGTCGCCGCGCTGGTCGCGTGCTGGTTGGAAAATGACGCGCCCGGGACCGCGACGGCCACGCGGTCGTCGTGGAAGGGCCAGACGGTCGACGCGATCGGCGAGGTGGTCCGTAGTCCTGGGCTGGCATGGATCGTTGGTTATTCCGCGGTCGTGTTCGTGCTGTTGCGCGCGACGGTCTACGTCTATCAACCGTACCTGGTGCACCGCGGCCTCGGACCCGTGGAGATCGGGCTCGCGTTCGCCGGGGTCTACGTGGTGGCGTCGCTGATCGCGTACCGCACGTTCCAGTTGCGCACGCGGTTCGGCGACGACGTCGTACTGTGGGGCCTGCTCGCGTCGCTCGCGGTCAGTTTCGTGCTGCTCGCTGGCGTCGGAAACTGCCCGTGGATGTTGTGCCTGTTGATCGTTCAAGCGATCGCCAACGGTGTGTATTCACCACTGACCAAGACGCTGCTCAACTCCGAGATCACCGACTCGAGCCGGCGCGCATCCGTGCTGTCGGTCGAATCGATGATGCGGCGCGCCGCGATGGGCATCTTTGCGCCTCTGGTCGGCCTCTATGGCGAGACCGACGCGATGCTGCTGTGCGGCGCCGTCGGGCTAGCGGGGATTCTGGTGCTCGCCGTGGTACGAGTGCGCGTCCGCGCGACCCAGTCGATCGCGCCGGATCCGAGTTGAAGGCGCGGCTCGCCGGGGCGTGATTCCCTATTCGTTCTAGCTACCTAGCTCGCTGAACAGTTCTCGTTGACAGCGTCGGGCCTCGGGCACAGACTGCCCCGCCCATATGGCATCCCGTCGCGATAGCGCGCCTTCAGTTCCCTCGGGGCAGCGCATCTACTTCGTCTCGCTGGGGTGCCCCAAGAATCAGGTCGACACCGAGGTGATGCTCGGCCAGGTCGAGGCCGCCGGCCACGCGCTGGTCGATGCGCCCGAATCGGCCGACGTGATCGTCGTGAACACGTGCGCGTTCATCGACGCCGCCAAGGAAGAGAGCGTCGACACCATCCTCGAGATGGCGCAGTACAAGGGCAACGGGAACCGCAAAGGCGGCGCGAGCAAGCTGGTGGTGACCGGCTGCCTCGCGCAGCGCTATGCCGACGATCTTGCGAAGGACATTCCCGAGATCGATCACATCCTCGGTTCGGCGGACTTTCCTTCGCTCGCCAAGGCGCTCACGCCGCTACCGGCGATCAAGCTGCCGTCGGGGCGCACCAAGCGCAAGCCGCTGCCGGTGATCCAGGTCTCGGAGACCCCCAGCTACATCTACGATCATGACGCCCCGCGTGTGCGGATCGGCGCGGGCCATAGCGCCTACGTCAAGATCGCGGAGGGCTGCGATCGGCCATGTTCGTTCTGCATCATTCCCAAGCTGCGCGGCCCGCAGCGCAGTCGATCGATCGACGACATCGTCGCGGAGGCACGGGCGCTCGGGAAGGCTGGCGCCGTCGAGCTCAACCTGATCGCGCAGGATCTGACGCGCTACGGGTGGGACCAGGGCAGCTCGCCACAGACTCGCCAGACGCTCGCCCAGCTGCTGCGTGCGCTCGGCAAGGTCGACGAGATCGAGTGGATCCGCTTGCACTACACGTTCCCGAGCGCATTCGACGACGAGCTGATCGACACGATCGCGAGCGTGCCAAAGGTCGTGAAGTACATCGACGTTCCGCTTCAGCACATCAGCGATGCGATGCTAAAGCGGATGCGCCGCGGCCATTCGAGCCGCGTCACCCGCGCCTTGGTCAAGACGCTGCGCGAACGGATCGACAACGTCGTGATTCGCACGACGTTCATCGTCGGGCATCCCGGCGAGACCGCCGAGGAGTTCGCCGAGCTGTGCGAGTTCGTCGCCGATTCGCAGTTCGAGCGCGCAGGGGCGTTTACCTATTCGATCGAGCCGGGCACGACCTCGGCGATGTTGCCCAAGCGCGTGCCGGCCGAGATCATGGCCGAGCGCCAGCAGACGCTGATGGAGATCCAGCGCAAGATCAGCCGCGCTCGCAACGAGGCGATGGTGGGCAAAGACATCGACGTACTCGTCGACGGCGTGTCGGCGGAATCGGAGTACCTGATGGAGGGTCGGTGGTACGGCCAGGCGCCCGGCGTCGACGGGACCACGTACCTCACCGACGGCCAGGTCCCGCCCGGCTCGCTGGTGCGTGCGCGCGTTACCCAGGCGAGCGACTACGACCTCGCGGCGACCCTCGATCTGGCTTCCTAGCCAGGTCCGCTGCGCGGCTTTGCGTTCCACCGGATCGGAAGATGAACGCAGCGACATAAGGCGCAGAGATCAGCGAGTTGGGTTGCGCCGGGGCACGACGATTCGAGGTTGCCGCCACCGCTGGCTGACGTCATCATGAGGCGTTGTTGGTCCGGCTCGTCATCGCCGTAGCGCTCATCCTCGGGCTGACCATTCAGGTCGCTGCGAGCGCGCCGCGCGTGGCGCTCGAAGACGACGTCGGTTGCTGCGTGGCCACTGGATGTGAGGTCGTCGCCGATGATGACGTCGCTCATCACGTTCTGGTGACCCTGGCGGATCCGCCCGCCGAAGCCCGACACATGTTCGGCTCGCCGTTTAGATCCGTCGAAGGTCCGCACCTTCCCGGACCGTTTCACCCTCCGCGGCAGTCGGCGTAGCTCGCTCTACCCGTTTGCTCGTGGCTGCACGTGCGCGGTGACTCGCGCATCGCGGCCGACTCCAGGAGGTGTCATGTCGACTGATCTATCGTCTGCGACCGGCGATCTGTATACGCGTGTGCTGTCGTCGGTGCTGTTTCCAGCGTTCGAGTCGGCGCGTGGCCGGCCCACCGTGCAGCTGCTCAACGAGCTGCATCAGACCCAGTGGTGGTCGACGGCCGCGCTGCGCGAGCTCCAGCAGCGTTCGCTGGTGAGGCTCGTGCGCCATGCGGCAACTCACACCGACTACTATCGCGATGTGCTCGAGCGCGAGCGGCTTTCTCCAGCGGCGTTTCACGACCGCGCGGCGCTCGCGGCGTTGCCGCTGCTCGATCGCTACACCGCACGCGCGACGTTGGAGCACCGGACGGCGACCGAGCCGCCCTGGGCGGTCCAGAAATCGTCGAGCGGCACGACCGGCGAGCCCGTCGTCGTACGCTACGACGCGGAATCACGGCATTGGCGCGATGCCACCAAGTGGCGAGGCTACGGCTGGGCTGGCTATCGCGTCGGCATGCGCGCGCTCCACTACTGGGGGACGATTCCACCTCCGTCGTCGCGGTTGCATCGTTGGAAGATCGCGCTCGATCGCAAGCTCAAGCGCGACTACTACATCGACTGCATTCCGCGTGGCGAGCGAGCGCTACAGCGGGTCGTCGGTGAGTTGCGTGCACTTCGGCCGCACGTGATCGTCGCGTATGCATCGGCAGCGGCGGTGCTCGCGCGCTATGTGATCGGTCAGCGGTTGCGCGACTGGTCACCGATTCCGGTGGTCTGCGGCGCGGAGCGGTTGTGGCCGCACGAGCGTGTCGTCATCGAGGAAGCGTTTGGGCCGGCGTTCGAGACCTATGGTTGTCGCGAGCTCATGATGGTGGGCGCGGAGTGCTCGCATCACGACGGGCTGCACGTGTCGATGGAGACCATGATCGTCGAGATCGTCGTGCGAACCCCCGACGGTTCGGTGCGCGCCGCCAAGCCAGGTGAGCTGGGCGAGGTTGCGATCACCGATCTACACAACCTCGCGTGTCCGATGATCCGCTACTTGACGGGTGACCTCGCGGTCGCGCGCGAGGCGACGCCGTGTCGATGCGGCCGTGGCCTCGAACGACTCGGACCGATCGAAGGCCGCACCACCGACACGCTGCGCGACCGACACGGCCACGCCGTGAGCGGGTTGGCGTTCAGCATCCTGTTCGCCGTGCTCGAGCCGGTGGTTCGCGCATTTCAGGTGGTGCAGCGTGCGAATGGCGTCCTCGTGATAAAGGTCGTGCCGCTGGCAGGGGACGGGCTCGGGCCCCGTACGCTCGATCAGATCGAGCAGTTCGCGCGCAGATATCTCGCAGGCCTGCCGGTTGCGATCGAGCAGGTTGCCGAGATCCCGCTGACGGCGGCGGGAAAGCGCAAGTTGGTGATCGTCGAGCCACCCGCGCCGGACGCCTCGGTGCACAACGGCGATCGTTAGCTCGCGGACCGCGCGAGCAAGGCGCCGACGGGGCTGAGGTCGGCGTCGCACGACAGGGCCGCCACGTCGCGCAAACCCTCAGCCGTCATCCAGCCTGTGATCTCCGCCGAGGAATAGACCCGGCCATGATCGGTCCGCATCGCGAGATGAAGCGCATAGATCTCCCTCGCGCGCTCGCGTGCGGGGGTGCCGCCGGAGAGCGCGTCGACGACCAATAGCTCGCCGCCCGGCTCGAGGGCTCTCGCCGCGCGTCGCACGATCGCACGGGCGCGGTCCGGTGCTTCGATCCGCAGTACGTTGGCGATCACGACGAGATCGAACGCGCGCGGAATGTCGACGGCATGCACGTCGCCGGCGATCGTCGAGGTCCGATCGGCGACGCCGACCATCCGGGCACGGCTGTGAAACGCTTCGAGCACGGCGGGCAGATCGAGCCCCGTCACGCGCGCATCCGGGAATCGCTCGGCGATCGCGAGGCTCCACACGCCAGAGCCGCAGCCGATATCGAGGATGTTTCGCGGCGCGCGCGTCAGCTGAGCTGCGAGCGACGTCGCCGCAGGTCCGAACATTCTGCCGAGGCTGGTCACCACGTTTGCATAGCTGGCTTCGCGTGCGCCATCCATGCGGATGTAGGGCTTACCGGTGCGCAAGAACGTCGGCACATGGCTCCACAGCGCCAGCCCCAGCTCGGCACCGGCGGGTGTCGTCGCGGCCCAGTTCGCGAGCTCGGGTGAAGCCGCGTAGTCGTCTCCAGTTCGGGTCGCGACGTCAAACGCGACGAGCACGTCGAGCACGCGCTCGGTCGCGCGCGGGTCCAACGACAGCGTCCGTGCGTAGTCGATGGCCGTGCGCGGTCGGCCGAGCAGCGCCGGCAATAACTGGGCTTCGATCGCGGCGTGGAGGGCTTCGGAAAGCCCGAGCAGGTCTTGGATCATAGTTTCCTCGTGATTGGTCGTCGTTGCAGAAGATGAACGCGTCCGTCGTCGCCAAACGCCCATTCGATGTCATGACCGGCGGGACCGAACGCCGCCTCGCAGCGTGCCGCGAGCTGATCGAGCTCGGCGAGCTGAGCGTCGGTAAGGCCGGTGCGAGCGCGATCATCGGCGACGCTGATCTCTTCGGTGCCGCCGCCGGGGCGAGGAACGATCATCACGTCTTTGCAGCCGATCGTGCGCTCGACGATCTTCCCCGTACGGTCGATCCGGTAGCGATCGGGATTGACCAGTCCGGCAACCACGATCTCGCCGAGCCCCCACGCAGATTCGATCACGCGTTCGTCGCGCCCGGTCACCGGGTCGCGCGTGAACAGCACGCCCGCCGCGTGGGCGTGGACGAGCCGCTGCACCACCACGGCGATCCGCGGTGCTCCTGGGACACCGGCGCGCGCTCGGTAGGCGAGGGCGGCATCAGCGTGGCCCGAGGCATGTACGGCGCACACCGCCTCGACCAGTCCGCTCTCCGAGGCCACGTTGAGGATGGTGGCGTGTTGACCGGCGAAGCTCGCGGTCGCGGAGTCCTCGCCGACCGCCGACGAGCGCACGGCGACCGAGCCGCCGAGCGTTGCATGGAGCCCCGACACCACGCTGCGCGCGCGCGGTGAACCACCGACGACCTCGGCGACGAGCTCGACCGCGAGCGCGACGCCTTCGGGCACCGGAAGCCCAGCGCGGATCGCTGCTCCGAGCTCGACGGCCTTGCCGCCGAACCGCGACGGCTCGATCACATCGCGGAGCGCGACAGCCGTCACGACAGCACCACGACTTCGCCGGTCGAGCCATCGATCCGCACGCGCGCACCATCGGGCACCGCCGCCGTACCATCGGTGGTGCCCACGACAGCGGGCATCCCGTATTCGCGCGCAACGATCGCGGCGTGGGACAACAGGCCGCCGCGGTCGGTGACGATGCCACCGAGCAGCGGCAGCAACACGTTGTACGAGGGGCTGGTGTGGCGTGCGATCAGCACGTCGCCCTTCTCGATTCGCGAGAACTGATCGGTGCCGAGCACCACACGCGCGCGCCCTTCATAGCTGCCGGCGCTCGCGGCGACGCCGCGGACGACGGTTGCAGGAGCCGGTTGCTTCGTGGGGACGTCGAACATCTCGAATAGCACGATCGAGATCGCGCGCATCGCACGCGCTGGCACCGGCGGCAGCAGCTCTGGTGATGGCGGTGGCGATGGCGGGTAGCCGATCCGCGCCGGGGCGTCCTCGATCGACTTCGTGGTGCGATAGGTGACGTAGGCTGCGGTCTCGTCTGCCGTGGGGCCTGGTTGACCGCGCAGCAGCGCGACGACCTCGGCGTGCGTGAGATCGACGGCGTGATCGGGCGCATGGAGCTTGCCGTCGGTGACCAGCCGCTGGCCTGCCGCCAGCAAAGCTCGCCGCGCGATGCCGCTCGCGACCGCGTCGTTCAGATAGCAGCGCTCGTCGCGGATCCGGTAGGTGTAGCGCGCCTCGGCGAGTAGCTCGTCGAACTGGTCGCGATGCGGTTCCGGCACCGCGTCTCGCACCCGAGCCGTCGCACGCGCCGACGCCTCGGCGACTATCTCGCGCGGTTGCGCGTGAAGCGCGGCGCGGATCGCACCGATGATCACTTCAGGTACCTCGAGCGCGTAGCGGTTGCCGACGTCGTAGCCCGACACCAGGCGGATCCCTACCATACCCAGATAGTCCTGCATCGCCGCTCCGACGGCACCCGCATGGCTTCGCAAGCGTTCGACCAGCGCTGCGGGTGGTTCGTTCGACATCACGAGCTCGGAGCCACTGCGATCGCCGCGCAGTGCTTCGACCAACCGGTCGAGCTCCGATTGCGCGCCGGTCGAAACCGGCGAGTGTCCGCTGAGCAGCATGACGAGCTCTCTCGATGCCAGGCCGGTCCACGCTTTTGCGTGAGCGAGAAAGTCACCGGTCGTCAACATCGAGCAGGCGTTCAACGCATGATGGCAGTAGATCGCGTCTGCGACCCGCGCGTGTGCGGCTGCGAGGTGAGCGATCAACGGTTCGAGCTCGAGCGTGAATGGGTCGATCGCCGCGAGCGCTGCGTTGGCCTTCAGGATCGCCGGTTTGAGCTCGCGGTCCCAGCGCTCGACGTCCTCGCGCCAGCGCTTGGTCTTGAACGTCTCGACCGCACGCTTGTTGCGCTTGCGGATCGCAGGATGCAGTCGTGCGAGCAGCTTGAAGATGAACGGTGGCGGCGGCCCTTTGGCGGTCTTCGGCGCGCCCACCGGCCGCGGACACAGATAGATGAACCCGTCGACCACCGCCATTTCCATGTAGTCGAGTAGCGCGCCATAGCGCTCCGTGGACTCGCGGAATCCACGCATCATGTTGGGCGGAAACACCTCGCCTAACCAGCGCGTCACGGGACGCTCCAGGTGAGTCGACTCGATTTCCCACGCCCCCGGACTCGGTGGCTCGAACGTCCCCTTGTACATGACTAACGTTTCCCCTTCACAGCTTGATTGAGTTTGCGGAGCTTGGTGGCCAACGCGTCGATCCCCCAACGTGCGATCTCGACGCACTCGGCATTGGACATTCCCTGATCGCGGAGTTGGATCCATGCGTCGGAGCCGAAGATCACGACCAGGTTTGCCGACACCCGCGAGACATCGCTCGGATCGAGGTCTGGCATCGCAGCCGCGATCAGCTTGTTGGTGTTGCGGAGTTGCTCGGCCTTGCGCCGGCGGCGGACATCAGCGCCCTGCTGCGACCGTCGAGAGGCGCGGACCAGCTGCTCGTGGTTGGCAAACGCCGCGTAGAGCGAGGCGACGTAGTCGGGCAGCTGGTCGAGCGTCGTTGGCGATGCCACGGTGTTGAATCGACCGGTCATCCAGGCATTGAACTCGTCGATCAACAGTTCTTTCGTGGGGAAGTAGCGATAGGCAGTACGCACCGACACGCGCGCCCGTTCAGCGGCGAGCGCAACCGTCAAGACGACGTCGTCAGGACTCGACAGGATCTCGGCAACCTGCGCGAGGATCCGGTCACGGGTCTGCTCCATCTGCTCTTCGCGCAGCGGGCTGTTATAGCGACGAGTTGCTGGCATGTCACACGTTGTGTATTGGTGACATTTTATGTGCCACGAAGGCATGAGCAGTGTCAACTGCGAATTCGCCGAGACGCGCGAGATGCAGGGAGCTCGCACGTCGAGGCTGCGTCAGGGCAGGGTTACGCCTCGAGCCGGCGTAGCCGCAGTGCTCCGACCATTGCCCATACCGCGGTGATCGCAACGATCGTGATCACCGCCGCGCTCTGGTCGGTGGCGGCCCAATCGATCTCGGCGATCGCGCGGGTCTGATAGCTGACGCTGAGGTGTTGTAGCTTCGCGGGGAGCACACCGAGCGGCACGTCGAAGAACACGAGATAGGCGATCGAGAGCGCCATCGCATGCTTGGGGACGAGCAACGCGATCGCCGCCCCGATCGTGGAGATCGCCAGCGCCTCTGCGACGAGCGCGAAGTAGCTCGCGGGTGGAGGCAGCCCGCCGACTGCGCTCGTGTAAACGCAGAGCCAGCCGATCAGCGCGAGCGCGATCGTCACCGGCGCGAGTGCGAGGATCTTGCCGACGGGGAGGGTCCACCGCGCCACCGGCCTGGACCATAGATACGTCGCGGTGCGGTCCTCGAGCTCCTCTCCGATCGACGATGCGACGAACATCGCCGACAGGATCCCGACGATCAGCACCTCGAACATGAACAGCACCGGCGTTCGGCCATCGTCGCGCCGCGAGCTTTGGCCGATCGCGAAGGCGAACGCGGGCGGCACGGCAGCGATCAACGTGCCCACCCACAGCCCGCGCGCGCGGAACAGCCGGCGAACCGACATCGCGCCGATCGCCGCCAGGCTGGCGATTCGGCTCGGGACCCGCCTATCCGTCATCGGCGACCTCCGTCCCCGGTCAGATACTCGAACACGGCACCCAGGTTGTTATCCGGCGAGCTCAACCCGGTGATCGCGAGCCCCGATTCGAGCGCAGCCTGGGCGATCTGGTCGTAGCAGCGGTCGGGATCCCGGGTCTCGATCAATACAGCTTGGCGCTCGAACACCAACCGCGCGACGTGATCGCTCGCTGCGAGCGCAGCGGCGATCACGCGGGGCCGTTCACACTCGACGCGGATCCGATGGGGATGGCGATCGATGAGCTTGCGGATCTCGTAGACGTTGCCTTCGGCGAGCACCTGGCCGCGATAGATCACCAGGATCTCGGAGGTCAGCGCTTCGATCTCGTAGAGTACGTGACTCGACACCACGATCGTCTTGCCGCTCGCGGCGAGGTTCTTGATCCGGTCGACGATGTCCACTCGCGCGATCGGATCGACCCCGGTGAGCGGTTCGTCGAGCAACAACAGATCGGGATCGTGAGCGATCGCCGTGGCGAGCTTGGTGCGCTGGCGCATGCCCTTGGAGAACCCGCGGACCCGGCGATGCATCGCGTCGGTCATGCCCATTTCGGCGAGCGCGTGCTCGGCGGCGGCTCGCGCCCGATCGGCCGGTACCCCGGCGAGTCGCGCCATCACCGACACCAGCTCGAGCGCAGTCAATTCGTCCCAGGTCTTCTCGTGCTCGGGGGCGTGACCGATTCGCCGGCGTACCGCCACGTCGGAGAACGGCTGCTGACCAAATACCGTCAGCGAGCCGCGCGATGGTCGCAACAGTCCGGCCATCAGCTTCATCAACGTCGACTTGCCAGCGCCGTTGGGTCCGAGAAGACCCACGATGCCGCCGCCGAGCTTCCAGTTGACGTCGGAGATCCCGAGCACGTGGCCGTACCACTTGCTGCAATTGTCGACGTCGACCACGTTCATGACGCCCCTCCAACGCCGCTACCGTGGAGCCGTCGAACTTGGTAGATGATGATCGCGATCGCCAGGCCCGCGTGGATCCCGAGTGACGCCAGGGCGGTGGGCAGCGATACCAGCGCGGCGGGCGTGAACGGCAGCTTGAAGTCGAACAGCTCGCGGGCGACGACGGTGAGCGAGGTCGCGAGGTCGAGCGCGCTGATCGACGAGTGCAGCGCCATGCCGACACCCTGGAGGATGTAGCCGACCACGAAGTAGTAACTCGCCCACAGCGCCAGCGTGTAGCGCGGGTTGCTCACCAGCGAAGAGAACGCGAGCGGAACCGCCGCCATCGTGATCGTTGCGAGCGCACCAATCGCCAGGGTCTTGGGGATCAGCGGAAGCATCGCGATCAGCTCGTCGGTGGACTTCGATAGCCCGAGTCGGGTGAGCGCGAGCAGCAGCGGTCCCGCGACCACCAGCAACGCCACGACGAAACAGCTGCCGGCGAGCTTGCCGAGCACGTAGTCGCGCGGGCGGATCGAGCGCGCGAAATAGAACGTGAACGCCCCGGCCTTGACGTCCCCGGCGATGGTTCGCGCGCCGATCGTCAGCGACACGATGAACGCGCACCGCACGTACCACGCGAACGATTCGGGCAGCACCGCGTCGGAGAACTGCCGGACGAACGAACCGCCGGCGCGTTCGATCATCTCGTCCTTGAGAAACACCATGATGCCGCCGGCGACGAACGTCGTGATCACCGCGAGCGCCAGGGGTGACTTGAACCGCCACCATGTCTTCCAGGCGGTCGCGATGTGGTTGCGCATGATCACGCGCCAGCGCGTGGAATACGCGTGGCGCGCACCGCCGTAGCGCTTGTAGCCGATGTCGTGGATGACACCTGCGGGGGTGGTCACGAGCCCTCCGTTGCAGGGGCTGCGGTGCCGGCTTCGCCGATCACGCGCAAGAACGCGGTTTCGACGGTCTCGCGACGAGCAGCGATGCCGCGAATCTGGATCCCCGCCGCGTGGGCGCAGCGAAACACCAAGCTCGTGGTCGCGTCGGTGGGCAGGGTGACCGCGAGCGATACCGGCGACAACACTTCGAACAGCGCACCGGCCTCCGCGAGCGCTTGCCCGATCCGCTCCGGATCGGCCTTTACCTCGACGACGAGATCCGCGTCACGGCCGCGGACGCCACGCAGCTCGTCGATGGTTCCCACGAACCGGACCTGGCCACGGTGCATGATGATCGCTTGATCGCACACCCGTTCGACGTCGGGCAGCAGGTGGGTCGACAGCACGATGGCGCAGCTACGGCGATCCGGCAGTTCGGCGATGAGCTCGATCATCTCGTCGCGTGCACGGGGGTCGAGACCGTTGGTCGGCTCGTCGAGAAACAGGATCTCGGGATCGTGGACCAGCGCCTGCGCGAGCTTCACGCGTTGCTTCATGCCGGTCGAATAGCCGTCGATCGGCTGATAGCGCTTCTCTTCGAGGCCGGCGTAATACAACGCGGCATGGGCGCGCTGCATCGCCTCGGTGCGTGGCAGCCCCGATAGCTCGCCCGCGTACGTGCAAAGCTCGACCGCATTCATGCCGAGCAGCAATGCCTCCTGCTCGGGCATGTAGCCGACGCGATCGCGGATCAGCGCGCCGTCGGTGCGTGCGTCGATCCCGAGTACATGTGCAGAGCCGTTGAACGGGATGAGCCCGAGCATGCTCTTCAGCAGCGTCGATTTTCCGGCGCCGTTGGGGCCGAGTAGCCCGATGATCTTGCCGTCGACTACCGCCTTGACGTCGATCAGCGCCTGAACCGAACCGTAGTTCTTGGTCAGGTGTTGCAACTGGATCAGCGGCGGACTCGCGGGAGATAGCACGCTCACTTGAGCACCTCGACGCGCACGCGGACGACACCGGCTTCGATCATCCGGAGCGAACGCGCGGCGGCCTCCGATAAATCGATAATTCTGCCTTTGGTGAACGGCCCGCGATCGTTGATCCGGACCACCACGCTGCGACCGTTCTTCAAGTTGGTGACACGGACGCGGGTCCCCATGCGGAGCGTCCGATGGGCTGCGGTCATCGCGTTCTTATTGAAGCGCTCGCCAGACGCCGTCGGCCCGCCGTGGAGCTCACCGCCGTACCAGCTCGCCATCCCGAGTTGTCCACGTGTCGTGGTCGCAGGCGAAGGCTTCTGACTGGACGAGCAGCCTGCGGCGACGAGCGCTACGGCGATCACGAGTGCCAGCGCAGGTGCGATCATTCGCGCGAGGCGACGTCTCACGACTATCGCACGCACCCTGGACCCGGCCGGCCGGCTTTGTCGAGTCCAGCTTTGCGCAGCTGCGCACCCGTCGGGCCATCGCCGAGCTTGGCGCGCGCGTCGGCGCCGTGACCTGGGCCGAGGATGTCGCGCATGTATGCTTGGTGATCGAACGTGTCGCTGTGCTCTTTGGTGTGGCACAGCGTCGCGCACAGGTCTTCGCGAGGGACCCTCGTGACAGCCGCTGGCTTCTCGTCGCCGCCCTTCTGCACGTGGATCGACCCGGGACCGTGGCAGACCTCGCATTGCACGTCGCGCAGGGTCTCGTTGTGGGCGAGGTTCGATCCGCCCGGCTGCTGCCATCCGGTGACGTGGCAGCCGATACAATCGAGGTCGAACTGCTGGCCGCGATCGACGAGCGTTTTCCAGGCACGCGCGTGCACGGTCTTGTTCCAGAACTCGACCGCATCGCTGTGGCAATCGTCGCACGCCGCCATGCCGACGTATCCCGGCTTGCCCTTCGCGAGTGGTGGTGGAGGTGTGCCGGCGGCTGCCTTCAGGTTGGCCTCTCCGGTCGCTAGATAGTACTTGCTGACGGCATCCTGGATCGGTGCGCTGCACCCGAGCGTCTTGTTGATCCGCACCTGTTCGAGCGTGAAGTAGTTGCCGGCGGCAGGAATCTTCGTCGGATGATTCGCGAGCTGCGTTCGCTCAGCGGCGAGCTCGGTACGCTCGGCGCGCTTCTGCTTCACGAACGTCGGATCGGCGGTTGGGTCGGCGGCGAACTTGGCGAGGTCTGCGTCGATGGCGGCGATCCGAGAATCGAGCGAGGCGGTCTTTGCTGCTGCTGCTTTGGGCCCGATCGCATCGACGAGCGGACCGGCGCCGCGCACGGTGACGTCGAGCCGCGAGATGACCTGGCCGCGATTCGCCGGGATCACGAGCCAAGTGCCGCCGATGTTCTGCGCCTCGAGCTCGACGTGATCGGGCTCGGGCGCTGCGAGACCAAGTCCAGCGATGGCGATGTCGACACCGGCCCCCTCCATGCCGCGCACCAACGTGACCGCGTCCTTGCGATTGGCGGCCTGGACCAACCCGACGATGACCTGCGCACCACGCGCTTCGAGCTCGGTGGCCGCCTGTTTCGCGGCAGGCACCGGAGCCGCAACCTTCACGCCGGGCAGCGCGTCCGTGGTGGCAACGCCGAACACACCCACCTTGCTGCCCCCGATCTCGATCAGCTCGGGCGGCTCGATCGGAAACCCTTCGGTCGATGGAACGTTGACGGCCGCGCGCGGAAATCGCACGCCCTTGGCACCGGCGGGGAGATCAGCCGGGCCGAGCCCGACCGCGGCGACATCGAGCTCCTTATAGATGGTGGTCAAGAGATCCGCCTTGCGCTCCTCCTGGCTGACCAGGTGCGCCGGGATCGGAGACTTCGCGTAGAGCAGAGACCCGGCATCGACCACGAGCACGGGACCCTGGTTTCGTGCGTCCGAGATTACTTTTGCGGTGCGCGCGATGTCGCCGAGCGGATCCGTGGTGCATCCACAAGGCCCGACCTGCCCGCGCACTTCCGCAAGCGCGATCAGGGTGAACGTTGGCTTGGGCAGTGCCGGCTGCGGAGGCGATCCGTTGCCTTTGGGCTCGGGCTTGGAGCTACATGCCGCGGCGGCGAACAGGCAACCGAGCAGCCAGCGCCGGCCCCACCGAGCACGGTAACCGCCGCGAACCATGTGGTGTGGCGCGGCGTTGCGTGCCACAACGACCAACCCAACCCGTTGGGTCATGCTCGTTCCTATAGCACGGTTGACAGGGGGGGAACGCCTGGGTAGATTGCCGCGCTCTCGACTCGAGGATCTATGGCCGTTGCGATTCGTTTTTCACGTCAAGGCAAGAAGAAGAGTCCGTTCTATCGGATCGTCGCGGCCGACAAGCGCTGCGCACGTGATGGCCGGTTCATCGAGCTGCTAGGCACGTACCATCCCATCACCAAGGTGCTCAAGCTCGACACCGAGCGCTACGACAAGTGGGTGAAGGTTGGTGCGCAACCCAGCGGCACGCTCGCCGCCGTCATTCGCCGCACGGCTCGCGCCGCGGCGAAGCCAGCCTGATCAGCATGTCGAACGACGACGACGACGACGATGATCGCCGGGACGATCGGCCGAACCACAATCGTGGGTCCTCGGTTGTTTCGCCTGATCTGGCTGAGCTGATTCGCTATATGGCGGTCAACCTGGTCGACCGGACCGATGAGGTTCGCGTCGAGCTGGTCGAAGAGCGCCAGGCCAACGTCTACGAGCTCGAGGTCGCGGAAGCAGATCTCGGCAAGGTGATCGGCCGCGGCGGCAAGACCGCACGCGCGCTGCGAACCGTCGTCCAGGCTGTCGCGCCGCGCTCGCGCAAGCGCACCCTGGTCGAGATCCTCGAATAACGATGACCGCGCACCCAGCGCGGTCCGCGGAGCCAGCGCCGGAGGCGACATCCTGTGGGTGATCGCACCGTGCGTGATCGAATCGAGATCGGCGGGATCGCACGTGCTCACGGGATCCGTGGGGAGGTCGTGATCGTCACCCACGATCCCGATTCCGAGACGCTCGCCGACGTCGAGAGCCTCTGGGTAGGCGGCGTCGAACGCAAGATCAGCGCAGCCCGTCCTACCCAACGTGGCTGGCTCGTGCTGCTCGATGGCGTCGTCACCCGCAACGACGCCGAAGCACTGCGCGGACAGCCGGTCGAGATCGACCGGGCGCAGCTCGTGCTCGACGATGACGACGTGCTGCTCGACGACCTCGTGGGCTGCCAGGTCGTGCTCGGCGACGGCACGCCGTGGGGATCGATCGTCGCGATCGAGGTTGGCGTGCAGGATCGCCTGGTGATCCACGATGGCGATCAGGAGCGGTTGCTGCCGCTGGTCGACGCCTTCGTGACCTCGATCGACGTTGCCGGCCGCACCGTCACCGTCGATCCGCCACTCGGGTTGCCGACGCATCGGATCACGCGATGAAGATCTCGATCGTCACGATTCATCCCGAGCTGATCGAAGCAGCGCTCACCGCGGGCGTCGTCGGCCGGGCTCGCGACGCCGGGGTGATCTCGGTCGAAACCATCAACCCGCGCGATTTCACCAGCGATCGCCACCGCACCGTCGACGACACGCCATATGGCGGCGGTCCGGGCATGGTGATGAAACCAGAACCGCTGATCGCGGCGATCGCGCGCGCGGCGGGCGATCCGCCATCGCATCGCATCTTCATGTCGCCGGCGGGCAGCGTGCTGACCCAGCCTCGCGTCCGCGCATTGTCGAGCATGCCGCACCTCGTGCTGGTGTGCGGGCGCTACGAGGGTGTCGATCAGCGAGCGATCGATATCGCGATCGACGAGGAGCTGTCGATCGGCGACTACGTGCTGTCTGGTGGCGAGCTCGGTGCGTTGGTGGTCGTCGACGCGATCGCTCGGCTGATCCCGGGCGTGCTCGGCGAGCCGACCTCGGCCGACGAGGAATCGCACTCCGCGGGCTTGCTCGAGTATCCGCAATACACGCGGCCACCACTGCTGGGAGATCACGCCGTGCCGGCGGTGTTGACCTCTGGCAACCACGCGGCGATCGCCACATGGCGCCGCAGCCAGGCGATGCAACGCACGGCGGCACGCCGGCCCGATCTCTGGTCGCAGTTTCGAGCCACGCCGGCTGATCGCAAGCTGGTTCCGCCACTCGCGTCGCGGACGCATCTGGCGCTGGTCCATCATCCGGTCGTCGATCGCACGGGTCAGATCGTCACGAGCTCGCTGACCAACTTCGATATTCACGATCTCGCGCGTTCGACGATGACCTACGGGCTGGCCGCATATCACATCGTCACGCCGGTGACCTCGCAGCGCGAGAAGGCCGAGCACATCGCGCGGCTATGGCTAGAGGACGAGAACAACGCCCCGGCACGCACCCCACCGACGTCCGGCAGTCGAGCGAACGCGCTCGCTCTGATCCGCACCGCGCCCTCGATCGAAGCAGTGCTCGACGAGCTCGCCAGCTCGTATGGCAGCCCGCCGCTGGTGGTGGCCACCTCGGCGCGGCACGAGTCGTTCCCGGAGGCGGTCCGCCGATCCCCGTCCCAGTTGCTCGCAGAGGCGGCGGTGTATCCCGGACCGGTGCTGATCATGCTCGGGACCGGGTGGGGGCTGGCCGACTCGAAGATTCAGTCAGTATCTCGGGTTCTTACGCCGATCGAGGGGAGCTCGGACTGGAACCACCTCTCGGTCCGAAGCGCTGGCGCGATCCTCCTCGATCGACTATTCGGACGGTGACGGAGCCTCGGCTGTGGATGGACTCGGCGTCGTGCTTGACGTGACCTAGGGATCTCTGGCAGAACCCTGCGTCCCTTCGACATTTTTTTCTGGGGTCATGTTTTATGAGCGCGCAGCGGATCCTCGAATCGATCGACAAATCGCAACGTCGCCAGGTGGCGCTTCCCGAGTTCCGCCCCGGCGACTCGATCAAGGTGTGGGCGAAGATCCGCGAGGGTGAGAAGACCCGCCTCCAGGCGTTCGAGGGCGTCTGTATTCGCCGAGTCTCTAAGGGCTCGCGTTCGACGTTTACGGTTCGCAAGATCTCGTACGGCGTCGGCGTCGAGAGGATCTTCCCCGACAACTCGCCGAACATCGACAAGATCGAGGTGATCTCGCGCGGCCGCGTTCACCAGTCGCGGCTGTATTACCTCCGCGACCTGTCCGGTAAGGCTGCGCGCATCAAGGAGCGCGAGGGCGTCGAAACCGAACAGGTGGCCGCTGCATCTAGCGAGGCGCCTGCCGCCGATGGTGAGCCTGCCGCCGAGGGCGTCGCCGCCGAGGGCGCTGCCGCCAAGCCGAAGAAGACCAAGGGCAAGAAGAAGGCCTGATCTGGTCTGCGTTGCTCGCGGCGAATTCGAGCGCGCCGCTGGTCGGTTGTTTCGAATAGGGAGGGGAAGGATGTTGGGACGTGGCACGCACTACGATTGCGATTGGAGCATCGGCTGAAACCGATGCGACCGCTGCGCTAGCCGCCGCCGGCTACCGGATCATCGAGCGCAACTATCGCTGCTCGATCGGAGAGCTCGATGCGATCGCCCGGGACGGCGATACATTAGTGTTTATCGAAGTGCGAAGCCGCAGCGACCAGCTGCATGGCAACGCGGCCGAGATGGTCAGCGCGCACAAGCGCCGGCGCGTCGCTCGTGTCGCCGAGGCCTATTTGTTGGACCGCATGCCGGCGTTCACGACGTGCCGGTTCGACGTCGTGGCTGTCACCGGCGGCCGCATCGAGCTGATCAAAGACGCCTGGCGCCTCTGACCCTCAGCGAGCTTTGCGACTCTGCGTCTTGCGGAAAACGCGAAGCCGTAGCGCGCGCGGAGGCGCCGCCTGCGCCGAGGCTCGCTCTACAGGTTGCAGAGCGGATACGCGGTCGCGTTGCCGACGCGGCCGGGGAGGTTGCAGCACGCGTTGTCGGAGTTGTCCGCATCGCAGGCGAGCGGCACCGAGAGCTGACCCGAGTCGGGGACCACGACGTAGTCCTTGCAGATGCAGAACTTCCGGCAGCAGAACGGGCCGACGGTCACTGCGATGCCGCAGGTGAAGCCACCCGTGCACGGCGACTCGGGAACGCGGTCGCAATCGCTGTCCTCACTGCACTCCGCGGTGCACAGACCGTTGTTTCCCGTCGGGAACGAGCTACCGGCAGGCAGCTCACGCGACAGCGGTACGCGAAGACACGTACGCGTTACGCAATCAAGCGATGGCGAAGCAACGACAACTTCCGTGGCGACCGGCATGTCGGTACCGAGATCGCAGATTCTGCCGACAGGGTTGTCCGTGCAGCCGGCCGTCAGGCCGAACCACAGCAGGCACCCCACCACCACGACGGGACCGCGTTTCATCGCGTCGATAATCATGAGGAGAGACGCCCAAGTCAAGGGAACGACTCCAAACAACAGGTGCCAAACGCCCGGTCGATCGACCGCAACCGAGGCGGCGATCCCGGTGTCTTCGATCGCAACGTCGTGCGTCCTCGCCGTGCGGTTCACATTCATTTGATGGTTCGTGGGAGACGCCGCACGAATCCGTCACGGGCGGTCGCTTGACAACGCGCCTGTCGGTTGCCGATGATTCCCGCTCGGGTAGTTGGGCGAATCTATTGGCCTGACCCTGACTCCGAAGGAGCGCTGATGAGGTTTCCCACGAGATTGTCGTCCCTGAACCTGCCGAAGAAGCTTTCGATCGTCGCGCCTGTGCTCGCGTCGTGTGTGCTGTGGGCCGCGCCCGCCGGTGCACAACCGAAGGGCAAAGACGATATGGAGTTCGAGCCCGAGAGCGCGTCGTCACGCCCGCCCTCGAAGACGCTCGAACGCGCGATCAAGCTCTACGACAAGAAGGACTTCTTCTCGGCGTCGATCGAGCTCAAGAAGGTGCTCGATGGCGAGAGCGGTGACGACGCGAAGAACAAGCAACGCGCTGAGTTCTTCATGGGCAAGACCCTCTACCAGATGGGGTTCTATGCCGGCTCGCTGGCGTACTTCAGCAAGATCGTCGACGGCGGTGACGCTCACACCTACCACGGCGCTGCGCTCAAGTGGCTCGCCGCGCTGTCGCGCGTGCTGCCCGAGACCTCCGGCATCCTCGAGAAGATCGGGACGTACGACGCGTCGGCGCTCAACGATCCGAGCCTGACCTCGGTCAAAGACGAGCTGCTGTTCCTGCTCGGTCGCCACTACTATCGCCACGGCGGAGACGGTGACTTCGACAAAGCGATCAGCCTGTTCCAACAGGTGTCGCGCGAATCGGAGTTCTTCATCAAGGCGAAGTTCTTCGAGGGGGTCACCTACGTCCGTAAGTTCGAAGGCAAGCCCGCGGTCGAGGCGTTCAAGGAGATCCTGGTGATCGGCCAGGAGAAGCCCAAGCAATACAAGGCCGACGACATCGCCGACTACAACGAGCTCGCACAGCTCCAGATGGCGCGCGTGTTCTACTCGACGCAGCAGTTCGACACGTCGATCAAGTACTTCGAGAAGCTCGACCAGAACTCGCTCGATTGGGCCGAGTCCTTGTTCGAGGCGTCGTGGGCGTACTACATGAAGACGCTCAACTCGAAGGCACTCGGTAACATCCACACGCTCAACGCGCCGTACTTCGAGAACCAGTTCTTCCCGGAGTCGGTGCTGCTCAAGAGCGTCATCTACTTCAACTACTGCCTCTACGACCAGGCCGAGGAGTCGATCGCCGACTTCTCGGAGAAGTACGGGCCGCTGATGAAGAACCTCAACGACCTCGTCGCGAAGTACGACGACAACGCTGAGTTCTACGAGTACGTGAAGAAGGTAAAGGCGAACAAGGCGGGTCTCGACCCGGTGACCCAACGCCTGGTGATGAGCGTGCTCAACGACAAGACGTTGCTCAAGACGTTCGCATGGGTCGACGAGCTCAACCACGAGATCGAGATGCACGGCAAGAGCGACAAGGCGTGGCAGACCACGCAGATCGCCAGCGACGTGATCCAGGAGCTCACGGTGCAGCAGTCGGTCGCCGCAGCGGACGCCGGCAAGGTGGCGCGCGATCGCGTCAGCCGCCTCGCCCGCGAGCTCGGGGCACTGCGGCGTGACGGCACCAAGATCAAGATCGAGATCTTGAACGCCAAGGCCGAGAAGCTATCCGCAGAAGCGATGAAGGCGGGGCGGGTCTCGGCCAATCACAAGGAAGAGCCGATCGTGATCGACGACGAGCACTTCCAATGGAAGTTCAACGGCGAGTATTGGAAGGATGAGCTGGGTTACTACCGGTTCCGGATCCGCTCGCGCTGTCCCAAGCAATGACACGCACCTAGCGCGAGGAGCGCACGCTCCTCACGCGCGGCTTACGGTCATCTCGTTCCGGTGCTCGTGGGTTGGGCCCGGTGCCCAAAAGCCCGACTGGGTGATGACAAACCCGTGACGACCTCGTCGCCGCGGTTGGTTAGTCTCTGGATTCGCTGCGCAGAAGTACGTCCCGCTGGACCAAGAAGGGAATCGCAATGTCGAAGATGAAGCTCGCGATGGTCGGACTGCTCGTGATGGGCACGTCGTCGATCGCATCGATCGCAGATGCCCAAAGCAAGCCGAAGTACACGCGGCAGCAAGACGTCAAGATCGACGTCAAGCTGTCGGATCGCGTGAAACCGATCCAGCAGAAGCCGGTCGACAAGAAGGAACAAGTTCCGACGCTATCGGCCGACGACGTGATGTCGATCGAAGGGCTCGTCGGAAACATTCGCGCCGAACAGGAGCGGCTCCTCGCGCAGCTGATCGTCGACACGCCCGACAGCGAGGTCGACGAGAAGAGCGATTACTACTTCCGGCTCGGCGAGCTCTACGCCAAGCAACAACGCTACTGGCGCCTGCGCTCGGTGGAGCTGACGATCAAGGCCGACGCAGCGCCCGCCGCACAGAAGTCCAAGCTCAAGAGCGAGTCGACCGCGGCCGCAGCCAAGGCGAAGGACTACTTGGTCAAGGCCGTGAAGACCTACAAGGGCCTCACGGAGAACGACGCGTTCCGCAATTACCCGAAGATGGACATGGCGCTGTTCTATTACGGGTACACGCTGCAGGGCGGCAAGTACTTGAAAGAGGCCCGCGCAGCCTACGACAAGCTGCTCAAGAACTATCCGAACTCGAAGTTCGTCCCCGAAGCGCACCTCGCGTTCGCGGACTACTACTTCGAAGCGGGTCAGCTCGCCGACGCCGAGGCCCGCTACAAGATGGTCCTCAAGTTCCCGAAGTCGTCGGTGTACTGGTACGCGATGTACAAGATGGGCTGGATCCATCTCAACCTCCAGCGGTTCCAGGAGGCGCTCGAGACGTTCTTCCAAGTCGCGCAGGCAACCAAGAACGACAAGAAGCAAGAGGTCCTGAACCGCACCGCGAAGAAGGACTTCGTTCGCGCGTATTCGGAGATCGGCAAGGCCGACAAGGCCTACGCCGCGTTCCAGCGCGTCGACAACAAGTACGCGTTCAACATGCTCGAGACGCTGGCCGACCTCTACCTCGGCCAGGGCAAGAGCGACAAAGCGATCTACGTGTTCCAGGAGCTGATGAAGCTCGCGCCGACCAACAAGAACGTGTGCCTGTGGCAATACAACATCGCGCACGCGATGCTTTCGATGCCGGGCGCCGTCAACGCGGACAAGGTCAAGGAGATCGAGAACCTCGTCAGGCTGTGGGGCGCCCTGCGCGGCAAGAAGACCCTGCCGCAGTCCGAATCGCAGGAGTGCCATGACAATGCCGCGGCGATGTCGGGTGAGCTCGCGCGCGCGTATCACTCGGAATCCGCGAAGACCAAGAACACCGAGACGCTCGCGTACGCCGAGAAGCTCTACAAGGTCTATCTCGACGTGTTCACCGACGCCGAGGACTACGCCCAGACCCAGTACTTCTACGCGGAGTTGATCTGGTCGCGCGCGGAGAACGAGAAGAACCCGCGGCTGCAGACCGAGATGTGGGAGAACGCCGCGGTCGCGTTCACCGACGTGGTCAAGACCGGAAAGCTCGACGCCAAGTTGACCAAAGAGGCGGCGTACGCCTCGGTGCTCGGCTGGAAGAACGCGCTCAACGTCGATCCGCGGATCAAGCAGCAGGCCGACAAGGTCGACGACATCGGCAAGGAATACGACAAGATTCCGCAGCCGAAGGAGATCCCCGAGCGCGAGCAGAAGATGCTCGCCGCGTTCGACATCTACATCAACTACATCAAGGACCCCAAGGACGACGAGCTGGTCGGGATGAAGTTCCTCAAGGCGAACATCTATCGCCGCTACAACCAGTTCGACAAAGCGATCCCGCTGTTCAACGACATCCTCGACAAGCACCGCTCGCACGAGACCGCCGAGTACTCGGCCAACCTCTTGCTCGATACCTACAACCGGACCCAGAAGTACGACGACATGCTCGCGTTGGCCGACAAGCTGACCAAGGACCAGCAGTTCCTCGAGGGCAAGGATGACCTCAAGGACACGCTGACCAAGCTCAAGGCGCAGTCGATGCGCAAGAAGGCCGAGATGATGGAGAAGCTGGCCAAGGAGACCAAGGACTTCAGCAAGTACGTGGAGTGCGGTCAGGCCTATCTCGACATCTACAACGCGAACCCGATGTCCGAGCAGAACGACGAGGTGCTCTACAACGCGATCGTTTGCTACCAGGAAGGCAAGTCGATCGGCGCCGCGATTCGCGCGTTCGGTTACCTCTACAAGTACTACCCGAAGAGCAACCTGACCAAGAAGGGCCTGGTTCGCGTCGGCAAGGCGTACGGCGACATCGCGATGTACAAGGAAGCGTCCGAGAAGCTCGAGGAGTACGCCAAGAACTACGCCGGTGAGAAGGACGCCTACGACGCGATGAGCGACGCGGTGTTCTACCGCAAGGGTATGGGTGACGACGCCAAGGCGATCGAGAACACCAAGTACTTCATCAAGACGTTCGGTCGCCAGAAGCCGCAAGAGGCCGCGAACGCGGCATGGTCGATGACCGCCGTGTACGAGAAGCAGGGTGATGACGACGCGATCGTGAAGGCGTTCAAGGACTACATCCGCGAGTGGGGCGCCAAGGGCGGCGCAGACCGCCTGGTGATCGCCCACGCCAAGATCGCGCAGATCCGGCTGAGCCAGAGCTGTCCGGTGAAGCAGGTCGACGGCTCGTGCGTCAAGATCGTCCGCGAGCGCGCGATCAACATCAAGAAGAAGAAGGGCAAGCGCGGCAACGACCAGCCGACCCAGTGCGGCCCCGACTCGAAGATCAAGCTGACCGTGGTCAAGCGCGACGCTCGCAAGTACGCCGAGGCGAAGCAGGAGTTCGCGGCCGCGGTGAAGGAATTCGACAAGCGGCAGGGCAAGGTCGGTGGCGACGAAGGCGGCGCTCGCTACTACTACGGCCTCGCCAAGCTCGCGGCGGCCGATGACGACTTCGAGGATTACCTCGACATGAAGTTCCCCGAGAACCTCAACTTCGATCCCGATCCCAAGAAGAAAGCGATCCGCGACAAGAGCATGAAGCGGTTCGAGGAGTGGATCAGCAAGAAGGCCAAGGTCGGCGGCACCGCCACCGGCAAGTACGAGAAGGTGATCTTCGACATCAAGGACGCGGCGACGTCGATCGTGGCTGCAGCTCGGATCGGCCAGATCTCGCAGAACTTCTCCGACGCGCTGTTCACCGCGCAGATCCCGCAGGACGTGCGGACCGGCGAGTTCGCGGACGAGAAGGTCGAGGCGTACTGTGATGCGCTGACCACCAAGGCGGAGCCGCTCGAGGCCAAGTCGCTCGAGGCCTACGGCGCGTGTCTGACTCAGTCGA
Organism: Kofleriaceae bacterium; assembly: GCA_050184455.1. Classification (GTDB taxonomy): domain Bacteria; phylum Myxococcota_A; class Polyangia; order Haliangiales; family Haliangiaceae; genus JABFXX01. Next base: position 148,980 of record JBFXAI010000007.1, on the reverse strand, counting down.
CCAAGCTCGGCTGGTTCAGCGAGTGGTCGAAGCTGTGCGAGCGCGAGCTCGGTCAGATCAAACCGGAAGACTTCCCGTCGGCATCGGAGCTCCACGCCGTCCCAGATCTGGTCGCGCCGATCATCGCGGTCGAACCCCCAGCCTCGAAGCTCGAATAGGAAGGACCACGAACATGAAAACGAACGTCAAAACGCAGTGGCTGGTTTTCAGCTCGGCGATCGCGTTTGCGATGGCGTGCGGTGGCGCCCAGAAGTCAGGTCTCGGCAAGGGATCCGATGTGCCGCCCCCACCACCGGTCAGCTCGGCGACGGGTGATTCGTCTGGCCCCGACGTCAAACGCGAGATCTCCAACGATGCGCGCAAGGACTACGACGCTGCGATGCAGTTCTTCGCGCAGAACGAGAAGGCCCACTCATGGAACGAGTCGGCGTGTCGCCAGTCGGCGGACCGGTTCGAAGCGGTCGTCCGATCTCACGCCTCGTTGGTCGAGGCGCAGTTCATGGTGGGGCTGTCGTACCACCGCTGCAACATGCTCTCGGAGGCCGAGAAGGCCTACCAGACTGCGTCGCGCACCAAGGGTGATCCGAAGAAGGTCGCGTTCGCGCTCTCGAACCTCGGCGAGATCTACTACAAGGCCGGCAAGGTCGACGGCGCGAAGCAATACTGGGAGAGCGCGATCAAGGCGAACCCCAAGCTGATCGCCGCGCGCATCAACATCGCCTCGATGCAGCTCGAGCAGATGCGCAAGGTCGGCTACAAGGACGCGAGCTGGGCGAAGCTCGATGACGAGGCGCGGTTCAACCTGTCGAACGCGCTCGGCGTCGACTCGGACAACGTCCACGCCTACACCGTGTTCGGGCTGATCTATCTCGAGGGCTACCAGAAGAACAAGAACCGGCTCGACCTCGCCAAGGTCTTGCTCGACGAGGCCAAGAAGCGAAACGAGAAGTACGCGCCGCTGCAGAACGCCTACGGGCTCTACTACATGCGCAAGAACGCGCTGTCGCTCGCGCTTCAGAACTTCCAGGCCGCCGTCGAAGCGGATCCGAAGTTCGCCGAGGCTCGCCAGAACGTCGGCAACATCACGCTCGGGTTCCGGAACTACGAGGTGGCCAAGGAGCAGTTCGCCAAGGCGCTCGAGCTCCAACCGAAGAGCTATGACGCGACGATCGGCCTGGGGATCGCGCTGCGTGGTCTCAAGGACCTCGATGGCGCCGAGGCTCAGTACAAGAAGGCGCGCGAGCTCGATTCACGCCGCGGCGAGGCCTACTACAACCTGGCTGTCCTCTATAAGGACTTCCGGGCGAGCAAGCAGGAGATGCAGGAGTCGCTGTCGACCTATGCGGCTGCGAAGGACTACTTCCGCCAGTTCCTCGATAAGCCAGGCGATGAGTCCGACAAGGCCGAGGCGAAGGAGCAGATCAAGGTGATCGACAAGACCACCACGCAGATCTCCAACTTCCTGAAGGCACAGGCAAACCAGCCACAGCCGCCGGCCACGCCCGCAGCTCCGAAGTAACCGCCGAGAATTATTCGGAGGGAGCCGCGCAACGCCTCCCTTTTCGAAGTGTCTGTAGCGGGAAGAAGTTTTTTTGAGAAACTCGGAACCAATCATCCCTCTCGTTGTCCGAACCCCCGTGCGCGCGGTGTTTCGTCATGAGAGGGCCTTCCTACGAGGGTCAATCATGCGAAATCTCATCACCTTGTTCGTTAATATCGTCGTCGTCGGCGTCGTCGTCGGTGCGCTCGCAGGCACTGCGAGCGCGCAAGGTGCCGAGGCCAAGCCGAAGGTGAAGGTGTACGACTTCTCGGGCGACACGATCGAAGGCGATCTGGTCAAGCCCGAGGGATCGACCGTGGATGCACGCGATTTCTCCAAGCACTCGTCGCTGATTCGAATCCGCAAGGACTTCATCCCCGAGATCATCAAGTCGGCCGAGGACCTGTAGGGCAGGGCGCCCCGTCCCTGGGGCGCTCGCTGTCCATCCCCGGCCAAGTGTTCGTAGCTCCTCATCGGAGAACATTTTATGGCCGGCGCAAAAGTTCCTCTTACCTTCCGCATCTACAAGGGCGATCAGCTCGTCCGTACGGAGAACCTGAGCCTGAGCGTGATCAAGCTCGGCAAGGTTCCCTCGGCTCACCTAAAGCTCGACGACGAGACGGTGAGTCGGATGCACGCGATCATCGAGGTGAACGGCCCCGGTGACGTGAGCATCATCGACCTCGGGTCGACCAAAGGCACCTTCGTCAACGGCCAGAAGGTGAACAAGGCGAAGCTGCAGTCTGGCGACACGATCGTCGTCGGTGACACGCGGATCGAGCTCGCGATCGGCGCGGGCGACGAAGACGCGGCCACGCAGATCACCGCGAACCCGATGGCTGGCAACGATGTGATCGCGTCGACGTCGCGGCCGATGGGAGCCCCGCCGGCACCACCACCGCCACCGATGCCCGCCGCCGCTGCGCCGCCGCCGCCTCGCGCGCAAGCGCCGTCGGCACCCCCGCCGGCGTACGCGCCGCAGACCTATCCGGCGCCAGCCCCGGCGTTTGCGGCTGCGCCACCCGCGGTTCGGCCCCCGCCCGGCGCAGCCGGTGGTGCGCCGCTCTATGGAACCGCGATGGCTCCACCGCAAGGATTCCAGCAGGCAATGGCCGAATCGGTCGATGATATCGGCGGCGCCCGCGCGGTCGAAGTCGCCGCGATGATGGGCGACTCGGTCGTCAACGTGAAGCACTGCATCGATCCGCGCAGTGGTCACATCACCTCCACGACTTACGCATTCTTCGCGATCGCCGCCGCCTCGTTCATCGCCGCCGCGATCGCGTTCTACCTCGCGGTCGACAACGCCGAGTTCAACAAGGTCAAGTACGAGATCCACACCGAGCAGCTGAAGAAGCCCGGGTTCTCGTTCCGGCCGCGCACGCTTCCCGTCGCCTACGACATGATGGCGTTTGGCGGGTTCATCTTGGCCGTCGTGTTCGGTACCGCGGGTATCGCGCGGATGCGCGCCGAGAAGCGCAGCCCGTTCTATCGGATCGGAACCGACCCCGAGGTCGAGTTCGCGACCGAAGGCGCGCCGGCGCCGTCGTTCCCATTGGTCGCACCGCAGGGCGACGATTTCGCATTCAACTTCAGCCGCGGCATGGACGGCGAGATGGTGGTGAATGGCCAGTCCACCTCGCTGAACGAGCTGGCTGATCAGGGCCGCACGACGATCTCGCCGATTCCGCAAGGCGCCAAGATCCGCGTGCGCACTGGCAAGACCACGTTCCTGGTGTCGGCGGTGGCGCAGCCTCGCCGTCACGCAGCTCCGCTATTTACGCTCGATTCGAACGCGCTGCTGTACTTCGTCGGCTCGCTCGTCGTGCACGTCGGGTTCCTGTTGGTCCTGCTCCAACTCGTCGACGCCGACAGCGGCATCGGCATCGACCTCGCTTCGAGCGAGGACACGTCGACGCGCAGTAACAACGCATCACAGGACGATCCGCCGCCGCCCGAGGAAGAGGACAAGCCCGAGGACGGCGAGGACGAGTCGGGTGGTACCGGCACGGCCATGGCTCTCGAAGAGGGCAAGATGGGCAAGAAGGAGTCAGATCGCGCCGAGGGCCAGTACAAGATGAAGAAGGAGCAGGAAGACCCGCAGCTCGCTCGCCAGCAGGCGGTCGAAGCGGCGCGGACCGCCGGTATTCTCGGCTCGTCGGCGTTGACCCAGGGCGGAGCGTTCGCATCGCTCACCGGGACCGGGGATATCTCGAGCGGATTCGACGACTCCAACATCTACGGTGGTCTGCTCGGTAACGAGGCCGGCGAGATGAATGGCGGCTTCGGCTTCGGTCGTTCTGGCTTCGGTCCCGGCGGTGGTGGCACCGGTTGGGGAACGATCGGTACCGGCCGTTACGGCACGATCGGCCACGGCTCGGGCACAGGCTCCGGCTATGGCGTTGGTGGTGGACGCGGCGGGATGCGCGGCCGTAGCGCGGCTGTTCCGACCGTGTCGATCGGTCAGCCGAGCGCCCAGGGTGATCTCGATAAGGCGATCATTCGTCGCTACATCAAGCGCAACATCCAGAAGATCCAGTACTGCTACGAGAAGGAGCTGCTCGCCAAGCCAGGCCTGTCGGGTGTGGTGCAGACCTCGTTCTTCATCACGCCAAACGGCAACGTGGCGTCGTCGAATGGCTCGGGTGTTGATCCGAACGTTGCGAACTGCGTAGCCGGCGTGATCAAGGCCATCGAGTTCCCGAAGCCCAAGGGCGGCGGTGGCGTGCAGGTAAACTATCCGTTCACGTTCCGTCCCGCGGGCTCGTGACGATCGACGTGGCGATGGATCGTGTGAGCCAGATCTTGAGACCATCGACGAAGCGACGTACCGTCGGGGGCATGAAGCTCGCCGTCGCCTCGGTCGCTGCAGCCGGTCTATTGCTGAGCCTGTCTGGCTGTCCCAACAAGGATCGCAGAGAGTCGCTCAAGGCGTCGAAGGCAGGCAGCATTGCCTTCGGTCAGAAGCAGTTCGAAAACGCCGCGCAGCACTACAAGAAGGCGACGGACATGTGGCCGGACAATCACACGGCCTGGTACGGGCTCGGCGGCTCGTTCATCCAGAAGGGCGAGTGGGAGAAGGCGTCCGAAGCGCTCGGCGAGGCGGCCAAGATCAAGCCCGAGGAAGCGATGTACCAGATGTATCTGGGCATCGCGTTGTATCGGCGCGAGGTCAAGTCGGCGCGCGACGAGCTCGCGAAGAAAGAGGGCAGGAAGCCCGAAGAGGTCGAGCCCGATCTGTCGACGCGAAACTTCGAGAAGCCGAAGCAGTTCCTCCAGGAGGCCGTCAAGCTCAACCCGGATCTGTGGAAGGCGCACTACTACCTCGGCTCGATCTATCGCGACACCGGAAAGCCGAAGGAGGCCGCCGAGGCCTTCAATAAGTCGCTGGAGTCGGCGCCCAACGATCCGGGGCCGTGGGTAGCGCTGTCCGAGCTATATCGCCGCTGGGATTACACCGATCAAGCGATCCAGGTCGCCGAGCAGGGTGTAAAGACAGTCCCCGGTGACAACGAGCGCAGCGATTTGTTCTTCGTCGCTGGCATGGGCTACGAGGACAAGGCCAACCACGCCAAGGCGATCGCGATGTTCGACGAGGCGTTGAAATCGCGCCGCGACAATCACAAGGCGAAATTCCAGCGCGGTCAGGCGTACTTCAAGAGCGGCGAGCTTCCCAAGGCCAAGCTCGATCTCGAGGAGTTCTCCAAGTCCGGCGGCGGATCGGTCGAGTTCGAGAAGCAGCAGGCCTCGCGGATGCTGCTCGACATCGCCGCGAAGTCGGCGACGCAGAACAACACGCCTCCACAAGAGAAGTTGTCGCCCGAAGACGTGGTCAAGAAGGGCAAGAAGGGCTGATCGCCCTGCGCGTGCGTCGCAATGACGCGCGCGGTTCGGCCGCTGCGCCGTGCAAGCGATGCGCGGTGCCGTCGGCGTGACCTCGGCGTGACCTCGGCCGTGAGCTTGGCGTTAGTCGCCCAAAGGCTCACAACGGCTCCGTGCGCATCAGCGCAGTGGTCCGCGATCCAAATCCTCGTCGGAGAATCGTCATCCGACCACGATCGAAAATATTCGTCACGGCCAGCGCCCCACCAGGCCAACTAGGCATGATATAAGGCTAAAGGGATGAAGGGCGGGGATTTCTCTGAGTTTGCGGGAGGATAGACCGCAGATGGACACGCGTACGCAGCTACGAGACCGCCTACGCCGCTCGCGCGACTGGGCACAAACGATCGATGAGCTGGAGAAAGAGCTCGAGGCTTCCGGAACCAAACCGGAGCAATCCGAGCGGCTGTACCAGCTCGCTTCTATCGTCGAGGATCTTATTCCGGAACGAGAACGCGCCATCGGTCTGTACCAGCGCGCATGGAAGCTTCACACCGAGAACCTGCGTCCGCTGTCACGCGCACGCGAGGTCTACGGGGAGCTCGGTCGCTTCGAGATGGTGGCCAAGCTCGGCGAAATGGAGCTGCGCAGTCCGTCCGCTCACATCACGCTCGCCGGCACCGTCGGCGAAGCGATGTTGGACAGCGGCCAACGCGACAAGGCGATCGCCGTTCTCAAGCGTGCCCTCGAGCTGACTCCCGATTCGGTGCGCGTCAAAGACGCGCTCGCAGCGGCGAGCTACGATCCCGAATTCTGGGCTGACGAAGTCGATCGGCTCGCCGAAGAGGCCGACCGCCACGACGACGCCACCGCGGTTCGCATGCTCGTGCGTGCGCTGCGCATCCTCCGCAACGAGGCGCCCGAGGACTCGCGGATCGAGGAGACCATCAAGCGGATCCTCGTCAAGGACATCGACGAACCGTCGACGAACTATCTCTACGAGACGCTGCTCTCCGGTGCCGCCCGGTGGGATGAGCTCGAGGCGCACCACAAGCGGCGCGCCGATCGCGCGCCCGACCATGCATCGCGCGCGGAATCGCTGCGCCGATTCGGCGTGCAATGGGTGCAGCGGTTCAAAGATCGCGATCGCGGCGCAAAGTTCTTCAACGCGGCGATTCAAGCGACCGCGTCGAATGGCCAGACGCCGCTCCGTTCGGTGGTCGCTGCGTTCACGTTGCTTCGCCAGGTTCAAGGCGAGCGCGGTGAGTGGGCGCAGCTGCTCGAGATGGCCGAGTCGGTGATCGATCGGATGCCGGAGGAAGACCGGCTATTCATCGCGATCCAATCGGGGAACATCGCGGTCGAGCAACTCAACGACGTCCCGCGCGCGAAGAAGTTCTTCGCGATGGCGCGAGACATCGAGCCCGAGAACCCGAGCGTGAAGGACTTCGTCGCCACGGTTGGCCTCGACGAGCCGACCGCGCGTGGTTCGATGCCGTCGATCCCGGTGCAGACCGAACAGGTGGACGAGCTTCCTGCTGCGGCGAAGGCAAAGGCCAAGGCGCGTCGCAAGGGCAAGGCTGGTCGCGAGGAGCCCGAAGAGGTCGACGACGAGGCCGAGGAAGAGGCGCGCGCCGCGCGAATTCGTGCCGAAGAGGCCGAGGCCGATGCTCGCGCACTCGCAGAGGAGAAGGCCGAGGCCGAGCGCCAAGCGCAAGCGAAGGCCCGCGCCGAGGCCGAAGCCCAAGCGCAAGCGAAGGCCCGCGCCGAGGCCGAGGCGCAAGCCGAAGCTGCGCGCGCGGCCGAAGCCAAGAAAGCCGCGGACAAGCCGCGGACCAAAGCGCCGACGGCTCAACCGATCCCGGCCGGTCTCGAGGACGCGATGGCCGCTGCACGGGCGGCCGAGGATCGTCCCGACAAGGGCGTTTCGGTGTGGCGCGAAGTCATCTCGAAACATCCGAGCGAGTCGGCTCCGCGCCGCGAGCTCGCGCGAATCCTCAAGAAGAACGAGTCGTGGGCCCAGCTCGCGGACGCGCTCAAGGATGAAGAATCCAAGGCGACGCCCAACAGCGCCGACAAGGCAGCGATCTTCGTCGAGCTCGCGGATACCTACAGCAAGCTCAACAACGACAACCAGATGATCGCGGCGCTCAGCAGCGCCGTGCAACAGGACCCCGCGCGGCTCGAGATCTACGATCGACTGGCGTCGCTCTACGAAGCGAAGAAGCGGTGGCCCGATCTGGTCAAGGTGCTGACGGAGAAGGCCGATCGCGCCGACACCAAAGACGCGAAGGTCGGGATCTATCTTCAGATCGCGAACCTGTATCTCGAGCGGTTCTCGAATCAGGCCGAAGCGATCAAGGCGTTCGAGCGCGTGCTCGAGCTGGACGAGCACAACCAGCAGGCCGTCGATCACCTGCTCGCGGTCTACGAGAAGCGCCGCGACTGGGAAAAGTTGATCAAACTGCGCGAGGCCGAAGTCGAGCGCACGCCCGAGGATCAGCGCGCGGCCAAGGTCATCGACGTCGCCAAGATGGCGGCGACCAAGGTCAAGAAGCCCGAGATCTGCACGTACTGGTGGGAGAAGGTTGTCCAGTACGTTCCGACGCATGAAGAAGCGCTGTCCGAGCTCTACAAGCTCTACGAGCGCAACAAGGAATGGGACAAGCTCGCCGACATCTGTAGCCGGCAGGCCGACGCAGCGCCCGACGACAAGGTGCGTGCGGATGCGCTGCAGCGACTCGGTCTGCTCTACACCGAGAAGGTCGAGAACACGCCGAAAGCGATCGAAGCGTGGCAGCGGTTGCTCGCGATCGACGAGAACAACCGGCGCGCTCAGGACGCGCTCAAGAAGCTGTACGTCACCGAGGGTCGCTGGGACGATCTCGAGCAGTTCTATCGCACACGCGGCAAGATCGACGAGTACGTTCGCGTGCTCGAGCGCGAGGTCGAGCAGGGTAGCGAGAATCATCGGCTATCGCTCGCGATGAAGATCGCGGTGCTCTACCGCGACGAAGTGCAGAAGGCCGATCGCGCGATGCGCGCGTTCGAGAAGGTGCTCCAGCTCGACGAGAACAACCTCGACGCGGCTGAAGCGCTGATCCCGCTGTACGCGAGCGGGCGCGACCCCAAGGCGTTGGTCCGCGTGCTCGAGATCCGTCTTCGGGCCACAGATCCGTCCGATCAGATCCTGCGCCAGGATCGGATCAAGGAGCTCGCCCAGTACAACGAGGAGCGGCTGCGCGACAAGACCGCCGCATTTGGGTGGTGGCTCAAGGCACACGCCGAGGACTACTCGCATCCAGACATCCACGCCGAGATCGAGCGGCTCGCCGGCGAGACCGGCGGCTGGAACCAGTTGGTGGAGGCGTATAGCGCGTCGCTGCCGAAATTCAGCGACAAGCGCGACGCGCTGCCGCTGATGATGGTGATGGCACGCGTCATCGAGACCGAGCAGATCGACGTCGATCGCGCGCTCGAGATGAACCGCCAGATCCTCGACATCGACGAGCGCAACGAGCAAGCGCTCGATGCCCTCGAGCGGCTCCACCTCGGCAAGGGTCAATACGAGCAGCTGCTCGGCGTCTACGAGCGCAAGCTAGGGCTAACCACCGATCACGACGAGCGGGTCGCGATCCAATCGAAGATCGGCCAGCTCTACGAGGAAGAGGTCAAGGACGACGACAAGGCGATCGCCGCGTATCAGTCGATCCTCGACGCCGCGGGCGACGACGCCACCGCGCTTCGCAACCTCGACCGCGTCTATCAGCGCAACCAGCGCTGGAACGATCTCGCCGATATCATCGGCCGCCAGCTGACGATCATTGGCCCTGAAGAGGACAAGCTCGCGCACACCGAGCTCAAGTTCCGCCTCGGTCAGCTCAAGGAACAGCACCTGTCGGACGTCCCGGGCGCGATCGATGCATATCGCGACATCCTCGACGTGATGCCATCCCACGATCGCGGGCGCGCAGCCCTCGAGGCGCATCTCGACGCCAACGACAAGCACAAGCTCACGGTCGCGGCGATCCTCGAGCCGGTCTACGAGCAGCTCCACGAGTGGGCGCCGCTGGTCGGCGTGCACGAGATCCAGCTCGCGGCGGAGACCGACAAGCTGCGGCGAACGTCGCTGTTGCTGCGAATCGGTGAGCTCCAGCGAACCAAGCTGCTCGACGGCGAGAGGGCATTCGACGCCTACGCGCGGGCGTTCAAGGAGGATCCTTCGGTGGAAGCCTCCAAGACGCAGCTCGAGGCGTTGGCTGCGCTGATCGAAAATGGCTGGACCCGGTTGGTCCAGCTGTTCGAGCGCGCGCTCGCCAGCGGCGACGACCTCGATCCGGCGCTCGCGCACGAGCTGGCGACCAAGGTCGCGCGGTCCTACGAAGATCGGCTCGGTCAAACCGACAAGGCGGTCGAGTACTACCGCAAGGCACTCGCGATCGAGCCGGAGGATCTCACGATCCTCGGTGCCCTCGAGGCGATGTTCACGCGCGACGCGCGTTATGCCGAGCTGCTCGATGTCTATCGCCGCCGCACGGACATCGCACAGGATGCCGAGGAGCGGCTCGACTTCCTGTTCCGGATCGCCTCGCTCTACGAGGAGATGCTGGAGAACCCCGACGAAGCGATCGCGACGTACAACGAGATCCTCGGCCAAGCGCCGGACGATCTGAAGTCGCTGCGCGCGCTCGATCGGCTGTATGTCTCGCGCCAAGCGTGGCGCGATCTCGGCGACAACATCAGCCGCCAGCTCCAGCTGGTCGCTCAGCCGCACGAGCAGGTTCAGCTGCTGGTCCGGTTGGCGCAGCTGCGCGAGCAGTACCTCAACGAGGTGGCTGCCGCGATCGAGACCTACCGTGAGGTGCTCAACCACGACGAGCACAACCGTGAAGCGATCTCTGCCCTCGAGCGCCTGCTCGGCTCGCCGCAACACGCGGCCGAGCACGAGCTGACCATCGCCAACATCCTCGAACCGATCTATCGCGGGGGAGGCGAGTGGAAGAAGCAGATCGGCGTGTACGAGATCATGGCGAAGCACACGTTCGATCCGGTCAGGAAGATCGAGCTGCGCCATCAGATCGCCGAGCTCCACGAGGTCGGCGGCGACGACGTCGACGCCGCGTACGTCACGTTTTCGCGCGCGTTGCGCGACGACCCGCGCAACGACGTCACCCATTCGCAGATCGATCGGTTGTCTCGCAACCTCGGAAAGTGGAAGGAGACGGCGGACCTCTACGACCAGATCGCTGGCGAGACCCAAGAGGACGATCTGCGGGTTGCCCTGCTGTTCCGCCGCGCGCAGATCCAAGAGCACGAGCTCGGTGAAGATCAATCGGCCGTCGCGACCTACGAGCGCATCCTCCAGGCGGCGCCGAGCACGGTCGAGGCTGCGACCGCGATCCAGACGATCCACGAGCGCACCGGCGATTGGCCCAAGCTCGTCGATGCATTGAAGCGCAAGGCGGAGATCCTCGAGAACATCGAGGAGCGTAAGCAGCTGCTGTATCGCGCAGCCCAGATCGAAGAAGAGGTGCTGTCAAACCCGGACGCCGCGATCGCGACGTTCCGCCAGGTGTTGGCCAGCGATGACGTCGACATGGTGGCGATGGACGCGCTCGAGCGGCTGTACGTTCGCCTGGCGCGCTGGGAACCGCTCAAGGACGTCTACGCCAAGAAGGCGGACCTCGCCGAAGATCCCGACGATAAGAAGCGGATGCTCTACGTGCTCGCGCAGGTCTACGACCGCGAGCTCGGCGACGTCGCGAAGGCGATCGAAACCTACCAGGGCATCCTCGATCTCGACGCCGACGAGCTGCCGGCGATCCAGTCACTCGATCGGCTCTACGGTGCCGCCGAGCGCTGGTACGACCTGCTCGCGAACCTCGAGCGTCAAGTCGAGCTGTCCGAAGCCACCAACGAGACCACCGCGCTCAAGTATCGGATCGGCCATCTCTGGCAGCTCCGACTCGGCGACGTCGCGCGCGCGATCGATAGCTACCGTGAAGCGCTCGAGATGGATCCGCAACACGCGGAGACCTTGCACGCCCTCGACGGGATCGTGCACGGCAAGATCGAGCCGGTCATGGCGGCAAAGGTGCTCGAACCGATCTACGAGACCGGCGGCGAGTTCAAGAAGCTCGTCGACGTGCTCGAGGTGATGGTCGCGCACAACGAAGATCCGTTGGCGCGTGTCGACATCCTGCATCGGATCTCGATGCTGCAGGAACAGATGATCGGCAACGCGCAGGCCGCGTTCGACGCGTACGCCCGTGCGCTGCGCGACGACTCGGGCAACCAGCTCACGCTCGGCCACATCGAGCGGCTGGCCGAGATCACCGGGTCGTTCGAGACCCTCGCGAAGCTGTACCAAGCCGAGAGCGAGAAGTCGCTCGACGTGCCGCGCCAGGTCGATCTGTTGACTCGGCTCGCTCGGGTCTACGAGCAAGAGCTCAACGATGTCGCCAAGGCGATCGCCACGTATCGCCGGATCCTCGACGTGGAGTTCGACAACAAGCCGGCGGTGCTCGCACTCGATCGGATGTACACGGCGACCGCGGCATGGCCGGAGCTCACCGAGACCCTGCGTCGCGAGATCCAGCTCGCCGAGGGCGATCAAGAGATCGCAGCGCTGCAGTTCCGGTTGGCGCAAACGCTCCAGCACCAACTCGGCGATCGCAAGAGCGCCGTCGAGGCGTATCGCGAGATCCTCAGCGGACAGCCGAGCCACCAAGCGACGCTGGCCGCCCTCGAGGAGATGTTCCATGCGGGCCATCTCCAGCTCGAAATCGGCGCGGTGATCGAGCCGCTGTACGAAGCGGCGGGCGAGTACGAGAAGCTGCACAACATCCATCAAGTCCAGCTCGGTAAGCTCACCGGCGCGGATCGCCAGGCGATGTATCAGCGGCTCGCCGAGCTGGCCGAGGCCAAGCTCTACGACGAGGGCAAGGCGTTCCACTGGTGGAGCGAAGCGCTCGTCGAAGATCCTCGGTGGGAGCATGCGATCGAAGAGAGCGAGCGGCTCGCATCGAAGGTCGGATCGTGGGACGACATGGTCGCGGCGTATACCCGCGCCCTCGAGCGAACCACCGATCGCGACGTCAAGCGGTCCACGTTGCTCCGCATGGCGAGGGTCTACGAGTTCGACCTTCAAGATGCATCTCGCGCCGTCGAGACCCATCTGCGGGCGCTCGAGATCGAGCCGAAGGATCCCGAGGCACTTGCGGCGCTCGATCGGCTGTACGCCGGCGCGGGCATGTACGAGGACCTCGCCGAGATCCTGCGCCGCCGCATCGAGGTGGTCCAAGACACCGACGAGCAGATCGAGCTGTACTTCCGTCGCGGCGCGATCTTCAGCGACGCGCTCGCTGATCTCGACCAGGCGCTCGCTTGTTACACGGCGGTGCTCGAGCAAGAGAGCCGGAATCGGCGCGCGCTCGAGGCGATCGAAGCGATCCACTTCCGGCGTGAAGCCTGGCAGAACCTGTTCGAGACCTACGAGAAGCTGATCGACGTGGCCGATGCCGACGGCGAGATGGCCGACATCTATGCGCGGATGGCGCGGATCGCCTCGGATGCGCTCAGCCAGGTCGCTGGTTATGGCGAGGACCGCGCGATCGAGCTGTGGGGCCGGGTGCTCGACATCCGCGGCGAGGAACCGCAGGCGCTGCAAGCGCTCGGTGAGCTGTGCGCGCGGCGCGAGCGCTGGGATGAGCTGGTCGAGATCCTCGAGCGCCAGGTCGCAGTGGCGCCCGGCGATCACGAGCAGATCCAGCTGTACAAGCAGCTCGGCAAGATCTGGGAGCACAAGCTCCAGCGCGAGCGCAACGCACTCGACGCGTGGCTCGCGGCCGATCGGATCGATGGTAACGACCTCGAGACGCTGCAAGCGCTCGCGGCGCTCTACCGTTCGACCCAGTCATGGGACGAGCTGTCGCAAACGCTGCGGCGGATCATCGACGTCGGCCAGCTCAATGGTTCGATCGGCGAGCACGAAACGATCGAGCTGTACGCACAGCTCGGTCAGCTCGAAGGCGAGGTGCTCGGCCGGATCGACGATGCCGTCGATGCATGGCGTCGCGTGATCGCGATCGATCCGAGTGACTTCCGCGCGCTGGGTGCGCTCGAGAGCTTGTTCACCCGCGAAGGCCGGTGGGAAGAAGCGATCGACGTGCTCGAGAAGAAAGCGCTCGTTCTCGACGACGAGGTCCAGCGTCGCGAGACCCTGCTGCAAGCAGCCGCAACGTGGGAAGAGAAGGTCGATGACCCGACCCGCGCGGCTCAGGTCTACGAGCGCGTGCGGCAATCGGAGCCGTCGAACATCATCGCGTCGGATCGCCTCGAGGCGATTTACTCCACTCAGTACAAGTGGGCGGAGTTGGTGGAGGTCCTGCTCGAGCGTGCCGAGCTACGGCCCGACGTCCAGGAGCAGATCACGATCCTCAATCGCGTCGCGAAGATCTACGAGACCGAGATCGGCGATCAGGAGTCGGCGTTCTACGTGCTGCAGGCCGCGTTCAAGCGCGACTACGGCCATGACGACACCGCCCACGAGCTCGAGCGGCTGGCCACGGCGACCAACCGGTGGCAGGAGCTGCTCGACGAGTACACCAACAAGGTCAACGAGCTCGAGCGCGAAGACCGCGGCGCGGCTGCGGACCTGTGGGTGAAGATCGGCCGGTGGTACGGCGAGCATCTATCGCACCTCGAATACGCGATTCACTCGGTGCAGCAGGCGCTGCGGATCGACCCGAGCCACTCGGGCGCGCTCGGTGCGATCGGTGATCTCCAGCGCAAGCGCGGTTCGTGGAGCGAGCTCGTCGAGACGCTCCAGCGCCACGCCTCGGTGGAGACCTCTCCCGAGAAGCGCACCGAGCTGTATCTGTCGCTCGCGGAGCTGCTGGAGCGCCAGATGCAGGACGCCAACGGTGCGATCCACGCCTATCAACAGGCGTTGGTCTACACGCCGTCGTCGCCTAACGCGCTGGTTGCCCTCGACAAGCTCTACCGTCGCGGCGAGGCATGGGAACCGCTGATCGACATCTTGACCAAGCGCGCCGAGCTCGAGACCGAAGAGGACAGCCTCGTACGGTTCCGTCTCGAGATCGGCCAGATCTGGGACCTCCGGCTGTTCGACGCCGGCCAGGCGATCAACGCCTACCAGAAGGTCCTCGACGTCGACCCGACCAACCTGACCGCGCTGCGTGCCCTCGAGCAGCTGTACGAGAAGACCAACCAGTCGGAGAAGTACCTCGAGGTGCTCGAGGCGCAGCTCGACGCGTCGCCCTCGGACGCCGAGCGCGTCGCGCTGTACGAGCGGATGGCGGCGGCGTGGGAGGAGCGGTTCGGCAAGCTCGATCGGGCGGCCGAGGCACTCGAGAAGATCGTCGCGATCGATAGCCGCAACTACTCTGCGTTCCGCGAGCTCGCTCGGATCTATCACCAGGCTGGCCGCTGGGAAGCCTTGGTCGAGACCTACCGCAACCACATCATGGCGACGAGCGACATCCAGACGCGCGTCGACCTCTATGTGGCGATGGGCCAGACCTACGAGCTCAACCTGCAGGACGTCGACCGTGCGGTCGAGGCGTACACCGACGTGTTGTCGTTCGACGCCGATGATCGGCGGGCGCTCGACGCGCTCGGCCGGTTGTACGAGAAGATCGGCGAGTGGGACCGTGCGATCGATGCGATGGCGCACCTGACTCAGCTATCCGACGACACGCGCAAGCAGGTCGAGCTGTACACCCGGATGGGCCGCATCCAGTACAACCAGCTGCAGGACGCGGACGCCGCCGAGGCCAACCTATTGCGCGGCCTCGCGCTCGATCCGGCGCACGTGCCCGCGATGGAGGCGTTGACCAAGCAGTACTCGGATCGTGGTGACTGGCTCAAGGCTGCCCAGATGATGGTGCGCGCCGAGAGCTACACGCCGGTGGCGGTCGACAAGGTCCGCCTGCTGTTCGAGGCGGCGTCGATCTACGAGAACAAGCTGCAGCAGGACGAAGCGGCGAAGCAGTTGTACGCCGCGGTCATCGCGCTCGATCCAGAGCACGTGGAAGCGGGGCGTCCGCTCGCCGCGCTGTACTTCGATGCTCAGCAGTGGAACGAGCTGTCGCCGGTGATCGACATGTTGTGCCGCAAGGTCGGCCAGCTACATGCGGCGCCGCGCGAGCTCAACGACCTCTACTATCGAGCCGCGCGTTGTGCCGATGAGCTAGGCGACTTCCAGAAGGCGCTCGGTTACTACAAGGCCGCGTACGACATCGACTCGACGCACCTGCCGACGCTAAGCGGTCGCGCCGATCTGTTGTTCAAGATGGGCGACTACGATGCGGCCGGGAAGATCTACCAGACCATCCTGGTCCAGCATCGCGACGGCCAGGACGAAGCGGATGTGGTTCGCATCTACAACCGGCTCGGCATGGTTCGCCAGGCATTGGGCGAGCGCAAGAAGGCGCTCAACATGTTCGAGAAGGCGCTCGAGATCGATCCGCGCCATCGCGACACGTTGCAGGCGGTCATCGACCTCCAGCAACAGGTCGGCGATTGGGAGGCAGTGGTCCACGCCAAGCGTGGTCTGCTCGCGACCTCGCAGAGCAAGGAGAAGGTCCAGCTCCTCGACGAGATCGCTGGGATCTATCACGACAAGCTGCAGAACCCCCAGAAGGCAACGGCCGCATACATCGAGGCACTCGAGGTTGCGCCCGAGGATCACTCGCTGCTTCAGAAGGTGCTCGATCTCTATACCGAGACCAAGCAGTGGAAGAAAGCCGTCGAGACGATCGAGCGGTTCATCGCCCTCGAGCCCGAACCGGTGCGCCGCGGTGCGTACTACCACGCCGCCGCGACGGTCTGCCGCGACGAGCTCAAGTCGCTCGACGAAGCGGTCGACTACTACAACAAAGCGCTCGATAGCTTCTTCTCGAATCCCGAGAAGCTGCCCGAGGCGATGATCCCGCGCGCCTTGAAGTCGTTCGAAGCGATCGACAAGGTGCTGACCACCAAGCGCGACTACAAGGCGCAAGAGCGCGCGTATCGCGACATGATCAAGCGAATGCCCAAGCAGGGCTCGCCGACGTTCCACAAGATCCAGGTCGGTCTGTTCGACGGCCTCGGCGAGATCTATCGCTCGCGCCTCAAGCATTACCAGTCTGCGGCGCAGGCGTACGAGATCGCTCAGCAGATGGATCCGAAGAACGAGCTGCGCCCCGACGGGACAGACCGTGCGGAGATCCTCGCGGAGCTCTACCTGGTCGCCGGCCCGGACTACACCGACAAGGCGGTGGCTCAGCACATGCTGATGCTGCGCAACGAGCCGTTCAAGTACGACTCGTACAAGGCGCTCGGCCGCATTTACATGGACGCGCACCAGTACGACAAGCGTTGGTGCGTGTGCAACACACTGGCCTTCCTCAAGAAGGCCGATCCGGACGAGCTCCAGTTCTACGAGCAGTACAAGCCACGTGGCTTGGTGAAGGCCAAGAACGTGATGAGCCCGGACACCTGGGGCAAGCTCGTTCACCCGGACGAGAACCGCTACATCAGCGCGATCTTCGGGGCGTCGTGGCAGGGCGTCGCCGCGATGAAGGCGTTCCCGCACAAGGAGTTCGGCATCAAGCGGAAGGATCGGCGCCAGCTGCCGGGCGATCCGCTGATGTTCTCGAAGCTGTTCTACTACGTGGCGCAGGTACTCAACGTGCCGCTCCCCGAGGTGTTCCTCGTCGAGGACAACAAGCCGGCGGATATCCAGCTCGCGAACGCGATCGAGAAGTCGGAGCTGTGCCCGTCGTTCGTGGTGAGGCCGCACCTGCTGCAAGGCAAGAGCGAGCGCGAGATCGCGTTCCTCTCGGCACGCCGGCTGACGTTCATGCGGCCGGAGTACTACTTGAAGATGCTGCTGCCGACCAACACCGAGCTCAAGGTGGTGGTGCTCAGCGCGATCGTGATGGTGCAGCCGCGGTTCCAGGTGCCGCCGGAGACGGTGGCGCTGGTACAGCAGTACGTGCCCGAGATGCGCAAGCGCACGCCTCCACAGGTCATCGAACAACTCGGTGCTGTGGTGCAGCGGTTCATGCAGGCCGCACCCGAGATCAACCTCGCCAAGTGGGGTCACGCGGTCGATGCCACGTCGCATCGCGCGGGTTTCGTGGTGTGTGGCGATCTCGAGGTCGCTGCACGCATGGTCTCGAGCGAGCCGGTTGTTGTCGGTGGTCCGCAGGTGAAGGACAAGATCAAGGAGCTCGTGCTGTACTCGATCTCCGAGGAGTTCTTCGCGGTTCGCGCCCAGATGGGGCTCACGATCGCCGGTTGATCAGATCGCCGGTTGATCGCGGTCGGCAGCTTCGGCGATAGCGCCGAGGCGCCGAGCCGGCCACGGCTTGGTGGAGAGGACTCCGAAGGGCGTCGGTGGTGACTGCGATTTGCCGCCAGTCGGTGCGCGCAAGGCGAGCACCTCACGGTGCGAGAAGATGTAGGAACCTCCCGTCGCGCCACGTTATGATCGTCGCGATGAGCCGGCAGATCATCGCGATGGGTGGCGGAGGGTTTCTGATGGAATCCGACAATCCGTGGCTCGACGACTACGTATTATCGCGTGCTCGCCGGCAGCCCGCGCGGATCTGCTTCGTGCCGACCGCGAGCGGCGATGCGCCGGGAAACATCGTGAAGTTCTACCGCGCGTTCTCGCGACGCGACTGTAAGCCGACTGACTTGGTGCTGTTCGGCTCGCAGGGGTTGCCGCGGCAGCCGACGCTGTCGTCGGACCTGGCCGGCTTCATCGGCGAGCAAGACATCGTGTACGTCGGCGGTGGCAACACCGCCAACATGCTTGCTGTGTGGTGGGCGCACGGTCTGCACAAGATCCTGCGCTCTGCGTGGGAGAACGGCACGGTGATGTGCGGGATCAGCGCCGGCATGTTGTGTTGGTTCACCGCTGGTGTCACCGATGCATTTGGCTCGCTCGCACCGTTCCGCGATGGGCTCGGGCTGTTGCCTGGCAGCGCGTGTCCGCACTACGACGGTGAAGCCGATCGCCGGCCGCGCTATCACGCGCTGATCAAAGAAGGGTTTCCGACCGGCTATGCGGCAGACGATGGCGCCGCGATCTGTTTCGAGGGCGACAAGGTTCACGAGGTCGTGTCATCGCGGCGCAGCGCGAGCGCGTATCACGTGACGCTCAAGAGCGGGCACGTCGTCGAGCAGGTGCTCGAGACGCGCTACCTCGGCGAATAGGCGTCGAGGCGCCAGCTCCGGTGCGAGCTCGGTAATCACCTCGTGCAATGGCCGCCGCCATCGCACGCACGGTACCGGAATGCCGAGCACGCCCAGGAGAGATGGGCAGGCGCTAGGCGTTGGTCGGGCCCGACCACTCGCCAGGAACGGGCGTATTCATACGGCGCACGCCGCTGACGCGGAACACCTTGAGCTCGTCGGCCTTGCCTTTGACGCGCACCGGCGGCAACTGGGTAGCCTCGATCCGGCCGACGATCCGGTGATAGGTGTCCTCGGAGATAATGATCTCGCCCGAGCTAGCGACATTGACGAGTCGCGACGCGACGTTCATGGCGTCACCGATCGCGGTGTACTGAAGCGCGCGCGTCGAGCCGATCGACCCGGTAATCACCTTGCCGGTGTTGATGCCGATGCCAATCCGGATCGGTGCTTGGTTCTCTGCGGCACGGGTGCGGTTGAACTCCTCGAGCGCCTGCAGCATGGCGACGGCGCACGACACGGCCTTGAACGGAGCGTCGTCGATCGGAATCGGTGCACCGAACAGTCCGATGATCTCGTCGCCGACGAACTTGTCGAGCGTGCCCGAATATTTGAACAGAATGTCGACCATCACCTCGAAGTACTCGTTCAAGGTGTTGACGACTTCTTCCGGCGGCCGGCCGTCCGACATCGTCGTGAATCCACGAATATCGGAGAACAGCATCGTGATCTCCGAGAGTCGACCACCCTTTTCGATCGTGAGCTCGCCTTTGACGACTTGCTCCACGACCGATGGAGGGATCAGTCGCGAGATCTGCGCACGAGTCTGCGCTTCTTTTTCGATCCGGCTGGCGAGCCGAGCGTTTTGGATCGAGATCGCGGCCTGCGATGCCATGCCCGTGCAGATCTGGAGATCCTTCTCGGTGAACGCGTTCGACGTGAACAGCGAGTCGAGATGCATGATGCCGAGCAGCTCGTTGGCGTGTAGCAGCGGCAGGGTCATCGTCGAGCGGATGCCCTGCATGATGATCGAGTGTGCGCCGGAAAACCGAGCGTCCATCGTCGCGTCCGACGACAGCACGGCGGCCTTGTTGTTGACGACCTCGGCCATCACGGTCTTCGACAGCACGATGTTCGGATCGCTCTTGCCGCTGCGCGTCTTCACGAACCGCGGCGAAAGCTCGCCCTTGTCGTCGACGAGCAGGATCACGCCGCGGTCGGCGCCGACGAGCTCGAAGGCTTTGTCGAGGATCTTCGGAAGCAGCTTGTCGAGGTCGAGCTCGCTGCCGACGGCGCGCGCGAGCTCGTGACCGATGCGAAGGCGCTCGTAGTCACGCCGGAGGTTCTTCTCATCGCCGATCTGGCGCTCCGGCATGAAGTCGCCGGTGTTGGCCTGGATCCGGCCGCGGATGTGACTCTCGGTAAGGCCCGGCGCGATCGTGACCCGTTGGAGCACGTCGTCGGCCTTCGGCTTGTCGACGAACACGATGCGCGTCGAGCCCATCGTGAATTCATCACCGTCGGTGAGGTAATGATCGGCGAGTCGCTCGCCCCGCATGAACGTCCCGTTGAGCGAGCGCAGGTCGCGCAACAGGTAGCGGCCGTCGGCGGCGCGTTGGATCTGCGCGTGTTCTTTCGAGATGATGCGATCGAGGATCTGGATCGTGTTATCGGGATGCCGGCCGATCGTGTTGAAGGCGGCAAGCTCGAACTCCTGCCGCTCCTCTCCGGAAATGACGATCAGCTTGGCCATCGATAGACCCGAGTCCTTCGATGGTACGCCGGGGCAAGTCGACGAGTAAAGCTGGGATAGCGACCAACTCCTTGCCCAGCCAGGGAAAAAGCCCCTGCGAGCGGGGGAGAGGTAGCCGCCAAACCGACCTCGGCTGCTGCTCGCGACGACCTGCTCTTGTGCTCGTTCGCGGGCTATGTCATTTCTGTGCGCCCAACTCGGCTGCCGGTTGGGATCACGCGAATGTGGCGGAATTGGTAGACGCGCTGGATTCAGGTTCCAGTGGGTAACACCGTGGGGGTTCGAGTCCCCCCATTCGCACGACCCTGCGGGCAGCGCCCGTGGGGCGCTGACCCGCAGAGCGCTGGCGAATGCCAGCGCGGTGGTCGTGCGAATGGTCGAGGCTGCTGCGCAGCCTCGGCTCGCTCCGATGGAGCGAGCGGGCCTCTGGGTCCCACGCGGGTCATCGGACGCTGCGCGTCCTCCGCCCGCGGGGTAGCGAGTCCCCGGAAAGCTGCGATGCGGCGCTGACCCGCAGAGCGCTGGCGATGCCAGCGCGGTGGTCGTGCGAATGGTCGAGGCTGCTGCGCAGCCTCGGCTCGCTCCGGTGGAGCGAGCGGGCCTCTGGGTCCCACGCGGGTCATCGGACGCTGCGCGTCCTCCGCCCGCGGGGTAGCGAGTCCCCGGAAAGCTGCGATGCGGCGTTGACCCGCAGAGCGCTGGCGAATGCCAGCGCGG
Source organism: Kofleriaceae bacterium (assembly GCA_050184455.1). Lineage (GTDB taxonomy): Bacteria > Myxococcota_A > Polyangia > Haliangiales > Haliangiaceae > JABFXX01. The sequence goes on along the minus strand of JBFXAI010000007.1, from coordinate 127,939 downwards.
TGGTCGTGCGAATGGTCGAGGCTGCTGCGCAGCCTCGGCTCGCTCCGGTGGAGCGAGCGGGACTCTGGGTCCCACGCGGGTCATCGGACGCTGAGCGTCCTCCACTGGAACCTGAATCCAGCGTGGTCACGTCGTGCGCCGCGCATTCTGGTCACCCGGCGAGCCGGACTCCTTCGACGTGAGTGTCGAACGCGCGGCGGCGCGCGAGCTGCTCGTCCGCGGTGCTGAGGTCCTCGAGGGTGTCGATCTCGGTCGCGTAGAGCAACGTGATGTCGACTCCGTAGAGGGTCAGGCCTTCATCCAAGACCTGTTGGAACGCAGCCTCGTAGTACTCGTTGACCAGGCCGCGCACGCGCACGCGATCGTGCAGCGCTGCGAACAGCCGGGTCGAGGTGGTCGCCGAGAACAACGCGATGCCGACCGATTCGCCCATCGCGGTGCACACCGGCTCGCGCTTGCTGATCGCGCGCACGCGATCTTCGTTGTCGGCGGTCACCTTGACCTCTTCACCGCCGAGGTCGCCGACCGAGCGCACGGCGAGGCAGTCGGGGCCGCGCTCCACGAGCTCCTCGATCACGCCGAGCTCGAACACCACGTCGCCGTCGAGCAACATGAACGGATCACCGGCCACGTGCTCGCCCGCGAGCAACAACGAACAGGCGTTGTCGGTCGTGCGGAACTCGGGGTTGTTCACGAACGTGACGTCGAGCGTGGGAAACCAATCGACGACGGCCTTGCGAATCATGTGCTCGAGGTATCCGGTCACGATCACGATCTGGTCGAACCCGGTCCGCATGAGACTGGACAGGGTTCGCCGCAGGATCGGAATACCTCCGACGGGAACCAGGGTCTTCGGGGTGTCGGTCGTGCGCGGCCGCAGCCGGCTCGAGCAGCCTGCGGCGAGAATGACGGCCTTCATGCGTGCGCTCCTCGCGACAGGCTGCGTAGCTCGATGAAGTGGCAGGGGCGGGAACCCGGCGATCGCTCGCCCGACCATCGGCTCGCAAATCCCGCGAGCTCGGTTCGGTTCGACACACCGAGCGCATCGAGCACGCGCGACACGTGCTTCTTCACGGCGTTTGCCGAGATCGAAAGCATCTCGGCGATCTCCGAGTTCGTGCAGCCGCGGGAGACCAGGCATGCGATCTCGTGCTGACGGTCGGTGAGCTCTGCGCGAATGTGACGATCGAGCGGCGCTTCGATACCCAGCAGCGCCAGCCGGACCGACACCAGCGTCGCCACCACCGAGAGCTCGCTGGCGCGATCGCGTTCATCATCGACGATGATCCGGATCGTTCCGATCAACTGTCCGCAACCGAGAATCGGTGCCACCCAGATCACGCCGGATGCCCGGCGTAGCCGAACGGGGGCGAGCGACTCGCGCACCTGCGCGAGGCAGAGATCGTCGCGGTATTCCGAGCGAAGGTAGGCTGCGGCCGCCTGGTGGTCCACGGCAGGATTACCGGCCCACACCGTGGGCTGGCCCGCCGCATCATGAGCGGTGAGCGCCACTCCGCGCGCACCCCAGGCTTCGAGCTCGCCGATCACCGCAGCCGCAATGGCTGGAAAATCGTCAGCGCGACGAAGCCGAGCTGCAACACTGGCATACGACAGTTGGGTCATCACCCCATCCAGACGGCGAGCCTCCCAACATCGTCACGCGGATCGTTCGCGTCTTCTTGGCGCACCGATGGAGGTGACAGAAATTGGTCGCTCGTGGCGGCTGGCGCTGTCGATGGTGGTGAGAGTTGAACGCCCGCGTGACCAACTCGTTGAAATCGAGCGCGCACGCAGGTTGCACCAACCCGGGTCCTCACATCCGAGCTGCGCGCGATGGGTCCAGCGGTGACAGACGACACGGAGATCGAACGGCTGGTCGTCGCGGCTGCGGCCCGAGACGAAGCCGCCTGGCAATCGCTGTGGGCCGCGATCGAGCCGTGGCTGTCTCGGGTCATCGCGATGCCGCGATTTCTCGGCAGGGTCGGCCAGCTCGAGGACGATCGCCGCAACATCATCGTCGCAGTCATGGCTCGGCTGCGTGACGACGAGTTCGCGCGGTTGCGGATGTACCTCGACGCGCGGCGCGCGAATCCGCAGCTGCGATTTGTGAGCTGGCTCCGCGTCGTCGCGAAGCGCGTCGGGATCGACTACCAGCGCGCCCATCCTCACTACGTGCGTCGTTACGACGACGGCAGCGCGCCCGGACAATGGGTCGATCCGAAGACCTTGCCGCCCGAGAGTCAGATCGGGGGCGAACGCCCACCGGTGACCAACCTCGGGATGGCTCGCGAGCTACTGCGGTTTGCGACCGGCGCGATCCCAGATCAGCATCGCCGCGCGCTGGAGCTGTGGGCACAAAGTGACAGCTTCACCGAGATTGCCAGAGCACTGGGAATGAAGGACGCCGCCGAGGCGGAGCGCACGGTTCGCGCGGTGCTCGAGCGATTGCGCCGAAAATTTCGCGATGCCGAGTCACGCGCGTGACCGATTGCCCGGAGCTGCGGGCGCTCGAGCAACCCCGCCTGACCTCGAGCATCCAGGCCCACCTCTCGCGGTGCGACGCCTGCAAGCTGGTCGTCGACATGCTCGCGGCGGCGCCTCGGATCGAGGATTGTGGCGCGTTCGATGCGTTGCTCGCCGCACGCGCCGATCACGTCCTCGATCCCGCGAGCGAAAATCTCCTCGCTCGTCACCTCGCGAGTTGCTCGGAGTGTCGCGCGGTGGTCGAGACCCGATCTCCGATCGACGATACGACGCGTGATCGCGAGGCGCTTCCCGAGGTGGATCCAGCGGGCTATATGCTCGGGCTCGAAGTAGCGCGCGGCGGCATGGGCCGGATCCTGGCGGCACGTGACGTTCGAGTTGGGCGTCCGGTCGCGGTCAAGGAGTTACTCGGCCGCAACCCCGGGCTCGCAGCGCGCTTCGAGCGCGAAGCACGCGTGACCGCGCGGCTCCAGCACCCGGGCATCATCCCGATCTACGAGATCGGCCGGTGGCCCGACGGTACGCCGTTCTATTCGATGCGCATGGTCGACGGTCGAACGCTACGCGAGGCGATCGACGAGGCCCCGACGCTGGCGGCCAGACTCGGACTATTGCCGGCGCTGATCGCAGCGAGCGAAGCGGTCGCGTTCGCGCACAGCCAACGGGTGATCCACCGCGATCTCACGCCTTCCAACATCCTCGTCGGGGCCTATGGCGAAACCGTAGTGATCGATTGGGGCCTCGCCAAGGACCTCACCCAGCCCGCAGCCACCGACGAGCTTCCCGAGCCACACGACGACGCGCGACCCACCGGGCTCACCCGCATGGGCAGCGTCATGGGCACGGTCGAATACATGCCGCCCGAACAGGCCCACGCACGTCCCGTCGACGAGCGGGCCGATGTCTATTCGCTCGGCGCGATCCTGTATTACCTGCTGTCGGGCACGGCTCCATACGGCAGGCGGCCGGGCGGGACGAAGCTGTTGCGCACCGTGCGCAGCGAGCCACCCGTTCCGATCGACACGCTCGTCCCGAATGCACCGCGCGAGCTGGTGTCGATCGTCGGCAAGGCGATGGCGCGCGATCCTGAGACCAGGTATCCGACGGCGCGCGAGCTGGCCGACGAGCTCAAGCGGTTCCAGGCCGGCCGCATGGTCGAAGCTCATCACTACTCTCGACGCGACAAGCTGGCTCGGTTCATTCACAAGTACCGCGCTGCGGTGACCGTGACGGTGCTGGCGATGATCGTCCTCACCACGTTCGGTTCGCTTTCGTTAATCGGCATCCTGCGAACTCGCGCCGAGGCCCGCGCGACGGTTCGCGAGCTGTTACTCGAGAAGGGCCGCGTCGAGCTGCTTGGCGGCAACACGCTCCGCGCACTCGCGTATCTCGAGGAGGTGTACCAACACGGCGAGCGTAGCCCGTCGCTTCAGTTCCTGCTGGCCAGCGCGCTCCATGGCGTGACCTCCGCATCGCCGCCGCTCGACTGTGGTGGCGATGTTCGGCTCGTGGAGCTCAGCCCCGACGGTAACGCCGTTGCTGCTGCGTGCAACGACGTCGCCAAGATCTGGCAGCTCGACGGCGATCATTCCCTGATCGCCAGCTTCGGTCCGATCGGTGGCGGGTTTCATGGGATTCGGTTTTCACACGATGGCGCCAGCGTGGTGACGTGGGGCGAAGACGGCGTCGCGCGACTGTGGAACGTGCGTAGCGGCGCGCAGCGATCGACCTTGACGCATGGCGCGCCGATCACGTTCGCGAGGTTTACGCCGGACGATCGACGGATCACCACCACCGGGTTCGATGGTGTTGCTCGGATCTGGGACGTGACCACCCAACGCGAGCTGCTCAGGATCGAGGCCAGCACGTCGCTGCTGCGTCATCTCTACGGGTTGCTCAGCCCCGACGGCAGGCACCTGATGACGGTCACGATCGAGGGGCAGGGGAAGGGGTGGGACGTGGAGACCGGCAAGCTACTGGGTGGGTTTTCCCACGGCAGCCTGGTGTTCGGCGGCGATCTGTCTCCGGACGGCAAGCTCGCGCTGACCTGCGGCCAGGATCGGCTCGCCAAGGTATGGGACGCGACCACCGGGCAGCTGGTCGCCACGTTTGCGGGCCATACCGACGTGATCTGGAAGTGCGTGTTCAGCGCGGACAGCACGCGCGTGCTCACGACCGGGCACGATGGGCGCGCCAACGTGTGGGATCTGACCACGGGCGCGCTCGTCACCTCGATCACGCACGGCGACATCATCTGGAGCGGCCACTTTGCCCCGGATGGCCGACGATTCGCGACGATCGGCGTCGATGGCCGCGTGAAGGTGTGGGACGCCAACTCGGGGGCGTTGCTCGCGAGCCGCGACTCGCTCCGCGGCAAGGACGCGGTGTTCACGCCGGACGGCCAGCGGCTCGTGGTCCAGCGCGGCGATGGCCGGATCCAGATCTGGAGCGACGCGTCGAGTCAGCTCGCCGCATTCGCGCCGCCGAATGACAGTCCGCTGATCGCGGTCGGCGGCGACGGCCTGAGGGTTGCCACCGAGGCCCACGACGGTGCCGTCACGATCTGGAACACCCGCAGCGCTCGACCGCTGACGCACGAGGCGATTCGGCGGCCGGTTGCCGCTGCCGCCAACCGGTTGGCCGCCACCACCGATCGTGGCGTGGTGATCGTGGATACCGGCACCGGCTCGACGCTGGTCACCTTGGCGATCAAGGGACCACCGGCGCAGCTGCAGCTCTCGGCGAATGGCAACCGGCTGGCGGTCATCTCGGCGACCGGGGCGCCAGAGGTCTGGGACGTCGCCAGCCGCGCTCGCGTGGCGGCGTTCGAATCGATGAAGCACGTGCTGCTCAGCGACGACGGCGGCCGCGCGATCGCGTGGGCGGACGATATCGATCCGACGGTGTGGGTGCTCGATGGAGCCACCCGAAAGATCGCGACGCTCGATCGGCTGGGACGAGCGCGTCCGATCGGATTTGGCGATCAGGGCAGCCGCGTGATCGCCGTCCATGGTTCGGACGATGCGATCCGATCGCTCAGTATCTGGGACGCCGACACCGCCGAGCGCGTATCACCGCCGAGTGACGCGCGCGGTGGCAACGACGATCAAACCATGACGGTTCCCCGGCTCGATCCCAGCGGTAGATGGCTCACCACGATCCGCTCCGATCATCGAGTCACGGTGTGGAACGTGCGCGATGGCTCGGTCCATAGCTCGTTCTTCGCCGATCAGCTGCTGACCGCCCAAGCGGATCGCAATGGCGCGCTGGTGGTGGCGATCGGCGAATACGGCACCGTCGCGCTGGTCATGAGTGCTACCGACGGTCGGATCTTGGCGCGATGGCCGATCGAACATACGGCTCCGCTCGTCACCCAACAGGGCTTCGAGCCCCCGAGCGGCACGGCGTGGTGGTCACCTGACGGCACGACGATCGTGAGCCGATCGAGCAACGTCGCGGTATGGCAGGCGTCCGCCGACACCACCAAGATCGGCGAGCTGATGCGGCGCAACGTGCCATGGCGCGTCGTCGACGGGCACCTCGATCTCGTGCGCAACCTCCGGCTGCACGGCGCGGTGACCCGAGCGGGCCATCCCGTGCGTGGGGCGGCGATCGAGATCGAGATCCGCATGCCCGCGGAGATCGGTCCGACGGCGATGAACTGGGAATCGACGAAAGGCCGCGTCACGCGATGGGAGACGCGATCCGAGGACGACGGCACGTTCGCGATCGAGAGCCTGTTGCCCGGCTCCTACAAGGTCACGGTAACGGACGGCAAGGCCGCGACGACCACCGAGGTGTTCGTCAGCCCAGACGACGAGCACCTCGCGATCGAGCTCGCGCCCTGATCGGCTCGGTACCCGACCGGGTACTTTTCGAATCACGTCGGGCAGCGCAACGTACTCGGAGCCATGGCGATCCCGATCGGGTTCCTTCGCCACAACTTCCTCGGTCGCTCCGAGACGTTCATCTATAACTCGATGTGCGCACTCGAGGCGGGCGGTAGTTACGCGGTCCGCGTGCTCGCGCTGCGGCGGGTGTTGTCCGAGCGCTTTCCGTGGACCGACGTTACCGAGCTCGGGATGCTGTCGCGCTGGCTCTATCGCGTGACGCGGTTGGCTCCGGCGTTTACGCGGTGGGCGCGCAGCGTGCGATTGATCCATGCGCAGCTCGGCCAAGCAGGACCGTTCGCGATGGCAGGTGCAGCCGTGGCCGGCGTGCCGTTCGTGGTCTCTTACTATGGCCACGACGTCGTGTTGCACCACAGCAACGAGCGGTTTCAGCCGTTCGCTTGGTGGTACGGCTTGCTTCGCCGGCGCATGTTCACGCGTGCGGCAAAGATCATCGTGTTGTCGGAGGCGATGCGGCGAGCGCTGATCGCCCAGGGGTGCAGTCCCGACAAGCTCGCGATCGTTCGACTCGGTGTCGACCTCGACCGATTCGACGTCGCGCGGTCGCCGCACCGCGGGCCGCTGCGCATCCTCATGGTGGGACGCGAAGTCGATAAGAAAGGCTTCGACGACGGACTACGTGCATGCCGCGCGCTTCAGGATCGCGGCACGCCGTGCACGGTGACGCTGCTCGGCAGCGAAGGACCGCTGGCGCGCAAGCTTCGCGAGCTCGCACGCGAGCTGCGCCTCGAGGTGAGCTGGCTCGATCCGGCGAGCTCGGTGGTCGAGGCGATGGCCCGTGCGGACGTGTTGCTCGTGCCGAGCCGACGCGCCGCGGATGGCGACGAGGAAGGTACGCCGACCGTGATCGTCGAAGGCTCCGCGGCCCGGTTGCCGATCGTGTCGACGCGGCATGCCGGTATCCCCGAGCAAGTGGCCGACCGCGTGACCGGCTATTTAGCCGACGAGCGCGACCCTGCGGGGCTCGCCGCAGCCCTCGAGCGGCTAGCGCGCGATCCAGATCATCGCTCGGCGCTCGGCGCCGCGGGTCGCGAGCACATGCAGCGCAGTTACAGCCTCGCCGCGCATCGTGCGCGGCTCGAGGCGATCTACACCACAGCGATCGAGGAGTACGCGCGATGACGATGCCCGTCGTGATCTTGTGCGGAGGCCAAGGAACCAGGCTTCGCGAAGCCACCGAAACCCGTCCCAAGCCCATGGTCGAGATCGGCGGGCGACCGCTGCTCTGGCACTTGATGAGCTTCTACGCCGGCTATGGCTACAAGGATTTCGTGCTGTGCCTCGGCTACATGGGCGACGTGATCAAGCGCTACTTCCTCGACTTCGCCGCGATGTCGAGCGACTTCACGATCGACTTATCCGGCCCCGATCGGCTCGAGCTGCATCAGGGTGGTGGTCGCGATTGGCGGGTCACCTGTGTCGACACCGGCGCCCACGCGATGACCGGTGCACGGCTCGCACGCGTCGCTCGCTATCTGCGCGGCGATCAGTTCATGTTGACCTACGGCGATGGGCTGTCCGACGTCGACGTGCCGCGCTTGGTCGCATTCCATCGCGCGCACGGCAAGCTCGCGACCGTCACCGGCGTACGGCCACCGGGTCGGTTCGGTGAGCTCACGATCGACGGCGCTGCGGTCAAGAGCTTCGTCGAGAAGCCCGCGGCGCGCGATGCCCACGGCGTGATCAACGGCGGGTTCTTCGTGCTCGATCGCAAGGTGCTCGACTACGTCACCGACGACGATGCGTGCATGTTCGAGCGCGAGCCGCTCGAGCATCTCGCCCGGGATGGCCAGCTGATGGTTCATCACCATCACGGGTTCTGGCAATGCATGGACACCTATCGCGATCTGATGGCGCTCGAGCAGGTGTGGACCACCGGGCGCGTTCCGTGGAGGACGCTGTGATGTCGTTTGATTGGACCGATCGACGCGTATTCGTGACCGGTGCGACCGGGTTGCTCGGCAGCCACCTTGCCGCCGCGCTGACCGACCGGGGCGCCTCGGTCGTATGCCTGGTTCGCGACGAGGTTGCACACAGCCAGTTCGCTCGGCTCGGGCTCGCCGAGCGCGTCACGATCGCGCGCGGGCAGCTCGAGGATTATCTGCTGCTCGAGCGCGTGCTCAACGAGTACGAGTGCGAAGCGGTGTTTCACTGCGCGGCCCAGGCGATCGTCGGCACCGCCAACCGGTTGCCGCTGTCGACATGGGAGAGCAATGTCCGGGGCACGTACAACCTGCTCGAGGCGTGTCGCCGGAACGCTGCCCTGGTCAAGCGGGTCGTCGTCGCGTCGTCCGACAAGGCGTATGGCGATCAACTCGCGTTGCCATACACCGAAGACGCACCGCTCGAGGGGCGGTTTCCCTACGACTGCTCGAAGAGCTGCACCGATCTGATCGCACGCAGCTACTACGACACCTACCAGGTGCCGGTGTGCATCACGCGGTGCGGAAACTTGTTCGGCCCCGGTGACCTCAACTGGAACCGGATCGTGCCTGGGACCATCCGCTCGGCGTTGCGCGGGCAACGGCCGGTGATCCGGTCCGACGGGTCGTTCGTTCGCGACTATGTCTACGTCGAAGACGCCGTCGAGGCATACCTCGCGACCGCCGCGCAGATCGGACGCGCCGAGGTGACGGGCGAGGCGTTCAATTTCTCGGACGAGAAGCCGATGACGGTGCGCGAGATCTGCAGCCAGACGCTGGTCGCTGCAGGACGGCCGGACCTCGAGCCGATCGTGCTCGGTCAAGCCAGCCACGAGATCAAGGAGCAGTTCCTCGACGCGACCAAAGCGCGGACGCAGCTGGGTTGGTCGCCGCGGTTCGGACTCGGCGAAGGCTTGGCGCGAACCGTTCGCTGGTATCAGCACCACCTCGGAGCTCGCTGACATGCGAGTCGTGATCGCAGGTGCGAGCGGGTTCATCGGTCGAGCGATCGTTCGCGCGCTGGCCGGGCACGAGGTCTGTGCGCTCCGGCGCGGGGCGTCCGCCGAGCCATGCGATGCGCTGATCTGGGCGGCCGGCGGCCGGCTCTCGGATCCCGACGCCAACCAGGTTGTTCACGTCGATGCCGCGGTGGCCGCGGTTCGCGCCTGTCAACCGCGACGCGTGATCTATTTGTCGAGCGGCGAATGTTACGGCGCGGCACCGGTGCCATTTCGAGAGGACGGCGAGCCGCTCGGTACGTCGCCGTATGCGCGCGCCAAGCTCGCCGGTGAGCGCGCGGTGATCGACGCGGCGACCGCCGCCGGCGGGGTTGCGCTCGTGCTGCGACTCGGTGTGGTGTACGGCCCGGGGCAGGCGCCTCACATGTTGGTGCCGCAGGTGGTGCGCGCGCTCCAGCTGGGCGAGCGGGTCCCGCTCACCCATGGCAACCAGACCCGCGACTTCGTCTTCGTCGAGGACGTGGCGCGTGCCGCGGTCGACGCGCTGTCGATCCGCGAACCGTCGCCGGGTGTCATCAATGTCGGAACCGGTCGCGAGACCACGGTTCGCGAGCTGTGCCTCCAGCTCGCGCGGGCGATCGGCGCCCGCGAAGAGCTACTTGGCTTCGGCGAGCTTGCCACGCGTGCCGACGAGCCCGGGCGCTACGTGCTCGACGTCGAGCGCGCCGCCACCGTGCTCGGCTGGCAGCCCCAGACTCCGCTCGCGGTTGGGCTCGAGCGGACCATTCGGGACGCCGCTTGAGCCAAACCGATCGGGCAGCGAACGTCTACATCGCGAGCCGCTCGATCGCCATGGGGCTAGTGATCGCGACGCTGGTCGCGAGCAACCACCTCTATGATCGTCACGAGTGGTCGTTCATCGCCGCGGTGCTGCTGATCTACGAGACCGCGATCGCGCTCGGATCGCTGGGGCTTCCCGATGCCGTGTTCTATTTCCTCGGGCGATATCCGGATCGCTCCGGCGCCACGGTGCGCCAGACGTCTGCGATCCTGCTCGCGCTCGCTGCGCCGGTGATCGTGCTTGCGTGTGGAGCTGGGGCGATCATGCATGCCGCCGATCCGGGTCTTCGCTTGCTCGAGAGCCTGCCGTGGTTGGCGTTCGTGCTGATCGTCGAGCTTCCCACCCAGCCAGCCGTCAATCAGTTGATCGCACATGGCCGAACCGGCGCGGCCTCTGCGCTCTATGTGGGGTTTTCGGTGTTGAGGATGATCGCGGTGCTCGCGCCGGCGTCCGTCGGATGGTCGGCACACGCAATTCCGGTAGCGATGGCGGTGCTGGGGCTGTCGCGGCTCGCGGCGCATCTGGTGATCGTTCGGCAGGTCTACCCGATGCGCGCCGGTGCGAGCTGGCGGCACAGGTCTCAGATCGTCGAGATCGCGAAGTTCGCGGTACCGGCCGGGGTGTCTGCCACGCTCGGCAAGCTGAATGCGCTGGTCGACAAATACATCGTCGAGCTCATGCTCGGCGCGGCCGCGTTCGGCACGTATACGGTCGCGGCGTTCGAGTTGCCGCTCATCACCCTGATCCCGTATGCGATCGGGGCAGTCACCCAGGTGACGTACGTACGGCTGTACGCCGCTGGAGAGCTCCGCGCGCTCGAACAGCTGTGGCTCCGCACGACCGAGCGGATCGCAGCGATCGTGGTGCCGCTGGCGATGGCGGTGATCGTGATGGCGCGCGACGTGATCCTGCTGCTATTCGCCGACGAATATGCCGGCGCGACCGGACCGTTCCAGATCTTCACGGCGATCGTGCTGCATCGGATCGCCGCCTATGGCCCGATGCTTCAAGCCACTGATCAGAGCCGCATGCTGTTGGTGACCGGGGCGCTCACGATCGGCACGAACTTGCTGCTGGCCGCCCCGTTGACGCTGGCGTTCGGGTTGATCGGGCCGGCGCTTGCGACCGCGATCTCGGTGATCCCCGGGTGGCTGGTCACGCTCCACCGGATCGGTCGAGTGTTCGGCGGCGGCATCCGCGATGCCTTGCCGTGGCGTCACTACGGCAAGGTCTTGGCGATCTCGGCGGGCCTCGGCATGCTGCTGTGGACGGTGCGGCCGCTGCTGCAGTTTCATCCGGGCGTGAACCTCGCGCTCGGCCTCGGCGGCTACGCGCTCGCGTACCGTGCGGTGTATCCGCTGGTCCGACCCCGCGTCGTTCCGGATCTCGCGGCATGACCCAGGCCATCGCCCGCACACGTACCCGGTCGGGTACCCAGCGTGACGACGGGATGCGGGCTGCCGTGTGTACCCACCATGGACAGCTCGCCACGGGTTTCGGTCGTGATCCGGTCGTATGAACGAGGAGGGGCGCTGATCGAGCTGATCGAGGCGGTGCTCGGGCAACGCGGCGTTGCTTCGTTCGAGATCGTCGTGGTCGAGCAGAGCCGCCGTTTGTCCGCCGCGCACATCGCCAGGCTCGACGAGCTCTGGCGTACGGCGGGCGTGCGGATCCTCAAGCGTCCGCCGCTCGGCGGCCCAGGCGCACGGAACGCGGGGACGCGCGCAGCGCGCGGCGAGATCTTGGTGTTCATGGACGACGACGACTTGCCGGCCGATGACCATTGGCTGGCCGCTCACCTCGCGAACTTCGACGACCCGAACTGCCTCGCCGTCACCGGGCGCCAGCTGCTCCCCGAGCGGCCCGGACAGCCATATCGCAATATGGCGCGCGCCCGCGAGCAGGTGTGTTCGTTCGTGCCGATTCTGATGTGGCAACGCTGCTTCACCGCTGCCGATCAGCGACGCGTTGTCGATAACGTCCATGGCGGTAACGTGTCGATCCGCCGCTCGACGCTAGAGCGCTTTGGGCTATGGGACGAGTGCACGCGAATCGAAGACGAGCTGTCGTTCAACTACCGACTCGTTCGAGGCAAGCGCCCGGAGGAGTACGTGGTGTTCGATCCACATGCGAAGATGATCCGGCGACTCGACGTGCCGGGTGGAATGGACAAGCGCCGGCTCGGCGTGTCCGCACTGGGCGAGCGGGTGTTCGAGTTCTTGCATCGCATCATCGGCTACTACTTTCCGGTCCGGTTCGTCGCGCTGTACCCAGCGTACGTGGTCCTGTTGTACTTGGTGTGCGCCGACTGGGTGTGGAATGATCTGCGGAACCAAGGCTCGCGGGCGCGCCGCGTGCGCGTGCTCGTTCAGTTGTTGGCGTCGCTTCCGGTGCTGTGGCTGATGTGGAGCGTCAAGCTCGCGCGTCGCCGGCTTCGCGAAGGCCCCGCGCGCTACGGCGTGGAGCGGGTTCCGCTGCTCGCGCCGATCACGACCGGTGCGTGACTCGCTCGCATGATCGAAGCGAGCGGTTCGGCGTCGGCGCAGATCGCTGCGCACTGTCGGAGTTGGTGCGACGTTGTGCTCGTGGCGTCCGCGCGTACGTGTCTAGAATTGCATCATTCAGCGCGCCGTTTTGTCGCGCATCGCCTCGACGAGAGAAGCGAGAAAGGGCCTTGAGCACGACCCACGACAGGCGGACACTAGCGCCATGACATTGGATGTACAGTTGTTGCGCTCGAGCTTTGAGCTGGTCGCCGAACGCGAGCCGATGATGACGGCGCGGTTCTACGAGATCCTGTTCGAGCGCTACCCTCAGGCGAAGCCGCTGTTCTCGCACAATTCGGCGAAGCAGCAGCAGAAGATGCTGCAGGACGCGCTCGCTGCGGTCGTCGGTCATCTCGAAGACGGCCCATGGCTTACCAAGACGCTCGGCGATCTCGGACGCAAGCACGTCGACTACGGTGTCACGCACGAGATGTACGACTGGGTTGGTGCCAGCTTGCTCGCAACGCTCGCGGAGGTCGCCGGCAAGGATTGGTCGCCGAAGCTCGAAAAAGCGTGGGCCGATGCGTATGGCGCGATCGTTTCGTTGATGGTTCCCGTTAAGAAGTAGTAAACGCGGGCGCGCAAGTGGTGCGTGCGTTCTGGCAGATTGCGTGCGTGGATCACGCAACCTGGCGACGTTGCTACTGGCAACTCAAGTGGCCAGTGATGCCGCCGACATGGCCGAAAGAATTGGGTTGTCGGGATGTAGGCTGCATCCCCACAATTCAACCATGGCCCTCATCGAAGTTGTCGACCTGACCGAACCTGACACCGACGAGCTCGAGCTCGCGAAGCAACGCGAAGTGCTTGCCGCTGAAGTCGCCGAGCTCAAGGCCGTCACCATGGCCTCCATGCAGCTCGTGCGCGAACGGATGGGCTTATTGCGCCGCGCGATCCAACAGCTCAAGGAAGCCGCGACCGCCGCCGCTTCGGGCGACGATGAGGAGTCGCAGAACGAGAGGCTCGGGCTCGCGTTGCTCGAGCTTCGCGCGCAACGCCGCGGTACCTGATCGCCGCCGACGCACAGCGAGCGCGTTCGCTCGATGCCGATGGGCACGACCGCGGCGCGACGCCGGGCGTGCGTCGACCGCGCGCTGACAAGCGCGATGGTCGGTGGCGTGCATGACCAGCTACCATGAACGCCCGCGCAATCATCCTGTTCAGTCTCGTGACCGCATGTCATCGAACGCCGGCGACGCCGATGCCTCCGCCGACGATGGGCCCGACGCTCGGCTCGACCCACGCCCCCGAGGCCAACGCAGTCAACGATGAGGGTAGCGTGCCGGTCGAAACCGAACCCGCGCCGCCACCCGCGCAAGCGCAGGCGTTGCTCGCTGCGACCAACGCGCTGCACATCGAACGGCCTGCGACCGATCATCGACACGTCGTCGGTGCGATCGCCGCACTCGCCGATGCGCTTGCTCCGATCGCGCCGCCATCATCGTCGGCGGACGTTCAACGCATCCGCGCGATCAGCGAGCAGCTCGAGACCGGTCATGAACGCTCGCCGAGCCACAGCGACATCGTCGGCGATGCGCTCGATGCGGCGGTGCGCGTGCTGGCGATCGCGCAGCCAGCGTCGACCGACGATGCCGAGCGGGTACGCGCCGCGATGATCGCGCTGACCCAAGCGACCAGCGCGCTGGATCGCGATGCGCCGTTACTCGATCAATACACCGTCATCCGCGCGGCGTTCCGAGCAGCTACCTTGGCGGTGTATGCGATTGCGGGCGCCAGCGAGCCATACGTAGAGCCGCCCGTACCCGTCGCGTGGCGGTGATCTCCGCGCGTACTGGAGTGGAATGGAGTGGCGGTGTGGCGGGCGTCCGCTGCAACCAGCAACGGCGGCCTGATATGCTCGGTGACGTGCGAGCTCCTACCTGGTTGTTGATCGCTGCGATTGTCGGATGTCGTCCATCTGCGACGGTGGAGAACACCATGCCGGTCGCGAATCTCCAGGCGTTTCGAACCGTCGCGCTCAACGTGCGGTCGACCGCGTTCGCATCGCAAGGCCGTGCGCAGTTCCTCGAGCAAGCGGTCGTCGCGAAGATGCGGCAGCACTGCGCGTTTGCGTACGTCGGTCGCCCCGGCCAGGCGCCGGCCGATGTGATGCTCGATTTGAACATCACCAACGCCGGCCGGGGGAGCTCGGGCTGGGGATCACCGTCGAGTGTCGCGATGATCGACACGCTGCTCGTGCTCAGCGACGGTCAAAGTGGCGAGTTGCTCGGCACCGCGCGGATCCAGGGCAAGTCGTCTGGGACCCTCATGGGGGGCGCGCCGTCCGAAAGTGAAGCCGTCGACGAGATCGCGAAGTCGATCGCGAACCTGCTCGCGAAATCGGGATGCGCTGGTCCCCGGCTCGCACGAGTGGATCCAACACCACCGCCGCCGGGACCGAGTGGTCAAGGCAGCGGCCAAGGCAGCGGGAGCACCACCGCGACGCCCGACGACGCCCGGCGCGCCGAAGCCGAAGCGCTCAACGAGCAGGGCAAGGAAAAGCTGCGAAGCGCCGACATCGCAGGTGCGCTCGCCGCGTTTCAGCAAGCGAACACGGTCGTGCCGGATGCGAAGTATCAGTTCAACGTGTGCATGGCGTTCGAGGCCGGCGAGCAGTGGGCGAACGCGCAGACCGCGTGTCAGCAGGCTCGCAGCATGAACCCCGACGCAAAGCTGCTCGCCAAGATCGATCGCCGGCTCGAGCTGTTGGCTCAGCGACCGTAGCCGATGCCGGCGCACGCCGCGACGTCGCCCGCTCTCGGCTAGCCGCGCTCGACCGTGATCCGATACCCGATATCGAGCGTGAAGCCATCGGAGCCGCGGGTGTAGAAGTGGACCACGTGGTCGCCGGGCGGCAACGGTCGGAGCAACACGTACAAGCCATCGGCGACGCCGACGTAGTCGCCGGCCCGTGCCTCGGGGTTTTCGTGGCTGATCCAGCTGTCGTCCGTTAGCCGGAGCGGAAACGGCGGGTTCGTGACGCGGAACTTTTCGAGCTCGGCGAACGGAATGCCATCGATCTCGAGCTCGGCGATGACGTGAGCGTCGTGGTAGGCGGTCGCGCAGGCGGCGAGTGCTGCAGGCGTGACATCGCCGCAGTTGTCGCGGGGGATCGTGGTCGCCGACGCTGCCGTGATCGGAAAGAACAGCGCGGTGTTGGCGGGGACCACGCAGTGTCGAGTGATCGGGGGCGGCACGGTGGTCTGATCACCCCACCAGACGCCGCCGAGATACCATACGGCACCGGTCTGGCCTCCGCCGCAGCTGGCATGTGCGGCCGGATTGAGTGGATGCCGCGAATAGGGCGTGCCGTGCAGCCAGCGCCACCAACCCATGGCGAGCTCGGGATAACCGCGTCCGTCGAATCGATCGCTCAACCCCATGACCTGCGATGGCGCGCTGTCGAGTTGCGCTCTCGCGAGCTTGCCGAACGCTTGAACCTCGAGCTCGAGATCTCGGACGCCGAGCTCGTGTGCTTCGAGCATGAGCGTCCCTGCCTTCGCACTCGCCGCGCGTTGGCCGAGGAGCAGTTGCATCTTCGCGGTGGCGATGCGCTCGCGCAGCCGTGCCGCTCCAGGCCGAACCGTGGGACCCAGCGGTTCGCGTCGGGCGGGAGCTCGTCGAGCATCGGTGCACGCGGATAGGTTCGGCAAGAACGCCGCGGCGTTGGTCGCACGCTCGACGGTGGTTGGATCGGCGGCTTCGAGCAGTCGCGTCAGCGCGGTGAGCTGCTGCTCGGCATCCGCCAGACATTCGAGCCGCCGCGACCTGGCATCGCCGGATCCGTCGTTGCTCGCACAGATCGCTGCGTGCGCGCGCTGCCACTCGTCGGCGTAGGGCCGCAACAGCCCGCGTGTCCGATCCCACGACGTCACAGCGTGGTTGACGCCGGTGGCGAGGAACGCGGTGCCGATCGCTTGCCACCGGCGGTCGTCGAACTGCGCGGCGAACCGATCTTCGACGGCGTGGCAGCTCGCCTCGCGGGCGTGGTCGCGTTGGGCCGACATCACCCAGATGGCCACGCCGCAAACTGCTGCGAACCCGACTCCAGCGGCGATGCCGATGGTTCGCCTTCGGTGTCGCCCGCCCGATCGCAGGGCTGCGAGTAGGTCGTTCATCGAAGGAAACCGGGCGTCCGGCGATGCCGACAATCCTCGGACCAGGATCTGCGACAGCCACCCTGGGACCGCTCGGTTTGAAGCCAGCCGTACCCGATCGGCTTGGATCGCCGCGTGAAGCTCCTCGATGGTTTCGCCGGCAAACGGGCGATGCCCGTGGAGCAGCTCGTACAACGCGACGCAGAATGCAAATTGATCGGCCGCGGGCCCGACGCGCTGGTGGGTCATCTGCTCGGGCGCCATATATGCCGGCGTGCCGACCATCGCGCCGGTGCGGGTCATCGGGTGAGTCGGCTCGGAACGCACGCCGCTCGGAGCGTCGTCGTGGCCGAACGGCTGGCTTGCTGGATCCACGACCGCAGCGAGGCCGAAATCGGTTACGCAGATCCGCTGGTTGATCCCCACGAGCACGTTCTCGGGCTTGAAGTCGCGATGGATGATTCCAGTCTCGTGCGCCGCGGCGATCCCGGCACCCGCCTGCAGAAATACCTGCACGATGTCCTGACACGTGCGATGTGCTTGCTCACTCCACGCCCGCAGCGTGGTGCCTTCGACGAGCTCCATGACCAGATAGACCCGGTTGTCGATCACGCCGGCGTGGTGCACGGAGACCACGTTGGGATGGGACAGTCTTGCCATCGCTTGGGCTTCGCGAAGCAAGCGACTTCGCACCTGCCCATCATCATGACGCGCGTGCAATAGCTTGATGGCGACGCGTCGCTCGAGCGTGGTGTCGCGCGCCGCGTACACCGTTCCCATCGCGCCCGCGCCGACCACGCTCAACAGTGCGTAGGTTCCGAGCTGGCCACCGGGAGCCAATTCCTCGGACGCCGGAACGCGTGGGACCGAACCCGAGGCGATCAGTTCGGCCACGGCTTTACGACACCGCGGACATTCGTCGATGTGGTGCTCGACCTCGAGCCGCTTGCGCTCGGACAGGCCATCGCCGACCAGCTCGACGAGCGTCTGATGGGCGAGGCAAGCCACAAGGGCGACAGCAGCAAGCGCAGTGCCAAGCGGCCCTGCGTGCAAACCTTCGGAACCGCGAGCGAGGACGAGCGGAGGGGGAGCTCGTGTTAGGTTTTGACTACCCGCCCATGGACCAGTTTCCACTCGCGGATGGGCTACTTCGACGGTTTGGTCGCGCTGGCGAGGTGGCGGACCGGCAAGCGATCGAGCGCAGGCTCCAACAACTTGTTGACGAGGCGCTAGCGACGTGGTCGGGCGTTGCGCTGGCTCCAGTGGTGTTCGTCGACTATCTGGCGGATCGGATCGTCACGGTATCCGACGATCCGCTCGATGCGTTGCGCCGCGCGGTGGTGTCGGACATCTATCTCGCATGCGGTTGCACGTTGGGAGATCCGCGCGCGCTGGACCACTTCGAGCGCGCGATCCTCACGCCCGTCGTTCACGCGCTCAAGCGGCGGCATTCGCAGTCCGTCCTGGACGAGCTCGCGCAGGTGCTGCGCGCTCGCTTGTTGGTCGTTCGCGGCGAGGGGGAGCCACCGCGTATCGCCGACTATTCGGGCCTGGGTCCGTTGACGCGATGGTTGCGCGTGATCGCGGTGCGCGAGCTCATCGATTTGATCGGCGACACCCGCGACGACATCGAGCTCGATCCCGAGACGGGTAACTGGCCGTTGCTCGGCGTGGACACCGAGCTCGATTTTCTCAAGGCCAGCTACCGGTCGTTATTCAGCGCCGCGTTTCGCGCCGCGTTCGCCGCGCTCGAGGCGCGCGAGCGCAACCTGCTTCGCTATTACTACGTCGACGGCCTGCGGATGGACCGGATCGCCGGGTTGTACAAGGTCACCCAACCCACGGTGTCGCGGTGGATCAAGGCCGCGCAGGACAAGCTGCTCGATGAAGCTCGCCGCGGCTTGCTCGAACGACTCGGAGGCAATCCGCACGAAATCGAAAGCCTGCTGCGGCTGATGAAGAGTCAGATCGAGCTTAGCCTACGCACGCTGCTCGGTAATCCGAGTGAATAGACCAGGTTAGCGAGAATTCTCGACGTTTTGTGCATGAAGCTCGGCAGCGCCGGTCTTTACCAGCAGAGCCACTCGGATTTCCGCGTGGCCGCAACTCTCAGCTCTGGAGGACCTGTGTCGTACGTGGCTCGCGTTGGTGTTTTGGCCCTGGTGCCGTTAATCATTGGTTGCGTAGATGGTGGAGACGATGAGCTCGGCGACACCAGTGAAGAGATCGGTGGTGGCGTCCGTCTCGTCGATCCCAAGGATGCGTATTACGGACTGACGCTCGGTGAATGGAGCGCGTGGTACTGGACCTGGCAATATGAAATTCCGTGGGCGCAGCACCCGGTCAACGGCGCTGACTGCAGCGCCGGCAATTCCGGTCCCGTCTGGTTCTTGTCGGCGTTTTCGGTCAGCGAAGATCTAACCGTGCGGACGTGCACGATCCCCTCGGACACCGCGATCTTCTTCGTCAATGGCGGCGGCGAGTGCTCGACGATTCCGGGCGCCTCGATGGTTGGGATGACCGACTTTGGAACCTCGTACAACGGGCTCCGCCAGTGCGCCATCGAGTGGGAGATCATCTCTCCGACCCTCGTGCTCGATATCGAGGTCGACGGCCATCCGATCCACAATCCCGATCGGTTTCTGGTCGAATCTCCCGAGTTTGCGTTCGAGCTTCCTGAGGACAGCTTCCAGGAGGCCGCGTTCGGCCTCGAGGACGTTGCCGCGGGACTCTATCGTTCCGTGCAATACGGCCGCGGTTTCATGATCAAACCGTTGTCATCGGGCTCGCACACGATCGACATGCACGTCGAGTACGGCGATGGCACCAAGCGCACGATTCAGTATCAGCTGACGGTCGCGCAGTAGTTCGCTCGCGACCTCGCTCGACCCACGCCGACG
The DNA here is from genome assembly GCA_050184455.1 of Kofleriaceae bacterium. Taxonomy (GTDB): domain Bacteria; phylum Myxococcota_A; class Polyangia; order Haliangiales; family Haliangiaceae; genus JABFXX01. The sequence goes on along the minus strand of JBFXAI010000007.1, from coordinate 108,279 downwards.
ACGAGCTTGCGGGCGCGTCGGGTGACGCCGCGGCACGCGCGGAGATTGCGCTGCCTCGAAACGGTACGTGCGATGCACTTCGGTGTTGGGAAACGAAGGAGGACCGCATGCAAAAACTGCTCAACGGCAAGGTCGCGATCGTGACGGGCGGCGGTTCGGGGATCGGCCGTGAAATCGCCTATCAACTCGCCGCGGAAGGCGCCCGCGTGGTCGTGTCGGACGTCAACGACAAAGGCGGCACCGAGACCGCAGCGCGACTCCGCGACCGCGGCGTGCCCGCCAGCTACATCCACGCCGATACGTCGAAACCAACCGAGAGCGAGGGGTTGGTCGCGGCGACCGTCAAGGCGTTCGGGGGGCTCGACATCGCAGTCAACAACGCCGGCATCGGAGGCCCCGCGGCGCCACTCGGCGAATACCCGATCGATGGGTGGGATTCGGTCATCGCGATCAACCTCAGCGGCGTGTTCTACGGCATGCGGTTTCAACTGCCGGCGATGCTCGTTCGCGGTGGTGGCTCGATCATCAATATCGCGTCGGTGCTCGGCCAAGTCGGGTTTCGTCACTCCGCGGCGTACGTCGCTGCGAAGCACGGCGTGATCGGGTTGACCCAGAACGCTGCGCTCGAATACGGGCCGCAGAACATCCGGATCAACGCGGTCGCGCCGGGCTTCATCAAGACGCCGCTGTTGGAGCGGACGATGAGCGGAGATGCGATCAAGGCGCTCGCGTCGACGCATCCGCTGGGACGCCTTGGCACGGCACCCGAGGTTGCGGAGCTCGTTACCTGGCTCGCTTCGGACAAGGCATCGTTCGTGACGGGCGGGTGCTATCCCGTCGACGGCGGCTACCTGGCCCAGTGATCCAGGATGACTCGGGCGCTGGCTCGGTGATCAGCTCGCCGAGCAGCGCGAGACCGGCGCTTTGACACGCACTCGGTCATTCCGGTGCGGGCTCGGTCACGAGGTTTGCGACGATGTCGACGCCCCAGAACGAGTGGCACTCGATCGTGCAGGCCGTGGCAGCGATGATCTCGTAGCTACCCGGTGCGAGCTCGACGTCGGTTGTGTCGTACGGCACGGTGTAGAACGTGGTGATCGGGTCGCCGCCGTTGATGGAATCGTAGATCAAGATGTCTGCGGACCCGAAGCCTTCGCTGATCGAGAGCTTGCCCTTCGAGCCGTCAGGCACCTGGAACGTGTACGACGGGTGCCTGACCGGCCATGTACCGCCGTAGGTGAACGCGCCGATCGACGTGACCGGAACTCCGGGCTCGAGCGGGCCAGAGCTGTACCAGTCGTCGAGCACCAAGTAGTCGACCACCAGCGTGCCTTCCATCGTCTCCGGCATGTCGTCGTTGACCGAGTGCGTCAGCGTTACGTACCAACGCCCGCCGCCACTCCCACTATAGTTTTCGACACCACCAACAAAGCCGCCGAGAAATGACAAGGCGACTTCGGGTTGATACGACGAATCGTCTTTGTCGGCGTTCGAATCCTCGCTCCCCGGCTCGCCTTTGTTGAGGTAGACCTGGAGCCAGCCGTTGTGCATGTCGAACGCACGCGCGCCGAGGAAGCTCGCGCCCGACGGAACGTCGATCGCGAAGTTCAGGGTTTCGCCAACTTCGATGCGAAACGGAATTGCGACGCCTCGCTCGATGACCGTGTCATCGCCGTCGGCCTTACCCCCGCCACCGGGTTGACCTTGGTTATCGGATCCATCGTCGGGCTCGTCGTTTGTCGCGCATCCGGCGACGGACGATGAGACGACTGCAAACACGGTTAACCAACGAGCGGCGACTGAAATGAAGTGCGTCATAGTTCGGACACCGAATAGCAAGCGCCACGCCGGAGCCAACTGCGCGAATGCAGTCAGTCCGGCGTGGCTACTGCGTTTGGCAACCGCACGTAAATGGCGTTTACCGTCGCCTGGGGAGCCGCGTTTCAGCTCGGTGGGAGTCACCCACCCGTCGCGCCACCGTCGACGATTCCACCTAGCGGCAGCCGTGCGAGGCCGTCGGTGCCCATGACCAGCTTGATCTCGTCGATGTGCTCGGCGATCTCCTTCATGGTCTCGAGCTCCTTGAGCCGCATCAGCACCGGGTTCTCGGCGATCACCTTCGCGGTGTTCGCCATGTTCCGGGTCGCCGCGGCATCCTCGCGGCGCAGGATCACGTTGGCTGCTGCTGCCTTCTCGGCCTCGATCACCTTGTTGAGCAGGATCTTCATCTCGCCGGGCAGGATCACGTCCTTCACGCCGACGCGATGAACCCGTACACCAAATGCCTCGGCACGCGGCATGACCTGCGCGTCGAGGTACTTGGTCAGGGCCTCGCGGCCCTCGAGCAGATCATCGAGCGTTACGCCCGCGACGAACTCGCGTGCGGCGAGCTGAACCGCGAGGTACAGCGCGTCCTTCACGTCGGCCACCGTATGCACGGCGGTCGGCGCGTCGACCGCCGCGTACTCGGCGGTGAGTGTGAGCCGAAGCGTGACCTTGTCCTTGGTCATCAGCTCCTGGCCCTCGATCTTCAGCTGCTGGACGCGAGTGTCGATGACCTGCACGGCGACGCGTGCAGCCGGATGGTTCCAGAATGCGTAGCGACCCGGCTCGAGGACCGCCTCGAACCGACCCTGCAGGTACTTGAGACCGCGCTCGTACTGGCGAACCTGCGCCTCGACCAGCTCCGCTGCCGGAATCACCGTGCGCAGCTCATCGGTCAGCTCGGGTGCCGGCTCGGTGACGTCGTACGCGCGAACCAGCACGCCCTGATCCAGGGCCCACACGCGGTGGACACCCGGACGAAGGAACTTGATCGGCCGTTCGTCGCGGTAGACCACCGCGCGCTGGGTCGGCTCGACGCGAACGAGCTGATACCAATCGGCCGGGATCATCGCGATCACCGCAGCGGGTGCGGTGAACACGAGCTCGTCGATGTTCCAGCGCACGACCTCGTAGCGGTGCCACAGCGTGTAGCGACCGGGACCGATCGCGCGGGTTGCCTTGCCGTCGCGCACCAGCATGGCGCGCTCGTTGAGGGAGATGACAACGTTGTGAAACATCGGACTGCTCCTTGATGAAAACGACGAAGCGAAAGGTGGTCGCCGTCTGCGGCCGCCGGCGCGCCGTGGCTCGTACGCTGGTGTGCGAACGAGCGGTTGCGCGATTGCGCCGGAGTGCCGAGGTGGGGCGCGAGCTACATCGCTTCGGTGGATGCGCGGACGCCGTTGGCGCTGGCGCGAGCACGTTGGCACGCAGGCACGCGTCGAGCTCGACAGTACGTGGTCGGGCGAACCCTTCCGGGCGAACGCCGACGACGACCAGCTCAGGTTTTTTTGGCTGTGTCCAAGACAGCTGTGATGCTGGGATGAGCAGGCCCAGTGCGTTTACCGTTCCGCCACGCCTCCGAACGTGTGTGGAGGCGGAAGGAGTCGAACCTTCAGATCACGGTTCGTCGAGAGCGTTCGCTCCCGGAACATCGCTTGGAGGACACGCACGAGTGACGACCTTACCTGGTCGACCGAGCGTGCAACGCGATCCCGGTTTTGCGTGAGCGCGTAGCGCCCGACGAGCCGCTACAAGTAAAGCAACTCGCCGATCGCGTCAACATCGAATGCTTCGCAATCTGCGAACTGCCGGGACAGCCGCGGGAATTCGTCACCGCGTCAAGCTGCGAATCACGGCGGCGTGTTGCGGGAATTGGTCTACGAGCTGCTGGGTGGTCGGCAGCTCGAAGTCGGCGAACTCGAATCCTGGAGCGACGGTGCAACCGCACAGCGCATGACTACCGAGCGGCCGCGCGGCTTGCCAGACACCGGCGGGCACGACCGCTTGCGGCCGTTGCTGCGTCAGATTCACGAGCGTCGCGCCTCGGTCGTCGATCATGTGAAGCTGCAACGCGCCATCGTAGAGGTGCCAGACCTCGTCGGAGCTAACGCGATGAAACGCCGAAAAGCTGGCCTCGGGCAGCAAGAAATAGATCGCGGTCGAAGCAGCGCGGTCACCGCGCGGCGTCGCGATCCGCTGCGCCGATCGAAACGTCTCGCGAAAAAATCCGCCCTCGGGATGCGGCGCGAGGCCGAGCTCGTCGATCCATTGCTGCGCACGAGGAGTCATCACCGCGAGCTTGCCAGCATTCGCGCTCGGAGTGCGCTACACATCACGCGATGATCGCGACGGTGTTTTTGCTCAGCCCGGCGCGCTGCAGCGGCGAGCGCGCGGCATCGCTGGTTCGGTCGAAGCGCTCGGAGCTCGGCCGCCGGCTGTGGGAACACGGCGCGACGCTGGGCGAGGTCATGAGCTGGCTATCAGCGCTGTACTTCCGCGGCAAGCTCGCGTACGCCGAACGGTTCGGCACCGCCCTCGTGATGGCGCCGGGGCTCGGCTTGCGATCGCCTCACTACTTGCTCTCGGCCAGCGAGCTCGCCGCGATGGGGGCGATCGATGTCGAGAGTCCGGCGTTCGTGACACCGCTGCGACGTGACGCCGAGCTGGTCGTTCACCAATGCGGCCGTGATGCCCGCGTCGTGCTGCTCGGAAGCATCGCCACCGGTAAATACATCGATACGCTCGTCGAGGTGTTCGGTGATGCGCTGGTGTTTCCCGAGACGTTCGTAGGTCGCGGTGACATGAGCCGTGGCGGACTGTTGTTGCGATCCACGCGCAGTGGTGACGAGCTCGCCTACTGTCCGGTCGTCGGAGCGACCCTGCGCGGTACGCGTCCACCGCGGCTGCCTGCGGCCAGTCGGCGAATCGCCTAACGCGTCGAACCGCCTGCGCTGCCGGACGCTGTGATTTCGAGCACGTTGACGCACGCCGCCTGGGTGCGATACGCGACGGGGCCGGCTACGCCTGTGCGGCGTCGGACCTCCTGAGAAACACGACCATGCTCCAAACGAAGTTGCTGGTGATCAGTGGTGTTGCAGCCGCGCTCGCGCTCACCGGATGCGGCGGCGATAGCGGACTGCACAACCCGTGTGTCGACGAGTCGGAATGTCTCAATGGGCTCGAGTGCCGCGATGGCGCGTGCCTGCCACCGATCGTGCTGAACGACGGCGGTGTGGATGTGTTCGTGTCGGATGGCTGCACGCCGATGGTCGAGCAGTGCGAGCCGAATCATTGCGGCATGGTGTCGAATGGCTGCGGTGGCCGGCTTCAGTGTGGCGGCTGCGAAGGATTGAATTGGTGTGGCGGCGGCGGCGTTGACAATCAATGCGGCTGCCGAGCCGAGACCGACGCCGAGGTTTGTGCTGCGGCGTCGCTGATCGAGTGTGGCTCGACGTCGCTGACCGATCGCTGCGGCGTCGAGCGCACGGTGTCATGTGGCACCTGCACCGGCGCGGAGCAGTGTGGCGCATTTAGTCATGGCACGTGTGACGAATTGGCGTGCACCGCATCGAAGTGGTGCCGCACGCTTGCGCCGACGTTGGCAGGGAACTTCGACATCCGATCGATCTGGGCGGGCCCGAGCGAAGCGTGGGCGATCGCCTCGAACTGGACGACGCCCTACGAGGCACGGCTGCTCCACTTCGATGGTGTGAACTGGAAGCTCGCGACGACCAGCTCGCTGCCGCTCTCCGCTGTGAGCTCGGTGGGAGGTGACGTCTGGCTATCGAGTCGGGATGGCGACATCTACAAGTGGATAAATGGCGCGTTGGTGATCGCTGGGACGTCGCCTTACGACTGGTCATCGATCGCGACGATCTCGAGCTCGGATATCTGGGTGGTCGGTTCATCGACCTCGGAGCGGGCGAGGGCATCGCATTTCGATGGCGGGGCATGGACCGCCGTTGAATTCGGCGACGTGTTCGACTCCCCGTGGCGATTCCTGAGCGTTTCGGCGGTCGCATGGAACGCGGTGTGGGCGGTTGGCTATGACGGCGATGATGGGAGCAGCTCCGATACCGCGGCGCCGTTGGTGGGCTTCTATGATGGTTTGCAGTGGACACGTCAGAGCAATGTGCCCACGACCGCGTTCTTGCGCTCGGTCTGGGCGCGCAGCGCGACGGATGTGTGGGCTGTCGGCGATGACGGTGTGATCGTCCACTACGACGGTCAGACGTGGTCGGCTTCGCCCAGCGGCGTGACCCACGATCTGCTCGCGGTGACCGGGGTGGGCAATACGGTATGGGCGGCCGGCGCCAACGGCGTGTTGCTCAAGCGCGCTGGTAGCTCGTGGGTGCTCCAGCAGACTGGCACGACGCGCACGATCCGCGCGCTTGGCGCAATCTCGGCCACCGACGTCTGGGCGGGCGGCGATGACGGGTTGCTGCTTCACTACAAGCCGTAGCGCTATGCGACCGTCTTGAGGATCACCCGCGTGATCTCAGGCGGCGCACCGACGCGGACGGGTGGTCCCCAATAGCTCGGCCCGCGACTCACGTAGAGCTGGGTCGATCCGATCGTGTAGCGTCCGGCGAGCAAGCCGCCTTGCTGGAGCGAGACCAAATAGTGCCACGGCCAGACTTGGCCACCATGGGTATGCCCCGACAGCTGAAGATCGACGTCGTGGCGAGCGGCATCGTGAACTTGTCGCGGTTGGTGCGCGAGCAGGACCACACAGCGCGCCGGATCGCGTCCGGCGAGGGCGCGCGCGACATCGGCGCCGTGATCCGGTGCGAACTTCCGGGCGCCGTAGTCATCGATGCCTGCGAGATCGAACACGCCGTCGTTGCGCCGGATCTCGACGCGCTCGTTGCGAAGCACCCGAATTCCGAGCGAGCGGATGTGCGCGACCCACGCGTCGCCACCGCAATAGTACTCGTGGTTGCCCGTCACGAAGTAAACGCCATAGCGGGCGCGCAATTCGCCCAACGGTGCGACGTCGTCGCGTAGCTCGTCTACCGTGCCGTCGACGAAGTCACCGGTTAGCACGATCATGTCGCCGCCGAGCGCGTTGGTTCTGCGGACCAAGTCCTCGACGAACCCGCGGCGGACCGTCATGCCGACGTGGATGTCGGTGAGCTGCACGATCGTGAACCCGTCGAGCGCGGGTGGCAGCCGCTTGAGTTGCACCGGCACGTCGACGATCTCTGGGTCGCCGAGCGCGCGCGCGGCGCCAAGTCCAACGTAGCCAACCACTGCGGTCGAAACCACGCCGCCGGTGATCCGCGCGAGCGCCTGGCGCCGGTCGGGATCGGTCGGCGCGCCGCGGCGCACCAGCTTGCCCACGAGCCATCCGATCAGCCACGCGATGTCGATCACCAGCAGGCTGATGAACGTCAACGCAAACATCGCCCATCCGATAAATGCAGGCCATGCGACCCAACCGCTCGCCTGTGGCGGCCCTGCGGGACTGGCGGCCATCACGAACGCCATCGGACCGATCACGAGCGCAACGCCGGCGCTCGCGGCGAGCCTTGCATTGCCGGTCAGGCGAGTTCGCACGACCAGCCGATGCCACACGTACAAGATGAGCACGGCAAGGATCGCGAGGCGGATCACGACCTGCATGACAGCTCCCAGCGCGGTGGCACCACCCGGGATTATGCACGATGGCTTCGCCGAACGCGGCCTCGCAGAATGCGGTGCGACCCCGGGACCGGCCGTTCAGGCGTTGGGCTTGATGACGCAATCGAATTGCGCCCAGAACTGGTCGAACTCGAGCGCCAAGCGACGGATCACGCGTACATCCTCGTTGCGTACCGCTCGCACGGTCACTCGCGCCCCCGAGCCCACGTCGGCGATCGAGATCGTCATCTGCGGGACGGCGGCGTGTGCCGGCGGCATGACGTCGGTCGACATGGTCAGCTGGTCGAGTTGACCCTGAACGGCGGCGGCCATGTTCCGGACCAGCCGGCGGAGCTCCTTGACGTGGGCGCGGCGTGGACTCGTGAACTCGAGTGACACGCCGTCGGTGGCAGGTGCCAGCGACAGCTCCGCGCCGAGCAGCGCGCGTGGGCACGTGGGCTCCGCCGCGGGTTGTCCAGATGCGTCGCCGGCTGCACTCCAACTCAGCGCGGCGATCGCGATCGCAGAGCGCAACACGGTGTCGAGTCGAGTCATCACGGTCTCCTCGTTACGCGCTCCGTCGCCGGTTGGTATGTCGCCGTCGCGCGCTGCTCGATCGTGGTGCACGCGGCGGGCCACGGCTTTGGTAGCCAAAACGACTAGGCGAGCTTCAGCGGCGCAGCCGGCGCCCAGCGAGCTGATCAGCACGCCACGTTCGGCAAGCGCGCCGCCGCTGCTCTGCGCAGCTGGTTCGCACCAGATCTCGACGCGCAGTCAGTGCGTTCGCGGATGCGCTCGTCTATGCGCGGTACCGCGGATCCAGTTGCGACGCCGGCACCTCGCGCGAGAGCTCGAGGATCGCCTCATCGTCGTGCTCGATCGGTTGGATGGCGCGCGCCTCGAGGTACAGCTCGAGTGCACGTCGGTAACATACCGCCGCGTGGACCGGGTTGCCTCGGCCAGCATGGGCGCGGCCCTCTTCGACTAACAGCTCGGCCCCGACGCGAATCTTCTCGGGCTCGCGCAACATCCCGGCGAGCGTCGGACCGTCGAGCACCTCGACGAGCTCGCGTGGGTGGCCGAGCACGGTCTCCCAGGCGCGGCCGGTCTCGTCGATCGCGGCGGCGTAGTTCTGGGCGCGATTCGCGGCAACGATGCGCTTCAGCGCCTCGGCGAACTGCCGGATCAGCCGCATGATGTAGTCCTCACGGATCATTTGCGCAGGCTAGCACCTCGTGATCAAACAGCAGTCGGCACCGCAGTCGTCGATGGGCACCGGTGACAAGTTCCCCTGGCGATCGCTTCGGCCGGGGGCGTTGGGTCGTGTTGCCGATCACGCAACACCCAGTTGTGTGATTTCGACTAGGTAGCTCGCGATCTAGGCAGGGGATCGAGTGGTGCGATCGTTGCTGATGGTCCGCCACCCTGATGAAGAAAGCGTTGCTTAGCGTTCTCGTTGCGTCGGCGTGCACGGGCGGATCGTCGGATGACGACGTTCTCATGCCGGTCGTCGATAGCAAGTCCGACGTCAACGTCGGTGCGATCACGCTCGCCGGATCGATCGACTTCGGCGGCTACGTTTCCGGCGAGTTCACCGGCGACTTTCAATTCTTCGGCTACCGGATCTCGGCGGCAGCCGGCGCTTCGGTAAGCCTTGAAATGATCTGCCTGTCCTCGGCAGGCAGCGATGAGCCCGACACCACGCTGTTCGTCTACGGACCCAACATCACGCCGGAGTCCGATGCGCTTGCGATCGACAACGACTCCGGGTGCCGCAACAACGCGAAGATCTCTGACCTGGTCCTCGCGACGGAAGGCGAATACCTCGTTGTCGTCGGAACCGCCAACGGCGCTGGGCGCGGTGCGTTCCAGCTCGGCCTGACCTGCAACTCGGGCAACTGTGCGCCGAACACCGCGGAGCTGGTGTGCAGCGACTTCAGCGAGCCATTGCAACAGTGCGTATACGACACCGTCAACGACGCCCACTCGGATGCCGACGCGTCGAATCCAGTGACCCAAGACGAGATCGACGACGCGTACATGGGTTGCTCGCGCGACTATAGCGTGATGGCGAACGCGCGCGACTTCGTGTGCTCGGAGCTGGTCGGCGGGAGCCCGACCTGGTGCACCACGGACATCGAAGTGTTCGTCGGCTGGTGGTTCCCAGTATGCCTCAGCGAGATCGAGCGGCTGTCGCCGTCCGATTTCCAGTGGGGTGAGTGAGCGCGCCGCGGGGCGGCATCGGGCAACCTTGACGAGGCCACGATGGTCACATCTTCGTGCGTGGCCGAGCACACGCATCGATCATCGCCGGGGTTGGTTCGGTCGTCGCTCACGTAGCGTTACTCGGGCGCTGCGACCGAATCCCCGCGCCGCCGGCTCGTCCACCATCGAAGGTGGTTGCGGTCCCGGCTCCGGACGCGCTGACGTTCGATGTCGTGTTGCTTCCCGCACCTGCTGTTGACTCGGCGGGCGGTCTGGACCAGGGCGCCACTTCACCATGGCGATCACCGCAGCGCGATGCGGGATCGCGCAACGCTCGGGATGGCTCCGATAGGGCCGGTGATGCGGACTCGTCGTCGCCGGATCCTCCTGGCAGCTCGCGTTCGCCGTGGATGACGATGCGCCACGGGCCGGCTCCGCTAACCGGACTCTCCGGCGACTTTCTCGGTACGTTCCTCGAGAATTCGAAGCCACTCGCGCCGCCGCCAGATCTTCCCGGCGAGCGGATCGGCAACGAGATCACCGAGCTGCGCCAGCAGCTATCGCGTGCCGGGCGATACGACCCGGAGCAGCTCGCAGGGATGCGCGAGCGACTCGCCGGCTTGCTTCGAAACCGCGCCGAGGAGGAGCTGCAGCCCGCGGGTGGTGGCACCTACAGGACCGAGAAGCGAACATTTCGCGCTCGGATCGCCGCGGACGGCCGGGTCGAGCTCGAGACCAAGCGCGGAGCGCTCGACTATCAGGACAAGCTGATGCTCGAACTTGGGATCGATCCATATGCTCGCGCCAAGCTCGCGTACCTCGATCGCACGCGCGCTCAGCGAGTGGCGGTCGGCGAGCGCTATCGCGCCGATCGTCTCGAGCGCTCGGTGTTGTACGCGCGCCAGAACGTCGACCGGCTGTGGGCGACGACGAGCGATCTGGGCGCGCGCAAGCAGGGCATGTTCGAGCTGTGGGACGACTGTCTCGAGACCGGTACCAAAGACGAGACGACCGCCGGAGCATCGGCGCGCGCCTACATCCTGGCGATCATTCGCGCTCGGTTGAGCGGACCGAACGCCTATACGCCTGCGGAGCTGCTGGAGCTCAATGCCAAGCGCCAATCGGCGGAGCCGTTTGCGCCATACGACGAGGCGACCCCGGCGCAGCCACCATGACTCACCGCATGGTCTTCCCGTGGGCCGAGAGCTCGTCGATCACCACGCGGATCGCCGCGGTGGGTGGCGCGTCGTAGCGGCGAACCAGCGCGATCCGATCGCGATACAGCGGGAACGGCGGAGACAGCGAGTGCAGTCGCTTGCGGATCCCGTGTTGCGCCACGCGGCGCGGCAGGATCCCAACGCCGACTTCATCGAGCACCAGGCTCTTGACCAGCTCGAGGCTAGAGCACGGCAGGAGCCGTGGCGCGGTGATCCGGCGGTTTTGCAGCTCCGCGAGGATCGACTGACTCTGTGCCAGCTCGGGAACGTAGATCAGCGGCAACGATGCGACCAACGCCGTGGCATCGGCCGATCGCCGCGACGCGACGCAGTGGAACAGCTCCACCGAGTCATCGAACAGCGGCACGATGATGGTATCGGGATGCTCGTTGGGATTGACGATGAGCGCGAGATCGACACGGCCGTCGACCAACTCGCTCTGGACTTGTTGCGAGCGGCCGTTCCACAGTTTGAGCTCGACCTTGGGATAGTCGCGGAGGAACCGCGCCATGAACACGGGGAGCGAATACGCCGCGAGGCTCTCGTGGCAGCCGAGCACGACGCGCCCGGATGGCTCGGCGTGCTCGTCGGCGATCTGGGCGACCGCATTGCCCAGCGCTTCGAACGCCCGGCGCGCACCGGCCGCGAGTAGCTCGCCCGGACGCGACGGCGCGATCCGCTTGCGGGTGCGGACGAGCAGGGCGGTCCCGAGCCGCTCCTCGAGTCGCTTGATCGCCAGGCTCACGGCCGGTTGGCTGATCCCAAGCGCTTGCGCAGCCGCGGTGAAGCTGCCGGTGTCGATCACCGCGAGCAGCGCGGCGAGGCTGGCTGCGTCGAAGTCACGAACCTGTTGCGCGCGACGGTCGATGAGCCAACGTACCATAAACATTATTTATGATGACCATTTAAATCATTGTCTTCAGATATCGAAGGCGGCGTAGTACGTCACAGCTCCCCCGACTACCTCTCAGGAGACTCCTCATGCGTCAGCTCGCCTTCACCTCGCTCGCGTTCGTTGGCCTCGGCCTTGGCTCGCTGTCCGTCGCCAGCGCGGCGGTGACCAGCAAGGAAACCGTGGTTCACGAAACCACGACTCCGGTCGAGATCGCCCTCAACGCTCAGACCGTGATTTGCTCGTCCGCGGACTACAGCCTCACGTTCTTGAAGGTGCTGATTCCCGAGCTCGCGAAGATCACGCTGCTAAACCACCAGAACATCGGTGCCGGCGCGCCGTGCGTTGCGTCGGGCGTGTGCGATGCGGAGCATTCGCCGTCGACGATCATCGACGCGAACAACCCCACCGAGCTCGTCGACATTACGGTCAAGGCGACCCGCATCGATCACATCGACGATCAGGCGCAGACCTGTACGACCTCGCTCAAGGAGCAGGTCGATCTGGTCATTCGGGGCACGGCGTTCATGCACACGCGCTTCGCCGATCTCGGTTCCCGCCCGTACTCGGACTGCGTCGCGGCCTCCGGCGCGCTCGGCGATTCGCCCGCGGACGACCCCGGCACGCTGGCGAACGAAGTACCCGAGGCCGGTGGATGTGCAGCAGGTGGTGGTGCCGGTGGTGCGGCGCTGCTGATGACCATGCTCGGTGGGCTGGTCTCGTTGCGCCGCCGCAAGCTCGCGTGACCGCCGCGGCTCGCTAGCGCGGGCTACTTCTCGAGCTCTTTTTCGAGCGCCTTGACCTCGGCTTCGAGGTTCTTATCGGTGATCTTCGCGCTCGCTTCGTCCTCGAAGTCCATCTCGGTAGGCACCTCGCCACCCGCGGGGGTTGCCGCTGCGCCTGCGCCGGCATCCAGCGCTCCGCTACCCGACCCAGCGGTCGTCGTCGCGGTCGGTGTCGGTTCGCTCGGCGTGGCCGCTGGCGGCGCCGCCTCGTCTTTCTTCTTGCCGCACCCGGCGCCGAGCAGCGCGCCGACTAACAGTATCGATGTCATGCGAACCATGGGATCTCCTACTTGATGAGGAATGCGGCCTTGAGCGCCGCCATTCGCTGCGTGTGACGATCGATCTCGCGGTCTTGCGCGACGTCGATGCGGATTGCGAGCTTGCTGTTTTGCGAAACCTCGACGAGGTCGCGCATTCGCTCCAGTTGCGCGAGTCGTTGCGCATGAAGCGTCAGCTCGGTCTGGGTTTCTTCGTCGGCGAGGAAGCTCGCTTCCCATTTCGCGCGTAGCTCGGCGACACGCTCTGCACGCCGGCGTTCGCGATTCGCGTCGCGTTCCTGCCAGCGCTGGCGCACCGCCGCTTCCCGGGCGGCGCGGTCTTTTGCGAGCTGCTTCTGGCGATCGGCCCACGCTTGCTCGGCGCGGCGCCGCCGCTCATCCTCCAGCTTGCGCCACTCGGCGTCGGCGTCATAAGCCGCTGCGACCTCGAATGCGCCGACCTGGAGCCGCCGACCCCCGGTCGGCCGCAGCGAGATCATCCCCGATGCGGCGGTCGCCGGGACCTGGAACGTGATCTCCGTCGGCGTCACCTTCGCCGCCGTGATCTGCGTCGAGCCCCACATCACCATCGTGTCATTGCCGAAGTTACGACCGTGGATCTTGATCTTCGTGCCTGGCTTGCCCTTGGCCGGCCAGTAGCTCGACACGACGGGACGATCGAGACGCCAGCGGGGGCGTTGCGGCCGATCGGGTGCTCCGCCAGGCGTGGCGACATCGTCGATCCAATCACCATCGACGAGCACGTAGACGTCCTTCTGTTGTTCCCAACGCGCTTCGCGCCAACGCTTGCCGGGACGGCGAGCTTCCCAGCGGCCAGCGAGCCACTTCCAGTTGTTGTTCTGCCAGTCCCAACGACCCGAGATCCACACGTACCCATCACGGGTCTGCGGTCGCTCGGGCTGTGGCGGCGGCGGCGGTTTGCGCGGTCGGCTATCCGGGGAAGGGGGACCGGGCACGGCGGGAACTGCGTCGGCAGCGACCCATTCGCCGGGAGCATATCTCCATCGGCCGTTGTTATGGTTCCACTTTCCGTTGCTCCACTTCATCCCCGGGCGCTCGCGTTCCCACTTACCATCAAGCCACTTCCATTCGTTTCGTCGCCAATCCCATCGTCCGGGGATCCATACGAATCCCGCGCGTGGGGCGACACGTTCCTCCCGCGGCGCGGGCGGCGGCTCCGTGGCCTCTGCATCGGGGCCGCGCTGCGGGCGATCGGGATGACCATCCGGCGGGGGCGGTGGTGGCCGCCGACGTTGATGGGTGTGATCACCTCCGTGATCACCCGCAGGCTGTGCGACGGCCTGACCGCTCGCTGTAAATGTGGCGGCACTCGCAATCCCAAGTACCAGCATCCATCGCTGACCGTGTGTCATCGGTGCTCCCTCGGACGACGTGAAGTAGACGCATCGTAGCGCCTGCACTTCATCGCGTGGGGAATGACGACCCAGCGGAGTGTTAAGAACTATGTGTTTCCGCGGTGTGCGGATGTGCGCGGTGATCGATTACGACGATTTGCGGCGACGCGGCCGGACCAATCCGAGCGCGAGCAAAACCATCGCCCAACCGAGCTCGCCACCGGCTGCACAACCAGCAGCAGTCGCCGGCGGATCGCCTTCGACGAGCGGGTCATCGCCACCGGGCTTCGGCGGATCGAAGAACATCACGTTGAGCAACTTGTTCGCGGAGCCCTTGGGGTCGGTGACCTTGTTGCTCGCCGCCCCGAGCGTGAGCGCGATCGCCACTTCGGCGGGTTTCGCAAATGGATGCTCGCTCAAATAGACGGCCGCTGCACCGGCGACCATCGGCGCCGACAGCGACGTGCCCTGAAGTGTCACCGTCGAGCTGTCGCTTTGGATTCCAGCGCCGGTGACGTTATCGCCCGGAGCGAACAGATCGACGCAACTGCCGTAGGCCGAGTATTCCGATCGCGCATCCTGTTCGCTGGTCGCCGCGACGGTGATCGCCTCGGCCACACGCCCTGGTGAGTGGTTGCACGCATCATCGTTCCCGTTTCCGGCAGCGACGACGACAACGACGCCCGCGTTGATCAGTCCCCGAACCGCCGCATCGAGCGCTTCGTCGGGAAAGTTCGTGGTGCTGCTGATGTTGGCAACCGCCGGCAGCGCCGCATGGTCGGTGACCCAGTCGATCGCCATGATCCAATCGGAGATCGGGAACGAGTCTTCACACGCCGACCGGCGGACCGGAATCAGGTTGACGCGCTTGGCAACGCCCCACGTCGATCCGCCGAGGATCGATGCGACCAGGGTCCCGTGTCCGTTGCAGTCGTTGACGTCGGGTTGGTTGTTCGCGTCGTAGATAATCGATGCACCGGGCAACGTACGCGATGCGATGTCGCTGTGAGTTCCCCGAATTCCGGAATCGATGACGTACGCATTGACCCCGCCGCCGTCGGCGGTGAGCTTGAACGTCTCATCGAGTGGCAATGCCTGCTGGTCGATCCGGTCGAGGTTCCACGGCGCGTCCTGTTGCGTGACCGTGTTGTACGCGAGGCCGTCTTGCTCGACGTATGCGACCGCCGGATCTGCGGCGAGCGCCTCGGCTTCGGCCGCTGTCATCGTCGCGGCGAATCCGTGAAGCGCGGCGGTGTAGCGGTGGCCGATCTTGGCGTTATGAGTCGTTGCGAGTCGATCCATCACGGCATGGACATCGGCAACCGGACGAGCGCGCGCACCGCTAACCGCTGGTGCAGCGTCGAGGACGACGATATAGCGATCGGCGATCGCATCTTCGGCGCGGCGGATAAGCTTCGAAGCTGGCGCCGCCGCCGCCGTCGCTGCCGAGCCGAAAACACAGGCGAGCAGGGCGATCCGCGTGGTTGGGAACATCGCCTTGACCTACAGCAAGTCCCAAACCAATTGGCCACCCGAGTCGCCACGTTACATTTCGGCCGGTTACGAGCAGCGGGAGCGGAGGCGGCTCCCCCACCGGTGGCTCCGGTGAGGTCTCCCGACGGGATCTCGCCTGGCGCTCTGGCGACCACCGGTGGGGCGAACACCACCCGATCTCCACCATGTCCACGGGCGACACCTGCGGTTGTGCTCGACACCTTTGGCCGGCGCCGGTGGCCTCGATATTGCGTAGCTAGGCCATCCCATGCTGCATCGCATCGCTGCTCTGTCTTTCGCGGCAAGCCTGGTCGCGTGCGGAACCGAATCGTCAGCGCCATCACCCTGGGGCGACGGTAGCGGCGCCGCGGACGATCCGAGCTCGCCTGGCCTGGTCGACACCTCGGCGAAGAGCCTCAACCTCCACCAGGGTTACAACCGGTTGCTCGATCTCGGCGGGCAGTCGTGCGTCGAGCCATCGGCGATCGACGAGTCGGTGGGCGACGTCGAAGAGCAGTTCGATGTGACGCTGATCAACACCCGCGAGCAGCTCGCGGAGAAGCTCGGCATCGACATCGGCGTGAAGTTCAAATACATCCTCGTCAACGCCGACGCCGACGTCGGGCTGGTGAACACGTTCACCGAATCGACCAGCTCGGTGAATCTGTTGATGCGAATCCGCCAGGGCTACGGTGTGCTCAACGAAGCGCCGGTCAAGCTCACCGACGAGGCGCTCGCGCTGTTGAACGACGATCCCGACACGTTCTTGCTTCGGTGCGGAAATCTCTATGCGAAGGGTCTGCGCTATCGCGCGCAGATGCACATGCTGATTCGGTTCGAAGCCACCGATGAGACCACCGCGCAGAACATCAAGGCGATGCTCGGGCTCGGCGTGAACGTTCCGATTCCGGTCGGCGGCAGCGTCGGCGTGAACATGGAGAAGGCAGCGAGCATGGCCGGCGTGTCGGTCGGGATCAACGTGTCGAGCGATGGCTTCCTGCTCAACGGGACGCCCGCGTCGGGCGCGGTGGTCGCGTCGTTCATCAACGGATCGGTCACCGGCGAGACGTTCACCAAGCTCGACGAGATCCGAAACGCGATGGCGACGTCGATCCTCGGCGATATGTGCCGCGATGGCGGCGGGACAGATTGTGGCGGGCCTTCGGCGAACACGCGATTTGCGCGGCTATCGAAGGTCTTGCTCGCACCCTACTTGAGCGCTGACAACTCTCCGCTTCCGAGCGCAAGCTGGGACGGCTACGCCGAGATGGCGAATCAGTTGAGTGCCGCGAATGGCTATCTCCGCGAGCTCGGGCGCGTCCAGGCTGATCTCGAGGCGGCGTACCTCGACGAGCTGCAGCCGTTCTTGAGCACCGCACAGTCCGGTGCGATCCGGTTCGGCGTGGCTCCGCCGGCAACGCCGATCTATTCGCTCGACGAGCTGACCACGGCCGCAACGATGCACGCGAACGCGTTCCGTCCCAACGACGGCAGCTCGGCTGGCTCGCTGATCGCGCCGATCGGGGACCGACTCGCTGGTTGTTGGAACGGCGCGAATAGCGGGACGCTGAGCAATTGCCATCCGCCCGACGGAACGGCGATCGCCGAGCTGCCGGAGATCAAGGCGGCGACCTCGGCGCTCGAGACCTACAAGACCACGGCGCGGATCCGGCCGCTGCGCTACCGGATCTCGGGATTGGTGCTCGGTCCAGACGCTCCGGGAGCATGCGCCGCGCTCAAGGACGCAGCGAATCAACCGATGAGGCTCGCCACGTGGGACGAGGCCCAGCGGCTCGCCGTCGTCGTGTCGAACGGTACGTTCACGCGGTCGATGGAGTTTCCGTACGACGCGTGGGCCGAAAACTCCACGCAGACGTGTACGTTGGCGTCGCAGCGCCGCTCGCTCCGCAACATGCCGACGGGACAACACGCCGCGTACTGCCGCGACTACAACGTCACCTTGCCTGCGTTGTGTGTGCCCGCGTCGGGCCCGTTCGCGGCTGATAACTAGCTCCATGCCGCGCCGTTAGGCCTTCGTGCATGCACAACGCAGGCGCCAAGGACACAGCGGGCGGCGGCTGCTCGCCTGGTTGCAATCGCGGCGATGAGCGCGTGTCTCGTCGGCATGCCTCGTGGTCACACCCCCGATCTACGTGAAAACTCGGTGTTGTTCTCATTGCGAGAGCTCCGCCATATCGAGACCAGCCGGATCCAAGAAGAACACCAAGCGGCGGTTCGCGCCGAGCAGCTCCGGCTGGCCGCCAAGCAACAGCACGAGCAACGCGAACGCGAGGCAGCCCAGGCCAGGATCGCGAGCGAGCGCGAGGCACAGCTACGGATCGAGCAGGCGCGCGAGGCAGCCGAGCGTGAGGCTCGGCTGCGGATCGCCCAGGCCGAAGCCGCCGAGCGTCAGCGACACGAAGCAGCGCTGCACGACCGACGACTCCACGAGGAGATGTTGCTCAGGCGTGAATCGGTCGCCAAGCAACGTCCGACCTGGATGGTCGCCGTGATGTCGTTGTCGCTGATCGCCGTCGTGGCGATGGTGGCGTTCGCGCTCGTTCAGATGAGCGAATCCGACGCGAGTCAGCGCGCTCGTGATCAAGCGCTGCGCGAAGCCGACAACGCCAAGCAACTGGCGCGGGCCGCCGCGGAGAGCGCCGGCAGGTTGGAGCAGGAGTCCGCGGATCTGTCGCGCCGCATCGGCGATGCGATTCGCAAGGTCAACGACGCCACCACGGAGGCGGCACGCGTCGACGCCAAACGCAGGCTGCTCGAGCTCGAAAAGGCGCAACAAGCCAAGCTGAACGCGATCCGAGATGCGAAGGCGCGCGCGGATCTCAAGGAGCGCACGGATGGGATTCGGATCGATAAGCAATGCGCCGAAGGCGTGCTGTGCGCGCCCGGCAAGTGACCCTGCGACGCTCGGTCGCTATGCCCGGGTGCACACGGTGATCGGCGAAAATCCGCTGTCGGGATCGTTGCCGAACGCCTCGAGCCGGCCGCGGATCTGCACCGTGTGTTTCACGGCGCGGCCGTGATACGTCGGCGGTGAGCTCGCAGGAATCGAGAACGTGCCGCGAAACTCCATCGCCTGCCCAGCGCCGAGCACAACCGCAGGCGCGATCTGAATCGATTCGCTGAGCGTACGGTTGCTGATCGACTCGTCGCGATTGTTATCGCCCTTGATCCGGATCAGCTCCTCGCCCTCGATGTCGATGAACACGCCCTTCGACTTGACCTCACCACCCTTCGATCGACAGGTGACCAGCACTTCGATCGTGTCGCCGGCGTACACCGTTTGCCGGCCGACCTGCATCGTCACCTCGGCGGCTCCGCCGGTCACTGCGCTGACTGCACCCTTGAGCTTATCCATGAAACCCATGTTCTGAATCCTTGTGAATGTTTGCTGGAACAACGAGCGAGGCCGGGGCGCGTAGCAAAGACGCGCCACCGGCTCGGAACATCAGACGGAAGTCGCCGTCCCCCGTCGCGCGGGGATCGTGGCGGCGATCGAATTGCCAACCCTCGACGTCTTGGGCAGACTGCGACCGCTTTGGCTAACTCATTGACTGTTGGTATCGATTCGCTCGCGATCGCCGTCCCTCAGCGCTACATCGAGCTGTCCGAGCTCGCGCGTGCGCGAGGCGTTGACCCAGCGAAGTTCATCACCGGACTGGGGACGCGGCGCATGGCGGTTCCCGACCCTGGCGAAGACACCGTCGCGCTTGCGGCGACCGCAGTTCATCGACTGCTCGACCAGACTGGCGTCGATCGGTCACGGATCGGCCTGCTGATCGTCGGTACTGAAACCGGTGTCGATCATTCCAAGCCGGTTGCGTCGCACGTCCAAGGGTTGCTCGGTCTGCCGCGCTCGATGCGCGTGTTCGATACGACGCACGCGTGTTACGGAGGTACCGCCGGATTGATGACGGCGTGCGAATGGATCGCGTCGGGCGTCGCGAAGGGGCGCGTCGCGGTCGTGGTGTGCTCCGATATCGCGCGCTACGGCGTGGGCACAGCCGGCGAGCCGACCCAGGGTGCCGGGGCGATCGCGATGTTGGTCACCGAGGCACCGCGAATCCTCGCGATCGATCTTGGCGTCAGTGGTAGTTCGAGCGCCGACGTCTACGACTTCTGGCGTCCGCATGGGCGACGCGAGGCGGTGGTCGACGGCCACTATTCGATCGAGTGCTACCTCGACGCGCTCGGCGAGTCGTATCGGTCGTGGCGTGCGCAGGCGCGCGAGCGCGGGCTGATCTCGCCAGTGGCGACCGGGCTGTCATCGGAGAGCTTGGCGCGCGTCATCTATCACGTGCCGTTTCCCAAGATGGCGAACAAGGCGCACGCTCACGTGATGCGGTTGGAGCTCGACGACGCGGCAGGCCATGCCGACGCCGCGCTCGATCCGGTGGTGGTCGCAGGGCGGTTCGAGCAACAGGTCGCTGGATCGCTGCGCGTGTGCGCCGAGATCGGCAACGCGTATACCGGGTCGCTGTATTTCGGTCTGCTCGGGCTCCTCGAGTCCGAGGCGGGCGCCCTGGCAAATCAGCGGATCGGCATGTTCTCGTACGGATCAGGCTGCGTCAGCGAGTTCTTCTCTGGCGTCGTCCAGCGCTACGCCGCGCGCATGGTGGGGGACGCTGGCGCGAGCGCGATCCTCGCGCAGCGTACGGCGATCACGATCGAGGAGTACGAGCAGGTCCTCGCGCTGGCCGCCGACGCACCGCTACCGATCGCGCCGAGCCCGGGGGGCTATCGGCTCGAAGCGATCCGCGACCATCGCCGGATCTATGTTGCGGGCTAGCGGCCTGTCGCTCGATCAGTCTGTGATCTGAACCGTCTGGTTCTCGAGGTCGGCAGCGATCCGGATGACGTTCCCTGCTTCGACCGTGATGGTGTGGGTTCGGACGAACCCAGCATCGTCGGATACCTCGACGGTGTGCTGGCCAGCTGGGAGCACGAGCCGTAGTCCGTTCATGGCGCTCTTCGGACCGTCGTCGACTCGCACCCATGCCCATGGGTGAGCCGACATCTGAACGGTCCCGGCCGTCGAATACAGCCGGGGCTCGCCTTGGCGAGGTAGCGGCTCTTCGAGCGCAGCGATCGACGGAGCTTCGCGGATCGCCGGAGGCAGAGGACCGGAGGGCTCCACAGCAGCGACCACCTCGGGATCGACGACGGCCGTGGGCAGCGGTTCGGCGGTCGCTTCGATACTGGCGCTGTTGGTCAGGAAAAATTGCGCCACGAACGTCACCGCGATCGCGATCATCGCGCCCGCAACGAATCCCATCACGGTCCGCACGGGCGATGAGCGCGCTGCCATCGGATGGGCGCGGCCGATCGCCGCACCGCCATGCACGTTCGCGAGCTCGTGACCGAGTTCGCGACGACTATTCGGTGCGGTCACTGGCGGCCGCAGCAGCAGCTCGCTCGAAGGTGCCTCAAACGGCGGAGCGTACGGCGCTGCGTGTGGCGGCGCTGCGTGTGGCGGCAACGCGGGCGGTCCGAGCTGGGTCTCGCCATCGCGATGAAACAGGACAGTGCGCGCCGCTTCGAACGGTTCGGCAACAGGGACGCTCGGCTCGTGGTCGCAGATCATCGAAGTCGTCGCGATCGCCAGCGGGCTCGCGGTGACCATGGTGGCGAGCGCCCCCGGTTGGTTCGCGGCCGGATCGACGTCGCGAATCACCGCGGCGAGCGCGGAGGCGCCCTGCGTCCAGCGATTCGCCATCCGCGCATCGACGATCGCGTCGATCATCTGTTGCATCCGCGGATAGCGCCGGTCGGGATCATGGGCGAGCGCGCGCATGCAAATCGCTTCGAGGTCGGCGGGGATATCCGGGCGAATCGAACGCGGGCTGACCACGTCGGGGCACGGTGCGTTCGCCGCGCGCTGGTCGAATGGCTGGCAACCCGTGATGAGCTCGTACAACACGACGCCGAGCGCGAACACATCGGTACGAGGCGTCAGCAGCTCGCCGCGCAGTTGCTCGGGAGCCATGTATGCCCACTTGCCCGCGCGCGGCCCAGCTCCGCCGTCGCGTCGCGCGATCCCGAAGTCTGCGACGCGCACCTCGCCCGATCGGCTGAGCAGCAGATTGCTCGGGCTCACATCGGCATGGACGATCGAACGCGCGTGAGCGAACTCGAGCCCGGTGGCAGCGCATTGCACGATGTACGCGACCACTCCCAGCGGCAACCGCCACCGTGCGTGATGATCGAGCAGCTCGCGAAGCGTCGGACCATCGACCAGTTCCATGACCAGGAAGAGGTGGTCGTCATCGCGCGCGAGGTCGAGCATGCTGACGATGTTGCCGTGTTGCATGCCGACCAACACGTTGGCCTCGGTCACAAGTCGCTCGACAAACTCCGGATCAGTAGCCAGCTCAGCGACCAAGCGCTTGATCGCGACCGGGCGTTGGAAGCCTTGGTGTCCGAGCGACTTTCCAGCGAACACCTCCGCGGTGCCGCCTCGCCCGAGCAGCCGGCCCAACACGTACTTGGCCGCGAGATCTCGTTGCACGCGCCGAGCAATTGCAACCGATGTACCGACGACGCTTTGAACGCTCGCATCGAGATCGCCCGGTGCCTCGCGATGTCGCTACACAAATAGCTCGTTGGATCGCGCGAGCTTATGTGGCGAGCCGCGCCGATTGGGGTCACGACCGCTCAGCGGATGGTCTGAATTCGGCCACTGCGACCGGCCGAATGAGGTCTCCAGCGCTGGCGTCACTGAGACCACGGCGGGTGTCGCTGGACTCGCGACGATCCACCGCGTCATCTCCATACCCATCGCGACTCGAAACCCTCCCTGGCAGCGTAGCGTTATCAACCGCTTGGAGCACGACTCCGCTGGTCTAGCCCTTGCTTCGTGGCCACCCATGCGTTCGTGGTTGGTGCCCCTCGTTTCCGCGGTGGCGATGGTCGCGTGTTCGGCCGAGCAACCGCCGATCGGCCCAGGTGGGGCACGGCTCGAGGTCTTGTTCGCGCCGGGGCGTGTCGAGCTGGTGCGTGCGACGCCGCTGGCCGTATCGCCGACCGAGCTCGGCGAGCCTTCTCAGATCGGTAGCGATGTGCGCTGGGAGCTGGTCAGCACGGCGGGCTCGGTGGTCGCGTCCGGATCGGCACCCGATCGTCGCGCGGTCGACTACGAGCCCGATGACGCCGATGATCCCGACGATCCGACGATGACCGGCGCGTTGCGCGCGCAATCCGCAACGCTGTCGCTCGAGCTACCAAACGTTGCGGGCACGCTACGCGTGCTCGAGCCAACGGGCGCGCTGATCGGAACGCTCGAGATCGCGCAGCTACGCGGCGATTACTCCGCCGATGGCTGGGCAGCCGGCAAGTCCGACATCGACTTCGACACCGATCTGATCGGCGACCCCGTACTACTCGTCGGCGACGGCACGGTGGAGCGCCATTTCAACCTGCTGTTCGTACCTGAAGGCTATCGCGCCGATCAGCAGATCCAGTTTCACGACGACCTCGATGACCTGATCGGCAAGCTGAAAACCACGGATGTCTACAAGGACTACTTCGCGACGCACTTCAACGTGTGGCGCCAGGATATTCAGTCGGCGGACACCGGGGTTTCGGATCCGAATGGGGTCGCCAACAAAGACACCGCGTTCAACATCACGTTCGGCGATGGGATGACGCTGCCGCGGCGCTGCCTGATGCCGGCGGCGAACTGGAACACGGTCAGCGTGGCCAGCCTGGCGCGGCTGCGCGAGATGGTGCACGCCGACGTGATCATCATCATCGCGAACACCTCCGAGCATGCGGGGTGCGCGCGACGAGCGGATCGGTTGATCGTGCAAGCCGCCACCAGCGCACGGGCGGCGGCCGTGCTCGGCCACGAGCTCGGGCACGCGCTGTTCGGGCTCGCTGACGAATACGTGGAGACCGGGCGGCCGTGCCAGACCGGGCCGAACCTCACGTACAGCTTGACCGCGATACCGTGGCAAGACCTGATCGCCCCGACGACGCCGATCCCGACGCCTTCGAACCCGCCGTCGGGGCTGGTCGGCGCGTGGCAGGGCGGGGGCCGTTGCTCGCAGGGAGTTTGGCGACCGGAGCACATCTGCAAGATGCGCAGGAACGAAGCGCAGTTTTGCGACGTTTGCGAGCGACTCGCCAAGCAGCGATTCGCTTCGCTGTCGGCAGGAACTACGTGCACGCCGATCGCGCTATCGGCGGTGACCGCGAGCGCAGATGATGGAAACGGTCCCGCGAACGTCATCGATCGCGACCTGTCGACCCGATGGGCGAGCAACGGCAGCGGGCAGTGGATCCAGCTCGAGCTCGCCGCGCCGCATCTGGTCGATGGTGTCGAGCTCGACTGGTACCTCGGCGACATGCGCAGCAGCAACTATCAGGTCGAGACCTCGCTCGACGGAACGAGCTACAGCGTGCTCAGCGTCGGCTCGAGCAGCGGTTCGGCTACCGCGTCCGAACGGGTGGCGGTGACGCCGACGCTCGCGCGGTTTGTCCGGATCACGGTCAATGGCAACTCGCAGAACAGCTGGGCGTCGATCAACGAGCTCCGCGCCTGCGGAACCCCACAGTGATCAAGGCACCTGGTTCCAGTCCGCGCGCACTTTCGAATACGGCCCCTTGAACGGCGGAGCGCCGGCAGCCGGACCGATCACATAGTCGGCGCGGCGATTCGCACGCTCGTCGGTTTGATCCGGCGTGGTCACCTTGAGCACGCCTTCGCCATAGCCGGCAACGGCGATCGGAAGCCGCAGGCCCTTGGACCGAAAGTAGCTGGCGATCGCCTGGGCGCGCGCCCGCGAAAGTTTCTGGTTCTTGGCGGAGCCTCCGACGGTGTCGGTGTGCCCCGCGACGTACAGCCTCATCTTCATGAATCGCTCGCTACGGGTGACTACCTCGTTGATCTTGGTCAGACTGGCGTCGAGCTTGGCGTGCTCGCTCGGCTCGATCCGAGCGCTGTCGCTGTTGAAGTTGACGTCCTCGTGATCGATGGTCACCGACCAAGGAATCAATTCGACGTGGCTCGCGATGCCCTCGGCGGAGACCGCGCGGAGCTTCATCGTCATCACCCGAGCTCCGAGTGGTTGTGACCACTTGATCGGCAGCCAGGTATCGGGCGGTTCGTTGTTGTAGGTGGCGGTGCCGGTGCCCAGCTGCTTACCGTCCTCGCCGAAAACCACCAGCTCGGCCGATCCCGCGGGCCGCGACAGCTTGAACTGGAGGACGCGCTTGTCGAGATCGAGGTGGTCGGCGTCGTAGCTCACCTTGAGCGGTGCCCGCACCAACGTGTCGAACGTCAGCTCGTAGCTCCACGGGCCGGTCCCGACGATCTCGAGAGACAGCGAGCCCTTGTACGATGCCTTGCCCGCGCTGCCATCGCCGATCGCAAGGGTCACCGCCTGGCCCTTGGCCAGCATGCCGTGACGCATCGTGAAGTGCTTACCGTCATTGCGATCGAGGTCGATGCGGACGTTCTTGACGTTCTGGGTCGCCTGCAGCCGGATCGCGGGCTTCTGTCCGAGCGGGACATCGCCTTTGAGCTCGAAGCTCACCGGCTGCGCGGCGGCTGCACCGGCCGCGAGCATCACGATCAGCGCCCACATGATTCGCATGGCTCGATCATAGCTCGACCGACATCGACGCTCCGCGGGGTTCACAAGTCACGGCGATCGTGGTGAATGTTGGCCATGTTGCGGCTGGTTGCGCTGCTCGTTCTGGTCGCCGGGTGCGTGGCAGCGCCAGTCTCGCCACGTTCACCACATCCGCCCCGTGCGCCGCGTGCGGACGCGCCACAGATCACGTGGCGACGAATCACCACCGCGGCGGATCTTCCGGTGGAGCCGCCCTCGCGGGGTGCGTATCGCATCCACATGATCGATGTCGGTACCGGCCTGTCGATCCTCGTTCAAGGCGCCGACTTCGCGCTGCTCTACGACGCCGGCACCAACGATCGCGAGGAACGGCCCCTGCGCGTGGTGAGTTACCTCGCGCAGGTGCTCGGTCCGTCGGGGGACGAGCTGTGCGGGGCACCGCCGGGGTCGCCGGCACCACGACGCACGATCGACCATGTCGTGCTCTCGCATCCACACCTCGATCACGCATCCGCGCTCGACTTGGTGGTTCACTGCTATCAAGTGGCGGCGTTCTGGGATTCGGGCCGGGTCAACGACACGGTGTTTTATCGCGAGCTACTCGCGGCCGTCGGCCGTGTGCCACGACTGGTCTATCGCACCGCAGCGTCGGTCCCTGACGACCACACCGTCACGGTAAAAGGCCTGGCCATCGCGATCCCGACGTGGCAGCGGTTTAGTGAGGGCGATGTCGTCGAGCTCGGTGCGGGTGCGCGGTTCACGATCCTGCACGCAGACGCCAAGCCGCATGGCGACCCGAACCAGAGCTCGATCGTGCTGCTGGTCGAGCTCGGCGGCGTCCGGTTGCTGCTGGTCGGCGACGCGGAGTCCGGTGATCGCCGTGATCCGTCGTACCCGGTCGGCGATGTCGAGCGGTTCCTGATCGATCACCACGCGCGCAGCGTTCGTGCCGATATCCTGCAGGTCGGCCACCATGGCTCGAAGACGTCGAGCCGCCGCGGCTTCGTGGAGACCGTAAAGCCGCGGCTTGCGCTGATCTCGAGTGGACCGAAGCGCTACGGCAAGGTCATGCTGCCCGATCCAGAGGTGGTCGAAGAGCTCGTCCGCAGCGGGGCCACCGTGTTGCGTACCGACGAGCACGATGGCGACTGTCCGGTGACCGATCGGATCGGCGGCGATATCGGGCCGGGTGGTTGCGACGCGTGGCTGATCTCGATCGATCCGCTACGACGCCGATAGCTCACTACTCGACTTGTGGTCGAGTAGCACGCGGCACAGCCCGATCATCTCGACGTCCGCCGGATCATTCGATTCCTCGACCAGCGCTTGGAGCCGCGCCAGCGCGCTCTTGTACGCGTGGACCACTGGAGCGGTCGGCGGCGGTGGCGACTTCGCCATCACCATCAGCCTGAGCACTTGGCGTTGATCCTGCGGCCGCTGCTGCGCGAAGTGCGTGTCCTCGAACAGCGCAGCGTATGCCGCGTACGCCTCGGGCGTGCGTCCCGCGCGCGCCGAGCCGACGATCCGCTTGACCGTCGCTGCGAGCGCTTCCTTGTTGCGCGCATCGATCTCGACCATGCTGCCGCGCGCGAGCGGTGGATCGATCGTCCCCGAGACCGGGGCCAGCGGGTCCGGCTTGGATGGCGCGGTCACCACTTCGATGACCGGAGCCTCGTCCTCGGCATCCTCGTGCGGATCGGCGTCGAGCACCTCGATCTCGACCACCTCGCGCTCGCTCGGCTCGGGCGGTTCAGGCGGCTCTGGCGCGACGTCTTCTGGCCGGGGCGAACGCGCACGCGCGCCATCGAGGCCGAGCGGCGAGAACATGCCGTACAGGCGATGGGGCAGCCGCGCTAGCTTCTCGACGAGCGATGCCGTCGTGACGAAGATCTCTTCGCGCCGGTCGTTGCCTAGCAGCCGCCGGATCACCAGCTCCTTCGGCGATAGCGAGTGCACGCGGATCTGCTGGACGATCGGTGCGGCGGCGTCGACCATGCGCTGCACGATCTCGCCGAGGTCGTCGCGGTGAACCAGCGACTTGTCGTCGATCGTCGCGACCACGACGTTGCGCCGGACCGTGTTGGGCAGCGTGAGCGACTCGAGGATCTTGTCGCGCAACGTGACCAAGCGCTGGCGATCGTCCTCGCTCAGCTCGTCGACCGTCGACCCGGCCTCTTTCGCGGCGACGCGCGTCACGCGGACGGTGGTTCCCGAGATCGCGACGTCGAGACCGTTGGGACCATTCGGCTCGCTGCGTAGTGAGAACTTCGATTCCTTGCCATCACTCGAGAATGCGTGGATGCAGAACTGATCGATGCGTTGGGCGCGGACCTTGCCTTTCTTCAACCAACCGCCTGCTTCGGGCACCGCGATCTCGATCGGCGACACCAGGTCGCCGACGTGCATCACCGCCGCGGCAGGGTGCCCGCTAGCGAACTCGAGCGCACAGGTCCACTTCATGCCGTACGGCGTACCCGCCGAGGTCTCGGCTTCGTAGCGGCCGGCCTCGCTGAACCGCAGGCTTACCTTCCAGGTGCCATCGTGCGGCTCATGCGGCGCGATCCACTTTCCGAGCGCCGCGAGGCAGCCATCGCGCTCCTCGCGATCTTTGGCGGCGATCGCAGCTAGCTCGGTATCGAGCTGCGAGTCGACCTCGGCGAGGGTAACCGCGATCTCGCGCTCCGCGGCAGCATGGATCCGTTTGACGCCGCGCGCGGACGCCGAATCGGGACCGTTGGTGTTCGCCGTGGTAGCGGCTTCGAGCACGAGCGCCCGCAAGCCAGCGATCCGCGAGCGTTCCGCGTCCGCTTTGTCTTCGCGGTCGCGGCGTTCGTTGCGGAGCACCACGATCTGTTCTTGGGCGTTCAACAAGTGCGCGCAAAAACTCAACGCGTCGCGGAGGAACGCCAGGTAGTTCGACTGCAGCGGCGATGGGGTCGAATCCCCGTACAAGTACCTCACGGTCTACGAGCCTCCCATCACCCATCGTAGGCCATCTCATCGATCGAGATGCTCCAAACCGGTGCAGATCTCGAATTCTACGTGTGCTCCGCGGCCCTACGTCCGCCACCCGTTTCGGTCAGGGGATTTGCGTTGGCATTTGGAATGAGTTGTGTGATGCCTCCGTGGCTCGCTCGCCTGCGCTCCCGTGACACACACCCGGCTCATACCCCTCGCGCTGCTTGCCGCTCTCGCGATGGCTTGCACGACTCTGCGTGGCCGCGCGGACGAAGCCTACGCGCGCGGCGATTATCTGGAGGCCGCCAAGCTCTACGATCAGATGGTCGCGGAAGACCCGCGGAACACCGAAGCGGTCAAGCGGCGGTTCGAGGCGCGCGTCGCGGCGCTGCGGACGATGTTGCGATCGACGCAGCTGGCGCGCAGCACGGGTCGCAGCGAAGCCGCGGTCAACGAGCTCGCAAAGCTGCTGCATCACCGCGACCTGTGGGGGATGCCCCCAGATCCCGAGACCGCTGGGCCGATCGCGGCCGAGGTGACTGCGGCGACTGCGCACGTTCAGGTCGTGATCGATCGGCTGGTGATGGCGCGCCGTCCGCTCGGAGCGCAGCAGACACTCGGCCAGTTTCAGCCTCTGCTCGCTCGGCCCGACTTCGGCAATCGCTACGAGCTGTTGCAATCGACGATCGGTGCGGCAGGCCGCCGGCACTGCGACAAGCTAGCCGCCGAGACGTCGGCGCCGACCACGCCGTATTGGAACCGGTTCTTGAACCGGTACTGTGCGTATTGGGGCAGCGAGACCCGTCGCGGTGCGGAGCTGCCGCACGCGCGATCCGGGTTGCTCGTCGTCGGCGGGATCCACGGCGAGACGCGCGAGCAGATCAACGCGTTGCAGGAGGCGCTAGGCGCGGCATTCGCAGGGAGCGTCTGGTTCGATCGCGCCGCGGCGATGCCGGCGCATTGCAAGATCGACGGTCACGTCAGCTCGTCGTTCAGCGAGCGCTCGGTGACGCTGACCAACAATTGGAACGAGAGCGTCCCGTACACCGCCTACGAGACCAACCAGGTTCCGTATCAAGAGCCCTACACCGAGACCGAAACCAAGTGGGAACAGGTCCCTCACACCGAATACGAGACGCGAACCGTGTCGTGCGGCAATAGCACCTGCACCGAGACCACGCCGCGCACGGTCTACAAGAGCGAGCCGCGGACCGAGACCGTCACCAAATATCGAACGGCGTACCGCAGCGAGACCGTGCCGGTGACTCGGTACCGCGATGTTCCTCAGGTGTTCTCGTACCTCGCGGTCGAGCGAACCGGTCAATACTCGAGCGCGTTGCGCGCGCGGGTGGTCGTCGGCGGCGATCCGATCATCGCCGAGGTGGCCAGCGCATTTTCGCAGCGCGGTGTCGAGCACAGCGTATCGTTTCCGCAAGCGGGCGTTAGCCCGCAGCATGCTGGCTTGCTATCGGGACCCGAGTTCGTCGATCGCGAACATGGCAGCCTGCAGGCGCGGCTCGCTCGGATGCTCGACGACAACTATCGCGACCTGTATTGCAGCGCAGGTCGCTACACCGTCGATCAGGCGGCTGCCTGCGCGTATCTCGATCCGGTGCGTACACCGATGCCGGCGCAGGTTGCGCTGCGCGAGGTGCTCGGAGATGACGTGACGCTCGCGTCCAAGCTCCTGGGCCGCTGACGCAGCCAACCGGTCCGCGCACGCTCGTGGAACACAACGGACGCTGACCGGGCGGGCTGGCGTTGATCTGCTACAACTCGAGCGCCATGTGTCGCAACATCCGCACGCTTCATCATTTCAAGCCGCCGACCACGCCCGAGGAGATTCACGCTGCCTCGCTGCAATACGTCCGTAAGGTGAGCGGAATGCGTGAGACGTCGAAAGATGTCGAGCGGGTGATGGCGCGCGCGGTCGATCAGATCGCGGCGGCCACCGCCAAGCTGCTCGATGCATTGCCGGAGCGTGGCGAGCCGCGCACGCGTGAGGGCGAGCGCGAGAAGGCCAAGGCGCGGTGGGAACGTCGCGAGCGAGCGATCAAGGGCGCATGACCCCGAAGTGTGAGGCAGCCACCGTGGAGCGAGTGAAGCGGCGGTCCCATCGATGACCGCGTCGCGAGCGAGCGATCAAGGGCGCATGACCCGGAAGCGAGAAGCTCCGGCCGCGGAGCGAAACAAGGCACCGCTCGCCGAGGTGCTCGGACGCGTGTTGCCGCCGCGCGGCCACGTGCTCGAGGTGGCGAGTGGCACCGGGCAACATGTAGTGTGGTTTGCGCGAGCGCTGCCAGCGCTGGTGTGGCAGCCGAGCGACGTCGATGCCGACAACCTCGCGAGCATCGCGGCATGGACCGCCGAGGCGGCGCTACCGAACGTGCTGCCGGCGATCGCGCTCGACGCGACGGTGGAGCGCTGGCCCGTCGAGCGCGCCGACGCGGTGATCTGTAGCAACATGATCCATATCGCGCCGTGGGCGGCGGCCGTCGGACTGTTCACCGGCGCCCGACGCGCGCTGCCGCCGCTGGGACGGTTGTGCGTGTACGGCCCGTTCAGGTTCGATGGTGTGTTCCTGGCGTCATCGAACGCAGCGTTCGATGATTCGCTCAGACAACGCGATCCACGCTGGGGAGTCCGCGACGTCGTCGAGCTCGACGAGCTCGCCCGGTCGCATGGGCTGCGCCGGATCGAGACCATCGCGATGCCTGCGAACAACCACGTATTGGTGTTCGAAGCGCAGTGAACGATCGGAGCCCCGCGGTGTCGCTCCCTGGCAGCGCCAGGCAAACTCGCGGCAGCGAGTGAGCTTCGCGTGAACTGACCGGCGCGGCTCCGCGTTCGCGATCAGGCTTGGCGGCAAGCAAGCTCCGAGGAGGCCGCCATGACCATCGCCCGCATCGCCGCATGGATGATCACTGTACTGGTTGTCGCCAGCTGTGGCCCGGTCACCTCGACCACGAGCTCGGACATCGCGATGAACGGCGTCGACGTCGCGTTCGACGTGACCGTCACCGAGACCTTCGCGGCGATGGACGAGGTGCCGGTCAGCGGAGGCGAGCTCCGGCTGGTCGCTCCACTCGACGCTGGCGATCGCGATGGCGACGCGCTCAAGGCGATCGCGTTTCCGCTTCGTCATACCGACGTTCGAACCCGGGTGTCCGGGATGTCCGCGATCTATGCGGTCGAGCAGACCTTCGAAAATCCGTACGACGAGCCGATCGACGCCGTCTACGTGTTCCCGCTCGGCGACGAGGCCGCGGTCACCAGCTACGCGATCGTGATCGGCGATCGAACGATCGCCGGCGAGATCAAGACCAAGGACGACGCACGGGCGACGTATGCGAACGCCCGCGCGCAGGGCCACACCGCGGCGCTGCTCGAACAGGACAAGCGCAATATCTTCCGCCAGCGGATCGCCAACATCGCGCCGCGCGAGCCGATCAAAGTGCGGTTCGAATACGTCGAGCTGCTGGACTATGCGGACGGCCACTACGAGATCGCGTTCCCGCTGGTCGTCGGCCCCCGCTACTTGCCGGCGAATGATCTCGGGAAGACGCCCGTCGGAGCGCATCACGCTGGCGACCGAGGCCGCGACGGCGTTGTATCGATTCCATATGCCGATCCGAGCATCGCGGCGAGCACGGTCAGCTTCGCCGCCGACATCGATGCCGGCGTGCCGATCACAGGCGTCGCTAGCCCATCGCATCAACTACGCGTCAGCGACGTGGCGGCGACGCGGCGACGAGTCGAGCTTGCAACCGCGGGGGAGCTGCCCAATCGCGATCTGATCGTCCGGTTCAAGACTGCGTCGGAATCCACGATGGTGGGGCTGCTCGCTCACCGTACAACGGACCGCGGCTACTTCACGCTGGTCGTTCAACCCAAGGCCGAATACAAGACCGGCGACATCACCCCGCGCGAGGTGATGATCGTCGTCGATACCTCGGGCTCGATGTCTGGTCAGCCGATCGCGCAAGCGCAGCGACTCGCCAGCGCGCTGGTCGATTCGCTCGGACCGGCCGATACGTTCAACGTGCTGGCGTTTGCCGGTGGTAGCCACGCGCTCGCACCCGCTGCGATCGCGGGCGATCCGGCGGGAAAGCGCCTCGGTAAGCAATTCATCGTCGGGTTGAGCTCGGGAGGTGGTACCGAGATGGGGCCGGCAATGGCGACTGCGCTGGCTACCGATCCTGGTATGGATCGAGTGCGACTGGTCTACTTCCTCACCGATGGGTTTGTCGGCAACGACGACGTGATCGTCAGCGCCGCACGCAATAACCTCGGCGTGAACCGGATCTTCAGCGTCGGTATCGGGTCAGCACCGAATCGTTCGCTGCTCAATCAGATCGCCGCGGTCGGTCGTGGGTTCGCGAGCTATCTCGGTCCGGACGAGTCCGCCGCGGATCTCGGCGAAGATCTGGTGCGCCGCACCGCGTTTCCGTACCTCACCAACATCAAGATCCATTGGAACGGACTCGCGGTTGGAGCGGTAACGCCCGAGCGGATTCCCGATGTGTATGCGGGCCTGCCGCTGGTCGTCAGCGGTGTGTACACTCGGCCCGGCCGCGCCAAGGTCGTAGTGAGCGCGACGAGGGCGGGGCGAGCGGTCTCGATTCCGCTCGAGGTGACGTTGCCAGCGCGGAGCGATGCCGAGCCGGTCGCGGCGTTGTGGGCGCGCCGGCGGGTCGACGAGTTGCTCGCGATCGCGGGAGATCAGGTCACCGACACGGTAGCGGCGCAGATCACCGAGCTCGGGTTGGGGTTCCACATGGTCACCGACTACACCTCATTCGTCGCGGTGGATCGGACGCGCGTCGTGACCTCGAGCGGTGCGACCAAGCTGGTCGAACAACCGGCGCTGGCGCCTGCGGGGATCAATCTCGAAGCCGCGATCGGCGAGCCCTCCGAGTCGAGCAGCGGCTACTCGGGGTACGCGGGCGGTGGTGGTGGCGGTGGTGGCGGCGGCGGCTGGGGTGGTGGCGGTGACGTCGATCCGCTCACCCTGTTGTTGATGATCGCCCTCGTGCCACTTGCATGGACGCTGCGCCGCATCTCATGACTGGTCGCCCGCGTGGCTTCGACTTCCCGTGGACGGTCGTGGTGTGTGCGGTCGCGGTCGTGACGACAATGATCGCGTTTGCATCGCCAGCGGTTCGCGACGTGATCGTCGCCGATGCCCGGATCTCCGACGGCGAGGTTTGGCGTGCGCTGATCGGTCCGTTCGCACACGCCACATGGGGCCATCTGCTACGCGACGTCGCGCTGATCGCCGTGGTTGGCGTCGGCTACGAAGCGCCGCTCGCGCGGATTCGAACGCCGCTGTTCATCGCCGGCATCATGGGCCCGGCCGTCGCCGTGCTCGCGGTGGGGCAGGTGAGCTGGTATTGCGGACTGTCAGGCTTGTCCCACGCGGTACTGGCTGCCGCCGTCAGCTATGAGGTCGCGAACCGTCGCGGTATTGCGCGTGCGCTCGCGGTCGCGATCGCGCTCGGGCTCGCGATCAAGGTCGTGTTCGAGCTCGCGACGGGCATGCCCGCGTTTCCGATGCCGCTCGGCGATGGAATTCGCCAAGCTCCGGTCGCACATGGCGCGGGGGTCATCATCGGAGTGCTGGGTGGCCTCGCGGCCGTGATGCGAAATCGCGGGCAGCTGCGCGCTACTGGATGGTGATGGTGCCCGGTGTCGGCGCGGTGTACATCGTATCCCAGGTCTGGGCGATGTTCTCGGAGGTTTCGTCGTCACCGGCGATGCCGTTGCCGGTGCCATTACGAACCTCGAAACCCGATTCGTATTTCACCCGCTTGGTCGACACGTTGACCCCAGGCGTGGTCGATGGCGGCGGCATCGTCGCCGCTTCCATCTTGTACGCGGTCGTCGCCGCCCCGGCGTCAGGCCCATCGAGCGCGACGTTGGACTTGTTGAGGTACGACTCACTGGACCCGAGCGCACCGACGATCACCATGTCCACGTCGGTTACAAGATCGGACGCGCCGTCCCAGTAGAACAGCGCGACCATCTCGCCACCGTTCGCCAGATCGGGCATGCCATTGTTGGTCACGGTGAGCGTGCCGCTGGTCATCGCGTAGGTCGGCGTCGAGCCATACACCGAGTTGAACTGCGAGGCGGTCGCGAGCGCGACGGTGATCACGGCGCCCGCAGCGATCGTTGCGCTCGGCGGGAATCGGACGATGAAGTCGCCAGCCGGAATCGTGTGCGAACCCGCGGGCAACCGGAAGTACGTCGGCACATCGGTGACGTAGTAGTTGGCGAGTGCGACCGCCTGCGCACCGGGATTGTAGATCTCGACGAATTGCTTCTCGTACGGCGTCAGCGCGACCTCGGTGAGCAACAGATGACTGCTCGGCATCACGGACGCATCGGGCGGTGGCGCATCGGGCTCGGCCGCGTCGTCGAGCATGCCGTCGCCAGTCGGGTTTCCGTCGTCCGGCGCCGAGGCGTCGCTCGACCCAGCGCTGCCGCGAGCGCACGCAGCGAGCAGCGGGACGAGCCAGCAAACCCTCATCGATACCGGGAGCGTATGCGCGGCGCGGACAGGGATTCAAGCCTATCTTGCGTCGAGCCGCCGCCGCGCCTCGAAGGAGATCGTGCGGTTATGCGCCTGGTGTGCGGTTACGGCTGGTTGCCGGTCAGGCTGGGCAGCTCCTCGAGATTCGGCACTAGGATGATCTCGATCCGGCGGTTCTGCTCGCGGTTGGCCTCGGTGTCGTTGGGCTTGACCGGATCGAACTCGCCGTAGCCTGCCGCGGCTAGGTTCTTGGCGGGAAATCCCTGGTGGATCATGTGCTGCACGACGCTGTTCGCGCGGGCCGTCGACAGGTACCAGTTGTTCTTGAACGCGGCGGTCTTGATCGGCTGGGTATCGGTGTGGCCAGCGACGACGAACCGGCGATCCTGGAACTGCATCAGCACCGCGACGACGTCGCTGAGCGCGGTCTGCCCGCCTTTGGAGAGGTCAGCCGAGCCACTCGGAAACAAGATCCCAGAGGGCAGCTTGAGTGTCATCTGGCCGTTGCGAAACACCACCTGCAACTTGCCAGTGTCGACCAAGGCACGGAACTTGTCCTGCAGCGCCTTGTAGGCCGCGATTCGCTTCTCGGCGGCTTCCTTCTGACGGCGCAACTCGGCGAGCTCCTGTTCGGTCGCGGCCTTCTCGCCTCGCACCTTGCCGAGCTCTGCTTCCTTGGTCTTGGTGGTCTCGTCGAGCTGGCCGAGCTGTGCCTGAAGCTCGGTGATCTTGTCGGACAGCGACTTCTCGGTTTCGGCACCCTTCTTCTGGGTATCGGCGAGCTCTTGCTTGAGCTTGGCGTTATCGGCGAGCGCCTTCTCGTAGGTCGACTTCTTCACGCAGCCAGCGACGGCAAGCGCGATGAACAGCGGTGCGATCTTCATGGTCTGCGACCGTACCCCGACCGAGGCCGGGATTGCCATCGCGACCTCCGTTGTCGCATTCGCGAACGCACGACAGCATCGACGCAATGGCGCCGATGCTGCACGTCACATGCTCGTCGCGGGTTAGTGAGCGAGCTTGGTCAAATTGAAGTTGTTGTCGAACGTCTTGGGCTTCTTGATCGCGATCCGCTGCTTGGCCGGGCTGGTGGGGCGGCCTTCGCCGACGTCGCCGCCGAGAACGACACCTTTGCCGCCGGTGACGAGGTCGAGATCGATCGAGGACAGTTGCGAGATGGTTTTTTTCATGGGGTTCTCCTTCGTCGTGTCGGGTTGTGTCTGCTGGAAGTACTTGGACGGCGTCGCGCCTAGCGGCGCTTGCGCACGTTGAGCCGAATGTTGATCCGCGGCGCCAATCCAGGGCCCGCGACCGGGACCTGTCCACCACCACCACCGCGCCCGCTCGTCATCATCAGCATCATCATCGTCATGAGCGTCGGATCGCTCTGACTCTGACTGCTGCGTGCGACGTCCTTGAGCGAGTTTCCGATCTGGGTCGTGAGCGAGACAAGTTGCTGGTTCGTCGCCGCGCCACCGGCGACCGAGGACAGCTCGGTCTCGGCGATCGGCGTGAAGCCGGCGTCGGCTTGAAGCTTGGACATGTAGACAGCCTTTCAAGTTAAGGAGTGCGTTATGGACCTCACCAAGAGCACGGGTCGTGCCAGCGCGCACACCACGCGGAATCAGTGACCTAACGAGCACTCGGGACGGATCGCGGTACAGGCTCGCGTGCCTCGGTAGACATCGCTGTCTACCGGCGATAGCCGTAACACCCCAAGATCAGACGATCCCTGGGACCTGCACGTGGCCTAGCGCGGTTCGCCGGAGGGTTCGGTCTGCGGATGAGTCAGCTCGGATCCCGAATCGCTGTAGGCCGCAATCGCGATCCCAGCGCCGACGAGGATGCCTGCGATGATCGCGAGCAGCAGCCAACGCTCGAGCCCCCGCTCCTGCGGCAGGTGATGGCTGTTGGTGATCGTTCCGCCGTGGACGCTTGCGAGGTCGGTCTCCGCACGCCGGCTAGTGGGCATGAACACGCCGAGCTGTTGGGTGCCGGAGGCGCGCGGGGACGGCGTGGTTTCGATCGGCATCGGAACCGCGCTGTGAGCGATCGACACGGGCCCGACCTCACCACCGATCGGCGGATGATATGCGATCGATGGCCGCTCGAACGCGATCGTCTCCTGACCTGTGAGGATGTCGCCGTCGTCGTCCTCCACAGATTGCCCTGGCTCGATCAGGAGCGAGCGGGTGACCAGCGTGAGCGGTCTCGCGGTGTACATCGTTGCGAGCGCCTCTTGGGTAGCGCTGTGGCGATGGGTCTCGCGGATCAATGCTGCGAGCTCGCCGGCGCCATCGCGCCAGTGATTGGCAAACCGCTCCTCGACGAGCACGTCGATCATGTGCTGCATGCGCACATAGCGCTGGCGCGGGTCGTGAGCGAGCGCGCGCATGCAGATCGCATCGAGCCCTGGAGGGACCGAGGCGCGAACCGTTCGGGGCGGCATGATCGGTAACGATCGCGCCGACTCGCGGGCGGCGCGCGTGACGTGGCTCTCGAACGGATGGGCTCCGGTGACGAGCTCGTACAACACGACGCCGAGCGCGAACACGTCCGC
The DNA here is from genome assembly GCA_050184455.1 of Kofleriaceae bacterium. Taxonomy (GTDB): domain Bacteria; phylum Myxococcota_A; class Polyangia; order Haliangiales; family Haliangiaceae; genus JABFXX01. The sequence continues at coordinate 70,958 of JBFXAI010000007.1, read as the reverse complement.
TTGCGGTGTGAGCGGTGCGCCGCGGACCTGTTCCGGCGGCATGTATGCCCACTTGCCCTCGACGCTCGTCGGATCGCGACCCTCGCGGCGCGCGACGCCGAAGTCGGCAACTCGGACCTCGCCGGACGTGGTCAGCAACAAGTTGCTCGGGCTGACGTCGGCATGAACGATCATGCGCCCGTGTGCGAACGCGAGGCCCTGCGCTGCCGATTGCACGATGTACGACGCGAGCCCGTACGGCATCGCCGCGTGCTGCCGTTGTTGCTGGAGCTGCGCGAGGCTTGGACCATCGATCAGGTCCATCACCAAGAACGTGTCCTCGCCCTCACGAGCGAGGTCGAGCACGCTGACGATGTTGCCGTGCTGCATTCCCACCAGCATCTTGGCCTCGCCGATCAAGCGGTCGAGGAACATCGGGTCGTTTGCGAGCGCCGGAAGCAACCGTTTGAGCGCGACCGGCCGACGAAATCCCTGATCGCCGACCGAGAACCCCGCGAACACCTCCGCCGTTCCGCCGCGCCCGAGGAGCTCCCCGAGCACGTAACGCGCGACCTGGCGTCCCCTCACGGGATGCTGCAGGCCCGAGCCTATGCCGGGCTCGGGAGGGTACTTCCTCGCCATGAGGGCACACACGTACAACGCATCGCGTGCGGTTCGCACGTTCTCCGCGGCTGACAACGATGACAGATGAAAGCGGTTTCAGATTCGCATCTGCCGTCGCGCAATGCGTCAAACGTCGTCGAGCAATGATTCCAACTAACTCACGGATTCGACGCTGATTCGCGATCGTCGTCGGAGATCGGCCCAAGCGATCGCGATCTCCCTGATCGCTAGAACGTCGACGTCACGATCGGAAGCATCAGTGTCGACTGCTGCGCTACAGGACGTTCGAAGGTGCGCTGATAACCGCGCGCCACAATCGCGCCGAGGCCCACGACGACACCGGCGTAGATCACGCGCGCAGGGAGTTGGCGCCAACCCGTCATGCACCACAGGTCGAACACCTTCACGACGTCGTTGTGGCGGGAAAACGCGAGCAGATCTTTGGAGAAGTCCACCCACAATCCGGTTGCAAATACCGTGAGCGCGAGTTGGCCGTAGCGATTGCGCGGCCACGCGTCGGTCAGGACCAGTGCGGCGAACCCGCCGAGGAGCGCGACATCGGTCAGCTTAGGCGCTGCATAGAACCAGAGTCTCTCGCCGGTGCCTTCGAGCCCGCGCACGTAGGTCCAGCCGAAGCGAAACTTGCCGGTTCGCGGTTCGCGCCCCGGAGGAAACAGCCGCATATCGACGACCTCCGCGCCGACCAACTTTGCAGCGAGGGCATGACTGCCTTCATGCAGCGTCACGCCGACCAGATACGTTGGCGGGGCGAGCGCGAGGCCGACGAGCACGAGGTCGCGATCGCTCGGCTCGGCATCAGCTCTCGATGTCGTCGCGACGATCGCCGCAACTGCAGCGATCGCCAGCGCGACCCGCCGAATCATCCCGCTCCTGGGCACACCCAGATCGCGTCGCTCTCGACGAACCCAAGTCGCTTGGCCAGCCGGATCGACGCGACGTTGTGCTCGTCGGCGCCCCACACCGGTTCGCGCCCTCGTCCGCGCTCGTCGCGGATCATCGCCGCGGCGACCAGCGTCGCCAGTCCGAGCTGGCGTGCGCCTGCCAACGTGTCGACCGAGACGTCGAACCATCGCGCACTCCGCCATGGCGCGTAGGCAAAGCTCACCGGTTCGCCATCTACCCACGCCGTCCACACGGTGTGGCTAGCGCGCGCGGCTTCGAGCTCGGTCGCGAGCTCCGCCGGAACGTGCGCTAGCGAGGCCTCAGCAGGTAGCGGATCGGCGCCCTCGAGCTCGGGCAATGTATCGGGGTCGGGCAAGGTGTGAAGCAGCGCGCGATCAACGCCGCGTCCCGCGCGTCGAACCGCTTCGGCCAGCTGCTCGCGCTCGATCTCGAGCAGGAGCGTGTGGCTCGGATGGTCGTGCGCAAGCTCGCGAACAGCTTCTACTGCGGCATCACCGACCACGACGATCAGCTTCGCCGTATCGTGTCCGAGGGCGAAGCCAGCCCCGACCGGCGTGCGCCAGCCGGCAGGATCGGTGGCGATGCCATGCGCTTCCACCCACCGTGGCAGATCCGGCAGATCGACAGCGATCATTTGGGCAGTCCGCGCAGGTAGCCGATCGCAGCCTTGGCGTCATCGACCAAACACGGGCTGAATAGCTGTTTGCGCATCGCGCCGGTGCCTTTGCGGATCATCGCGCGTTCGAGGGCAGCGACCGCGCGCCTGTCGTTGAGCGCGCGTAGCTTGGCGACCGCTTCCTTGCGCAGCTCGCAGGTCGACTCCTGCTCGAGATCGTAGCTGTACGCCAGCAGCCAATCGACGCTGTCGACCAGATGGAGTCGCTCGATGACCGGACGTGCCGCGCGGCGGCGAGTGAGATCCTCGGCCACCGCGGCCTTGAGCAGTAGCGGTGTGGCCTTCTCGTCTTTGGTGCTGCCCACCCACAGGTCGAACGCACCGCTGACGATCTCGGGCTGCGGATCGGCAGCCATCGCGCGCAGGTTCGCGCGCAGGGTTTGATCGGCCTCGAGCGTCGGCGCGAGCTCGAGGGCGCGGCGGTACGCGATCAGCGATGGTGGATTTTCATGGCGTGCCGCATGCGCATGGCCGAGCATCAGCTGCGCCATCCCGTCGTTTCCGATCAGCTGCTTGTTCGCGTCGAGGATCTTGATCGCACGCGCCGGATCGCCCTGATCGAGCGCGGCGAACGCCTGTCCGGCCGGGCTGTCCGGATCGAGTCCGGGCGTCTTGTCGTCGGGACGCGTCATGATGGCGACGACCACGCCGATCACCACGGCGCCCGCCGCGATCGCGCCGTACACCGCCCAGCGTTTGCGACGAATCGGCGGCGGGCCGATCATCGAGGCGGGATCCGGCTCGAGCCGGTTGGTCAGGCCGCTCTCGCGACCATCCATGAACACGCCCTCTTGGCCGCGCATCGCGCTCGCAAGGCGCTGCTCGGGGGTGAGACCGAAGATCGGTTCGCCCTTCGGGCCGGTGTACGGCAAGCCGAGTCCGACGCCGCCTGGACGCACCGGCCCCGCGACCGTCGGGGGCTTGGTCGGGCTCGGCGGAACGACCGGCTGCTTCGGCAGCGTGGACGCCGGTGCCGCGAGCACGTCATCGATCGCCTCGGCGATCTGCTCCGTCGCGAGCTCTGGCGCGAACTCGCTCGCGCTCGTGATGTTGACGCGGCCATCCGGCGTCACCAGCGGTTGCGAGCCGGTGTCCGAGACGCGGGGCACGTTGACCTCGGTGACACCGCCATCGGACGTGTTCAACGCAGCTTCGACCTCGGCGAGATAAACGTCCGCGTTCGCGAACCGCTCGCTCGGTTTCTTGGTGAGGCCGCGAATGATCAGGCGCTCGATCGAGCTCGGCACCGGCTTGCCGCCTTTGATCATGCGTTGGCGCATCGGCGGCACCGGCTTCGCCGTGTGCATCGACATCACTTCGAGCTTGTCGTCGCTATAGAACGGCGGCTGGCCGCATAACATCTCGTAGGCGAGCACGCTCGCGGCATAGAGGTCGGCGCGGCCGTCCATTGGATTGCCCAGCGCTTGCTCGGGGGCCATGTAGATCGGCGTTCCGAACGCCATCCCCGCTTGGGTCAGCTTGACGCCATCGTCGAGGTCCGATGCGGTCATCGGCTTGGCGATCCCGAAGTCGAGGATCTTCGCGAAGTCGACGTCTTCGCCTTGGCGGATCAGGAAGATGTTCTCGGGCTTGATGTCGCGGTGGATCAGGCCCGCCTGGTGGATGTGCGAGAGTCCGCGGAGCATGTGCGCCAGGATGTGGAGCGCGCGGCCTGGCGCGATCTGACCCTCGGTCTCCAGCACATCTGCGAGCGACCTGCCATCGAGCAGCTCCATCGCGAGGTACAGCGAGCCGTCACGAAGCCGCCCACTGTCGTAGACGCTGACGCAGTTCGGATGATCGATCTTGCCGACCGCCAGCGCTTCGCGCTCGAACCGGTTGCGGACGTCCGGCGATGCCGCCAGTGACGGATGGAGGATCTTGACGGCGACCTGGCGGCGCAGGGTGACGTGGCCCGCGCGATAGACCAAGCCCATGCCGCCGCGCCCCAGCGTTGCCTCCAGTCGATAACGACCGTCGATCACCAGACCGATGAGCTCTTCGCCGTCACTATCGACGGGAACGGGCGTATCGCGCACCACTGGCTCGGTGCCGCTATCGTCGGGCCCCATGGTCCGCTGTCATTGTGCCACCCCTTGGGACGCCGAGCCCATCCGGCCGCCGAATTCCGCACTTACGGGGGGGGGGACGGCTTGCCATCGCTCCCCGAGGTCAGTAGATTCGCCCCGCTCACCCGCCCAGGTAGCTCAGTTGGTAGAGCAGCGGACTGAAAATCCGCGTGTCGTTGGTTCAATTCCGACCCTGGGCACAAAGGTCGCGCTGTCGCGGGTGGCAGCGCTTATCTGAAACGCGGATTTCCGTCCGCTGGCAGCGGCCTATCGATCCAAAACCGCGTGTCGTTGGTTCAATTCCGACCCTGGGCACAAAGGTCGCGCTGTCGCGGGTGGCGGCGCTGTGATGAAACGCCGCGCGGATTTCCGTCCGCTGGCAGCGGCCTATCGATCCAAAACCGCGTGTCGTTGGTTCAATTCCGACCCCGGGGCCGACCGACGCGCTGGACACGCGGATTTTCAGTCCGCGGGTCAGCGGCGGGCGCGGTTCTTGGGCGGACTCGGGCGGAGGCGCGCGAGAGCTGTGCAAGCTTCCGAGTCTTTGCTATTGGTCGCGGTCAGGGTGGCCAACCCGGACGAGGAGCGGGGTGGGTCGTTGGGGCACAGCAATTCGTAGACCTCGATGGCACCAGTGATGTCTTTGGGGCCGCCGACACCGTCTCGCAGCATGTCGCCCAGCACTCGGCAGTTGTCGGAGCGGAACGGGAATGGAATCTCCCGTCGGCAAGGCTCGGCGAGAATCGTGCGAGCTGTTGCGGCGTCCTTTTGGACCCCATCGCCGAGCGCAAGCATGCCGCCGTAGCGAACGCACACCTTGTCGTGGCCTCGCTCGCACGCGCGTTTGTACGCGGCGAACGCGGCCTGCGCATCGCGCGGACCAAAGGCTCCGCGATCGAGCAGCTCGGCGAGCTTGGCGCAGCTCTCCTTCGCATTCTCATCATTGCCTGCGCATGCCCGGCTGTAGAGCGTGCGCCCCTTCTCGCGATCTCCACCGCCTCGCTCGCTCAGGGCTTCGTCGGCCAGGTACCAACAGCCGAGCGAGTCGCCGTGATCACACGCCTTGTGCAGCAGCGCGAGCGCGCGCGGCACATCTGCGGCAATTTGGAGATGCTCGGTGCCTTCGAGGTAGTGGCCACCAACGATCGCACAGGCGGTCATCTCTCCACTCGTACAGGTGTACTCGAGTAGCTTGAACGCGTTAGGCGCGTCGATACTCATGATGAGCGTCTCGCCAACGCGAGTGCACGCGCGCAGGTCGCATCGATCGCAGGCCGCGATCTGCACTGGCAGCTCTGGTGACGACGCGCTCGGCTCGGTCCAACGTGGAAGCAGCTCGGATGCCCGTGGCGCGCATGATGGTGCTGATTGCGACGGTGGTGCTGATTGCGACGGTGGTGCAGCTTGTGGACTGGACGTTGACGGCCCGGGCGTTGGCGGCGTGGACCCACCGCACGCATATAGGAGCCAGCTAGAGGCGAGCGTCGCGAATCATTCGCATTGCGCCGCGAACCTACGCTCCGACAGTCGCGGGTGTCGAGCGTCCTCGAGCCAGCTAGTTGAAACCGTCCCCGGTCGTCTCAAGGATCACGCTGCGTTGGCCGCCACAACGTGGCTAATTGAACCGTCCCCAGCCTAGACAATGCCGAGCTCGCGCGCTCGCAGGGCAGCCTGTGTGCGGTCGCTCACGTCGAGCTTGGTCAGGATGTTCGTGACGTGGTTCTTGACGGTGCCCTCGGCGAGGAACAGCGCCGAGGCGATCTCTTTGTTCGATGCGCCGCGCGCGATCAGACGCAGCACCTCGCGCTCACGCTCAGAGAGCCGCGACAGCTCGTTCGTCGCCGGAGCTGCGGAAGTCGTCAGCCGCGACAGCTCGGCGAGTACCTTCGATGCGATCGAAGGCTGCAGTACCGACTCGCCGCGCGCGGCCGCGAGGATCGCGTCGACCAGCGTACCGATCGGCGCATCCTTCAAAAGGTAGCCTACGGATCCCGCACGCAGGACTTCGAACACGAGCTCGTCGTCCTCGAACGTGGTGAGCGCGACGACGCGGCAGGTCGGCAGCTCCACGCGCAGGCGGCGGGTCGCCGCCACACCATCGAGAACCGGCATCTTGAGGTCCATGAGCGCGACATCGGGCCGCACGTTCGCGGCGAGCGCGAGCGCCGCTTGGCCGTTCTCGGCGTCGCCGACGATCTCGAGCTCGGGACGCGTCGACAATAGCGTGCGCAGTCCCGCTCGGAACAGTGTTTGATCATCGACGATGAGTACGCGGACCGCAGTCACGTCGGGACTCGCACCTCAAGAATAAAGCCACGGCCGGCTTCCGTGGTGATCTTCACGGTGCCACCAACCAGCTCAGCGCGTTCTCGTACGCCGACTAGACCGAAGCCGCCCTCCGTAGCGACTGAGCCGACGCCATCATCGGCGACCTCGAGCGATACGTCGCAATCGTCATAACGCAGCGTGCAACGAGCGCGGGTGGCACTCGCGTGACGCATGATGTTCGTCAGCGCTTCCTGCGCCGCGCGGAACAGCGTGAACTCGAGCGCTGGCGTCAGGGCCCGCGGCGTACCGTGAACAGCGAGCGTGGCATCGAGGCCGCCGGTCTTGCACTGGTCGACGATGCTCGCGAGCGCGACCCCAAATGCCCGCTGCTCGACCGCGCCGCCACGCAGGATCGAAACGGAGCGGCGCAGCTCCGCCAGACCCTCGCGTGCGAGCTCCTGTGCGCGGGAGAGGCACTCGGTAGATGCGGTCGTATCGGTCGCGACGGTAGCGCGTGCAGCTTCGATCTGGACGTTCACCACCGTCAGGTAGTGCCCGACGCTGTCGTGAATGTCTCGTGCGATGCGGTTGCGCTCGCGCGTAGTAGCGAGCTCCTCGACCTCAGCCGCATAGCGGCGGATCTGCTGCCGTGCGTTTCGCTCGCGAACAACGACCAACGAGAACACGATCACGAACACCGCGCCGGGGATGAAGCCCGTGCTGTTCGAGTAGATCTGCTTCACCGATAGGCCGAGCTGGGCGTTGAACACGACGAGGAACGCGAGCACCAGCGCGGTGAGCACGATGCCCCACTGGATTCCGAAATAGACAACGGCGAGGGCGATCAGCGGCATCAAGATGATCATTACGGAGAACTGGCTGACCCAGCACGCGGCGAATGCGAGGGCCGTCATCATCACGAGCCACGCTGCGATAGCGCGCGGCCCGCGACGATCGCTCCACATCCAGCCGAGCGTACTGCCGAGCAAGAACACGACCCCGAGTATGCCGAGCACCAGGTGCGGTCCCTGATGGAGCCAGGCGTTCCAACCAAACGATGACATCACCACGACGCACATCGCGAGCAACGCGCCACGACGCACGAGCGGCTCCTGGAGTTGCTGATGGACAGTCATCGGAGCGCCGTCGTAGGCGTCGACACTCGCATAACTGCGGCGGTCGCGTCAGCGGCTGGTAGCGGAGGGGTGCGTTCGGGCTGGACGACGAGCGCGAACATGACGAGCGCAATGCGCAGCCGGGCACGACGTGATGGCAGGAGACCACGAAGGTGTAAGCGAGCTTCGAACGCGAGGTTCATGAAGGCAGCCTGCCGTTCTGCGCGAGACCGCGAAATCCGCCAGAAGTCACGTTGTCAGGTCATGGTCCGCCATGACCTCACAACGAATCGCGTTCTCCGTGACCGGCAATCGCGCTGCGGGATGGTAGACAGCGATCGTGCGGCGCTACCGGTTCATGGTCGCGATCTATTTCGCGGCGCACGTGTACATCTGGTGGCGGTTGGTCCTGCCGCTGCCGTCGCCGGTGTGGCAGGTCGGCTCGGGAGTGATCGCGCTGCTCGCGCCAAGCATGCCGATCCTCGTGAGTAGGCGGTCGCGAGTCAGCCGACGTAGCGGGCGCGCGACGCTGCTGGTCAGCTATCTGTGGTTCGGGTTTGCCGCATATCTGCTGCTTGGCGCGTTCGCGAGTCACGTTGCTCATGTCTGCGGCATGGACGCGCGAGCAGCAGCGCAGATGTTCGGCTTGGCCGCGATCGCTGTCGTCGTGCTGGGGCTACTCAACGTGGCGCGCGGGCCGATCATCAAGCGGGTCCAAGTTTCGCTGCCTCGGTTCGCCGGATCCGCCTACACGATCGCGCATCTGACCGATGTGCACATCGGCACGTTGATCGGCCGCGAGTTCGTCGAGACCCTCGTGAGGCGGGTCAATGCACTGAGTCCGGACCTGATCGTGATCACGGGCGACCTGATCGATGGTCGGTTGTCCGATCTACAAGATGACATCGCGCCGCTGCGCGATCTCCGCGCGCGCGACGGCGTGTTCGCAGTGACCGGCAACCACGAGTACTACTGGAACGTCGAGCCATGGCTTCGCCATCTCGGCTCGCTCGGGATCCGCGTGCTACGCAACGAGCACGTGACGATCCGTGGTGCGCTCGAGCTCGCCGGCGTCGACGACGCGAGCTATGGCGAAGACGTGCCGCGCGCGGTCGCAGGTTGCGATCCGAAGCTGCCGCTGGTGCTGCTCGCGCATCATCCGCGCACGGTGGCCCGCGCGATGAAGGCTGGCGTGGACTTACAACTCTCTGGTCACACCCACGGCGGGCAGCTGTTGCCGTGGGGGTGGCTCGCTCGGCTGTGGGATCCGCTGGTCTCGGGACTCGGTCGATTCGGAACCACGTGGCTGTACGTCAGCGACGGCACCGGCTACTGGGGACCGCCGCTGCGGGTCGGCACCAGCTGCGAAATCGCGGCGATCACACTGACCGGCGTGTGAGACAAAGATTCAGGCGCGCCGCCCCAGTTGCGCGCTGACCTTGGCGAGCTCCAGCATGAGGAGCCAGTCAACGACCTGACCAGGAGTGAGTTGGCGGTCATGCGTCCGGCACAAGGTCTCGAGCTTCTCGATGCTGTCTTCGGTGAGGTAATAGGACTGATCGACGAGCTCACCGATGCTATCGAAGGTCCACCCACCTCCGGACGCATCTCGCTCGATCACCAGATTGATGGTCCGCTCGGTATCCGTGCTCGGCCTGCCTCGGTCGCCGAGAATGTCCATCGGAGGGTCCTCGTCGAGCTCGGTTCCGTGGTGCGCGCTAATCAGCCGGGTAAGGACGTGGCTCATCGGGCGATCATCCGAGAACGCAATCGCGGCGAGAACATCGCGCCAGCGCCGCCCGTGGCGTAGCACCACCTGTACCTGATCGCCGTCGGACTGAACTGGGTCGCCTGCCTCCGTGAGAATGCGAACTACCTGATATGTCGGACCATCGCTGTCATTGTTCGGCCGCACGTACGGAAATCGAACCCGTGCATTGGCCTTCACTCGAAGGAAGCTGTTCGCATCGCTCGCTTCGTCGTCGTCGTCGTCGTCAACCGTATCGGACATGCGACCTCGCGTTCTACTGACAGCGCGAGCCGTCTGGCGTGTAGCAGTTGTCTCGGACGCCCGAGGCGCCGAACGTCGAGTCGCCGACGTTGTCGCGGATCGTGACGAGGATGTCGCGCCACGACGACTGGCCGCCGTGCTCGATTGCCCACACGATCTTCGCGATCGCAGGAGCAGCGAACTTGTTCGCGTTCGCGCTGACCTCGATGACGCTCGACACGATGTCGAGATTCGCCCAGGTGTTGCCTTTGCCCTGAAAGATCGGCTTCAGGTAGTACTCGTAGCCGAGGCAGCCGCCGTAGAGGAAGATCTGATACGAGCTCGGGTAGGCCGGACGCGACCACGCGGTGCTGGCGCCGAGCGCCGAGTGGCCGTCCCACACGACGATCTCGTGCTCGGCGATGCCCTTTTCGAAGTTGGCGAACCGAGCGTAGTCGTTGAGCCCTGCGTATACGTACGGGCTGTACAGATCGATCTGAACGGTGACACCGTTGTCCAACGTCCGCTCGTAGCGTTTGCCGAGCGGCGCGGTCACCTCCGCGTAGCCCGCCTCTGCGAGCCACGTGCCGTACTGATTGAACGCATACATACCGGGATCCCAGTCGGTGAGCATGCCGTCGCCGATCTGGCCGAACATGACCACCGCGGTGACGAGATTGTCGGCGGTCAGCTGATCGTATTCGGGATACACCTCGCTCTGCAGCGTCGGAAACAGCTTGGATACCGTGACCGAAAGGTCCTGGACCGGGATCGTGCAGCTCTCTTGGTCGGGCAGCCAGCGATACCAGTACTCTGCTTGCGTGAGTGCGAGATGATCATCGTCATCGGCACACGTGGTCCCGGCATCCTGGAACACGCTGAGCGGGCTGATCGGCACGCGCGCGGTGAACTGCTTGCCTTCTTCAACGCCCTCGGCGGCGCCGTGCAGCAGGACGGCGTTGACGCCGCGGAGCCGCCATCGGTTGCGCACGGCACCCTCTGGCACCTGATCCGCGGTGAGCCACGCCCCATCGATCAACCACTCGATCCGGCCGCGAGACTGATAATCCTCGGCGAGCGACTCGAGGTACATGACCTCCTGCTTGCGAAAGTACGTCATCGCGTACTGCGCGACCAGCAGGGGAGCTTCGGCGAGCCGCCAATCGGCCCCTACGGTAACGTCGCCCTCGATATCGACCTCGATCTCGATGCCGTCGGGGTTGGTGTACGCGGAGTCCTCTTTGCCCGAGTCCTCCAAGTCATCGAGGAACGGGTTATCGCCCGAGGGTGACGACTGACCGGCACACCCCGTGGCAGCGATCGCAAACAACAGTGCACATAGGCTAGTTCGCATGCCGTGACGGACAGCAATCGTCACGCCATGGTGTCCATATGGAGAATCACTCGGTTAACCGCTGCGCGGTTGGGCGAGTCGAGTAGCCAGCATCCAGATCAGCCGCTCACGACCGCTCGTTCGACGATCTCTGGGCACGGCAGAGATGAAGGTCAGCTCGCGGTCGCCGACGCTTTTCGCGCCAGGGCGCGTTCCTCGCGACTCGAGGCGGACATCAACTCGGGACGCACTCGGAGGATCTGTGCCCCGAGCTCACGTGCCACCTGTGCGCGGTCCTTGACCATATCGAGCCACCGTGTCGCGCGCTGGACGAAGTCCGCGGTCTGCGCGTGGGCTTCGACGCGTTGGATCAAAGCATCGAGCAACGGCTCGACGGGGAACTGCGCGACCAGATCCTTGGCGGTCGAACGCTTCAGGAGATCGGGATTGCTCTCGAACGCGTCGAGGAGGTACGGGATGGCGGCTGCCCCTGCCGCGCCAATCGCTGCAGGAACCACGTCGGACATCCAGGTCCCCTGATAGGCGGCCACGAGCGCCTCGATACCGCGCACGTCACCGAGGTAGCCGAGTGCGTACGCCGCGGTTCGCGCTGCATCCGAATCCTCATCACGGCGGTACACCGCGCGGCAGAACGTATCGACGCTGTCGGCATCGCCCAAGCGGCCGAGCGCGCGTCCCGCCGCGTCGCGAACGCTGCTCGCGACATCGCCAGCGAAGCTCATCCGTAGCAGCGGAATCGCATCGAGGTCACCTGCGTCGGCGAGTCGCTCCGCCGCCGTGGCGCGAACGTCTGCGGTATCGGCGTTGAGTAACTTGTTCCGATGTTGCTGCAGCTCGGAGGTGTCGGCGGACACGACGCCCGCGAGCCGGCCCATCGCGGCTCGCGCCATGTTGCGGAGCGCGTAGTCTGGATGATTGTTGGCGACGGTGCGCAGCGCGTTCTGTGCTTGCGGGCCTCCGATCACTTCGAGGACACGCAGCGCGGTGATCACCGCCATCCGAGGTACCCCGCCGAGTCGAAATCGCTCGACCGCGGTCGCGCTGACTGCCTTCCAGATGGTGGTGACCGACAGTGCGGTGGCGAGCGCGCGCTCGGGATATTGCCGTGCGGCGAGCGCGACGAAGGTGGATGCAGAACCGTCGGCCCAGGTCGGGAATACGCGGTCGAGCAAGTGCTCGGGTGGTTGGTGCTCGTAGTACCGCGCGTACAGCGCGCTGGCTTCGAATCGATTGACGTCGCCACGCGAGAATCGCCGTCGGATCTCCTCGGGCTCACACAGCGCGGTGTCCTTGCGCACGTACACGCTCGCATACATCGGGGATGACGTGAGCTCGTCGCGCTCGACCTGTGCCGCGCCGGCGAGCCGAGCCAGCGCGATGCCGAGCACTTGGTGCAGCTTGATGACATCGTCGAGCCTGCTAGCGACGTCGTCGCGCCGCGCGGTCTCGCGCAATAACGCGGCCTGCTTGGCGAGGCCGAGCTCGTCGAGTCGCGCCGCCATCGGTTCGGTACGCGGTGGTGATACCGAAGCCAGCCCAGATACCACCATGCCTGCGAGCTGTTCGCGGATCTCACCGAGCGCGATCGCCGCCGTCGACAATCCAAGGCCCCGCGCGACTTGCGCCCAGTCGCTACGCCGCGACGAGCGCTCGGTCTCGACCTTCTTGATCTTCCGCGACGCGACCGCAGGATCGGTCACCGAGATCGATCGCAGCTCGCGACCGCCGCGACCGGTGACCACCAGCGCCAGCGGGACGAGGGTCGGGAGCGCTCCGTCGAGCGAGACGTCACCGATCACGACCTCCAACGTCGCCCCCGAGAGCGCGGTCGCAACCCGGTCACACAGCGGATCGTCGTCGGGCAGAAACATCGCAGAGCCATCGCGATCCGCAAGCTGAAGCCGTCCGCGATCGGCGATCACCATCTCGCACGCGATCGTGGCGGGCAGGGCATCGGGCGCGAACACGTCCTTGCGGTGCTCGGCGAGACTCGCGATCGCTTGCTTGACGCTCGGAATCGCGCGAGCGACCAGCTGATCGAGCGCGGCGGTCGTGAGTGGTTCTACGGCACCCGTCGATTCCAGATCGGTGCGGCGCGGCGCATAGCCCGGGTACAGTCCACCACCTGCGCCGCGCAGGAGCTTGCCGGCATAGCTCGGCTTGGGAGGCGTTCGCTTGACCAGAAACGCCGGCAGGATCTGCTTCTCGGAGTAGTGCCCACCACTCGAGACATCGACGAACCGGCTCTCACGAATCGAGAAGTTGTCGGCGGTGACTCGCTGGACGAACCCGACCTCGATGATGTCGAGCCCGGTGATCGGAGCTCGGTCCTTCTTGGTCCAGGTCTTACCGATCAGCTCTTCGACATGGTGATCTTCGAGCAGCTCGCCGCCGAGGTGGCGCTCGAGCTTCTTCGCGGTGAGCAGCAGGTCGCCGAGCAGCTCGGCATAGCCCAGCTCGTCGAATTGTTCGTCGCGCGAGCCCTCGAGCATGTCGGCGAGCGCGATCGTCTTGGCCGACAGTCGTCGCAGCTTGTGCTCGCGCAGGTTCTCGCCGAGCGCTCGGACCTGGGCCGCGCGATCGGCTGCCAGCGTAGCGGCGCCTGCGATCGCGAGCTCGCGGACCAACGTGACGACCTGTTCGACCCCCTTCGCCATCAAATCGTTGGCGGCCGCTTTGCTGGTCTTCACTTTCTTCTTCTTGGCCGGCTCCGAACCCGCGGGCGGTGCTGCGGAGATCGCAAACCCATCGGGGTTGCGCTGCCATGCGACGAGCAGACCAGCTGCGTGCTTGCAGAACGGCCGGCTGCGCGCGGCCATGCACGAGCACCGGCCGCGCCAGCCCTTGGCTTCGACGATCGCCTGGACCTTGTAGACCGAGCTGCCCTGGGCGTCGGCGAATAGCTTGTTGCCGTGGCGCGACAGATGCGACAGCTCGCCGCGATCGAACACCATCGCACCCTTCGCGAGCTCGTCGGAGTCGGTCACGATCTCGCGGAGCTGCGGGATCGTCAACGTAGGAACGTCGGTCAGAGCATCAGCCATGGCTCGCCTTGTCCTCGGCGATCACGGTCGCCGGATCGAGGTTCTTCATGATTCGCGACATCACGCGGACCAATAACTTGGGGGTGCAGCCGAAGCACACCGCGCCGAGTGCGGTGAGCTGCGCGGCGAGCTCGTGATCGTAGCTCGGTGTGCCGCCGTCGGTCAGCGCGAGCAGGACCAGGACCTTCACCTTGCTCTCGGCGAGCTGGCGCACCCGCGCGATCAACGAGCTCTGGTCGCCGCCCTCGAACAGGTCGGTGATCAGCAGGAACATCGTTCGCTCGGGTTGCTCGATGAAGTTGTCCTGGACGTAGGCGACCGCGCGATTGATGTCGGTGCCACCGCCGAGCTGCGAAGCGAACAGCACCTCGACTGGGTCGACCAAGATCGGCGTGACGTCGACGATCTCGGTGTCGAAGAACAACAGCCGGGTCCGCAACACGTCGATCGACGCGAAGATCGCGGCCATCACCGAGCTGTAGACCACGCTCTCGGACATCGAGCCCGACTGGTCGACCGCGATCACGACGTCCCAATCATGCCGGCGGCGTTGGTTGGCCCAGAAGTAGATCCGGTCGGGGACGATCCGCTTGCGATCGCGATCCCAACCGCGCAGGTTGCGGTCGATCGTCTTCTTCCAATCGACGTTGCGCGCGATCTTGAGCGGGCTGGTCTGATTACGCCGCACCGCGCCCAACAGCGTGGTGCGCACCTCGCTCTCGAGCTCCTTGCGCAGCTTGTCGACGACCTCCTTGACGATCTGGCGCGCCGCGTCCTTGGCGCGGTCCGGGACGAGCCCGCGTGCGGACATCAGCGTCGCCACGAGCTCGACGTTCTTTTCGAGCAGCGGCAGGGTCTCCGGCTCGAACATCAGCTGGGTCAGGTTCTTGCGTTCGATCGCATCGCGCTGGACGAGCGCGACCACGTCTCGCGTGAAGAACTCGCGCAACAGCCCCAACCACTTCGGGAGATACGGCCGCGATCCAGCGCTGCCTGCCTTGCTATGCGCGTCGTACGCAAAGCCCAGCGCCTGGTCGAAGTCGGCGAGCCGTTTGGCCTCGACGCCGTCGATGTCACCGCCAGACTGTTGCAGCGCGCGCAACCCGAGCTCGGGTGCCGTGGTCTCGGCCTCCGGTCCAAGCGCGAGCCGCCAGCGGATCAGGGCTTGCGCTTCGTCGGTGGACAGCGGTGCGGCGGGCGCGGGTGGTACAGGCTTGGTCATAACAGGTCATCCAGGTCATCCATCGCCTTCGCGATGTCCTGAGTCATCTCCTTGAGCTTCTCGACGTCCTTGGTGGCGAGTACCTGGGTCGCCGCCCGCGCATGACCTCCGACGTTGCGCGCCGCGAGCAGATTCTCGACCAGGTATCGCCGTTCGGTGGCGCCGAACCCCGAGAACGCGCGCCGCAGCACCGGCAGCACGTCGCGAAACCGATCGGCGGCGATCGACTGAACAAACCCGTCGAGCGCGACGACGATCGAGCGATTCTTCACCAGCACCAGCGAGTTGACCGCTAGGAATCCCTCGAGAAACCCGGCCGCGGACTCCGGTTCTGCAGTGCTCGAGAGCCGGTAGCTGACCAGCGACGTCAACGTATCGTCATCGAGCTGCTGGCTGAGGTAGAGCAGGCCGGCGAGCATGCCCGCGCACGCGCTGTGGATGTGGTGCGAATGGATCAGCGGCTTCACCGTGGCGAGCCACAGGCTGGTATCGAAGCTGGTCTGGCTGATCGCGATCTCGTGGAGGATTCGGATCGCGTCGCGCGCTGGCACCGTTGCTTCGTCGTCACCGGTGCACGCGTTTTCGATCCGCAATACCGCCCGAGCGAACGTGTTCGCAGCGAGCGTGACGATCACTTGGTCGGAACCCACGATCGCGGCGCGCGACGTTCCGAAGCTGACCAGCCCCGACAATGCCCGGGTAGCTCGCGCCAGTGACATCACATCTTCGTCGGTCGCGGCGAGCCGCTCCGTGGCGGCGAGCGCCTCGGGGATGACCTGTGGCGCGCTCGTGACGACGGCCTCGAGCAGGATGTCGGCGGCTTGTGCCGCGCCATGTGCGGTCGCCAATGACTCGGTGAGCCGGCGCTCGCAGACCTGCGCGAGCGTGTCACCGTAGATGATGCGCTCCACCAGCGCGACGTCCGTCGACGGTGTCCATTGAGCGGTCCAGTGCTCGCGCACCCGTGACAGCGCCGCCGCGCCCCCGGGCTCGTCGCCAGGCGTCGCAGTTGCCATCACGACCGCCTGCGAGCCGCGATACACCGCGTAGGGTACGTCGGCGACTCGCAGCCGATGGAGAAATACGCTGGTGTGGGCGTGGATCGGATCGCCGAGCTTGAGCGTGAAATCCTGCGGCTCGTCGGACCGCGGCAGATCGCGAGCGGTCACCTCGCGCCAGAACTCGGTCTGCAGCGAGTTCTTGCCGATCCGTGCGCCGACCGCGCCCACGGTCTTGCCGATCACGGCGGGCCACAAGAACGTGTCGACGTGACTGGCGTCGCCGCGGCACATCGTGGCGATCGTCGCCTCGCGCACCTCGTCGAGTCCGGGTGCATGTTTGCCCCGAATCGACGCGAGCATGACCGCCAGCCGATATGCCTCGATCGTGTCCGCCAGCGAAGCCGCGAAGCCCCGGATCCGCAGATGCTCGGTGAACTCGATCAGCACCTCGAGCGTCGCGCGCGTGTAGTCGCAGCCGGCGTCGTGCGCCTTCTGGTAGTAGCGCGGCGCGCGATTGCCGGCGCCGTAGCCGGTTTGCCCAGCGAGCCTGGTGAAGCTGTACGGGATGAGCGTGACCTCCGTCGGCACCGTGGCGGCGAACCGAGCCTCGAGCGCGGGATCGACGTCACCTGTGACCAGCGCCGCTGCGTGCGCCGCGCCAACCACGACGACGATGCTGGCCGGATCGACCTCGCGTGAGGCTTCCATGATGTGGCGCGCCATCCGAGCGTCGCGCGCGCGGTGGTAGTCGATTCGGTCGCGCTGGCGGACGACCTCGCCCCATGCCATCAGCGCACGCGCGAACTCGTCCGGGCCGTGATCGGGAGCTTCGAACCACGCTTCCCACAGCTCCTCGAACGAGCGGAACCCGTTGGCGCGCGCGAGATCGTGCTCGGTCGGGGTTTCGTGTTCTGGCGTGGGCCCGCCCGCGACGGCGTCTGCTTGGTCGTCGTCGGGTTCATCGGCATCATCGGTCTCGAGGACGTGGTCGTGGTCGTGGTCGTCGGGATCTTTGGCCGCGAGCGCCTCGCTGGTCGTGATGTCGATCCATTCCGCGCGCACGCCGTTCGCGGTCGCCCACTTGAGCGCGACATATTCGGGCGAGTAGCTCGCGAACGGATACAGCAAGCTGCTCGCCGGGCCGTCGGTGCGATACCCCAGGATCGCGATCGGGGGGGCGGTGTCGGCGTCGAACAGATACGGAATCAGCCGTCCCGCATCACGGGGACCTTCAACCAGCACGAGCTGCGGCTTCACGCGCTCGAGCAGTCGAGTCAGCGCTGCGCTGGCGCGAGGCGAATGATGTCGCACGGGAAACATCACCACCTTGGCGAGCGACTGCATCAACTCGAGCGGCTGTGTCGACACCGCGGCGTCCTCCGTCATCGGTCAGCTACGCACGTGATGTTTGGCGCTCGCGTACAGGTCCTTCCATGGGGCGGCGCGTCCCTTGGCGACGGTCTCGAGGTATTCGCGGAGGATCTTGATGTCGTCGAGATGCTCCTTCGCGATCGCGCCCACCAACGACCTGGTCACATCCTCCGCGCTGACGTTTCCACCGCCGAAGCTCTGGGCGAGGATCCCACTATTGAACAGCACCGAGATCGCCTCCGCCGTCGACAACACCGACGTGGGTTGCCGCACCTTGGTCTTGCCATCTTTGGTCACGCCGGTGCGCATCTCCTGGAACAGCGTCACCAACATCCGCGCGATCTCTGCCGGCGGTTCCGCGCCGACCTGGTAGTCGCCGCGCAGCTCGGCTTCGCGCCGCGTGACGATCTTGATCTCTTGCTCGAGATCTTCGATCACCGGCACCGTCACGAAGTTGAACCGGCGCTTGAGCGCGGCGCTCATCTCGTTCACGCCGCGGTCGCGCGTATTCGCGGTCGCGATGATGTTGAACCCGCGTTGCGCGATCACCACTTCGCCGAGCTCGGGGATGCTGGTCTGCTTTTCGGACAGGATCGAGATCAGCGAGTCCTGGATCTCCGAGCTGGTGCGCGTGATCTCCTCGAGCCGCGCCAACTTGCCTTCGCGCATCGCCCGCAGCACCGGAGATGCGACGAGCGCTTTGTGGCTCGGACCTTCCGCGAGTAGCAGCGCGTAATTCCAACCGTACTTGATGTGCTCCTCGCTCGTTCCCGCGGTGCCCTGGACCACCAGATCACTGGTCCCGCTGATCGCCGCCGACAGATGCTCGGACAGCCAGCTCTTCGCCGTGCCCGGCTCACCAGCGAGCATCAGCGCTCGATCCGAGGCCAGCGTTGCGATCGCGACCTGCACCAGCGCGCGGTCACCGACGTATTTCGGTGTGATCGCCACGCCACCGATCGGCTTGTCGCTACCCATGATGTAGGTCTCGACGGCCTTCGGCGACATTCGCCAGCCCGGCGGCTTCGCCGCCTTGTCGCCATCGGCGATCGCTTTCAGCTCGGTCTCGTACTTGCGTTCCGCAGGGAGTCGAATCTCGGCCATCGCGCGAACCATACCCGTGCCCGGGCGAGCGGCGTCAAGGCGGAGTGCCCTCACTCGGGGCGAACAGCGTGGAATTGTCGATGCGACCTGCGCGTGTGGATGTCGTCACAGATCCCTCGCTGCGTGTGCTCCACGCGTCATGCGTCGCGATCGGCTCGCCATCGGTCAGACGCTGGCGCCGTACAAGTAGCGCGTCGCGGAGATGTAAGGACTCGAGAACAGCTCGGCGAACTGATGTTCGAACGCGGGCTGGGTGGCGCGAGCTTCTTCGAGGGCATCGCGCGCGATCGTGAGCGCTCCGAGCCGCGCGCCCCCCGGTAGCGCGTGAACTCCGCACGCGAGCTCGCCGCGATCGTCAATCCGCTCGACTGCGAGCTCGAACACGCCCCACCGCGTCAGCTCCGCGAGCCGGCGCCGCACGGTCAACAGCTTCGCGCACTCGACGAGCGCTGGCGGAAGCTCGCGTGCGGCCAGCCGCACGGCTTCGCTGAGCATGTGCTGGCCGAACACGAGCCGAGGACGAACCCCGCGTAGCTGGTCGGCGACGATCGGAGGCGACGCGTCGAAGTTGCGGCGGAGCACGTCCGCCACGCCGGTCTCGAGCGTCGCAAATTGCCGGCGGTCGGTCACCGGGTACATCACGATCCATACGCCGCGACTGAGCAGCGAGAACAGCATCGTATGCTCGGGACGCCACGTCTGACCGCAGCGCTCGCAGGACAGCTGCTCGAAGCTACCGTCGAGCACGGCGTCGACCGCGTGCGCGATCCGGTCACCGTTGAGGCTCTCGAATAGCCGAGCCGGCTGGGTGCCCCCGCAGTGACCGCAGGAAACGTTGGTGACGCTCGCCTTGCTCACGTGGACGTACGGCGTGGTGCGGTGATCATCGCACCACGCCTACCGCAGCTCGGCCGGATGAGGGGTCCGGTGAAGCGTCGCTTGCTTGTCAGCGGTGAACGTGATGGTCGCGCGTGACGTGAACACCGGCCCACCGCCGGCACCACCAGGCCCCGCTTGCCGGTAGCCCACGGTGAACTCGATCTTCCCCGCGCCGTTCTGGCTCGTGATCTCGGGGTTCACGCCGCCGGCGATCGGATCGTCGTGCACGCTGTAGCCGTCGCCTAGCGACCACACGATCGAGTCGGCGATCTTGAACACGTCGGCAGATCCAGCCCATACGCCGGCCTGATCGAGAAGCACGCCGAGGTTTTGTTGCGTCGTGATCACGGTGCCGTCCGCGGTGGCCCAGCCATTGCGGCCGCGCGATGGGTCACCTTTGACACCGGACACGAACGCCCACGCGGCTCCGACCTTTTCGCGCATCTGGTCGGCGCTGTCCTGCGTTGGCGGCCCGACGTTGAGCTGATCATCGCGGATGCCGAGCGAGCGGGCCACGTGGGCACGGAACGACGCGCGCGCCTTGTCGAATCCATTCGCCATCGGAGTCACCTTATCGGAGCTGGGCGCCTTGTCGGAGTTGGGGGCGGGCGCACGATCGCTTGCACACGCTGCCGCCACCCACAGCACGAGCATCAGCCGGGTCATCGCCCGGGATTCCCGGCGCTCTTGCCGGAGCTGGCGCCAGTCGGTGTCGGGGCTGGTTCGCTCGGGGAGCCCGGTCCTGATCCCGCGCCGCCACCCGTGGGGGCGTGACCACGTTCGTGGATGTTGGTCCTGATCCATGCGCGCTGGGTGCTATCGCGGACCAGTTGACCGTACTGGGCATCGGTGATGCCTGGTTTGCCGGCTTGTTCGTAGAACACCGTGTATGCCTCGGCGAAGAACTCCGCCGGCGCGTAGAGCTGGTAGTCCGCGACGCGCGTGTCGACGACGCTGTCGTGGTGGTACATGAACTTCTTGTACCAAAAACTCACCGAGAAGCGCTTTCCATTGGCCGAATAGAGCTTCGTCGGCTCCGTATGGAATCGATCCTTGAGCGCGAGACATTGCTCCGCGGCGACGATCACCGGGATGTTCTTCCAGCGGTACTTCTCGATCGCATGGTCGGCGTCATAGCCCTGTTTCCACAGCGAGCCCTTGGCGTTCTCGACGCAATCCGTGATCGCGTCCTTGATCTCGTCCTTCTCATCATCGGTCAGGACCAACTTCGCGTCGATCGGACTTGCCCACGGGCTACCCATCGCGTTCGCCCACGTATCGAAGTCGTTCCCGGTCCACCATCCGCCGATGCCGACGGTAAATCCGGTCACACCGCCGATCGCGGTTTCGACGGCGTGCCCGATCTCGTGCCGGACCGTCGCATCGAGCCAGTTGATGTCTCGCCGTGCGGTGGCGTCGTTGGGGACTACCGGCGCATTCGCAGCGTGGTCGTAGGTCAGCTTGCTCGCGAGCTGGTATTCGCTCGCGCTGATCGAATTGATCGTCACTACTTCCTTCTTCGCCGCGATGGATGGATCGATGACGATGGCTTCCGTTGCCTTGTAACGCGCCGGCTCTTCGACGACGATCTTCTCGGCACCGGCCGCCGCAGCAGCCGTGAGCTTGGTGCCGTGGCCCATGGTCGTCGTGCTCGTCGTGCTGGCGTTGGCGCCGACGATTAGCGCCTCCCCATTCCATGCCGCGCGGTCGATGAGCTTGGCCGCGCCGGTGAGCTGTAGCTCCTTCCAGACTCCGGCGCGGGTGTCCTGTGACGGGAGCGCTTTCATCTGCGAATGGATCGTCTCGACGATGTCGATCGGCCACGCGGTGGCGCCCTCGACCACGGTGGTCTCCACGTTCCAATACGACTGAAACGCTTGGATCACTTCGTTCGGGGCGATCGATCCCGTGATCACGTGATCGAGCAGCGCGCGCTGCACGTCGATCGCTCCGACCCAGAACAGCCGTGCCCTGCGATCGGCGGTGTCGCCCATGCACAGCTGGAACGCGAGCAGGCCATGTTTGGCT
The DNA here is from genome assembly GCA_050184455.1 of Kofleriaceae bacterium. GTDB lineage: Bacteria > Myxococcota_A > Polyangia > Haliangiales > Haliangiaceae > JABFXX01. Next base: position 49,310 of record JBFXAI010000007.1, on the reverse strand, counting down.
CGAGATTCTGTCCATAGCCGAGCCGCCTGGATGCCACGCCAGCGGTGGAGCTCGCCACCGCTGAGGTCGGCGTCGATGCGTGCCCGCAACTTCGCGTCGGTCGCGACGGCGATCAGCTCGGCCAGCGGAGCCTTCGAGACCGCCGCGTAGATGTACGCCTCGTCGGTTCCGAGCCCACGAATCGCGTATTCGAGCCGGCGGGTGAGCGACAGCGGCAACCTATCGAACACGGCCCGCACGTCGTCGCCCGACAGCTCGCTCTCGAGCTCGGCGAGCAGCTTTGCGTCGGCTGCAACCGCGGCGAGCTCGGCGGCGCTGGCCTGTAGCAGCGAACGATGGATGTATTGCTCGTCGGTACCTGCGCCTTGCATCGCCAGGCGCAGCTTGTCGGCGAGCGGCGCGCGCAGACCGTCCAGCACGCGCTCCATGTCGCCTTGATCGAGCTCGTCGCGAAGCTCGGCCATCAGGCTGCGATCGCCGAGCACGCTCTGGATCTCGGGCAGCGTCGCGCGCGAGATCCGCGAGAAGATCGCGCTCTCGTCGGTGCCGAGGCCATCCATCGCGTCGCGGAGATCCGACTTGATGTCGAACTGGACGAGCTTGTGCTGGACGCCGGACGCCGCCGACCCCGCCGCCGCCGGTGACATCGTGTCGAGTAGCTCTGCGGCGCTCTGGCCTTGCACCACGCGGTCCGCGACCGCGTCGGCGTGCGCTTCGTAGGCGTCCCCAACCGCGCCGACGCCACCTTTGAGCTGGACGCTACCGCGCTGTTGAACCACGTGCGCTGCCTCGTGCGCGACGAGATGCAACGACGGACTCGACGATCCGAACGCGACGTCGTTGCCGCTCGCATAGGCCTCCGCGCCCAGCGCATCCGACGCCGCAGCGGCCGACGTCCCGAGATGCGCGCGAACTCCCGAGACGTCGTGGTGTCCGAACGCGGCTTGGATTCGATCGAGAAACGGAAGCGGACCACCTGTGCCAGCGATGCCCTCAGCCGCGGTTCGGTGAATCGCGTCGGGGTCGCGGACCCGCGAGCGAGCCCGCAATTGGATGAGCGTTTGCTTGCCCGGAGCGGCCGGCGGCGGACCCGGATCGCCACCGACCATGTGGTCGAGCAGGGTGGTCTTGCCCGGCCACCGATCGGGCCCGCGTTCGGCGTGGCTCGCGTCGGCGGGATAGCCGCCAGGGGCCTGGCGGCGTTGCCGTCTGTCGTCCTCCGAATCCGCCACGGGCTTGCGGCATAGTACGTCGGGTCGCGCGGTTTGCTCCCCGGGAGTGATGGACAGTTCGCAGCTGGTGGCGCGCGGTCGTGCCGACCACCACACTGCGCCCATGCAGCAGGGACAAGAGAGCCGGACCGCGGTGATGGTTTGCATGGCGCGCGCGATCGCCCATGCGACCGGACAGCTGTCCGATCCGACGGCGCTGGCGCTGTTGCCAGAACCGGCTCGTCGCACCGTCGAGCGACTTCATGGCGGCGAGCCGCCGAGCAGTTTGCGCGAGCGTATGGAGCGCGAGTTTGTCGATCGAAGAGCGAAGATGATGGTCGCTCGTACCATCGAGATCGACCACGCGATCCGAACCGCGGCTGCCCCGCAAGTCGTCATCCTTGGGGCAGGCCTCGACGGCAGGGCGTGGCGGATGCACGAGCTTGCGCACGCCACGGTCTTCGAGGTCGATCACCCAGATTCTCAGCGCGAGAAGCGTCGGCGTGCCGCTGCGCTCACGCCGACAGCCCGCGAGGTGCGGTTCGTGGCCGTCGACTTCGCGCGCGACGACCTGGAGGCCGCGCTCGGCAGCGCGGGACACGACGCGACCCAGCCGACGACGTGGGTGTGGGAGGGGGTCGTCATGTACCTCGAGCGGCGAGCCATCGAAGCCACGCTCGCGATCATCCAACGCAGATCGGCGGCGCACAGCCGGCTGATCGTCGCCTACATTCGCTCGACGATCCTGCAACGACTGACCGGCATCGTGGTTCGCCGGATCGGCGAACCGTTTCGCTCGGTGTTCACGCGCGACCAAATGGCCGCGTTGCAGGCTCGCTTCGGGTTCGGCGTGGTCAGCGATCGCGACGTGCCGACGATCGCGGGTTCGCTGTCAGCCGAGCTCGGACGTGCGACCCGCGCGATGAACCACCTGCGCATCGCGACGGCAGATCGGCTCGATCGCGGCGCTGCATAACCGCGCGCTGCGCGAATGCGATAGCTTGTCGCAATGATGAAGATCGCGGTGATTCTTGCGGTGGTCGCGGCGACCGCATGTACCAGGCGGGTGGACTCCGTGGATTTCGAGAACCGACTCGCGAAGCGGACGGTCGAGCTCGGGCTGACCGGCGCGAAGGTCAGTTGCCCCAAAGGCATCGAAGCCAAGGTGGGCGCGAGCTTTGTCTGCACGATCGCCGTCGGGGGCAAGAGCTACGAGCTCGACGCAACCGTGACCAAGGTAGATGGCAGCGAGCTCGGTATGGATACCAAGTGGAAGTCGGGCGACGCCGTGGTCAGCGCCAAGCTCGAACCCATGCTCGGCAAGGATCTCAGCAAGTCGCTCGGAGCACCGGTGACGATCGCGTGTGGTGAACCGCTGCGGTTTCTCGATGCGCAACGCAAGATCCGCTGCGATCTCAGCTCTGGCGCCACCAAGGCCGGAGTGTTCATCACGTTCAACGCCGAACTGGTTCCGACCAACTGGGAGCTCGATCCGATGCTGCTCGCAAGGACCAAGCTCGAGACCATCTTGACCGAGCCGGTGCGCGCGAAGACCTCGGCGGGCGTGACGATCGATTGCGGCAAACAGGCGTTCATCGCGCGGCCCGCCGACGGCGTCGTGTGGTGCGAGGCGGTCGAGGGTGACAAGCGCGCGAAGCTCAAAGCCATGGTGAACAAGGACCTCGGCATCGATAGCTGGGAAATCCCGCCACAGCAGTGAACCGACCCGGCTTGCGGCGAGCTCGCTGACAGGCGCATGTTCGCTGCATGACGATCGTAGGCATCGACCACATTCAGCTCGCGATCCCGCCAGGGGGTGAGGTCGCCGCGCGCGAGTTCTACATCGCCGTGATGGGTTTCACCGAAGTCGAAAAGCCCGCGGCGATGTACGCGCGTGGCGGTGGCCTGTGGCTCGCGGCAGGACCCGTTTCGCTGCACCTCGGGATCGAAGATGGGATGCGACCGTCCGCGAAAATGCACCCGGCACTGCGCGTGACCGAGCTGGATCGCTGGGCATCGCGGTTGCTCGCGGCGGGCCGGCAATGGCGCGAGGCGACCGATCTCCCCGGCGTTCGTCGCGGTCACACCAGCGACCCGTTCGGCAACCGCATCGAATTGGTGGAGGTGGGTTGACCCGCGCAAACATCGGCGTCGTGCAAGATGTTGTGGCAGTTCGGTTGCCAAATGGTGAGGTCCCACGGGACCGGACGGATGTGCGCTCGCGCTCGCCGTCACACACGCGCGATTGCGCCACGAGCATGCTAGATGTCCCAAATGCAGCTCGATGAGCTTGGCCTAATCGGAAACTGCCAGATCTCAGCGCTGGTGAATCGCCATGGCTCGATCGTGTGGTCGTGCATGCCGCAGTTCAACTCCCCCCCGGTATTCGGTGCCCTGCTCGATCCGCAGGGCGGTCAGTTCTCGATCGCTGCGCCCGATGGTCAGCCCGGAACCCAGCGCTACCTCGCGAATACCAACGTGCTCGAAACCCGGTTCGACGATGACGACGGATCGTTTCGGGTCCTCGACTTCGCGCCTCGGTTCATTCAACACGAGCGGAGCTTTCGGCCAACCAAGCTGATCCGGATCGTCGAGCCGCTCACCGGAACTCCGCGGCTTCGCGTGTCGTGCGACCCGGTGCTCGGTTGGTCCAAGGCACGGCCGGCGCGCGACTTTGGGTCCCACCACATCGCGTACGACGGCTTCGACGCGCATCTTCGACTAACCACTGACGCTCCGCTGTCGTATCTCAACGGCGATCCGTGGGCGCTCACCGAGCGCAAACACTTCGTGCTGTCGTGGGGCGCGCCGGTCGAGGAGCCGCTGTTGCCGCTCTGTGATCGGTTCTTGCGCGAGACCATCCGGTACTGGCAGGTGTGGGTGAAGCACTGCGAGATCCCATCGATCTTTCAGGAGGAAGTGATCCGCTCGGCGCTCGCGCTCAAGCTTCATTGCTTCGAAGACACCGGCGCGATCGTCGCTGCGCTGACGACCTCGATCCCCGAGGCTCCTGGCTCGGGACGAACCTGGGACTATCGCTACTGCTGGTTGCGCGATGCGTATTACACGCTCGGTGCATTTCGCTTGCTCGGCCACTTCGAAGAGCGCGAGCAGTTTCTGCACTACCTCCTCAACATCGCCGCCTCGTCGCCGGGACTCGACCTCGCGCCGCTCTATGCGATCGACGGCCGGCCGTGTCCCGAGGAGCGGATCCTCGAGGATTGGGCGGGCTACCAGGGTCACGGTCCGGTCCGGATCGGCAACGGTGCGGCGACGCATCGCCAGCACGACGTCTTCGGCGAGATGGTGCTGGCGCTGACCCCGATGTTCGTCGACGCCAGGTTTCGCGAGCAGGTGACACCGCCGCTGGTCGATCTCGTCGAGCAACTCGCACGACAAGCGATCGGCGTCGCGGGTAAGCCGGACGCGGGGATCTGGGAATACCGCTCGAACTGGCGGCCGCAGACGTTCAGCACGCTGATGTGCTGGGCGGCAGCTGACCGCGCGAGTCGGATCGCCAAGCTCCACCGTCCGGCAAGCGCAGCCGAGCTAACCGCGGCAGCCGAGCGGATCCGCAGCGAGCTGCTGCGTGATGCCATCGATCCGAAGCGCGGATGCCTCGCGGCGGATCATGGCGGCTGCGAGGTCGACGCGGCGCTGCTCCAGGCGATCACCCTGCGGTTACTTCCAGCGGACGATCCTCGCATGCACGCCACCGTCGAAGCGGTGTGCTCGGACCTCGAGCACGCCGGCTGGCTGCGGCGGTACCGGACGAAGGACGACTTCGGCGTTCCCTCGGTTGCGTTCACGCTGTGTACGTTCTGGTTAGTGGAGGCGTTGGCGCGGATCGGCCGGATCGAGCAGGCGCGCACCGTAATGGAGCGGGTTCGCTCGGTGAAGTCGCCGCTCGGGCTGCTCGCCGAGGACGTCGATCCGACGACGGGTGTGATGTGGGGCAATTTCCCGCAGGCCTATTCGCACGTCGGGCTGATCCACGGCGCGTTCGCGGTCGCGCCGCGGTGGGCCGACGTGTTCTGACGGCGGAGATCGACCGCTCCGGACCGCCGGCGCAGTACTGCCATGCGAGACTACGAGCGTGCGGACAACATTGCTATTGACGGTTGTCGGTGCCGATCGACCCGGTCTCGTCGAAGCGCTCGCCAAGCGCGTCGCGCAGGTTGGCGGCAATTGGGAAGAGTGCCGGCTCGCGCGGCTGGGCGGCCAATTCGCCGGCATCGTGATGGTGTCGCTGGACGGCCTGCGAACCGACGAGCTCGTCGGCGAGCTCCGCGCGCTCGATAGCGTCGGGCTCCAGGTCAACGCGCGCAGCGCCGAGCCGCGATCCCATGCACCGCCCGGGACCCGCGCACGGCTCGAGCTGACCGGTGCAGATCGTCCAGGGATTGTTCGCGACGTGGCCAGGGTCCTCGCGACCTACGCGGTCAACGTCGAAGAGCTCGAGTCCAGCGTCGGCAGCGCGCCGATGTCTGGTGAGGCGCTGTTCACGGCACGAGCGGAGCTGAGTATCCCCGAGGGAGTAGCATTGGGTGAGCTGCGCTCCGCCCTCGAAACGCTGGGCGGCGAGCTCATGGTCGATCTGTCGATCGAGCGCCCTTGACTACGAGCTAGCCGAACGCGTGCGCGTCTGCGTGGGCGAGCAACGATTCCACCACTCGCTGCGGAGCCTCGACGTGCGGATAGTGGCCGACGCCGTCGAGCGCGATCACGTCGGCGTTGGGCACGAGCTCGCGATAGCGCGCGACCATGTGAGCGCCGCTGATCGGATCGGCGAGCCCGTCGATCAGCCGAATCGGCACCGCCGCATGTACGAGCGCACCGACCCATCGCGATCGCTGCGCTCGTCGCTCCGCGATGTACCCCAAGATCTTGGGCATCACCACGGCGCCGCGATCACGAGACACTAGCTCCCACATCGCGCGCAGCTCGTCATCACGGGGTGGCGTTGCGCCCCAGATCCGACGCATCTGTGCTGCGAACGTTCGGTACGAGCTGAGCCGTGCGACGACCGGACCGAGCGGCGACGCGAGGAGCTTCTGCATCGGCAAGGCGTGGTGGGTCTCGGGAAACAGCCCGCCGTTGAGCAAACACGCGCTGGCGATGTTCGCGTGGCGCGCGAGCAGCTCCTGGAGAACGGTGAGGCCGATGTCGTGCGCGAGCACGCGAAACCGGGTGATGCCGGCATGTGCGACCAGCGCCTCGATCAGGTCTGTTTGCGCCCCGATCGAATATTCGAAGGTCGTCGGCTTGGCAGAGAATCCGAAGCCGATCATGTCGAGCGCGAGCACGCGGAACCTCGCGACCAGCGCCGGCCAGATCGCGGCGAAGTCCCATGACGCCGTGGGAAACCCGTGGAGCACGAGTAGCGGCTCTCCGGCTCCGTCGACGCGAGTGAAGACCGAGTGACCGCGCCAGGTAAATCGCGTATCGCCTGCGGAACGCCACTGCTCGAGCGTCGTCATCGCGGATAATACGCTGGTCCCCGGCTCCCGGTTCCCGCTGGCGGCTATCGCGGACGCGCGCCTTGTCGCGCGAATTGCTCGACGATTGGCTCGTAGACGTCGGGTGGCGGAACGTTCGCGAAGCTGTGGGTCGCGCCGGTCTTGGCCCACGGCAGCGCCTCCGACGTGCTGGTCTCGACGAACGGCACGAACCAGCTGTGATCGTCCAGAACCGTGGCTCGCACGTTCACGAACGGGTCCATGCCGTTGGGTCGCGTGAACAGCCAGCTCTTGCAGTGTTCGCAATGGAAGTGGCGATCGGGTCCGTGGATGCCTCCGATCACCGGTTCGCCTTGAATCACCTCGAACCCCTGGATCGGCAGGAACAGACTCAACGAGAACGCGCTCGCGGTCATTCGTTGGCAGCCAAAACAATGGCACGCCATCGTCACGATCGGCGCGGCGGTGATACGCATGCGGATCCGCTCGCAACGACACGCGCCCATCCACGGCAGCTTCCAGTCGGACATGGCGGGACTTTACCGTCGCGCGCGGGGCGAAGCTCGCGAGGGCTCGCGCGTCGTGAACTCCGGAATCACCGCGACCGCTGGCCAGCGACTGCTTGACAACGGACTCGTGATATCTAGAGTTCTAGAATATGAGAGCTCTTGCAGTGTGGGTCGCGACAGCATGCGCGAGCTGCGGATCAGCGGCGCCAGCGACCTCGACGGCGCCGGCCGCGCCGGTTCACATCGATAAGCCGGCCGTCGAGAGCTGGCTACGCGTCGAGCTCGGCACGCACACACGCGCGGCCGTCGCTGGAGTTGTCGTCGGAGACAGCCTGGTGTGGCACGTCGGGATCGGCTCGCGTGACGGGCGCACCGAGGTGCCGCCCGATCGAACCTCGGTGTTTCGAATCGGCAGCATCACCAAGGTGCTCACCGCGATCGCGGTGGTGCAGCTCCGCGATCGCGGTGTGCTCGATCTCGATGCGCCGGTGACGACCTGGGTACCCGAGCTGACGCCCTGGCTCACGCCAGCGGCGGCATCGCCCGGAGGCCAGCCGCTCGGTCCTGCGGTCACACTGCGTCATCTCGTCACTCACACCTCGGGCATTCCCTCGATGGGTGACGGCACAGCGCCGTACTGGGAGCAGACCCCGCCGAGCGAGGCCCAATTGCTCAAGGCGCTGCACGGGCCGTTGCGGTTCGTGCCAGGAACCGACACCGAATACTCCAACGCAGGGATGGCGCTGGCGGGTGTGGTCGTCTCGCGCGCGAGCAAACAGACCTACCGCGCGTACATGGCACAACACGTGCTGAAGCCGCTCGGCATCCAGCCGCGGTGGGACCGCAGCGATGTCGCCGACGCGGTGCGAGTCGCCGGCGAGAGCGTCGTGCGCGACCTCGATCCACCGACCTGGCAGCTCGGCGCGTTCGAGTCTGCCGGCGGATTGTGGGCGAGCCTCGACGACATGGTGGGGCTCGCGAGATTCGCGCACGGTGGAGCGGTCGCGGACCGTGTGCTCGCACCGGCGAGTCGCAGCCAGATGTTCACCGACGATCCATTGCCCGGGCCGCACGGGATCGCGTGGAGCGTCGATGGCGGGCTGATCGCCCACACCGGGTCGACTGGTGACTACTCGGCGTCGTTCGTGTCGTTCCCGCAGCGCAGGCTAGCCGTCATCGTGCTCGCATCTGGCCGCCCGTACGGACTCGTCGATTGCGTCGCGATGTCGCTCGCGCGAGCACTGGCCGATGACGCGCCGCCGGCTAGCTGCGCCGCCTTGGTTCCCAAGCCGACGGCGTCGATCGAGCGCAAGGCGCTGATCGTATCGTTCGATCGACTCATCGAGTTCTTCGCGCACCCCAGCGAAGGGGCGGCGCGCGCCACGTTTGCACCGGCGTTTCTCGGTGCGATTCCGCCGATGATGTTGCTGGACGTGACCAAACAGGTCGAGGGGCAGGTCGGCAAGTGCACATCGTACGAGCTGCCGGCCGACGTGGCGACCGCGGGCCGCGTACGGTTGCGATGTGCCAAGGCCGATCTGATGCTCGAGTATCGGGTCGAGACCGCGCCGCCGCATCGGTTCGAAGGCGCGCAGCTGCTTCCGGTGCCATGATCATGGCGAGACCACGATCGAAAGCGACCGCCGCAAGTCCGAGCATGGTCGAGCTTGCGCGCCAGGTTCGCGCGCTGGCGCGACGGCTCGACGCTCTCGACGAGCGACCGACCCGAGCGATCACTGCGGTCGCTCGGTCGACGCCCGATGATCTCGCGCTCGCCGACACCCTCGCGCGTCGCCGTGGCCAGCCCTACGAGCACGGCAACCAGCGCGGTGCGGTTGCGTACGGGGGAAGCGCCGAGCTCGATGGTCGCACGTATCTCTGGCAGATCGAGCGCCCGGTGCCCGGGCTGCTCGCCGTCGATCCGGAGGGATACGCTGCGGTGTTCGGATCGCTCGGGCATCCTCACCGCTGGCGGCTACTCGTCGCGCTGATCGAAGGACCTCGGTCAGCGGCCGAGCTGCAGCAGGTCATGGGCTCCGCGTCGCCGGGGCCGCTCTACCATCACCTGCGCGAGCTGCTCGCGCTCGGCGTCGTCGTGCAGCGCGATCGGCAATACTCCGTCCCGGCCCGCCACGTGGTTCCACTGCTGCTCGCGATCGCGCTGGCGATCGATCTCGGAGCAACAGCCGAACCGGTCGCCGACCAGGTCGCAACGCCGCCGAAACGCACGAAGCGACGCTCGTAACGAGCGCCGCTCCGTTGAGAGCCTCACAGCGCGTCGACTACTTGGTCTCGTCGATCGCTGCGTCGAACTCGGGCTTGTTGGTGCACTTCATCATCGCGTCCATCACGGCCGAGTTGTTCTTCTTCATCTGATCGCCGTACTTGGCCTTGACGTCGGGGGGCGGGCCCTCTTTGAACTTCTCCTTGAGCTTGGCCTGGGCCGCCTTGTACTCGGCGTTGTGCTTGGTGCGCCACTCGCGAACACTCTTGGCCTTCGCGACGCAGTCGTCGCCGCCGACCGCGAACGCCTCGCCCTTCGCGGTATCGAGCTTCATGAACGCATCGATGTCGTCGCCGCCACCTCCGCCGCAAGCGGCGAGGCCACCGGCGCACAGCACAGCTACTAGACCCATCGCGAATTTCTTCATCCGTCTGATTCCCTCCAGGCTGCAACGTTACACGAATCTCTGTTCGCCATGGCCTCGCCGCGCGCTTGTCCAGGTGTGCGATGGCGCCGTCGATCGCACACCTTGGGTTTCGTTGCCGTGCTAACGGTCGCGAGGCGATTTGTGATCGTCGATCGGAAACGTCGCTCTGAGCAGCGCGACGACGTCCTGCGAGCGTTGGTCCGTTGCGAGCGCTTTCAAGGCTTCGCGCGCGAGCGCCACCGCGCGTGTTCGATCTCGCCCGGCGCCGTGAAGGGCGAGCGCCAGATAGGCTTGCGTCGCCGGACGCTCCATCGGCGAGATCGTGCCGGTGTCGGCGATCGAGAGTGCGCGCTCCAGGGCGCTAATCGCCTGGTCGTAGTGCTTGGTCGCGACCCGCTGCTTGCCGACGAGCGAAATCGCCCACACCGTCTGCGGATGACCGCGCCCATAGACGAGCTCGAAGGTCGCCATCGCGCGGTCACAGCTAGCGCCGGCGGAGCTCGGGTCGCGTGCGAGATCGGCCTCGCACAGGAACGTACGGGCCATCGCAACCTGAGGATGTTTCTCGCCGAGCAATCGTACAAAGCTGGTCGCGACGGCTTCTAGCTCGGGTCGTGCCGCGGTCAGGTCGCCGGAGTACATGAGGTTTGTGGCACGAGCACCGCGTAGCTCGACCGTCGCTGGGTCATCCTCCCCGAACCGGCGCCGCGCAAGCGCATAGCCCTCATCGAGCGACCGCCGCGCGGCCCGTAAGTCACCCGCGCCCTGCTCGATGCCACCACGATTTTGCAGCGCCGTGACCAGCTGGCCATGGGCGTCGATCGCGACAGCCTCGAACACCGACACCGCTTCGCGGATCGCCGCGAGCGCACCGGCGTGATCTCCGCGGCCATAGCGGATCATCGCCTGGCTGCTGAGCAACTCCATCGTGATTCGGGGGTTGCCGAATCGCCGCGCGGCGGCCTCTGCCGAGCGCTCGATCTCTGCGACGTCGAAGTTGCCAACCTCGAACTCGAGGCGAAGTTGACTGATCAGCGCACGAACCCGCGCTTCATCGTCTCCCGCGACATCCGCGGTTCTCGCCCATGCCGCGAGCGCGTTGCGCGCACCCTCGAGATCGCCGGTTCTCTGAAGCGCGGTGGCAAGCTTGGACTGCCAGTTCGCCTCGAGGGGAAGATAACCGGCCGCACGAATTCGCGGCTCCAACGTGCGGAGCAGGGCCAGCTCGTTTCGCGCTTGCTTGCGATCGAGCGTCGCGGCGCGAAGCTCGGCTTGGAGTGCAGCGACCTCGCCGGCCACCGGTGGAGGTGGGGGGCGGGCACTGCTGGGATCGAGCCTTGGCCGCAACGCTCGGCTGGAAGTACGTCAACGAGCTCGTCGATGCGCCGCGGCGCGCCGAGCTGCTCGCACACACGCGCGCGTGTCTTCGCGAGCGCTTGGCTGTGACCGACGAGACGCTCGACAGCATCTTGCGGGTCGTCTCCACCAGCGTGCAGCTTCCGCTCGAAGATCTTCGCGAGCCAGCTGAACCACTGCGTTAGGTGCATTGCCCGACGGCGCTGCCGATCGCGAACAAGCAGGCGCAATTGGTGACTCTACAGTCGTACGAGTCTCCAGGCGTGTCTGGAGAAGACTCCACGGTCTCGCAAACGTCATCGGTCTTGATATAGACGCTCTGGCTAAGCCACGACGTGCCGCCGCTCGTCGTCGTCGAGTAGAGCGAGATCTGATCGGTGGTCGCCGTGAACTCGTACGTCCGCACCGGATCCGGCGTCCCGACTTCCTCGCCATTTGCGCAATGCGCGATGTTGTGCAGCGTGATCTGCGTTCCAGCAATGCTCAGCGTGCCACGCCCACCGTAATCTCCGAATACGAAGTGCTCGCCATCGATGCGAAATGCATCGGCGTAGTCGGTGCCGGGGTCGATCCCCGCCTCGGGGGGATCGACGGTCCATGCGAGCCGGTACAAACCGTCGCTGATCGATCCACCCGCTGGCGCCGGCACCGGTGCGATGTAGCTCTTCACGTCATACGTCGAGCAGTACGCGAAATCCGAGCACTGCAGCGGTGTGTCCATGGTGCCATCGCCATCACTGCCGTCGCTGCCGCATGCGACCAAACCGAACGAAATCACACAGAGTGCTAGCTGCTTCATGCCCCCAGACGCGAGCACAGGAGCGTTGTCGCAGTGGCCGGACCAATACCGGTGGCCCCAGCGTGCGTGCTCGCTCGGGCGAGTCAGCGGCACGTAGCGAATCGGCGCGTTGCGGCGACGACCGCGGGGTGGTCAGGTGATCGATGGACGTCGAGATCCGACGCCGACCTCCGATGGCGATCGAAGACTACGCAGTGATCGGTGATACCCGGACGGCGGGGTTAGTCAGCAGAGCTGGCTCGATCGACTGGCTATGCCTGCCGCGGTTCGATGCGGGTGCGTGTTTCGCAGCGCTGCTCGGCGAGCCTCGCCACGGTCGCTGGTCGATCCACCCTGATGACGGCAGTGTGCGCGGCGTGCGGCGGCGCTATCGCTCGGACACGCTGGTGCTCGAGACCGAGTTCATCACCGAGACCGGTGTGGTGCGCGTCGTCGACTGCATGCCGCCAGACGAAGACATCCCCAACGTCGTCCGCCTCGTCGAGGGAATCGAAGGCGAGGTCGCGATGCGGATGGAGCTGATCGTTCGGTTCGACTACGGATGGGTCGTGCCGTGGGTGCGTACCAGCGAAGGTGTCCTTCACGCGGTCGCCGGACCGGATGCCTTGGTGCTGCGCACGCCGATCAAGCACCACGGTGAAAACCTCACCACCGCGGCCGACTTCGTCATTCGCGGCGGCGAGCGGGTGCCGTTCGTGTTGACCTGGCATCCGTCTCATATGCCGGTTCCAGGCCCGCTCGATGCCGAAGCGGCGATCGCTAGCGCCGAAGCGTGGTGGCGGCGCTGGAGCGCGCGCTGCACGTATCAAGGACCGTGGCGCGACGCGGTCACCCGATCGTTGATCACACTCAAGGCGCTGACCTATTCGCCAACCGGAGGTGTCGTTGCTGCCGCGACGACGTCGCTGCCCGAGTGGCTGGGCGGCGTCCGCAACTGGGACTATCGCTACACCTGGCTACGCGATGCGACGTTCACGCTCTACGCGCTGCTGCTCGGCGGCTATCCCGAAGAAGCGTGCGCATGGCGAGAGTGGCTGCTGCGCACCGTCGCTGGCGCGCCCGAGCAGTTGCAGATCCTCTACGGTGTCGCGGGTGAACGACGGTTGCCCGAGCAAACCCTGAGCTGGTTGCCTGGCTACGCGGGCTCGGCGCCGGTGCGGATCGGAAACGCCGCCGCCAATCAGCTGCAGCTCGACGTCTACGGCGAGGTGATGGACGCGTTGCATTCAGCTCGCCGCGCGGGAATCGCGCCCGACCCGGTCGCATGGCGTGTCCAGCGCAAGCTGCTCGACTTCCTGGAGTCCAACTGGCGCGTGCCCGACGAGGGGCTATGGGAAGTCCGCGGTCCGCGGCAACAGTTCACCCACTCCAAGATCATGGCGTGGGTCGCGTTCGATCGCGCCGTCAAGGCCGCCGAGGAATGCGGCTGGGAGGGGCCGGTCGAGCGATGGCGCGCGATCCGCACCGCGATCCATGACGAGGTTTGCGCGAAGGGGTATCACCCCGAAAAGCGCGCGTTTACCCAGGCGTACGGTTCGTCCACCCTCGATGCGTCGCTGTTGATGGCGCCGCTGGTCGGGTTCCTTCGGTCCGACGATCCGCGGATGGTGTCGACCGTGGAGGCGATCGAGCGCGAGCTGATGCGCGACGGGTTTGTCGTTCGTTATCAGACGCACGAGACCGAAGATGGCCTACCGCCGGGGGAGGGCGTGTTCCTGTTGTGCAGCTTCTGGCTCGCCGACAACTACGCGTTGATGGGTCGCGACGATGACGCCCGAGCGTTATTCGAGCGACTGCTGGCGGTGCGCAACGATGTTGGTCTATTGGCGGAGCAATACGACCCGGTGGGGCGCCACATGCTCGGAAATTTTCCGCAGGCGTTTTCACACGTCGGGCTCGTCAACTCGGCGTTCAACCTCACTCCGCACCAACGCGCCCCGGCGCGGGAGCGCAAGACCAGCTAACCAGGAGGTTTCCGATTCGTGCGTTGACCGTCATCCCAGCTGCGCCCGGCTCGGCAGCGCTCGAGGAGGTCCTCGAGCCGCCTCGTGTCGACGGCGAGGTGGTCGTGCGTGTCCACGCGATCGGCATCTGCGGCACCGACCGCGAGATCCTCGACGGCAAGTATGGCGTCGCTCCGCCAGCTGCGACGCGATTGATTCTGGGCCACGAGTCGATCGGCCGCGTGCTCGTGGCGCCCGCCGACAGCCACCTGCGCGAAGGCGATTGGGTGGTGGGCATCGTGCGCCGGCCGGATCCCGTGCCGTGTGCAAATTGTGCCATCGGCGAATGGGACATGTGCCGCAACGGGCTCTACACCGAGCGCGGGATCAAGGCGCTGCACGGATATGCGTCAGAGCGTTACCGGATCGAGCCCGCGTTCGTGGTGCCGGTGCCAGCGCAGCTCGGTGAGCTCGGCGTGTTGGTCGAGCCCGCGAGCATCGTCGCGAAGGCATGGGACCACATCGAGCGGATCGGTGCACGGGCGCGGTTCGAGCCAGAGCGCGTGTTGATCACCGGTGCTGGTCCGATCGGCCTGCTCGCCGCGATGTTCGGTGTCCAGCGCGGGCTGCGCGTCGAAGTGTTCGATCGGATCGAATCCGGCCCGAAGCCGGCGCTCGTACGGGATCTCGGTGCCACGTATCACGTGGGTGGAATCGAAACCCTGTGCAGTGCATCGGACATCGTGCTCGAGTGCACGGGGGCTGCGCCGGTGATCTTTGCAGTGCTGAGCTCGGCGCGGCCCAACGGCATCATCTGTTTGACCGGTGTGTCGTCAGGTGGCGCGAAGATGCCGGTCGACGTCGGCGCGCTGAACCGGGAGCTGGTGCTCGAGAACAATGTGATCGTCGGCTCCGTCAACGCGAACCGTTCGCACTACGAACAAGCCGTGGCGGCGCTGTCGCGAGCGAACCGCGGGTGGCTCGATCGGATCATCACACGCCGTGTGCCACTCGACGATTGGCAGGGCGCTGTGACGCGCAGCGCGACGGACGTCAAGACCGTGTTGTCATTCCCACAGGAGCGCCGCGTATGACCGATTCACAGCACACAACTGCCGATCGCGCGATGGGCATCGTCGGCCTCGGCCGGATGGGCGGCGGGCTAGCGCTGCAAGCCCGCGATCGTGGCATCAGGGTGGTCGGGCTCACCCGCGGGCACGTCGACGACGAGCTCGTGGTGCGCGGCGTCTGCGTGGCGAGCTCGACTCGCGAGCTCGTGCAGCAGCTCGCGCCGCCTCGCGCCGTGTTCGTCTACATCCCTGCGGGGGCTGGAGTCGATGCTGTCCTCGAGGAGCTAGCCAGCGTGCTCGAGCCATACGACGTCGTGGTCGACGGCGGCAATTCGTATTGGGGCGACTCGATCCGCCGCGCCGAGCTGCTCGCGCGCAGCGGCCTTGGGTTCGTCGATCTCGGTACCAGCGGCGGCATCTTGGGCGCTCGTCACGGTGCTTGTTTCATGGCTGGCGGCGACGCCCAGTCGATCGCGGTGATCCAGCCAATCGTCGAAGCACTCGCGGTGCCCGGCGGGTTCGTGCACGCAGGCCCGCCGGGCGCCGGTCACTTCACCAAGCTGGTTCACAACGGGATCGAGTTCGGCATGCTGCAGGCGATCGGCGAAGGAATGGCGCTGCTCGAGTGCCACGACCAGCGCTTGCCGGTAGCGGAGATCTTGCAGTGCTGGCGCAACGGATCGGTGATTCGATCGTGGCTGATCGATCTGCTCCACGAGCAGTACCAGGCGATGCACGGGCTCGACGAGGTCCCTTCGCACGTCGACGATACCGGCGAGGTCAACTGGTTGGTCAGCGATGCGCTACAGATGGAGGTCCCCATCCCGGTGATCGCTCAGGCCGTCATGCAGCTACTGCAGTCACGCGATACGCGATCGTGTGCGGCGCGCGCGATCGCGCTGATGCGCCACGGCTTTGGCGGCCATCCGTTCGGACACGCCGCCGCCATCGTCGAAGAGCGGCGGTCCGGGCGGGTAGGGGACCTGGTGCGGGAGCCCCACGTCGACGAGATGTAGTCGCGGCGCAACCGGACTTCGATCCCTTCGACGTCGCTGGCTCGGTTAGCCCAGGAACCCGCGTGCGATGTTCATCAGCTCGGTGTTGGCGGCGACCGCCTTGGCGAATGCGTCCTTCTCCGCCGCCGACAGCTCGATCTCGTAGACCGCTTCGGCACCCTTCGCCGACAGCTTGACCGGCACGCCGAGGAACGAGCCCTTGACGCCGAACTCGCCGTTGAGCTCGACCGAACACGGCAGGATCCGGTTCTGGTTACGGACGATCGCCTCGACCATCAGGCACGTGCCGGCGCCGGGGGCTAGCCATGCGCTGGTTCCGATCAGACCGGTGAGCGTAGCGCCGCCCTTCTTGGTGTTCTCCACGACCTCGGTGATCTTGTCCGACGACAACAGCTTGGTGACCGGCACGTTGCCGATCATGGCGTTCGAGACGATCGGCACCATGTCCTTGTCGGTGTGCGCGCCGAGCACGAACGCCTGGACGTCCTCGACGGAGACCCCTGCGGCCATCGCGAGGTAGGTGCGGAACCGAGCACTGTCGAGCACGCCGGCGGAGCCGATCACGCGCTCGCGCGGGAATCCGGTCACCTGCTTGGCGACGAACACCATCGCGTCGAGCGGGTTGGACACGACGATCAGCACCGCGTCGGGGGCGTGCTTGCGCACGTCGGCGCAGATGCCTTTCACGATGCCGGCGTTGATGTTGATCAGCTCTTCGCGCGACTGGCCGGGCTTGCGCGGAACGCCCGCGGTCATCACGACCACGTCGGCGCCCGCCATCATCTCGGGCTTGTCGGTCGCGATGAACGACGTGTTGTTGAAGCCCTCCCACGGACCGCACTGGGTGAGGTCGAGTGCGCGCCCTTCCGCCGGCCCCGCCTTGAGATCGATGAGCACCAGGTCACCGAGCTCCTTCTGAACGGCCCACTGGGCCACGGCCGCGCCGACGTTACCGCCAGCGCCAACGATTGCGATCTTGGGACGCTTGATCATGGTGGCTCGTCATACCCCCGCGTTGCGCGCGAAGGCAAGCCACGCCGGCCGTGATGCTCAGGCTCCGACCGGCCGACCATGGTCGACGGTTAGACCACCGCGAGAGCGACGGTCATCATCTGGGTCAGCGTCCGCTCGCGATCGTCGGACGAGATGTGGTTGCCGCTCCAGATCTCGTCGGAAACGCTGAGCAGGGCCAACGTACGCACCGCGTGCCGGGCACCGAGCATGTAGAGCGCGGCGGTCTCCATCTCGGCGGCGAGCACACCGAGCTTGGTCCACGGTTGCAGTGCTTGTTCATCCTCGGTGTAGAACACATCGGTCGACAGCACGGAGCCGATGTGAGCACGCACGCCCGTTTGCGCCGCGGCGGCCGCAGCGCGCGAAAGCAACTCCCAGCTCGCGCACGGCGCGAAGTGGCCGCGGATGCCGTACTGGTCTTGCCAGCTCGAATCGGTCGACGCGGCCTGTGCGATCACGACGTCGCGCAGCCGAACCGATGGTTGGAGCGAGCCGCAACTGCCGACCCGGATCAGCGTCTTCACGCCGTAGTGCGTGATCAGCTCGTGGGCGTAGATCGCGAGCGACGGCATGCCCATGCCGTGCGCCATCACCGAAAGCCTGCGGCCGTTCCGCGTCCCCGTGAACCCGAGCATGCCGCGGACGTTGTTGAACAGTCGCGGCGCTTCCAGATAGGTCTGCGCGATCCACTCGGCGCGCTTGGGATCGCCCGGCATCAGGATGGTGTCGGCGATGTCTCCGGCGGCAGCGGCGATGTGAATGGTCGGCATGACGCGCGCACCATACTCGGGCCGGCCGCGGTCGCGCTGCGCCTAACACTACTGTGTCACTCCAACGCCGAGCGAGATCGAGCAGTGCGAGGCAGATCGGGGCGTACTTGCCGTACGGACCGAGCGAGAACTGGCCGTACGACCCGAGATGCCCGCAATGCGACGGTCGCAGCCGGCGGTGGAGTGCCACAGTAGTGTTAATAGAGGAACGTGACCCCGGTGTTCTCGGCGCGCATCGGCGCCGAGGCGGCGAGGGCATCGCCATCGTCGCTGAGCGAGATCCGAAACCCCATCGTGTCGTGATCTTCGACGGTCGGGCCCTTGACGTACGCCTGTTGCGCCCAGCTGTCATCGCTGCGCTCGAACGTGTACACCGCGCCGACGGGTGCCGGGCCTGCGATCTGGGAGCCGTTGATTCCGAGCGAACCGCCGTTCTCGCCGATCGCCCCGACCGCAAACAGCGCTCCGTCGCCGGCGAGTGCGACCGAGTTGCCAAATCCCGAGCTGCTCGCGGGATTCGATGGCTTTACGTAGCAATCCGGCGACCACACCCCCGCGGTTCGCACGAACACATACACGGCACCAGCCTCGGGGGCGTTGTTGTTCGGAATGATGAACGGGTCGCCGATCGTCGTGACCCCGGTCGCGTTGCTGTCTTCACCGGGAGCCCCGATCACCAGCCGATCGCCGCCGTTACTGAGCGCCACTGCACGCCCGAAGCCGTCCTGCTCCTCGGGAGCTGCCGCCTTGAGATACGCTTGGTGGACCCACGCCTCCCCCGAACGAGCAAACACGTAGACCGCGCCCGCCCCGTAGCCGCCGTTGTCGTCTTGCGACGAGCTCAGTGATGCTTCTTGGTCTGCACCGACGGCCAACGTATTGCCGTCGTCGCTGAGCGCTACCGAAGCGCCGAAGTAGTCCTCGGGCTCGCTATTCGAAGCCTTGACGTACGCCTGTTGGGTCCACGTGCCAGCCGTGGATCGGAACACGTAGACCGCTCCGGCGGCAGCAGCTCCGTTGTCGGCTTGGTCGCCGTTGACACCATTCGTCGCGCTGCCCTCGCCGAGCGCCGAGACCGCGAGCGTGTTGCCATCACCCGACAGCGCGACGCCCTCGCCGAAGTAATCCCGCGCCTCCGCATTGGAGGCCTTGATGTACGCTTCCTGCGTCCAGGTTGCGGCAGTCTTGCGAAACACGTAGGTGGCACCGGATCCCGTGGCGAGCGTGTTGTCCTGCGCGCCGTCGATTCCGGTCGCGTTGCTCGACTCTCCGACCGCGCCGACCGCGAGCACGGTGCCATCGTTGCTAATCGCGAGCCCGAGGCCGAAGTACGAAGCGGGCTGCGGATTGGATGGCTTGATATAGAACTGCTGTGCCCACGTGCCGCCGTCGCGCGTGTAGATATAGACCGCCCCGGCGCTGTCGAGCGAGTTGTTGGTCTGGTCACTGTTGATGCCGGATGCAGCGCTGTCCTCGTAGGGCGCACCGATGACCAACGTTTGACCGTCACCACTGAGCGCGACGATGCCAAACCCATCGCCAAGATCGCCGGCTGCTGCTGACAACGTGCCGATCGACCCGAGCATCAGATCTTCGATCGCGAGGTCGGCCGAGCTTACACATGCATCGGAGTGGCACGCCTCGACGCGGTACCGTGTGGTCATCCATTGTATGCGATGCGCCGCGATCGGGATCGCCACCGAGGTTGCATCGCCATCGAGGTCGTCGCCAACCTGGGTGAGCTGCTCGCCATCGGGCGCTGCCACGATCCGGTACCACTCCGCATTGTCGACGCTCGGCCACCGCAACGTGAGTTGCTTGACCTGCATCGTCGCGGTGACCTGTGGGGCCACCAGCGGCAAGCTGGTTGGTTCGATGAAGCTGCATGCGGACAACGTGGCAGCAGCTCCGGCGACGAGAACAATGCGCGAGGCGGTCATGGTCGAGCTCGTTCGGTTCGCTCACAGCAGATTTCGTGCCGCTACCGCGTCCGCTTGGTTCGCTCGCCAGCGTGCAATCGCGGGGGCAATGTCCCCCATTTGGCGATGTCATGAGGCTGCCAACACCCACGGTGTTGCGCCAACCGAGGCAGACTTGACGCCATCGCGTTGCTGACGGAACACTCGACGCCGGTACAACGGCTGCGAATGACCAGCGCTGAAGCTTCTACGTCGGAAGGACCGAGCCGATTCGCGCGCGCGGAGGTCCATGCGCTGTGGATGTTGTGGCTCACCTACGGCGCGTTCTATTTCTGCCGGACCAATCTATCCGCAGCGACGCATGGCCTCGAGCACGAGGTCGGGCTGACCAAGGAGGACATCGGTTCGATCCTGGGTGCGCTCAAGCTGACGTATGGGATCGGCCAGCTGGTCAACGGTCAGCTCGCCGAGCGAATCAGCCCCCGCCGGATGCTCGCGATCGGAATGTTCGGATCGGCCGCGCTCAACGTCGCGTTCGGGATCTCGACCGGGTTCTACTTCTTGTTGTTCATCTGGGCGTGCAACGGCTACTGCCAGTCGCTGGGATGGCCACCGACGATGCGAATCGCTGCGGGTTGGTTTCCGGCGATCCGACGAGGTCGCGCGATCGCGTGGATCGGCACCGGCTACCAGTTGATGGGCGCGGTGACCTATGTGGTCGCCGGATGGTCGGTCGAGTGGATCGGTTGGCGCGGTGCGACGTTGGTCCCCGCGGTAATCCTCGCGGCGGCTGGGCTCTACATGCTGGTGGCGCTGGAAGAGGCTCCGGCGGATCATCCCGCGAGATCGACGGCGGCATCACCCGGAACCTGGAAACGAACCGTCGCGGTGACGTTGGGCAATGGTCGGCTGTGGCTGCTCGCGGTCGCACTCGGGTTGGTCAACGCATGCCGCTACGGATTTCTCGACTGGGGTGTGCGCCATCTCATGGATGTCCAACCGTCGAGCGTCGGGGTCGCTGCGCTCAAGAACGCGGTGCTGCCGCTCGGCGGGATCGTCGGGACGCTCACCGCGGGGTGGGCCACCGACAAGTTCTTCGGCGGCCGGCGGGTCCCGGTGATGGTCGGGATGCTGATCGCGTTGGCCGCACTGGTCGTGGCCTATGATTCGATCGTCGCGACCAACTTCGTGGCGTCGATCGCAACGCTCGCGCTGATCGGTGCGTTGGTGTTCGGTCCACAAGTTCTGCTGGTAGGCACCACGCCGGTCGACCTCGCGCGCGCCGGAACCGCCGCGGCGGCATGCGGGTTCGTCAACTTCGTCGGCTATTTGGGCGCAGCAGCCGGCGACATCGTCACCGGTCACCTCGCTCACGAGTACGGATGGCAGGTCGCGCTGTGGTTTTGGGCGGCGTGCGCGGCCGCCGCCGCACTTGCGGTGCTGCCGCTGTGGCGCGCGATCGCGACGCGAACCGAATGACCACGTCGAGCCACCATCCGTTGACTCGCTGGCTCGCGCGGGCCAGTGCCGGAACGTTCGCGACCTATGCGGTGGTCGTCGCGTTCACCACCTACTTTTGCATGTACAGCTTTCGCAAGCCGTTCGCGGCGGCGCTGTTCGAGGGCGCCGGCATCGGCCCCCTCGATCTGAAGAGCGCGTTGATCATCGGGCAGCTGATCGGATACGCGCTGTCCAAGCTGATCGGCGTCAAGGTGAACTCGGAGATGCCGCCGCGCCGCCGCGCATGGGCGCTCGTCTTGTTGATCGTTTGGGCCGAGCTCGCCTTGATCGCGTTCGCGGTGCTGCCACCGCCCGGCAAGGTCGTCGCGATGTTTCTCAATGGGCTGCCGCTCGGCACCGTCTGGGGTGTGGTGTTCAGCTTTCTCGAAGGACGCCGAACCTCCGAGGTGCTCGGTGCGGGACTGAGCTGCGCATATGTTGTCGCGAGCGGTGCGGTGAAATCGATCGGCGCCGCGTTGCTCGCGGCCGGCGTATCCGAGATGTGGATGCCCGCAATGACGGGCCTGCTGTTCCTGCCGGTGTTCTTGCTGGCGGTGCGCGGCCTCAGCTTGTTGCCTGCGCCGAGCTCCGAGGACGTCGCGGCGCGAGTGCAGCGCGAACCGATGTCGCGGACCCAGCGCCGCGAGCTCGTGGTTCGCTACCTCCCAGGTCTGTTGCTGTTGGTCGTGGTCTACCTGTTCCTCACCGCGTATCGCGATTTCCGCGACAACTTCGCCGCCGAGATCTGGGCGGACCTCGGCGAGCCAGCGCAGGCGAGCAAGTTCACGTTGACCGAGATCCCGATCGCGCTGTCGGTGATGTTGGTGCTCGGGTTGCTCTACGTGGTGAAGGACAACCGGCTCGGCGTTCTGTTCACGTACCTGATCATGATCGCGGGCAGCGTGCTCGTCGGGATCGCGACGCTGTTGTTCGACGCCGGAACGATCGGGCCGATGGCGTGGATGACGCTGGTCGGGCTCGGTTTGTATCTCGGCTACGTTCCGTATGGTTGTGTGCTGTTCGATCGAACGATCGCATCGCTTCGCGTCGTGGCGACCGCGGTGTTCTTGATCTACGTCAGCGACGCGGTGGCTTACGGAGGCTCGGTCGGGATCGTGCTGTACAAGGAGCTCGGCCAGGCAGACATCTCGAAGCTCGTGTTCTTTCGCCAGTTCTCGTACGTGACCAGCGTCGTTTGTACGGCGTGTTTCTCGATCGCTTGCGTCTATTTCGTTGGGCGCGCGAGACGCCAGCCATGAACGCGTTGGTCGGAACCCACACGACCGGGGGGCTATCGATCACCCTTTCGGGACACCGCGTCGAGCCGCGGGCCGCCGTCGAGCCGGTAGCCATTCGCGTGGTTCATCCACACCATGTTCACCTCGGCGCCGATCGTGAGTGCTTGCCACGCGGTACGCCATTTCGGCGGTAGCGCGGCGGCGATGCCGGAGTGGATAAGTCCGGTCAACGGAAACCACACACCGGGTGGGATGTTGTCGCCGCAGGCGCCGATGAACGGATTCTGCTCGTCGCACGAGCTCACGACCGAACGGGTTTGCGCCCAGTCGGCTGCGGCTGCGGCCGCGAACGTCAGCTGCAGCGCGGTGTCTCGCTTCGTCCATCCGCCACATCCCATCGTCGCCAGCGCCATCACCATCACGGCGCACCCGACGAGCCCGACACAACCGTTTCGATTCGCCATCGCGAGGACGCTTCAGCAACCGCGATGCCACGCACTGCTCGACGCAACGTTCGTGTGTTAGCCGCGCGGCGGTGTCAGAGGTTCACACGGAGTCGTGCGAGTCACGTCGAGCTGTCAACACGTGGTGACCGTCGAGGCGGCGATGCGGAGCGATTCTGGCTGGCTGCCTGGCGGCTCGCGGCTCGCGGTTCGTCGATGGCGTGAACCGTGATTCGAGCTAGATTACGCGCCACATGGGCTGGTTCGCCGATCTGCTGCGTGGAGGACACGACGAGTTGGGATGGGACGATCTGGTCCGTGCGATCGAGGACGCCATCTTTGGTGTTCGGCGCTATGGGCCGCGCGGCGAGCTCGCGTTCCCCGATCACGTCATCGTCCGGATCACCGTCGTCGAGCAGGGCGCCACGGTAATGCAGGGGTTTGTCGATCGCCCGGAGCTCGATCGCGAGGTCGCCGGTCGGCTCGCCAACCGCTGCGACGTGCCGGTCGAAGCGTTGCCCGCCCGCGAGTACGTGCTCTCGGTGGCCGATCGGGTCTCGATCGTCGCGAATGAAGGCATAGCCAGAGCCTGGCGATTGTTGGTGCAAGGTGGCGATCTCGAGGGAGCAACCATCCCGCTACCGGCGATCTGGTCGGAGCTCGCGTTCGGGCGCGGCCGGTGGCATGGCGCCGATCACGGTGTTCCGAACGACCTGGTCGTGTGCGAGCGCACCGAGTTCGTCAGCCGGCGCGCGGGCAAGCTCTATCGCGCGGGGCACCAGCTCGAGGTCGCGTCATTGGACCAAGGAGATGAGCTGGTGGTGAGGCGGGCCAATGGTGAGGTGATCCGTCCGGCTCGAACTGCGCGCGGTCGCGCGGTGGTGAAGCCCGACGACACGATCGAGCTGGGCGATGGGCGCGGTGGGGCGCTGCGCTTGCTCGTGCAGCGGCAGTGACATGGCAGCGATCACCAAGATCGAGTCGGATCAGTTCCGCGTGCGGTTCGGCGAGCTCGCGCGGGCACGGCGCGGCGAGCTCGTGCAGATCGATCCGTTCCTGGTCGCGCAGGCGATCGACCAGGTGATGCGCGCGTGCACGGTGCGATCCGCGACCGGACGACCGATCGTGTGGAACCACTATCGGATGATCCTCGCACGCGCCGATCACGAGCTGATTCGGCCGCTGCAAGCGCCGCTCGAGCGCGATCTCCGCGCGGTGATCGCCGAGCAAGCCACGGCGCGCGATGCCGAGCTCGTCGGCGAGCTTAGGGTAACGGTCGTGTTCGACGAGGCCGACGAGCTGCCGCGCGGCGAGGGCGTGGTGCGGGTCGCGTTCGTGGCTGCGGCCGAGCTCGCCAAGCCGCGCAGCGGCGAGCTGACCATGCGGTTCGACAGCTGGGCGATCGCCGGTCAGCTCGATGGCGGTGCGCAGCGAGGGGCCAGCGATACCGTAATCGTCAGCGATGGGCCTCCTTCGTGTCGGCTGCGCTGGCCCGGCGGTGAGGTCTCGCTGAGCGACGGCACGACTCGGATCGCGGGCAGACCGCATCCAGAACCGCCGCCGCAGTTCATCGCGCTCACCGGAGCGGGACCCAAGGTCAACAAGCAACACTTCTGGATCACCGCGAATGGGTCGACGATCCGAGTCGGCCGGTTCGGCACCGCGAACCCCGTCCATGTCAACGGCCAGCTGATCGCCGCCGGGGACCAGCTCGAGGTCGTCGCCCCCGCCG
Organism: Kofleriaceae bacterium; assembly: GCA_050184455.1. Lineage (GTDB taxonomy): Bacteria > Myxococcota_A > Polyangia > Haliangiales > Haliangiaceae > JABFXX01. The sequence goes on along the minus strand of JBFXAI010000007.1, from coordinate 24,680 downwards.
AGCTTTCGCTATCGCACGGGGAGCTCGTGCTGACGCTACAGGTATGACCGCGACGACCGTCGCATCGCGGATGTCGCGAGCCGTCTGGCCGATGCTCGTCGAGCTCGTCGCACTGGGCGCGGTGATCGCCGGCGTGTGGTCGATCGAAGCCATTGCGACAGCGGCATGGATCGAGCGAGTCACTGAGCTTGGCGTTGCGGCGCCGCCGGCGAGCCATGTCCACGCGCTCGGTCACCAGGCGGCGTTGTACATGACCGCGGCGGTAGCCGTGTTAGCGGTCGCTCGGATGCTCGGTTGGCTTCGTGCGGCGGCTCACCCGGTCGTCGTGCCATGGCTGATCCCGGCGGCGGTGGCGGCATCGTTATTCGGGCTGGCGATCCAGCTGTCCACCGTCGAGGTGTCTGATGACAGCGCGCTCGCGCCGACCGCCGTGGCGTTCGCGCAGGGCTGTCTGGTTGGCAGCATCGTGGCGGCGGCGATCCTGCTCGTACCGTTCGACCTGATCGAAGCGGCGAGCCGCGTCCGGGTCGCGATCGCAGTCGCGATCGCGGGGATCTTCGTCGCGCTCGGCGTGGCGGGGTCGGGCCCAGCGGGGACCGATACGCGAATCAATCTGGGACCGATCCAGCCGATCGAGCTGATCAAGCCATTGGCGGTGGTGTTCCTCGCGGCGTACCTTGGCGCGCGCGCGTCCAAGTTGCGCTGGCAGCGGCGGCGGGTGCTCGGATTGCGCTGGCCCCGCGTCGAGCTGCTGGTTCCTGCGCTCGGCGTGCTGGTGTTGACGATCGCCGGGCTGTTCGTGATCGGCGACCTGGGGCCGGTGCTGCTGCTCGCGCTGGTGTTCCTCGCGATGGTTTTCGTCGTCACGCGTGCAACTGGTTGGGCGGTGGTCGCGATCGCCGTCGTTGCTGCGACGATCGCCGTGCTCGCGCTGTGGCCCTCGCTCGCCGGTGGCACCGTCGAGACACGGCTCGTGATGTGGCAGGATCCGTGGACCAACGGACTTGGCAACGGTCATCAGCTCGGCGAGGGGCTGTGGGCGATCAGCGCGGGAGGCTGGACCGGGCAGGGACTCGCGAACAGCGCGACCCCGATCGTGCCGGCGGGCAAGACCGACCTCGCGCTCGCGACGATGACCGAGCAGCTCGGCGCCCTCGGGCTCGTCGGCTATCAGCTCGCGATCGCCGTGATCGTGATCGGTGCGCTCGAAGTCGCCGCACGAGCCCGCACGGCCCAACGCACGCTGGTCGCCACCGGGATCGCAGCGCTGGTGTTCGCGCAGTGGCTGGTGATCCTCGGAGGCACGCTCGGCTACTTGCCGCTCACCGGTATCGTCGTCCCGTTCGTGTCGTCGGGGCGAACCAGCTTGGTGGTGTTCTTTGCGCTGGTCGCGCTGGTCGCACGGATCGCCAGCGATGGTCGCGAGCGCGTGGCATCGACCGAGCTCGACGAGCTTCGTGGTGCGGTCCGGACTACGCGAACGATCGCGATCGTGGGCACCGCGCTGGCGATGCTCGCCGGCATCCGCGCCGCGGTGACCGATCGGATCGAGACCAGCGCGCGCACCATTGCGGTGCGGCTCGGCGACGGGACGCCGATTCGCCGCCAGAACCCGCGGCTCGTCGCGATCGCGGAGCGGATCCGGCGCGGCTCGATCCTCGATCGCAATGGCATCGCGCTCGCCGTGAGCGATGCGCCCGCGCAACGCCGCTATCCGCTGGGGGCGGCGCTCGGCACGGTGATGGGGGTGTCGCCAGCGTCGGTGGCACTGCCGAGCTGGGCGCTCGAGCGCCAGCTCGACGAGCGGCTGCGCGGCTATCCCAGCCGGGGGCCGGCAGACACGCCTGATCTTCGACAGCTGGCGCCGCTCCTCGAGCTCGATCGCCGAGGTCGAGCGGCGGCGGTCGAGCGGATCGACCATGACGTGGGCGCGCGATCGGTGCGGCTGACGCTCGATGCCAAGCTGCAGGCGGCGGTCGCTCAGCTCGCGCAGCGCGCGGTTGCGCAGCGCGGCTACGTCGCCGCGGCCGCGGTCGTGCTCGATGTCGATTCCGGCCAGGTGCTCGCTCGTGTCCAGGCGCCCGACTACGATCCATCGCGATCGCAGTGGCAGCATCACGTGGTCGCGCGCGACCGGCGGTTCCTCGACCGATTCTATGGTGCCTACGGCGAATGGCCCGACAAGACCGGGCTCCAAGGGGTGTTTCAGTCCGGCTCGATCGGCAAGCTGGTCACCGCGCTGGCGGCGGTACGTGCCGGCCTTGCCACCTCGCAGTTCGCGTGCGAGCACAGCGACGCGCAAGGCCCGTTGTTCACGCAGCGTGGTTGGCCAAAGCCGATCCATGATCACAGCCGCGATCGGCCGCACGGCTCGCTCGACCTCGTCGAGGCACTCGCCGTTAGCTGCAACGTCTACTTCGGTCAGCTCGGGCTCTCGCTCGGTCGGGAGCCATTTATCGCCCTGCATCGCGCGGGGCTCGATCTTGGGTTTGGTGCTGAGCTCGATCCGGGGCCCGCCGGCTCGCGGCAGCTCGCGTCGACCGCGTTTGGTCAGGGCGCGATGGCGACCAACGTGATGCAGGCCGCGCGGATGGTGGCGGCGATCGCGTCGGGCGGTCGCTATGTTCGATGCTCGCCGACGATGGAGCGCGACACAGCGTGTCGGGCGAACAGCATCGTCGCTGACCCGCGGACGCTCCAACCCATCGTGGCCGGAATGCGCCGCGTGATGACCTCGGGAACCGGTGCGCGGCTGGTCGCGCCACCTGACGTGCGGGTGTACGGCAAAACCGGGACTGCCGAAGCGCCCGGGTTCGCCGGCGAGCAACCGTATGGCATCGAGCAACTCGCGGAAGCGCCGCCGCATTCGTGGTTCGTGGCGTTTGCGGAGCGCGACGATGCGATCGAGGCAGCGCCGGCGCGATCCGGGCGGCTCGCGGTCGCCGTGGTAATCCCTCGCGGTGGCAGCGGGGCATCGGCCGCAGGACCGCTGGCGATGCAGATCCTATCGAGCGCGCGCGAGCTGGGGTACCTGCGATGACGGTGGAGCGTGACCGCCTGCGACCTGGTGCGACGACTTGCGCGCTCGGCGGCGTCGCGGTCATGATCGGCGGCGTGGCGGACATTCCCGTCGACGGCTCCGGCCAGCAGACCCACTACGTCCCCGACGAGCTCCCCGCCGGCGCCGCGGTGGGCGTCGATGCGATCGCCACCCAACACGTCACCGATCTGCCGGCGTTTGGCAGGTTTCAGGCGGTCGCGCGGATCGGAGCCGGAGCGACCGGCACGGTGTACCGGGCGCATGACGACGTGCTCGGCCGCGCGATCGCGATCAAGACGCTCCACGTGCACGGCGATCCGGGTGTTCGCGAGCGGTTCGTGCGCGAGGCTCGCGCGACCAGCTCGGTGGTTCATAGCAACGTGCTAGCGGTCTACGACGTCGGCTCGCACAACGACGTTCCGTATCTGGTGATGGAGCTCGCGAGCGCAGGCTCGTTGCGCGATCGGATGCAGGCAGGCCGACTGCCGTGCGAACTGGTGCGCAGCATCGGCGCCCAGATCGCGCGTGCGCTCGCCGCGGTTCACACCGCCAACTTGCTGCATCGCGACGTCAAGCCGGCCAACATCCTTGCGACCGCCGAGCGTTGGAAGCTCGCCGACTTCGGCATCGCGCGGGTCCCAGATTCGACGCTGACGCTGACCGGCCAGTTCATGGGATCGCCGTCGTACGCGGCGCCAGAGTCGATCCGGTCCGGTACGTTCAGCCCGGCGTCCGACGTGTACGGACTGGGGGCCACGCTGTACGAAGCGCTGGCTGGATCACCGCCGCACGGTCATCACGATCTGGTGTCGATCCTGCGCAAGCTCGATCGCGAACCCCCGCGACTCGATGCTCGACTCGCGATCCCGCCCGTGATGGTCGATGCGATCATGGCAGCGCTCGCCCGCGACCCGTCACAACGGCCAAGTGCCGCGGACCTCGCGCGTCGGTTGGAGAATCTCGATCCGGCTCCGCGCGCGGTCGACCCCGATCGCATCCGCAAACGAGTTGCAATAGTGATGGCGGCGGTTGCCACGGTCGTGGTCTCGATCGCGGTGCTCGATCGCTCACGATCTGAAGAAGTCACGCGCAATGTGCTCGGCGAGTCAGCAAAACCCGCCGAGGACACTCCGGCAATCCCTGACGGTGACGGGAGCGTGTCAGAACCGCCGGCAGCGGCGGCCGCAGAGCAGGCGTTGTTAGACGATGGCGATAGCGCGGCCGTAGATGAAGCAACCGCTCGGAGAATTCTCGAAGATCTGGTCAGAGACGCGCGGGCCGAGTACGGCCGGATCGCTCGACCTGGATCAAAACGAGGCAGTCACCGCTAGGCATGGTTCACGTCGAACTGGCGTTCAAACGCGTTCGCATCACCGAGGTCAATCGCTCCGATTGTCGTGGACGGTACTGAGTTCCTATGCGAAAACGCCGGCATGCTGAGCGGGCGAGCTGCGGATGCGATCCTTCATCGAGTGGTCATCGTGGACGACGACGCTCGTCAGTTGCGGAGCATGAGGCGCGCCTTACGGCATCGCACCGATGTCGAGCTCACGGCGATCGACAACGGAGCGGACGCGCTTGTCGACATCGGCGCGCGTCGCCCGCAGCTCGTCGTGATGGACGTGATGATGCCGGGCCTCGACGGCATCGAGGCGTGTCGCCGGCTCAAAGCGAATCGCGCGACACGCAACATCGAAGTCATCTTGATGAGCGGTGCGAAGACGAGCGAGCTCGAAGAGGCCGCGCGTGAAGCAGGCGCTGCGGCGCTGCTATCCAAGCCGGTGAACCTCGAGGACGTGATCGCATCGGCGTACGCAAACTACGATGCGCAGGCGAACCGTGACCAGCAGGCATCGGCGGTGCCGGTCGAGATCACCGGAACCCGTGCGGCGGACGTGCTCGTCGAGGGCCTGGTCGATGCAGGCGTCGAGGTGGTGTTCGGAATTCCCGGCGGTGCGATCTCTCCGGTCTACGACGCGCTGCTCGATGGCGCCGTTCGTCAGATCACGACGCGCCATGAGAGTGGGGCGATGTTCGCGGCGGCCGGATATGCACGCGCGAGCGACAAGCTCGGCGTTGTCGCGGTGACATCGGGTCCTGGCATCCTCAACGCGATGACCGGCATCGCATCGGCGTGGTGTGATGGGCTGCCGGTGCTGGTGCTCGTCGGCGAAGCGCCGCGCCGGCTGCATGGCAAGGGCGTGCTGCAGGATGGCTCGGCGTACGCGCTGAACATCATCGAGATGACGCGCCACATCACCAAGATGGCGGTGCAGGTTCCGGATGCGGGACAGCTGCCGCACATGTTGCGACGTGCGATCACGACGGCGCAATCCGGGCGCAAAGGACCGGTCGTGCTGACGCTTCCGTTGGACGTGTTGACCGCGTTGATCGCGACGCCCAAGCACAGCGGTCACGTCGAGGTGGTGGCGCACATCGACCCGGCGCTCGTCGATGAAGTCGCTCAATTGCTGGTCACGGCGCGCCATCCGTTGATCATGGCTGGCAGCGGCCTGCGAGGTGGTGCAGCGCCCGGCCTACTGAAAGAGCTCGCCGAGCGCGTTGGCTGTCCCGTCGTCACCACGCCGAAGTCGAAGGGCGTGTTTCCGGAAGGCCACCCACTCGCCCTCGGCGTGATGGGGCTCGGCGGACATCCCTCGGCACATCGCTACCTCGCCGGCGGCATCGACGTGCTTGCGGTGCTCGGCTCGAGCCTCGGCGATCTCGCGACCGACGGCTTCGCGTCGCAGCTCCGCCCGAGCCGGGCGCTGATCCAAGTCGACATCGAAGGCCGCAACGTCGGTCGTAGCTACTCGCCGACCCACGCGATCGTGGCTGCTGCCGGTGACTTCCTCACGGCCGTGCTCGGAAAATTGCCGGCCGAGCGCCGCAAGATCAATCAGCTCGTGCGCGGGATCGAGCGGATTCCGCTGCCGTCGTCGGCGGAACCAGACATGATCGCTCCGCACCAAGCCGTGGCCGAGATCCAGGCGATCTTGCCGAGCGATACGATCTACACGGTGGATTCCGGCGAGCACTTCCTGTTCGCGACGCACTATCTCAAGCTCAACGACCCAGATTCGTTCGTCGTGATGACCGGTCTTGGATCGATGGGCCAGTCGATCGGTGCGGCGATCGGAGTGGGGCTCCACCATCCTGGCCGCGCGGTTGCGGCGATCTGCGGCGACGCGTGCTTCGCGATGAACGCGTTCGAGATCGCGACGGCGGTCGTCGAGCGCATTCCGATCCGCGTGTTCGTGTTCAACGACCAACGCATGGGCATGGTCGAGAACGGTCATGAGGTGGTCTACGGGCGCAAGCCGACGTATTCGACCGGTCCGCTTCATGTCGGCCGGATCGCCGAAGGCCTCGGCGCGTCGACGATTCGCATCGAGCACGCGGGTCAACTCGCCGAGCATGCCGATCTGCTGCGCAACTTCCCGGCGCCGCTGGTCATCGACGTTCAGATCGACCCCGCGATTCGGCTGCCCAAGAAGGATCGCGTCGCGGCGTTTGCACCGCTCAAAGCGGTTGGCTCGTCGTAGCCGATCGCCGCGATCGATCTCCAGCGCCGAGCGAACGCCACGCGGTGGCGCGCGGGTTCGGCGTGCCGCCCAGCGTTTTCGAAAGAGATCTGGGCTGGATCAATATGTGCCAATCGAGGGCTGGCCGCTAAGACCGCCAAATGTCGATGATAGAGTCGGCGTTGTTGAGGGAAGAGGCGCAGTAGCCGTCATGAACGAACGCCAACCTCTCATCGTCTTCGTGGATGATGAGCTGTCCAACCGAGTCGTCTTCGAGCAATCGATGGGCGATCTGTTCAGGATCAAGACCGTGGGATCGGGAGCGGCGGCGCTCGAGCTACTGGACGGATCGGAAGACATCGCGGTCTTGGTCACCGACATGCGAATGCCCGGGATGTCCGGCGAAGATCTGCTTCGGATCGTTCGCGAGCGAAGCCCGCAAACCATTCGGATGGTGATCACGGCCTACGCCGACGTCGATCCGATCCTGCGAGCGATCAACGAAGGCTTGGTCGCGCGCTACATCATCAAGCCGTGGGAAGTGGCGGAGCTGGTGCAAGTGCTGCGGTGGGCCACCGAGGCGTGGATGTTCAGCCGGGACTCCGCCGCGCTGAGCCAGCGGCTGCTCGAGACCGAGCGCTTGGTCATGCTGGGGAGCATGTTGGGCGCGGTGTCGCACGACATGAAGCAACCGCTCGCCGCGCTCGCGCTTCATACCGCGCCGCTCGAAGAGCTCGTGCGTGCGGTGCCGATCATTCGCCGGCTGGTTTCGGGCGAAGCGCTGTCGGAAGATGAGAGCGCATGGTTGATGGGGTTCGCGGGTGAGCTCGAAGAGCTGGTCCAGATCGTTCGCAGCAGCGTGCATCACATGCAGGAGCTGACCGAGAACCTCGGCCAATTCTTGCGAACGACCGCGGCGGACGACTCCGACCCGTTGCCGATCGTTCGTCACGCGATGGCAGTGTGTCGCGAGCTCTCGCTCGTCGCGCAGAGCGATCTGGTCTACGAGGGAGCGCAGTTTCTCCCGCGCATTCACATGCCGTCGATCGCGTTGACCCAGGTGCTGATCAACGTGCTGACCAACGCGCTGCAAGCGATCTTGGCGCGCGCGCGCCCAGGTGGTCGCGTCGTGGTGTCCACCGCGCGACAAGGTCAGATGTTGGTGTTCGAGATTCGCGACGACGGCGTCGGCATGACACCCGATGTGCTCGCGCGCGTCGGCACGCCGTTCTTCACGACGCGGTCCGATGGAACGGGTCTCGGTGTCTCGCAATGCCAGCGGCTCGTTGGAGCTGCGGGTGGTCGGTTCATGATCACGAGCGACCCCGCGCGCGGCACGACGGTGACGATCAGCCTTCCGCTATTGAACCCATAGCGTATTCGCGCCACCCCCGTTGGCGCCGGGTATCCCACGTTGGGAACTTCGCGCCTGCGCACCTGACGATCTGACCAGCGTGCGAGAGGTTCGCACGACTGTACCGACGTACAGCGGGGAGGGTAGCGATCACCACCCTGCATCAATTCTCGTCGGTAACACCGTCGAGAACGCAAAGAACTACACTAGCAATTCATGGGCTGCCACGTACTCTTTGGTTGTGGAGAGACGTCAGCACCCACGAATGCCGATTCGCCTCAAGGTGAGCTATCGGTCCGCCGAGTCACTCGTCACCGAATACACGACGTGCGTGTCGAAAGGCGGCTGCGCGCTCGTCAGCGAACGCCCTCTTGATCCCGGCACGCGATTCGTGTTCGAGATGTACGCGCACGGCCACGACGCGCCGCTCGAGATCGAGGGCGAGGTCGTTCGCGCCAATCCGCTCGGTGACGATGCCGGCTACGAGATCGGCATCAAGTACGTCACCGCGGGACCGCAACGCGACGTGCTCGATGAGCTGCTCTCGCAGATCATGGTCGATCCGACGTACCACGTCGTCCGGCGTCATCCGCGGATCCCGGTGAATCTGATCGCCCACGACGCCGATCGGATCGGGCGCTATCTGATCCGCGATCTGTCGCGCGGCGGCATGCGGATCGAAGGCAAGTCGATCTCGAGCAACGTCGCGGTGGGAACTCGCGTCGCGCTCGGCGCGTTGGTTGGCTATCAGACGACACCGTTCATCCTGCGCGGCACGGTGGTGTGGGTTCATCGCGGGACGCGGCAGGTCCGCACGCGGCTCGGCGTTCGGTTCGACGCATTCGACGACGCCGAGTTGATGGTGCTCGATGGCATGACGCGGCTGCTGCGGCCCAAACATCTCGAGCTGACGTTTTCGGATCGACCAGGCGAATCAGTTCGGATGGCGAAGGGCTCGCAGACGCTGCGGCGGCTTCGCACCGTGCCCGAGACCTCGGAGCTGATCCAGCACGTCGCGAGCGGCTATCTCACCGAGCTACCGGGCCTCGAGCTCGCTCCGCTCGACGCGGTGCTCGACACCGGCAGCGCCCACACCGATATCATCCGCGTCGGGTTCGTCGGTGACGTCGACGGCGAGATCGTCGTCGAGACCAGCATCGAGCTCGGCGCTCGGATCGCGAGCCAGACCGTCGGCGACGCTGTCCAGACGGCGGACCGCTCGATGATCTCGGATGCCCTTACGGAGATGGCGACCGCACTCGCGGGCGTGGTGTGCGATCGGCTCGACGAGCACGGCGTCGAGCTCGAAGTGACGGCACCGTTGCCGGGTGTTCCGCGGATCGGCAGCCAGGACCACGTGACCGCGATGGCGTTTGGCGGCTCGTTCGGCCGCGTCGTTCTTTCGATCATCACGCGCGAGGTGTCACCGAGCGCGTGGCCGGTGTGACCGTCGCGGCCTACGCGCGCGGGCGGGCTCGGATCGCGGCGTTGTCGTCATCGTCGGGGCCGTTGCCGTCCTCGTCGTCATCATCATCGTCGTCGCTACCGCCGCCACCGCCGTCGCCATCTTCGTCATCGTCGCCGTCTTCGCCCTCGTCGTCGTCGTAATACTCGTCGTCGTCACCGTCCATTGCCGCGACGATACACCAGCGCTCCCCACGGGCCTATGGCACGGTCGCAGGTTGGACGAGCGTTTGCGGCACACCCTCGGAGTTATGGCAGTCGCTGCATTTCTCGTAACCGGTGAATCCGTGCCATCCACCGATTGCTCCGATGCCACGTGTCAGCCTGTGACGGATCGTGAGATCTTCGTCGAGGCCCACGCGATTGAGGATCTCGAGGTAGCCCGGCAGATGGATTCGGACCTCGCCGTATTCGCGGGCAGGAATCCGAGTGGTGAGGGGAGTAAGGCCCATGAAACGGTTGTCGAGCGAGACGTACGCTCCAGTAGGCTCCGACTCGACGTGGAGCCGAATGAGGCGGCTCGCTGGATCGCGCTCCACTGGCTCGTCGGACCCTGCCTGGAGTCCGAAGATGCCCGCACCCCCAACAACGACCGTCGCGATTGCCGCGAACAGCATGGGCCGCCACGATCGACGCGGCTTGCGCGGGCGCCGTAGCTCGATCGCATGGAGTCCATCGAGCGCGGTGAGCGCAGCCTGCGCGTCGTGATAGCGATCGCTCGGCTCGGGGGCCAGCAGCTTGTCGATGAAGCCGCGCAGGGCAGGGGACACGTTGAGCTCGCCGAGCGAGCGCGGATGTAGCAGCTTCCATGGCTCCTGGCGGGTCAACAAGTGCAGCAGCGAGGCGCCGAGCGCATACGGATCCGTCGTCGTATCGACGACCCCGGCGAGCTGCTCGATCGGCATGTAGCCAAACGTGCCGATCGTCGTCGAACCCGCGGTGGTTCCCTGGACATGGGCTGCGCCGAAGTCGACCAACGCGATCGTGCCGTCGGGGCGGCGAACCAGATTGGCCGGCTTGATGTCGCGATGGATGACCATCGAATAGCTTTCGCGCGGTCGGTGAGCAGTGAGACAGCGCCTCGAGCACGCGCGAGATCTCCTGGCGACTTTGCAGCTGTCGCTCGAGATCGGCAGGCGGTGGCTCGGGAACCGCAGCGAGCACGCATTGTTCGGTGCGGGCTCGGTGCAGCTCGTTCAGTCCGAGGAACCGGGCTTGCCGAATCGCCAGACCTGGCAGCTCGAGCTCTCGCAGCCCGCCGGCCGCGTGACGCTCGATCAGTCGAGCCCACGCGTCTGCGCGATGTCACGGGCGCGGTCTGGTGGCAGCCCGAGCGCGAGCACCGACAGGTAGACGTTGCGGTCGTGGCGGCGAATCGGGTCATCCCAACCGGCAGGTGCGCAGCTCGAGGTCACGGTGCAAGAACCATCCAGGCCGCGAAACATATCGGCGGTCCCGACAACTTTCTGGCTGATTCGTGACACCAACACCCCGAACCGGATCCGGGCTCGGGATACGTTCTGCCCGAATGGTTAGTCCACCGGAGCTGGGGGGCCTCAGGGCCGAATTGCGTGCAGCCGGCGTGTTCGAACATTGCGAGCTGCGAAGCTGGCTCAAGCTAGGCGTGCTGCTCGGCGCGACCACGCTGTGCCTGCTGGGCATCGCGCGCTGGGGGTGGCTGGCAGCGATCGCGCTGATCCCCGTCGCTGCGGTGTTCTGCACGGCGGCGGCGATGATGGGTCACGAGGGCAGCCACCGCAGCTTCTCGGGATCTCCGACTCGCAACGCGTTGCTCACCTACCTGGCGTTTCCGCTGTTCTCGGGCCTGGGCTCGCTGTACTGGCGAGAAAAGCACGACCGTCTCCATCACGGTCATCCCAACGTCGAGGGCGTCGACCCGGATATCAAGCCGTTCCCGTTCGTGTCGTCGCGCGGCGATCACGAGCGGTGCAGCCGGCAAGAACGCTGGTTTCAGCGCAACTTTCAGAGCTGGGCGTTCTGGCCGATGTCGCTGTTCTTATCGCTCGGAATGCGCCGGTCATCGATCGTGTACTTGACGAACTATCCCAAGAAGCACGGGTACACGCGCGCGTGGTGGCTCGAGGTCAGCTGCATGACGGTGCACTACACGCTGTGGATCGTCGTGCCGTCGATCGTGTGGGGGCCGTTGGTCGGCTTCGGCGTCTATTCGGCGATCTGGGCGTTAGTCGGTGTGATGCTCGCGATGGTGTTTGCACCCGCCCACATCGGATTGCCGATCGTCTCCGACCAGCACCACGACTGGCTGCACCAGCTCGAAACCACCCGCAACCTCCAGCTGCCTCGCCTCGTTTCGTTCTTCTTCATCGGCCTCGACTATCAAGTCGAGCACCACATGTTCCCGAAGATTCCGCACCAGCACCTGCCGCGTGCCGCAGCGATTACCGCAGCCTGGTGCGAGCGTCACGGCATCCGTCACCTAACGGCGCCGTACCTGTACGCGCTCGTGGATTCGGCGAAGTTCATTGCCGCGGCGTGGGAGCTCGATGCCTCCGACCCCGTCGAAGTTCGCGCTGGGCTGGTCGGTCGCGCAGCCGCGTAGCTAGCTCACGCGACAGTCGGGCTGCGTGCGGCCGGTCTTGGTCATCACGACCTGATACAGCTGGCCATCGCGCGACCGCGACGCACCGGCGGCGGCGAGCAGATAGAACTTCCACATCAGGTAGAACTTGCGGTCGTAGCGAGCCGAGATCTCCGAGTACGTGCGGTCGAAGTTGTGCCACCACGCCATCAGCGTTGGATCGTAATCGGGGCCGATGTTGTGCAGATCCTCGCACACGAACAGCCCCTCCATCGCCTTGCCGATCTGAGCGAGCGACGGCGCGACAGCGTTGGGGAAGATGTACTTCTCGATGAACGGAGTGCCGTGGCGTAGGCTCTTGTTGTTCGCGATGGTGTGGACGAGCGCGACGCCGTCGTCGACGAGGCAGCGATCGATCGTCTTCATCATGTCGCGATGATTCTTCGGCCCGACGTGCTCCATCATGCCGATCGACAACACGCGGTCAAACGTGCCCTGGACGTCGCGGTAGTCGCATAGCCGGAGCTCGACATCGAGCTTCTTGCCGTTGGGTCCCCACAGCTCGTTGCCGAGCGCGACTTGATCCTTCGACAGCGTCACGCCGAGCACCGAGCAGCCGTACTTCTCGGCGGCCCAGCTCGCCATGCCGCCCCAGCCACAGCCGAGGTCGAGCACGCGCATGCCGGGCTTGAGCCCGAGCTTCTTGGCGACCAGGTCGAGCTTGGCCTCCTGAGCTTCGGTCAGCGTCTTGGCGTTCTTCCAATACGCGCACGTGTAGACCATGCGCTCGTCGAGCATCCGCGTGTACAGGTCGTTGCCGATGTCGTAGTGCGCTTCGATCGACGCGCCGGCGCGCGCCTTTGCCTGCAGGTTCATCAACACGGCCTTCACGGTGAGCGCGCGCATCCGCCAGCTGCCGGTGATCTTCTGCTTGAGGTTCGCGCGCATGATCTTGTCGATCGTCACGTCGAGCGCGTCGGTCTCCCACCAACCCTCCATGTACGACTCGCCGAATCCGATCGACGCATCGCGAAGCGTGCGCTCGTAGAACCGCTGGTCGAGCACCGTGATGTCGCCGGTGTTGGTGCCGTTGATCTCGATCCCGGCGAGCCCGAACAACTCGCGGATGATCGACTCGGCGTCGCTGGTGCGATTCGGCACCCAGCCGGTCTGAACCACGCGGCCCCACAGCGGCGCGAGTCGTTCGCGCAAACCAGCCCCAACTACTCCCGAACGCTCGCTCGTCTCGTGTTGCATCCCGCCTTGTTCCCATGGACCTCGAGCGACCACAAGTCACAAACCTTGGAACATGCGCGCTGGCCGGGCTATTCACCGGACCGCAGCTGGCGGTCGAGCACGCGCTGCAGCTCGGTGACGTGGTGGTGGAGCAAGCCGCGCGCGATGGCGATTCAGATCGCGAGCCGGCGCAGCTAGCAAGGACGGTTGAAGCGAGGGTCATCGTTGCATGTGAGGTACTTGACCACTCCGATCACCACGGCCATTGGAAGCACGACGAACACGACCACCCCGAGGAACTCGAAGTCGGATCCGTCGATCGTCGAATGCAAGCGTCTTCCGATCGTGAACCGCGACGTGCGAGTCTCCATCAGCACACATCCGGGCGCGACGTCACTTGGGTGTTGTGCCGGTGCGTCAGGACAATTCGCGATCAGCTCGGCGATTCGCATCGTGCGCGGCTCGCTCTTGCACGCCCCCGACGCATCGCAAGACTTCACTTCCACCTTGAAGGCATCGTCCGCGCGCAGCTCGTAGTTGCCATCCGGCACTACCTCCACGGTCGCGCGACCTTCGGTGCGAAGCTCGCGGACGTGCCGGAGTAGCTCGCCGCGGGTCACGCTGACGGTGGTCCGCGCGCAGCCTCCAACGAACGTTGCCGCCAGAGCGGATGACGCCGCGATACCAAGAATACGCCGTTCCATGCGAAGCGACGTTAGCGGTCACCACGCTGGCAGGAGCGGGCAACCTCGGTCGACGCGGTCAAACGGCAGCCGCTTGCGCGGCCTTTGCCTGTTCGGTCTGCGGAATGTGCTCGTTGCGCTTCATCAGAATGGGCACGAGATACTGCGCCACCGCACCGAACACGTTGTGCTCGGGCTCGAGCATCTTGCCGATGCCCTGCGCAGTGATCAGCGCCACGAACACCAGCATCATGTCGGTGACCGGGTGAACGTGGTACTTGCGACCGATCGCGAACATCTCGCCGATCAGCTCGCCGTACTCGAGCTTGCCGGCGTCCTTCTCGCGGAACTTCCCGGCGAACGCCTCGACGTCGACGCGCAGCGCATCCCAGTCGACCGTACCGAGGTACTTGTGAAATCGGCGGAGGTGATTGACGAGGTCTTCGGGCGTGCCCATCGCGATGCACTTGGACATGTCGATGAACTGGATCAACACATCCTCGTGGAGCAGCTTGGCGAGGCCGACGTCGAACAGCACCAGCGTGCCGTCGTCCTGAACCACCATGTTGCCGGGGTGCAGGTCGGCGTGCACGAACCCGTCCTCGAAGCACATCTTGAACATCGTCATGCGGACGGTCTGCGCGAGCTTCACGCGAAACTCGTGGCTGCGCTCGTTCGGCACCGCATCGATCTTGGTGCCGCGCATGAACTGCATCGTGAGCACCCGCTCTGCGCACAGCTCGTCGATCACCTCGGGAAACGTCACGTCGGGCCGCTTGGCGAAGTTGGCGCGAAACCGCGTGTAGTTCGCGGCTTCGATCCGCAGATCGGTCTGATCGTGAATCGCGTCGACGAAGTGCCGGGTATGGCCGACCGGATCCGAGAGCGCCCACTTCGGTCGCAGCGCGAGGATGCGAGCACCGCCGAGCAGGATCGCTTTGTCGCGCTCGACCTGACGGCGCACGCCGGGGCGCAGCACTTTGACCGCGACCTCGCGCCCAGCCTTGGTGTGTGCGCGGTGGACCTGCGCAACACTCGCCGCGGCGATCGGTGTGATCTCGAAATCGGTGAACAGCTCGTCGATCGGTTTGCCGAGCTCAGCTTCCAGTGTGGCTTTGACCTTCGCGAACGAATACGGCGGTAGCCGGTCTTGGAGATGGCGGAGCTGTCCGATCACCTCGGGGGAGAACAGGTCGGGCCGCGTGCTCATGACCTGACCGAGCTTGATGAACGTCGCTCCGAGCGCGGTCATTCCTTGGCGCAGCATCCAGCCCCGCAGATGGCCAACCGCACGCGCACGGCCCGCGCCCCACACGAACAGGAAGATTCCCAACCGCGCCACGCCGTACACCACCAGGGAGATCGTCACGACAAGGATCAGCCACAGGAAGTGGAGGAGGTTTCCAGGCCAGCGCAACACCGGGCCGGCATCCTGCCACAGCGCCGCCGGAACGAATACGCAATTCTGGGTGCCTGCGACGGCTATTCAGGCGGTCGCGGACACGATCCACGTCGACGAAGGCGCCCACACGCCATCGGCCTCGAGCCACGGCGCCAGCACCTCGCGCACCGCGGCTTCGATCTCGGCGCGGCGCTGCACGGCAACCTCGCCGGCGAGCCGCACGATCTCACCGGCGGGGCCAAGGGTCAGCGCGAACCCCACGGCATCGTCGAGATCGCGGCCGATCTTGATCGGCGCATCGAACCGCTCGAAACATGGGTTGCGATAGCCGGCTGCCACCAATTGGTCTCCGACGAGGTCTGGGCTCGCCATCGAAAACGGTCCCGGTCCGCAGGTGACTTGGTCACCCTTGGGCGGCTCACCGAGCAGCGCATGCACCGCCAGCTCGGCGGCGTGAAAGCACGGATTGGCGTCCTTCTTCCGCCACACCACCATGCACAACATCCCGTCAGGGACGAGCACCTTGCGGATGTTGCGCAGCGCGAACACCGGGCTCGCAAAGAACATCGTGCCCATCCGCGAGAACGCCAGATCGTACGGCCCACCGGGCACGCGCTCCTCGATGTCGGCGACCTCGAATCGGACGTTGCGCATCCCCGCCGCGTCTTCGCGGCCACAAGCGATAAATCGCTCGGCAGCATCGACACCCACGGCGATCCCGTCGGGGCCGACGAGCTTGCCGATCGCGATCGTCGTATCGCCGAACCCGCAGCCGATGTCGACGACGCGCTGGCCGGTCCGCGGCGGATACAGCTCGAGCGCGCGCTCGCCGTGGCGGCCGAGCCCCGCGATGAGCACGTCGCGATATCTGCTGAACTTGTCGAACAGCACCGTGTTCCACGCCTCGATCGCCTCTGCATTGCCCGGCAACATGGCGAGAATCTACAACGCCGGGCCGGCCTCGGCACCGAGCATCGCGCGCCGGATCACCGGAATCGGCGCACAGCCGTGGCCGAGGAACGCGTCGTGAAACTCGCCGATCGGCTTGCCTGGATGCGCGGCCATCCAATCGTTACGGAGCTTGATGATCATCAGCTTGCCGATCGTGTAGGCCAGGTACATCGGATCGAACGTGCCGCGGGTCGCCTGCTGCTTCGAGTTGCGCGGATCGAGAAACGCTTTGGTGCGAAACAGCTCGGTCGCCTGGTCCACGGTGAGCCCGCGCGTGTGAAGTCCCAACGTCACGACGAATCGCACGTTGCGCAACAGCGCCTTCTTCAGCATGCCGATCCGAACCTGTGGCGTGCGGCCACCGGCGCCCTCGTCGTACATCATCTCTTCGGTGTAGTGCGCCCACCCCTCGGTGGTCGATGACGTGCACATCGATTGAACGATTCGCGACGGATGGTTTCGAATGTGGAGGTGCTGCAGAAAGTGTCCGGGATAGACCTCGTGGATCGTCGTGAACAATAGGTCGTTACGCGGCGGCACGTAGGCGCGCTGCTCATCCTCGGGCCAGCTCGGATCGGGCGGCGTGATGTAGTAGTAGCTGGCGAACGGGGTGGTCTCGAACGGCCCCGGCGTGTCGAGGAACGCCGAGTTCCAGCGCCGGAACGGCGGCGATTCGCGAACCACCGCTCGATCGTCGGATGGGATCGTCGCGATCCGATGCTCGATCACGAATCGACGCATCGCGGTTGCTTGATCGGTCGCGACGGTCAGCACCTCGGCGGGCAGCGGGCGATCGTCGGCCGCTGCTCGCACGACGTCGGCGACCGGCCGCGCCGGATCGATCGCGCGCGCGGCCTGTTCGATCGCCGCGAGGTTGCGCTCGAGGTCGGCCTCGGCGAGCCGATCGAGCGTGGCGAGGTCCGTCGTGATGCCCTGGGTCTCCGATAGCATGCGAAGGAACAGCTCCGCGCCGAGGGCGAAGCCGTCGGCGGTCGCGAGCTTGTGCTGCGCCGTCAGCCACGACTCGTGCTCGGCCAACGCCGCCTTACACGTATCGAGCGCCGCGTCGAGCTCCGTGCGCCGCGCGAGCTCGGGGCCGAACGCCGCGCGTACGTCGCGGTCGGCAAACTCGAGCATGCCGTGGGTCTGGAGGATCGCGGTGTCCAGCCACGGGCGGGGCATCGGCAACTTCAGGTTGAACCGCGCCTGCGCGAGGTGGGCTGGTAGTCGCGTGCACAGCTGGATCACCGCGGCGGCGCGTTGATCCGCCGGCGTGTAGTCGCGGATCATGTAGGCGTCGAGGTTGATCGCGCCCGAATAGCTCATCGGATTGCTGCGATAGCTGTCGAGCTCGACGATCCGGAACAGCGCCTGGCCGATCTCGATGAGCAGGACCTCGCGTTCGAACGCCTGGGTCGGGGTTAGCTCATCGCGCACTACCGCAGCGAGCGCCTCGCGGTCGCGACGCAGCAACGCAGATGCATCCGCGAGCCCCGCCGGCGTCAGGTCTGGGAGCTCGCCGTCGTATTTGTGGACCCCGAGCGCGACCGCCCCCGCAGGGTCGATCCGCTGCAGGTGGCCGGCGATGAACGCCGCGAGCTCGCCGAAGTCGGTGGGATAATCAGCGCGCTCGCGAGACACCGGCCGCGACGCAGGCGCGCACGCTGCGGCGATCGAAATCGCTGCGCCGAGCAGCGCGCGACGCGCGAGCCCACGTCCCAGCGCACCGGCAGTGGACGTGGGCTGCATCGCTCAGTCGCTACTTCGCAGCGGGGGTTCCGCCGGCCGGCTTCATCTCGACGACGAGCAGCTTGAGCGGCGCATCGCCGGTGTTCTGCGCGGCGTGGACCTGCGCCGGAAGGAACATCGCCTGGCCGGCCTTGACCTCGAGGTCCTGCGTGTCCTTCTCGCCGGTGACCTTCAGCTTGCCATCGGTGAGCGCGTACGCGAGGTGATCGGGATGGGTGTGCTTGGCGATCTTCGCGCCCTTCGCGAACGTGACCTCCATCGCGCGAACGTGATCATCCTCGAACACCTTCTTGTAGATCTTCGCACCGGCCTTGAGCGGGTCCGTGCCCTTGGGGGCCGCGGCGCCAGCGTCGGTCTTCATCTCGACGATCACCAGCTTGACCTCGGTCGTGCCGATGTTCTTTGCCGTGTGGCTGGTGGCCGGGATGAACATCCCCGAGCTCGCCTTCAGATCCATGTCCGTGGTCTTGCCGTCGGCGTCGGTGACCGCCAGCTTGCCAGGGGCCGCCACATAGACGAACTGGCCGTACGCATGCTTGTGCATGCCGGCTTCCGCGCCTGGCGCGAACGTCGCGTTGAGCACGCGCACCGAGTCGTTCTCCATGACGAGCGAGTGGGTGCCCGGGGTGACCTCGATCGGATCGGTCGACGGGGGCTTGGGGGGCTCGGGGGCAGCCGCGGGCTCCGTCGGTGGCGCAGCCGGGGTCGGCTCGGTCGCCGCAGTGGGCTCGGTCGTCGGTTCCGGGATCGGCGTCGGGGCCGGGTCAGGGTTCTTCGGTCCGCAGGCAGCGATCGCCACTGCCATCAACACCGCGATCAAAGTAGTTGCACGCATCGGTTCCTCCAGTTGGGCGCGACCCTAGCCCGATGCGACGGGCTGCGGCAAATCATCCACCCTGCGATTGTCGCAGGGCAGGAACGGGATTCGGACGCGCGTCCGGAATCCGTCGGACACGGACGCCGCGCTGTAATGATTTCGCGGGTCACGGGTGGCACGTGCGGTGCGAGGTGCCGCGCCATGCGCTACATCGTGCTCGTCGTCGCTCCGTGGTTGCTCGGTCTCGGATTTTGGTCCGCGTTCGCATGCATCACCAGTGTTCCCGATCCGGATGACTCGCCGGCTGTCGATCTCGTGGTGAGTTGGGATCCGACCGCATGCGGCTCTCCGCACCGGGTCGTCGTCGAGTTGGAAGCCGATAGCGGCGCCCAGATCGGCACCTCCACGCTGTGTGCGATCGGCCAGCTCGCGCTCGCGATCCCGGAGTTCGGCGTGTATCGCGGCCGGGTGTTCTCGTGGCAGCTCGGTCACCCGATCCGATCGATCATGCCCGTCACGATCAGCCTCGATACGCGATTGGTGCGCTGGGAGATCGCAACACCGCTGTAGCGTTGCTCAGGTTGCCGGTGGTGGGTCGCCGGTTGGATCGAGCCCGGCAGCAGTCAACGAGCGAACGATCGCGGGCGCGATCCCGAACCGATCGAGGAGCTGGCGCAACTGCTCGCGCGCGGCTTTGTCGAACCGCGCGACGCGCTTGCCGAGGATCAGCTCGTTCTTCGCGGAATGCTCCCAGCCGACGAGCTCGGTCACCGTGACTTTGTAGCCGTGTGCTGCGAGCGCGAGCCCGCGAACCACGTTGGTCAGGTGCGAGCCGAGCTCGCGGCGATGAAGCGGGTGATCGAATAGCGACGCGATCGCCGGATCGGTAGGCCGTGACCGCTCGAGCTGACGAGCCACCTCGGCTTGGCAACATGGCACCACCGCGACATGATCTGCTCCGGTCGCGATCGCGAGCGCCAATGCATCGTCGGTCGCGGTATCGCACGCGTGCAACGCAGTGATCACGTTGGGGCGCTGACCGAGCGTTTGGACATCGATCGAAGCGATCGGCGAGCTGACGACGCGAAACCGCGCTTGGCCGAATCGGCGAGCTCGCTCCGCTGCTTGCTCCGATAGCTCCGGCCGCGCTTCGATCGCGACCAGCGTGCCGTGTCCATGTGGTCCAAGCACCAGCTCGTACAGCAGGGCGCCTAGGTAGCTCTTGCCCGCCCCACAGTCGACGATCAGCGGCTCCGGTGTGCGTTGCTTGGCGTCGTCGAGCGCCGGCTTGAGCAGGCCGACGAGATGCCGGATCTGTTTCAGCTTGCGGCGCGCATCGGCATTGAGCTGGCGGTCCCGCGTGAGCAGGTGAAGATCTTGGAGCAGCTCGATCGACATTCCCTGCGGAACGTCAGGATCGGTGCGTGGGTCGCGGGTAGGCACAGCGCGGGCACTCTACCCGACGTTCATGTCCCTAGGCATCGTCGCGTATGACCCGAACAACGCTCGTCCTTTGCGTCCGCTGCGCCTTTGCGTCGTCTTCGTTCCGGAAACCGTTTAGGCGCGAAGGACGCAAAGGAGCGGGTAGAGCGCTAGCCGGTTGATGACAGCGCGGCCTGCCGTGCGCGGAACGCTCGCGTCTTCACAGCGGCCACCGAGAGACCGAGCTCGCGCGCGATCTCGGTCTCGGTTCGACCTTCGCCGTAGCGCTTCCAGAACACGGCTGGGTACTTCGCGCCGAGCTCGGCGACCGCCTCGGCGATCATGGCAAGCTCGGTACGATGGATCAGCGAGTCGCGAACGTTGCCCGGAGCGGAAACGCGCTCGAGCCAGGACGTTCCGTGCTCGTCTTTGTCCGCGCCGCTCGCTGGGATCTCTCTGGCGAGGCGCCGGCGTTTCCGCAGAAACATCAGCGCGGCGGTGGCGGCGACGCGATACAGCCACGTGGAGTAGCGTGATTCGCCGCGAAACGAGTCGCGGTAGCGGTGCGCGAGCAACATCGCGTCCTGGGCGACATCCTCGGCGTCCTGCTCGTTGCGGACGTACTTCATAGCGACCGATCGGACATAGCTACGAACCGTTGCGAGGTCGGCATCGGGGGCTGGTGGTTTCATCGAAAACCTCCTCTGCGACCCCAAGACGCACGGACCGCGCCAGCTGCGTCCAGCGGCGTGAACAAATAAAACCAGCTATTTATGCGGTATCCGGCTCAGGTTTCGTCCATCTGGATAGACAGTGTCTAGACGGCTGGACAAACTCGTCGCATGGCCAATCCAGTCCGCCATGTGCTGATCGTGGATGCCGATCCCAACACGGTGGCAACCGCCAAGGCCGCGCTGACCCAGATGGATGTGGAGACCGTGACCACCGCCGCGGCAGCGCTCGAGCGCGTCGTCGGGTCGACGTTCGATGTCGTGTTGCTCGATCCCGCGATGGGCGAAGACGACGACGGAGCGCTCGCGGTCTTGCACCGGCTCCGCACGGTGGCGCCCGACACCGTGGTGGTCATTTGGAGTGAGTTACCCACGGTGGGGTTCGCGGTGCGCGCGATGCGCTCTGGTGCCCACGACGTGCTGAAGAAGGGTGCCGAGGCGGTCGAGATTCGCTCCGTGGTCGAGCGGTCGATCACCCACGGGGCGCTGGCGCGCGAGGTTCGGCGGTTGCGTGGCGAGGTCGAGCGAGCGCGCGGGCTTGGCGAGGTCGTGGGGGATTCGCCGTTGATGCGGCAGCTGCTCGCGATGATCGATCGCGTGGCCGCATCGGATGCCACGGTGTTGATCGTCGGCGAGAGTGGCACCGGCAAGGAGCTGCTGGCACGGACGATCCATCGCGTAGGCCCTCGCGCCGACGGACCGTTCGTCGCGTTCGACTGTTCGGCGCTCGCGCCGAGCTTGCTCGAGGCCGAGCTGTTCGGTCACGAGAAGGGCGCGTTCACCGGCGCGAACCGGGCACGTCGCGGCTTGTTCCGCGAAGCGCAGGCCGGCACGATCTTCCTCGACGAGATCGGAGACATCGACGCGAGCGTGCAGAACAAGTTGCTGCGCGTGTTGCAGGAGCGCGAGATCAAGCCGGTGGGCGGTGATCGTCCGGTGGCGATCGACGTTCGCGTCGTCGCCGCCACCAACAAGGATCTCAAGGCGCTGGTCTCGCGCGGTCAGTTCCGCGAAGACCTCTACTGGCGACTCGCGGTGGTTCCGATCCAGGTGCCCCCACTGCGCGAACGCAAGGAGGACATCCCGATGTTGTCGGCGCATATCCTCGCTCGCCGCAGAGGTGCGGCGAAGAGCTTCGCCGGTAGCGAAGCTCGGTATCCCACGCAGATCACCGCACAGGCGCTGGCGCGGCTCGCCAACTATCGCTGGCCTGGAAATATCCGCGAGCTCGAGAACGTGCTGTCGCGCGCCGCGATTCTGTGCGATGGCGAGATCATCCGCAGTCATGATCTCGACATGCTCGGGCTCGATCGACCATCCGGCACGGCCGGCGCCGCAGAAGACGATCGGGTGGAGCTCCCGGCCATCGACCTGTCCCGCCTGGGCGAAGGCGAGGGACTGAAAGACGTGGCCGAGCGGGCGCTTCGCGCGGTCGAACGTGCGGCCATCAGCGCGGCGCTTCGGCGAGACCGTAACCCTGCAGTTGCTGCGCGCCGGCTCGGGATCAGCCGGGCCAGCATCTACACCAAGATGAAGGCATACGGGATTTCGCCCGACGGACCGCAGGGCTAGCCCGGAGGCTGGCGCGCCGCGATATGATGTCTCGATGCGGTCTCCGTGGCATCCCGTGGCGCGTGTTGGCCAGCTCGGCTCCGGCGAGCTGCTGGCGGTCGCCGTCGAGGGCGTGGAGATGGTGGTCGGCCGCGATGGTGATCGCTACTTCGCGACCCAACGACGGTGTGCGCACATGGGCGGCGATCTGGTCGACGGCATCATCTCGCGTGGCCATATGATCTGTCCGCAACACGGCTGGCGGTTCTCGACGACCAACGGACGTTCGGCGGATTCCAGCGAGTTCTGTCTGATCGTGTACGCGGTGCGCGTCAACGGCGATGCGATCGAGGTCGATCCGACGCCGCGAACGCTGCGCGGACACTGAGGGCTCGAAGAGATCGCCCGCCAGCCATGGCACGGCGAGCCGAGACGAGTGATCCTCGGGCTACGATGAGCAGGCCAGTCGTTAGCTTGATCGAAGGAGACGGCATCGGTCCGGAGATCGCCGCGGCCACGGTGCGCGCGGTCGAGGCCGCCGGCGGAACGATCACGTGGGACCGCGTGCTCGCGGGGGCAGGCGCCGTCGAGAAGGTGGGCGACCCGCTGCCACAAGCGACGATCGATTCGATCAAGACCCATCAGCTCGCGCTCAAAGGGCCGCTGGCGACGCCGAGTGGCGGTGGCTATCGCTCGGTCAACGTGACGCTGCGCCAGCAGTTCGACCTCTACGCGAACGTGCGTCCGGTCGAGACGATTCCCGGCGTTCCCGCGCGGTTCACCGGCGTCGATCTCGTGATCGTGCGCGAGAACACCGAGGACCTGTATGCCGGGATCGAGCACTACGTCGATCCGCGACGCACTGCAGCCGAGTCGATTGCGGTCATCACGAAGTTCGGGTCGGAGCGCGTCATCGTCTATGCGTTCGAATACGCACGCCGGCACAACCGCAAGAAGGTCACGCTGGTGCACAAAGCGAACATCCTCAAGTTATCGAATGGACTGTTCCTCGACACCGGCCGCGAGATCGCCAAGCGCTATCCCGAGATCCAGTTCGAGGACATGATCGTCGACGCGACCGCGATGAAGCTCGTGGTATCGCCGGAGCGGTTCGATGTGATCGTGACGATGAATCTGTTCGGCGACATCTTGAGCGATCTCACGGCGGGGCTGGTCGGCGGGCTCGGCGTCGCGCCGGCCGCCAACATCGGCGACTCAGGCTGCGCGATGTTCGAAGCCGTGCATGGCACCGCGCCGGACATCGCCGGCAAGGGCATCGCCAATCCGACGGGCTTGATGATGTCCGCGGCGATGCTGCTCGATCACGTCGGGCAGGGCGATGCCGCGGGCAAGCTGCGAAAGGGCATCAAGGCGGCGCTGGCGAACGCCGAGACTCGCACCGGGGACCTCGGTGGCAAGGCCAACACCGCGAGCTATACCGACGCGGTGATCCGCGCGTTCTGACCAGCTGGTGAGCGCTGCCGCTCAGACCATGACGGTCTTGAGCTGCGCGAAGCCCTCGTAGTGCCGCTCGATCGCGCCGATCGGCGCGAAGCCGAGCGCCGCCGCGGCTTCACCGAGTCGCACGCCCTCGAGCCGATCTTGCAGCTGCAGCGAACGGAACAGCTGGAACCGATCGAGCACTCCTTGCTCGACGAGGTATTCTCCGAACGACACCTCGGTCAAGCCATCCTCGATCACGTCCAGGCCCAAACCCGAGTACTGAAAGTAATGGCGAAGATCGTTCCGATTCTTCGCGATCGTGTACCCGAGCATCAGGGAGCTCATGCCGCGCGTTTCTTATCGGTTCGTCCCAAACCTGGCTAGTGGCTTTGCGACCATCCGGCGGATGCGCGTCGCTAGTCCGAGCCTCGTCGTAATTGCCGTGACGTTGCTGACGGTTGGTTGCCGCAGCGATGGGCGGCCTCCGGACCGTCCCGGCTCCGGATCCGACCTCGCGATCGACCCCCCGAAGCTGGGAACGACCGACCCTGACACACCCGCACCAACTCCGGCGCCGGCGACCGCCACCGCCCCAGCGGGAACCGACAAGCTCGTGCCGGTTCCGCCCGCGCTCGCTGCGAAGGTTTCGCTCGAGCGCGTGGTCGACGGACTGAAGCGCCCCGTGCTGGTGGTGACGGCGCCCGGAGACGCCCGGCGCCGGTTGTTCATCGTCGAGCAGCACGTCGGACGGAT
>JBFXAI010000006.1:0-262995 GCA_050184455.1 Kofleriaceae bacterium | reverse complement strand
CTCATCGGTGAGCTGCATGTCCTGTTTGATCACAACGGCGATCGCAATGCGATCGGTTGCGATCACGTTCTTGGAAAGCGATCGAAATCCGACCACTTGCCAACGCCGTTTTTGAGATGCGCTCTAGCAGTTCATCGCGTCGGCGCACGCGACCGCCGTGCCCATCAAACCACTGGTCGACGACATGTCCGAAATGTCGTCACAGCTCATCCGGTCGATGCTCTCGAGGCAGCGAGTCGCCGCCGCACAGGTGGGCGGCGGCGGCGAAGGCGATTGCGACAGGATATCGCAGACCCCGGCCAACCCCGGGTTGTCGACGTTGCACGACCTCAGCCGTGCGCAGCTGCGCTGCATGATCGCGCTGAGCATCGCGTTTGCGTTGCCTCGCATCGCGAATGGATCGGCCTGCGGATCGTCCGGATCGATCGGTGCCTCTGGCAGCACAGGCGCCGGTGCCGGCGGCGTGATGTTCGGCAGCGGTGGGCGCGTATTCGGATCATCTTTAGGAGCGAGCCCGCGATCGGGTGGTAGCGGATTTGGCTCCGGCCGCTCCGGCGTCGGGATGTGCACCGCTTTGTTGATCGTGCGCGGCGCTGCGGCGCCCTTCTTGGGCAACACCATCAAGACCACCGCGGTCACGATCGCTACCACTGCAATACCGATCACGAAGATCGGCCACCGGCTCGAAAGACTCGGTCGAACGTCGGCATGCGGTTCATGACTCTGCGCCGACGGGAGCACCGGCACCGCAGCGTTGGGCAGCGCCACCAAATGCGGGCGCCCTGCGGTCTCCGCGCCGTTCGAGAACCGATCGTGCGTACTGGGGGGAGCCTGCAACGCTTCGCGCTTGGCCAGCGCTGGCAACCGCGCAGCCGCGGGCGGACGACCCATGCGATGGGTGACGAGGTCGGTCTTGCAATGTTTGCAACGGCCGGCGATTGGATGAATCAGGCCGCCACACAGTGGACAGGGAACGCGAGCTTCCGTAGGGCGTGCCGCCGCAGCCATGGGGAAGATGCTGGCAGGTGATCCCCCCGAATGCAAAGCGATCTTAGGGGTGGGATATCGTGTGCTAGCGCCGCGCGACGGCTGCGCGCATCAGGTCGCTGAAGCCGCTCTGGCCTTCGGACAGCATCGCATCGACCTCGCGGCCGCCTGCAACGACCTTCTTTGCCGCCGGAAACGCCAACGCTGCGAGCACCCACATCGCGATCGTCAGCGACAATCGGACGGCAGCCATCCCGACCCATCCGCTGAAGCCGAATCCGAGGACGCCGAGCCGCAGCAGCGTGCCGATCGGTTCGGCGACGTCGGTGAACAACGCGCGCCGCGCCAACCCTCGCTCGGTTCGCGCGATCGCGTGGGCCGGACGGGTCGACTTCGACGACGCTGGCATCGGCGGCGACGGTTGCTTGGCGAGCAGACTGACCACGTCGCGCGCACGCTGTGGCCGCTTATCCGGGTCGGGATCGGTCATCGCCGTGAGTGCCGCGCGCAACCCGGGGTCGAGCGCTGGCAGGTGACGGTCGAGGTCCATGCGCAAGCCTTTGCGGGGCACGTCCTCGGGCTCGACACCTCCCGCCAGCGACACGATGGTCGCTCCGAGCGCATAGATGTCGGTCGCCGGCGTCGCTTGTCCATGCAGCTGCTCGGGCGCCATATAGCCGAACGTGCCGACGATCGTCGAGCCGCCGCGTTCGCGGGCGGCATCGAGCACACCGCCGAAATCCACGAGGGCGATCTTGCCATCGGGCGCGCGCACGATGTTCGA
The DNA here is from genome assembly GCA_050184455.1 of Kofleriaceae bacterium. Classification (GTDB taxonomy): domain Bacteria; phylum Myxococcota_A; class Polyangia; order Haliangiales; family Haliangiaceae; genus JABFXX01. The sequence goes on along the minus strand of JBFXAI010000006.1, from coordinate 261,224 downwards.
CGGCTTGAGATCGCGATGGACGACCGGTGGCGTTCGCGTGTGCAAGTAGTCGAGCACCTCGAGGCACCGGATCATCACGTCGCGGAGCTCGAGCTGCGACAACCGCCGCCGCTTGGTGAGCTCTCGCAAGTTGTCGCCGGGCGCGCGCTCCATCACCAAGTTGAACGTGCCCGGCGGTTCTTCGAGCGTCGCGATGTGGCGCGGCACGCCCGCGTGGCGCAGTTGTGACAGCACCTTCGCTTCGCGCTCGAACAGCTCGAACGACTTCCACGTGCCGCGCGGTGTGAGCCGCTTCACGACCACGAGCTCGTGCGCGCTGCCGCGCGACGCCTTCGCCTGCTCGTCGCGCGCGAGAAAGATCTCACCCTGCGAGCCGCTGCCGAGCATGGGTCCGAGCCGATAGCGGCCACCGATCAGGGGCCCGTCGAACGGGCTCGTTGCCATGGCGCCTAGATAGCATCTTCCTAATACGGGGAGAACACGGCAGTGGAGCGCTTACTGCGGTTCAGTCGCGCGAGTTGGTCGCCGGAGTATGCGCCGGCGGCTCCGGCAGGTAGCCGTGTGCGAATGAACCCGATGATCATCCGGCGCGCTGCGGTGCCTGCTTCGACGAGATCCGCAGTTCCAGTTTCGGCACATTCGTCCCACATCTCGAACAGCGCTTGCCGCCGCGCTTCCGGATCTGGCGTTTGCGCCCACAGCCGATCGAGGTTGCGCTTGACCAACTGCTCGGCGTCGGCGAGTTGTTTCTCGCGATGGCGCGCACCGATCTGCGCGCGCTCGTCGCGGGTCGAGTCGAGGAACTTGAGCTTCTTGCTCGCGTAGGGATCCTGGCCATGACGGCGCATGAACGCGTCCGAGACGTCGAAGCTTCCGCTCACCACCGGCACCAGGCCGTCTTTGTCCTTGCCCTTGTCGTTGCCCTCCGGACGCGACGCACCCTCTGGGTTCATCGGACCAAGAAACCCAACGGGCTTATTCGGGTCGTAGTACCAGTCGGAGATGACATCGCCGATCTGCTTCGCGCTCGGGACATGCAGTCGGATCCGAAAGTTCTTGGTGTCCTTCAAGTCGACGCTGCCATCGCGATCGACGCGGGCGACGAATGGCCCTTGGTTCGAGCGCATCGTCCCGCCACCGGCCGGCGACAGCTCGCCCGTCACGATGTCGCGCTGCGCATCGGTTCCGGCCGGCACGTGATCGAGCGCATCGAACCGGTTTCGGATCCGCGTGCTCGGATCGAGCTGCGGCCGGCGCATGTCGAACCATCGATTCGGTGGCTGACCCGGTGGTGGGTCGGCCACCGCACGCTCCGGAGATTCCGTGGCGACACCGGCGGTGATCCGCGGCGCCCGCGACGTGGGGATGGCTGTCGCCGGTTGCACGACCTCAGGCTGCCGCGACGGTTCGATCTGACGTGCGGGATCACGATCTAGCAGGGGAGTAGGAGTCGGTGCCGGCGCCGCGATGATCTCCACGGAAACGGTCTCCAGGTCGGCCGGGGATCGATCGCGGGGACGGAGGCTCCCCCAGATCAGTGCGCCTGCGACGGCAAGGGCGTGCGCGGTCGCCGAGATGGTCAGGGCTGTCCGCACCTACGTAAGACCTCGATCCTTGCAAGACTGTTGCCCGGCATCCATGCATCGCTCGAATCCTCGCGCGCCGGGGTAGGATGCGCGGATGCCGAGCGCCGGAGACCTGGAGCTGTCGTTCTACGACAAGTTCCTGTGGAGCCGAGGGCTCGAGCCGTATCCGGTTCAGGAGCAGGCGATCACGCAGATCTTCGCTGGCAAGAGCGTGTTGGTCACCGTTCCGACCGGCACCGGCAAGACGTTGATGGCGAAGGCCGCGCTGCACGCTGCGGTCGGTCGGGGCGAGCGCGCGATCTACACCACACCGCTGCGCGCGCTCACCGAGGAGAAGTATCGCGAGCTGTGCGGCGATTTCGGCGACGAAAACGTCGGGTTCGCCACCGGCGATTACAAGGTCAACCGCGAGGCACCGATCCAGGTCGAGGTGGCGGAGATCCTGTGGAATCGCATCGTCGCCGACAAGCACGTGTCCCCTGCCGAGATCGTGGTGATGGACGAGGGCCACTACTTCAACGATCCGGAACGCGGCTACGTCTGGGAGCAGTCGATCATCGGGCTCGATCCGCGCACCCAGCTCGTCGTGTTATCGGCGACGGTAGGGCATCCGGATCGGTTCTGCCATTGGGTCGAGCTGACCCGCCGCGTCCCGATGGAGCTCGTCGAGTCACGCGAGCGCAAGGTTCCGCTGGTTCACGAGTACCGCGAAGACATGATGATCGATACGGTGCGCGAGCTCGCGCATACCGGCGATGTTCCCGCGATCGTGTTCGTGTTCGGCCGCGAGCAGTGCTTCGAGGTTGCCCGGCTGATCAAGTCGTGCCGGCGGTTTACCTCCGACGAGGAGAAGGCCAAGATCGAAGCCATGTGCGATCAGGCGCTGCTGCCCTCGGGCGCCGCCAAGGAGCTTAGGCCATTGCTCGCGCATGGCATCGGGATTCATCACGCCGGGATCCTGCCGCGCTACAAGCAGCTGGTCGAACGGCTCGCGCTCGAACGGTTGATCCGGTTCGTGGTGTCCACCGAAACGATCGCAGCGGGGATCAACCTGCCGGCGCGCACTGTGGTGTTTCCGGCGCTCCGCAAGTTCATCAAGAAGGTTCCGCGGCTGGTCACCGCTGCCGAGTATCACCAGATGGCGGGCCGGGCAGGCCGTCCGCAGTTCGACGACCGCGGGCTCGCGATCACGCTCGCGCCCGAGGAGATCGTCAGCGAGCTCAAGAAGGAGCTCAAGGACGCGGCCAAGCGCCCCGCGTACGACGAGGCCAAGGTCAAGAAGTCGGTCTACAACCGCGCGCGCAGCGACGCGCAACGCAAGGGCGACATCGTGTGGACGCCCGAGGTGCATGCCGAGCTGGTGCGCGGCGAGCCCGCGGAGCTGCGCAGCAAGACCAAGATCACCGCCGAGCAAGTGCTCGCGATCGGGTTGCCCGATCTCGCGGCGCACGCGTTGCCGGGCAGCGAGCTGTCGGCTCGCATGGCAGAGGCCGAAGCGTCGTTGCCGCCATCGATGCGGCTCGACATCGTCACCGTGATCGACAACCTGCTGCTCGAGGATCGCGAACGCAAAGGTCTGCACAAGACGCTCGCGCAGCTCGTGGCGAACTTGACCGCGATCGGCGTGATCGACGAGCACGGCAAGCAGATCAGCGGTCAGATGATCCGCGAGCTCCAGGGCATGGACGGTCTGTTCATCTATTACACGCTGTTCCATCACCAGCTCGAATACGTCGAGCTGCGCCAGCTGGTCGAGTACCTGATCGATCACGACATCATCCAGCGCCAGCTCGATCGCAAGATCGAAGACGCGCGGCGCGAATGGATGCGAACCAAGCTGCGCGAGCTGCGCGAGACCAACCCGCAGGTCAGCTGGGAGGACGTCGAGGCGCTGTGGGAGAAGGAGCATCCCCGCGAGCTGACCAAGATCGAGCTGATCCATCAGGAGCTGTCTGCCAAGCTGCCGCACCCCGAGCTGCACGGCGGCAAGCGTCCGAAGACGGTGTGGGCCACGCTCGAAGACAGCGGGATGGCGTTTCTCGAGTTCGTCGAGCGCCATTCGCTCGAACACGAGGAAGGAAATCTGTTCTCGTACCTGGTCCGGGTGATGAACTTTGCGCGCAAGCTCGGCGAGGCGTCACAGCTCACCGAGTTCGAGGACATGGCCGAACGCGTGCAGAAACTACTCGCGCGCGTCGATGTTCGGCTGGTCGACGATCGCAGCTGGTGACGACACCGCCGGCGGCGGCGACAGGATATGCTCGCGGGCGATGGGCATCGACCCGGGATTTCTCGCGCAGATCAGCTTGTTCGCGCAGCTCGATGACGACGAGCGCGGCGTGCTGGCGCAGCAAATGTCCGAGCGACCCGTGTCGCCCGGCGAGCAGTTGTTCCGGGTCGGCGAGCCCGGTGATGCGATGTTCGTGGTGCAGACCGGCAAGGTCGAGCTGTTCGTCAAGGACACCGCGGGCCAGAAGATCGTGCTGCACGCGGCCGAGCCCGGCGACCACTTCGGCGAGCTGTCGTTGCTCGACGGCGGCTCGCGAACCGCGTCGGCGACGGTGATCGAGCCCGGCGTGTTGCTCGTGCTCGATCGCGAAGATCTGGTCCAGCTGTTCCGCAAACGTCCCGACGCTGCGCTCGACATGCTCGCCGCGATGGGCCGGATGACCCGCAAGGCAAACGCGCTGTTACAGGCTCGCGTCTCGAAGAACGTCAACGAGGCGATCGAGGAAGAGGACAGCGGCGTGATCATGCGGGTCGCCGACTGGGTCGCCAACTTCTCCGGAAGCCTGACGTTCTTGATCCTTCACATGGGGCTGTTCGCCGCGTGGATCCTGCTGAACGCAGGCCTGTTGCCGTTTGGCGACTTCGATCCGTTCCCGTTCAGCCTGCTGACCATGGTGGTCTCGCTCGAGGCGATCATGTTGTCGACGTTGCTGCTGTTCAGCTCCAATCGCCAGGGCGCTCGCGATCGGATCCGCAGCGATATCGAATACGAGGTGAACCTCAAAGCCGAGCTCGAGGTCGCACACCTTCACGAGAAGACCGACCGGATGTACGAAGACATGCTCGACCGGCTCACGCGTCTCGAGAAGCTGATCGCGCCGACCACCAAAGCCGGTCGGGTCGCTCAGACGAGCCAGCCGCCCGCGCCGTCTTCGGTCGGCAGCGATGGCGGATAGGGCAGCCTACTCGTCGCGCAGCCGATAACCCACGCCAGGCTCGGTCGTCAGCCACCTGGGCCGCGCGGAGTCGCTCTCGATCTTCCTGCGCAGCGCCGCCATGTGCACGCGCAGGTAGTGGCTCTGGTCGGTGCTGCGCGGGCCCCAGATCTCGTGCAGCAGCTGGCGATGCGTGAGGACCTTGCCCGGGTGCTGCGCGAGCATCGCGAGCAAGCGGAACTCGATCGGCGTCAGGTGGATCGGTTTGCCCTCGATCGTCACTTCATGGCGCGCGCGATCGATGCGGATCGGTCCGACGGCCAGCACGGGGTCATCGGCGACCTGTTCGCGGCCGCGCGCGTGGCGCAGCGCGACGCGGATCCGCGCGAGCAACTCGCTGATCCCGAACGGCTTGGTCAGGTAGTCATCGGCGCCAGCGTCGAGCGCGACGACCTTGTCGTCCTCGCGGTCGCGCGCCGACAACACGATCACCGGAGCGTTGGACCACTCGCGCACGCTCTTGAGCAGCGCGAGGCCATCGCCGTCGGGAAGCCCGAGATCGAGCAGGATCGCGATGGGGCGGAGCTCGGTGGCGAGCTCGTGACCCTGCGCCAGCGACGCGGCCTCTGCCACCGCGAACCCATTGCTGGTGAGCGCTTGGCACAAGAACCGCCGCATCGGCGCTTCATCTTCGACGACCAGTACGGTTTGTTCGGGTGAGCTCATCCTGTCTCCGCCAGCGATTCGATCAGCTCGGGTGGCTGACCTGCGTCCGGAAACCACGCGCGAAACGTACAACCGCCTCCGGCACGGCGGCTGGCTTCGATTCTTCCTTCATGTGCGATCGCGATGCCGCGACACACCGCGAGCCCTAACCCGACTCCACCCGCGGCGGCACCTTTGCCGCGAAAGAATTTATCGAATACCTGACTCGGTGGTCCCGGCGGTAGGCCAGGGCCTCGATCCGACACCTCGAGCGTCGCTCCCTTGCTGTCGCGCATGCCTCGAACCTCGATCTCGGTGCCAGCCGGGGTGTGCTTCGCCGCGTTCTCGAGCAAGTTGATCAGCAGCTGCTCGACCAGGATCGGATCGACGTGCGCCATCGTGTCGGATGACACATGGACGAAGATCGGATGTTGCGACAGCGCTTGTTCGAGCCGCCCGAGCGCCGCGCCGACGAGCTCCTCGAACGGAACCCACTCGCGACGCGGAGCCGTTCCACTCTCGACCTTGGTGATCGACAGCAGGTTGATCAGGATTCGCGACAATCGCGCGGCCTCCTCGACGATCGTATCGAGCGCCTCGCGCTGGGAGCCTTTGGCTTCGTCGCGCAGCGTGGTGGCCATCCCGGTGATGACGGCGAGCGGCGTGCGCAAGTCGTGAGACACCGTGGAGAGCAGGCTACTGCGCAGCTCCTCCGCCTTCGCGCGCAGCGCGGCATCACGAGCGGTGGCTGCCAGCTGAAGCCTGCCCGCAGCGACCCCGGCCTGCTTGGCCACGGCGTCGAGGAACAACCGCTGATCATCGGTGACGCCGAACTTATCGTGGAGCGTGATCGTGACCATGTCGCCTTGAGCTGTGGTCGACTCGTCGTGGATCGTGGCGTCACACACCAAGCCGGTAGCGTCCCGCACGTGGGTCTTCACGGCGGCCAACACACCTTTGAAGTCGCTCGCGGCAGCGGCGTCGCGCGTGAATGCGAGCAAGGCCGCGGTGCGCTGTTCGCGCTCTTGGCTGGCGGTTTCTGCGTCGCGCAGGCGCGCTACCAGCGTTCCGGTTGCCGCACCGACCACGAACAACACACCAAACGTCATCAGCAACCGGCCATCTGCGGCGGCAAACGTGTACTGCGGATCGACGAAGAAAAAGTCGAACGAGGCCACGGCGATCGTCGCGGCGTAGAGCCCTGGGCCACGTCCGCCCAGCGCGGAGATCAGGATCGCGAGCATGTAGAGCATCGCCTGGTCGGCGTCGATCACATGCGTTTGGCCGACCACACCGATCAACGTCGCGATGGTGACCGCGGCGGTCGCGATCAAATAGCTCTGCGCGCGCGACTGATTGCGCCACTGCCTCGCGAGCCGATCCACCACGTCGTCTAGGCTACCGTGAATCGCACCGCGCCAGAAGCTGGTCCTCCCGTCGAGGACAACCAGCGGTGGCGCTCCGTTAGGCGAGCTCTGGGGCGGGAACCGCCGGCGCCGACACCGGCTCCACGCCCACCAGCAGCTCGCGCGCCGCGGTCACCGCCTCGGCGGACCCTGCCACGGCGAGGACGTCGCCTTCTTGGAGTAGATCCCTCGGCGATGGATTCGCGTTGCCTTCTCCGCCACGGGTGATCGCGAGCACCGAAGCGCCTGTCTTCGCACGTAGGTCGAGGTCGGCCAGGCTGCGCCCGATCGCGGGCGAGTGGCTGCCGATCACGATCGGCGTCAGCCCGCCAAACCCCGGCAGCAGTGCTTCGACCTCGGTCAGCTCCGGGGCGGCCTGGCCATCTTCGGTGCCCGGGCGCTTGCCGGTTTGCCGCGACAGCACCTCGACGATCAACGCGCTGCCCGCGCGAACGTGGCTCTCGAAATCAGAGATCGACCGCCGCGCGATCAGGGCGAGGATGCCGATCATGCAGATCACCACGATGCCACCACCCGGCACGAACGGCTGGATCACCGCCGCGATCGGTAGCCCGACGATCGACACGATTGCGAGCTCGATGGTGACCACCAGCGCGCGTCGAGGTGCTCGGCCGAGGTCGAGCGAGGGCGGCGACACCGCGTCTGCTGCTTTGGGGAGCTCGGCGGTCTCGACGGCACCTGGGATCATTTGAGAGGCGAGCAATCGCGCGATCTGAAGCGCGCGATTGACAATGCCCACACCGAACATTCCGGCGATCACGATCGTGACGCCGACCAGGATCATGAACGCCCAGTCAGCGCCGATCCCCGCGGTCGTGGTCAGCCAGGTAACGATCTTTGCGCGAGCCATCGCCGCGCCGATCACGACCGCGACGAGCATCATCGCGTCGACGAGCAGGAACACGACCGGGCGGCGTAACCTGCGCATGCGGCGCTCGGATTTCGGACTCGAGGTCAGGCGCGCAACCCAGGACTCGTAGAACGTCACGAACGTCGAGATCGATTTGGGCAGCCGGGCGTCGACCCAGCTCGCGACCTGGCCCGAATAGCGGATTTGACTCGAGCCGAACATCGCGGTCACACATGACACGCCGGCGATGATCGACAGCAAGTGGGTCGGGATCACCTTGGTCGCGACGCCGACCCCGATCAAGATGAACGAGAACTCGCCGATCTGCGACAAGCTGAACCCGACCTGCACCGAGCGGCGCAATCCATTACCGGTGAGGAAGGCCGCCACCGAGACGCCGCCAGCCTTCCCGATCATCACGACGATCGAGATCACGAGGATCTCGAGCCAATGGGCCTGGATGTCGGCGGGGACGATCGCCATGCCGACCGAGATGAAGAAGATCGCCGCGAACACATCTCGGAACGGCCGGACCAGCGCGTCGACGTCGTGGCCTTTGCCCGATTCCGAGACCAGCATGCCGGCGACGAACGCGCCGAGCGCGACCGAATACTCGGCGTAACCCGCAACCCACACCATCACGAAGCACACACCGAGGCTGGTGATCAGCAACAGCTCGGGGTGCTGGAGCCTCGCGACCATCCGCATCATTCGCGGAACGATCAACAGGCCGGCGGCGACCATCGCGACGAGAAATCCAGCCAGCTTGCCGAGCGTGACAGCGATATCGACTGCCGATGGGCTCGCACCCTTGGCGACGCCGGTCATCACCGCGAGCAACAAGATCGCGACGAGATCTTCGACGACGATGATCGCAAAGATCAGCTCGGCGACCGACCGATCGCGGGCGTTGGCTTTCGGCCCCGTGAGCTGATGCTCCTCGAGCCCTTTGACCACGAGCATGGTGCTCGAGATCGATACGGCGGTGGCGGCGAAGATCGCGTGGAGGCTCGGCAAGCCAAGCGCGAGCGCGGCGGCGTACGCGACGATCGTCACGAGCGCGACCTCGATCGCCGCGGTGAACAACGTGGGCAACCCGACGCGCGCGATCGTTCGTATGCTGAATTCGAGCCCGATCGTGAAGAACAGCAGGATCACGCCGAGCTCGGACAACACCTCGACCAGGTGCGGATCGGAGACCTGACCGGTGCCGTGCGGTCCGATCACGAGCCCCGCCACCATGTAGCCCAACACGATCGGCAAGCGCGCGCGCTGGAACGTTACGGCGGCCACGGCCGCCGCACCGATGACGAGGCTGAGCTCGGTCAGGACGGGGAACTGCGCAGACATGCGGGACGGGAACGATCAGTCTACAGCTTGACGCCGTCTTTATGTGCGAAGCGGTACACGTCGCTTGACATGGTTTCACGTCGAAGGCGGCAGATCTGGCGGATACGTCTGGGGCATCGGGCCGGCTGTTCATCCGGACCGGTGGGGCGACATCGCTCTTGCAGCGCGCCTGCGGTGGGGCGGTAGGGTGCACGCGTGCTGACCGAGCGAGGACCGTGGCGATACGCATGGGCTGCGCTGGCGATCGCGGCGGTCACCACGATCGGGCTCGTGCTGTACCCGCATCTCACGTTGGCCGACATGACGATGGTCTATCTGATCGCGATCATGTTGGCGTCGCTGGCCGGCCGCGGACCCTCGCTGGTCGCGGCCTCGCTGGCGGTCGTGACCTATGACGTGTGCTTCGTAGAGCCGCGCTACCGGCTCGCGGTCAGCGATGTGCACCATGTCCTGACGTTTGCAGTCATGTTCGGGTGCGGACTCGCGATCAGCACGCTCACCGAGCGGCTGCGCCGCCAGAAGCAGGAAGCGATCGACGCCGCGCTTCGCGCTCACACCGAGGAGCTTCGGAGCTCGCTGCTGTCGGCGGTCTCTCACGATCTGCGGACGCCGTTGGCCGTGATCACCGGGGCTGCGACGTCACTGCGCGACGACGCTCCGCGGCTGTCCGATGCCGCCCGTGCCGAGCTGCTATCGACGATCATCGACGATGCCCGGCGGCTCGAACAGGTGCTTGCCAACGTGCTCCAGCTGACCCGCGTCGAAGGTGGTTTTGCGCCGTCACGCGATTGGGTTCCTGCCGAAGAGGTGGTCGGCGCGGCGTTGACGCGGCTCGAGCCGCTGCTCGATGGATGCCAGGTCGAGGTCGAGGTCGAGTCCGAGCTGCTGTTGTGGATCGATCCCGTCTTGTTCGAGCAAGTCCTGCTGAACCTCGTCGACAACGCCGTCAAGCACGGCAACCCGCCGGTGACGATCCGCGCCCACCGAGCCGGAGGGCACGCGGTGATCGTCGTCGAGGATCGTGGGCGTGGCCTGCCGGCCGATCCGGCCCGCCTGTTCGAGAAGTTCGTCCATGAATCGCCAGCGCCGGGTGTCGGCCTCGGACTCGCGGTCGTTCGTGCGATCGTGATCGCGCACGGCGGCACGGTCGTCGCCGAGCGCGGCACGGCCGGTGGCGCGCGATTCGAAGCGCGGATCCCTGCGGGATCGCCGCCCGCATTTGTGAATCCGCCGGTCGCGATCGCCGAGGCTGGGCGATGACCGGCGGCATCGTCGTGATCGATGACGACCCGCACGTGCGGCGATACCTGCGCGCCGCACTCGGTGGGCATGGTCACGTCGTTTACGATGCAGCGACGATCGCGGAGGGGCTCGCCGCGATCGTTGCGCACCAGCCTGCGCTCGTCCTGCTCGATCTCGGACTGCCCGACGGTGATGGGTTATCGGTGCTGCGCACCCTGCGCCCGGACTCGCGGGTTCCGGTGATCGTGCTGTCGGCGCGCGGTCAGGAGGGCGACAAGGTCACCGCGCTCGACTCGGGTGCAGATGACTACCTCACCAAGCCGTTCGGAACGGGGGAGCTGCTCGCTCGGATCCGCGTCGCCTTGCGCCACGCCGGCGTCGATGCCAGCGCTGCGAGGCCGGACGTCGTCGAGGTCGGACCGATCAAGATCGATCGCGTGCGCTACGAAGCGACGGTCGATGGCGCGGACGTTCATCTCACGCCGATCGAGTTCAAGATCCTGCTCGCGCTCGCGCGCCACGCAGGCCGCGTCTTGACCCACCGCCAGCTCGTGCACGAGGTGTGGGGCGGCACCTCGGTCGAACCGCACACCGTCCGCGTTCATGTCGCGGCTGTACGCCGCAAGATCGAGCGGGATCCCGCGCGCCCGCAGTGGTTGGTGACCGAGGCCGGCGTCGGCTATCGCCTGCGCGACGCGCCTGAACCAGCTCGCTAGCCGCCGAGACGTTCGCTACAGCTCGATTTGCAGGCCGAGCTCGACGACGCGGTTGGGCGGCAGGCCAAAAAACGCGGTCGGCGAGCGGGCGTTGCGGCTCAGGAACGAGAACAGTAGCTTGCGCCAGCGGGCGAGCTTGGACGGGCCGGTGGTCAGCAGGGTCTGCTTGCCGAGGTAATAGGTCGTGGTCATCCGCTCGGTGACCAACCCGACGGTCGCGCAGCGCTCCAGGATCTGCGGGACATGAGGGGTCTGCATGAAGCCGACCTTTGCGATCACGCGGAAGAACCCGTGACCTAGCGTCGTCACGGTGAGCTGGTTGTCGATGTTCAGCGACGGCACCGGCTCGGTCTTGATCACGAGCAAGACGACTTGCTGATGCAACACCTGGTTGTGCTTGAGGTGATGCAGCAACACGTTCGGCATGCCATCGGTCGTCGAGGTCATGTAAACGGCGGTGCCTCGGACCCGCGGCGGTGAGCTCGCGGCGACGTCGGCAAGCAATGTGGCATCGGCGATCGTTCCGGCCTCCATCGTTCGTGCGAGCTCGAGCCGACCCCGCCACCACGTTGTCATCACGACGTAGACCACGAGACCTGTCGCTAGCGGGAACCACCCGCCGTACGCGATCTTGGTCGCATTGGCGGAGAAGAACGTCAGATCGATCGCGAGGAACGGGATCAGGATCGCGAGGGCCTTGGTCGGGGAGTAGCGCCAGCGCTGGCGACACACCAAGAAGAATAGATACGACGTGATCGCCATCGTGCCGGTCACCGCGATTCCATAGGCCGCCGCCAGCCCCGAGCTGGTTTGGAATTGCAGGACCAGCGCGATGCACCCGACCATGAGCAGCCAGTTCATCTCGGGGATGTAGATCTGACCTTCGGTCGACGCGGAGGTGTGCACGACGGTGACGCGCGGCCAGAACCCGAGCTGCATCGCCTGACGGGTCAGCGAGAATACGCCCGAGATCAACGCTTGCGACGCGATGATCGCGGCCAGCGTCGCCAGGATCACCACCGGCATCACCAGCGGCCCTTCAGCGAGCGCAAAGAACGGATTGGTCACCGTGCCCGGTGGTCGCGAGATCAACAGCGCGGCCTGACCGAAGTAGTTGAGCAGCAGACCGGGCAGGGCGATCGTGAACCATGCGAAGCGGATCGGGCGCTTTCCGAAATGGCCCATGTCGGCGTACAGCGCTTCGCCGCCGGTGACGACCAGGAACACCAGGCCCATGATCGCAAACCCGGTGACGCCATGATCGCGAACGAACGCCACCGCGTAGCTTGGATCGATCGCACGCAAGACCGAAGGTTCCCGCACCAAGTGGCGCAATCCGAGCGCGCCGATCGTCACGAACCACAACAGCATCACCGGCCCGAACAGCGTGCCGATCCGGTGAGTGCCGTGGCGTTGGATCAGAAACAAGCCGACCAAGATCGCGATCGTGATCGGGACCGCGAGGGTGCCTAGCGCCGGGCTGTGCTCGGCGAGCCCCTCCATCGCGCCGAGGATCGTGATCGCGGGCGTGATCGCGCCATCGCCGAACAACAGTCCTGCACCGAATAGGCCTAGGAGCAGCGGCAGCGCGAGCTTGCGAGTACGGGGCACCGCGCTATTGCCGACCAGCAACGCCGCGAGCGCGAGAATCCCGCCTTCGCCCTTGTTGTCGGCGCGCAGGACGAACATCAGATACTTCACGCAGACCACGAGGAACAGCGCCCACAACATCAACGAAAGTACGCCCAGCGTGTTAGCGGTCAGCGTCGCTTCGGTGGACACCACGGCGTGTGGGGACGATGGAAACGCGAGGCACTCCTTCATCGCGTACAGCGGCGACGTTCCGATGTCGCCGTAGACGATGCCCAGGGCACCGAGCGAACCGAGCGCGAGCTCTCGCGGACGTGACGTGATCGACATTCAAAGGCGAGTCGAACCAACTCGCCGGTCGAACAGGTAACGCCGGTGCTATCAAGATCGCGTCAAGGCGGTATCAAGCTCGCGACAGGACGCTAAGCTCGCCATCTTCGGCTGATCGCGATCTCCTCGCGATACTCCGCAATCATTCGAGCTCGCTGGGCGTCGTCCCAGCCGAGCACACGCGCCATGACGTCGGCGACCCGCTCGCAAACACCGAGCCCTTGATCGCGCGCGACGAGCAGCAGCGGTACCCGCCGTGCGAGCACGTCTTCGACCGTACGCGCCATGTCGTGATCACATGCGAATTGGATCTCCGCCCACACGTACGGCAGCTCGGGATCGATCCGTTGACCGAGCGAGCGGTCCGCAGCGATTCGATCGGCGAGCAGCGGCGCCCGCGCGCCATAGACGCCGCACAGATGCGTCGAGGTGTCGACGTCTAGCTTGTGGCTCGTCATCAATGCCCGGCCGATCTCTGCGACGCCTTCCAGCGTCGGCTCGGTCAGGCCGACGGCTCCAGGCAGTGGCCGATGTTTGGTCGTGACGTCCGCGAGTGCGACCGATTCGCCGAGCTCGCCGAGCAGCTTGATGGTTTCGGTGACCGCTTGCCGCGCCATCCGGCGATACGTGGTCAGCTTGCCGCCGGCGATGATCACCAGACCGTCGTTGCGCGAGAATACTTCGTGCTCACGCGACACGTCGGATTCGTCGACGTTCGGCGGCGCGGCGATCAACGGCCGAAGCCCCGCCCACGTCGAGATGACGTCGCTGGGCTCGAGGTTGGCGCCAGGGAAGTAGCCGTTGCCGCTGTCGCACAAATAACGCACGTCGTCGGCGTCGGCCGCGACGTTGTCGGCGGTGCCGGTGAAGTCGGTATCCGTGGTGCCGAGCACGGTGCGCTCACGCCAGGGCAGGGCGAACATCACCCGGCCATCGAGCGGTGACAGCAGCGTGATCGCACGCGCCAGCGGCAGGCGTTCACGCGGCAGTACGACATGCACACCTTTGGTGCGGCGCAACAGCGGCCGATCCATCGGGATCTCGAACCGGCGGATCATCTCGTCCGTCCACGCACCCGCCGCGAGCACCACGGTGCGAGTCGCCACCTTGGTGACGGCGCCGGTCAGCCGGTTCTTGACGACGACCGCGGTGATCCGGCCATCGCCGCGGCGCTCGAGCTCGATCACGTCCGAATACGTCGAACATGTCGCGCCGAGCGCGCACGCATCGAGCGCGTTCTCGAGTACGAGCCGCGCATCGTCGGTAGCGCAGTCGTAGTACTCGAGCGCGCCGCGCAGCCCCGCAGGACGAAGCTGCGGCTCGAGGTCGAGCGCGGCCTTGGCGCCACGAAACGTCTTGTGCATCCGCGGTGCGCGAAACAGCGCGAGCGAGTCGTAGATCCAGAGCCCGATGTTCATGATCTCGAAGCTCGGCTTGGCGCCTTCGTAAATCGGGATCAGAAATGGCAGCGGGCGAACCAGGTGCGGGGCGACGCGGGTTTGGACTCGGCGCTCCGACACCGATTCGAACACCAGGCCGAGCTCACCTTGCTCGAGGTAACGCAGCCCGCCGTGCACCATCTTGCTCGACTTGGACGACGTGCCCGACGCGAAGTCGGCCTTCTCGAACAGCGCGACCTTGAGGCCGCGCAACGCCGCGTCACGCGCGATACCGACTCCGGTGATACCGCCGCCGATCACCACCACATCGACGCTCGGAGCCGCCACGGCCCGACGATCGCGCGTCTGCGACGCGGCGGTCAAGGCCGCTTACCCGCTGCAGCGATTGCGGCGGCCGGGACCTTCTTGGCCGACAGCGCGTCGAGCAGCTTGGCCAAGCTCTCGACGGTCGCGTCGGGACCGATCGCGATCGTGGGCGGAGCACTGAGCGCCGTGGGCGCCGCCGTGCGCACGGCTTCGATCGCAGCGTCGGCGGAGGCACCCAGGGTAAGCGTCATCGCTTTCGGATCGCGCTTGCCGTGGATCATCGTGGGAGCTACGCCGTACATCTGCCAGCCTTCGAGCGAATTGGGAAACAACGTGGCGAGCGCGAACGGGCGAGCACCTGCCGTGGCGGCAACGGCGGCGAGTCGCGCTGCCTTCATGCCTCGTGGCGCGAACAGCACGACCGGCGCACCGAGCTTGTCGAGGGTCGCCGGGAGCTCGCGATCGCCGACGATCTCGCCCGGATACGGATCGCCCATCACGGTCACCCCGCTCGCCGAGAGCTTTGCGTAGGGTCGCTTGCCTGCGCGTACCTCGGTCATCGTCACGGTGACGCCGCCCTCGCCAGGTGCCGGAACGGTCGAGGGGGACTCGGGGAGCTCGAGCCCGGCGCCAGAGCTCGAGACCGCTGGCAGCGTGATGTCGAGCATCTCGAGTTGCATGGCATGAGGCCCGGCGCCGATGTGACGCGCGATCCGATCCAGCGCGAAGTAGGGTGCCGACATGTACCGTGCGTCGGGCACCGCGCTGACCGCGGCCCCGCACTGCTGGCCGAGCATGCGCCACGGAAGCCGGCTGTCGTCGCCGCGCTTGCGATCGAGCGCACCGAGGAACCGCATCTTTCCGTTAGCGTTGCAGTACCCGTTGCACGCCACCATCGCGTCTTCGATCGCCTTGCGCGTCGGACCGCCTTCGCTCGATAGCTTGCTCCAGTTGAGCAGCGGAGCCCAGTCACCGCACGGCTTACAGCCCTCGATCAAGACCTTCCCCGTGTACGCGGAGGGGATGTACATCGCTTCACGCAGCGCCTCGCTGCAGTCGACGGCAGGTCTCGCTGCCGCGTCGCTTGGTGGTGCTGTGTGCGTGCCGACCGGCTGGCCCGAGCCTTGGTTCGCTGTCGGGGGCTCGTTGCCCTTGCAGGCGATCGCACAAGCGGTGATCGCCAGGGCCGCCGCGATCCTCACCCTCGATCGACCTCGAGACCGTACTTCTTCACCAGGCGATGGATATAGTTGCGGTCGATGCCTGCCTCGGCGGCGGCGCGCGAAATGTTGCCGCGATGCCGGGCGAGCAATGCCGTCAGATAATCGCGCTCGAAGCTCTCGACCAACGCCGCTTTGGCTTCCTTGAACGGAAGCTCGAGGACGTCGGCGTTCGACGGCCGGACATTGGTGGGCTCGTCGTCGGGGCTCGGGATCGGCAGATCGCCTTCACTGAGGTCGCCGAGTGCGACGTCGCCCAGCGACAGCGCACGCTCGACGACGTTGCGCAGCTCGCGCACGTTGCCCGGCCAATCATGGCGGTCGAGCATCTCGAGCAGCGATGGCGAATGCCCGAACCCACCGCGGCCCATCTTTTCGGCGAAGTACGATGCGAGCACCGGGATATCCGCCTTGCGCTCGCGCAGCGGCGGCACGTGGGCGGCGACCACCGCGAGCCGATAATAAAGATCTTCGCGGAACGTCCCCGCCTTGACCATCGCGCGCAAGTCACGGTGCGTTGCGGCGATCACGCGGATGTCGACATCGACCGAGTGGGTCTCGCCGACCCGCCTGACCTGCCGGCGATCGAGCACACGCAGCAGCTGCGGCTGGAGGTCGAGCGCGAGCTCACCGACTTCGTCGAGAAACAGCGTGCCGCGGTTGGCGGCTTCGATCAGGCCTTGTTTGTCGCCAGCCGCGCCGGTGAACGAACCCTTGGCGTGACCGAACAGCTCCGAGCCGATCAGCTCGTGCGGAATCGACCCGCAGTCGACGACCACGAACGGTCCGCGCGATCGGCGGCTGCGCAGATGAACCGCCTCGGCGATCGCTTCTTTGCCCGTGCCGGTCTCGCCCTCGAGCAAGATCGTGGCTTCGGTCGAGGCCGCCTTGTCGAGCAGCGAGAACAGCCGGCGCATCGGCGGTGTGGTGCCGAGCACATCGCCGAATCGATCGCTCGCAAACTCGTTGAGGTTGACCTTGGTATCGACTGGCTCGATGTCGATCTCGGTGTGCTTGCCGAGGCGCAGCCGCGCGGCGCCGGTGAGCACGACCTGTCCGACCTTCGCACCTTGGTGCTTGGTGCCGTTGGTGGTGTCGAGATCGCGGATCTCGATGCCATCGCGGCGCACTTTGATCTCGAGGTGGTAGCGCGATACGGTCGCGTCGGTGAGCACCAGGTTGTTGTCGGCGTGGGTGCCGACCATCGTGGTGCCTTCATCGAGCACGCATTCCTTGCCCTGATCCGGTCCAGATGCGACGCGCAAACGGAAGCTGCGCTCCATGAGTGCGCCGCTCACACCGTCGGTCAACAGCTGAGTGTGGATCGTGGTCACGCCTGTTGGTTGTACCTCGATCCTCCGGCTGGACGGACGTGTGAGCCCGATTTTCGACGCCGGACACCGACGAGCTACGTGTGGACGGATAGGCGACGGTCTAGATCACGATGCCGTCGGACCGTGACAACCACCTGGTCGGATGGAATTCCGGGATCGCCAGCGGCGTGATTCGTGGCGCGTCGTCGATCCAGAACGACCGAAACGGCCGCTTCTCGTTGGTCCGGTAGTAGTGCATGAGATATGCGCTGTCACAGGCGGCAAAGTCGGAGATCCACTGATCGAGGTCGCCAAACCCGGCGTCGTGTAGGAGCTGGAGGCTATACCGGCACGCCTCGGTCTCGTAGCTGGCGAGCGAGCGCAGGTGGTCCTCATCCCAGGATCCCTGCTTGAACGCGATCTGCCGTGCCTCGGGCGAGCAGTTCCACTGCACCGTGTGGCCGAATAGATGCACCAGCACGAACACCGCCTCTTCGATCTCGACGTCGTAGTCGACCATGATCTCGGCCCCGTCCAGGTCGCCGGTGAACGGGTTCGCGACGTCGCGGATCCGCACCGGAATGCCCCAGCGATCCTCGATCGTGCGCTCGGCACCGTCGAACACTCGGCGCAGATAGCTCGGGTCGGGGGCGTGCTTGCCCCAGCCGGTCGGCCGGGACATCGTCACTTCTTGCCAGAGACGACGTTCTGAACCCGAGCCTGCGCGATCTCGTGCAGCGTGCGCATCACGCTGTACGCGGTGAGCTCGGCGAGCAGCTTGGTGACCTTGGCGTGCTGGGCGTCGTCGAGGCTGCCCTCGACCGCCTTCATCGCCGAGACCAGGTTCTGCTCCTGAGTGGCGAGCTCCTTAGCATCGACCACGCCATCGGCGAGCGAGTTGGCGAAGTGGTCGAGCTGACCGACGTGGGCGTCGAGATCGGGGTGGCTGTCGTCGTTGATCCAGCTGGCGCGGGGCATCGTGGTCTCCTGGTTAGCGTTGTTCCAAGATCTGTTTGATCGCGGTGAGCCGCTCCTGCAGCTTCTCGCGGCCGCCGAGCTTGTCCATCCGCTCGCGCTTGCTCTGCGGCAAGAACTCGACGTCGGTGCACTCGATGATCGCGGCGAGCTCTTGAGCTTCGCGCTCGAGCGTCTGAGTCGATGGCATGAACCCGGTGAGTGCGGAGGCGAGCGCATCCTTGGTGATCGTCCGCGATCCGGACAGCAGCGACGTGCGGAACGCCCTGCCGACGATGCCTTCGATGTCGGCACCCGATAGATTGCCTTTGTTCGCGATCTCGGCCGGAAGGTCCGCCTCCGCGATCGATGTGCCCGACTTCTTCGCGAGCACGAGCAACATCGTGCGCAGCTCCGACTCGTCGACCGGATAAAACAACGGAATGTGGACCTCGGCGCGACCCTGCCGCTTGAGATCGATCGGCAGCAGGTCGGGCCGTGCGGTCAGCAGCATCCAGATGATCCGGCCGCGGTACTGGGTGTCGCCCATCTGCGACGCGATCATTCCGAACGTGCGCGCGCCGACGCCGGAGTCGCCGCCTTGGTCGCGGTCTCCGAGCATCGCGTCGGCCTCGTCGACGATCACCACCACGGGGCCCATCGACCGCAGCACGCCCAGCACGCGCTCGAGGTTGCCTTCGGTCTCGCCGACGTACTTGCTGCGGAAATTCTTGAGCACGACGGCGGGGATTCCGATCGAGCCCGCGACACAAGTGGCGAGGAAGCTCTTGCCGGTGCCTACCGGACCACAGAACAAGTACCCCATCGGAACGGTCTCGAGCTCGCCGCGCTTGATCAGCTCGGCATCGTCGAGCAGGCGCTTCTTCGCGGCTTCGTGACCGACCACGGTATCGAGCCCCCACTTGGGCTCGACGAACTCGAGCATGCCCTGCGCTTGGCGCTCGATCAGTCGCTTCTTGAGCTCGCGGAAATAGCCACGGTCGAGGCGACGACCGCCTTCGACGGTAGAGCGCACCAGGACTTCGAGATCGGTGAGTCCGATCCCTGCGGTCAGCTTGCCGAGCTCGGCGACGCCATAGTCGGAGAACGACTCGACCGGCTTGGCGGTGGCATTGACTTGCGCCTGGAGAAACGCGGTGCGCTCGTCGGCGCTCGGCAGCGGCACCTCGAGCGATGCGACGTGCGGGTTGGCCGATAGCCGCTCGGCGATGCTGGACAACCGCGGATCGATCAGCACGAACGCCATGTTGAGGCGCTTGACGTACGGGCTCGATGCCCAGTTGAGCAGCGTGACCAGATGGGTCTGCTCGGCGAGGTCGAGGCTCGATCCCGCGGGAGCCAGATAGCCCGCGTGGTCGATCAGGATGGCGGCATTCAGCCGATCATCGGCGTCAGCCATCACGTTCTTCTGGACGAACAGGTCGATCGCGGCGAGCCCGCGCGTCGGATCGCGGGGCAGGGCGCGCAGATCACCGAGCCACTTGTTCGCGGTCTCGACCATCTGCTGGAGCCGCTTGCCGTTGGAGCCGGCGGCGCAGCGCAGGCCGCGCGCGAGGTCGTAGTGGATCACCAGGTCCCAGCGACCGAACAGCTGCTCGGCGAGGAAGTCGGCGAGCCCGATCCAGCGATCTGCGCCCGCGCGCACCACATCGAACGTGTTGCCGTGGACGACGAACATCGACGTCGTGCCCGAAAAGTACAGCTCGGCGAGCTTGCCGGCCCACGCTGGGAAGTGCGGCGGCAGCTGAGTCACCTTGGTCACGCCGTCGGCGCCTGCGAGCGTCTTCGCTTGGTCGGTCATGAGCGTCCTTGGCGGTTCGTTGCCAGCGCCGGGCCTTCGCGCGAGGTCACAGGTAGCTCGGTATCGAGGATCGACGGCGTGACCTCGTCGCTGCCCATCCCGGTGATGCTCTGGAGCTCGCGAATCGTCTGCTCGGTTTGCGAGATGCCGTCGGCGATCGCATCGATCCGGCTCGACATCTCATCGGGATCGCTGTGGCCGATCGCCAGCTCGGTGACCGCTTGGATCTTGTTCTCGAGCCGATCGAGCTCGGTCGCGACGAACTCGGCGTTCTGCTTCGCCTTGTCGAGGTTGGCCTTGCGCGCCTCGGCGGTCGAGATGCTGTCGTCGAGCGAGCGAATGATCCGGTCATCGGCTTGGTTGGCTTCGCCGACCGAGTCGGCGCGCTTCTTACGTCGGCTCTGTAGATCGGTCAGTGTCCTGTCGATGCTCGCCTCGTCCGCCGCCTGCAAGAACCGCGAGATCGCCTGCTCGGACAGCAACAGCTTCAAGAACACCCACAGCAGCCGATCGAGCGCGGGCTGGCGCAGCTCGGTCGACGCGCCACTCGCATCGCGGGTCTCGCCGCGCACAGCGTTGGCGATCCGGCTCATCTCGACGCAGCGCGCGCGCAGCCGCAAGAATCGCGACCGGCGCTCCTCGGTCAGCGACTTCAACACTTCGAGGATGCGGTCACGAGCGCTGCCAGCGTCTTCCGGCGTGACCGCTGCCATCGCGCCGCTCTGGCGAGTCTCGGCGCGCGCCTTGGCGTCGATCGCGCCCTGAAACCGCGGCAGCGTGGTCAGCCCGGCGAGGTAGGTCAGCTCGGCCGCCGCTACCAACGGCAGCGCGACGTCCGCATGCCCGGAAAGCGCCGCCGCTGCCGCGGCGCCGCCGAAGATCAGCAGGTTCCAGCGGAACATGAACGCTTCTTTGAGATAGCGAAGCAGTCCTGCTTTGTTCGGCTCGGGCATCGCCGCTAGTCTCCCGCTCGGTTCGACGACTCGAGCTGATCGATGATCTCGCGGATCCCGCGCACCGTTTCGACGAACTTGGGATCGCGCTGCGTCTCGAGCGACGGCCGGTCCGGCGGCGGGATACGGAGCTCCTTCAAGATCGTTCCGGGCGAGTTCGAGAACAGCAGGATGTGATCGCCGAGGAACACTGCTTCCTCGATCGAGTGCGTGATGAAGAACACGGTCGGCGATTGCTCGCGCCACAACGCGACCAGGTTGTCCTGCATCCGGGTTCGCGTCGGCGGATCGAGCGCGCCGAACGGCTCGTCCATCAGGATGATCCGCGGCTCGAGGATCAGCGTTCGCGCGATCGCGACGCGCTGGCGCATGCCGCCGGATAGCTCGTGCGGGAACTTGTCCGCGTCGCGCTTGTTCGACAGCCCGACCTTGTTGATCCACACGCGCGCGCGATCGAGCCGTTCGTCCTTGGGCACACCGCGGCACTCGAGCCCGAACGCGACGTTCTCGAGCACCGTACGATTGTCGAACGAGGTGTAGTCCTGGAACACCATGCCGCGGTCGGGCCCTGGGCCAGTGATCAGCTTGCCATCGACCAGCACCGCGCCCGAGGTCTGAGGGAACTGCGGAGTCAGGCCGGCGATCATCCGGATCACCGTCGATTTGCCGCAGCCCGATGGGCCGAGCACCGATACGAACTCACCGCGCCCTGGATAGTCGGGGATCGAAAACGTCACATCTTTGATCGCGGTAAACGTCTTGCCGCCGCCCTTGTCGTAGGTCTTGGTGACCTTGTCGAAGCTGACCACCGGAACCGGCGCCGGTGCGGCGCGTTTGGCTTCGGTCGCGGACACTGCGACCGGACGCGCCTCGGCAGGCTCGATCGCTGGCTTGGCCGCCGGTTCCGCGGCGGGCTTTGTCGCGGGCGCAGGCAGGTCCGCCTTCGCTTTCGCGGTCTCCTCTTCCTCGAAGGCTGCGAGCGCCGCGGCCTCTGCGGCTGGATCGCGCGCGATCGGGGTCGGTTTGACTGGTTCACCGCCAGCGGGTCCCGTTCCGGTTCCTGGCGGGGGTTTCGGGGCGTCGGCGCTCACAGGTCTCGCCTCCACGGGAATATGCCGCGCTGGATCGTGCGTAGCACCAGGTCGACCGTGAACGCGATCAGCGCGATCACGAACAACAGTAGATAGACGTGTTCGTACGGACCCATGCGCTGGCTGCCCATGATCAACTTGCCAAGGCCCGCCGGCGCGTTGATCTCCTCGACGAGCATGATGTAACCGAGGGCGAGACCGAGCTGGAACCGCAGGCTCGTGACGATGTCGGGCAACGACAGCGGGACCAGGACCTTCATGATGATCTGTAGCTTCGAGGCGCCGAGCGTCTGCGCGGTCTCGACGTAGCGATCTGGAACGATCGAGACGGCTTTCACGGTGTCCGAGAACACGAACGGGACGATCGCGAGGAAGATGAACATGATCTTCTGCTTCTCACCGTCAGCGAACAGCAGCAGGGTGAGCGGGATCAATGCGCCCATCGGCACGGAACGCAGGAAGATCACCACCGGTGCGAGCGCCGAGCCGACGCCGCGGTGCGCCGCAGCGATGACACCCAAGCTCACGCCGACGAGCGCCGCGAGCGACACGCCGATCACCACGCGCTGCAGTGTGTCGGTGATGCTGGTCACCAGATCGCGTTCGAGCAGCTTGCCCAACGAGCCAAATACCTCGCCCGGGCTTGGCAGGCGAGATGGCGAGATCCATCGATCGGTGGCTGTGTCACCGCTCGTGACGAGGAACCACAGCAACAGGATCAAGGTGATCAACCCTGCTCCGAGCGCAGTGCGGATCAGCGCCGGAGGATCGGCGCGCAGCGACTTGTACCAGGGTGGCGGCGCGAGCAGATTCCGCTGGCTGCGGTCCGGCGCGGGCTCCTTGGACGCGCTTGGCGCGCCGCCAGTGGTCACGGAGCGGCCTCCGCGGGCACGACCTTCACCTCGACGCGGCGATTCTTCTGATGGTTCTCGGGATCGTTCGGATCGGCCGGGCGAGCCCAGCCTTCGCCCGTCGCGAAGAACTGATTGGGCTGCATCTTGAACTTGTTGACCAGCGCTTCCTTGACCGCATTCGCGCGCCGCGTCGACAGGTCCTTGACCAGGCTCTCATCGGCGGTGCCCTTCATCGATGAATCGGTATGGCCAGAGATCACGATGCGCGCCGCACCGAACTGCCCCGCGAGCTTGGCGATCTCCTCGATCGTGAACTCGACGTTGCCGTCGTAGTAGACCTCGCCCCCGCCGGTCTTCGCCGGGACCTTCTTGAACACCTCATACGAGTTCGGGAAGAAGTTGATGGTGACCGTCTTGGTCAGCACCGCGCTCTCGACGTTGACCGAATCGCCGCTCGCCGGCGTGAACTTGTACTCATACTCGTTCTTCTGCTGTGCGTACTTGGCCTCGGCGCCGAGCTTCTTGATCACCGAGAAGTCGACGATCTTGTCGAACTCGGTCTTGGTGTCGACCGCGCGGATCGCCTTGTACAGCCGGTACGCGGTGTCGTACGTGCGCTCGAAGTTGGTCGGGTTGCTCGAGACCAAGAAGAAGTCGCGATTCTCGGCGTAGTTGGTCCAGTGCGCGTCGGCCAGCATCCCGCCCGCAGTACCCGGCGGCAGGTCGTAGAACTTGTCCATCAATGGACCGACCGCCTGCTTGTTCGCGTCGGTCTTGAGATCTTCGACGGCGTCTAGGATCCCGCGGACCAACCCCTCGATGATGTCCGGGTTGTCGCGTGCAAAGTCGGCGCGCGCGAACCACACGTCGGCGATCAGCTTGTTGGCTTCTGCGGTCGACACCAGCATGCGGTTGCCCATGCCGGTCTTGGTCAGGTTGTAGATGTCGGGCGCCCACGATACGCACGCCGCGATGTCCTTGTTCTGGTTGAACGCGGCTGCGGCCTGGAACGCGTCCTTGGTGAACTTCATCTTCACCTCGGACGGCTGGACACCGCCGTTGAGCAGCACGTTGAGCAGGAAGTAGTGTGACGGTGAGTTCTGCGCGAGCACGACGGTCTTGCCGCGAAGATCGGCGACGTTCTTGATCGACTCGCGGACGACGATGCCGTCACCGCCGTTCGACCAGTCGACCTGCTGATACACGCGCGGCATCGTGCGCGGATCGCGCTTCAGCCGCTCGATCACCAACGGCAGCATGTCCACGGTGGCCCAACCGATGTGGACCGAGCCGTTGGCGAACGTGTTGCCCATCGCGACCGGATCGTCGACCAGCACGAGCTCGACCTGGAACTCGCCGCCCTTGGCGTCCTTCCAGACCTTCTTGGCCTGATGACCCTGGTTGGCCCACACGATCGGAGCCCAGCCCGCCCACACGTTGACCGCGAACCGGACAACCCGCGGCTTGCCGAGCGCCTTGTACTCGGCGGTGCCGGGAACTTCGGGCAGCCGTGATGACGACTCGAACTCGTATTCGGTCTTGGTGGTGGCCGTCGCGTTCGGGTCGGGGTTCTCCGCGTTGCCGCTGCCGCCGCCCTGCTTGAGGATGTTGGGGTCGATCTTGTCGGGCGTCTCGGAGCCGCCGTCCTTCTTCGAGTTGCAGCGCATCACCGCCAGTCCGACGAGGCCCACGACCACTACCAGCACTGCGATGAAAAATGCGGCCTTGGGTTTTCCAGCTCCGTTGCTCATAAGCGAACCTCCCATTGTTGGCGGCTTCCCCGCCCGCACGAGTCCGGCAGCGCCGGGCCCAGATCACATCCCTTGCGTGTCGTCGCCGAACGCGCGCGCTCGCGCGGCGTTCGTTCGATCCCACCTACTCGGTAACTTTTTCAGTTTCCTTGGACCTGGTCTCCTCGGCGGGGCCGAGGTCCTTCGCCGTCGCCGCGATCGGCGTGGTCTCGGGCGCGCGCATGCCGAGCTCGACCTCGAGGTCTTTGAGCGCGTCGCTGGCCATCTGCTGCTCCATGCGCTCCTCGGCCTTGATCTGGTCGATGCCTTCGCTCGACAGATCGCTCGCGACGCGCGCCTTGCCGCGGTTCGCGTCGATCTTGCGCTGGATGACATCCTCGAGCTGACCGAAGTCCGTGGTGATGTCCATGTTGAAGCTCTGGGTCAGCTTCGCGACCTCGGCTTCCGCTTCGCTCATCTTGAGCTCGGCGTCGTACTTCTGGATCTTGTCCTTGACCTCGACGAGCTTCTTGTTGGCGTGTTGGATCTTCTTGAGGTTGTTGTTGTACGCCTGCTCGTGCATCGCGAGCTGCTGCTTGTTCTCCTCGAGCTGCGTCTTCGCCTTGGTCAGCTGCAATGCGAACGAGCCCGCGGTCTCGCGATCGCCGGCCTTTAGATAGGCCTTGGCCTGCGCGGTGAGCTTGTTGATCGCTGCTTCGCCTTCGCGAACCTGGCGCGCGACGCGTTCGACCAACCCTCGATACTGTTCGAGCCCGACCCGACCCTCTTTGAGCTGTTCGACCGCGAGGTCGTACTCGTACTGCATCTGGGCGATCGGATCGGCTTCCCAGAAGAAGTTGGCGAGCTTGTTGAGCTGAGCCCTGATCGCACCAAAGAACTTTCCGAGAATCATCGCGGTCCTCCGCCCGGGCGTAGCGTCACCCGGGGTGATGAAGCTACGACCCCGCCCCGTGAGGCTCAAGCCAACATGGCAAGATCCTTGAGTCGGTTCTCAACGAGCCGACACCATGATCACGGTCGGGCCGGCTGTCGAGGCCGATCCGCAGCGGTCACCAGCGCGCGACCACCGAAGCGGTCGCGCCGGTGGTCGTCGGGACGACGGCGACGCTGGCGGCTTGCTCGCGGCCCCCAGTCATCCAGCGGTACACCGAGAATCCGATGAGCCCGACGCCGACCGCGCCGGCGATCCCGGCGGCGACCATGTAGCGATCTGCTCGGTCGTGCGACGCATAGTAGACGTCGCTCGTCGCGGCCTCGTCGGCGTCGAGGCCGATCGAGCGCGAGGTCACCGCGAGCCCGACGCCGAGGCCGAGCGCGAGCGCGCCGCCCGCGAACATCGAGGTCGCGAGCCTGTCGCTCGAGCGCGTGGATCGCACCACCGAGACAGCTGTCGCTGGCGGCTGGGGCGTCGCCGAGGGTTTGGCTTCGGGCGGTTTCGCCCAGTCGCCTGCGCCGCATTGCTGGAGGCTCTCTTGAACGAACTCCGCGGCCCGTGGGCTCGTGGCCGCATCGATGAGCTTCTTGTAATGCTCGATCGCGCGATCACAGTGGCCACCGAGTCGCTCGGCTTGCGCCAGCGCGAACAAATGCGCGGGATCGGGATCCAGTGCGTACGCCTGCTCGTAGAGCTTCGCTGCTTCGTCGAAGCTCTTTGCCTGAAACCGCTCGTCGCCCTGTCTGGCTATCGCGGCCGCGTCTTGTTTGGGGTCGGCGGTTGCTGGCAGCGCTCCGAGGAGCGACCCGGCCAAAACGGCGAGTTGGAATCGCATGAGGTCTCCGTCGTTGCTGGCTTCTTGGTCGTGGTCGAAGCTCGCGCGGGCTTGGTACGGGTGACCCGCTTGAGGCTTGGCGCGGCGGTGGGCTCGGCCGGCGGTCGAGCAGCTTCGATCGCCGGCGCTAGCGCTGCCGCTGCTGGGACCGCTTGAGGAGCGGGCGCGGGTGCGATCGGCTCTGCGATCGGTTCGGGCGCTGGCTCCGGCACGGACGCGGGGACGTTCGCGGTTGCAGGCTCGCTGTCGCGTCCAAACGCGATGCTTCCGAGTGCGAACGCCAAGACGATGCCACTGGCGCTGAGTGCGATCGTTCGGACGCGGCGGCTCGCCCATCCGGCTGGCTGGACGTGATCGGTCGGGGTCAAGCCAGCGGCTCGAATCGATCGGTCGGGATGCTTGCCCGCAAACGCGTTGGTCTGCACGGTGTGGTCGGGCACCGAGCCTGTGCGTAGCGAGGCGGTCGCGAGCAGATGGTCGTCGAGCGAGATTCCTTGTTGCGCCGCGCGCTCCCAGGCGTCGACGCTGTCGGGGAACAGCGTTCGCATGTACTTGCTGAGCGATTTCGCCGATTGCCACAGATTGTTCGACGCGATGAACGTCTCGAGGTCGTGCACGCAAGCATCGGCGGTCTGGTAGCGAATCTTCACATCGCGAGCCAGCAGCTTGGTCACGATCAGCTCGAGCTCGCGCGGATAGCTCGGATCGATCGAGGATGGCAGCGCCAGCTGGCCCTCGACGATCCCGCACATCACTTCGTAGTCGCTATCGCCGACGAACGGCCGGCGTCCGAGCGTGAGCTCGTAGAGCACGACGCCCAGCGAGAACAAGTCGGTGCGCAGATCGACCACGCGCGACTGACATTGCTCCGGCGACATATACGGAATCTTGCCCTTCACCGTCCCGGTCTGAGTCAGCTTGTCGCTCGAGCTGGCGCGGGCGATTCCGAAATCGACGAGCTTCACCGCACCGTCGAAGCTGACCAAGATGTTACTCGGCGACACGTCGCGATGGATCACGCGGCGCTGGTGCGCATGATCGAGCGCCATGGCCGTGCCGAGGACGATCGCGGTGCTTACGGCGAGCGGCACCGGCTTCTTGCCGAGCGCCGCGGTCATTGCGATCGCGCGTGCGTCGGCGCCGTGGATGTACTCCATCGTGAAGAAGTACGAGCCGTACGCTTCGCCGACGTCGTAGACATCGGCGATGTTGGGGTGCTGCAGCGTCGCGGCGAGCCGTGCTTCTTGCAGGAACATCGCGACCGACTCTGGGTCTTCGGCGATCCGAGGCAGCATGCGCTTGAGCACCACGGTCTTCTCGAACCCCGCAGCACCGCGCACGCGAGCGAGATAGAGCTCCGCCATCCCGCCCGTGGCGAGCTTGTGCACGATCTCGTACTTGCCGAACGTGGAGCCGGCGAGCTGTTCGACCGGCGGCGGAATCGCTGGCCGCGGAGTCATCGGTCGACTCCTCGTAGCGCGACGCCCATCGTGGTCAAGCGTATCATCACGGTTGGGTGTGATTTGGTGCTCGGGATCCACACATGACACGACAGACCGCGTTCGATTCGATCACGGACAACTGACCGCGAGCGGCGCCGCGAGCGGGCGGTTCGAGAACGTTCCGTCGCCAAATTCTCCCTCGGAGTTGCGGCCCCAACACAGCCATTCGCCGGTGGACTTACGTGCGCATGCGTGAGGGAACGCGGCGACCACCCGGTCGGCCTCGGTGACCGGGACGCCGTCGCCATCGATGACGGGCTCGGGAAACGGCACCGCCTTGCCGGTGCCCGCTTGGCCATACTGATTGTCACCCCAGCACTGCACGCTCCGGTCATTCATCAATGCGCAGCCGCCACCGCCACCCGCAAACGTGATCTTGGAGGCCCCGGTGAAGTCACCGCCGCCATCGTCCTTCATCGTGACCGGAGCAAGCTCGTCGAGGGCGCCCCCTGCCTCTCCGTTGGCGAGACTGCCGTGGGTGCTCGCGCCCGTACACTGGACCGAGGTTTCGCGAACCATGCAGATCTGACCGTGGCCGAGCGCGAACCCCGGAGCGTTGCCGATCAGCGCAGGGCTTGGATGCGAGCCCAGCGCGCCGAACCCAAACTGGCCATGATTGTCGGCGCCCCAGCACCAGACCTCATCGGTGCCGCGGTGGACGCAGTTGGTGGCCGCGCTGTTGGCGAGCGAACGCGCGCCCGTGAACACCGATCCCATCGGCGCGGTCAGCACCGGACCAGCCTGATCGCGATTCGTCGTCAGTCCGTCGCCGAGCTGGCCCACGTCGTTGTGGCCCCAGCAATAGACGTCTCCCGATGACGTGATCGCGCAGGTATGCGCGCTTCCCGACCTGATCTCGCTCGCACCGAGTAGTGGCGATCCGCCGGCGAGGACCTGAACTGCCCCTGGTTGCAGCGTGTTCGTAGTGCCGTTACCGAGCTGACCGACGTGATTGGCTCCCCAGCACCAAACGCTGGTGTCGGAGCGGATCGCGCAACCGTGTGATCGTCCCAGCGCGATCTGGATCGCGTCATCGATGAGCGCGCTGTCGACGACCGTTCTCACCGGTTCACGAGTGGAACGATCGTCGCCCGCGGCACCGCTTCCGAGCTGGCCTCGATCGTTTTCGCCAGCGCACCAGATCGTGCCGTCAGTCTTGAGTACGCATCCGAACCGCCGTCCGAACGCGACGTCCTGGATGCAGCTCTGACAGCGACCATCGCTACAAGATCCCGCCGCGCACGAGGGTTCCGTCGCGCAGCACGCCTGCCCCAGCGCGCCACATGGCTCGGAGAACGAGCACGCTCCATCGAGACATGTTCCCGGAGCTCCATGACGAGTGCACTGATCGTCGCGCGTGCACACGTACGCCGCAGGCTCGCCGCAGGATGCGACCACGACCACCACCGCCGCGAGCGGCCACAACGAGCGGATGGACGGCGGAACGGTCACGGGCAGCTCGGCGCAGCGATCTCGGTGGGGAAGTAATGTTCCGTCAGCACGCTATCGGCGAGCTCGCCGCTGGTACCGCGACCCCAGCACACGATCCGCCCGGTGCTGTTGCGGGCGCAGGTGTGAGAATACCCGGCCGTCAGCTCCACGATGTCCGAGAGCGGCGATCGGTCCTCGTACACGACCGGAAGCGGATGCGGCGTTCCAATTCCGGTTCCCACCTGGCCGTGGATATTGGCTCCCCAGCACCGAACGGTGCCGTCGATCATCAACGCGCACGACGCGGAGCCTGCCACGACCTGGGCGACACGATCGAGCTGCGCGCCGCCGTGCTCGACCAGCACGGCCTGCGGTGTGTCGTAGGTCTCGGGAGCGTCGTCCTCGTGCGAGTGAACGCCGGTTCCGAGCCGCATCCGGAACGACCATCCGGCGCACCACGCGTGACCGGTCGGATCGACCATGCACGTGTGTGACGGTTGCCCCGCCGCCACCGAGGTCCACATGCCGATCGGCACCGCCATGATCCGATTCTCCATCGAGCCGTCGGCGAGCTGGCCGCTCGCGTTCAGGCCCCAGCACGCTACCTGGTGATTCACCGTGTTCACACAGGTGTGGTAGCGCCCGATCGTGATCTCGGACGCGCCGCCGAACACGCCACCGCCCGCGGCGAGCACCTGCACCGCTTGGAGGCGCGGTGTGGTCGTTGAACCATCGCCGAGCTGACCGGCGTTGTTGCGGCCCCAGCACCAGACTCCCGAGGTGCCGGTGATCGCGCAGGTGTGAGAATAGCCAGCCGTCACCGTGATGACTCCCAGCAAGGGCGCGCCACTGCTCAACATCGTGACCTGCACGGCGACCGACGAGTCGGTCGTCGAGTTGTTGCCGAGCTGACCATCGTTGTTGGCTCCCCAGCACCATAGCGACGTGTCCGCGCGAATCGCACATGCATGATCGCCGCCGGCTCCGATCGCGGTCGCATCCGCGATCGGTTGATCGGACGCCGCATCTCGAATGGGAACCCACGTCGTGGAACCGCCTGGGGTGTCGAGACCGACCTGGCCTCGAGCGTTGCTTCCGATGCACCACACGGTCCCGTCGTGGGCGAGCGCGCAGCCAAATCTGCGGCCGTAGCGAACGTCGTCGAGGCACGCCGTGCACGTTCCGGCATCGCAGTAGCCATTCGCTTCACACGCTTGTTCGCCGTCACAACATGGCTGGCCGAAGCCACCGCAGCTGCTGTTCACGCAGCTGCCGCCGAGCCCATCGCCGGCGCTTGGCTCGTAGCGGTTCCCGTTGCACGCGGGATCCGGAAAGCTGCAGAACTGGCTCGCTTCGCAGCGGCCCTGGACGCCTTCCGCGACACATTCCTCATCGAGTGCGCAGGTGAACGCGCGCGGTTGGCCGCATGCAACCACCGCGACACCGAGCACGAGCAGCCCGGCGACGTGACGCCGTCCCATCGTTCATAACGGTAACATCGTCGTCGCGCCGCGGTGACCCGCCGGCCGAAGTCTATGCGGCGGTTTGTATCGTGTAGGTGATTGTCGGCACGATCGCGAGCGCGATGACCACGGCGATGCGACGCGATTCCGTGGATCTTCGACGCACCACGGCCGCTACCACAGGATCTGACTCTCGACGCCGATCACCAGACCGAAGTTGTCCTCGGAACGATAGCGATGGCCGACGAGATCGATGCGCGGCACGTGGACCGGATTAACTTCGCGCGTGTTGGGCGTGACGATGTCGTCGATCGCGGTCTCGCAGCCGGTCATCGTCGCGCCTTCGCAATGTGGCAGGTCGATCCCGGCATCGGCGAAGCTGATCACGTGATCGGTCTTCCAGATCAGCTCGGCGAGCGCCGCGAACCGCACGTGGCTGCCGACCGCTGCGCGGAGCGCGATCTGTGCGGAGGTCTCGAGATAGTTCTCGACGTTAGAGATCCCGGGGTGGCGCATCGGCTGAACACCGTCGGTCACAGGATCACCATCGAGGATCAATGGTCCGCCACCGCGGGTATCACCGGCGAACGCGAACACTTCCCACATCTCGGTGTAGGCGCGACCTTCGAAATGACCAACCACGCGCGCTCCGAGATCGGCGCTGATCCGGTTGTTGTTGGCCCGGTCGTTCAACATGAACGTCTCGAGCCCGAACGCGACGCCGGCCTGCTGCGGCGGTTTGACCGATCGCGAGCCAAAGCCCGGATCGTTGAACAGTGACTTGTCACGCGTCCAGATCGGGATTTGCCAGAACAGCTCGAACCAGGCTTCGTTCCAGCGGAACTGCCGATCGACGCTCGTCCAGAGCCGCAGCTCGTGGACACCGGTGCTGACGCCCGTGGTCTCGCTCGGATTGCGTGGGTCGAACGTCATGATCCGGCCTGCGGCGAGCCGGAACTCTCCGCCGATCTTCCAGGTCGGCTTGGTCGTATCGCGGCGCTGGTTGAACAGCGCAAAGTTCAGTCCGACATGGACTTGATCGATGCCGCTGCGTCCTTCACCGCGAAAGATCAGATTTCCCGGCGGCGGGGTACCCGGATCGCGCGCGTCGAACCCCTCGGGCGGCAGCAAGCCGTCGATCAGCGTCGATGACTGGCTGCGGTCGACCCCCGATGCGAGCGACAGCTCACGGGTCTGCGAGATCGTGACGGGCAGGGCGAACGACAACCAGGTGTCCGGCGCGAGGCCGATGTCGAGCCGCGGGATCACCAGATGGCGCGACTGCCGGAATGCCAAGTCTCGACGGCGCAGCGTCCCTTCGAGTGGGTCTTGCTCGATGCCGGTGAGCTCGCGCGTGATCGTCGCCTTGTCGAGCTCGTAGTCGTAGTCGAGCCCGAAGTGGAAGCTGATCGGTTTCCCTGGGTCAGCACCGCTGGGAACGATCGATGCCGGATTCGCACGCGCACTCGCCGCGCCCACCAGGCTGAGCCCGCACACGACGGTGGCACTGAGCCGCATCACCGGCGGCAACGGTAGCACGCCAGGACTAGCCCTCGCGATCGCGAAGCCCGAGCTCCTTCATCTTCATCTGCAGACTTTTTCGGCTGATCTTGAGCAGCCGCGCAGCCTGCGTGACGTTGCCACCGGTCTCTTCGAGCGCCTTGACGATCAGCTCGCGTTGAACACGTGACGTCTCGGCTCGAACGATCTCCTTGAGTGAGCCGGGCGTGCCCGACGAGTCGACGACATCATCATCCTCATCGTCCACCACCGGAACCGGACCGCTCGCCGAGGTCGCCGACACCGCCGAGGGCGATAGCGGCGGCGGTGAGGTGTCGTGCGATCCAGACAGCTGGAGATCGGTGCGTGCGATCCGCTCGTTCTGACAAAATAGAATCGTTCGCTCGAGGACGTTCTCGAGCTCGCGGATGTTGCCGGGCCAAGCATGGCTCTCGAGCGCGGCGAGCGCGTCGTCGGCGATCCCGGTGATGTGTTTCTTGAGCCGCTCGTTGAACTTCTTGATGATGTGCTGGGCGAGCAGCGGGATGTCGCCCTTGCGCAGCCGCAGCGGCGGGATCTGCAGGGGCACGACGTTGAGCCGGTAGTACAGGTCCTCGCGGAAATTGCCGCGGTGGATCTCTTGCTCGAGGTCGCGGTTGGTCGCGGTGATCAACCGAACGTTCACCTTGATCGTCTTGAGCCCGCCGACCCGCTCGAACTCGCTCTCCTGAATCGCACGCAACAGCTTGACCTGCATCTCGACCGGGATCTCGCCGATCTCGTCGAGGAACAGCGTGCCACCATCGGCGAGCTCGAACCGCCCGGGCTTGCTCGAGGTCGCGCCGGTGAACGCGCCCTTCTCGTAGCCGAACAGCTCCGATTCCATCAGCGTCTTGGGGATCGCGGCGCAGTTGATCTTGATGAATGGTCCGTTCTTGCGGCTGGATTGCTCGTGCAGCGCTTTGGCGACGAGCTCCTTGCCGGTGCCGCTCTCGCCGGTGATCAGCACGGTCGACGGCGTATCGGCAACCTTCTCGATCACCGCGAAGATCGTCTGCATCTCCGGGCTCTGACCGATCAGTCCGAACCGACCGCGCGACTCGAGATCGTGCGCGTAGAGCGTGGGGCGGGGTGCGGTGCGGTTGGCTGCTGCCTGGCCGATCGCCTTCTCGACGATCGCGCGGATCGACTCCTGCTCGAACGGCTTCTCGATGTAGTCGAACGCGCCGGCCTTGATTGCCTCGACCGCCTGACCGACCGATCCGTACGCGGTGATCATGATGACCGGTACATGGGGATAGTTCTTCGACGCGCTGCGCAGCACCTCCATGCCGTCGGCCCCGGGCATCCGGAGATCTGTGATCACCACGTCGACCTCGGCCAGCCGCTCGATCGCTTCGCTGCCGCTGGCCGCCTGCACCACCTCGTGCCCCTCGCGCCGAAGCAGCGCGACCAACACGCGTCGCAGGTTCTGCTCGTCATCGGCGACGAGGATCTTGGCCGGTTGCACGAACGAAGCCTACACCCGGAGAATAGCGAATAGGGCGCAACGACCGTGAACTCGGAGCCGTCGCTCGGAGGTCGATCAGGTTTGGCTCACGAATCCGCGGCGCGGCGTGCGGTTGCCTCGGTGGACGACGGTTCTGGCTCACTCGAGCGAATCGGCGACGAGTCCGGATCGGTCACTGCCACGAGGTCGTTGGCCGAGTCACCGGGCGGAATCGTCTCGACGCGGGCGCTGGCCGTGGAGTTGGCGACTGGATCCGAGACCGTGGACACGGCGCCAGGTTCGGCGAGGGTGACCGCGGCCGGATTGGTCGCCGCTGCGGCGATCGGTGGCGGCAGGGTCGGCGGCTTCGGCGCCGGGGTCGGATCGTTGCGTCCGGACGACAGCAAGCCAGCGGTGTCCGTGATGTCTTCGATCTTTCCGGCGGCGACAGGATCCGCGGCGGGGAGGAACACCGAAAACGTCGAACCTTGGCCGATCGTCGAGCGCACCTCGATCGTGCCACCGTGCTGGTTGACGATCCGGTGCGAGATCGCGAGGCCGAGGCCGGTGCCCTTCTGTTTGGTCGTGAAGAACGGGATGAACAGTTTCTTGAGTCGGTCTCGCGGAATGCCGATGCCGGTATCGCGGAACCGAACCTCGGCGAACTGGCCATAGCCGAGGCGGGATCGGCGGCGCCGGGTCGATAGGATTTCGAGGATGCCGCCGTCCGGCATCGCCTGGATCGCGTTCTGGCCGAGGTTCAAGAACACCTGCATCAGCGATTCGGGATCGCCCGCGATCCGCGGCAACATGTCGTCGAGCCGCATCCGGATCTCGACGCCTTTGGGCGGATCTTGCTGGAGCAGCTGGACGGTCTTGCGGACCACTTGGTTGAGGTCGACCTTGTCGGCGCCTTCGCGGCCCGGGCGCTCGGCGCGCGCATAGTCGAGGAACCGGGTGACGACGTTGTTCAGGCGGTTGGCCTCCTCGACGATGATGTCGAGCAGCTCGGCAGTCTCCGATGCATGACCGGCGGCGGGTGGGACGCCGTCGGCGGTGATCAGCAGCTGCGCCGCACCTTTGATCGCGCCGAGCGGGTTTCTGATCTCGTGCGCGAGACCGGCGGCCATCTCACCGAGCGCCGCGAGTCGATCGCGTTCCTTGACGCGCTCGTAGGCTTGACTCGATTCGATCACGCGAGCGGCGGCGACCGCGAGCTGGCGGAACGTGTCGATGTCGTCCGGATCGAACGCGTTGTCGGTGCGATCGTCGGCGACGCAGAACACGCCGAGCAACCAAGGCCCT
This sequence comes from Kofleriaceae bacterium, assembly GCA_050184455.1. Classification (GTDB taxonomy): domain Bacteria; phylum Myxococcota_A; class Polyangia; order Haliangiales; family Haliangiaceae; genus JABFXX01. The sequence continues at coordinate 226,141 of JBFXAI010000006.1, read as the reverse complement.
TGTTCGGTCTCGGCCGAACCGAACAGCGGAAACACCAACGCAGCGCCAAGCTCCTCGAGCCGGCCCTTGATCGCGAGCAGCGGGGCGCGCTTGGCTTCGGCATCGGCGACCACGGCGAGCTCGTCGAGCTCGCGAATGATCTGATCCTTGTCGACGAACCCGCTACGGACACGGTCGAGCAGGGCGCGCTCGGCGTTGACGTCGAGCCGCTCGGGAGGCTGATGCCCCATCGAGCCCACGCGATCGAAGCCAGCGCCATCGGCGTCGAGCAGATACACCGAGGCGTCGGTGACGCGGCGCGACTCTTCGAGCGCGGCGACGATTCGCTGGACCATATCGTTGACGTCGACCACGCCCGGCAGCTCGCGGCGCAGCGCATCGAGACGGCCGCGCAGCTCGGTGCGCTGGCGCAACAGCCACCGGTTGATGCCGTTCTCGAGCCAGCTGCGCACCGGCTCGAACAGGATCAGGATCACGAACGACGCGACTAGCGCGTTCAACAGATAGAGGCCCTTTTGGCCGCTGCCGATCCAGTACAGCAGCACGCCGTAGACCGCCCACAGCAAGATCACCAACGTGCCGAGCACGGCCATCTTGCCGAGTAGCTCGTTGACGTCGATCAGCCGGTTGCGAAACAGCGTCTGCGACAGGAAGTACAGGTACAGAATGCCGAGCACGTTGCCGACCGCAGGCCATGCGACGCCGAGCCTGGGCAACACGTCGGTCAGCGCCAGGGTCGTCGCGATGAAGCCACCGAGCGCGAGATAGCCGACCCGCGTACGTTCGACCCGCTTCGAGGTCGCGCGGTACTGCATGTACATGTCGTAGACGCAGCGATACAGCCCGCCGTAGACGTAGACCCCAAATGGGATCAGGAAGTAGATGGAATCGTGGATCTGGTCGACCACCGCCGAGTAAACCAGCCCGGCGTACGCGACCAGCGTCCACGCGAGCGTCACCCGTGGGCCGCGTTTGGGGCCGCCGATCGACGGTTGCGCGAGGAAGATCCGGAAGAACCGGATCGCGGTCACCGGAATCGTCGCTGCCGCCCACAGCGACAGCCAGCGCATCACCGGGCTCTCGGTCGCAGCGTCGATGAACGTGCACAGGTGCCACGCCGAGACCGTGAACGTGAATGCCGCGAACGCGACGAAGATGCGGTCCTTGCGCGACCGCAATAGCACCGACGTGCCGACCGCGAGGATCAGCAACGCGGCGAGCAGCGCGGAGACCGCCTGGACGTCCATCTCGGCAGTCTACCCACGAATCCAGCGTTGCCGTAACCGAACCGATCCGGGGCCGAAACCCCGGCGCCGCGGGCTCTGCTAGCGTTGCCGCGTGCACGAGTTGCTGTCGCGCCTCCCTGCGGTTCACGCGCTTGCCGACGAAGCTGCAAAGCTAGGCGATGCGCCGCGGTGGGCGGTCGTCGAGGCGGCGCGGCGCGCGATTGCGGAGGCGCGAGCGGCGATCCAGGCCGGCACGTTGCGCGATCCGGCGATCGCGGCCGATCGGGTCGCGCACGTCGCACGTCGGCTTGCGCTGCCGAGCCTGCGCCGCGTCGTCAATGCCACCGGCGTCGTGCTCCATACCAACCTCGGGCGCGCGCCGTTGGCTGCCGCCGTGCGGGTCGCCCTCGACGCGATGATCGGTGGCTACTCGACGCTCGAATACGACCTCGAGCGCGGGGAGCGCGGGTCGCGACACGATCATCTACGCGATCTGCTCCGCGAGCTGACCGGCGCCGAAGATGCGCTCGTCGTCAACAACAACGCCGCGGCGACCGTGCTCGGCCTCGCGGCGCTCGCGACGGACAAACAGATCGTCGTGTCGCGGGGCGAGCTGATCGAGATCGGCGGCTCGTTCCGGCTCCCCGAGATCCTGAAGTTATCGCGCGGGGTGCTCGTCGAGGTTGGCACGACGAACAAGACCCATGCTCGCGACTACGAAGCTGCGATCGGTCCGAGCACCGGGCTGTTGCTCAAGGTCCATCGCTCGAACTTCGCGATCGTCGGCTTCACCAGCGAGGTCGCGCTCGGCGAGCTGGTGTCGCTGGGCAAGGCGCGCGGCGTCGCGACGATGATCGATCTCGGTTCGGGCGCGCTGTTCGATCGCGCGATGCAACGTGCCTGGGGTTTGCCCGACGAACCCACGGTCGCCGAGGCGGTTGGCTCCGGCGCGGACCTCGTGACGTTCTCGGGCGACAAGCTGCTCGGTGGCCCGCAATCCGGGATCCTCGTCGGGAGCGCGGCTGCGATCGCGATCGCGCGAAGCCACCCGCTGCTGCGCACGCTGCGTCCCGACAAGCTCACGCTCGCGGCGCTTGCCGCGACGCTGGCGCTTCACCGCGACGGTAACCACGCCGAGCTGCCGACCGCGGTGATGCTCGCCGCGCGGTCCGATGGGCTGCGCGCACGCGCCGATCAGCTCGCCGGTGCGATCGGTGCCGTCGATGGCATCACGATCGCCGTCGAGTCGTGCACGTCGACCGTTGGCGGCGGCGCGATGCCGACCGCCGAGCTCGCATCGTGGGCGGTCACCTTGCGCGGTTCGTCACCGGATACGATCGAGCGCAGGTTGCGCGGCGCAGCGACGCCGGTGATCGCTCGGATCGACGATGGCAGGGTTTGGCTCGACGTCCGTACGATCGCCGTCGACGAGCTCGACGCGGTGATCGCCGCGGTTCGTGCGGTGGTGTGACGATGGTGAACCGCGCCGCGTGATATGACGGCGCTACGCAGCCATGCGCTATCACGTCGAGGAGTCCCCCAACTTCCTGCGAATCCGTCGCTCGCGCGCGCCCGGCGTGCGGCGCACTGCGATCGTGCTGGTGCTGTTCATCGTCTGGTACACCGGGGCGTATCTCGTGATCTCTCGCGTGCTGCCCGACGAGTGGCCGCTGTGGGCGATCCCGGTGCTGTTTTGCCCACCGCTGCTCGCGATGCCGACGTTTGCCGGCGCGGTCAGCTCGGCGATCTGGCCGGACCAACGCCGGTTCATCAAGGCAGGCAATGCCGTGGTGATCGGCAAGACGTCGTTCGAGCGCGAGCATCTTCATCAGCTGACGCTCGAGCACGATAGTCGTGGCAAGACCACGTTGTCGCTCAGGATGCAGGTCAAGGAGCTGAAGGTCGACCTCGTGCTGGCCGAGCTGTCGGATCGCGCCGAAGCAACCGCGTTGGCAACGCGGGTCGCGAAGTTTCTCGAGCTGCCAGTCGTCGGCGCTGACGCGTGACGGTCGACACCCAACGCCGCCGGCAGACCCCGATCCGGCGTCGCAGGGCAGCGGCGTAATGCCGGCCGGGCTTGACCGTCGCCGCTAGTTCGCGGTTACTTGCCGGCATGACTCCTCGCGTGGTCGCCGTTGCGGGCGGGAAGGGCGGCATCGGCAAGAGCCTTGTCGCCGCGAACGTGGGGATCTTTCTCGCGACGCTCGGCAAGCGTGTCGTGCTCGTCGACGGATCATTCGGCGCGCCGAATCTCCACATCTTCGCCGGCATCCCGCGTCCCACGCGCACGCTATCGGAAGCGCTCGCCGCGGATGGCCCGCCGCTGTCCGAGCTCGCGATTCCGACCTACGTGCCAGGCGTTCGGCTGATCGGCGGGTTTTACGACCCACCGTGGATCGCCGAGCCGGGCCCGACACTGGTGCGGCTGCTGTGCGATCAGCTGCGCACGCTGCCAGCGGACTGGGTCGTCGTCGACCTCGGACCCGGCATGAGCTCGCCGACGCTCGAGTTGTTCGTCGAGGCCGACATCGGGATGGCGGTCGCCGTTCCCGATCCGACCTCGATCGAGCTGATGCACAGGTTCCTCAAGGCGGCGTTCCTCAAGGCGCTCGAGCGGCGCAGCCTCGCGTATCTCGCGCGCCCGCGCCATACCGCATCGGGTGAGCCCGCGCCCTACGAGGGCGGCACGCCGAGCCCGCTCGAAATTTGGCTCGGCGCGACCTCGGCACAGCCCGCGGAGCTCGCGGAGCTGCGTGAAGCGATCCTGGGATTCTCGCCGCAGCTGGTGATCAACTCTGCCCGGTCGAAGGCCGACATGGAGCTCGGACGCGCGGTCGCCTCGGTCGCGCGCCGCCGGCTCGGTCTGCCGATCCGCTACCTCGGTCACCTCGAATACGACGAGGCGGTGTGGGCATCGACCCGGCGAAGGCGGCCGCTGTTGATCGAACATCCCGAGACGCGGATCGCCAAGTGCTTCGAGCGCGTCGCGCGTGGCCTGCTCGCCGTGCGCCCGCCTGCGATCGAGGGCGACGTGTTGCCGTCCGATTCGCACTACGAGCTGCTCGAGGTGCCCCCGACCGCGAGCTTCGAGGACATCCGCCGCGCCAATCGGAGGATCCGCGACGTCTACGGCACCGAGTCGATCGCGATCAGCGGGCTCTACGATGCCGCGTCGCTCGAGGCTGCGCATCGTCGGCTCGACCTCGCGTACACGACGCTGATGGACGCGGCGAAGCGCAAGGAATACGACTTCGAGCTGTTCCCCGATGGCGTGCCGATGCCCGTCGTGCCACCTGCACCGACCGACGTCCCGCCGCCTGCCGTGAAGGAAGACGAGATCATCGCCGTTCGTCCGCCGATGCCCGACATCTCGAATCACACCGAGTTCTCGGGAGCGCTGCTGCGGCAGATCCGCGAAGCGGTCGGTGTGGAGCTGCGCGAGATCTCCGAGCGCTCGAAGATCGGCATGCCGTATCTGCATGCACTCGAAGGCGAGCTGTTCGCGAAGCTGCCCGCGCCAGTCTACGTACGCGGATTCCTCGGAGAGTATGCCCGCGCACTGGGTCTCGACGCGGAGCGGGTCAAGCAGACCTACCTCGCCCGATATCGCGCAGCGCGACCGGGGCCCGATGACGAGGACGAACACTCGGGACGCGCCTGAAGGACGCTGGACGCAGCACGGGTTTCGCGCGCTAACGCGGTCGGCGTTGCGTGTAGTTGAACACCACGATGGTGCATGCCGTCACGGGCTTACCCTCGATGACCAGCGGCTCGTACTTCCACTGGCTGACCGCCGCAAGTAGCTTCCCGTCGTATCGCGGTAGCCCGCTGTATTCCAGCTGCAACAGCTTGGAGATTCGTCCGGTTTCGTCGATGCAAAGCTGGAACGCCGCGGTGAGCTCAGCGCGGCGGCCAATTCGGCGCTTATCGTCATCGTCGGGAACGATCCTGGTCTCGCCCTCGATCCGCTTCAAGAGTCGAGCGGCGACGTTGATCGCTCCGTCTTGCGCCGGAAATCCTCGCGGCAGAGCTTGCTCGGAGCCGCCGTGGATCGGCGGATAGGTCAGCAGAACTAGCGAGCAGACCGGCGATGGTTGGCCGCCGAGCATGAACGGCCGAAACCGCCAATCTCGAATCGCCTCGATGAATGCGGCCTGTGCTGTGGGCGTCGACGTCTCCCAGTTGTGGACGCCGGTGACACGGCCGGTCGCATCGATGCAGACGTTGAGCCACGCGTACGCGTGCGGGATCTTGAACGCCGCATTCTCTGTGGTAATCGTGGCTGCCATCGCAGGCGTCGGTGTCGCAGCAGGATTGCCAGCCAACCGATGCGACGTGAGCGCTGACGGAACGACCGAGGGCAAGCCATCGCGTAGCTCCCGACGACCGGAATAACCGATCCACCCAACCGTCGGCGTCGCGTCGTACATCCGGAAGGCGACGGCGACCTCGAGACCGGGCTGGTATTCGAACAGCGATACCGTACGGATCTGGGACCGACGGTTCGTTTCGCGCAGCGGAAGCGTCGCGAGACACCTCGCGAACGCGTCGCGCTGGTGTGCCTCGATCGTCATCGCGACCGGAAACTGCCGAGTGCACTCGGCATCGGCGAACCACAGGCCGCCGTAGGCGACGGGGTCTCCCAGCTGGCTTGCAATTGCCGCGACGTCTTTGCGCGCCACCGCGTCGGCGAACGACTGCGTCGCTTGGTCGCGTAGGGTGTCGACTCGGCGCGCGGTTCCGCACCCAAGTCCGAATGCAGTCGCGAGGCCCACAATCGTCCACACCACACGGCGCATGCGTCGGACTGTATCAGGGCACCGACATCGTCTGCGCGCGCGGGATCGAGCGGCGGTCGAGCCAAGCTGTGTCGCACAGCGCTTGACCTGGGCCGAGCCGGCCTCCACGATCTCGAAATGGCCACCTTGATCGACAATCCGAAGCGGGCAAGGCAGCTCGCGCGCGCGATCGCGTCGGACTTGACCCTCTATCACGAGCCCAAGATCCTCGAGGGCATCTCGAACGATAACCTGTTCGACGTCATGGCGGACGAGATCAACGAAGGCCGCGAGCTGTTCAAGAGCCGGGTCACCGAGGACATCTTTCATCAGCACATCTACGAGCGAGCGATCGTCGACGTGCTGGTGAAGTCGAAGGGGCACGTCAAGTCGAAGATCTGGTGAGTCCGTCCGAGCCGGCGGATGACACGGCGGACGACGCCAACGAGCTCGAGCTCGATGACCAGCGCGGTAGCTCCCAACATCGTCTAGAGGTAGGGAAGCTCGAAGCCGGAGGCCGACTCGATGCGGTGATTGCGGCGGTGATTCCGGAGATCTCTCGCGCACACGTTCAGCGCTTGATCGACGACGGTCACGTGACGGTCGGCGATCTCGCGGCGACCAAGCCCGGTGCGCGCGTGCGGATCGGCGACGTGATCGTGGTGACCGTGCCGGCGCCAGCGCCGCTCGAGGTCGTCGCCGAGCCGATTCCGCTCTCGGTGATGTACGAGGACGCCGAGCTGATCGTGATCGACAAGCCGGCGGGTATGGTGGTGCATCCCGCGCCGGGGCATGCGAGTGGGACGCTGGTCAACGCGCTGCTGCACCACTGTCGCGATCTTGCCGGCATCGGCGGCGTGGCGCGCCCCGGCATCGTCCATCGTCTCGACAAGGACACCACCGGCGTCATGGTCGCGACCAAGACCGATCGCGCTCACACCGCGCTCGCCTCCGCGTTTGCCGCCAAGAGCCGCGGTGAATCCGGCGGCATCCGCCGCGAGTACCTCGCGATCGCGGCACCGCCGCCGCCAGCGCGCCAGGGCACGCTGCGGACGCGCTATGGCAGGCATCCGGTTCACCGCAAGAAGTTCTCCTCGAAGGTCGCCAGCGGAAAGCCCGCCGTGAGCCACTGGGAGGTCGTCGAGCCGCTGCGCGGTGCCGCGCTGATCCGGCTCACGCTCGAGACCGGACGCACCCATCAGATCCGCGTTCACGCGGCTGATCATGGTTGGCCGCTGATCGGCGATGCGGTCTATGGCCATCGTCCACCGGACGAGCGGATCGCATCGGTGGCGCGCCAGTTGGGCCGCCAGGCGCTGCATGCCGCGGTGCTAGCGTTCGACCACCCGGTGACCGGGCAGCGGTTGAGCTTCGAGTCGCCGCTGCCCGCCGACCTGGGCGCCGCGCTCGCCGCGTTGCGCACGGCTCCGAGCGACGTCGGATCGGTGTGATATCAACGCTCCGTGCGGAGCATGACCGGATACGGGCGCGGCGTCGCGACCAGCGATGGCCAGCGCGTCACCGTTGATATTCGGTCGGTCAACCACCGGTTCTTGGACCTCAAGCTGCGCGGCGCACCGATCGCGCCGGTTCTCGAAGAGGCGGCGGCCACGCGGGTGCGCGCTGCGATCGAACGTGGCTCGGTGACGGTGTCGATCCATGTCGCGTCGGAGGCAGCCACGGGTGGCATGCGCATCGACCCGGCTGCTGCCCAGCGTGCATATCGCGCGCTCACCGAGCTCGCGTCCCAGCTCACGGTGGCGGGGCCGACGCTCGAGATCGTGCTCGCGCAGCCGGGCGTGGTGATCGCCGATGACCACGCCAACGAATCGCTGCCGGTCGTCGCCGCCCTCGATACCGCGCTCGCAGAGCTCGAGCGGATGCGTACGAACGAAGGCCTGGCCCTGCGCGGCGATTTGCTGGCGCGGCTCGACGGGCTGGCGGCGCTGCGCACGCAGATCGCCGAGCTCGCAGCGACGCTGCCGCAGCAGCTGACCAAGCGGTTGCACGAACGGGTGCGCAAGCTGCTCGAGCCGCAAGAGCTCGCCGCGATCGACCCGGGCCGGCTCGCCCAAGAGGTCGCGTTGCTCGCCGATCGTAGTGACATCACCGAGGAGCTGGTCCGGCTGGCCAGTCACCTCGACCAAGCCCGGGCGTTGCTTGCCGGCACTGGTAAGGGCTCGGTGGGCCGCCGCCTCGACTTCTTGATCCAGGAGATCGGGCGCGAGCTCAACACGATTGGCAGCAAGTCCGCACTAACCGAGATCACCGCTGCGGTGGTCGATGCGAAGGCCGCGCTCGAGAAGGTGCGCGAGCAAGTCCAGAACGTCGAATGAGCGAGCTCGTATGATCACGTATGATGGCCAGGTGACTGATCGACGCGGGGTGTTGGTGATCGTCTCGTCGCCTTCCGGCGCCGGCAAGACGACGCTCACCAAGCGGCTGGTCGCCGAGTTCGCACCGCGACTCGAGTTTTCGGTCTCGTACACGACCCGTCCGATGCGCAAGAACGAGGTCGACGGTCGCGATTACCACTTTGTATCGACCGACACGTTCCAAGCGATGGTGGAGCGCGGTGAGTTCGCCGAATACGCGTTCGTTCATCAAAACCGCTATGGCACGGCGCAAGCACCTGTCGAGGCTGCCCTCCGCGAGGGCAAAGACGCGATCTTCGACGTCGATTGGCAGGGGGGGGCGGCGCTTTCCGAGCGATGGCCCAACGATTCCCTGAAGATCTTCATCCTGCCTCCAGATCTGACGGTCCTGGCCAGGCGACTGCGCGAGCGCGCCACGGACGCTCCCGAGGTTATCGAGCGCCGGCTGCACAAGGCGCTCGAAGAGCTCGAGCACTTTCACGAGTACCAGTACCTGATCGTAAACGAAGAGATCGAGCCGGCTTACGCCGTGCTTCGCGCGATCTATCTGACCCGGCGATTCGGGGTGGTCGATCGTCCGGACGTTCCCTACCCGCTGGCGGAGCTCGCGAAAGTCGTGGACAGTAACGCTCGGTCGGGCGCGCAGGCACACGCACGTAAGCTGCTGGGCCAAGCGTAGCCCGCGCGCTTCGAACGGTGGGTGTCGCAACAGGTCGCAATTGACGACGCATGAGCGTTGCGCCAGGCTGAGAACATGCGGGCAGCCATGATCGCGGGGCATGTCCTAGGGTGGGCGCTAGTGATTGGCTCGACGGTAGCGTGCTCGAGGACGTTCTCGGGCACCGCGACGCAGCCCAATCCTCTGGTGCTTCCGACGGAGACGCTGCGCAAGTCGGAGACGATCACGATCGTTCGCGGCGACATGGATCTAGAAACACCGGAACCACCGTCGGGGCCGACCGCATCGATGGCTCACAACCATCGCTATCCGCTGCTCAACGCGGCGAGCTTCACGGTGGTGTCTCGCGATCGCTTGCGGTTCCACGTTCAGATCGATCACAAGTGGCAGGATTGGGCTGACCTGACGTCGTGGGAGGTCTGGCTGCTAGACGACCAGGGACGCCGCTGGGATCCCGATTCGATCGAGCACGCGAACACCAAGATCATCACGACGATGTGGGATCGCGAGCAGCGCACGGCGATGTGCAGCTCGACCGGCCGCGATGCGCGAGGCAACTGTTACACCACGATCGGCTACTACGATGATGGCTGGCGGCGCCGTCAGACGCTCGGCTCGCTGTCGGTGTTCCGTGGCAAGGCCGACTTCGTGTTTCACGAGACCGACCTGTTCAAGCCAGACACCCGCAAGCTGCGGCTGATCGTGAAGCGACCCGGCGAGGCCTTCGAATTTACGTGGCGATTCCAGGATCGAGTCGCTAGCTACTAGCCCGCGCGACCAGGCCCGAACAATTAGCGGCCGGCGCGGCAACGTCCGCCGATACAGGGTGCCGTTCCTCGACCACGAGAGAATCGGATTCGCGTCGAGCGGTTCGGGGCGGTTCGTTGGGCCACGACGCACTGCGTGGTAACTTACGTACGCACGCGCACGATGCAGCAGATCGATCAGATCCTGTCAGACCTCGCCGGCTATTACCCCAGCGCCGACATTCCATTGGTGCGCCGTGCCTACCAATTCGCCGCGCATGCCCATGATGGACAGACCCGCAAATCTGGCGACCCCTACGTCACGCACCCGCTGGCGGTCGCCCAGATCATCGCCGAGCTGAAGCTCGACGTCGCCTCGGTGTGCGCCGGCCTGCTTCACGATTGCGTCGAGGACACCACCGCGACGGTGGAGCAACTCGGCGAGCTGTTCGGCAAAGAGATCGCGTTTCTCGTCGAGGGTGTGACCAAGCTCGGCAAGCTGCCGTATTCGACCCGCGAGGAGCAACAGGCCGAGAACTTCCGCAAGATGCTGCTCGCGATGGCGCGCGACATTCGCGTCATCCTGGTGAAGCTCTGCGATCGGCTCGACAACATGCGCTCGTTGCATCACCTGCCGCCCGAGAAGCAGGAGCGAATCGCCGCCGAGACCATGCAGATCTACGCGCCGCTCGCGAACCGGCTCGGTATCCAGTGGGTCAAGGTCGAGCTCGAGGACCTCGCGTTCAAATACCTGCACCCCGGTGAATACGAACAGCTCGCCGCCGATGTCGCAAAGACCCGCGCGGAACGCCTCGAGTACATCCATCACGTCGAGGGCTTGATCCACAAGGAGATGACCGACGGCGGCGTGCCGTGCCAGGTGATGGGACGCGCCAAACACCTGTGGTCGATCTACCAGAAGATGAAGCGCAACCAGCGCCCGTTCGAGGAGATCCACGACGCGATCGGGTTTCGCGTGATCACGGATACCCAGATGCATTGCTATCAGGCGCTGGGTGTCGCGCATCAGACGTGGACCCCGATTCCGGGGCGGTTCAAGGATTACGTCGCGCTGCCCAAGTCGAACCTCTACCAATCGCTGCACACCGCGGTGATCGGTCCCAAGGGTGAGCGGATCGAGATCCAGATCCGGACCCGCGAGATGAACTTGGTCGCCGAGCACGGTATCGCCGCGCATTGGAAGTACAAGGAAGGCTCGACGGCGACCACCACCGAGGACGACAAGAAGTTCGCGTGGCTTCGCCAGCTGATGGAGAACCAGAAGGAGTTGCGCGATCCGACCGAGTTCCTCGAGTCGGTGAAGATCGACTTGTTCGGTGACCACGTCTACGTATTCACGCCGGGCGGCGACGTCAAAGCGCTGCCCAAAGGCGCGTGCCCGGTCGACTTCGCGTACGCGGTGCACTCGTCGGTCGGTGACCACTGCTCCGGCGCGCGGGTCAACGGGATGATCGTCCCGCTGCGCTATCAACTCCGCAACGGCGACACCATCGAGATCATCACCAACCCGAACCAGAAGCCCAACAAGGACTGGCTCAAGCTGGTCAAGACCTCGAAGGCGCGGACCAAGATTCGCTACCTGCTGCGCCAGGAGCAGCGCGACAAGGCGGTGGTGCTCGGCACCGAGCTGCTCGACAAGGCGCTCCGCAAGCACCACACCACGATCCAGCGCGCCGACAAACAACTGCAGATCGCGGCCAAGGCGCTGCGTTGCATGAGCGTCGACGAGCTGATCATCCAGGTCGGCTACGGCAAGATCACCGCTCAGGACGTGCTCGAGCATGCGCTTCCCGAGCTCACCAAGTCCGAGCGCGAGGTGCCGGCCAAGACCGAGGGCATGCTCAAGACCCTGCTCAAGAAGGTCACGCGCCGGACGTCGACCAGCGGGATCAAGGTCGCCGGTGAGGACGACATCCTGGTGCGGTTCGCCAAGTGCTGTAGCCCGCTCCCCGGCGATGCGATCGTCGGGTTCATCACCCGCGGTCGCGGCGTGACCGTGCACCGGCGCGACTGTGACAAAGGACTCGATCTCGATCCCGAGCGCCGGATCGACGTCGAGTGGGATGGCAACGGCAAGACCCAGCACGAGGTCGCGATCCAGATCCTGTGCGCCGACAAACCCGGCTTGCTCGCGCACATCTCGCAGTCGTTCAGCGATCAGGGCGTCAACATCAGCCAGGCGCACTGCCGCGCCACGGAAGACGGGCGAGCGGTGAACACGTTCCACGCGCTCGTGAAGGACCTCGATCAGCTCAAGCAGGTGATCCGATCGCTATCGCGGATCAAGGGCGTGTTCTCGGTCGATCGGGTTTCCGCCGACGTCGGCTAGTTGGTCTCCGGCGAACCCGCGAAGGCCAACGCGAGACCACGAAGCTCGGACGCGGAGCTTCGTCGGACAGCGCGAACCTGTGCTCGGGCCGATACGCGGCGGTCACGGCTCGCACTCGCACACCGCGGTGAACGTGCCGTTGCACTTGCGATCGTCGTAGCGCTGAGACGCGCGGATCGCCAGCACGCAGTCGGAGTTGCCGCTGTTGTCGGGTTGGAGCAGCACCCAGGGTAGGAACGTCGCGGGTGCGCCGAGCACGGTCACATAGCTGCCCTCGGGATCGATGTCCTCGATCCCGACCCAGGTGTTGCCGCTGCTCAGCGCCAAGATCGCCTCGAGCTCGGCTGCGTCGCCCGGCACCGCGAGATAGGAATTCGCGCCGTCAGCCTGACAGGCGGCCTGCTTTGCCGCCCAGTCGTCTTGCCCACTCAGGTGGCGATAGACATGCGTCGACCCGCCGGGGAGCTGCGCGTAGCTCGGGGGACAGCCCAGACCGTCGGGCAGGCTCGTGCCGCCATCTTCCTGCGGGCTGTCGGGCATCGCATCCCCGATCGATGGCTCACCCACGCATTGATTGGCGTAGCTGCCCGACAGGTCGCCGAACCGTTGACCACTCGTGCACGCCGGATCGGAGAAGCTGCAGAACCCGACCGATTCGCAGACGCCTTCGGTGCCACCCCTCGCGCAATCGGTGTCGGTGTCGCAGTGAAACGCGCCCGACCGAATACAGCCAACCACGGATGCGCTGAGCGCGACCACGGCAGCGAGCACCTTGCCGATCATCGGTGCACCGTCCACGTGATCATCGCCCCGTTGGCGCCTGCGGTGACTCGAACGCTCGATGGCTGCCGCTCGCTGCGATCACCGAGCAAATAGCGCGCGACACCCGCGCCCATCAATCCGACGCCGATGCCCGTGAGCACCAGCGAATAGGTTTGACGGCGCTGCGCACGATCGATCGCGGCTTCATATGCGTTGTACGTCGTCGCGGTGTCGGCGTCGTCGCGGGCGCCGCGCGCGGAGACGTACATCACGCCCCCGATCGCGCCCGCGATCACGCCGCCTCCAACGAGGGCATCGCCGAGGTAATCGGTGTACCAAGGCGCCTGGGTCACGATCGTCCGCGTCGGTGCGGGCGGCGGCGGGGGAGTTATCGGCTCGGGCGGCGACGTTGGCGCAGGTTCCGGCGTCACGACCGCCGGTGGCGGATTCGATCGACAGGTCTCGATCGCCTCTCGCGCGATCGACGCGGTGGCCGCCTTGGGCTTCGTGGTCAGGTATCGCTCGTAGTACGTGATCGCCTTGTCGCACTCACCGAGCCGAACGTGCAGCTGGCCCATCGCGTAGAGCAGCTCGGGGCGCGGGTCGAGCGCATACGCCGTCTTCATCTCGACCAGCGCTTCGGCGAACTTGCCCTGGTTGTGCAGCGCCGTCGCTTTCTCGATGTGTTGGGTCGCCTTTTGCTTGGCGTCGTTGGCCCACGCGGACACGGGGATCACGACAACAACAGCGATCGCGAGAGCTCGCATGGTTCAGATCATTTGGGAAACAGCGCGTTCGGGTCCCAGCGCTTGGCGTCGACCTTTTGCTTCGAGCGATGGCGCTTCTTCGAATCCTTCGGTCGCCGAGTGGGCTCCGGAGCCGCGACCGCGTCGGGCGAAGGCGTCGGTTCGACGACTGGCTGCTCCGGAACTGGTGCCGGAGCAGGCGGCGTTGCTGCCGCGGCGGGGACGGTGGCCGGATCAGGATCCGTCGCGATCGGCTGCGAACGCTCGATCGGAGCCGCGGCGGGGGTGACCCCGGTCACCGGCTTGCGGTCGGGAATCACCACGCCCAGCGCGATCACCAACCCGGCGAGCGCTCCGATGATCGCGAGCGTGGTTCCGATCCGTTTGGTCGGCCGATGGTTGATCTTGGTAGCGGGAACCGCCGGCGATTGTGCGGTCGCAGCGAACGCATCGGTCGCGGCTCCCGACGAGGTGATCGCGCGCTTCGGGTAGAGCTGACGGCCGGTGATCGCGCGGCTGCGAGCGCGGTGGATCGGCGAGTTCGGCATCACCTCGACGGGCGGCGGAGCAGCGAGCAGCTGTTCGAGCACCTGCGGTGGAACCTCCACCCCGGCGACCGAATCGGCGAAGTCGATGCTCATGTACATCTCGGGCTCGTCGTCCTCGGCGAGCCACGGCAGCGTTTGATTCGGGAACTGCTGCTTCAAGTAGTCACCGAGCGCGGTGGTCGAGGTCCGCAGGCCGATCGAAGCCGCGAACTGCTCGAGCGCGAGCCGCAGCTCTTCGGTCGTCGCGTAGCGATCGGCGGGCGACACCGACAGCGCCTTCATGATGATGCGCTCGAGCTCGGGGGACAGCGCCGGCCAGAACTGCGACGGCCTGGGGTAATCGCCGCGGACGATCGCGGTCATCGTCAGAAAGTCGTTGTCGGCGTTGAACAGCCGGCGCACGGTGCATAGCTCGTAGAGCACGATGCCGAGCGAGAACACGTCGCTGCGTCGATCGAGCCCGAGCCCGGTGCATTGCTCCGGGGACATGTAGGCGACCTTGCCTTTCATGTTTCCCGATTTCGTCTCGGCGGTGCGATGCGCTGCCTTCGCGATCCCGAAATCGGCGACCTTCACCGAGCCGTCGTAGCCGATCAGGATGTTGGCGGGCGAAACGTCGCGATGGACGATGCCCAGCGGCTTGCGATCGGGACCGCGCTGTTCGTGCGCGTGGTGCAGCCCCGCCGCAGCCCCGGCAACGATCGTGATGATGTGCTCCAGCGGTGGCCGAAGTCCGCGTTCGGACAGCTCCATCAGCAGCTTGCGCACGTCCTGGCCGTGCACGTACTCCATGGTGAAGAAGTACTCGCCGTGCTCCTGGCCGATGTCGTGGACCTGGACGACGTTTTGATGGTGGAGCGAAGCGGCGAGCCGCGCTTCGTCGAGGAACATGTTCACGTAATGGGTGTCGCGCGCCTGCTCTGCGCGGATCCGCTTCACCACGACGTGGCGCTCGAAGCCTTCGATTCCGCCAGCGCGCGCGATCAGCACGTCTGCCATACCGCCCTGCGCGAGGTGCTTCACCACCTCATAGCGGCCTAACTTCATCGCGTTGGCTGGTTGGCTCGCCACCCGAATGACAAGGGTGCGCGTAACCCACCTAGCGCGTCAAGTTCTCAGAATCGCTATGTAAATGTGGGAGGTGTCGGCCCGGAGCCGATGTGTGGGAACGCCCTCGGGACGCGGTTCGCTGCGCGTGTGATCTCGAAGAGTTCACGGCGCGACTGACCGTGGCGTTATGACACGCCAGCGCTGCGAACAGCGTGAACACCGAATCAGCGACGAGGCGCGGGCTTGCCGGGCTCGCCGAGGCCAGCGAACAGCTCGGTGTTCGACTTGGTCGACTTCCGCGCGAGCTTGTTCTTGCGCCGGCGTCCTGCCTTCTCGTGTTTGTTTTTGCGCTTTACGCGGGTGGCTGCAGTGCGAGACGCCATGGGGGATCCTCGATCCTCGAAGATGAAGCGCGGTTTCTAGCGCTCACTCGTGCACCTTGTCAACCTACGCTCGACGACGTTGCGGTAGTGGGCTCGACGCATGGTAGGGGCCGCGCTACATTGCTTTCCCTCGCGGATGTCCTTACGATCCGCTGAATTAGAGGGATCGCGGCATGAAGCTTTGCCCAAAGTGCCAAAAGCAGTTCAGCGACGATGCGAACTTCTGTCCGGTCGATGCCGCACGTCTCGTGCCGCTCGAAGCGGCAGCAGGGCAAGCGGATTCGCTCGCCGCACGGTTCGACGTCGCCGACAAGCTCGGTGGCAACCGCACCGGAGCGGTTCATCGAGGACGCGACAAGCAGACTGGCGCCGCAGTGGCGATCAAGTTGGTCGCCCCAGCCGTGCTCGCGCTTCCCGGGGTTGCCCAGCGCCTCGAGCGCGAGCTGAAGCAGCTCGAACGCGTTCCCAGCGCCGGGGTAACTCGCGTGGTCGCTTCCGGCAAGGTCGGGGAACAGCACTGGGTGGCGCTCGAGCTACTCGAAGGCGCGCAGACATTGGCCGAGGCGATCTCGGCGCGTGGGCCGATCCCGGCGGCCGAAGCCGCACATCTGGTCGAGGTGATCGGTGAAGCGCTGATCGAGGCCGCACAAGTTGGTGTCGTGCACCGCGATCTCGCACCCAAGAACGTCTTGATCACCGGGCAAGACATCAAGCTGATCAACTTCTCGCTCCCCGTCGCGGTGAACGACAAGGTCCCTGGCGTTCCCGAGTTCGTGGCGCCGGAGCAAGTCGAGGGCAAGCCCGTCGACCAGCGGTCGAATCTCTATTCGCTCGGTGCCCTGTACTACTACGTGCTCACCGGCCAGACCGTCGTGCCGAGCTCGGGCAACGTCGAGGAGATTCACCGCGCGCATATCAATGCTGCGATTCGGCCGCCGTCCTCGCTCGCGCCGGTGCCACCAGCGGTTGATGCGACGATCATGCGCGCGCTCGATCGCAGTCCGACCAAGCGATTCTTGACGGTGCGGCAATTCGTCGACGAGGTTGGTCGGATCGCCCGCGGAGAGGCCGATCCGCAGAGCACGCAAGCGCTGGGCAAGGCCGGCCGCGCCAAGGTCGACTTGGTGCAGACGCTCCTCGGGATGCGCTCGGGCGTCGCCGTTCAGATGGCGACCGCTCCTCGCGTCGCGCCTCAGGGCTCGCCACCACCAGCGACGATGATTCCCGACGCTGCGCCGGCGGCGGCGCAGGCCGCTGCCCAGATGCCCGCGACCAAGACCGTGTTCGGGATGCCCGGACCGGTCGTGCTGCCGCAACAGATGTCAGCCGCGCAGCAACCCGCACCGGTGGCCGCATCGCCCGGTGGCGAACGCTCGCCGTGGGCGCCACCCGCGGGTGGTCCGATGGTTGCCGGGATGCCTGGCCAGCCGATGCCGGGTCAGCCGATGCCTGGTCAGCCGATGGCTGGCCAGCCGATGCCTGGTCAGCCGATGCCTGGCCAGCCGATGCCGGGTCAGGCCGTCGGCCAGCCGATGCACGCGCCGGCAGGCCCGGTGATCGCCCCCCCGCAGGTCTCGAACGCGCCCGCGCCCGCTGGCAAGAAGAAGCCGGACGAGGGCGCTTCGAAGGGCAAGTTCCGCGAGACCATGTGGTTCAAGAAGGGCGACATGGACGCAGCGGCGGCCGTCGCGGCCGCCGAACAAGCGAAGACGGGCGAAGAGGCTGCGTCCGACAAGGTCGATTCGCTTCCGATCGACGAGCGCTACAAGGACGACGGGTCGATCTCGCGTGGTGACAAGGAGAAGTACAGCCTTCGCACCGGCGCGACCCAGATGATGATGGCGGTCCGCACTGATCAGAGCACCGCGATGAGCAAGGTGTCGGAGGACGCGCTGATCGGCGAGATGAAGGGCGGCCGGAATTGGGTCCTGGTGATGATCCTACTCGGGCTCGCCGCGGTCGCCGGTATCATCTATTACTTCGCGGTCGTTCACTAACCACCGCGCGCAACTCGTCGTCGGCCGCAACCGCAGTACCCCCGGCGAGGTCGATCTCGCCCTTACAGCACATCGCGGCGACCTCCGTCATCAGATCGGGGTGCGCGCCGGCGACGCCGATCACGGTGACTTCGCGGTCGACCAGCTCGCTTGGTAACGAGCCGCACGGGCCTCGAACGGTGAGCGTCGCGCGCGGTCCGGCAAGCGCGGCGGCTTGCGCGAGCGCGGATGGCGTCGACGCAAGGATTCGCCACGGCTGGGTCGAGCGCTGTCCGGGCATTCGCGCCGCGAACGCTGCTTCGACCGCAGCTCGCGCGTCGCGATCGCCTCCCGATCGTGCGATTCCGGCGGCTTTCCGATCGAGCCATGCGCACCACGCGGTCGCCGCCGGATCCGCGACGACAACTGGTGCGATCCCCTTGGCGGTCAGAACCTCCACCAGGAACCGGGTGACCGGCGATGCGCCGGCGATCACCACACGATCGCTGGGACCGACGCCGGTGCGCGCGTACATCGTATAGGCAATTGCCAGATCACCTGCGATCGCCGCCGCTGCGGGCGATGCGATGTCGAGCGAACCCTCGAGCGTGACGAGCCACCGCGCATTCGCGACCACGCGATCGACCCACGCGTCACGCCGTCGCGCCGTCGGACACACCGGGCCACCGCCGCGGCGGCAGATCTCGCACTCCCCACACGGATCGATCGGTCCCACCAGCACGCGCCGGTCAAGCAACGCGCGGGCACGTTCGCCCGCTTCGATCACGCGACCGACGCCGGCGGTGCCTTGGGTTGCCTCCAGCTCGATCAGCGCGTCGTCAGCGCCAAGCTCTCCGGTCACCAGTCTCGGTCGCGCTTGTTCGACGGCGCCGGCTGGTCGTCGTACATGCTCTCGGCGATCAGTGAATCATCGACGTCGAGCGACTCCTCGGACGGCGGCATGTCGCCGATCCCCGGGTTCGTCCGTACGGAATCAGGACCGAAGCCGCGCGTCGTCTCCGGCGGCGGTTCTGCGAGCCCTTGCTTGACCCGCCACGCCTGCAGTGCGTTCACCAGATCGTCGTAGGGAATCATGGATCTAGCGTATCACCTCACCGACCGGGGCTGCCGCCACAGACTCGACGAAACGAATGCGCCTTAGTACGGTCGTGTGCGATGACATCGATCCGGCTCCATCGCTCGGCGGTGATTCCCGACGAAGGTTTTGTGCATGGCTTCCCGGAGCGGGCGGGCGGTGTCTCGACCGGCGCGCGCAGCTCGCTCAATCTCGGAGTGAGGTGGGGCGACGATCGCGAGCACGTCGAGGCGAACCGCACGCGGCTCGCGCACCACGCCGGCTATGACCCGGCCCAGCTTCACGTGACTCGTCACGTTCATGGCGTGGCGGTGTGGAACGTTGCTGATCCGCTGCACGAGGGCGCCGAGTTCGATGGTCTGGTCTGCGACCGGGTAGGGCCGGTGCTCGGCGCGTTCGCGGCCGACTGCATTCCATTGCTGTTTGCCGAGCCTCGCGCTCGCGTGTGCGGCGCGGCGCATGCGGGTTGGCGCGGCACGGTCGCGGGCGTTGGCCGCAACGTGGTGGCTCGGATGTGCGAGCTCGGGGGCGCCGCGGATCAGATTCGCGTCGCGCTCGGGCCATCGATCGGAGCGTGTTGCTTCGAAGTCGGACCCGAGGTCGTGGCCGAGTTTCGCGCGGCGTTCGGCGACGTGCCGGGAATGATCGTGGCCGGGCCGCGCAAGGACCACATCGATCTACGCGTCGCGATGCGAGCGTCGCTCGAGCGAGCCGGAGCTCGTCCCGAAAACATCGACGACCGGCCGCCCTGCACGAAGTGCGAGGCGGACCGGTTCTTCAGCTATCGCCGCGATGGCAAAGACGGCGGCGTTCACATGGCGTTCATCGGGATGACGCCGATTACTGGCACGTAGCGACCGACCACTGCGTGTAGTAGTCGCCGGTGGTCTCGTCGTAGATCGGTTCGCTCGCCACGCATTGCCCCGCGGCTGCGGCGAAGCCGTAGCTCGCCGGATTGGTGGTGATCGCGAAGCTGCCACCTTGGACACGGACCACATCGCTGGTCTCGCTACCGATCAGCGCGCCTTCGAGCTGGACGCGAGTCACGTCGTAGACCGGAGCCGGGTCGCCGAGCACCGCGTGATCCACCGCGATCTGCACGTCGAGCCGCGGGAACACCTCGAGCGACTGGATGCCCGCGCCGTCGGTGATCGTCATGTCCAATCGCCGACCATCGGCCGGGTTGACGTCGATGGCGAGCGCTTGTGCGCCGCCCTTCGAAATCTTGGTCGTCCGATCACCGAGCCCGATGTTGGTCACCGTGAACGGTTGGCCGTTGGCGAGGTCGACGTCGAAACTGGCGCCGCCAAGGTCGAGGTCGAAGCCGTCTTCGCCGGGGACGCGCAGCGTGGTCGCGCCGAGGTCGAGCGCGAGGCCACCGACGCCCGCGCTGCCATCGAGCTCGATCGAGAACACGCGCGCGGCCGCCGAGGTCAGCCGGAACGCATCGGGGCCGTCGAGATCGGCGCCGGCTTCGGCAACCGCGATGTCGAGCGCGCGATCGATCTCGAGCGAGCCGCGGATGTGCGCGGTGCCGAGGACCTCCACCATCGCGGTGACTTGTCCGGCGAGGTCCGCGTTGACCGCAGGCTCGCCGAACAGCGGGGCGAGCGTGGCCATCGCATGACCGGCCTCGTCGAGGTTCACGGTCTGCGCGAGCGAATCGTGGGTCAGCGAGATCACCAGCGGCTCGTCATGGTCCGGGCCGAGCTGGATCGCGAACCGCAGCAGGTCGTCGTCGCTCTCGACGCGGATCCGGAGCTCCGCGAGCTCGAGCTGTTGCGCGCATTCGGCGTCGATCGTTTCGATGTCGTTGCCATTCGGATCGAAATCGGTGGTCGTACATACCAACTCGGCGGGGACACGATAGATCCCATCGCCGAGGTGATTGGCATCGGCGAAGAGTGTTGCGTTGAGCTCATCGATGATCTGCTGCGGGTCGGCGCCGGGCTCCTCGCCATCGAACGACGCGCGCATCCCGCTTTGCAGGCGAGCTCCGATGCCGTCTTCCGACGAGATTCCGACGGCGCGCTCGAGCACTCCGAGCGTCTCGAGCCCGGGTAGCCCGTCGCTCGTGCCCTCGGTGGCAGCCATCGATTCGGTGAGCACGTGACCGAGGTCGTTCGAGATCCGGGCACGAAGCTCTGCAGGGGCAGGTGGATCGTCACCACAGGCGGCAACGCCTAACGATGAGGTGAGCGCGATCGCGAGCAGTGTATTGGAAGGCTTTTTCATGGTCCGCCAAGACTCTCCAATGGCCGTGCCAGATGGTCGCTTGGCCGGGGTTGCCAGCTGTTGCCGCGCGGATCAGCGATTACGGCCATGAATCGCGCCTGTTGAAGGTTCACCGTGAATTGGTGTCCACGTGCCTCGATGGCACGCGTGTGGAATTCACCAATCAGGCGCCAGAGAACGCACGATCGTGATGCCCTCGACGCGTAGCTGCGGACAATCATTCAATGGTGCTGGTCTCGCGGCGACAAGGCTGACGAACACCCACGCTGCAGGCGGTTCGTAGCCGAGGCTGCACCTATACACGTCAACACGTATGCAATGAAGGATGCAGTACCGCGCTGGTTCTGCGGTCTCGACGCGCGGGAGCTACTCGAGCGAGATGCCGTACGCGGGAAGCAGGTCGCCGGTGAGCGCTTGGACAACCGTCTCGGCTTTATGGCCATCGATCATTGCCTGCGCCTTGCGAAGCTCGGCCTGACGAAGCTCTTCCTGGCGGTTCAGCACATCGAAGTTGGTCGACTTGCCGAGGTTGAATCGATCGGTCTCGATCTTGATATTCTCTTTGGCGAGCTCGATCGCGCGTTGCGACAGCGTCACGCGGCGGCGGGCCAGCTCGAGCTGAGCGACCGCGCGCGACATGGTCTGCGCGAGCTGCATCTTCACGTCTGCGGCGGTGACCTCGATCTTTCGCCGGGTCTCGCGAAGCTCGCGCGAGCGGCCGCGAACATCATCACGGCTGATCGATTGCCGGAACGTCAACGTGCCGCTGATGCCGATGGTCTCGGCGCGGCCGAGGTTCTTCCAGGCACCACCAAACGTCGAGTCGATCCCGATCGGACCGAGCTGCAACGCCGCGTCGAGCTGCGGCAGTAACCCATCCTCGGTGACCTCGATCGCGATCGTCGTGCTGGCAGTTTGCTTGGCGAGCTGCGCCAGCTCGGGACTCGCGGTGTACGAGCGCTCCACCAACTGGCCGAGCTCCCACGTCTTGTCCTGCGCACCGAGCTCGGTTTGAACGCGCAGCCCGAGCTCGCCGGCGCCGATCGCCATGCCCGCCGCGCGCCGCACATTAATGGACCGATCGAGCACGGCGAGCTCGCCATCGAGTACGTCCTCTTCGCGAGTTGCGATGATCTGCTGGACCGCTGGGATCTCTGCGCGTGGGATCTTGCCGCCTTGCGAGCCGAGCATCGTGATCCGCAACCGCTCGTTCGCGAGCTCGAGGCTTGCTCGGGTGATCTCGACTTGGCGCTGCGCCAACACCAGGTCCCAATACGCGGAGATCACCGTCTGTACCGTCTGGATCGCTGCGAGCCGGCGTGCGAGCACGGCGGCATCGCGCGACAGCACGGCCTGGCGCTCGGCAGCATCGAAGATCGCGCGACCCGCGCCTCGCATCAGCGGCTGGGTCATGGCCACGCCCACGCGATCGAACCATTGCGACGCCGTGCCACCACCGCCATCAGCGAACGTCGTGTACGTGCTGTCGGCGTGGAGCCCGATCGTTCCACCGGTCGGCAGCGCGCGGCCGATGTCGACCGAGCCCGCGCCGCTGACCGGATCGAGGTCCGGATCCCGCGTGGCGAACGCGAGCTCTCCCGTCAGCTGAGCGCCGATCGTCCAATCGTGGCGCGCGTGGGTCTGTTGGATCTGCGCCTCGGCGATCGCGATGTCGATCTTTGCGGCGGCGAGGGCCGGGGCTTGGCGCACCGTGAGGCTCAGCAATTCGGGCAGTGTCGTCGCGCGTGCGGGGCCTGCCCACGCGTCCAGATCGCCGGGTTGCGCCTGGGCCGTGCTGCTACCACCGCCCGCATCATCGCCAGCTTGCGCGATCCTAGCGATCACGTCGGCGCGCGCGACGCCGGGTAGGATCAACAACGCGGCGAGAGCAGATCTCAACAACCTCATCGATCGCGCGCATCATACACGTCACAGCGATTCACGCAGCAAGCTGCGGCCGCGACACGTGCGACGTCACATTGCCGGCGAGCGCGTGGACCAACGGAAACGGCCCGTGATAGCGTGCCGACCATCGTGGCTACGGTTCTGCGTACGTATTGTTTTCTCGACGCACTGCAGCCGCAGCAGGCCACGTTCATCGGCAAGACCGCGCGTGGCTTCCTGCCGGTCCCATTTCAAGCATCGCTCTGGGTGGAGATCGCTCCGGGGATCGCGATCAATCAAGTCACCGACGCCGCGCTCAAGGCCACCAAGGTGCAGCCGGCAGTGCAAGTCGTCGAGCGCGCCTACGGTCTGCTCGAGATCCACGATCACGACAAGGGCGAGGTGCTGTCGGCGGGCGCGACGATCCTAAAGTACCTCGGCGTCGATCAGTCGCAGCGGCTCAAGCCGCGCGTATTGACCAACCAGATCATCCGCGGCGTCGAGGCATATCAGACGCAGATCATCAATCGCTCGAGCCAGGGCATGATGGTGCTCCCCGGCGAGTCGCTGTTCATCTTCGAGTGCGAGCCCGCGGGCTATGCCGTGCTCGCGGCGAACGAGGCCGAGAAGGCCGCGCATGTTTCGCTGGTCAACGTGACTCCTTACGGAGCGTTTGGCCGGCTGTACATGTCTGGGTCGGAAGCGGAGATCGATGAGGCGGCAGCGGCTGCGACAGCAGCGCTGGCTGCGGTGACCGGGCGGGAACCCGAAAAGTTTGTCGATAAGTGATCACTAAGAACGCGAGGAAACGATGGCTGACGCTCTCGGAATGATCGAAGTAAAAGGCTTCGTCGGCATGGTCGAAGCCGCCGACGCGATGGTCAAGGCCGCCAAGGTCGAGCTCGTGGGCTACGAGAAGACCGGCGGAGGCTACGTCACCGCCGTGGTGCGTGGTGATGTCGCCGCCGTCAAGGCAGCGACGGAAGCCGGTCAGCGCGCCGCCGAACGCGTGGGCGAGGTCGTGTCGGTGCACGTGATTCCGCGGCCGCATGCCAACGTCGACGCCGTGCTGCCGCTGGGTCGCGCCGGGTCTTCGGACAACAAGAAGTAGGCATGGTCCTCGGCAAGGTCATCGGCACGCTGGTCGCGAGCCGCAAGGAGCCGACGCTCGAAGGGCTGAAGCTGCTGGTCGTGCGTGCGTGCGATGTCGACGGGACGCCCAACGGGGCGACCGCGATCGCCGTCGATGCGGTCGGCGCGGGGATCGGCGAGGTCGTGCTGTATTGCGCGGGCTCGTCAGCGCGTCAGACCCAGGTCACGCAGAACCGGCCGGTCGATGCGACGATCATGGCGATCGTCGATGAGATCGCGGTCGGTGGCGAACGACGTTACGTGAAGTCCTGACGATGGCGATGCTCGACGAACGCAAGATCGAGGAGATCGTCTCGCGGGTACTCGAGCGGCTCGGTGGCGGTATCCCTGCACCACCTGCGCGGGCAGCCGCTACGGGAGAGCCGAGCAAGAAGTCGAACATTCCGCGCGGGACCAATGGCGTCTACGCGGATGCCGACCAGGCCGCCAAAGCGGCACGGCGTGCATTCGAGCAAAACGAAAACACGCCGGTCGCCACGCGGATCAAGATGGTCGAAGCGATGCGCCGCGCGGTGTTGTCGAACAACGAGCTGCTATCGCGCTACGCCGTCGAGGAGACCGGCCTCGGTCGCTACGAGGACAAGCTGTCCAAGAACCGGCTGGTCGCCGAGAAGACGCCGGGCCCGGAGATCCTGCGCCCCGCCGCATACACCGGCGACGACGGGCTGATGTTGACCGAATACGCGCCGTATGGCGTGTTGCTCGCGGTTACGCCGACGACCAATCCGACCGAGACGATCCTGTGTAACGCGATCGGGATGGTGGCCGCGGGGAACGCGGTGGTGTTCAACGTTCATCCGTCAGCGGCGCAGGTCTGTAACTGGTGCGTGCACCTGCTCAACGAGGCGATCCAATCGGCCGGCGGTCCGCGCGATGTGATCGTGTCGATCGAGCGGCCCACCGTCGAGAGCGCCCAGACCCTGATGAGACATCCGCTGGTGCGGATCGTCGTGGTCACCGGCGGTCCGGTCGTCGTCAAACAGGCGATGAATTCCGGCAAAAAGGTGATCGCCGCAGGGCCGGGCAACCCGCCGGCGGTAGTCGACGAGACCGCGAATCTCGCCAAGGCGGCGGACGCGATCGTTCGCGGGGCTTCGCTCGACAACAACATCGTCTGCATCGCCGAAAAGGAGATCATCGCGGTCGATTCGATCGCGAGCGAGCTGGTGCGCCAGCTGCAGCGCCAGCCGGTGTTGCTGCTCGACGCCCGCCAGACCCGCGAGCTCGAGAAGGTGATCCTCGAGGGCGATCACGTCAACAAGGCCTGGGTCGGCAAGGACGCGGGGCTGATCGCGAAGCAGATCGGCATCACCGGCCATGGTCACGATCTGCGGCTGCTGGTGTGCGAAGTCGAGGAGGGCCACCCGTTCGTCCAGCACGAGCTGTTGATGCCGGTGATCCCGCTGTTTCGCGTACGCGACGCCGCCGAAGCGATCGCCGCGGCGTTGCGCTGCGAGCACGGGTTCCATCACACGGCGACGATGCACTCACTCAACATCGATCACATGGCGGCGATGGCGCGGCTGTGCAACTGCAGCATCTTCGTCAAGAACGATGCGTCGTACGCCGGTCTGGGACTCGGTGGCGAGGGATACACGTCGTTCACGATCGCGAGTCCGACCGGCGAGGGGCTGACCACTGCGAAGCACTTCACGCGCGAGCGCCGCTGCACACTCAAAGAGGCGTTCAGGTTCGTGTGAGCTCGCACGCGGTTGTACGAGGTCCCGCGCTCGGTGTCCTCGAGGTAACGACGATCGCACGTGGCATCGTGGTCGCCGACGCGGCGCTCAAGCGCGCGCCAGCGCTGTTGATCGGGTCGCGTGCGGTGTCCGGCGGCAAACATCTGGTGATGCTCGAGGGCGCCGTCGCCGAGGTCGAGGAAGCGATGGCGGCTGGAGCTCGCGCCGCTGGCGAGCTGTTGCTAGATCGTGTCGAGCTGGCCGCAGCGGACGATCAGGTGTGGCCGATGCTCGGAGCGCCGGTCGCGCCAGCGGATTGGTCGCTCGACGCCGGCGCGGAAGCGGTGGCGGTCATCGAGACCCGGACGGTGTGCTCGGCGATCGCGGCTGCCGATGCAGCGTGTAAGGCTGCCGAGGTCATCGTGCGCGACGTGCGGCTCGCGATCGATCTCGCCGGCAAGGCGTACTTCACGATGACCGGCGCGTTATCCGCGGTCGAAGCCGCGCTCGCCGCAGCGACCGCCGCCTCCGGCGATCGAGCGGTCGGTCTCGAGCTGATCGCGCAACCGTCGCCCGACCTGCGCGGCCGGCTGTTTCGCTGAGCGCGGCTACTCGCCATCGAGCGATGCCCGTACCGCATCGAGCAGCTGATCGGCGCTGACTGGCTTGTGCAGCAGCTTGTGGTGATCGCGCAGCATCACGTCGCGACGATGTCCGGTCGCGACGACCACACGGAGGCCTGGCCGGCGCGACTCGAGCTCGATCGCGAGCTGGCAGCCGTTCATGCCTCCAGGCATCACGAGATCGGTATAAACCAGATCGATCTGACCGTTCTCGCGGTCCCATACCTCGAGCGCAGCCGCTCCACAGTCGGCTTGTACGACCCGGTAGCCGTGCTGTTGGAGGAGCTCGCACACGACTCGCCGGACGTGTTCGTCATCTTCGACCACGAGGATCGTCTCGCAGCCGCGAATACCGGGAGACGAGCTCCGGTCGTCCGCTGCGACGTTGGGTGCTTCGGCTGCCGGAAGGTACGCGCGGAACGTGGTTCCTTGACCGGGCTCACTGTCGACCTCGATCCATCCGCCGTGTTGCTCCATGATCCCGAACACCATCGCGAGACCGAGCCCC
Source organism: Kofleriaceae bacterium (assembly GCA_050184455.1). Taxonomy (GTDB): domain Bacteria; phylum Myxococcota_A; class Polyangia; order Haliangiales; family Haliangiaceae; genus JABFXX01. Next base: position 199,345 of record JBFXAI010000006.1, on the reverse strand, counting down.
GTGCCGTGACCCGGGCCTTTGGTCGTGAAGAACGGTTCGAAGATCCGCGGCAGTAACTCCGGCGCAATACCAGTGCCGGTATCGCGAACGACGATGCAGGCATAGACACCCGGTCGTGATGCATGCGTCGTCGATGAGGTCGCGATCGTCAGCGAGCCGCCGTCGGGCATCGCATCTCGAGCGTTGAGCGCGAGGTTGATCATGATCTGATCGAGCATCCCGCGGTCGACGTGGACGTATAGACCACGAGCGCCGAGCTGGAGTTGGAGCGAGATGTCCTCGTTCAGCACGCGGTGCAGCATGCGCGCGAGGTCGGCGACCGCCGCATCGAGGTCGTGCGGGAATGGCTGCATCGGTTCACGCCGGCTGAACACCAGGAGCTGTCGGGTCAGGCTCGCGGCACGCTTGACTGCTGCGTGCACGTGCTTCGCGATGTCGGAGCCCCTGGCCGGCAAGCCGGGCAGATTCTTGAGGACCTGGATGTCCAACATGATCGCTTGGAGCAGATTGTTGAAGTCGTGGGCGATGCCTCCCGCCAGCTGGCCCATCGCCTCCATCTTCTGCGCATGGCGCAGCTGCGCTTCGAGCTTTCGGCGGTCGGTGACGTCCATCAAGGTGCCGCCCATGCGGACGGGCTTCCCGTCGGCGCTGTACATGATGTATGCCCGATCGAACGACTCGCGAACCTCGCCATCCGCGCGGACGTAACGATACTCGTCGGACCAGGTGCCCTCGCCGCGTGCCAACGCCGCGGCGAATCCATCGAGCACGCGCGCCCGATCCTCGGGATGGATCCGCTCGCTCCATTCGCGATGACTCGGTTGGACGCTTCGATCGACGCCGAATCGCTCGTAGAACGTCTCACTCCACCACGCCGTGTCCGTGACCATGTCCCAGTCCCAAAACCCATCATTGGTGGTCCGCGCGACCAGCGTGAACCGCTCCGCGATGTTCTTGTGCTCGAGCTCCGCGTTACGACGCGCGGTGATGTCCTGCGCGACCCCGACGTAGTACTCGACCTGTCCCGACGAGCCGACGACTGGATAGCCGCGATCCCGGATCCATCGATGTTCGCCGTCTGGCCGAATGATCCGGTATTCGATCTCGAAGGCGTCTCGGTCGGTTCGCTGTTCGGAGTTGCTGCGCACGTATTGGCGATCGTCGGGATGAATCGCTTCGAACAGCGCGGCGTGATCGTCGAGCACGCTCTGGCAGCTGCGGCCATAGATCCGCTCGAACCCGGGGCTGACGTAGAAGCACCTGCGGAGATCTGCCGTCGCCATCCAGAACACTTCGCTGATGGTCTCGGTGATCAGCCGAAAGCGGTCGTCTTGCACGGGGGCGACCCTAACGCTGACGACCGCGATCGGCAATCGACCATGCGGCGCCGGCGATCGCCGGGCGGAGCCGATCGGGTGCGTCACCTGACGGGCAGCCCGGGCCGCCGATGTCGTGGCCTGCGAGTTCGCCGCCGTGGATCATGAAGCCGGGATCACGCAGGCGCGACGACGCATGCGGATGCCGGCCGCTACTGCTTGCTGAACGTGATCTTGGTGATCGTGATCGGCGTGCTGGGCTTGTCGCCCGGACCGCTCAACGCGGTCATCTTCTTCACGAGATCGATCTCGGCGCACTGACCGAAGATCGTGTGCTTGCCGTTGAGCCAATCGGGCGAGGTCTCGGTGATGAAGAACTGACTGCCGTTGGTCCCGGGTCCGCCGTTGGCCATCGCGAGCACGCCGGGCTTCATCGTCAGCCCGTTCGAGGTCTCGTCTCCGAATACGTAGCCCGGGCCGCCGCGCCCCACGCCGAGCGGATCGCCACCTTGGACCATGAACTGGGGAATGACCCGGTGAAACGTCAGACCTTCGTAGAACGGCTTGCCGGTCTCGACCTTGCCGCCGTTCGGGTTGAGCCAGGGCTTCTTGCCGGTGGCAAGGCCCACGAAGTTGGCGACCGTCATCGGCGCCTTGTCCCCGTAGAGCTCGCAGTTGAACGCGCCCATGTTGGTCTCGATCTTTGCCATCAGCTTGCCGTTGCCCGGAATATCCTTGGTGTACGCGGCAAGATCCTCGGCGGTCGGTGGCCGCACGTCGGCGGAATCGCCCGTGGGAGCCGCGGTCGGCGTATCAGTGCCGGTGGGCGGTGGCGTGGGCTCACTCGGCTTGGCCATGCCCGGGTCAGGCGCGGTCGGCGTGGCGGGCGGTTGCGTGTTCTTGGGCTTCTTTTCACAGCCAGCCGATAGGGCCAGCGCGATCACGAAAAACGTTGGGTTGCTTCGCATCGCCGCGAACCATCGCAGGAAGGCCGAGCAAGAGGAAGAGACGACAAAGCCAAGATGAGGCGATGACGCTCAGGGGCCGTGAGTCGGCGCGGGTTGTCGCGGCAGCGGGGGGCGGCGGCGGAGCGGAGGCTCGATCGTGACAGCTGGGGCAGGAACGACGGGCGGCGCAGCGGTGCGGGCCGCGGCGAGCGTGAGGGCATCGTCGCCGCAGCTGACGATGCGGCCAGCGACGCCGATGCCGGATTCCACGAGGCTGCCGCACACGGCTTGATAAGTCGCGTCGGCGGGCGTGAGCACGGGACGATCACCGCCGCGCCCGGCGATGCCCTGAAGCAAGAACTGAGGTGAGGCGATCAGCGCACCGCACACCGTGCGCAGCGCGGCAACCGTGACGGTCGACGCCGGTGAATCGAGGTTGCCGAGCGCCGCGGCCAGCGCGACTCGCTCGGCTTCGTTGCCGATCGACGGCTCGCCGATCAGTCGATCCTTGAGCGCGCTCACCACGTCGGAGACGCTGGCGGTCGGCGTCGATGATCCGCGTATCACCAGGCGATCGATGAAGTCCTGGTTTGCCCACGGCGGCTTGGTGCACGCGCCGAAGCGGTTCTCCCAGTGCAAGCGTCCCTGAAAATCGAGACCACGGAATCCGCGCTCGCTGTTGCGCAGGAACATGCCCACGCCGCGTTGGAACGCGAGCTCGATCGCGGGTACTGCACCGTTCATCACGCACGCCGCGCTGTGCGTCGTGCAACACTCGCCTTCATCCTGACAAGCTGCGGCCATCTGCGCACAGCTCAAGCTCGCGCAGCCTTCGCCATAGTCGGGGAATCGCGACGCCGCCGGGGGCGCTGGCCATTCGAGCGCTGCGGCGGTGGCCGCCGCGAGCGTTCGCGCCGCGATCGGCGTGACCGCGTCGCCGGGGCCGTTGTGACGCCGTTCAGGATCCGGATCCGCGATCACCCACGGATCGAACACGTTCGGGTAGGTGTACGGCGATGGGCCGCACCCCGCTTCGGGAGGCTGGCGATTGAAGTAATCGCTCGACACGATCGCGGTCAGCAACTCCTTGAGTGAGTACCCACTCTGCGCGAACGTGTTCGCCAGCGAGTGCAGCAGCTCGCTCGCGGCTTGATTGCGCGGAAAATAGTTCGCGATCGTCAAGCTCGTGCCAGTGGTCTCGCGCCACACGTCCTCGGTGATCTTGAGCACGACGAGCCACGCCAGCGCGGAGTCCGGATCCGTGAGCTCGGCATCGTCAGCCACCCCACTGCCGCGGAGCGCGATGAACCCGCGAGCGAGCGCCGCCTCGACGTCGTAGACGGTCGCGCGCTTGCCGGTGACGCTCGCGAGCTTGGCGTCGACATCCGCGATGTCATCGCCGATCGAGCTCGGCGACGCGAACGTGCCACATCGCGAGCTCCAACCCCACGGACGGTGGTCACCCGCATCCACGAAATCGACGACGCGAAACGCCGCATGAGCGCGCTCGGCAGCGACGCCCTTCGGATCGCCGTAGACCGCACGCTCTGGATTTCCAGCGACCGGCCAGTGGCGATCGAGCACTGGGTCGTCGTCGTCGGTGACCGAGGTCTCGCTGGTATGACAACCGAGGCAGACCGTGTCGCGATGGAGAAATGCGGCGCCAAACGTCTCGCCGAAATCGGCGCGCCGTGCGAGCTCCGCGTCGACCGGACCCACGTTGGCCGCCGGGATCGGGTGAGACACCAGCGAATACAGCTGAGCCCGATAGATCGGCGAGAGATCGTCGAGCGCGAGCGCGCTACTGGCGAGGTCGAGCATCGTGAACGTGTCGCCGGCGTTCACATCGGCGGTCTGGTCGCGGACGGCGATCGCGAGCTCGGGCGTCACCTGCGAGCGCAGCGGGATGTCCCAGCAGTTCGCCTCGTTCTGAACATCGAGCCGCTGGACGTGTAGCGCGTCCATGACCACGTCGGTCCAGCGGGTTGCAAATTCCGGGCGGTTCATGATCGCGCGCGCGACCACCCGCTTCGGGTCATCGCCGAGCTCGTCCGCGGCGGTGTACAGATCGACATAGACGTCGACCTCGGCCTGCGATCTCGGCCGGCGTCCGTCGAGGGCGAGGAACGCCTGGCGCACGAACGACGCGGGATCCCCGCCGCACTGATCGAACGAGTTGTCGGTGTTGTCATCGCCGGCATCAGGACGATGACCGACGTCGTTGCCGCACGAGCAGCCCTGCACGACGATCGAGCCGAGCACGATGGTTGCTGCGATCAGCTTCATCGCACGGCCCTCCCGAGGAACTTCGCGATCGCACGCTCGGCCGCATCGAGCTCGCTGGTCGCTTCGGGGACGTCCGCCACGTTGAAGCCTTCACCGGCAAATGGCCAGATCCCCAGCGCGAGCAGCGCGGCGATCCGATTCTCGGCTGCCGAGGCGGCGCCGTCGCCTGCGAGCGCGTCGCGTCCGATCGCCCCGGAGATGCCTTTGTGCTCGGTTCCGATCGGACCGCCGATGAAGGCAGTGACGTAACCGTACGGCCAGTGGTTGCGCCCGTCGAAGGTCTGCACATACGGCGTGCGACCGAACTCGGTGTTCAGGATGACCAAGGTGTCGTCGAGCGAGATCTTGCTCGGGTCGGCTTCGCCCGGCGCATTGATCGCACCGAGCAGGGCCTGCAGCATGTGATCGAAGTTGGTGGCGGTATCGCGCGCGTTCGATCTGTGAGTGTCGTAGCCCCCGCCGCCGGATGCCTCGTAGAGTCCGGTATCGCTGACGCAGACATACGATGCTGGCTCGGTGGGATGGGTGAGCAGCTTGCGCGCCGCGGTACGGCCCTTGAGCGGAAGGCTGCGTCGGGTTACATCGCACGCGGTCGCGGCTCGCTCCTCGAATACGTCGCTGGTGAGCACGCCACGGATCGCATGGGTGTTGCCGGCCGTGCGGACCGCGACCTCGTGGTCGTCGGTGCGTGCGCTGCGCACCGGCCCGACGTCGGGCCACGACAATCGCGCGCGGTACTGTTCGAGATAGGCGCCGACCAGCGCATCGTGATGTGCGCGGTTGCCGCCGACGGTGGTGCGCGCGAGCAGATCGGTAAACCCAGCAGCGTTGTCGGTCTTGATCAGCACCGGACGGGCTCCACCGGGATGGGTTCCCGAGGCCGCCGCAGCCGCGACGTTGTCGCTCGAGACGCCGCCGGTGGCGAACACGTACGCTTGTGGCGATGCGCGATCGGGGGTCGCGCCCGCGAGCTGACGCGCGCGTTGGATGTGGGTGCCGAGACCTGCGGCATTGGGTTGCCCGACGGGCCGGCCGGTGAGCGCCATCGGTACCGCCGCCTCGTGTGGCTCGAGGTTGTGCCGCTGCACGACGAGCCGCATCCGAGCGACGACGTCCGCGCGGTCCCACAGGCGCTGTGCGAACGGACCGAGCTCGACGGTGGCCTTGTTGGCGTCTGCGCCGAACACTCGCGGTACGTCGGTCAGGCCGCACTTGGTCAACGCCGCCGCGGTGCCGTTGGGCAACGCGTAGAACTGGCTATCGGGAAATTCTGGATCGGTCGGCTTGCCGTAGTCGCGGACCAAGTACAGCGTCTCCCACGGCGACAGCCCACCGTAGAGGAACACCTCGAGCACGTTCTTCGCGCGCTGCGCGACCGGGAGCTGCACCGAATCCGTTCCCGCCGGGAACTCGCCAAAGCTCGCGGCATGAGAGCGCCGGATCCACGGCCCGAGCATCGCTGCGGCGCTCGCCCCGCCGGCCAACGTGAGGAACGTGCGGCGCTTCATCGCGCCTAACCTAGCCGCAACCGCAACGTGGGGTGGGCACGCGCGCTCAATCTCGCTCTCACTTCGAGACGCCCGCTCCGCAGTTCCCGTGTTGGGCGCCGTGTAAGTTGCCGATGTATCGGCGAGGTCTCGGGTGAGCGGCGCTCGAAGCAGCTGTCATCCAACCGCCATGGTGAACCGCGAGCGCTCGGCGTACTGCTCGTGCATGCGATGTCAGGTGGTTGTTGCGGTAATCGCGGCTACGAGTCCCGCGGTCGCCCAGCGCTGGGAGGATGCGACCGCGACGTGTCTCGGTGACACCGCCGAGTGGAGCAACAAGGTCGAGGTCGCCGATCTCGACGAGGATGGCCGCCTCGACATCCTGATTGCCAATGGCGGCAACTACTCGAGCGCCGGTTCGCCGGAGCGGGTGCGGATCTGGAACAACCTTGGCGATTGGACCGCAGCGCCACCGCGCTGTACCGAGGTCTCGGAGCAGGTTGTCGATGGATTCATGGGGCTATCGCGCGCGATCAAAGCCGTGGACGTCGACCGCGATGGCGATCTCGACATCATCACGGGCGGCGCATATCAGACCCAGTTGAAGCTGTTCGTGTCCAGCCAAGGTGACTGGATCGACGCGACCGCGCAGCTGCCGCAGCAGCTGACTAGCATCGGCGATCTCGAAGGCGGCGACGTCGATGGTGATGGCGATCTCGATCTGCTGCTCGCGGAGTGGGGCGCCACCGCGCCGAACGCGCCCGGCTATCCCGGCGGGCGGACGCGGCTGTATGTCAACGATGGCATCGGTACGTTCACCGACGCGACCGCCACCCAGATGCCGGATGTGTTGGTGAAGTGGTCGTGGGAGCTCGAGCTCGTCGACGTCGACAACGATTGGGATCTCGACGCGCTGATCGCGTGCAAAGCGTGCTCGCGCAGCTATCTGTTCCGCAACGACGGCGAGGGTCACTTCACCGACGATCCGAACGCGCTCCCGGCGTTCGCCAATAACTACGACTTCGAGGCGATGGATATCGATGGCGACGATGATCTCGATCTGGTCACCATCAACGATGGTCTCGATCTGCGCGAGCACATCCTGATCAACGACGGCGCGGGGACGTTCTCGGATGAAACCTCGGCGCGACTCACCGGTGCAGCGAATCCCGCCGATGCCGACGACAACGCCGCCGTTTGGTTCGATGTCGACGACGATGGCGATTCCGATCTGCTGATCGCGTCCCTCGGCGACGACCGGCTCTTGCTCAACGATGGTGGGGGACACTTCACGTTGGATCCTGGCGCGGTACCGGCCGATACACCCAGCACGCTCGGGATCGCGATCGGAGACCTCAACGGGGATGGCCGGATCGATCTGGTGCAGGCGCAAGGCGAATCAGCGTTTCCCGACAAGCTGCAGCTCGCTAACGACGCCGTTGCAGTCGACAGCCATCCACCACGGATCGCAGGCGCGTTCGAATGCGAGTTGTCGCCGGGCCTCGAGCTGCCGTGCCGGTTCGACGTCCGCGTGTTCGACCTTCAAGCGCCGGCGCGTGCGGACGACATGACGAGGGTGTGGATCGAGGCGCTACACCAACCCGGACCGATCCACGAGCTCAGCTGGTCGGGCTCGTTTGTATGGAGCACGACGTTCTGGCACGAAGCCTCGGGTGGCCCGTGGGACTATCGCGCGTGCGCGATCGATCGAACCGGCAACCAGGCGTGTATCGAACCGTTTAGGCTTCCGTCGACGGCGGACGGCGACGGGTCTCCACAGGACCCCGAGGCGCCACCGACGGGCGGTTGCCGAGCAACGGGTGAACCAGGCTCGAGTGCCGTCCTGATCGGCGTCGCAGTGATTGGATGGTTACGGCGTCGCCGCAATTTTGCGACGCTCACTCTGCCGTAAAAAGCCCGTCGCAGTTCGTTGCCTGGGAGTAGGATGCGCGCCGTGACCATCAACCGGCGCGATCTCCTCAAGGGCGCAGCAGTCGGAACCGCAACTCTCGCGCTCGGTGCGTGCTCCGACGGCGCCGACCCAGCAGGGGCTCCTGACGCGGGCGATCCGCCGTTGAATAATTCGCCCGATGCCCAAGCGATCGTGCCGCCGGATAGCGTTCCGGAGGTAGCCGGGTTCGAGCTGGGGGTCTCGGCGGGTGACCTCGCGGGCGACCGCGGCGTGTTGTGGACGAAGTACACCGGCAGCGCTGCACTCGCCGCCGTGGCATGGCGGGTCGAGGGGCAGAGCCACATCGAACAACTGGGACCATTCACCGCGACGCCCAGCGACGCCGGGTTCGTCCATGTCCAGCTCACCGGGCTCGTGCCGGGCGCACGTTACCGCTATAGCTTCTTCGAGCTCGGTTCCGACGGAACCACGCGAGCGGGTCGTAGCCTGATTGGAAAGTTCCGCGCGCCGATCGCCGACGACGCGATGGAGCCCGTCACGCTCGGCGCGATTTGCTGCATCTCGAACACCAAGTCGCCCGATCCGATCCAGCGCGCCGCCGACGATGGCGAGTTCGACGCGTTCCTGTTTCTCGGCGACACGGTGTATTGCGAGTCGGAGCGGCTCGACGGCTATCGCGAGGACTACATCGCGCACTACGGTCGTCCCGCTCACATCGCGCTGCGTGCCGCGACCGGCCACTACATCACCTGGGACGACCACGAGGTCACCAACAACTGGAACCCAGAGACGCTCGACACGCAGCAGATCGCCGACGCCAAGACCGCGTTCTTCGAGCATGCAGCGATCGCAACGACGGACGAAGCGCCGCAGCGAATCTGGCGATCGGCGCGCTGGGGCAAGACGCTCGAGGTGTTCGTGCTCGACACCCGCGGCGAACGCAAACCATCGACCAAGAACACCGACAACCCGCTGTACATCTCGCCGGAGCAACTCGCGTGGCTCAAGGGCGCGCTGTCCGCGTCACCGGCGGTGTTCAAGGTGATGATGAACTCGGTGCCGATCACCAACATGCCGGTCTTGTGGGACGCGGGCGGGTTCATCACGGGTGACACCTGGGAAGCGTTCGGCGCTCAACGCACCGAGCTGCTCAGCTACATCGACGACAACGACATCACCGGCGTGACCTGGATCTCCGGAGACTTTCACCTCGCGTTCATCAGCCACGTCGGCACGTCGGGGCAGCCCGGTGCGACGCAGCGCGAGATCCTGTGCGGACCCGGCGGGCCCTCGGTCGACAACCCGCTGTCGTGGACGCTCCAGGCGCCGCAGTTCACGTTCGCGACCGCGACCCACAATCACACCAAGCTCGCGTTCGATCCGCAGGCGCGCACCGTCACCGTCTCGTACGTCAACGGCGCCGGCGAAGAGTTCCACACCGAAGTCCTTGCGATGTGAGTCAGCAGCCGCCGGAGCTTGTTCCCGGCTCGGCGGTCTCGCCGTCGCGTTGGCGGCAAATCTCCGCTGCGCGGGCTGGCGGGTTTCGGCATCTAGTGCTCCGACCGCATGATTTCGCTGCACCGGGCGCGCGATCCATCGCCGATCGCTTCGTTGTGCTCGCTGGCGTTACCGCTAGTAGCGCTGCGCTCGCCCGCCTCGCGCTCGGCGCGCCTCGCCCGCCGGGCGCTATCAAAATCACGCGGTCGGAGCACTAGTGCCAGAACCCGATCGAGATCGCGACGTTGCGGTAACGCGCCGCGACGTCGCCGGTGAATGACAGCCGGCCGCGGCGGGGGCCCCACAGATTGAACGCGAACACGCGGACCTCGGCGCCGAACGTGGCGTGGATGCGGCCGCCAGTATCGCGATAGCCGGTCAGCCGCTCGAACCTGGATGGCTCCCAGTAGCTGCCGGCACGCACGCGTAGTCGGCCTGGCAACCACTCGAATTCGGCGCCACCGCGGATCGAAACCACCGGCTTGGCACCAGAGCGCTGCAATTGCTGCAGCGCGAACGCTTCGACACTGTGGCCGTCGGTCGTCGGGCCCGTGACCACGACGTCGCCGGCCAACGTCAGCGATCGCTCGTCGCGAAAGTGGCCAGCGACGAGCTGATTCCACTGCGTGGGCGCCCACCGATACGCGCCGCCGACGATCGTGCGCCACGAAGACTCGATCTGCTCGGGCAGGATGTAGCCCATGCAGTTCTCGGGATCGCAACGCAGGTCATCGTCGACCTTTCCGCCGAGGATCTGGCTCTCGGTCGCGACCGCGAGGCGGAAGTTCTGCGAGCGCGGTGCGTAGGTCGCTCCCGCGATCGCGCCTGCGCCCGACACGCCGAACATGAGCCCGTCTGGGCTGCTGATCCCGAACGATACCGATTGCACACCGATGCCGATCGACGTGTCGATCGATGGGAACCACTTGGCCAGCGCGAACCGCGCTCGCAGGTTCAGCGCACCTAATCCAAACGGACTGTCGAGCGGAGCGCTCTGGCCCGTCGCGGTCAGCGCTCCAGCCCAGTCATGGACTCGTACCCCGAATCCGGCTGTGATCAACGCGGCGCCGGTGCCTTCCTCCGTCACGATCCCGTTGTTGTCGTAGTCCGATGACAACGTGCCGGTGAGGTAGTCGAGGTGATAGTCCCAGCTCCAGCTATCAGTGTCCGTGGTTTGCCGGACTGCCGGCGCTGACGCGTTGATCAACGTGCCGGCCGTGCCGACGACAAGCGCCGCTCCGGCGCCTCCCATGCCAACCTGTGCCGTGTTGCCGATCGCAACGCCGTCGTAGATCTCGATCGAGTAGTCTCGGTTCGTGATCGGGCCGTCGGCGTGGGCCACGTTCGCCCCGGCAATGCCGACGAGCAGCCCCAGCCAGCCGATTCGGTCCATGCCACATCTTATTCCGGCTCCAGGCTATCCTCCGCTCGATGTCCGCAGACGACGGCACCAGCGGCGAACCGCCTAGCTCCGGTCGGGGGTCACAGCCCGAGCTGCAGCCGGCGGCATCGTCGGCATTCGCCGTCGCTGCGGTGCCGTTCAAGCGGCGATTCCTGGTGCCCGGGGTCGTGCTCGTGTTCGTCGAGTTGTTCGGGATCGGTTACCCGGTGTGGACGGCGTTCGGCCTTGCATCGCTGCCGACGGCGACGTTGATCAAGACCGCGCTGCCCGTCGGGATCGGCGCATGCTTGGTGTGGTTGGCGGCAACAGCGGCGTGGCTACTGCCGGTGTGGTCGGCCGTCGCTGCCCGACGCCGCGGCCAACGCGTCAACAAAGACCTCGCAGGTCGCGCCTACCGCGTGACGCTACGCGCGCCCGTACGCGTGCTCGTGCTGCGCACGGCGCTGTGGGCGGTGGCCGCCGCGCTGACCGGAATGTTCCTGCACCTCTATCAGAGCTGGCCGCTGCAGCGAGTCGCCGAGCTGACCACGTTGGCCGCTGTGCACGCGTACGTCGTGTCGTGCGTGCGCGCGTTGTGGTGGGCGCAGATCCTCGGCGATGTTCGCGCGCAGCTGTTCGCCACCGGCTCGCCACTCAAGCGATTCGACGACAGTCACTTCCGCCGGTTCATGCTGGTCGCGATGATCGTCGCCGGCGGCGTGCTCGCCGCGCAGGCCGCGTTCGCTTACTACTTCCTGCCGATCAGCCGCGAACAGTACCTCCAACTCGAGACCTACTTCCCGACCGCAACGGTCGTCGGGCTCGCGATCTGGTCGCTGTTCGCGCGGTGGTTCACACGCGACTTGCGGCGCTACTTAGCGGTATCGCGCGGTGAATCGGTCGAGTCGGCGCTGCCGGCGGCGGTGATCTTTCGTCGCGCGCAAGCGCTGCCGTATCGCCTCGCGGTGATGACGATCGCGGTGTGGGTGGTGATCGCGTTGGTCGGCGCGTTGGTCGCTCGGTTTCATCTCGGGTTCGATATCGACGACACGATCGTCGTCGCCGTGGCGACGCTGGTGCTCGCGGTCGCCGGTGCGATCTACGAGCAGCTTTGGCATCGCGACGTGTTGCGCCCGCTGTTGTCTCACCTGACGCAGCGCTATCGCGTCCCGGTGCGCAGCATCGCGCCGTCGCTGTCGTTGCGCACCAAGCTGCTGTTGTCGTTCGGCGGCATCGTGCTGCTCGCCTGCGGCATGGCGCTATTGTGGGGGTTCGTCCAATACAAGAACCTCGCGAATGACTCCGCGGGCCGGCAGTCCCGGCTCGGGCTCGCGTGGGTCCACTCCAAGGTCGAGACCGAGATCGGCGAGGACGTGACGCCATCGGCTGCGGGCGTGCGCGAGGCGCTCCGCCGGATCGCGGCGACCGCGCCCGAGACACCAGTCACCTATTACATCGCTCCCGATGACGAGCTCACCGCGGTCGGTGGTGGTCCCGACGGCGCGCCCAAACCTCCTTGGTACGTCCGCGCGCAGATCGATCAAGCAAGCGGCAAGTTGCTGACGATCAGTGACGCTCAGCTGACCGGTCGCGCCGAGCCGCTGGTGCTGCAATGGCGAGGTGACAACTACAACCTCGGCGCGGTCGCCGTGTTCTATCCGAGCTATCGCGGTCGCGGTGCCTCGATGGAGCGCCCGCTCAAAGAGCTGCTGGTGTTCTTCCTGGTGTTGTTCGGCGCATGCGGCGGGATCGTCGCATTCACCGTGGCGCAGTTCATGTCGCCGATCCGCAAGCTCGAGCAGCGCGCCGATGCGATGGCGCGCGGCGAGCTCGCCGATCCGGTGGCCGCGGGAGGGGAGGGCGACGAGATCGGCAGGCTGACGCTCGCGCTCGAAGAGATGCGGCGCGCGTTGCGCGACAAATTGCGATCGACCGAAGAGGTCAATATCGACCTCGAGCGTGCCGTACAGATGCGAACCGCCGATCTCGCGCGCAAGAACCGCGAGCTCGCGGAGGCGCTCGAGGCGTTGACGCGTGCCCAGAAAGAGCTCGTGCGGTCCGAGAAGCTCGCGTCGATCGGTCAGCTGGTCGCTGGCATCGCGCACGAGATCAACAACCCGGTCAACGCGATCGTCAATACCGTCGGGCCGCTCGAAGAGGCGATCGATAGCATCGACAGCACCGACGTGGCGACGCGCACCGAAGCAGCCAAGGACGTTCGCGAGATGGTCAAGGTGGTACAGCGCGGCGCCCAACGCACCAAGGCGATCGTCTCGGCGCTGCACAACTATTCGCGCACGGATGACGAAAGCGTCGTCGACTTCAACGTCGATCGGTCGATCGACGATTCACTCGAGCTCCTGCGGCATTTACTCAAGCAGCACGTGACGGTGACCAAGCGCTATGGCGACGTCGGTCGGGTGCGCGGACACGCGGGTCAGATCAACCAGGTGTTCATGAATCTGTTGACCAACGCCGCACAAGCGCTGACCGGGCGCGACAACGCGACCATCGAGATCGAGACCACCGGCACCGCGGAGCAGGTGATCGTGAAGATCAGCGACAACGGACCCGGGATTCCCACCGAGGTGTTGCCGCGGATCTGGGATCCGTTCTTCACCACCAAGGATGTCGGTGAGGGAACTGGATTGGGCCTGTCGATCGTTCACGAGCTCGTCGAGCGTCACGGCGGGACCATCGAGGTCACCACCAAGCTGGACGAAGGTACGACCTTCACCGTCACCCTGCCGCGCCAGGTCCCAGCGGCTTTGCGCAAGCCGCGCCCCACCGATGGCAAGGCCCGCAGCGGTTCGCCGTCGAGCTCGTGATACCCTGGTGGGGTGCGCGTCGGGTGGTGCGTGCCATGGCTCCTCGTCGCCGGTTGCGGTCGGCTCGGGTTCGATCCGTTTTCTGCCGCCGGTGGCAGTGGGGATCGCCGCGACGGCGACCCAGGCGCCGATACGGGCGGCACCTCCGACGGTACGGTCGATGCGCCAGGCGACAGCGGCATCGGGCGGGGGAGCGTTCAGAGCATCAGCTCGGGAGGCGCCCATACCTGCGCAGTGCTCGACGGCGGACGTGTCCGGTGCTGGGGGCGCAACGCGCAAGGTCAGCTGGGCTACGGCCACACCCAAGCGATCGGAGATAGCGAGCCCGCCAGCGCGGGCGGTGACGTCGCGATCGGTGGCACCACGCTCGCCGTCGAGACCGGCGAAGATCACTCCTGCGTGCTGCTCGATACTCGCGAGGTCCGATGCTGGGGATCTGGAAACGTGGGGCGCACCGGCCACGGCAATCAGGTCGACATCGGAGACGACGAGCCGCCGTCGTCGGTCGCCGTGGTCGCGGTCGGCGCGATGGTCAATCAGCTCGCAGCCGGGGCGGCGCACACCTGCGCGTTGCTCGTAACTGGCGCGGTTCGCTGCTGGGGGACCGGCGCCGCCGGCCGCTTGGGTTATGGCAACACCACGTCGATCGGTGACACCGAACCACCGAGCGCCGCGGGTGATGTCATGGTGGGCGCGACGGTGACTCAGATCGTCGCCGGTGATCAACACACCTGCGCGTTGACCACCGTCGGTACCGTGAGGTGCTGGGGGGACGCGTCGCTCGGCCAGCTCGGCTATGGCGACACCGTCGACATCGGCGATACCGAACCGCCGTCCGCGGCTGGCGACGTCACGCTCGGAGGCACCGCCGTTGCGCTGGCCTCGGGACGCAATCACGTCTGTGCACTGATGACCGGCGGCGCCGTGCGGTGCTGGGGCAACAATGCGTCCGGGCAATTGGGCTACGGCAACACCACGGCCATCGGTGATACCGAGGATCCGTCCAGCGCGGGAACGGTGAACATCGGCGGATCTGCGATCGCGATCGCTGCGGGCGGCAACCACACCTGCGCGCTGCTCAGCGGCGGCGGCGTGCGATGTTGGGGCGCTGCAGACAACGGCCAACTCGGTTACGGAAACGAGCTGGTGATCGGCGATGGTGAGCTGCCTGCAACGGCCGGCACGGTGATGCTCACCGCCGGCGCGTTGCGGTTATCGCTCGGCGGTGCGCATAGCTGTGCGGTCGTCGTCGGCGATCACGTCCAATGCTGGGGCGCGGGCGGTGATGGCCAACAAGGACACGGCAATTCAGCTGACATCGGCGACACCGAGACCCCAAACGTCGCCGGCGTCGTGCCGCTCGAGTAACGCGCTCGCTATTCGGCGAGCGTCGCGATCGTCTCGGGCGCGAGGCTCTCCGCATAGATCCGCACGTCGTCGATGTGGCCGTCGAATGCGGCGGCGAGCTGGCCGGCGTTGCGATCGGCGCCGATGAACACCGACTGCTCGTCGTACGCGAGCGGAATGCCCGCGACAGGTGTGGCGACCTGCTGGCCCATCACGTAGAGCCGGAGTTGCGCGCCGTCATACGTGCACGCGGTATGGGTCCACGCGTCGAGCGGGATCGAGGTGGTGCTGGTCACCCGCGCTTCGCCGACACCGTCGGAGATCACGCACGACAGATCACCGGTATTGCGAATTTGAAGTTGAAAGCTGTTGGCCGTGCCACCGCCGAGCGGCTTACTCACGATCGCGGCGTAGCTGCCGGGGTTCATCAGCTTGACCCATGCGGTCAGTGAAAACGTCGCGAGCCGCCAATGCGGGGCGTCTGCGAGCTCGATGCCCGGCGCGAGCGACGAGAACCCTGCGAGCGCGAGCCCGTTGTGACCGGGGACCTCACGCGGGCAAGCACCGTCGACGCACCACGCGTTGTTGTTGTTGCCCGACGCGTCGTTCGCCATGCCATCGGCGATCCCATCATCCATCGGCAGCCACATCAGCAACGCGGGCGTCGCCGGCTGCGTAGGTGCGTCGATCGGTAGGGGGACCGAGCCCGCGTCGATCGAGTCGCGATCACGGGTCACCGGATCGAAGCCGGCGCGGCAGCCGGCGACCAGCGCGAGCGCGGCGAAAGATCTGAGCATCGGGCCGTGCATCGCGGGCCCCTTCTAGCGCGGAGCTCGTATCGCGAACCACCGCAAACGTCTCGCCGCTCCTTACTGGGTAGACCGACCGTGGTTGTCAGGCTGACAGGGGGCGTTGTCCTGTGTGCCAAACTGACAAACATCTCGAGGGCATAGCGAACAGATCTCCAGTGATGTCAACAGCTTGGTGGAATTCGAGCTGGCCCACGACTTGTTAAGGGAAACACCATGTGGAATCAGCCTGCGCACGGCCCGTTCCGTCGGTTTGCGGCGGCGCAAGTCGATGGCGGCGGAAGCGCGTCCGCCCCTGACGAGCCGACCGAGCTGCGCGGCGACCCCGAGCATGCTGGCATCATCCTGGTCGTAGACGACGAGGCGGCGATCGTCGAATCGCTGACCAAGATCTTCAAGCGCGAGGGCCTCAACGTGTTGGCTGCCACCGATGGCAATGGGGCGTTGGACCTGTTGCGCAAGCATCGCGTCGGCGTGTTGCTCACCGATCTGATGATGCCGCAGACCAGCGGCATGGATCTGTTGCGCGCGGCCAAGACGATCGCGCCGGAGACCGAGGTCGTGCTGATGACCGCGTACGGCACGGTCGAGACCGCGGTCGATGCGATGAAAGAAGGCGCATACGACTTCGTGACCAAGCCGCTCAAGCGCGCGCACGTGGTCCGGATCGTCAAGAACGCACTCGAGAAGCAATCGCTGCTGGTCGAGAATCGAAGCCTCAAGGCACAGCTCGCCGAGAAGCGCCGCCGCCAGATCATCGGTACCTCGCTCGCGTGGCGCCGCACGATGGACATCGTCATGCAGGCGGCGCCGAGCGAGGCCACGGTGTTGCTGCTCGGCGAGAGCGGGACCGGTAAGGAGCTGCTCGCCCGGGCGCTGCACGACAACAGCGCTAGGGCCAAAGGGCCATTCCTCGCCGTCAACTGCGCGGCGATCCCCGAGTCGATCCTCGAGGCCGAGCTGTTCGGCTACGAGAAGGGCGCATTCACCGGTGCCGCAGCTGCGCGCGACGGCCGGTTCGAAGCCGCGAATGGCGGCACGCTGTTCCTCGACGAGATCGGCGAGATCTCGCGCCACGTCCAGGTCAAGTTATTGCGCGTGCTGCAGGAGGGCGAGATCGAGCGGCTCGGCGGCAGCGGCAAAGCGCGGCGGATCGACATCCGGCTGGTCGCGGCCACCAACGTCGATCTCGCCGGCGAGGTCAAAGCCGGCCGGTTCCGCGAGGATCTGTTCTACCGGCTCAACGTGATCCCGGTGAACGTGCCACCGCTGCGCGACCGCCGCGACGACGTTCCGCTGCTCGCGCAGCACTTCGCGCAGGTCTACGCCGAGAAGAATGGCAAGGCGATCGCCGGCTGTTCGCCGGCTGCGATCGAGCGGCTCGTCGACTACGGCTGGCCAGGTAACGTTCGCGAGCTCGAGAACGCGATCGAGCGCGCCGTCGTGCTCACCCGTGCGGGCAACACCATGATCGATGAGGATGCGCTGCCGCGCGAGTTGCGCGAGGGCGAACGCGGCCGCGGCACGGCCTCGGCGAGCTCGCTCACGTTTCCGATCGGCATGCCACTGGCCGAAATCGAGATGCGGGTGATCCACGAGACGCTTCGTCACACCCGCGGTGACAAGCGCCTCACAGCCAAGCTGCTGGGGATCGCGACACGCACGATCTACCGGCGGCTCGAGACCAATGATCCCGATGAGCCGCTCGCCGATGACGATCCGGCGAGCGACAAGCCACCGGGGGAGGATCACTGAGTCATGCAGGAGCTGATCAAGCGGTACTTTTGGCTGCTCGGCGTGGTCACCGTGATCGTGTGCTCGACGTTCGCGGCGAAGGCCACCGGCCACATCCTCGAGGGCAAGTTCCTCGGCGATCCCAAGACCGCGCCCAAGCTCGCCGTGGTCGCGCGTCCAGATTCGATACCGGCCAAGCCGGTTCACACCAAGGACGGCACCCAGTTCCAGAACCGCAACATGTTCTGTTCCGAGTGCACCCCGCCGGTTGTCGTGAATACCGATCCGTCGTCGATCGCGGTGACTACGCTGCCGCTCCAGCTGCTCGCCACCAACGTGTCGACGGACAAACCAGAGACCTCGTACGCGACGATCATCAACACCGAGAGCCACAAGCAGGGCGCGTATTCGGTGAACGATCGAATGCCCGGGGCGAGCGGTGTGATCAAGTCGATTCACTTCCAATACGTCGACTTCGAGAACAACGGCCGGGTCGAGCGAGTCGTGCTGCACGGCGCGAATCCTCCGCCGGTGGCGGTCGCGGCGGCCCCACCGCCGAGCGGCGAGCCCAGCAAAGACGACATGCAGGCGCAGATCGACGCCGGGATCAAGAAGACCGGCGAGAACACCTACGAGCTCGACAAGGGCTTGATGGACAAGGTGCTCGCGAACCCGATGGCGTGGGTCAAGGGAGCGCGCGTCGTACCATCGGTTCAGAACGGCAAGAGCAACGGGTTCAAGCTCTACGCGATCCGTCCCAACTCGGCGTACGCGAAGCTCGGGCTCAGCAACGGCGACACGATCTCGTCGATCAACGGCTTCGAGCTCACCACCGTGGATAAGGCGCTCGAGGTCTACACCAAGCTTAGGGAGGCGACCTCGCTCGAGTTGGAGGTCGTCCGCCGTGGGAAGCCCGTCACCATGAAGTACACGATCCGATGAACGCGACAGCCAACCTCCAGCGAGACGACGGGCCGATGATCCGGAGATCCACTATGCAGATGTCACAACGTAGATTGGGCGGAGTTGCGGCGGCGATGGTCGCGGTCTTGGTGTGCGCACTCGCGCAACCCGCGTTGGCGCAGCAGCCCGCCGGCGGGAGCGCTGCGACGACGGCGCCTGGGGAAGACGACGCGCTGTACAGCTGCAAGAAGATCAAGAGCGGCATGGTGGCGGTCACGTTCAAGCCCGAGACCGAGCTCAAGGATCTGATCGCGTGGGCGATGGGGTTCACTTGCAAGAACTTCATGCTCGATCCGCGGATCGTGTCGACCGGCAAGAAGGTCACGGTGATGGCGCCGGTCAAGATGACGCCGACCGAGGCGTACCGGGTGTTCCTCGTCGCGCTCTCGACGATGGGACTCACCGTGGTGCCCAAGGGCAACGTGCTGCGGATCGTGGAGAGCACGGCGGCGAAGAGCGAGACCGTGCCGATCTTGAAGCGCGGCGTTCCAGCGAACGAGGACCAAGTCGTTCGCTACGTGATGCGGCCGTCGTATGCGCAGGTCGAGACGCTGCGTCAGGCGCTCGAGGCGATCAAGTCGCCCGCGGGTGACGTCCGCGCGGCAGGCTCGATGTTGATCATCACCGATTACGCGAGCCAGGTCCGGGACATGATGTCGCTCGCGCGCGCGATCGACGTGCCGGGCAACAACGAGGGCATCTACACGATTCCGGTGATGCATGCCGACGCGACCGCGCTCGCGACGAAGATCAACGAGATCCTCGGGCTCGGTGCGAGTGGTGGCGCTCCCGCGACACCGGGCGCGCCGGCGAGCGGCAAGGGACGCGCCGCGGCGCCGGGAGCACCGCCGGCGGTTGCAGCGCCGAGCACCGATGACGTGGCGGCTGCGGTGCCCTCGAAGATCTTGGTCGATGATCGCACCAACACGCTGATCGTCGTGTCGAGCGAGTCGGGCTATCTCCGGGTCAAGGCACTGGTCAATCGGCTCGACATCGCCGTCGAGGCCGAGGGTGGCACATCGATCCGCGTGTACCCATTGCAGAACGCGCTCGCCGAAGAGCTCGCGACTACGCTCACCAACGCGGTCGGGCAGGGCCAGCAGCAAGGCAATCGCCAAGGTCGGCCAGGCCAGCCAGGCGGAAATGCACCGCCCCCACCACCGGCACCCTCGCCGGTGGGTGACCTCGGCTCGTCGCTCGAAGGCCAAGTCCGGGTGATCGGCGACAAGCCGACCAACTCGCTGATCGTGATGTCGAGCGGTCGTGACTATCTCGCGATCAAAGATGTCATCAAGCGGCTCGATCAACCGCGCCGTCAGATCTTCATCGAAGCGCTGATCCTCGAGGTCAACCTCGACAAGACGCTCCAGATCGGAACCAGCTCGCACGGTGGGTTGCCGGTCAACAACGGCGATCTGTTGATCGCAGGCGTCCAGACCCCCGAGCTCAAGTCGCTCGACGTCAAGACGCTCGCCGCGGCGACCGGCTTGGTCGGCGGATTGCTCGGCTCGCCACTCGCCAACTCGCAGACCTTTCTCGGCGTCAGCATTCCGTCGTACGGACTGCTGTTTCAGGCGGTCGCGCGGCAGACCAACTCCAACGTGCTGTCGGCACCTCACGTGATCGCGATCGACAACGAGAAAGCCGAGTTCTCGGTCGGTAACAACATTCCGTACAAGTCGGGTTTGTCGTTTGGCGGCATCGGGCTTCCGACCGGAGGCGCAACCGGTGCGCTCCCCGGCGGCATCGGCCAGAACATCGCGCGCGAGAAGCTCAACCTGACGCTAAACGTCACGCCGCACATCTCGAGCAACGACGCAGTCCGGCTCGAGATCGAGCAGGAGATCAAGGACATCGGCAGCCGAGATCCCGAGCTCGGACCGACGTGGACGGAGCGCAAGCTCAAGACCCAGGTCGTGGTTCGCGATCAGCAGAGCGTGGTGATCGGCGGCTTGATCCAGGAGAAGGACAGCTATGGCGTCACCAAGGTGCCGCTGCTTGGCGACATCCCGTTGCTCGGCTATCTGTTCAAGTACTCCACCAAGACCAAGGTGAAGACGAACCTCTTGATCGTGCTGACGCCGTACATCATCAAGGATCAGCTCGATCTCCAGGCGATCCGCGAGCGCAAGAGCCGCGAGCGCGAGGAGTTCGTGCGCACGTTCACCACGCTCAACGAAATGAAGTATCTGCCGCAGATCGATTACCGCCGGAAGCGCGGTGTCATCGAGGAGATCAACCGCGCGGTGCTCTCGGTCGAGCAGGACATCGAGACCCTGCGCGCGTTCGGCGGTCGTACCCAGGTGTTCGATGGCGCGATCGACTACGCGCCGTCGGGGATCGATGATCCGGACGCGCCCAAGCCTGCGCCGGATGCCAAGCCCGCAACGCCCGAAGCCAAGCCTGCGGCCGAGACCAAGCCCGAAGCCAAGAAGGAACCCTAGGTGGAGACTCCCGGCCTGCCATATCGCCGCCCTGGCGTGATCGAGATCGGGGCGGGTCACCGGCTCGGCGAGGTCCTCGTCGCGCGCTGTGGAGTACCTCGCGATTCGATCGAGCGGGCGCTCGCCAAGCAGCGCGAGGAAGGTGGCCTGATCGGCGAGGTCCTCGTGCGGCTTCGACTGATCGACGAAGAGCAACTCGCACTCGCGCTCGCGGTGCAGGCCGACATGCAGTACCTGCGCGAGCTGCCGCGCGCCGAGGACATCCCGGTGGAGTTGATCGACAAGTTACCGATCAACTTCGCGCGCCAGCGCTTGATCCTGCCGTACGGTCGCGACTCGGCTGGCCGGGTGCTGGTCGCGATCGCCGATCCGACCGCGGTCGACGTGATCGATGCCGTCGCCGTGTTGCTGTCCGAGCCCGTCGAGCCGGTCGTGGCGTCGAGCGCCAAGATCGTCGATCACATCAACAAGACGTACACCCGGCTGCGCGGGGTCTCCGAGCTCGAAGAGGGCGTCAAGAAGGACGATGAGGAGTCCGAGGAGTTTCAATCGGAAGAGCTCGTCGACATGCTCGACGCCAACGACGAGGCGCCGATCATTCGCTGGGTCAACTCGTTGATGTTCCAGGCGGCGAAGGACCGCGCCTCGGATATTCACGTCGAGCCCGGCGAAAAAGAGATCATCGTTCGTTATCGGATCGACGGTGTGTTGCGCGAAGCAAAGCGCGCGCCCAAGAAGTTCCAACCCTCGATCATCGCCCGCGTGAAGATCATGGCCGGGCTCAACATCGCCGAGAAGCGGCTACCGCAGGACGGCCGAATTCGCCGCAAGATGGCCGGCAAGGACGTCGACATGCGCGTCGCGACCGCGCCGACTGCCGGCGGCGAGCGGATCACGATCCGTTTGCTCGACCGATCGAGCGTGTTGCTCGGGCTCGCCGACATCGGGTTCGCCGAGGATCACCTCGCGCTGATCCGCAGCATCATCGCGCGGCCGCACGGCATCTTGCTGGTCACCGGCCCGACGGGCTCCGGTAAGACGACGACGCTGTACGCGTGTCTGTCGGAGATCAACGCGCCCGACATCAACATCCTCACCGTCGAGGACCCGGTCGAGTATCAGCTCGAGGGCATCTCGCAGACCCAGGTCAACTCGAAGATCGATCTGACGTTCGCGTCGGGGCTGCGCTCGTTCTTGCGCCACGACCCGGACGTCATCATGGTCGGCGAAATTCGCGATCGTGAGACCGCCGAGGTCGCGATCACCGCGTCGCTCACCGGTCACTTGGTGTTCTCGACCGTCCACACCAACGACGCCGCGGGCGGCATCACGCGCCTCATCGACATGGGGATCGAGCCATTCTTGGTCGCGTCATCGCTGGTCGGCTTGCTCGCGCAACGCCTCGTGCGACGGCCGTGCTACGAGTGTGCGCGGCCGGTGCGGCCGTCGGAGGAGATGCTGCGCGAGCTCGGGCTCGACTCGCGGAAGTTCTTCTCCGGCGCCTATCAGTTCCCCAACGTGAAGGGCATCCGCCCGCCGCCGGTGGGCACCGTGTTCGAGCCGGTCGGTTGCCCGGCGTGCAACCAGCTCGGCTATCGCGGTCGAACCGGCATCTACGAGCTGCTGATGATCAGCGATCAAGTTCGCCGGCTATGCCTCGATAAGTCCGACGCGGGCACGATCCGCAACGCGGCCGTCGAAGCCGGCATGGTGTCGTTGCGGTTCGACGGCGCGCGCAAAGTCGTGCAGGGCATGACGACGCCAGAAGAGGTCATGCTGATGACCGCGGAGAGCTCCGACTAATGCGTCGCCACCCTCAGATCGTGTACGTAGACGTGCTCGTGTCACGTGCACGTGCACTTCTACGTCGGACTGGAGGGCGTTGCTAATGCCGATGTACGCATTCAAAGGCGTCGGACCGAGCGGCAAGACCATCGCGGGGGTCCGCGATGCGGAGTCGCCGAAGGTGTTGCGCCAGGTGCTTCGCAAGGATGGCGTGCTGGTCACCAGCTTCGAGCTGTCGCGCGGCGGCAAGGCAGCGAAGGAGCACAACGCCAAGAAGGGCGGGCTGTCGCGCGATGTCGATCTGGGCGGGTTGATCGGCGGCGTCAAGAAGACCGAGATCGCGGCGTTCACGCGCCAGATGGCCACGCTGCTCCGTGCGGGCATTCCCCTCGCCGAGGCGCTCGGCGCGTTGGTCGAGCAGATCCAGAACGTCCGGCTCAAGGCTCCGGTGGCGGAGGTGCGGACCGCGGTCAACGAGGGCCTGTCGCTCGCTGATTCGCTCGCCAAGCACCCGAAGCTGTTCGACGAGCTGTTCGTGTCGATGGTGCGAGCCGGCGAAGTGGCCGGTAACCTCGACGAGGTGCTCGGCCGGCTGGCCGACTTCCTCGAGAGCGCGCAGAAGCTCAAGTCGAAGGTCCAGGGCGCGATGGTCTATCCGGCCGTGATGGTCGTGGTCGGCGTCGGCATCATGACGGTCCTCATGGTCAAGGTGATTCCGGAGATCACCTCGATGTTCACCCAGCAGGGCAAGACCCTGCCGATCAACACGCGGATGTTGATCGGGACGTCGGACTTCGTCGGCAAGAACATCCTGTGGCTGATCATGGCCACGATCATCGGCACCGTGCTGTTCTTCAAGTGGGCGCGCTCCAAGGACGGCAAGCCGGTGTGGCATCGGTTCGTGCTCAAGCTGCCGGTGCTCGGCCAGCTGGTACGGACGATCAACGTCAGCCGGTTCGCGCGCACGCTCGGAACGATGCTCAAGAGCGGCGTGCCGATGCTGCGCTCGCTCGATACCGCAAAGCAGATCATGGGCAACGTGATCCTCCAGGCGGCGGTCGAGCAGGCAAAGCAGGCGGTCACCGAGGGTGAATCGCTGGCGCAGACGCTCAAGAAATCCGGCGAGTTCCCGGCGACGATGATCCACATGGTCGCGGTCGGCGAGCGCGCCGGTCAGCTCGAGGAGATGCTCGAGCGGGTCTCGGCGACCTACGAGGCGGAAGTCGACGCCAAGCTCGGAAGGTTCACCGCGCTGCTCGAACCACTGATGCTCGTCGTCATGGGCGGCGCGGTGGCGTTCATCGTGTTTTCGATCCTGCAACCCATCATGGACCTCGGTCAGATCACGGGTCCGAAGTGACCGTCAAAAGGAGACCTGTATGCGCTCGCTAGCCACCCGCCTCGCTCGTTCGTCTCGTCACGCTCAACGCGGCATGACCCTGCTCGAGATCATGATCGTGCTCGCCATCCTCGCGCTCGTCATGGGCCTGGTCGTCGGCCCTCGCGTCATGAAGATGTTCGGCAAGGGCAAGGTCGACATCGCCAAGATCGAGATGCAGAAGTACGCGTACGAGGCGTACCCCCAGTGGGCGCAGTCGAACCCGCAGAAGTCATGCCCGGAGAGCCTGAGCGCGCTCAGCGAGTTCATGGACAAGCAGAACACCAAGGATCCGTGGGGCACCGAATACAAGATGTTCTGCGGCGCGAACCTGCCGGCCGGAGCCAAGGGACTCGCGGTGATGTCGTTCGGTGAGGACCTCAAGGAAGGCACCGAAGACGACCTCAAGACCTGGTAGCTGCGGCACGTCAGCCCTCGCCACACCACACCACCACCATGTCGACTCGATCGCCAGCTCGACCTCGCCAGCGCGGCCCGCAAGGGATGACCGTGCTCGAGATCATGATCGTGCTGGCGATCATCGGCGCGGGCATGGCGTTGGCACGGTCGGGATTTCGTCGCGTCACCAAGGCCGACCTCGTCGATGATGCCACCGAGCTCGCGGCGGTGATCCGCCGCACCAGCCAGATGGCGATCGAGCGTGGCGAGCTGCATCGCGTGCTGATCGATCTCGAGAAGCAGATCTATGTCGTCGAGGTGTGTCAGGGGCAGACGGCGATCGTTCGCAACGATCAGATCAAGCGCTCCGACAAGGAGACCCAGGAAGCGATCGAACGCGGCAAGCAGCGGCTGAGCCAGTTGCCCGAGGACTCGTTCGCCGCTGGCGATCCGGAGGAGGCGGCGAAGAAGGCGATCGCGATCGCCGGTCAGCATGTCGCCGATCGCACGTGCTCACCAGCGGATGGATTCACCGGCGACTCCGGGATCGATCCGTTGACCCAACGCGCCAAGACCTGGCATCGCCGGCTGAACGTCGAGAAGGGGATCAAGTTCAAGCAGCTGTGGGTGCAACACCGCGACGCTGCGGTGACCAACGAGGTCGAATCGATCTACTTCTTTCCGGTCGGCTCGGCCGAGAAGGCGGTGATCGAGCTGACCGATGGCAGCGCGACGTTCACGGTCCTGGTTCATGGGTTGACCGGGCGTGTCGAGATGCGCGATGGAGAGTTGCGCAGCGTCGACGATCACATGTTGCGCAACGCGATGGGCGATCGCGATGCGACCCGGGAGGACGACCGATGACTCCTGGCCGGATCAACCGCACCCGCGGGTTCACGCTGCTCGAGGTGATGCTCGCCCTCGCGCTGCTCGCGCTGGCGCTCGTGGTGCTGATGCGCAACGCGGCGTCGAATATGTACGGCGCGCGTCAGGCGCAGATGATGGGCGTGGTGACCGAGCTCGCGCGCGCCAAGATGTACGACATCGAGGAGAAGCTGCTCAAAGACGGATTCTCGGACACCGATCAATCCGAGACCAGCGAGCAGACGTTCGAAGACGAGGGGTGGCCCGGAGTCACCTATTCGTACAAGGTCGATCAAGTCGAGTTGCCGAGCTTCGACAAGCTGCAGGAGCTCACCAAGGCACGTGATGCCGAGGCGCTCACCGGATCGGCAGGTTCGGGCTCGGGCTCGGATGCGGGTTCGGCGAGCGGAGGGTTCGGGGACAGCGCGCTCGGCGGGATGTTGTCGATGCTCGGCGGCGGGTTTGGCGGCAGCGGGGGCGATATCGATGCGCAAGCGGGTGCGTCATTCGTCCAGAGCCAGTTTCAGATGTTCTCCGACGTGCTCAAAGCGTCGATCCGCAAGGTCACGCTGACCGTGAAGTGGAAGGTCGCGGATCGCGATCGCGACATGGTCGTCGTCGCGTATTTCACCGATGCACCTGCGATGGACAAGGTGCTGTCCGGCCTCGGCTCGCAGGATCTCGACGACACCGCTGGCAGCGGCGCGGGATCGGGGAAATGACCATGCGGCGCGGCCAATCAGGTCTGACTCTGATCGAAGTGATGATCGCGTCCGCGGTGCTGGTCGTGATGATGTCGCTCGCGTGGCGGACGATCTCTAACACCTCCAACGCACGCAAGACGTTCGAGCAATACGAGGAGCGCAACCACGAGCTGCGGATGGCGCTGTCGCGGGTGGTCGGTGATTTCGAAGCCGCGTACCTGTCGAGGAACGAGGACACCAACGCGACGCATCCGCGGACCATGATGATCGGCAAGGCGAGCAGCAGGTTTCCCGAGATTCGGTTCTCGACCCTCGGGCACCGGGTGTTGTGGGCGGATGCCAACGAGTCCGAACAGACGGTGATCTCGTACCTGACCCGCAGCAACCCCGATAAGCCCGGCGCGACGGATTGGATTCGTCGCGAGCAGCGCCGTCCGTCGAACGAACCGCCTGACGACGAGCCCGCCGAATACGACGTGCTGGTGTCCGATATCCAATCATTCAAGATCGAGTACTGGAACTGGAAGTCGATCGAGTGGCAGGACACCTGGGACACCACCCAGGCCGATGGCCAGAAGGGTTGGTTGCCCAGCCGCGTCCGGATCACCGTCGTCACCAAAGATCCCGCGGGCAACGACTACAAGCTCGTCACCCAGGCCCGGATCTTGATGCAAGAGCCGCTGAACTTCGTGCAATGACCACGATCCTTCACATAGCAGCGAACGCTGTCGCGTCGGTATGGCGGTTTTTGACCGCGCCACGCTCGTTCGCCACACCGGCGCCGGTGCCCGTCGCGGTGCGGAGCCCGAAGCTGCAGCGGCGTCATCGGCGGCAACGCGGCATCGCGTTGATCATGGTGATCACCGCGATGGCCTTGATGCTGGTGATCGCGAGCAAGTTCAGCACGAGCACCAACATCGATCTGATCGGCGCGGCGAACTATCGCGATCACATGCGCGCGAACTTCCTCGCACAGTCTGCCGCCAACCTCTCCGAGCTGGTGATCCGGTTGCAACAGCGGCTCGACAACGTCAAGCAGCTGCGCGGACTGATCCAGATCACCGACTTCGCGGATCAAGTGCTGATGGCGTTCTGTGGCACCAGCGAAGAGGTCCAGGACGCGGTGGGGTTTTCGCCCGGCGAGGCCAAGGGCTTTGGCGCCGACATCGGCAGCTGCGGAATCACCGGTCAGATCACCACCGAGGACGACAAGATCAACCTCAACTGCGCCAACGGCAACGACGCGACCGCGGCAACGCTCAAGAGCGCGCTCGACGCATTGGTGTTCTTTCCGGCCTATGACCCGGTGTTCGAGGAGGCCGACGCCGAAGGGTACCGCCGCGATCGGGCGAACCTGGTCGCGTCGATCGTCGACTACATCGATGGTCCGCCAGTGGGTGGCACCCGGCTGCGCGAGCGCGGCACTGCGGAGAGCTACGGTTACGAGAACCTCAAAGATGACTACAAGCCGAAGAACAATTATGTCGACTCGCTCGGCGAGGTGAAGCTGGCGCGCGGCGTCGACGATCGGTTCTGGTCGCTGTTTGGCAACTCGTTCACCGTGTACGGCGGTTGCAAGACCAACTTGTCGGCGCTGTCCAATCCCCAGCTGATCGCCGCGCTGCTCTATCTGTCGGCTAAGAACCCGCAGGATCCGGTGCTCCAGAACCCGCAGCGCTTGTTCTTGCTGGCCGGGCTGGTCGCGCGCGCCAAGCAATTCGGCCAGACCTTCACCACGATCGACGAGTTCATCGAGTTCGTGAAGGATCCATCGGCTTCGTTGGTGTCACTCGCGGGTCAGTCGGGGACGATGCAAGGCAGCGCCGCGAGCGCCGCGATGGGTGCCGGCATTCCCGGATTGTCGGGGAGTGACAAGGTCGGGCTCGAGCTCGACAAGACGAAGCTGTCGCAGATCGCCACCGCTGGACCGCGGCGGACCTATCGCGTCGAGGCGTGGGGTGAGATCGAACGCAAGCAGAAGAACGCCGACGGCTCGCCGGTGTTTCCGCCGATTCGCAGCACAGTGACCGGCGTGTGGGACACCAAGGTCGTCCCGCAGAATGTTCGTAGGCCGCCAGTTCCCAAGGGAACGTGGGTGTTCCGGAAGGAAGATTGAAATGGCGAGTCGAGTGTTTGCAGTCGATCTCGGTGCGTGGAGCGTCAAGCTGGCGATCGCCAGTCCTGGCATTCGCGGCGCAACCTTGCTCAACGTCGTCGAACGCTTGGTCCCCCCCGGCGACGAGCCCGCCGAGCTTCGCGCCAAGGCGGTGCTCGCCGAGATGGTCAACGAGCTGCGGCTGCGCGGCGAGAGCGGCTACATCGGCGTCTATGGCGATCAGGTGTTCACGCAGGTGCTCGAGTTCGGGTTCAAGAACCTCCGCCGTGCTGACCTCGAAAAAGCGGTCGGTGGTGAGCTCGAAGGTGTGGTGCCGGTCGATCTCGAGGACATGGTCTATACGTTCGAAGCGATTCCCGCGGCGCCGGCAACCGGTCCGGTGGCCGATCCAGGACCGGGCAGGGTGGCGCCGCCGATCGATGGCATGCGCGTGCTGAGCTATGCGATGCGCCGCGATCGCGCCGAGCGCTTGATCCAGCTCGGTGCCGAGTGCGGCTTCGATCCACGTGGCGTGCTCGCGTGTGGCGGCGCCGCGGTTCGGTTGGTCGACCGCACGCCGTCCCTGGTCACCGCGAGGACCGACGGTGCGGTGGCGGTGATCGACATCGGCCACGAGCGCACCGATGTGGTGATCGTTCGTGATGGTCGCGCCGTGTTCAGTCGAAGCATCGCGCGCGCGGGAAAACACGTGACCAAGGCGATCTCCGAGCACTGGCGACTCGCGTGGCACGACGCCGAACGCGCGAAACACAGCGACGGGTTCATCGCGTCGCAGGCAGAGCCGGCGACGTCCGAAGCGTGGGCTCGGATCCACCAGGTGACCGAGGTCGAGCTTCAACCGTTCGCGCGCGATCTGCGCCAGACCTTGGCCGCATGTCGCGCACGCACCGGGTTCACGGTGGGAGCAGCGCTGCTGGTCGGGGGTGGCGCGCGGCTGCGCGGCATCGGCTCGTTTCTCACCGAAAAGCTGGGCGTGCCTGCTTGGCGGATGACCGCCGACGATGTGGTGGCAGTTGGCGGGCCGCGCCTTGGCTCGGATCCAGTGGCAGGTGCTTCGATCGATAGCGCGGCGTTGACCATCGGGATGGCGTACGACGCCGCCGGTGGTCGTCCGATGTTCGACCTGCGATCCGGCGATCTCGCGGTGAAGGTCGACCTGTCATTCCTGCGGGCCAAGGCGGTGCCGCTCGGGGCGGCGATGCTCGCGATCGCGGCGTTCGCGGCCGGTAGTGCGTATTCGGATCTGTATCGCCTGCGCAAAGCCGAGACCGTACTGAATCAGCGGCTCGCGACAGAGTCCGCCGCGGTGTTCGATGGCCAGACCAAGACTGCTGACGAGATCTTGAAGACCACCGGTCCAGGGGGCGGTCCGATCGTTTCGCCGGTGCCCAAGGCTTCGGCGTACGACATCTTGTTGGAGGTCAGCGCCAAGGTGCCGCCGAAAGACAAGATCACGCTCGACATCGAGCAGATGGAGATCGACGACAAGCGCGTCGATCTACAGGGCACGACCAAGACCGGCGAGGGCATCGACTTGCTCGTCGCGGAGCTCAAGAAGATCGAGTGCTTCAAAGAGATCAATCGCGGTCCCACCGAGAACAGCGCCGACGGTTCGAAGCGCTTCAAGCTAACGATCACCGCCGCGTGCATGTGAGGTAGTCATGGCCAACATCACTGAACGAGCTCGAGACTTCTGGGATCGCATCTCGCCGCGCGAACGCAGGTTGGTGGTGATCGGAGCGATCGCGCTTCCGATCACCGTGGCGATCTGGCTAGCGCTGTCGATCCACGATGGCCTCACCGAGATGGAGGCCAGGAACGAAAAGACGCGCAAGGCGCTGCGTGTGCTCGACGACCTCAAGGCGCGCGGCACGACCAAGACCGACGACGAGATCACCGGGTTGCTCAAGAATCAACCCGAGCCGATCAGCCTCGACACCTATCTGAGTAACGCGGCCCAGAAGGCCGGGTTCACGCTCAAGGGCACGACGCCGCGCAATCCGGTCCCGCGCAACGGCTTCGTCACCACCTCGGTGGCGTGCGACGCACGTGGCCTCACCATCGATCAGCTGCGCAAGTTCCTCGAGGAGATCGAGTCCAAGAAGCTGGTCGCCGTGACCAACCTGACGCTGCGCCGCGATCGCAACGTCAAGGAGAAGCTCGACGCCACCCTCGAGGTCTCGACATATTCGCAACCCCCAGCAGCGAAAACCGAAGCCGCCGGCTCTGGCTCGGCCAAGGGGAGCTAGCAATGCCGTTGCCACAGCTGCCGCATCTTGGACCGCGCATGCGCAAAGTTGTCCGCGTGCTCGGCTACGTCGTGCTCGCGCTGGTGACGTTCATCTTCGCGCTGCAGCTGACGTTCCCCTACGAACGGGTCAAGGATCGAATCGAGGACCAGCTATCCGAGAAGTACGAGGTCACGATTGCCAGCGTCGAGCGCGGCGTCATGCCGGGCAGGATGTATCTCAACGGCGTGATGCTCGAGAGTCGAGGCAAGCCGCCTCCGCCGGCACCGTCGACCGATCCCGACGCGCCGCCACCTCCGCCGACGGGTCCGCAGAAGCTGATCATCAAGCGCCTCGAGATCGATGTCGGATTGCTCGCGCTGCTCGGAGGTACCGCCGAGATCAACTTCGACGCCGAGATCAGCACCGGCCGCGTGGTCGGGACGATCGCGTTGTCGAAAGCCGCCACGGCCGTCGAGGTCGAAGGCATCTCGCTCCCCTCGGGCGCGCTGCCGGTGCAGGACTTCACCGACCTACCGATGAGCGGAAAGCTCGACTTCGCGTTCTCGTTGACACTGCCGAAGGAGAAGAACAAGAACGGTCGGGTCGCCAACGACTGGACCAAGGCCACGGGGTCGTTCAGCTTCGACTGCGCGACTGGTTGTACGTTCGGTCCCGGCAAGATGAAGCCGCCGGTGAAGGACACGCGCCGGCAAGTGGTCCTCGGCGACGGGGTCCAGATCGGCAAGCTGTTCGTCGATAAGCTCGCAGTGCGTGCGACGATCGCGAAGAGCAAGCTCGAGCTGACCAAGTTCGAGTTGGCATCGAAAGATGGCGAGGTCCACGTCGACTACACGATGACGCTTGCGCCGTCGTTCAGCGACTCGTTGGTTTCTGGATGCCTGCGGTTCAAGGACAGCCCGGAGCTGCTCAAGCGCGAGCCCAAGACGTCCGCGGCGCTTACCAACTCGGGCGCCGAGCGGCGCGCAGACGGTTTGTTCCACATTCGCCTCGACGGCACGTTCGAGAAAATGAAGCGGCTGAACCAGATGTGTGGGCCCGCGGTAAAGAGCGCGAACATGGACGATCCGGGTGGCCACGGCGGGGGCGCCGAGCGACCCACGCTGACGATCCAACCGCCCGAGGACAGCGCCAAGAACTCGGCGGCGCCGCCTACGCCACCGCCGCCCTCGGACGCCGCGGTACCCGTGCCGGTGCCCGGTCCGGTCAACGAGCATGGGCCCGGATCTGGATCAGCCGGCTCTGGCTCGGCTGGCTCCGGCTCGGCTGGCTCGGCCGGATCTGGATCAGCCGGCTCTGGCTCTCCCGGTTCCGCCGCGGTTCCGCCGGATCCGACCGCTCCAGTTCCACCCGCCGCCCCTGGCGAGCGCCCCAAAGACGCGCTCAACGAGCCCGATTAGGGACGACAGGAGTCCTCGTTCCGATCTCCGCGCAGTTCGCGGCTCTGCGTCTTCCGGAACGAACGCGATGCCGCAGAGCGCGCAACGATCACCCGAGATAGTCGTCACCCACTCACTCGACACTGGGCTGGGAGTTACGGGCCGAGGCCGACCCAGGTGGCGCCGTCCTCGGCGATCTCTTTCTTCCAGATCGGGACGCGATCCTTGAGCCGATCGATCATCGCGCGACACGCCGCGAATGCTTCGGCGCGATGTGGTGCGGCGGCGGCGATGACGACGGCGATGTCGCCGACGGCGAGCGATCCCACGCGGTGCTCGACCGCCAGCTTGGTGCCCGCGATCTCGCGTTCGATCTCGGCGCACAGTCGAGTCATCTCGCGGAGCGCCATCGGCCCATACGCCTCGTATTCGAGGTGATCGATCACCGCGCCGTGGCTGTCACGGCGAACCGTGCCGGTGAATGTCACGATGCCGCCCATGCCGGGTCCGGCGACCGCTGCGACGCAGCGGTCGAGCGACAGTGGTGCGTTGGAGAGCAGGACATGACCAACCTCGGCCCCGCCCGCCACCGGAGGGATCAGGACAAGCTCGTCGCGGTCGGCGAGCACATGTCCGTCACCGACGAACTCCTGATTGACAGCGACCCGAAACCGCCCGCGCAATGCTCCGATCACCGGGTGCCGGCGTGCGAGAAACTCGACCGCATCGCGTACGGTCGCGCCGGCAACAAGCTCCACGGTCTCGTCAGCTCGCCCGAGGTTTTCTCGGAACACCGCGAAGTACAGCACCTGGATCCGCATCCACGGTGTCGTAGCGTGCACGAACCGATCGCGTCCAGTGATCCAAGCGCCCGGTGTGACCATCGAGCAATCCAGTGCAAGGTTCGGCTCGACCGGTGTGGCATTGTCATGTCATGCCGTCTCGTGCTGCGCGCTCCGAGTCCGAGCACGTCCGCCAGTTGTACGCAGCGATCTATCAGGTCGCGCGGCGAATCCCGCGTGGCCATGTCGCCACCTACGGTCAGGTCGCAGAGCTCGCGGGAATTCCCGGCGGCGCGCGCGTCGCTGGGGCGGCGATGAAGGTCAGTAAGCCAACCGACCGCATTCCGTGGCAGCGCGTGATCGGCAAAGCAGGCAAGCGACGCGGGCGGATCGCGATCCATGATCCGGTGGGAGCCGCCGTCCAGCGCCAGCTACTCGAGGACGAAGGCGTCGAGATCGGAGACTCCGGGCTGATCGCGCTCGATCGCTACGGGTGGCTTCCGGCGAGCGGTGCGCGCACGCCGCGTCGCGCAGCGCCTAGAGCCGGGACTAGAGCCGGATCAGGCCGCGGCGCATTGCCTCGACGACTGCCTCGGTCCGGGTCGAAGCGCCGAGCTTCATCATCACGCCGTTGACGTGGAACTTCGCGGTGTGGTCGCTGATCCCGAGCCGATCTGCGATCAGCTTATTGGACAGTCCTTCCGACAGCAGCTGCACGACCTGACGCTCGCGTTCGGTCAGCTCGCCGCGACCTTTCGTAGCACCTGGCGAACGCGCGATCGTGCTAGCCGAGGCGTGCGATGGCACCAGCGTCTCGGCGAGCGCCGTGTCGATCACGGTCAGCCCGCTGCGCACCGCCGCCAATGCGGCATGAATCCCAGGACCCACCTGATCACGCAGCACCACGCCGCGCGCACCGGCGGCGATCGCCGGAGCCACGTGCGCCGGATCGCCAACCACCGCGACGACCGGCATGTCGAGGCCGCGAAGCTCGCCCAGGCGGCCAAGCGTCCTGCTCGGGTCCGAGCCCGCGTCCCATAGCGCAACCTCTGCGGCGTCTCGCTCGACCACCTCGATCGAGCCTGCCGAACCGAGCTGGCCCAGCAAGCTCGAGAGACCGGTTCGAAGCAAGGTGTCATCGGTGATCAGGGCCACCTTGATCGGGTCAGAAACCGCGGAGAGTTGGACGGATGGATTCCTGGTCATGGCGAATAGCGAGCAACCTGTGCACGCCAAGCGTTCAGGTCAACCCCGCCCGGACGGGCAGCACGACGTGTCGAGATCGGCGGGAACTCGCCGCAGCCTCGCCATTTTTCCGCGGGGTTCCCCGCCGAACGGCCGATAGGCACCGCTTCGCCGTCGAGCCACGCTGCTGACGAGGAGAAACAGTCATGGCATTACCCGCACTTCAAGCTCTCGATCAGGCACTGTCTGGCGCGGTCGCATCGGTCGCACCTTCGGTGGTTCATGTTGCGCGTGGCCGCGGAGGTGGTAGCGGCATCGCGTGGTCGACCGACCTCGTGATCAGCTCCAGCTTTCACACTCCGGACCGAACGCAGGTTGGCATCGGGACCAAGGACTACGACCTCGAGTTGCGCGACGCCGAGGTGATCGGTCGGGATCCGGGCAGTGATGTCGCTCTGTTGCGGGTCGCTGATGGCGGACTGACCGCCGCGCGATTTCGCGAGCTCGAGCACCTCGGGGTGGGCAGCATCGCGCTCGCGATCGGTCGACCGGGGCGAACCGCACGTGCGTCGCTGCGAGCGATCGGGGTGCTGGGTCCCGACATTCGGACCGCGCGGGGAAAGCTCGAGCGTTATGTCGAATCCGATCGGCAGATCCCACGCGGGTTCGCCGGTGGTCCGCTGGTCGACGCCGCAGGTCAGGTAATCGGTATGAACACACGCACGCTGATCCGTGGCGCGGATCTGGCGGTTCCCACCGTCACGCTGCGTCGCGTGGTCGCCGAGCTCGAGACTCATGGCGGGGTTCGCCGCGGCTATCTCGGCGTTGGTGTCTATCCGGTCGCGCTGTCGGCAGCGTTGGCCACCAAGCTCGGACGCGAACGCGGTGCCCTGATCGCGAGCGTAGAAGATGGTGGTCCCGCGGCGACCGCGGGCGTGTTGGTCGGGGACATCGTGTTCGCGATCGACGGTACCGCCGTGGACAGCCCCGATGGGCTACGCACGGTGCTCGATGACCGCCCTGGTGACGCGGTCACGATCGACTTGATTCGCGGTGGCGTGGTCGAGCGCGTGGCGGCGACGCTGGGGAGCCGGCCATGATCGCAAGCGTCGACTACGGCGGCGAGCGGTCCCCACTCATGGCAGTTGAATCGAGCGCTCCGGCGGATGCGGTGATTCGCGATGATCGCGAGCTGCTCGATGCTTATTCGCGCGCCGTGGTCGATGTCGTCGAGACTGCCGGGCCGGCGGTCGTGAGTCTCGAGCTCGGAGCGGGCAGGCGAGGACCACGTGGCGCGGGCTCGGGGTTCGTCGTGACGCCCGACGGCTACGTCATGACCAACAGCCACGTGGTTTCGGGCGCACGCCGCATCAACGTGCGGACGCCCGCGGGTGAAACCGCGGAGGGCAGCCTGGTCGGTGACGATCCGGCGACCGACCTGGCGGTGATTCGTGTCGAAGCGTCGGCGCTGGTTGGTGCATCGGCGGCTCCGGCGCCCTACCTCGCGGTCGACGGCCGGTTGTCGCCGCGGGTGGGCCAGCTCGCGGTGGCGATCGGCAATCCGCTCGGCTTCGAATCGACCGTGTCGACCGGGGTCGTGTCGGCGCTCGGTCGTAGCTTGCGCAGCAAGTCCAATCGGTTGATCGATGGCGTCATCCAGCACACCGCTCCACTCAACCCTGGCAACTCCGGTGGCCCGCTGCTCGATGGCGCCGGGCGGGTGATCGGCGTGAACACCGCGATCATCGCGGGCTCGCAGGGGCTGGGGTTTGCGATCGCGGTCGACACCGCGGCATGGGTGCTCGGGCAGATCATGCAACATGGACGCGTGCGACGTGCGTGGCTCGGGATCGGCGCGATTCGCCGTCCACTCGATCGCAGGCTGGCGTATCACCATGGCCTCGGCTCGGCGGCGGTCGAGGTGCAGTCGATCGAGCCGGCGAGCCCGGCCTCGCGTGCTGGGCTTCAGGATGGCGACCTGGTCGTGAAGTTTGGCGACACGTCGATCGAAGGCGTCGACGATCTGCACCGCGCGCTTCGAACCTGGCCCGCAGCCGTCGCGACCACGCTCGTGGTGATCCGACGCGGTGCGCGCGTCGAGGTCGAGATCACGCCGGTGTGGTCGAGCTGATCCGCCGTCCGACGCCGTCCGAGAATCGGCTACGATGCGCGCGATGTACGACATCGCCCCTGCGAGCTGGCGAACCCAAGCTTGGCGCAATGGTGGCGGCATCACCCACGAGTTATTGCGCCAGCCTGATCGCGACGACTATGCGTTGCGGCTGAGCATCGCAGAGGTCACGCGCTCGGGACCGTTCTCGCAGTTTGGGGGCTACCGGCGGTGGACGATGTTGGTCGAGGGCGGACCGCTCGAGCTCGCCGGCGCGCGGCTCGCGACGGTTGGCGATCTGGTCGAGCTCGATGGCGAACAACACGTCACCGCGGCGATCACCGGAACCGCCAAGCTCCTCAACGTGCTCGCGCGGAACGACACGGCTCGTATGGTTGGCTTCGGAGCGACGCCGCGCGCGCTCGCGGTCGCGATCGCGATCTGCGACGGAGCGGTGATGCCACTCTGGAACCTGCGCGTGTTCGATTCACCGACGGTGTTCGATGCCAGGTGTTGCGCGTGGGTCACATGACGGTAGTTGTCGTGTGATTTGCATTGCTAGGGCGCAGCTTCGTCGTGATCGCCGGTCATCAGCTGCAATGATCGGAGTGTCCTGGTGACTAGGCATTCACCTCGATCTCGAGCAGGTTAGATGGCCATGACACAGCGCCGGATGGTTTGGGCGGTGTTCCTGCTGTCGTTCGCCGTGCTGGCCTACGAGGTCGCGTTGATCCGCGTGTTCTCGGCGCTGCTGCAGCATCATTTCGCGTTTCTCGCGGTCTCGGTTGCGATCTGCGGGCTCGGGCTCGGTGGGCTTGCGCTGCACATTCGGCGTCGCTCGAAGTCTCCATCCGAGGCACTGCTCGCCGATTCGGCCGCAGCTTTTGCGCTGACCGGCGTCGTCGTGGTTGTGGTGTTGCTGACGCTCGTGATTCCGCGCGCCGTGACCGCAACCTGGCTCGCAGGTGCGTTGCTGTTGATCCCGTTCGGTTGCGCAGGGGTGTTTCTCGCCGAGCTGTTCGCGACCCACTCGCAGCAGAGCGGCCGGCTCTATGCGGCAGACCTGATCGGAGCAGCCACAGCAGCGCTGGCCACGCTCGGGCTGGTGCAACTTGCAGGCGCTCCCAACGCGGCGATGATCGCGGCCGTCGCCGGTGGCTTGGCAGGCGTGATCGCTGCTCCTGCACGATCGGTCCGGCGACGCTCGATCGCGGCGTCGCTGGTCGCGCTCGGACTGGTCGCCATCAACAGCTTCAGCGGCTGGCTGGAGGCTCCCGCGATCGCCGCACAGGACACTGAAGACGAGGGCGAAGCGCGCGCGCAGCCGCTGTTCACGCGGCTCGCGGCGCCGTTAGCCGAGCGGCCCGACATCATCCGCACCGAGTGGAACGCGGTGATTCGCACCGACGTCGTCGAAGATCCCAAGCTCGGCGCGCGCCGTCATGACGTGCTCGAGATCTACAATAACGGCAACGTTCCGACGCGCATGCTCAAGATCGCGGGGGACCTTCGCACCGGCTCGATCGAGAAGTTGGTCCAGCCGCTGATCGACAGCCACGTGATTCCTCCGTTGGCCGCGTTGCCGTTCCAAGTTGGACCACGCGACCGCGCGCTGTTCATCGGACCCGGTGGCGGCATGGATGTCCTGCTCGCGCTGCGCGCTGGGTTCCGCCACATCGAGGGTGCAGAGCTCAATCCTTCGATCCTGCCGCTGATGCGCGAATACGCCGAGTTCAACGGCCACGTCTACGAGCGTCCCGAGGTCACCGTGGTTACCGCCGAGGGCCGCAGCTACGTGCGGCAATCACCGCATCACTACGATCTGATCTATGGAGCGCTGACTCAGAGCGCGACCGGGACCCAAGGCATGGCGCTGATGGAGAGCTATCTCTACACCGCGGAGGCGTTCGCGGAGTATTGGGATCGGCTTAGCGCGAACGGCCAGCTGGTGTTCGTGGTGCACAACCCGCTCTACGTGCTGCGCTGGCTCAACACTGCGGCGGATCTGCTGCGTCGGCACGGCATGACCGATGTCGAGCTGATCCAGCACGTGATGATCGCCGCGAGTCCCGCCTCCGCGTATTCGTACGTGTTCGCACTCAAGAAGAGCCCGTACACCGCGGATGATGCGAGCGCGCTGCGAGCATTCAGCGCCGAGCACCGGATCAAGCCGCTGCATTTTCCACCGAGCAGTGGTGGTCAGCTCGATCCCGTGATGCAGGGCAAGCAGTCGCTCGATAAGTTCTTGGCAGCGGCGATCGCCACCTCCGAGGATCCGATCAACATCGAGGTCACTCACGACGATCGGCCATTCTTCATGGATCTGGTACCGAGCGCACCGCGATCACTCGTCAACCTCGTGATCGCGGCGATCGTATTGGTGGTGGTGTTCTCTGGCTATGCCGTTTGGGATCGCAGCCGTCACAAGCGTGAGCGATCTGGATCGGGCGCTCGCTCGGCTGCGTACTTCGCGTTGCTCGGCGCGGGGTTCATGCTGATCGAGATCCCGCTGATGCAGAAGCTGACGCTGGCGTTTGGCTATCCGACGCTCGCCGTGACCGCGACGCTGTTCGCGATTCTGCTCGGCGGGGGGATTGGAAGCGCGGTGAGCCAGCGGATCTCCAGCCTGCGATCACTGACGCTGTTTGCCGCGGCGATGGCGCTCCTGGTCGCGTTGTTCGCGATCGGCATCGGCCAAGGCGTCGCGAGCTTTCAACCGTTGATGACCATGCCGCTGGTGGCTCGAGCCGCGGTGCTGATCTCGTTCCTGCTGTGCCTCGGATTCTGTCTCGGCGTGCCATTTCCAGCCGGGATGCGGCTGCTCGGCGAAGCTGGTGAAACCAGCGCACCCTGGATGTGGGGCGTCAACGGCGTGATGTCCGTCGTGGGCTCGGTGGGCGCAGCGCTCGGCGCGCGGATCTGGGGCTTCGGCGCGATGCTCGCCATCGGCGCGTGCCTCTACGTGCTGGTGTGCGCGCACCTGCTCTGGCAGCGCCGCAGCGCGAGCTAGTACCTCGCCCCAGAGGATCTGACGGGTTGATCGCGCCGATCCATCGCCGATCGCTTCGTTGCGCTCGCTGGCGTTACCGCTAGTAGCGCTGCGCTCGCGCGCCTCGCCCTCGGCGCGCCTCGACGCCCTCAACCCATCATTTCCTCTGTGTCGAGGTACTAGTCCATCGGAGCGGCTGCACCGGCGAGCGTGTGATCGATCACGGACGGGTCGACCCCGAGGCCTTCTGCGACCACGAGCAGCTGCGCAAGCTCGCTCGCGTCGACGCTGCCATCAGCCGCTGCGATGATCGTCGCGTGCTGGACGATCTGCGCTCGGCCGGCGAACGGCACCTTGTCGCGCGCCTCCTTCAGCTTGTCGGCGAGCTCGGTCTTGATCGCGTCGAGCTGATCGGGGATGTCGACGTTTCGCGATCCGAGCAGCGCACGCAACGCGCGCAGCTCCGACGGCGCGATCTCGCCGTTCGCCGCCGCGACGCAGGTGCCTGCGCAGAACAGCACGCGACGCATGAGCTCGGACGTGTCCGTGCGATCCTCGAGATACGACGGCTCCATCACGGTGAGGTCGTGCTCGACGATCCGCTCGAGCTCGTCGCTATCGATGCCGTCCGCGGGTTTTCCGGTGGCGGTCTGAAACGCCTTGGACCGTCCAAACGCGAGCAAGGCACGCACGCGCAGCGGCGAATACGGATGAGTATCGAAGCAATCGAGCAGCTGCTCTTCGTCGCGTTCGTCGGCACACGCCGCGGGTGCTGCGTGGAGCGCGTCGATCTGCGACGTGAATGCTTCGAGGTCCGGTCGGATGATGTTGGAGCCGAGCCCGCTCGCCGTCTTGAGCAGGGCATACGCACCATGCTCGACCGAGCCGGCGCACAGCAGGCCCGCGCGATCGGCGCTGATCTCGGCGGCGCGGCACCACAGATACAACTTGATCGATACCGGCCGGCTCACGAACTTGCCGCCGACGTCCTGCAGCGTCGCGGTTGCCGGCATCGGTATCGCGAAGTGATCGAACACCGCGTGGCCGAGCTCGTGACCGAGCACGAATTGCAGCTCGGGGTCGGTGAACGTCTCGAGCAGGCGCGAGCTGACGCCGATGATGATCGGTCCCGACACGCTGCGCGTGCAGAACGCTTGCACCATCGCATCTGGCTTGACGTAAAGCTCGACCGGGTTGTCCCAGCCGAGCAGCTCGCGACAATTTTCGAGCGCGCGATACGCGTGAGGCGCGATCCGGCGATTGAGCCGGAGCGCGCCGGTGAGCAGCTGGCGCCGGGTGCGCAGCCCGTAGCCGCTGGTCCGTTCATCGATTTTTTTCAGCGCGTGTTTGACGCCCCAATCGGTGATCAGCTCATCCCGCAGCGTGCGATCGCGCCGGGACTGGATGGCTGCGACGCCAGGACCAGAGGATGAAGAAGCGGGCGGCGCGGTCATGGGGCCGCCTCAGGTCGCGTACTTGAGGGCGACGACCTCGATGCACTTCCTTGCCAGGTCGTCATCGATCTTGAGGATCCGCTGCATGGCTTCGAGCATCTCTTCTTCGCCTTCATCGATGTCGCCCGATGACATGGCGACGTCGACGGCGAGCACGAATGCCTTCTTGCGAATCGGCTCGCTCTGGATCTCGTTGAGTACTTGCAGCGACGACTTCATGTCGCGGTTGTACTTGTGAGCGATCTTGGCCGACGCCTCCATCGCCTTGTCGAACTGACTTCCGTCCATGTCACGGAACTCGGGCAGCGTATGGGCGTAGTTGCGCACCATCTCGATCTCGGAGTCTTCGATCGATCCGTCGGCGCTGGCCATACACATGATCGAGTGCAAGAGCAGCACGTCGTCGGTTGGCTTCTTCGCGGGCTGCGTTCCCAACAACTTTCCAAATAGACCCATAGCAGTGGCTCCCCGTAAGAGTGATGACTCGCGAACGACGATACTGCGGTGCGCGCGAGCGCGGGGCGGCTAGCAGGGAGGAATCTTCACTCCCGAACGCGGTGTCGCCGAGTCTCCGACATCGCGCCATCTCGCATCGAGGTCACGTAGATCGAGGTCGTCAGCTCACCGCACGGCGACATCGAGCGCGACTTCGACCTTACCGTCGACGATCCGCTCGGCGTTCGTCGCTCCCGTCGGTGGTTCACTGCGTTGCGCGGAACGAGGGCGGACGCCTCGCGCTGGGCTGGAGCAACCCGTCGCGGGCGGCTCGATCACTTCAGCTCGAGATCGGGGCGCACCTGAATGAACAGCTCCTCGAGCTGCTTCTTCGAAACCGGCGTCGGGCACTCGGTCATCAGATCCGAGCCCTTCTGAGTCTTGGGGAACGCGATCACGTCACGCAGTGACTCGGCGCCAGCCATCAGCATGGCGAGCCGATCGACACCGAACGCGATGCCGCCGTGGGGCGGGGGGCCGAACTTGAACGCGTCGAGCAAGAATCCGAATTTCGCGCGTGCGTCGTCGTCGGAGATCCCGAGCGCCTTGAACACGCGCGCTTGCAGATCACTGCGATGGATACGGATCGAGCCGCCACCGATCTCGACGCCGTTGAGCACGAGGTCGTAGGCGCGCGCGAGCACCTTCTCCGGATCGGACTCGAGCAAGCCTTCGTCCTGGGCGCGCGGCGAGGTGAACGGGTGGTGCGCGGCGGCGACGTGTTTGGTCGCGTCGTCGACCTCGAACAGCGGTGGATCGGTGAGCCACATGAACTGCCACTCGTTCTTGCGGATCAGTCCCAGCTTGTCGCCAATGTGAAGCCGGATCGCACCCAGGCAGGTGTTGGCGACCTTGGCCTTCTCGGCGACGAAGATCAGGGTGTCGCCCGGTCCCGCGCCCGCGATCTTGTTGACCGCGTTGCGAGCGTCGTCGGAGAAGCTCTTGGCGAACGGCGCCTGCCAAACGCCACCGTCCTGCACGCGCGCGAACGCGACGCCCTTGACGCCGAACGACTTCGCGAAGTCGGTCAGCCCATCCAGCATCGATCGGGTTAACCGGTCGCCTTCAGGCACGCGCAGTGCCTTGACGATGCCGCCGTTGGCGATCACGCCCTCGAACACGCGGAACCCGCTGGCCTTGCAGCCCTCGGTGACATCGCACAGCACGAGATCGAGCCGGAGGTCCGGCTTGTCGACGCCGTACTTGTCCATCGCTTCGGCGTAGGTCATGCGGCGCAGCGGCAGCTTGATCTCGATGCCGAGCACCTCGCGCCACAGCGACGAGATCAAGCCCTCCATCATGTTCTGGAGGATCTGCTCGTTGACGAACGACATCTCGATATCGATCTGGGTGAACTCGGGCTGGCGATCGAGCCGGAGATCCTCATCGCGGAAGCAGCGGACGATCTGGAAGTAGCGCTCGTAGCCGGCGACCATCAGCAGCTGCTTGAAGATCTGCGGCGACTCGGCGAGCGCGTAGAACGAGCCCGGGTTGAGCCGCGATGGCACCAGGAAGTTTCGCGCGCCGCCCGGCGTGTACTTCACCATGAACGGGGTCTCGATCTCGAGGAACCCGTTGGCGCCAAGGTACTCGCGCGTGGTCTTGGTCATCTTCGACCGGACCATCATGTTCTTCTGCATCTGCGGCCGGCGCAGATCGAGGTAGCGGTACTTGAGCCGCAGCGAATCGTTGGTATCGATGTCGTCTTCGATCAGGAACGGCGGCGTATCCGCCTTGGAGAACACCTCGATCGCCTTGACCCACACCTCGATCGCGCCGGTATCGAGCTTGTCATTGACCTTGGTGCCGCGCGACCGGACCTCACCCGTGATCCCGATGCACCACTCCGAGCGCAAATCGCGTGCGATCGCATGGGCGGCCTTGTCGAACTCGGGGTCGAACACCAGCTGGGTGAGCCCGTCGCGGTCGCGAAGGTCGATGAACACGCAGCCGCCGAAGTCGCGATAGGTCTGAACCCAGCCGGTCAGCACGACGTGCGTGCCGACGTCTTGGGCGCGCAGGGCGCCGCAGCTATGAGTCCTCGTGTGCGTGGACAAAAACGCGCTCATGGGGCCGAGACGATAGCCCATCCCCCGGACCCAGGAGTGCGATCCGGTCCGACATCTCGGCACCTCGAGGGAAACCGCGGAGCGGCCCGTTTGTGGGTCGGCGCCAAGCCGGGGAGGGAACCCGGTTTGGACTCGACGGTGACCGCGCGGCAACCCTCGTTTTCCCAACAGTTGCGATCGG
Organism: Kofleriaceae bacterium; assembly: GCA_050184455.1. Taxonomy (GTDB): domain Bacteria; phylum Myxococcota_A; class Polyangia; order Haliangiales; family Haliangiaceae; genus JABFXX01. Next base: position 156,255 of record JBFXAI010000006.1, on the reverse strand, counting down.
ATCCGATCCCTTTATCCACAAGGAATTTGATCCATCGTGGACCACCGCGTTAGCATTTTTCTCGTTGGTGGACAGGTAGCTGGACGGGCGGGTCGAGGTGGCCACTGGCGGGTATTGAGACCCATCGAGCCGACGGGTCTCTCGAGGGTGACCTACGCCTCGAGCCACACCGCTTCGTGATGTGCTTGAATAAGAGGAGTCTGCGTTGAGTGAAGCGTTGCCCGCAACCCCAGCAACCTCGTCGCCCGCTCCATGCACTGGCGGTTCGCTGACCAGTGATGGGACCAGTCGCGCGGCAGGGCTGGTAGACGCGATGCGGCGCTCGCGACGTGCCGATGCGACCCCGCAAGAGATCCTCGATGCACAGGACAGCTTGGAACGTCGGATCCGCGCGCACCTCGCCAAGGGTCGGGTCACCGTCACGCTGACGGATAATCGCTACACCATGATCTCGGTGCGCCGCGTGCCCAAAGAGCGGCGGTTCGAGGTTCGGCTTCACCACATGTTCGCGGATGCCGATCCGGTGATCACGCGCGCGCTCGCGCGCTACATCGCGGACAACGATGCCGACGCGTCGCGCGTGCTCGGCGAGTTTATCGATGCCAACTCCGGTCATGTCCGCGGTCGATCGCGCCGTGCGCCAACTCAAGTGATCTTCACGGCCGGCGAGCACTACGACCTCCGCGAGATCTACGACGAGCTCAACGCGAAGTACTTCGAGAACAAGATCGACGCGTCGATCACGTGGGGCGCCCGTACCGGCCGCCCGCGCCGTCGCAACAGCATCAAGATGGGCAGCTACTCCGTCGAGGATCGGCTGATCCGGATCCATCGCTCGCTCGATCGCGCGTTCGTCCCCCGGTTCTTCGTCGCGTGGATCGTGTTTCACGAGATGCTCCACCAGGTCCACGACATCCGCGTGCGCAACGGCCGCCGCGAGTTTCACTCCAAGCAGTTCCTCGCCGACGAGGCTCAGTTCGAGCACTACGATCGCGCGCGGCTGTGGGAGCGCAGCCATCTCGACGCGCTACTGACGTACTGAATAGCTCGCTGAAAACCCGAGCCATTCGGGCGGATCGTGCGAGACCAATGGGGTCGCGCGATCAACGCGGAACTGATACGCGGCGCACCCGGGCGTTGCCCAGGTTCGCGGGTGGCCGAACAGGGTCATCAGGTAGATGTCACCAAACCGCCGGTAGCCCATGCGTTCGGTCGACCGCAGCGACTCGAAGTTGTTCGACCGTACGTACGAGATCAGCCCGCGCGCTCCCTGATCGACGTACGCGCGCATCGCGAGCGCCATCCCGATGCCGTGTAGGCGTTTGCCGCGCCAACGCCGCAGCGTATATCCCTTGTACATGTAGACCCACGCGGGATCGAAGTGGAGCACAAGATCGTCGCTGATCCGGGTCGGGTGTTGCGAATACCAGCCGAACGACACCAGCGTCTCGCCATCGAACAACCCGAAGCAGCGATCACCTTTGGCGAGCGCCGCGCGAATGAACGACGGTGCCAGCTCGCCGGCGAGCTCGCCGATGCCAGCGATCGTGAGCAGCTCGTGGCGCTCGACGAACCTCGCCGACAGTCGACCTGGGTCGAACAATCCAGGATCGATATCGCTGGGGACGGCGGTCATTCCTCGAAGGATCGAGACCGGCACCGCGCGGTTGAGTGCGAGGGTCTCGAGCTCGTGAAGCGCCGCTCGCGATCCGAAGTGCTTGGCGGTGGCGGCGAAGCGCTCCACGAGCGATCGCGTGCGCTGAACAATCGGAGTCATGTGGTGACGCGGAGCAAGATTGCGACCAGCTCCAGAGCGCCGTGATCACGCTCGCGATCCCCGGCGTGATCGCCCAGCGTGCGCCGATGCCCGACCGATCGCCGCACTCCCGAATCGACGTCAGGCCACATTAGCGGAATGCCAGGTCGACTCCGAGCGCCGCGCCGATCCCGAACGTGCCTGCGCGAAAGCTGAGATCGATCGGCCCGATCACGAATCCGAAGCTAGCGTCGAGTGACATCTCGACGCTGCGCTTGCGCGGGTAACGCTCGTTCGTGAACGGATCGTTGTACGCGTGCCGCGTCGCCAGCGAAGGTCCCGCATCGATCCCGACGTAGGCCACCTTGCTCTCCAGAAACAACCGAACCCCGAGCATCGCGGTGTGGCCGGTAACGCCGTTGTCTTCGTCGTCGAAACTTTTGCGGTAATACCTGGCGAGCCGACTGACCACCGCGGTCGCCCGAGTCATCGGGTGATGGTAGTGAATGCCCAGTCCGGTCACCGGTGTGGTGATACCTGTGAGCCCGCCGAATCCATCGAGGCCGAGTCGATGCCGCGACAATTGCGGTTGCGGAGATGGTGCGGCAGGTGGACTGGCAGACGTTTGCTGCGACTTGCCAGCGACCAGCGCGAGCACCAGGAGCATTCGGAACAAGCTCCGGCTCGCGGTCGTGCGCACGACGTCGCTCCACCACTAGCAGGGCGTTCTGCGATCTGGTGGACGATGCAGGATGGCGAGGCGCCGCAATCAGCGTCGAATCCGCCACGAGCGGCACGCAGGCGGAACACGTGGCATCTTGCGGAACAATCGCTGCCCGAGATCGGTATGGCGGCCGATGAATCCTAGCGTCTCAGGCGTCGCACTGGCGATCGCTGCGTGTGCACCTGCCGCGACCCATCCAGCTCAGATCTCCTCCGATCGGGTCGCGTCCTCCGCGTATCGGACGGTTCATATCGACACCGTTGCGCCGGCGCTGAAGCCGCAGTTCGAGGCGGCGCGAGTTGAATGGCTTCGCCATCTCGCTGCTGGTCGCACGTCGGACCAACGCGGCGTATTCATCGCGGTCGGCGATCACACGTTCTTCACCTTGCGTCCGTTCTCGCAGTTCGAGGAGCTCGACCACCGTGGCGCGGCACGTCGGAGCGCACTTTCGACCGTCGATCCCGCGGCGCTGAAGCGCTATGACGATCAGTCGGATGCGGCGCTGGTGTTTCCTCACCGCAACGAGATCTGGTCGTACGAGGAGGCGCTCAGTTACCGAGCTGCGAACGGGCCCGTCGATGAATGCGGAGCCACCGCGGGTCGACTCGTGATCGAGAGCATCCGTCCAACCCCGCCGTTCGAAGCGCAGTACCAGGCGGCCTGGGCGGAGATTCGAGCCGCGTTGCAACGCGTCGGCTATCCGCTGACTCGCATCGGCTATGCGAGCTACTACGGTGATGGTCGCGTGTTCTCGTTCTGGCTTGCGAATAGCCGCGACCAGCTCGCGCGTGCACCGTCGATCGAAGACGCGCTGATCAACGCGGTGGGCGCTGCCACGGCCGCCGAGCTGTTGCGCCGGCTGTCCGAATGTGTCGTCGCGACCGAAACCCACGAGATCACCCCGCGGGCGGATCTGAGCAACCCGGAGCTGTGCCGACGACGGTGATCAGTCGTCGCGATCAGTCGAGCCCGGCGCTGGAACAGCCTTGGCTGCGTGCACGGTGCCATCGATCAAATGCGTGGTGATCGCTGGCGCATCGTCGACGGTGAGATCGCCGTACCACACACCGTCTGGATAAATGACTGCGTTGGGGCCGTCGAAGCACGGGCCAAGACACGCGGTGGCCGTCACCAGCACGTCGGGGGCGCCTTGCTCGATCAGCAAGCGACTGACTTCTGCCTGAATTTGCAGACCGCCTCGTGCGCCGCATGCGGGCTTGCCGCTGTTGCGAGCGTTGGTGCAGATGAACAGATGCCGGCGCATCACGCCGCGACGATCGCGGGCGCGGTGGGTCGTGTCAATTGCATCGCAACGTTGCAGCCACGTTTTTGGCGCACACGCGGCTTGAGCACACTTGGCGACCCGCTAACATCCCGGCGCTCGTGACGCCTCAGCATCACATCATCAAGGAGACGTCCGAGACGCTATCGCGGCTGCTGCAAGACGAGTTCAAGCGCAACGGCTACAAGCGCGTGCACATCGTCGAGCAAGCGCCGAAGCCCGACGCGATCGAGGGCAAGCTGCCCGCCGTATCGGTCTACCTCTACCAGATCTCGATCGACCCCGAAGGCTACGACTCGACGCCGTACTCCGAGATCGTCGAGGTCAAACAGCCCGATGGGTCGATCAAAGAGATGGCGCGCCGCCGGCGGCTGTGGGTGCGGCTCGACTACTTGATGTCGGCCTGGGCGCAGACGCCGGAGGACGAGCAGCTGCTGCTGGGTTTGATGATTCGCACGGTCATGGAGCACCCGGAGCTGCCGCGCGACAAGTTGAAGGGCAGCTCGTTCGAAGACGATTTCAAGCTCAACATCCTGCTGTCGGCGCGGCTCGATGAAGGTACGCTGGCGCGGTTCTGGGGCAGCCTGAACCAGCCGGTCCGGCCCGCGCTGCAGGCATGGACCGCGGTCCCGATCATTCCGGAGCAGCTCGAAGGGTTCCAGCGAGTTCGGACACGTCAGCTGGACTACCGATCGATGACGGATCCCCGCGTTCACGAAGGCGGGCCGTCCGGTCAGTCGCTCATGGGAAGTCGAATCGATCTCGGTGGAGGAAGCGACCCCGAGAAGAAATAACGAGGTTCGCTCGTAAGGTGCACGAGGCACGAACGAGCGTTGGCTGGCGATGCCCAGCATGCGGGTAGACGGACGAAGACCACCGCCACCCACCAAGCGCAAAGGAGAACACACGAATGGCTACGAGTTACCTATCCCCTGGCGTCTATGTCGAAGAAGTCGATCGCGGCTCCAAGCCGATCGAAGCCGTCGGAACCAACACCGTCGGGTTCCTCGGTGAATCGGCGAAAGGCCCGCTCAATGAAGCGGTGCTGATCACCAACTGGTCACAGTTCGTGAAGACGTTCGGCGACTTCAAGGATTGCGGCGAGCACCTCTCGCACGCGGTCTACGGGTTCTTCAACAACGGTGGTTCGCGGTGTTTCGTCGTGAACGTTGGCGCGCCCGATCATGCGGCGCAGGTCAAGCCCGTCGAGAAGGACAAGGACAAGAAGGAAGACAAGGCGCCCGCGCCTCAGAACACCAGCCGCGATGGCGCGTACATCGGCCGCGACGGTGGACCTGGCGCGCGCACCGGCCTCAAGTGCCTCGACGAGATCGACGAGATCGCGATCATCGCCGCCCCCGGCCAGACCTCGCCGGCGGTGCAGGACGCACTGCTCTCGCACGCCGAGACTCGCAAGGATAGGTTTGCCATTCTCGACAGCCCGGAGACGGTTACCGGTGGCATCGACAAGCTGCCCAAGCCGCGCGACTCGAAGTACGGCGCGTACTACTTCCCGTGGATCCAGGTCTACGACCCGGACAAGGGCAACATCTTCGTTCCACCGTCGGGCCACATCGCCGGCGTGTACTCGCGCACTGACAGCGAACGCGGTGTCCACAAGGCGCCGGCGAACGAGATCGTCCGTGGCGCGCTCGGCATGAAGTACAACGTCAGCAAGGGCGAGCAGGATCTGCTCAACCCCAAGGGGATCAACGCGATTCGCTACATGAATGGCGCGATCCGGATCTGGGGCGCCCGCACGCTGTCGACCGATCCGTCGTGGCGTTACATCAGCGTCCGCCGCCTGTTCATCATGGTCGAGTCGTCGATCGAGCGCGCCACCCAGTGGGTGGTGTTCGAGCCCAACGACCATCGGTTGTGGAAGCGCGTGCAGCGCACGATCTCGTCGTTCTTGACGCTGCTATGGCGCAATGGCGCTCTGATGGGCACCGCGCCGGAGCAGGCGTTCTACGTCAAGTGCGACGAAGAGACCAACCCGCCGGAGGTTGTCGATGCGGGCCAGCTCGTCGTCGAGATCGGCCTGGCGCCGATCAAGCCGGCGGAGTTCGTGATCTTCCGGATCGGCCAGATGGCGACCGGCGGAGGCGTGGAGGAATAACCTCGCGGCCAGGACCTCAGGTCCTGGGCGACTCGTGAGCCGCGGCGGTTCGGTCTCGGCTCACCGGTCGTAGGGGAAGGAACCCCGCGAGCACGTCGTAGACAAGAGCACTCAAGTGGGCGTTCATCGGCACTACCGCTGTGAATGGACCCGACGGCTAAAAGGAGCACTCCGAGAAACGTCAGGGGGATCTTCGGTGACCACAAGGAAGTGAGGGGCACGATCAAATCGTGGGGGAAGGGCGTAGCGTTGTGGCCGCCGACGCTCCCTGTGCCGGGCCGGCTGAGTTAAACGTTCAGGACTGGAGACGCACATGGCAGCAAACATGGGGAAACGGACGTACACCAGCGGGCGCTTCGCGCTGGAGATCGATGGCTCCAACGCCGGCTATCTGAAAAAGTTCAGCGGCCTCGCGATGGAGGCCGACATCGTGACCAACGACATGGGCAGCGACAATGTGCAGAAGAAGCACGTTGGCAACATCAAGTGGACTCCCGGCAAGGCGACCGTGGGCATCGGCATGGGCAAGTCGCTGTACCAGTGGATCGCCGCGTCGTTCGACAAGGGCTACGTGACCAAAAACGGCGCGTTCGTCTCCGGCGACTTCGACTACAAGGCGCAGTCCCGGCTCGACTTCTACAACGCGTTGATCACTAGCCTCACGGTGCCCAAGCTCGACGGTTCGAGCAAGGATGCGGCGTATTTCGACGTCGAGTTCGACGCCGAGCAGGTGCGGTGGTCGGACGGTGGCGGCGCGACGATTCAGCCGCACGTCAGTCCCAAACAGAAGAACTGGTTGTGCTCGAACTTCCGCGTCACGATCGGCAACCTGCCGTGTAACCGCGTCGCATCGGTCGACTCGTTCACCTGGAAGTGCGCGGTCGCGTCGGATCAGGTTGGCATCTTTCGCGAGCCGACCAAGCATCCCGCCAAGATCACGGTGCCCGATCTCAAACTGGCAATCTCGTACGCCGACCACGACCCGTGGGCGAAGGCCGCCCATAGCTGGTTCGTCAGCGGTAACCATTGCGAGAGCGACGAAATGAACGGCTCGATCGAGTTCCTCGGCCCGAACATGAAAGAGGTGCTCGGTTCGATCGACCTCCAGAACGTCGGGTTCAAGAAGTTTTCTGCCGAGGACTCGGAGGCGAACTCGGAGAAGATCAAGCGGTTCAACGTCGAGCTCTACGTCGAGAAGATGAAGTTCAACATCGCCTGCGCGGACTAGTGGGGGTTGGCCCCCGGCCCAGGCTCGCACTTTGGTACATTGCGGCCTGCTTGGGAAACCGAGCAGGCCGCTGACATTTTCAGGCCCGCTCGCGGTAGCGATGAACAAGAGGATCGATGGCGTTCAAGACTCAGTATGCGTTTCGGTTGCCGCGAGGCTTCGTCGATGAAGATGGAGCGGTCCACCGCGACGGCGTGATGCGGCTTGCGACCGCGCGCGACGAGATCCTGCCGCTCCAGGACTACCGCGTGCAGTCCAATCGGGCGTACCTGGTGATCGTGTTGTTGTCGCGCGTGATCACCAAGCTCGGTGACCACTCCAACATCAACGTCGACATGATCGAGAACTTGTTCTCGACCGACCTCGCGTATTTGCAGGAGTTCTATCGCAAGATCAACGAGGAGGGCGGCGCACCCAAGCACCGGGTGAGCTGTCCCAAGTGTCAGCATCAGATCGATGTCGACATGGTCACCGGGGCCGTGGTCGCCGAGGATGGAGGTAGTGGCCAGTCTGGCCCGGGGTGACCTGGGCGGCGGTCGCCACGTACCCGCGCGAACAGCTTCATCAGGAGATCGCGTACATCGCGTATCACTTTCATTGGTCGATCGACGACATCCTCGATATGGAACACGAAGAGCGCCACATCTGGCTTCGCGAGATCGCGCGGGTGAACCGCGAGATCAACGAAGCGCGACGGCGCTAGTCGACCGACCCGCGGATTGAAGCTGTCATGCGAATGCGACCGTCCGCAGACCCCCGAGCCCCCGGCATCTACCAGACCTACGACTCGGTAGCGCTGCCGCCGCTGTCGATCGCGAATACGCGAATCACCGGATTCATCGGAACGACCCAGAAAGGTCCGATGAACGAGCCGACCAGGCTCAACAACTGGGACGAGTTTGTCGAGTACTTCGGCTGCACCGCCAGCTCGTACACCTCCGATGCGGTGCACGGGTTCTTCCTCAACGGTGGCACCGACTGCTGGGTCGTCCGCGTCGCGCACAATCCTGCGGCCGGCGAGCTGCCCGGGCCGGATCACGCGGCGCGCGCGGAGCACGTCCAGCTCGATGGTTGGGGCAAGCCGGCGCTCAAGGTGCGCGCTCTCGACGAAGGTGAGTGGGGCAATACGATCTGGGTGCGGTGTGCACATGCCCCTGGAGCCCATGCGCTGCTCACCCGCGATCTCGATATCGGCGCGGGGGAGGCGCACGTCAACGTGACCCGCGGGTTCGAGGTCGGGGCGACGGTGCGGATCTACGATCGCGACAGCTCGGACTTCGTGGTGATCACCGACGTCGGTGACAAGCTCCTCAAGTGGGGCAGCGAAACGCCCGTCAATCGCCGGCATCGCGCCGCCGCGCCGACGTACATCGAGGTGATGACGTTCGAGCTCCATGTCGCACTCAAAGATCGCCGCGAGGTGTTCAAGGGGCTTCAGATGCACCCGACGTCGCGCAATTATGCGCCGCGGGTGGTTTCGCAACGCTCGCGGTTGGTGCGGCTCGAAGATCTGTCGACGTCGTCGCCGGTTCCGCACAACCTGCCGGCTCCGCTCGCGATGACGCGGCTCGTAGGTGGCCGAGATGGTATCGAGGCGCTGACCCCGGAAGATTTCATCGGTCACGATCTCGGTCCCGGACAACGCACCGGCCTGATGGCGCTGGCCTCCAACGAGGAGGTCGGCTTGCTCGCCGCGCCCGATGCGATGCGGTTTTACGATCGCGAGCCTGGACCGCTCGGTGAGCTCAAGGCGCAGCGCCTCCAGGATCAGATGATCGCGATCTGCGAGAACACCCTCGATCGATTCGCGATCCTCGACATTCCTCAGAGCAAAGACATCGAGTGGGTGCGCCGCTGGCGTCGCCGCACCGATTCGTCGTACTGCGCGTACTACTGGCCGTGGCTGCGGACCGAAGGTACCGGGGCAGGGCCGCGGATCGTTCCGCCATCCGGACACCTCGCAGGCTGTTACGCGCTTCGCGATCTCGATGGCGTCCACCACGCGGCGGCAAACCTCGAGATGCGCGGCGCACAAGACGTGTCGTTGCGGATCACCGAGGACCACATCGGCCTGTTGAACAGCGAATCGATCAACACGTTCCGACTTCAGCGCGGCGTTCGGCCATGGGGCGCTCGGACCGCGTCCTCGGACCCGCAGTGGCGATACATCTCCGTGCGCCGGCTTTTCATCATGTTGCGGCGCTCGCTAGAGGCCGGGTTCGCGTGGATCACGTTCGAGCCCAACAACCAGCGCACGTGGGACCTGGTCAAGGACCGAACTGTCGCATTTCTTTCGGATCTTCATAACCGCGGCATGCTGGTTGGAGGGAATCCCGAACAGGCGTTCTTCGTAAAATGCGACGCCGAGACCAACCCACCGGACCAAGTAGATAACGGCATGTTGATCTGCGATGTCGGCGTGGCCCCGGTCTCGCCGGCCGAATTCATCATGATCTCCCTGTCCCAAACGATGAACAGTCCGACCTCGTAGGAGTGGAGATGGCGAGCCAAGCGAGCGACCGAAAAGATCCATTGCCGGTGTTCTGCTTCAAGGTCGAGCTGGCCTTGTCGAGCGGCGCTGTTGCCGATGCGTTCTTCAAGAGCGTGAGCGGGCTGCGTTCCGAGACCGAGGTCGTGCCAGTGCGAGAAGGCGGTGCGAACGACACCACGTTCCAGCTGGTGGGCGCGACCAAGTGGTCGAACATCGTGCTCAAGCATGGGTTCACCGGATCATCGGCGTTGCTGCAGTGGCGCCAGGACTGGATCACCGGTGCTGCGCGCAACCGAGTGCCGACGGGAAAGATCATTCAGCTCAACACGGCGCTCGATCCGGTTGCGACCTGGACGTTCTATCGGGGGTGGCCCGTGAAGTGGGAGCTGTCCGAGCTCGATGCATCGAAGAGCGAGCTGGCGATGGAGACGCTCGAGATCGCGCACGAGGGGATCAAGTTCGGGTGAGCGAGGACGATGGCGAGCGACGCTAGAGAACCGCGCGCGATGAACGCGGCCCTTGCACAGCCGGCGTTCACGACCCGCGGTGCTGGCCGTGCGCTGCGCGACGCGGATCAGCACACTACCCGGTGGGCTCCTGAAGCCGACGCCGGTAACGTGCGCCCGCTCGCCACGCTGGGGTTCGTCGACCGGTTGGTCACGCCATGGCTCGAAACGGCGGATCATTCGCCGTCGCTGCGTGCGTTGCGCCGAACCGAGCGCGATGCAGCGCATCACGTGTCGTGGGTGTTTCCGCGGCCGTGGTATCGCGACGAGCTGTCTTGGCTGACGGCGGCGCGCGGCCCGGCGCGGTCATCGCACGCCCCGGTTCCCGCCATCGTGCAGGCGTACGTAGCGCCATCGCTCGCCACCTCTGCTGGCGGAGCACAGGGACACGCGGCATACGCACCGCTGGTGCCGCATTCGGCCGCTACCGCGGCCAGCGTGATCGCGCCGCTTGCAGCGTCGCTCGACGCGGCGTTCGGCGCGCCGCTCGGATCATCGATCGGCGGATCGGCGGGCGGATCGATCGCCAGATCGGCCGGTCCCCGCAGTGCCGCATCGTTTGCCAACGTCGTGCTCGCCGACGTCGTCCACCGGGCGCACGGCACCCCGGTCCCGACGAGCCGATTGGCGTCGCTTGCGCCCGAGCTGGTGACTCCACCAGCCCCGCAGCGACCGGTGCTCGCCGGTGACGCTGCCCGCGGCGTCGCCGAACGCGCCGCCGAGCAGCGCGCGCTGGTCCGGACCGTCGACCACATCGCACGCGCGACCGCGACTCGTGAGGCGAGCAGTGGGAGCGATGCGCACGGCGAGCTCGGTGATCGTGTGTCACCGGCCGCGGTTGCTGCGCCGGCAGCGGGTGGGTTGCATGCAACTGCGCGTGCAGCAGCGAGTGCGGATGCGCGCGCCGCCGCTGACATGTCGACTCCGGCGGCAACCCAACATCGTGCAGCCGGCGCACCGCCACGCGGATTCGAGCTCGCGGGCGCTCCGCCGGAGCTCGCCGCCGCGATCAGCGCACTCCCCGTCGAGCTGGCAGTTGCGATGCGCGATCGGCCGAGTGAGCTCGCCGCGATCGAGAACGCGCTACGCGTCGTCGAGCTGAGCGCGCGAGCGTCCGCCTCGGGGACTCCGTTCGCCTCGAGCCGCGGCCCGCGCGTCGTGATGCCCGCCGGGTTGGGTGGAGCCGTGTCGGCACCGCCCTCGGTGACTAGCTCGCGCGCGACCGCGCCCGCGAGTGCACTCGCGGCGGTGGCGGCGACATCGCCGGCTGCGTTCGCACACGTCGGATGGGCCGATCGATGGTTGGCGCGGTTCGCTGGAGCGACATCGCCGTCGCTCGACGGACTGACGCTCGCGACGTCTGGAAGCTCCGCGCGTGAGCCGATGATCGCGGGAGCTGCGCCGGCGGCGGTGCTCGTAGCTCCGGCGATCGGCCGCGACCGCGCAGCTCATTCGGCGAGCACGGCCGCCGACCAGCCGAGCTCACGGCCGGGCTCACAGCCGAGCTACCAGCCGAGCTCACAGGGACGACCTCAGGGCGTGGTTCGTTATGACGACGACGCGCAAACCCCGGATGACGTATTCGCTGCGATCGCCGCATCTGCCGCTCGACGTCGCGCGCCGGCTTCGTCCGCGCCGCCGGGAGCGAGCGCGATCGCTGCCGGCGACTCGGACGGCTCGGCTGCGCGCACCGGCGGTCCGATCCATGCTGCCGCGAGCATGGCGCTGCGGCCTGGCGGTGGCGCACGCGTCGCTGCAACCGCCGCTGATGTGCTCGCGCGTACTGTGCCGATGAGTCCTGGCGCGGGCGTCTCGCCACAGCTCGTCGCGTCGCCGTTCGCGCCGGTGCTCCAGCACGTGACCGGCCAGCAAGCAGCGCCCGCATTCGATGTTCGTGCGCTATTCGGAAGCGGATTGGTCGCGAGTTATCTCGCCGAGCTGGTGGGACCGGCGGAACCGTTGCCAGCGGACGTACGGGAGCGCGCGATGCGGCTGGGGCCGCAGGTACGGGCCGGTGTTCACGATGGGTCGAGCACGGCATTCGAGGTCGGCGGTGATGAGCTCGCCCAGCGATTGTGGCCCTCGAGTGTCGTGGCGTCGAGCGCGGCAGCGCCTCGCGCGCTCGTGTCGAGCGCAGCGGCATCCGGATCGGCCGCGTCGGAAGCAGCGGAATCCACCGCGGCGGTGTCGAGCGCGGCGACGTCGAGCGCAGGGACACCCCAACGGCTGGCGTCGAGCGCGTTCGCCGCGAGTCCATCCCCATCGAATGTCTCGAGCACCAGCGAGTACGCGCAGGCGCTCGACTGGTCGCGAACGGCCATGGCTGCGCCGCGTCCCGCGATCGGGTGGACCGGACCAGGGGTCGTCGCGGATCGCGCCGAGGGTTGGTCGGTGGAGCAGCAGCGTTCGGTGTCCGACCTCTCGCTCGATTTCGTGAGTCCGGAGCTGATTCTTGCGGCGCAGGTCTATGGCCTCGGACCAGCCGAGGCTGCCCAGGCGGTGCGGCTCGCGATCTCCGGCTCGCGTCAACTCTCCGCGATGGCCGGAGCGGTGGATCGAACGTTCGTCGAAGCACTCGCGATCGCTTCCGAGCGTCACAAGGCAACCCACCCCACCGGCGGGGAGGCAGCGACGATGAGTCGCGAGACCGCGAGCGGCGCCGCATCGGCTACCCGCGCGAGCGGCCGCATGATCGCGCATGAACGCGACAGAATGACCGACCACGCGAGCACGGAGATCACCGCGAGCATCGCGACGGACGCGGGTCAGGCCGCGATGTTCGCGGTCCAGCGCGCCGCGATCGGTCCCAAGATCGCAGATGAATCGGCGCGCCGGCCGCGAGGTGCCGTGTTGTGGCCACCGGCCGCGGTTGCGGCGCTCGGGCTTCATGCACTGCCACCCGATGGTGAGCATGCGGCGTCGGTTGCCGCGCTCGAGCTGTTGGCCGCGCGACTGGTGGCGGAGGTCGGCACATACGCGGTGCTCGGCGAGCAGCTCGCGCCAACCGCCGGACGGTTCAACGCAGCCACCGACGATTTCTCCGCTGGCGGTCGTCCGGTCATGCCAGATCAACGCCCCGTCGCTCGTGGTTCGGTTGCAGGCACGCTCGCCGGTGAAGCCGGTGAACCCGACCTCGCCGGCGAATCCGATGGTTCGCGCGATCAGCGCGTCGATCCGATCGCCGGCGGTCGCCGGAGTGCATTCGACCTGATTCAGGTCGTTGGCGACGATTCGCGATCGAGCGACCCGTTACGCGGCGAACGTTCGCATCACGCGAGCGCGCGTGATCGCGCCATCGAAGCGGCGAGCGCGGCCGCCGCAGCCGGCTGGTCACCCGCAGCTCGCGCAGCCCGGGCGCTCGCGGCCCTCGGCCGCGGCGAATATGCCTCGCGCTCGGCCCTGGAACGCGCGGCGGTTGCGTGGCAAGCGATGCCCGTCGTGTTCGGCGATCGTCCAGCGGAATCGACGGTCGCCGAGCGCACCACGCGCGCTGGCGAAGCAACCGATCATGACGATGCGATCGCCTCGTCGGACGCCGCGCCGTGGCGGGACGCGCGCAACACCGAGGACTCGGATCTCATGGCCGCCGGTGCTACGCGGTTGGCCGCCCGCTGGCAGGCGTCGGCGGTCTATACCGGTGGTCGGATCGATCGTCCTCAGGGGATCGCTGGCGATGCGTTCGCCGAAGATCAGCGGCGAGGTCCGGGCCATCGCGCTGGCGACACCGATCGCCGCGTCACCGGCGAGCTCGTCCAAGGTCCCTGGGTCGATCGTCCCGGGCTGTCTTCGCTTTCGCAACGCGCCGGCGAGGCGCTCGGTGCGTACGTAGCGTCCTCGCCGCGTGAGGCGAACACACCCGTACAAGACCGTCCGGGCTTGGCTGCGAAGGCGTCGCTCGAGACGCACGAGCTGATCAGAACCGGCCGGGCCGCGGGTCGTCATGGCGGCGGTGAGGTCGAGATCCCGACGTGGTTCGAGGCCGCGGCGCGCAAGATGCTCGACGAGCGCAGCGGCGGTGCCGATGGGATCTCGCTCGCCGAGCTGACACTAGTCACTGCAGCCCCGGCGAGTCATGTCGCCGCCGCGTCGCGCACCGCATCGAGCGCGGCACCGGTGACCTCGGTTCCGGCAGCTGCGCCGGTCGATAGCGCATCGCAGATCGATATCGATCAGATCGCGAATGACGTGTACCGCGCGATCCTGGTGATGATGGACGCCGCACGTGCACGCAATGGGGAGCCGTTCTTATGAGCTTCGAGCCAGCCAAGAACAAGTTGACGATCGGCAGCCTCGACGATGTCAAGATCACCGTCGAAGCCCAGTACAACCCGAAAGAGCTGCAGATCGACAAGTCGGTCCCGTGGTCCAAACACGGCCAGGCCAATCAGGCCAACGAGGATGGTATCCATCTCGAGTTCACCGGCGGCGATGGGCGCTCGATGAGCATCGAGCTGTTGTTCGACGGATTCGAGAACAACGGCGTCACCGGTAATGGCAAGACGGTCGAGAAGCTGATCTCCGATCTCGAGACCCTCGCATCGGTGCGCAAGCCCGGAGCTTCCGACGAGAACATGCGTAGACCACACCACTGCGTCGTGACCTGGGGCCAGGGCGAGGTGTTTCTCGGCACCAAGCCATTCAAGTGCGTCATCGAGTCGATGTCCGTGAAGTACTCGATGTTTTCGACCGAAGGAAAACCGCTGCGCGCCACGGCGACGCTCAAGCTCAAGGAAGCCGGCAAGCTGAGCGCTGCGAAGGGTGGAGGGGGAGCGGGCTGATGGGCTCCGCGGCAGCACCCAACGTCGACATCATGCTTGGAGGCGATGAGCTTCCCGACGATCACTTCTTGTCGTATGTCGTCGACCGCGACATGAATCAGCCCGACATGGCGACGGTCGTGCTGACCAATCAGAACGACATCTACTCGAAGACCAAGATCGGTGCGCCGCTCGAGATCAAAGTTGGCAAGTCGTCGTCGGACAAGACCAGCATCTACAAGGGCGAGGTGGTCGCGCTCGAGCCGATCTACAAAGGCGGCGAGAAGACTCGGATCTTGATCCGCGCGATGAACAAGCTGCATCGCCTGCTGCGCAAGCGGAAGTCCGTGACGTTCGCCGAACAGAGCGATCAGCAGATCTTGAGCAAGCTCGCGAGCGACTCCGGGCTGAACCTCGAGTGGAAGCACGACAAGTCGATCACCTACAAGCACGTGTACCAGCACAACCAGACCGATCTCGAGTTCTTGCGCACGCGCGCGGCGCGGCTGGGGTGCCACGTGTGGTGCGTCGACTCGCAGGTGTTCGTCAAGCAGCCGGACCTATCGGCGAGCTCGGGAATCAGCCTGTCGGTCGACGATGCCGAAGCCGAGGTCCAGCTGCGATCGTTCACGCCGCGGCTGTCGTCCGCGGCGATCGTCAAGAAGGTCACGGTACGCGGCTGGAACCCCGAAACCAAAGAGCTGATCACCGGAGAGGCATCCGCGCAGAGCTCACCGCTCGGGTCGTCGAACGCGGCATCGGCATCGGGCCCATTCGGCAACGAGGAGACGTTCACCGTCGACCACCCGATCTGGAGCAAAGAAGAAGCGGACGCGCTCGCTAAGGCACGGCTCTCGGATCTATCGCTGAGCTACATCACCGGCGAAGTCGAGGTCAGCGGCAGCCCGAAGTTCGAGCTCGGCAAGACGATCGAGATCACGGCGAACGCGGCAGACAAGACCGATCCGTTCAACGGCAGGTACTACGTCGTCGGGGTCAGCCATCGCCATTCGTCGTCGTCGTCGCGCAACGGCGAATACGTGACGACGCTCAAGCTCGCGCGTGATGCGCAGAGCGGCACCGGTGCGGCGGCAGCGGCTGCACCACCCGCACCGGCTCGGTCGCAGCCGGTAGTAGCTGTCCCGGTCGCGGCGGCGCCACCTGCGCCCCCACCAGCACCGACGGTCACTGGCGCAGGCGCGGCGAATGGCAATGCAGCGACGCCGGCGGCTGGTGCCGCGACGGCCACCGTGACTGCCGGCGCGAGCACGACCTCGACCACCAGCATCGCAGCGAGCGCCACGGCGAGCTCCGGCAGCTCGATGAGCGCGAGCGTCAGCAAGGCCAAGGGCGTGAGCGTGGCGTCCGGCGCAACCGCAGTAAGCGGCGGTCTCGGTGGTGGCAGCATCGCCAGCGGTGGGACGAGCATCGTCGGCGGTGCAGGGGGCGGCGCGCTATCGACGAGTGACCTATCGATGGAGGGCAGCGCCGCGGGAGGCAAGCTGAGCGCGGCCGGAGCCGCGATCGACGGGGGACCTGGCGGCGGGAATCTCGCGGCAGCCGGCGTCGGTGTCGGCGGCGGCATCGCTGGCGGCCATCTCGACGCCGAAGGACTTGCCGCGAGCGGCGGCGCTGGCGGCGGCAAGCTGGCTGCTGATGACCTCGCGATGGGCGGCAGTGCCGCTGGCGGGACGCTGAGCGCCGGCGGCGTCGAGCTTGGCGGTGGTCCGGGCGGCGGCAGTATGACGGCCGGCGACGTGAGCATGAGCGGCGGACCCGACGGCGGCAGCATCAGCGCAGGTGGCGTGGACGTCGGTGGTGGGCCGGGCGGTGGCAATGTCAAAGCCGGCGGCGTCGATGTCGGCGGTGGCGAAGCCGAAGCTCACGTGTCCGTCGAAGACCCTGGTGAGAACAGCTGACCATGCGTCCGGGCGGACCGCGCGGCGACACGCTCGATCAGCTGCAGTACGGACTGCACTACGCGATCGTGTGCCAGAACAACGATCCGGACAAGCTCGGCCGGGTCAAGGTGCGACTACCTTGGCTCGATCGCGGCGACAGCGACCAGACGCATTGGGCGCAGCTGCTGACGCCGATGGCGGGCAACCAGTTCGGCTGGTACACGTTGCCCGACGTCGATGACGTCGTCGTCGTGATGTTCATCGCGGGCGACGTATCGCAACCGGTCATCATCGGTGGCGTATGGAGCAAGCCGGATAGTCCACCCGAGCCGAACAGCGACGGCGCGAACAACTTTCGCGGCTATCGCAGCCGGTCGGGCCACCGGCTGATCTTCGACGACACCGATCAGGTGAAGCTCGTCGTCGCGGACAACACGACCAAGAACATGGTCGGGATCGGTAAGTTCGATCGCGCGGGAACTGGACCGAACGTGTGCGCGATCTACAAACCCGCGATGGCGGGCTCGTCGGGCGTCTCGATCTCGTCGATGGAGGGCAGGCTCGAGGTCACGTGTAAGTCGGGCACGCTCAAGGTGACTGGAGCCAACATCAAGATCAGCGCCGAGACCGCGGTCGATATCAAGGCTGGCGGTGACCTGCGGATCGACGGTAGCTCCACCGCCAAGCTGACGTCGGGATCGCCAAGCGACTACGACGCTCCCAAGGTCAACATCGCATGACGTTCCCGATCGATCGCGTGATGCCCACGGCGCAGCGCGCCAGCCGATTGCTCGGCGTACATTTGGCGATCGTCGTCGACAACAAACCCGAAGCGCCGGGCTATCTGGTCAAGTTGAAGTTCCCCTGGCTCGCCGAACAGGAGACCACGTATTGGGCGCGGATCGCGGTGCCGATGGCGGGTAACGAGCGCGGCAGCTACGTGTTGCCCGAGATCGATGATCAGGTGTTGGTCGTGTTCGAGCACGGTGACGTCGATCGACCGATCGTGATCGGGGCGCTGTGGAACAAGCAGCAGCCGCCCGCCGAGGTCAACGAGTCGGCGAAGAACGAGACCAAGCTGATCAAGTCGCGCTCCGGGCATCGCGTGATCTTCTGCGACAAGGCAGGCTCCGAGCAGATCGTGATCGTGGACAACACGAATCACAACAAGATCGTGCTCGATGCCGCCACCAAGACCATTCGCATCGAATGCGCGGGAGACATCGAGCTCAAGGCGGCCAACAACGTGGTGATGCAGGCCAAGGCGGTAAAGGTCGGCGCGGCCGAGACGATCACGGCCAGCGCGGTCGATGCGCTGAGCCACGCGGTGGCGGCGTTTTCGGTCAGCGCTGGGTCGCAGATCGACGTCAAGGGCGCCAACGTGGCGATCAACGTCAGCAACACACCGGCGACCTCGGTTTCTGGCACAAGCTCGGGCTTCCTCGAGGGCGCTGGCGCCGAGACCGCGGGCGAGCAGGTAAAAGATGGCGCAGGGGGCGGTTAGATCCCGCCAACGCGCCATGCGCCAGTTCGTTGCAGGCGCGCAAAGACCAACCGCAGGCGTTGACCCGCCGGGTCCGTATTCCTACGATTCCCCGCTCGACGCGAACCGGTCGAAACGAAAGGATTGTTGGTGGAGGAAGAAGCCCTGGTTGCCTGGCAAGATGCGCTGGATGCGGTGGTCGCTGGCCGGCCGAACGACGCCAGCTGTCCGTTCTGTCGGCATCGTCCCCTGACGATCGAAGACGTCGATCAGACCACCAAGCTGTCGTGTCCGAAATGCGGAAAGTTCATCCAGGGCCGATTCGGGATCAGCTGACATGGCCAACGACTTTCTGGGCAAGGGCCTGCGATTTCCGGTGTCGCTCAATCTAAACGGCGGCGTATCGACCTCGGCGGTCGAGGAAAATGTTCGGCAGTCGATCTTCATCATTCTCGGTACGGCACCGGGCGAGCGACTGCATCGCCCCGACTTCGGATGTCAGATCCACGACTTGATGTTCGCGCCGAATAACGACATCACCGCGGCGCGGGCGGAGGTGTTCTGCGAGGAAGCGATCTATAAGTTCGAGCCGCGGATCGAGAAGGTCAGCTGTCGCGCGACGGCGAACGCGGACGAGCCCAACCGGCTCGATGTGCGCATCGAGTACGTGATCCGCGGCAAGCACGACAAGCGCAACCTGGTGTTCCCGTTCTACCTGCGCAATGACGAGGATGAACCGTTCGCGCAGGATCGACCGGCCTGATCATGATCCCTCCACCCAAACTGGACGATCGCAGCTTCCACGACATCGTCGAAGAGGCGATCTCGATGATCCCGCGCTACGCCCCGGAGTGGACCAACCACAATCCGTCGGATCCAGGGATCACGCTGATCGAGCTCGCCGCGTGGATGACCGACCTGCTGATCTATCGGCTCAACCAGGTCCCCGACAAGAACTACGTCGCGTTCCTAAATCTGCTGGGGATCAAGCTGCACCCACCGCGCGCGGCCAAGGCACTACTGCGGTTCGGTCTGGTCGAAGCCGCACTCAAGCAACGCGTACCCCGCGGTACCCAGGTGTCGACGCCGCACGCGACCGAGGAGCAAACCGTGACGTTCGAGACCACGCGCGACGTGGTGGTCTCGCACGCACGGCCAGATCGCTGCTTTAGCTATTACGACGACAGCTATGCCGAGAACAGCCGGTTCATCGACAATGCGCCGGGTGTCGCCGACGCGGCGTTCGAAGTGTTCGGAGGCGCGCAGCGGATCGAGCGTTACCTGTATCTATCCGACCCGCGGTTTGCCAACGCGGGTGAGTCATCGCTGCTTCGCGTGTTCATCGGCACGCCCGAGCGTGGCGGTCGCGACCTCGCGCGTCTGCTCGAGTGGGAGTACTGGGAAGGCACGCGATGGAAGGATCTGGCGGCCGCTTCGATCGAGGTCGATCGTGGTGAGGTCGTATTCGCGGGACCGTTGCGGTTCGAGCCGACCACCGTCAATCACGTCGAGGGACTGTGGATGCGCGGCCGACTCGCCGAGGTGCCGCAGTCGCCCGAGGACACCGAGGTCGATACGATTCGGGTTCGCGTCGAGGTGGTGGGCGAGGGCGTGTTGCCGAGCCACGCATACGCCAATCTCGACAACAACGCGTTCATCGCGCTCGACCTCGGCAAGAACATCTATCCGTTCGGCAAGGAGCCCAAGGCCGATTGCCTGCTGTACCTGGCATGCGACGACCTGCTGCAGACCGCAGATGCGGTGGTGTCGATCGAGGTCCAGCTCGCCGATCCGGCGGTGTATCCGCGGGCGAATCCATCGGATCAGCTCGTGCTCGGGTTCGAATACTGGGACGGCAAGCGCTGGCGTTACCTCGGCCGATCGTCGTCGCGTGGGGTGCTGCCCGGCGCGGGCGACGAGCTCGGGTTCTTCGACGACACCAAGGCATTTTCACAGGCGGGTGCGATCAGCTTTCGGCGGCCGCGCGACATGGACGCGACCGAGATCAACGGCGTGGTGAAGCGGTGGGTCCGGGTGCGGATCGAGAAGGGTGACTACGGCGAGGCGGGAACCTATACGCTCGAATCCGAGAAGTGGTTGTTCAAGGACGATCGGCCGCTCCGGCCGCCGGTGCTCCGCGCGATCGGCATGCGCTATCGCGAGGACTATCGCGACGTGCGGCACGTGCTGACGTTTAACGATTTTCAGTTCGCGGATGTCACCGAGGTCGCGCGCACCGAGTTCACGATCTTTCAGCCGTTCCTCGCAAAGCCCGAGGAGTCACCGGCGTTGTACTTGGGATTCGGCGCAAAGCCGCCGAACGAGCCGATCGGGCTGTACTTTCAGCTCGAGGAAGAGCTCGGGCTTGGCTCGTTGCCGTCGGAGCAGGCCGAGGTCGTCACCGTCGAGCTGGCCAAATACGAAGTCCAGCGCCGGCTGGCGTGGGAGTCCGGTCAGCGCGTGGTGTGGGAGTTCTGGAGCGGCCAACAATGGGAGTCGCTCTCGGTCGACGATGAGACGCAAGGGTTCACCAGCTCCGGGTTCGTGGTGTTCGTGGCTCCCGACACCTGGGAAGTCTCGAGCAAGTTCACCGAAGACCGGCACTGGTTGCGGGCGCGGCTCGAGCAGGGCGGCTACGTCAAGCCGCCCCGGGTTCGCATGGTCGTGACCAACGCGGTCGATGCGTATCACCACGAGACGATCCGCGACGAGATCCTCGGAGGCTCTGACGGCACACCGCTGCAACAATTTCGGTTGTTGCGCGGGCCTTTGCTCGAGGATGAGGTCATCGAGGTCCGCGAACGCCAGCGCCCGCCGGCCGACGAGCTGGCGGATCTGGGCTCCGAGCCGGTGCGCCCCGTCGAGCCCGACAATCCGCAGAACAACGAAGTATGGGTGCGCTACCGCCGCGTCGACAGCTTCTTCGCATCAGGACCGCGCAGCCGCCACTACACGCTCGACTACGTCAGCGGCTCAGTGAGCTTCGGCGATGGCCGTCGCGGCATGGTCCCGCCAGAAGCGGGCAACGGCGTGGTCGCCACGTCGTACCGGATCGGTGGTGGCTCGCTCGGTAACGTCAACGCCAATACCCTCACCTCGCTCGGTCGCGCGCTCGCGTACATCGACGGCGTGACCAATCCGCTGCCGGCCGGTGGCGGATCGGACCGCGAGACCATCGACGAGGCCAAGGCGCGTGCGCCCAACACGATCAAGAGCCGCGATCGCGCGGTGACCGCCGAGGACTACGAGATGTTGGCGCTGCGCGCGTCGACCACGCTCGCGCGGGCGCGTTGCGTCCCCGATCGGGCGAACCGCGGCCACGTCATGTTGGTCGTGATCCCCAAGGGCGAGCTGCGCGGCGAGGAGCTCGCACGCCGGCTGGTGCCGTCGAACGAGATCCTGCGCTACGTGAAGCGGTTCCTCGATGAACGCAAGCTCGTGGGCACCGTGCTCAACGTCGTGCGTCCGCGCTACAAGGATCTGTCGCTGCGCGTGGTGCTGATCCGCCGCACGGTCGGAACGTCCGATCGGCTACGCAAGGACATCGAGCTCAAGCTACGGCGATTCCTCCATGCGCTGGTGGGTGGCAAGCATGGCAAGGGTTGGGAGTTTGGCCGGCCCGTGCTCAAGCCCGAGCTGATCCATCTCGCAGAACAAATCCCGGGCGTCGAGGGCGTCGACGCGCTCGAGATCCGCGATGAGATCCGTAACGTCGCGGTCGAGCACCTCCGTCTCGATGACGATGAGCTGCCGTTCTTGGTCCACGTTCACGTTGCCGAGAAGGTTCGGGACGACATCAAGTAGCGATGGTGACCGAGCTGCTCAATCGGCGCGTGGTGCGAGTTCCCGATGTGGCGGGTCGCGCGCTCGCCAAAGCGCGGATCGTGCTCGAGGATGCCGGGCTCGCAAACATCGTCACGCTGTATCGCGAGAGCTATGAAGATCGCGACACCGTCCTCGAGCAACGTCCGGCGCGCGGACAGATGGTCTACGAAGGCACGGAGGTCACGATCTGGGTCGCCCGCCGCGGTTACCTCGAACACCTGCCGGCGATCTATCGCCGGTCCGACGTCACCGGCCGCAACTTGGTTCGCGAGCTGTGCTTCGTGTTCGAGCACATGTTCGATTCGGTCGATGAAAATCTCAGCGATGGCTGGCGGTTCTATGACCCCCACGTCGCGCCGAACGAGTTCCTCGATTGGCTCGCCGCATGGACCGCGTTTACGCTCGACCTCGATTGGCCAGAGGCGCAGAAGCGCGGTTTGATCAAACGCGCGGTCGATCTGTATCGGCTGCGCGGCACCAAGCGCGGCCTGACGCTGTTTCTCACCCTGTTCACCGGACACGAGCCCGAGATCGAGGAGAACGCGTGGCCATTCCGCGGGTTTCGGCTCGAGGCCGAAGGTGCGGAGTCAGGGGCGCGGATCGGCCTCGACTCGGTGGTGTTGCCGCCGGTCGATCTCGCGCATTGCTTCATCGTCACGATGCCGGTGAAGTTCGAGAGTGTGACGCCCGAGATGGTGATCCGGATCCATCAGATCATCGCGATGGAGAAGCCAGCGCACACCCACTACTACTTGCGGTTTGCCGAGGATAAGAGCGACGTTGAATTGCGCGAGTTCTTCGCGATCGGCCTACGCTCGGGGATCGGGATCGGCGCAGAAGTCGTTGAGAAGGACGAGTCATGAGCGAGAACCAGCAAGCGGGATTCAAACGGATCAACTTCTTCAAGGGGTTTCTGACCACCGAGAAGGATTGGAACGACGCCGAGCGCTATCACATCGACAAGCGACGGCTGCACAACCGCATGCTGCACTCACCTGGCGTGGTCTATGGCCACGCAGGCGACCTGCGCGTGACGTCCCGCGCGCGTGGCGATCTATCGGTGGAGGTTCAACCGGGCTACGCGATCGACGGTCAGGGCAATGACCTGATGATCTTCGACGCGACGATTCGCAACATCAACCTCGAGGAGTTTCGGCTCCCGCAGACGATCTACATCGTGTTGCGGTACTTCGAGGAGCTGACGGACTTCATCGCCTACAAGGAGAACCTCGAATACAAGGGCCACCGCCGCGTGCTCGAGTCGTGCCGCGTCGAGATCTCGCAGACCGAGCCGGACATCACGCGCGAGGTCGAGCTTGCGCGGATCTACCTCGAGAAGGGCGTCACGCGGATTCGCGACGCGCGCGATCCATACGATCCGAAGGCCAACGAGATCGACATGCGATTCGTGCCATACGGCGGACTTGCTGGGTCGATGCTGCCGCCACAGCTGCGCAATCGGCTAGGTGCACTGCTCAACCATGTCCGCCGGGTTGCTCTCGAATATGCGCGCCGCGGCGTGATCACGGCGCACGACATCGTCCAAGCCTGCAATTCGGCCCTCATGCTGCACGCCGCCAACTTGCTCGATCTACGAAACGTGTTCGATGTGTTCCGGTTGGTGATCGAGTCCGAGGGCGAGCTGGCGCTCGATGTCGACGTCCACCATCCGACGATCGCGCAGAAGAAGGAGTTCTCCGAATACCGCAGGCAGGTAGAGGTCCTCCGCGGCTTGCTCGCCGAGGGCAAGACCACGATGGACGCGTACATGAATCTGCTCGCGTACCAGTCGAAGTGCGCCGAGATCGCGCTGTCGGCGCTGGCCGGCGAGAAACCACTGATCGACGTGACCGAGAAGAAGGAGGCTCCAAAGCTCGCCGAGCTCAAGGATTGGGAGGTCGTCAAGACCATGCCCAAGCCAGCCTCGTCGCTCGAGCTCGAGGGAATCACCTGGGTGCTGGTCGACGAGATCGAGATCCTCAACAAGGAATCCGAGGACAAGCACGGATTCGCGATCAAAGAAGCAAAGGACTCGTACCGGTCGCGTCAGAAGCTCAAGTATCCGGACGGCACCACGGTCGAGGACACCGGCCGGGCACATGTAGACGGTTACAGCGAGTTCAAGCTGATGAACCTATCGCCCGGACGCCCCGTAGTGTTGTTGCGCCGCATGGACTACGTCTACGGCGACTACGAGCTCGAGCTCGCGATCAACGGTAAGAAATCGGTCGTGGTGTCCTGCGTCGGTACCGATCGCGTGCATCGCTGGCGGAACTGGCCGGCGCTGATCGGCGCCGAGCACGTGACAGAAGGGACCCTGACCGTGCGCCAGCAATCGATCACCGCAGGCCGCGACATCAACATGTTCCATATCTGGGTCTATCAACCCAAGTAGCCCGACCTTCGCCGCCCGAGATCGCCGAATGATGATCGGCGGGGTCGTTCGGGATAGACTAGCGACGCGCGCGAGGTCGCAGATCTCGAGAGGATGACCCGATGTTCCTCAAATATCTGGATTTCGTGTTCGCCCCGTTTCGGGCCATCAACAACAAGATCGTCGGTGCGCGCAATATCAAGGGCAACATCCAGGTCGACGTCAATCGGTCCAAGGCGCTTGCCCAGCGTGGCAAGACCTTCGCAGCACAGGCCGGTCAGATGAGTGGACAGGGCAATGCAGGACCGCCGGGCACTGGCGGCTCCGGGGTACCGGCTGCACCAGGCGTTCCTGGGATGCCGAGCGCACCAGGTGCAGCTCCGCCACCGTCCGCGAATCCACCGATTCGCACCACCGGGATCCTGTTCAAGAAGCGGTTCTGTACGCAATGCGATCAGCAGCTCGACAAGAGCTGGGACAGCTGCCCGTTCTGTGCACAGCGCGCGCAGCAGCTCGCCGCGGTGCCGCAAGCGGTCGCGAAGACTCAGGCGCTCGTACTCGACGGAGGCATGCAACTACTCGGCTGGATCGTCGCGCTCGAGGGACCACATCGCGGCGAGTTGTTCACGCTCTCCCCGGTGACCACGATCGGAACCGATCCGGCGTGTACGGTGCGGATGCAGGACCAGTTCATGTCCGCGAAGCATGCCGAGATCAAGGCCGAGAATGGCGTATGGATCCTGCGCGATACCGGCTCCACCAACGGGACCTACGTCAACAACAAGCGCGTCGATCGCCACGAGCTCGTCGATAACGACTTCGTCAAGTTCGGCAGTGCGCAGCTGAAGTTCAAGAGCCTATGACCCGGCATCGATCGTTTGTGTTGCCGTTGATCGCTGTGGTCGTCGCGCTAGCGATGACGTGGCTCGCGCGCCCTGCGCGTGCCGATGGCCAGATCGAGGTGTTCCTCCAGGTCAAACCGCCAGATCCGCAGGATCCCAAGGCGAAAGCCGCGGCGCCGACGATCGAGGCGACGATCGTCGGAGGGCCAAACCTCACCGCCGACAAGTTCTCGCTGATCGAGCCTTCGGCAAAGACCCCGATCGAGCTCAAGCCGCTCGGCCCACTGCGCCCGTATACCGCAGGAACCGAAACCATCGCGATCGCGATCGTGTTCAACGGCCAAGAGGTGTGGATCGGTAACGACGACATCGAGCCGGAGGACAGCGCCGCCCGCTACCTCGGCATCCTCAAAAACCTCAAGCTCGCGCTTCAATCGGTGCCGTTCGCGAACGCTGGACCGCCGGGCAGCAAGGGCATGTTGATCGCCTACGGCGATAAGGCCGAGGTCAAGGTGCCGATGGGCCCGCTCGCCAACATCACCGCCGAGTCGTTCGGTACGCAGAAGGACTACTACAAGAAGTTGGGAAGCGCGCTGGTCGAGGGAATTAGCCTAGCGGTCAGCGAGCTGCACAACGTCACGACCTCGCGCAAGGCACTGATCGTCGTCAGCGATGGCAATGACACCAACAACGATGCGGCGAAGGCGCAGCTCGCCGCGCTCAAGAAGCAAGCTGCGGCCGACAAGATCCAGACGTTCGCGATCATCTACAAGGGGCCCGTCTCCGAGCCCGGCAACGTGATCACGACGATGATTCCCACCGCGACCACGGTAAACAACGCGGAGGGAATCTCGACCACGATCCAGACGATCTTGTCGCGGATGGGCGACCGCTACTACCTGACGTTCCCCGGCTACGATCCCAAGCTCAAGGTCGGGCTGGCGTGGGATGGCAAGCCACACGATCTGGTCATCAAGATCGACAAGGACGAGACCGATCCGGTGACCCTCACGCTGGCCCCGGTTTGGCAACCGTCGAGCGGCGGCGGGTTTCCGTGGTGGATCCTGATCGTCGTGGTCGTCTTGGTGATCATCATCTTGATCGCGGCGAAGATGCTCAAGCGGCAGCCGGAGCCGGAGCCGGTCTTGGCGATGGCGCCCGTCGAGCCGCCGAAACCAGCTGGACCTGCGAAGACCGTGATCCTCGGGGTTCACGGCAACCAAGACGGGTATCCGATCGTCGGTTGGATCGTTCCGCTCAACGGCAACCAGGCGTACCAGACGTTCCGGCTGCGTTCGGGCGGCACCAAGATCGGGACCGCTCCGCCCGCTGATGTCGTCATCAACGATGGCTTCATGAGCACCGAGCACTGCCAGATCCACACGTCGCCCTCGGGCTTCACGCTGATCGATAGCGGATCGACCAACGGTTCGTACGTCAACGAGCGCAAGGTTCAGAAGCACGAGCTAGTCGATAACGACACGTTCACGCTCGGCAAGACCACGTTCCGGTTCAAGTCGATCAACTAGGTGATCCGGTGACGACGCCAGCGCTGATCGCAATCATCGTGGGCGGCGCGCTATTCTTGCTGGTCGTGATCGCCGCGCTCGCGCGTAGGTCGCGGCCCGCGGCGAAACGTCTGTGTGGCAGTTGTCAGCGTGCGATGCTGGAGGCGTGGGGCAAATGCCCGTTCTGCGGCTGGATGCCGGTGGCGCGCCTCGACTTCATCCTCGGCCCGCTCGCCAATCAGAGCATGCCCCTGCACGACGAGGTTACGACGATCGGATCGGTGGCGGGGAACACGGTCGTGTTGGCGGATCCAGCCGTGTCGCGGAAGCATGCCGGGATTCGCCGCGTGGATGGAGCGTTCGAGCTCGCCGATCTCGGTTCCACCAATGGCGTCTATGTGAACGGGCACAAGGTCCCGAAGAAGTCGCTCGAATCCGGCGACATCATTCGCGTCGGCAATACCGAGGCGGTGTTCAAGCGCGAGTAGTTGCCACGCTGGCAACTGACTCGGGCCCCCGGTACCATTGCCAGACCGAATGGCACGCCTCCTTTATCGGGACAGCCAAGGTCGCGAGGGAGCGGTCGAGCTGTCAGCAACCGAGCCATTGTTCATCGGGCGCGGGCTCGAATGCGCGATTCGCACCGACGACGGCATGGTGTCGCGGCGGCACTCGCAGATCCGTCAGGAGGGTGGGCGGTTCGTGATCGAGGATCTGGGTAGCTCGAACGGCACGCTGCTCAACAACGTCCGGATCCACAAGCAGGTCGTGTCGCACTCCGACGTGATCCAATGCGGCTCGCTGATGATTCGGTTCATCGACGAAGCGGCACTCGCAGCGCCGGCCGGTAGCGCGCCGCCGCCCAAGAAGGGCGGCACGATGGTGATCGGTCGCGATGATGTTCCTGCCGCGGGACCACAGGCGGGCGCTGCACCTGCGGGGTTTCCGCCACCGAGTCCGGTGTATCCGTCCGCGGGGCAGGGCAGCCCGGGATATCCGGGTCAGAATCCGTTCGCGTCGCCACCCGGGCATGCCGGTGTGCCGTCGTACAACGCGGGGCACCCGCAGCCGGTCGGTCCCGGCGCGCTGCCATACGGTGGTCCACCGCAAATGCCGAGCGGCGGGACCAATCCCGGCGGGATGTTCGGCGGCGGGCGTGGTGGTTTCGGCGGATCCGCGGCCGGCGCACAAGGTGGCCAACCGGCGGGACAAGGCGCGCTGCCTTACGGCGGCCCACCGGGGATGCCAGCGGGCCCCGCTCCGTACGGCGGCCCGCCGGGGATGCCACCGGGGGCAGTGGGTGCAGCGGGTGCGCAAGGTTATGGCGGCCCGCCGGGAATGCCACCAGGCGCGGCTCCGTATGGTGGTGGCGGTCCACTGCCGTTTGGAGGGCCGCCCGGGATGCCCCCTGAAATGCATGCACCGATGCCGTCGAGCGAGCCGTTTGCGGGGCGCCCCAATGCGCCAGCGGCGGCGCATGCGCGACCGGCTCCGGATCCCGCGCACAGCAGCGTGCTGGTCGATCTCGGGCTCGAGTTCGATCCCGAGAAAGCGGACGCCGAGATTCGCGGCCTGCGCGAAGAGCTCGATCGCCAGTCGACCGCGTTCGATCGCGAAGTTGCCGATGGCAAGCGAGTGCGCGCCGAAGCGTCGACGTTGCGCGATCGGATCGAGGAGCTGCGGGCACAGCTCAAAGATCGTGACGATCAGCTCGCCGCCCATGACCGGGTCGCCGAGGAGATCCGCGACGAGATGCAACAGATCCGCGGCGAGCTCGCCGAAGCGCGCAATGCCTCGAGCGAGCTGGCCGAGACACTGGCAGCGCGCGAGCGTCAGGCAGCCCGCGGCGCGGACGAGGCTGCCAAGCAGCGCGACGACCTCGAAGATCTGAATCGCCAGATGATGGAGCTGTCGCGGACCAAGGATGAGGGTTGGAAGAAGCTCAATGATCAGCTCACCGAGATCGAGCATCTCCGCGAGGTCATCAACGAACAGGAACGGATGCTCGAGGAGCGGCGCGTCGGATTGATCTCTCAAGAGGAAGTGATCAAGGAGCTGCGCGGCGAGAAGGAAACCATGCTCAAGACCGTCGCTCAGCTCAAGGCTGCGCGCGACGAGGTGACGATCGCGACATCGCGGGCGAGCGCGCAGATCGTGGGACTCGAAGAGGAGAACCGGAGGCTCGGGCAATTGCTCGTCGAGACGCAAACCGAGGCGGGCCGGACGGGTGGTAATCCGGATCAGCTCGTGGCGATGACGACCGAGCTCAAGGAGCTTCGGATCCAGCTCAAGCGCGTCGAGGCGGACCGCGATCGGTTGACCGGACAGCACGATGCTGGCGATCGGGATCGCAACGAGCTCGCGGATCGGGTGGCGCGACTGGAGGTCGAAATCCAAGAAGCGACCCGCGCCAAGCTCGCCGCGGAAACCGCACGTGGGGTCGCGCAAGATGCCGTGACCAAGGCCGAGGTAGCTCGACATCGCGCCGCCGAGGAAGCGCTCGCGGCGACCAAGGCGAAGACGGAGGCGGTCGCTGCCACCGAGGAGCTTCGTCGCGAGCTCGGTCGGGCGCGTAGCCAGATCGCCGAGCTCGAACGGGTGAGCGGTGCACGGCCCGAGGTCGATGCCGAGCAGGTCGCGCACGAGCGCGCAAAAGCCAAACAGCTGCTCGACGATGCGCTCGCGCGTGCCGGTGAGCTCCAGCGCGAGCTCGATACGGCTCGAACCGAAGCCGCGCAGGCTCGCGCCGAGGCTGCCCGCGCTCGAGCCGAGCGCGGCGGCGATGGCGATGTGCTCGGCGACGACGGGCCGACCAGCACCGATCGCCGGCTCGCCAGCGTGGCGCTCGAGGTGTACACGGTGATCAATGACATCCTCTCGGACATGCGCAACCACATGCTGGTGGTGAGCGATGCGGCGCCCAAGCTCACCGGCGATCCGCGGACTCAGCAGGCGTTGGTCGATGCTGTCGAGGCATTGGTTGGCGACGCGGAGACCGCCAAGGGTGCGCTGCGCGGCTTGCGCGATCTCGCGGACGGCGAGTAACGGGAACCGGCGATGACCATCGAGCACAAGCGCAGTAGCAAGAGCGAGATCGAAGATCTGGTGAAGGCGCGCTATTCGCTGATCTGGGTAACCTCTCCGGAGGAGGGCCGCGTCGAGGAATCGCTGCGCAAGTTGAGTGTCGAGCGCGAGATGCGGCTCGAGGTGTGGTCGATCACCGAAGGGTTCAGGACGGTCGCGAACGGGCAGGGGACACGCGACGTCAAAGATCCGATGAAGGCGATCGATCACGTGATGCGCGCCGAGGGCCGCGCGCTATTCGTGCTTCGTGACTTTCATCCCTATCTCAAAGAGCCGGCGGTCGTCCGCCGGCTTCGCGATGCGGCCACCGAGCTGCGCAAGACCAAGAAGAGCTTGGTGGTGCTATCGCCGATCACCAAGATCCCGCCGGAGCTCGAAAAGAGCATCTCGGCGGTGGTCGATTGGGAGTTGCCCAACCGCGCGGAGATTGAAGGAGCGGCGCGCAAGGTGTTGCCGAACCTTCCGCCCTCGACTCAGCAAGTGATCGAAAGCGATCCGACGTTCATGGAGCGCGTCGTCGAGGGCGCGCTCGGGCTCACGCTGGTCGAGGCCGAGAACGTGTTCGCGAAGAGCGCGGTCCGGACGCACACATTCGATCTGGAGACCATTCTCGAAGAGAAGAAGCAGATCATTCGCAAGAGCGGCCTGCTCGAATACTACGAGCACCGCGAGGAGTTCTCCGACGTCGGCGGCATGGAGATTCTCAAGGACTGGCTGGTCAAGCGCCGCAACGCGTTCGGCTCGCGCGCACGCGATTTCGGATTGCCGCTGCCCAAGGGGATCCTTCTGATCGGTGTCCCGGGCACCGGAAAATCGTTGACCGCAAAAGCAGTCGGCGCGCTGTGGCAAATGCCGTTGCTCAGACTCGACGTCGGCAAGATCTTCGGTGGCTTGGTCGGATCGTCGGAGGAGAACATCCGCTCGGTGATCAAGACCGCCGAGGCGATTGCTCCCGCGATCCTGTGGATCGACGAGCTCGAGAAGGGGTTCTCCGGTACCGCGTCGTCAGGTCAGACCGACGGCGGCACGACGTCCCGCGTGTTCGCGTCGTTCATCACCTGGCTTCAAGAAAAGACCTCGCCGGTGTTCGTGATCGCCACGGCCAATAACGTGCATCAGCTGCCGCCGGAACTGCTACGCAAAGGTCGGTTCGACGAGATCTTTTTCTGCGACCTGCCGGACCGCGAGGAGCGACGCCAGATCATCGACATCCATCTGCGCAAGAAGCACCGCGACCCAGGCCAGTTCGACCTCGAAAAGCTGCTCGAGGCTACCGGCGAGTTCTCCGGTGCCGAGCTCGAGCAAGCCGTGATCGCAGCGCTTTACGATGCGTTCGACACCGGCAACGATCTGACCACCGATGGCCTGCTTCACACGCTACGTGACATCGTGCCCCTCGCGATCACGATGCGCGAGCAGATCGAGACCATGCGCGAATGGGCGCGGACCCGCGCTCGAATGGCCGCCGCCCGCGGCAGCAAACCGGCCGACAAGAAACCCGGTTGGATGGCCCGGTACGGCGCGCCTGCCGCGAATCTCGGCGACAAAGCCGCCGAGGCCTCCGACGACGGCGAGCGCAAGATCGAGCTGTAGGGAAGCTAACGTGCCGCTCTAGAGTAGACTGAGCGGCGATGTCGCATTTCACCAAGTGCGCTCTCAAGATGACGAACTTGGGGGCGATCAAGCAGGCGCTCGGCGATATGCAGCTTCGGTTCACCGAGGCAGAGCAGGGACAGTCGGCGATCGTGCGCGGTTATCGGGGCGACACGCTCAAAGCGGCGATCTCGGTCGATATGGGACGCTACGATGTCGGCGTGGTGGCCAACGAAGACGGCACCTATGACATCACCGCGGACTGGTGGGGCGTCGAGACCACCAAGGGCGTTTCCGAGGACGAATTCAAGAATCAGCTCAACCAGCGCTACCAGTATCACAACGTGAAACAGGCTTGCGAGGCGAAGGGCTATTCGGTCGAAGAAGAGCTCAACGAGGAAGACGGGTCGATTCGACTCGTCGTTCGCAAGTGGGTCTCCGAGTAACGAGGCAAGAGGGCGCATGCACAAGCAGGACATCGAGATCGTGATCAGCCCGAAAGGCGAAGTGACGTTCGAGGTCATAGGCGTCAAGGGGGCGAGCTGCCTGGACGAGACCAAGTTCCTCGAAGCCGCGCTCGGCGGAGAGGCTGCCGTGGTCGACCAGCAGAAGACCGGCGAATACTACGAGCAATCGGAAGGATACGCGTCGGCCTGGGCTGGGGAAGGTAATGACGAGTAAGCTCGTACGATACCGAGCGTGAGCACCGACCTCGACCCATCGAGCGATCCGGAGCTGGAGCCATCGACCGAGGCGGCTGACCAGCTCACCGACGAGCTCGCGCGCAAATACGACCCCGAGCGCCTGCTCACGCTGGTGTCGCGCCGCGCCGGCCGAGGCGAATCGCTCGAACACAGTGTTCGGGCTCGTTACGAGAAGCGCTTCGGCGTCGACCTTTCGCACGTTCGGGTCTACACCGGCGAGTTCGCCGAGGAGTTCAATCGCCAGCGCAATGCGTACGCGGTGACGGTCGGCTCGACCGGCATGATCTTGATGGGCGGCTCGCCCGACAAGTCACTGCACAGCGCGAGCGGCCAAGCGCTGCTCGCTCACGAGTTGACCCACGTGGCGCAGGCGCAGCGCGGGTTACATCGCAAGTCGTCGTTCGACGGCGCGATGCCGTTTGCCGAGGAGCACGAAGCCGAAGCCGAGGCCACCGAAGCGGCCGTGTTGCACGAGGCTTCGGCTGGACCGAGCTCGGGGCAAGCAGCGCTCGATGCCGTAGCTGCACGCAAGGCGCGCGAATCGGCCTTGCAAGATGCGCTCGAGCAGATTCGCGAACGCGTACTCGCGATGGCCGCCGAAGCGGTGCGCGTGCAGCTTGCCCGCAATGGATCGCAGCGCCGGCCGTGACGCTTTGTCTGATCCGGTGCGCAGGGGTATCCTGGTCGAGATGACCGAGGTAGCTGGTGATAGCGGCGTGATCCAGTCGCGCGTCCAGCTGGAGCGACTCGTCGCAGAGCAGGAGCTCGCAGGACGCACGGTCCGCGGATTCGCAGCGCCATCGGTGTTGTTGCGTGGTGCCGATCTCGATGGCGTAACGTTCGAGCGGCTCGACCTGCGCGACGCGGATGCCGACGACACGCGGCTCGAGCGCGCCGAGCTGCGCCAGCTCGATCTTCGCACCTCGCAGTGGCGCGGTGCGCTGTGGCACCGGGTTCGGGCCAAGGATTGCGATCTCACCGAGCTCGACCTGACCGGCGCGCAGTTAGTGCGCTGCGAGATCGGGCCGGTTCGCATGCCCAAGGCGCGGCTCCATCGCGCGCGGATCCAACGGACGCAGTTCATCGAGTCCGAGCTGTATGGCTCCGACTTCGCAGGTGCGGTGCTGCTCGGCGTGACGTTCGAGGGCTACGCCCACGCGACGGTGTCCTTGTCGCGCACCGATTGGACCGGCGCTTCGCTGTTCGAGGTCGACTTCAAGCAGGCGAACATGTTCGGCGCGACCTTACGCGGTGCGATGCTGATCCGCTGCGATCTGCGCGGCGTCAACTTGTGCGAGGCTGACCTGACCGGAGCTCGACTCGTGGGCTGTGACACTGCAGGCGCTGATCTCGACGGCGCGAGGGTAGAGTAAACGAGATGCCGTCCCGTCCCGATTTGCGCGAGCTCGCCGGCAATGTTCGTGACGCGTTTGGCGAGCTCGATCGCGAGACGCTGCTCGACATTCTGACGTTCGTGGTCAAGGAGTACGTGGTCGAGGGTCCGCCGCCGATGTTGGTCCATCAGGCGGAGCGGCTCGCGGATCTCGAGCGCTGCTCGTTTGCTCAAGTGATCGCAGCATTGCAAAATCGACTCGATCATCCAGAGCTCGCGATGTTCGTGGTCGACGGCGAACAGGTCGGCGTACGAGTCGGTGGGGTTGTTCATCCGCTGATGGCGAGCCGGCAGCCGCTGGTGCCTACCGAATTGCCGCGACCCGCCGCCGGCGTTCGAGTTGTCGAGTCGACGCTGCACCAGCGACCGCCAGCGCCCGTCGTGGCCAGTCCGACGCCTGCACCGCCACCCGCGCGAGGAGTCGCAGTTCATGGCCGGGCGCAAGAATCCCAGCCGGCGCCCGCTGTGCCCGTGGCCCCGGCAGCGCCCGCGGCGCCAGCACCAACCGCACCAGCAGCCGCCGATAAGCCCGAAGGCGGTGCCGACGATGCGGCGGCTCGGTTCAGCCTCCTGGAGCTCGACTAGTGTCGGTTGCGCGCCGCTACTACGAGCGCGGACGCCAGGCGCTCGAGATCGGCGATCTCGAGTCCGCACAAGAGGCGCTGCGCGCAGCGGTCGACCTATCGCCGAGCTTTGGCAACGCACGCATCGCATACGCGGTCGCGCTTGCCAAGGCGGGCGATTGTCCGCGTGCTGCACAGCTGCTGCGCGTCGGGATCGCAGGAGCGCCGTCGGCGATCTCGGCCGCTGCGATGTACGCCACGCTCGGCGATGTCCTGACCCTCGGCGGCGATTTTTTTGCGGCTGAACAGGCGTTCCAAGACGCCGCTCGGACGACCGGCTTCGAAGCGCGTGCGGCATCCGGTCTCGCTCGCGTCTACGCCCGGCTGGGGCGGTTCGCCGACATGGCCGCGCAGCTGCGCAGAGCTGCCGCCACGGTGAGCGGAACAGACTAGCCGGCAAGACCGCCGAGCTCGCCAACCAAGACGGAAGACAACGCGCAGATAACGCGCAGACAACGCAAAGACGCAACGCCGCAGAGACCGATGAGGTTGGTTGGGGCGCGGAGCGCGCGAAAGACCACTCCGTGCCGTCCAGTCTTGGTGGTTTCGTTCGGGCCTTGGCGGCGCTGCTGCCGAACGGCCGCTAGTACGACTGAGGCTGCTGGCTGTAACCGTGGTTGGGGACCCACAGCGGATCGAGAAACGCTTGGGCGAGCACGACGGTGATGTTGTCGCTGCCGCCATTGTTGTTAGCGGCACGAACCAAGTTGTCGGCCACGACCTCGAGCGGCTCGCCGGAGGTCATGATCTCGCGGATCATCCAATCGTCGACGAGATCGGACAACCCATCGCAGCACAGCAGGTACACGTCGTTGTGCTCGGGCGTCATCATGTTGTGCTCGATATCGACGTTCGCATCGAGACCGATCGCGCGGATGATCACGTTCGATGTCGCAGGGCCGAGCGTGCCGATCAAGTCGGGCCGCTCTTGGTAGAGATTTCTCAGCGAGTGGTCGCGGGTCAGCTGTTGCAACTGGCCGTGGCGCAACAGATAGGCGCGCGAGTCGCCGCAGTGACAGATGTGGACGAGGTTCTCCTCGAACCGTAGCCCCACGGCTGTCGTCCCCATGCCATGGCAACTGATGTCGGCGAGCGCGCGTTGAAACACCGCGGCGTTCGCTGCCTTCATCGCGGTGACCAGCGGATCGAACCCGGGGATCGCGGGGTCGCCGGTCTTGAGCGAATGAACGATCGTGCGAATCGCGGTGTCCGATGCGACCTGTCCCGACGCGTGACCGCCCATGCCGTCGCAGACGACGTACACGCCGAGGAAGTCGTCGTAGTACATCGCATCTTCGTTTTGCGTGCGCTGCGCGCCGACATCGGTGCGGCCGACACCTCGCAACAGGAACCGCTCCGCGGGGACCGGGCGCGACTCGCTCATCGGATCCATTTCGTGGAGTCTACGCCGGGAACGCGCCAGCTTGGCGCTATTCCCGCACTCTGCGATTGGGAAGCATGCCCGCCATCACGATTTCGACCCACGATGCGCGATGGATCGAGCGCAGCTCGCGGTACAGGTCGCGCGCCTCATGCGCCGACGAGCGTTCAGCTGGCGATACCTTCCAGTTAGTGGTCATCACATCGCCAACTGTCGCGTTGACGTCGACACGTTCGATGGTCTCGGTCGTCTCGAACTGCTTATCGAAATCCAACTCGGGCCGATGTAAGTCGCGAAGCAATGCTTGCGGTGTGCACTCGCGAAGGTCGTCTTCGATCTGTGGCGGTAGCTCCACCTCACGCGGTTCGAGTGCCGCGTGGCGGCGCTCGATCATCCCCAGGTCGAGCGATGACAGCGATGGATCGACCCGCACGTCGATCGACGCTTTGAACGTGACCATCCGATGTCCCGCATCGACGACTCGTTCGCGCGACGCGACGAGCGCAAGGTCGACGGCCGCGAGCGCGTGTTCGCGGCGTTCGCGCGTTGGATCCGCACGCGGTGGTTCGATGGGTGAGGGGGCCGCCTCCTCCAGTTGCTGGAACGATGGCAGGCCGAACCAGCTCTCGAGCTCCGCTAACGCGCGTCGATCGAGCAACTGTTTCACAGTCGGATCGTCATCCTCGGTCGACAACACTGACCTCCAGGTTACGCCAGCCGAACGATCAGGTACGCGAAGGCTCCAACACTGACGCCGATGGCGAGCGATACGATCCAAAACAACGTCGTCGCTGCTTGGTGGATTGCACCAGGCCCGACGGGCTGCAACGGATGTCCGCCACGTGCGAGCGAGACCACGCCATCGGTTGGTTGCATGAGCACGGTCTTGGTCGGGCCGCTGGGGACGTGCGGCTGTGGCATCTGCGGATAGCCCTGCTGTGGCATCTGCGGATAGCCCTGCTGTGGTACCTGCGCCGGATAGCCCTGCTGTGGTACCTGCGCCGGATAGCCCTGCTGTGGTACCTGCGCCGGATAGCCCTGCGGCGGTACCTGCGCGGGATAGCCCTGCGGCGGCATCTGCGGGTAACCCTGCTGCGGCATCTGCGGATAGCCCTGCGGTGGCATCGGTGATGGTGCGCCTTGCGATGGCGCACCGTAGGGCATCTGCGCGGGCTGCATTGGATACGCTGCTCCGGGCGGTACTACGGGTTGCCCACCGTGAACGCTTCCCGGATCTCCACCTGAACCGTGGAGTGGCTGAGCCAGCGGAGCGCCGCCGAGGTTCGGTGGCGCCATTCCGGCGATCATCGTTTTCTGATTTGGCGATGCCGCGATCGGGGCGGATCCGATGTTGGGTGCGATGCTCGGCCCGGAGCTCGGCACAACCGGCGCCGTGGGTAGCGGACCTGGAATCGGCGTGGGTGCGGCGAGCAAGGTCTTTTGATGCGGTGACGCGGCGGGATAACTCTGTCGCTGCTGTGGCGCGCCTTGTGGCGGGGTATTACCGGGAGCGACGAACGAGCGCGGCATTCCAGCCGCGCCGACCGAATATCCACTCGCTGCCAGCTCCGCGAACACCTGCTGGCAGTGCTGCATCATCTCGCCCGCCGACTGATATCGTCGCGCCGGGTCCTTCTCCAGCGCCCGTTGCACCACCGCTTGCAACGAGCCGTGCACGGTATCCGGCATGCGAGGCACGGCCGCACGGAGATGCAACTGGATCAGCTGCATCGGGTTGTCGTCGTAAAACGGGACCCGTCCAGTCACCATTTCGAACGCGAGCACACCGAGCGCGTACAAGTCGGAGCGCGCATCGAGCACCATCCCACGGCCTTGCTCGGGAGACATGTACTGCGGCGTTCCGAATACCACGCCGGCCTGCGTGCGCATCCGCCCCGCCTCGACCAGCTTCGCCACCGAGAAATCGAGCAGCTTCACGAAATCCGGAGACCCCGCCATGTTCATCAGGAACACGTTATCCGGCTTGATGTCGCGGTGAATGATGCCGATCGAGTGGGCCTCTGCGAGCGACGCGCAACACTGGATCAGAATCTTGGCCACGCGAGGGGCCGCAAGCGGGCCGCTGTGCAGCGCCTGACGGAGCGATACGCCGTCGAGAAACTCCATCGTCATGAACAACCGGCCATCCGACGTCTGGCCGAAGTCGAACATCCGGATCGTGTTCGGGTGCTGGAGCCGCGAGCACGCCTTCGCCTCGTTATAGAACCGCTGGACCCAGGTCGGATCTGCGGCCATCTCCGGGCTCAGCATCTTGAGCGCGATCACGCGATCGATCGAGAGCTGACGGGCGCGATAGACCACGCCCATGCCGCCTTCACCGACGCGAGCTTGGATCTCGTATCGGTTGTCGATGACCTTGCCGACGAACGGATCGGAGCTCATGGCGCGGATAGCTTGACGCGGGGATTCTCTTTGATCTGATCGATCGTCAACCGGACCTTGCCCGTCGTGAGGCCCTTGTCGACTCGGATGATCGTGACATCGCCCCCCGCGAGCGGTGCATTACCGTCGCCACGCAGCACCACGCCGCGCCAATCCTTTTGAACGCCTGAGGCGGTGCCGCTTCCGATCGTGATCAGCACGTCGCCACCTTGGATCTCGGTCTTCAACACCCGGGCGATCACCGGCGGACGTTGATCGCAGTTCGGGTTCCCCGGATCGGGATTTTCGAAATCGCATTTCGGGAACCGCTTGCAGGCTTTCACGCGACGATCGGGAGGATTCGGACACGGCATCGTGGCCTGACATGCCGCGATGCTCGCATCGGGCGGCGTCGGGCATTTGCCCGCGCATCCTGGCCATCCGGGTGGTGCGCCGGTGGTGGGGCACACCGACTTGCAGGCCGGGTTCTTCGGATCGAACGAGCTCTCATCGCACGGGACATCGGGCTCTGGCACCGAAGCGAGCTTGGGTGGTTCGGGCACCACGATCGTCCTCGGATCGATCGGCAGATTTCCGTCGTCCTTGACCTCGACGGTGAGCTTGTACTTACCAGCATCGCCTCTGCGCGCTGCGTAGATCCGAACAAAGTACTTGCCCTTGGCGTTAGGAACCGTGGCCACTCTGCTGCGCGCGGTGCTCCGCTTGGCGGTCGCGATCACCGTATTCCACTCGTCGAACACGTCGGCCCGAAGCTGAAGACCCGGGCGCGGTGGTGTCCAACGCAGCGTGACGTACATCGTGCCGTGTTGCTCGGGCGGCACTTCGACCATTCGCCAGTCGATGCGGTCGCCGCCGGGATACGTCACGATCCCCGAGCCCTTGGCCTCGCCATTCTCCAGGATCAGCGCCTTCGCGCCTTTGATCTTGCCGTCGGCGCCGGTGGCCTTGTCCTGCCGAACGTTGTGAGCGCAGCCTGCCACGACGACGAGGAGCAGCGCTGCCCGCCGCAATGCTCGCGAGCTCCCGAACATGATGCGCGATGTTACCTGGTCGGGAGCACCGCGCAAATAGCTCGCCGGGGGTTATGGCGTCAAGACGACGCTACCGCTCGATGCCTTGATTTGATCCGGCGTCGCGCTGACGGTCGCCGAACAGGTGCGCGCGGTACATGCGGACAGCTCGAACCCACCGCCGGTGACGCCTGGAACGCTGCCCTTCATTCCACTCGTCGCGCCACCCTCGGTGCCGCGTCCGATCGTGATCAGCGTGCCACTGGGCTGAACCTTTACGCCAATGATCCGTGCCGTCAGCGTTGCCACGGGCGGTGGATCTTTCGGCTTCTTCTTGACCACGGTGACGGTTGGCGTCGTCGTCGGCTTGGTCGTACGCGGCGAGTCGTCTTCGAGTGGCACCATTGGCAGGGCCGGCGGGAACGCGACGTGCGCACCGAGATCAACCTCGGTCGGCGCTGCGGCGCGCTTCACGGCAGTCCGCAGCGTGAAGTCTGCAACATCGGTACGGCCCTGAAGAAAGAGATGGATCAGATAGCGACCGGAGCGCAACCCACTCAACGTCCGCGTCTTGTTGAGCTCGTGCGCATCTTCGTCTTCGAGGTCGCTCTTGGCGAGCACCCGGTAGCTGGCATCGACGACTTCGACGCCGAGGTCGAGGTCATCCGAGGTACCGTCGCCCGCAGGCGCGACCTCGACCTGCACCGTCAAGTCGCCGTCGAACGGCAGCTCGACCGCGAACCACTTGGCGCGGCGCATGTCGGGGTACGACAGCTCACCATTGGCGGTTGCTTCGAGCTTGCCATCCAGCTTCAGGGCCTTCGGCTTCTTCCACGGCTTTAGCTTGTCGGACTTGTAACCGTTGTGCGCGGGGATGCCCGAGCCGCCGCACGCGGTGGCGAGCACAGCCCATGCGATGACAATTCGTCGCATCACGTGGACACTAACACGGGGTTGCGTCGGTCTTTGCGAGGTGCCAGATCCCAGACGTGAAGCTCGTCGCGATCGCATCGGTGGTGCTGTGGGCCTGCAGTCCGGAGGCCTCCAACTCGATCGACGGCGCCAAGCTGTTCGCGACCTATTGTGCGAGCTGTCATGGGCCCAACGGTAAGCCCGATGCGGTGATGGTCGCGCGTCAGGGCGTTCGCGATCTGACCGCGCGCGATGTTCGGTTGCGGTTGACCCCTGAAGTCGTCGAAGGTCAAATCCGCAATGGCTCGGTGAACAAGCAGATGCCTTCGTTCAGCTCGCTGTTGGGAGATCCTCAGATCAAGGCGCTGGCGGCGTACGTCGCCAGCCCGACGTTTGTCGCGCCGGCGAAGCCTGCGCCGTAGCGCGAACGCGAGCGGCGCTCACGATCGTGACCCGCGGTTGGCAACCGTGACCGTCGGTTCACGCCTCACACCGTCCCGCTGCTCGAACCTTCGTGATCGCGGGGCGGAGGCGTGGCGCACAGCTTGCTAACTGCGCCGGGCATGGACGTGCGAGCAATCGTCATCGCGACCTTACTCACCTCCGCAGTTGGCTGCGACGTCAGCGTGGAACATCGTGAGGACAGAACCAGTGCCGTGTGGTCCGACGACGGAGCCGAGATCGCGACGTTTCATCGCGAGTACTCGGTGCTCGTCCACGGTGGCCTCAAGGGAGGCACGATCGAAGACATCTACGACGTGCGGTTCACGCCGCACGTTCGTGACGTTGCGAGCGGAACCGAGCGTGCGGTCGGCGATTCGCGTGATGGTGTGCCATTCGACCTATATTGGATGCGCACGCAGGGATACTTGGTGATGAGCTACGTCCGCGACGACGTCGAGTACTTCGAATACGTGAATGCCGCCTCGGGACAGGCGGCCGAGCTCCGGCCGCCGTGTCGCGCGATCGATCGCGTTGTCTGCACGGCCATCCCATCGCCCGATGGAACGATGATCGCGGTGGTCGAACAGGCGCTCGTGGCAAACCGGATGATCTTGGAGCTTCATCGCGCGTCGGACCTCGCGTTGGTCGTGCGGGCGGAGCACCCCTCGATGCAAGCGGTCGAGCAGATGACCTGGCATCCCGATGGCAGCTTTCTGTTCTCGGTGAATTCCGACACGAGCGAGACCTGGCGGTTAACGAACGATGGGCTGACTCGGCAAGTAACTCCGCCTGGCTGCTTCGCGCCATCGACGACGTCCAGCCAAGTCGACGGCGATGGGCGAGTGGTCGCAGCCGATGGCACGATCACCGGCGAGATCGACGCCCCGTTCGGCTGCCAAGTCACGCAATAGAGCGGCCCCGCGCCGCGGCTAGCTCCCCGAGCACGGCCGGATCAAGCTCGGCTTCGCTCGCTCGGGCAAGCGCTTCATTCGCCGCGGCGGCGTGGTGGTAGCGACCTAGCGCCCACGCGGCGTGACCGCGCACCAGAGGTTCTCGATGGGCGAGCAGCTCGATCAACGCTGGGACTGCTTCGTCCGCACCGCTGTTGCCGAGCGCGATCGCGACGTTTCGGAGTAGCACGTCGCGCGGGATCCGCCGCATCGCTGTGCGTTTGGAAAATCGCCGCAGCTGATTGCTCGGTTTGGTCGCGAGCGCGATCAGATCCGGCAACGCATGGTCGAGCGAGCGCGGGGTCA
The DNA here is from genome assembly GCA_050184455.1 of Kofleriaceae bacterium. Lineage (GTDB taxonomy): Bacteria > Myxococcota_A > Polyangia > Haliangiales > Haliangiaceae > JABFXX01. The sequence goes on along the minus strand of JBFXAI010000006.1, from coordinate 114,656 downwards.
AGAGGGGCGTTGGGGGCTCGCCGGCGCCGGCATTGAACGGGCAGACCTCCTGGCACACGTCGCAGCCGAACACCCAGGTGCCGATCGCGGTGCGAAGCTCGACCGGAATCACGCCGTGGTGCTCGATCGTCAGATAGGAGATGCAGCGCCGCGCATCGAGCACGTACGCATCGACGAACGCGCGGGTAGGGCAGGCGTCGAGGCACGACCGGCAGCTGCCGCAGCGCGGTTTGGGCGGCTCGTTCGGCGCGGTGATCTCGAGCTCGACATCGACGAGTAGCTCGCCGAGCACGATGTACGAGCCGGCTCCAGGAGCGATCAACATCGTGTTCTTGGCGACGAATCCGAGGCCGCCACGCTCGGCCCATTCGCGTTCATGGATCGGTGCCGAGTCGACGCACGGGCGGCTGGCGACGCCGCGCCCGAGCGCGGCCGCGAGCCGCTCGGCCAGCGCGACCAACCGATCGCGCATCACGAGGTGATAGTCCTCGCCGCGCGCGTAGCGAGCGATCCGTCCGCGGATCAATCGATCGACGGGTACCGGATCGTGCTTGTCGTACGCGAGCGCGACGGCGATCAGCGAGCGAGCGTTGGCCAACAGCTGATGCAGGTCAGCGCGCGGTTCGATGTGTGCAGGCGACGCGAGATACGTCATCTCACCGGCCCGGCCGCCGGCGAGCCAGCTCTCGTAGAGCGCATGCCGGCGCGGCGGTTCGATCGGCACCACCGCCGCCCGGGCGAACCCGAGCTCGCGCGCCAGCCCGGCGATCACACTCCCTCGGGGGCCTCGAATGCCTCGGCCGAGCCTTCGCGATCGTCGTCGCTCGGCTCGTCCGCAAACCAGATCGCGTCATACGGGACATGGCAGTCGCGCTCGCGCGGTTGCGGATATTCGATCCGAGCGCCGCGATAGGTCCGCACGATCACGCGCTGCTCGTCGAGTTGCTCGATGTAGCTCGGCACGATCGGCACCTTGCCGCCACCACCCGGCGCGTCGAGCACGAGGTGCGGGACCGCCATGCCGTTCATCCAACCGCGAAGGCCCTGGTACAGCTCCATCGCAGCTTCGACCGGAGTACGCAGATGATCTGTACCGAGCACCGTGTCGCCCTGAAACAGGTAATACGGGCGGACTCGCGAGCGCAGCAGGCCGCGCATCAACGCGCGCAACGCGGGCACCGATGAGTTCACGCCACGCAACAGCACGGTCTGATTACCGACGGGGATCCCTGCATCGGCCATCCGTTCGCACGCGGCCCGCGCGAGCGGCGTCAGCTCTTTGACGTGGTTGAAGTGCGTATTGACGAACAGCGGATGATGACGGCGCAGCGCAGCCACCAGCTCGTCGTCGACCCGCATCGGGCATACCACCGGCAACCGTGTGCCGATCCGGATCGTCTCGACGTGGGGGATCGCGCGAAGCCGGCCGAGCAAATAATCGAGCCGGCGCGTCGACAGCAGCAGCGGATCGCCACCAGATAGCAGCACATCGCGAATCCGCTTGGTCCGGGCGATGTAGTCGAGGCCGGCCTCGAGATCGTCGGTGGTCGGTGGCTCATCGCCGCCGACCAAGCGCCGCCGATTGCAGTGGCGACAGTAGATCCCGCAGCGATCGACGACCAGGAACAACACGCGGTCGGGGTACTTATGAACGACCGATGGGGCAGGCAGATGGCTGTCTTCGCCCAGAGGATCGCGAAGCTCTTCGTCCCGCACGTTCGCTTCTTCGGGGTGAGGGATCGCTTGCATGCGGATCGGGCAGCTCGCGTGCGCCGGGTCCATCAGGCTGGCGTAGTAAGGGGTGAGCCCTACTCGAAACAAGCGCGCCGATGCTGCGAGCCCTGCACGTTCGGTCGCCGACAGCTCGACCACGTTCGCCAGCTCGTCCGCGGTGGTCAACATGTGACCGAGCTGCCAACGCCAGTCGAGCCACTTCGCATCGCCAACGTCCGCTCGGCGGACAGATGGTCGCGGCGGCGAGCTTGCTGGAGGTGCTAGCGGGAGGTGGACCACGCCGCGTGTGTAGCACGGGCGCGCGCGATCACGGCGATCAGGCCGTCGGTGACTGGCAGGGTGGCGAGCTCCGCATCGTCGACGAACCGCGCCGAGCGAGCGTCGCTACCGGCGGCCAGTGCGCCTCCGATCACGCGCGCGGCGTAGTCGAGGATCACGTAGTGAACCTCGGTTGCTGGATCGATGACCTCGACGACGCAGGCTAACGTTCCGACCTCGACGATGAGACCGGTCTCCTCGCGCACCTCGCGGGCGACGCCCTGGGCCAGTGTCTCGCCGTGCTGGAGCTTGCCACCTGGCACCGACCACGTGCCCTCATTCGGCGGCCGACCCCGCTCCACCACCAATACCCGTCCTTCCGAGTCGAATACGATCGCTGCCACCGCGACCGTCGGCGTCACCGGCGCGCCTCGGCTGCGACGCGAGGTTTCTTGGCAGGGATCTGCACCACGGCCGCACTCGGGCAGCTCGGCGCGAGCGGACAATGATCGCAGTCCGGCTTCTTGGCCTGACAGATCCGCCGGCCATGCCAGATCAAGCGATGCGCGAACGTCGTCCAATCCGCGCTCGGCAGCAGCTTCATCAGATCTTGTTCGATCTTCACCGGATCGGTCTCGGCGGTCATTCCGAGCCGCTCCGACAACCGTGTGACGTGGGTGTCGACGACGATGCCCGCGGGGATTCCGAGCGCAGTACCGAGCACGACGTTCGCGGTCTTGCGGGCGACACCGGGTAGGGCGGTCAGCTCATCCATCGTGCGTGGAACCTCGCCACCGTGGCGCTCGACGAGCGCCCTCGCCATGCCGATCAGGTTCTTCGCCTTCATCCGGAAGAACCCAGAGGACTTGATCACCACTTCGAGCTCGGACTGATCGGCGCGCGCCAGCTCCTGCGGCGTCGGGTACTTCGCGAATAGTGCAGGAGTCAACGTGTTGATCATCTTGTCGGTCGACTGCGCCGACAAGATCGTCGCGACGAGCAGCTGAAACGGGTTCTGATAATCCAGCTCGATCACGGCATCGGGCCATGTCCGGGCGAGGGCGTCCGCGAGCACACGAGCGCGCTCCGGTGTGGCGTTCGGCAACGGGCGGCGCCGGGGTGACGACATTGCGGCACCCGAGCGGTTCGTTGTGCTATTCCGAATGCGACCTCCCATGCGGCTCGGGCACCCTAGCACCTTCTGCTTGTTGGCGGCGATCGCGAGCGTCGCCGGCGGTTGTCACAACAAAAAGGAGATCGAGGTCGCGAGGCGATCGGTCTACGACGCCGATTTTGCCGTGGTGTATAGCGCGGCGCTCGAAGCAACGCGCGAGCTGTACGCCAACCTCGACGACTTTCCCGGATCGGGGACGATCAAGACCGCGTGGCATCAGGTCTCGTACGCCAACACCGAGGATGACCTGTCGACCAATCGGACGCTGTCGAGCAACTCGGCCGCGCTGCCCGCGCAGAGCGGCACGATGCCGACGCGGCTTGCGTACAAGCGCCACTTCATCCGATTCGACGTATCCATCACCGGCGGTCGGCCGTGGCGCGTGAAGGTGATCGGTCACGCCGCCGAGTGGGACCCCGGCAACGCGATGCCCACCGAGCTGCGCGGAATGGCCCGGCCGCCTTGGCTCGATGGCCGAACCGAGGCGCTGCAGGTCGCGATCTATCGCCGAATCAAGACCCATGCGAAGCCGATGCAGGAGAAGATCGCGCCGCCGCGTCCCGAGGACGAGCTACCCAAGACCGACCCGAGCACGTTCGCCAAGGTGCCGCCGAAGGCAGCGAGCCAGCTCGCGTTGATCAAAGACGCGCTCGGTCGTCGCGACTACGCGAGCCTGCGATCGATCGTCGCCGATGACGTGGTGTGGAGCCTCGGGGGCGCGCCCGGCGCCGAGACCGCGCTCGCGATGTGGCAGGCTGATTCCGAATCGCTCGACGCGATGGCCGCCGCGATCACGACCGGGTGTGGTGGTGACGAGCGGCGGGTGGCGTGTCCGAGCGGAGTGGCGAAGCCGGGCACCTGGCAGCTCGTGCTCGAGCTGCGTGGCGACACCTGGAAGGTCGCGTCGTTCTTGCGCGCCGAGTAGGGCGGTCCCTCGCTCACGGCTGCATGAACGAGATCGACTCGATCGACGACGCGCAGTCGCCCATCGCATCGGTACCGTCGACCATCACCTCGCGAAATGTCAGATCTTGAGCCGAGCCTGCGGGCGGCGTGGTTGCGGTGATCGTCACCGTACCGCTGCTCGCGGCGTAGAACTTGGTCGGACCGACCATCGGGATGAGGTCCGCGATGATGCTGACGCACAGCCCGCAGTTGATGAAGTCAGCTTCGTCTCCTGAGATCGTGAACGTGCCGGTGGTCAGCCCGCCCGCGAACACACCTTGGCCATCCTTGAGATTGATGAACAACACGTCACGCGGCTCGCCTATTGCCGCGAGCTCGACGGCGAGCCGGGTTGGTCCCATCGACTGCGCGCCGGCCTTCGCGCCGAGCGCACCGTAATCCGAATCGACCAGGCATTGCGCCTGCGGATCGGCGTCGACCGAATTCGCGGCATCAGGATTCGAATCGCCGGAGGGGCCTCCTCCGCACGCGGCGACCATCGAGAGCGTCCACCACCAGCGCATGAACCGATCCTCTCACATCACCCGCGGCGTCATCGCCAAAATCCCGCCTCGTGAGTGGTTCACGACTGCGATCTAGCGCACGCTCGCGACATGGATCCCCGCGCGATCGACGTCCTCGAGTTTTGGTTTGGTAAGGAGCCCATCGTGTCGCCCGAGCTCGCCAAGCGCTGGTTCGTCAAGGACCCGGCGTTCGACGCGGAGATCAAGAGCCGGTTCGGCGATCTGATCGATGCGGCCGCGCGGGGCGACCTCGATGACTGGAGCACCGAACCGACCTCTGCGCTGGCGCGGATCGTCGTGCTCGATCAGTTCCCGCGCAACGTGTTCCGCAATGACGCTCGGTCGTTCGCGACCGACGCGAAGGCGCTCGCCGGCTCGCGCGCGCTGATCGCTGCGGGTCGCGATCGCGAGCTGACGTTCTATGGACGGATGTTCGCGTATCTGCCGTTCGAGCACGCGGAGGATCGCGCGACTCAAGCCGAAGGCGTGGCCCACTACGAGCGGCTCGTCGCGGACGCCGCCGCGGCGAATACGCCGGCGCCGGTTCGCCAGCTCATGGACGTCGCGCTCGACTTCGCGCGCAAACACGCCGAGCTGATCCAAACGTACGGCCGGTTTCCGCACCGCAACGCCGTACTGGGCAGAGCGTCGACGGCCGAGGAGCAGGAGTATCTTGCGAAGCCAGGCGCAGGGTTCTAATTGCAACACGACCCGAGCTAGACAGTCATGGCGCTGACTTCGCAAACGTTGCACGAGCTACTCAAGGCTATTCCGAACACCCGCGACGGCCGGGCAGCACCTTGCCCGGATTGAGCAGCCCGGACGGATCCCACAGCGCCTTCCACTTGCGTTGCCACTCGAGCAGCTGATCGCTCTGCTCCATCGGCATGTAGTCGCGTTTGGTCAAGCCGATGCCGTGCTCGCCGCTGAGCGTGCCGCCGAGCTCGATGGCGTGTGCGAACACGCGGCGCGCACCGCTCCACATCCGTTCGCGCACCGCCGGATCGGCGGGGTCGTCGTTGGACAACAGATTGACGTGAAGATTGCCGTCGCCGGCGTGGCCGAATACGGCGCTCGCGATTCCGGTCTCGGCCGAGACCTGATCGACGCGCGCGAGCATCTCGACGATTCGGCCGCGCGGCACGCACACGTCCTCGTTGACCTTGATGCGGTACGCCTGTTTGAGCGACGACGAGATCAGCCGCCGCGCTTCCCACACCGCGCGGCGCTCTGCCGGCTCGGTCGCAGCGAGCACGTCGAGTGCGCCGAGCTCGTCGCAACGCATGCCGATCTTTTCCATCATCATCGGCATCGTCTCGTGATCGCCATCGACCTCGATCAGCACGATCGCGCCGGCGTTTGGGGGGAACCGATAGCGGCTCTTGGGCCGGATGTGATCGATCGACGCGCGGTCGGCGAGCTCGAGCACGCGGGGCCGCAGGCCATCGTGCAGCAGCTTGGTGATCGCGCTGCCGGCTGCCGCGGTATCGGCGAACACGCCAAGAATCGTCGCCGCCGCTTGCGGATTCGGCAGCAGCTTCACCACCAGTTCGGTGATCACGCCGAACGTGCCCTCGGTGCCGACGAACCCCGCGACCAGGTCGTAGCCGGTCACGCCCTTCGCCGTGCGGCGGCCGCAGCGCAACACCTCACCGCCCATCAGCGCGACCTCGAGCCCGAGGATGTACTCGCGAGTCACGCCGTATTTGAACGCGCGTGGACCGCCTGCGTTGGTCGCAGCGTTGCCGCCGATCGAGCACGAGTCGAGCGACGCAGGGTCGGGCGGATAGAACAGCCCTTGTTCCTCGACCGCGCTCTGGAGCTGACCGGTGATCACGCCGGGCTCGACGACGGCGACCAGATCGCCCGGATCGATCTGCTTGATCCGCTGCATCTTCTCGGTCGACAGCACGATTCCGCCCTGCACGGGCAGCGCACCGCCGACCATGCCGCTGCCAGCGCCGCGCGGAGTGACGAACACCTTGCGCTCGAGGCAGATCTTCAGCACCGCGGCGACTTGTTCGGTCGATTCGCACAGCACCGCGCACTCGGGCGGAAAGAACTCGGGCAGCGGACTCTCGTCGCGCCCGTAGTCTTCGAGCCGGGGGTGCCCAGGGCCGATGACCGCTTCGGCGCCGAGCTCGCGCTGCAGAATGCCTGCGATCTCGCTCACGCGATCAGCTTACTCGGTAGCGAGTCGGTAGATCAGACGGAGAACGAAGAGCCGCAGCCGCAGGTCGACTTCACGTTCGGGTTATTGAACTTGAAGCCCGCGCCCTGGAGACCCTCGACATAGTCGATCTCGGTACCGATCAGGTACATCAGGCTCATCTCGTCGACGACGACCTTCACGCCGGTGATCTCGAACTGACGATCGACCTCGGTGGCCGCATCGAAATACAGGTCGTATGAAAACCCTGCGCAACCACCTCCGACGACGCGCAGCCGAAGCGCTTGATCGGCTTCGATCCCTTCGGCATCGCGGATCTCGTTCACCTTCTCCGCGGCGACCGGAGTGATGTGCACCATCGACTCGGGGCCAGCGGGCTCGCTGGTCATGGGCGGGGTCGAGGAAGCGGCGATAGCTAGATCGGACATTTACGTCTCCTGAGCGACGACCTTACCCTCACGTGAGGGTCATGGCAATCTCGGTGGGTGCCGAGCTTTGACACATTGCTTCGCGATCTGCGAGGTCAAACCCCGGAAATCGACGCGGCCACGCTCGATGCCGAGCTGCGAAACGCCAGTCGTCCCGCCGTGATCGACGTACGTGACGCCGACGAGGTAGCACAGGGTGCGATCTCCAGCGCGCTCCATATTCCGCGCGGCTCACTCGAGCAACGGATCGAGCGCAAGCTCCCGGATCCGAGCACGCCGGTGGTGGTGTACTGCCAGAGCGGCACGCGCTCGTTGTTCGCGGTGCGGAGTCTCGTCGAGCTCGGCTACACCAACGTGCGTTCGCTCGCGGGTGGCTTCACGGGGTGGAAGCGTGCCGGGCTGCCGTGGGAGCAGCCGCGCACGCTGCGCAACGATCAACAGGCGCGCTACTCACGGCACACGATGCTGCCCGAGGTCGGCGTCGCGGGTCAGCTCAAGCTGCTCGAAGCCAAGGTGCTTTGCATCGGTGCCGGTGGTCTTGGCTCGCCGTCCAGCATGTACCTCGCCGCGGCAGGGATCGGCACGATCGGAATGATCGATGACGATGTCGTCGATGAGTCGAATCTCCAACGCCAGATCCTGCACGGCACCGATCGAGTCGGTACGCCGAAGGTCGACAGTGCCGAGCTCACGCTGCGGCGGCTCAATCCCGACGTGACGGTTCACAAGCACCGCACACGGATCACCAGCGAGAACGCGATCGAGTTGCTCGGTCGCTACGACGTCGTCATCGACGGCGCGGACAACTTTCCGACGCGCTATCTCGTCAACGACGCTGCGCTGCGGCTCGCCAAGCCGGTGATCCACGCGTCGATCTTTCGGTTCGAGGGACAACTGACGGTGTTTCCGGGCAGCGGCAGCCCCTGCTACCGCTGCCTGTATCCCGAGCCGCCGCCGGCAGATCAAGCGCCGTCGTGTGCGGAGGCGGGCGTGCTCGGTGTGCTCCCCGGGGTCATGGGTGTGCTGCAGGCGACCGAGGCGATCAAGCTCGTGCTCGGTACGGGCGAATCGCTCGCTGGCAGGTTGCTCGTGTACGACGCTCTGCGCGCCCAGTTTCGCGAGCTCAAGCTCCGCCGCGATCCGCAGTGTCCGACCTGTGGTGACGGTGTCGACCGATCGGCGATCCCGCTGATCGACTACGAGCAGTTCTGCGCGGGGCCGCACACCGGCTAGCCCCAATGCCGATCCGATTGCGCATCCACCTCGTGCACGTGCCATGCGCACGGCGTCCGACCTGACACATTCTGTCGTTCCGGGTACGTGTCCGGCGGACGCCGACGAATGCTGCAGCGCGCGGAGGCCGACACCTGATCTGCGTTGCACCGCTCGGTGTCGCTCGACGTGGTGGTGCATAATCGAGTCACTGTTCACCGCCGGGCAATCGATCGGGAACTACCGCGTGCTGTCCATGATCGGGACCGGCGGGATGGGTGTGGTCTACCTCGCCGAGCACCCGCTGATCGGAAAGCGCGTGGCGCTCAAGGTGATCCACCGCGAGCTCGCGGGCAATCGCGAGGTGGTTCAGCGGTTCTTTCAAGAGGCCAAGGCGGTCAACCAGATCGGCAACGAGCACATCGTCGAGATCCACGACTTCGGCGCGACGCCCGAGGGCGATCACTTCATCATCATGGAGTACCTCGAGGGACGCACGCTCGCTGCGATCCTCGCACGCGAGGGCCGAATCGAGGTGATGCGCGCGTTGCATGTCGGCGCGCAGATCGCCGCAGCGCTCGGAGCAGCGCACGACTCGGGTGTGCTTCACCGCGACCTCAAGCCCGACAACATCATGGTGATGCCGCGGCTCGGTGATCCGGACTTCGTGAAGGTGCTCGACTTCGGCCTCGCAAAGCTGTTCGGCGGTGATGGTGCATCGGCGATCAAGACCGCCGCGGGTGTGCTGCTCGGAACGCCGCAGTACATGTCGCCCGAGGCGTGTGAAGGCAAGCGCGCGCTCGATCCACGCACCGATGTCTACGCCCTCGGGATCCTGTTGTTTCAGATGATGACCGGGGCGTTGCCATTCGACGGCGCTTCGATGGGCGAGGTCCTGGTCAAACAAGTCACCGCGCTGCCCCCCGCGCCGCGCGGGCTCAATCCGGCGATTCCGCCGGCGGTGGAGCAGGTGCTGCTGCGCTGTCTTGCCAAGCCAGTCGATGCGCGATTTCAATCGATGGAGCAGCTCCGCGAGGCGTTGTTGGACCCCGAGGCGTACCTGCGAGGCTCACCGCCGATCGCTCCTGCACGCTCGGTGGCGCCTGGCGAGGCCGGCGTCGACGCAGCGCAGGTGATGGCCCACGCAGCAGCTCGGCAACAAGCGCGGGCCGCGACGACACCAGGCGTCGGGGACTCTCGCAGCGCGCAACCGACGGTGCTCGATGGTGGTGTGCCGGTTACCAACCGGACCGGACCGCTGCCACAGCTCGCGCCACCGACGGAGCCGCGGATGGATACGATGCGGATCGCGACCCCGTTTGGTTATTCGTCGCGGCCGCCGCGCAAGGTGTGGCCGGTGGTGTTGGTGATCAGCTTGTTGCTCGGGCTCGGCGGCGGCGCGTTCGCGGTGGCGTGGTTTGGTCGCGGCGCGGGCGGCGCGGCAGCCGGAACCGGAAGCACGGCAGCCGGCAGCGCCAGCACGATTGCCGGCAGCGCGGCCGCCGGCAGCGTGGTCGCCGGCAGCGGCAGTGCCACGGTTGACAGCGGTAGCGCGATCGCCTCGAGCGATAGTCCGGGCGGACGTTCGACGGGCAGTGGCGGGAACGCCGCTGGCAGTGCGAGCGGCAGTGGCAGCGGAAATTCGTCGACCGTCGCGGCCGGTAGTGCCGGCTCGAATGCGGGCAGCGCTGCCGAACCTTCGATGGCCAAGCTGATCGTGGATTCGGCGCCGTCGGGAGCAACCGTGCATGGCCCCGGCGGTCAGGTGCTCGGGAAAACGCCACTCTCGCTGAGCTGGCCGATCAGCACCGAGCCCGTCACGCTCGAGCTGCGCAAGCGCGGCTACCGAAAGAAGCAGACCGATATCGTGGTGAGCGAGAACACGGTCATTCGTGTCGAGCTGGACGCGCTGCCCCCGGCCGCACCCGCTCATCCAGGTTCTGGCAGCGCGACCGAGCCCAAGAGCGACTTGATCCGCCCTGAATGAACCGACCCGAGCTATGCTGGCGACGTGGTCATTGCTTTGAGCATCGCGCTGGTGATCGCGGTCGTTACCGCGGTGCTCGCGATGCGTGCCGCACGGGCTGAAACGACGCGGCGCGCGCAGCGAGCGGTTCACGACGCGAAGGCCGAGGTGGCGGCGGAGCTCCACGCGGCGCGGCTCGGCGCTGCGGCGAAGGCGCGGGCGCTCGAGAACGCAGCGCGTGCGGAGGCGTTCGACGCGCGGACCAAAGCCGACGACGCGCTGGCTGCGCAAGAGGCCGCGGTCGACCAGCGCGGCGAAGCGATCAAGCGCGCCGAGATCGAGCTCGCGACCGGCGCCGAGGCGGTCGAGCAGCGTGAAGCGCAACTCGATGGGATTCATCGCGAGCTGCAGTCGCGCCGTGACCGTGCCACGGGGGTCGAGCGCGACGCACAGCGCAGGTTGGCTGCGCTGCGCACCGAGCTCGAAGGGCGCGCCGGGGTCAAAGCTGTCGAGCTGATCGAGCGATTCAGTCAGACCTGGATCGACGAGGCGCGTGCGCGTGCTGCCTCCGCGATCCGTACGGTCGACCAAACCGCGGCCGATCCGGCGCACGACCGCGAGGCGAAGCGGGTGATGGAGATCGCCGCGACGCGTTTCCACCATCACTACCTGACCGAGCGCGCGATCAACAACCTGCGCATCGGTCCCGAGCTCGTGGCGGTTCTGCTCGACAACGGCAATGCGCTGCATGGCGCGCTCGAGCGCACCGCCGGCGTTCAATTGCTCGTTAACGACGACAAGGACGCGATCCGGCTAGATGGTCTGGACGGGGTCGGCAAAGAATTCGTGCGTCGCGCGATCAACAAGCTGATCAAGAAACCCGAGACGCTCGACGACGCTCGCAAAGATCCCGACGCCTGGGCTGCGCGCGGCCGCGAGCACCTCCATCAAGAGATCCGCGCGCTCGGCAAGCGAGCGTTCCAGACCCTCGGGATTCCCAAGGCGCACCCGGAGATCGTCGAGCTGGTCGGCGCGCTGAACTTTCGTACCAGCTACACGCAGAACCAGTGGTGGCACGCGGTCGAAGCCGCGTATCTCGCAGGCATGATGGCGGCCGAGCTGGGGCTCGACGAGAAGCTCGCGCGACGCGCGACGTTGGTGCACGACATCGGCAAGGCGCTCACCCACAAGATCGAAGGCTCGCACGCGGTGATCGGCGCAGACATCGCGCGCCGCGTTGGCGAGCCCGAGATCGTTGCGAACGCGATCGGTGCGCATCACGCCGATGAGCCGTGCAACTCGGTCTACGCCTATCTGGTGGCCGCGGCCGATGCGATGAGCGGCGCGCGACCTGGTGCGCGGCGCGAGCTCGCGGAGGGCTTCACGGCGAAGGTCGAAGACCTCGAACGAATCGGCGCATCGCGGCGCGGCGTCGCGTTCGCGCATGCCGTGCACGGCGGCCGCGAGCTCCGGGTCTACGTTCGGGAGCGCGACGTCGATGACCTGACGGTCGTGGAGATGTCGACCGAGATCGCTAATCAGATCGCCGAAGAGATGACGTTCCCAGGCCAGATCAAGGTCACCGTGATCCGGGCGTTCGAAGCCACCGCCACGGCGAGCTAGCTTTCGAAGAGAACGCGGAGCGCGCAGAGCCGGAATGAGGGGCGAACCGAGCTCTGGAGCGCTGCCTGACCCTCGACCTGATCCTCGGCGTTCTTTGCCTTTGCGTTCGTCTTCGCCTCGACCCGGTGCTAGGTGCGCAAGATTCGGTCGAAAATTAGACGCACGTAGCCCCCACACATCCATACGTAAAGGTGAGGGTCGGCCTTGACACCCGTCACGCTAAGCCCCCATAGTCCCATTATTCGGCGTTAACCTCACCTATACGTGAGGGTTAGAGATGAAGGACGAACCCACCGATAAGCTCATGCGCGTAGGCGAGCTCGCGAAGGCGGTCGGCAAGACCGTGCGTGCGATGCATCTCTATGAGGAGCTGGGGCTGCTCGAGCCGCGGGCGCGGTCCGAAGGCGGGTTCCGGATGTACGGCCCCGAAGCGATCGATCGCATCCACTGGATCGTGAAGCTCCAGGCGATCGGGTTCACGCTGGCAGAGATCCAAGGCTTCGTGCGCGACTTCCAGGGCGCCGGGTCCGGGCGCGAGGCGACCGAGCGGGTGCGGGCGCTGTTCCAAGAGAAGCGCGCGCAGATCCGCGAACAAGTGGTTCAACTCCAGGTGATCGAGAACGACCTCAATGAAGCGGTCGCGTATCTCGACTCCTGTCAGACCTGCTCCGACGACTATGCGCCGACGGCGTGCGGCGATTGCGATCACCACGGACATCACCGAGGTGAAGCGCCGCCGCTGTTCGCTGGGTTGTCGCGTCGTGCCGATGCGCGCCCGGCCGAGCCCGAGAAGGCGTTCGATGTTCCCGTGACGGTTCTCTATCGCGAAGGAAACAACTGATGTCTGCGACGACTGCGAAGACCAAGATCGACGTGCCGGTGCCTGCCGGCGTGGAGCTGCCGATCTTCATGGATAACCACTCCACGACCGCGGTGGATCCGCGCGTCGTCGAGGCGATGCTGCCGTTCTTCACCAAGCAGTTCGGCAACGCGGCGAGCCGTAACCACGTGTTCGGTTGGACGGCGGAAGCTGCGGTCGAGAATGCGCGGGCGCAGATCGCCGCGCTGATCGGCGGCGACGCCAAAGAGATCGTGTTCACGTCGGGCGCGACCGAGGCCAACAACCTCGCGATCAAGGGCGCCGCGTCGTTTCTGAAGAAGCAGGGCAACCACATCATTACCGTGGAGACCGAGCACAAGAGCGTGCTCGACACCTGCAAGCGGCTGCAGCGTGAAGGCTTCGAGGTCACCTACCTCACGCCCGCCAAGGATGGTCTGGTCACGCCCGAGCAAGTCACCGCGGCGATGACCGACAAGACGATCGTGGTGAGCGTGATGCTCGCCAACAACGAGATCGGCGTGGTTCAGCCGATCGAAGCGATCGGCGCGGCGATCAAGGCCAAGAACCCCAAGTGCTTGTTCCACACCGATGCCGTGCAGGGCGCCGGCAAGGTTCCATTCGACGTCGAGAAGGCGAAGGTCGATCTCGCATCGGTCACCGCCCACAAGATGTACGGCCCCAAGGGCGTTGGCGCGCTGTGGGTGCGCCGCAAGCCGCGGGTTCGCATCGATCCGATCATCGATGGCGGCGGTCACGAGCGCGGCATGCGTTCGGGCACCCTGCCGGTCCCGATGATCGTCGGGTTCGGTAAGGCAGCCGAGCTGGCGAAGGCGGAGATGAGCGCCGAGGCAATCCGGCTCAAGGCGCTGCGCGAGCGGTTGCATCGCGGCATCACGTCGCGACTCACCGAGACCTACGTCAACGGCTCGCTAGAGCACCGGCTACCGGGCAACCTCAACATCTCGTTCGCGTTCGTCGAGGGCGAGTCGCTGCTGATGGCGCTCAAGGACATCGCGGTGTCGTCTGGTTCGGCGTGCACGTCGGCGTCGCTCGAGCCGAGCTACGTGCTGCGCGCGCTGGGTGTCGGCGACGAGCTGGCACACACCTCGATTCGATTTGGCATCGGCCGGTTCAACACCGAGGCGGAGATCGACTACGTGATCGATCTCGTCACCAAGAGTGTCGAGCGGCTGCGCTCACTCTCGCCGCTTTGGGAAATGCATCAAGACGGGATCGATCTCAACTCGATCCAATGGACCCCTCACTGATCCACGAGCCCGCTGGCTCTTCGCACCAGGACAAACATCATGGCGTACTCAGATAAAGTCATCGACCACTACGAGAACCCGCGCAACGTCGGCACGTTCAAGACCGAAACCGACGTCGATGCGAGCGAGGTTGGCACCGGGCTCGTCGGCGCTCCGGCGTGCGGCGACGTGATGCGGCTCGAGATTCGCGTCAAGGACGGGATGATCGCGGACGCCAAGTTCAAGACGTTTGGCTGCGGCTCGGCAATCGCTTCGAGCTCGCTCGCGACCGAGATGATCAAGGGCATGACCCTTGATCAGGCGGCCAGCATCTCGAACACCACGATCGTCGAGGAGCTCAACCTCCCACCAGTCAAGATTCACTGCTCGGTGCTCGCCGAGGACGCGATCAAGGCGGCGATCGAGGACTACAAGAAGAAGCAAGCGCAGCCCTCGGGCCAAGCCAAGCCAAAATCATGATGAGCACGACCGTGACCAACGAGACTCCATCGCAAAAGGTTTCACCGGCTGCCTCGGCAACGCCGGCGAAGCCTGGTGCGCGCGAGATCGAGATCACCGAGGCGGCGGCCCACGAGATCGCGAAGCAGCGCGACAAGCGGGGGACGCCGGACGCGATGATCCGGATCGGGGTGCGCGGTGGTGGCTGCACCGGATTCACGTACGTGTTCGAGTGGGCGGAGCAGACTCGCCCGACCGATCACGTGTTCTCGGCGCACGGCGTGTCGATCGTCGTCGACCCGAAGAGCCTGGTCTATCTCGGCGGCATGCAGCTCGACTTCGTGCGCGGGATGATGGGTCACGGGTTCAAGTTCAACAACCCAAACGCCAAGGGTTCGTGTGGCTGTGGCGAGTCCGTCAATTTCTGATCGGCCTGGTGCCGGTGGCTCGTCGGGGCGCTCCCGGGCGCCCGATCTGTTCGGGCTGCTCGGGCTGACGCCGCGCTACGATGTCGATCTCGCCGAGCTCGAGCGTGCGTTCTTCGAGCGCAGCAAGGAGCTGCACCCCGATCGGTTCGCCAGCGCGCCTGCTGCTGAGCGGGTTGCTGCGCTGACCAAGTCGCGGGCGCTGAATGACGCCTATCAGACGCTCAAGAAGCCGGTGCCACGCGCCGAATACCTGCTCGCGCAAGCGGGCTATTCGATCGGCGACAACGAGCGGCTCGAGCCTGCGTTCCTGATGGAGATCTTGGAGCTTCGCGAAGAGCTGGCAGAAGCTCGTCACGCGGGGCAGACCGCGGAGGTTTCGCGGCTACAAGCGGCGATGGCCGCTCGGCGCAAGACCGCGCTCGATACCTTGCCGGCGCTGTTCGCGGCGGCTGACTACACGGCGATCAAGCAGCAGCTGATCGTGCTGCGCTACGTCGATCGCTATCTCGAGGAGTGCGACGCCGCGCTCGACGAGGATTGAGGAAGTCAAAGTCATGTTGTTGCAGATCGCAGAGCCCGGGCAATCGACCGCCAAGGAGGCGTGTAAGCCGCGCGTCGTCGGGATCGACCTCGGAACGACCAACAGCCTGGTCGCCAACGTCGACGACCTTACCCCGCACGTGATCACGGGCGACGGCGGGCCGCTGGTTCCGTCGGTCGTGC
This sequence comes from Kofleriaceae bacterium, assembly GCA_050184455.1. Taxonomy (GTDB): domain Bacteria; phylum Myxococcota_A; class Polyangia; order Haliangiales; family Haliangiaceae; genus JABFXX01. Next base: position 98,924 of record JBFXAI010000006.1, on the reverse strand, counting down.
ACTACGCGGCGGACGGCGGCGTTTTGGTCGGGCGACCCGCGCAAGCCCATGCGGTGACCGCACCACGCGACACGCTCGCATCGGTGAAGCGGTTGATCGGCCGCGGCGCCAAGGACCTCGCCAGCGTCCGCGCGATGCTGCCCTACGAGCTCGAAGGCGACGACCGCGCGATCAAGCTCAAGACCTCGAGCGGTCGAACCGTGTCGCCGGTGGAGGTCTCGGCCGACGTGTTGCGCGAGCTCAAGCAGCGCGCGGAGACCGCGATGGGTGGGCCGGTCGAAGGCGCGGTGATCACCGTGCCGGCGTATTTCGACGACGCTCAGCGCCAGGCCACGCGCGATGCAGGACGGCTGGCAGGCCTCGAAGTCATGCGCCTGCTCGCAGAGCCGACCGCGGCCGCGCTGGCCTACGGGTTGGACCGCGGTAGCAAGGGCACGTATGCGGTGTTCGACCTCGGCGGCGGTACGTTCGATATCTCGATCTTGAAACTGGTCGACGGCGTGTTCGAGGTCAAAGCCACAGGCGGCGATTCTGCGCTCGGTGGCGACGACCTCGATCGCGCGATCGCGCAGGCGGTGGTTCCCGGCATCGAAGCTGCAGAGCGGGCCGTGATCGCCGCAGCGGTCGCTGAAGCGCGGCGCGTCAAGGAGGCGCTGAGTGCCGCCGACCAGGCGGTGTTCCGGTTGACGACGGCTGCAGGTCCGGTCGAACGCTCGGTTAGCCGTGCCGAGCTCACCGCGTGGGCCAAGCCGCTGCTCGATCGCACGGGGAAGGCGTGCCGGCGCGTGCTCAAAGACGCCGAGCTGACCAGGGACGAGCTCGACGGCGTGATCCTCGTCGGTGGATCGACGCGGTCGCCGGTGGTGCGCGACTACGTCGCCGAGCTGTTCGGCCGTGCGCCGCTCGCCGATCTCGATCCGGAACAGGTCGTCGCGCTCGGCGCGGCGGTTCAAGCCGATGTGCTCGCGAGCGGCCGCCAAGACGTGACGCTGCTCGATGTCGTACCGCTGTCGCTCGGCATCGAGATGATGGGTGGCGTCGTCGAGAAGCTGATCCACCGCAACACCACGATCCCCACCGGCGCGACCCAGACGTTCACGACCTACGCCGACAACCAGACCGGGTTCGACATCCACGTCGTGCAGGGTGAACGCGAGACCGCCGATGCCTGCCGTTCGCTCGCGCGGTTCGTATTGCGCGGCGTGCCGCCGATGATCGCCGGCATGGGACGCGTCGAGATCACGTTCTTGATCGACGCCGACGGCTTGCTCAAGGTGATGGCAAAGGAGCTGACCACCGGCAAGGAAGCGTCGATCGAAGTGAAGCCCAGCTACGGCCTGTCGGACGAAGAGGTCGAGCGCATGCTGATCGATTCGTTCGAACATGCTGAAGAAGATCTAACGAAGCGCAACCTCGCGGTCGAACGCATCGAGGCCGAGCGGATTCTGGCGGCGACGCGTGCGGCGTTCGCCAACGACGAGGGGCTGCTCGACGATGACGTCCGAGCAGCGGGCGACCAAGCGATGCGCGCGCTCGAGGTGGCGATCGCCGGCGACGACTACCTCGCGATCCGCGCCGCGACCGAAGGGCTCGACCTCGCGACCAAGCCGTTCGCGCAGAAGCGGATGAACCGCGCGGTCGCGGCGCAGTTCCAGGGCGTAGCGCTCGATGACGCGGCCCGCAAGGTAGGAGCCTGAGCGATGCCGCGGATCACGTTCCAGAATCCACAGGGGTCGAAGTCGACCGGCCCGGTCACCGTCGAGGTAAAGCGCGGACTGTCGATCCTCGATGCAGCGGAGGAGTGCGGCGCACGGGTCGGACATGCGTGCGGCGGCAACCTCGCGTGCTCGACGTGCCACGTTTGGGTACACGAGGGCCTCGATTCGTTGCCCGAGGTAACGGACAAAGAGAACGACATCATGGACAAGGCGTTCGACGTCCGTCCCGAATCGCGACTCGGATGTCAGGCCAAGGTCGCTGCGGACGATCTGATCGTGGAGATCACCGAGGAGAGCCTGCGGGCATGGCTCGATGAGAATCCCGAGGCGCGCAAGAAGGAACGGAACGTCGGCTGACGGGACTGACTGCCCAGGCGTATTCTTGGGCAGATGGGGCAGTCACAGCGCTTAGCTTTGCTCGTGGTCGTTGCGGCGTGTGGTGAGGTCACGCCGATCGTTCCCGATGCGGCGACCGATGCGCCGGTGTTACCGGAGATCACGATGGTCAGCGCGGCGCGCAGCGTGATCACCGCGGAGATCACGATCGCCGGTGTTCGATTTGGCGATGCCCAGGGCACGGGCAAGGTCGAGTTCGGTGGGGTCACGGCGTCGATCACGAGCTGGTCCGATACGTCGATCGTGGCCGTCGTGCCAGATCTGTTTCCTCGTGACGCGCCGATCGTGGTCACCAACGCGTTCGGAGCCGGTGAAGCACAGCCGTTCCGGGTCACGCTGCGACCCGCGGTGTATCTCAACAACGATGCGACCGACTCCAATGGCACCAACACCATCACGATGATGGCGATGGATCTCGCGACCGGCGCGCTGACAGAAGTCACCCCTCCGACGCAGATGGGCACCATGGCGTCGGTCTATGGAGGATGCTCGCAGTCGATCTGGATCCATGAGGCAACGCGGCGGTTGTTCGCAACCGGCGCCACTGGAGTCGCGGTGTTCGACATTCATCCAGTGACCGGGGCGTTATCGCCAGTGATCGGTTCGCCGTTTCCGAACGGCGGGAATCGTTCATTCGGCGTGCTGACCAACGCTGCTGGGACGCGTGTATTCGTGGCGAATTTCGACTCGCAGAACATCGCGGTGTTCGATGTTTCGAGCACCGGAGTGCTCACCGCGGTTCCAGGATCGCCATTCGCTACGACAACAACCTGCGACACGCTGACGTTGGCATTCGATGATCGGTTTTTGTACGCGAACTATTATGGGTACCCCAATGGCGTTTTCGATGGCTTCGCTATTGGAACGGACGGCTCGCTCTCGACGATCGACGGAATGTCGCGTTTGGGCGGCAGCTCGATCGTGGTCCGTCCGGGGCACAACCAGCTGTTCATTCCGCAAACGGTGTTCGACACCGGTGCCACGCAAGTCTCGGTATGGAACATCGATCCGGTCACTGGCGTCCCGACCGAAGCAACGGCAGAAGGATCACCGTTCGCGTTCGACGCGCCGGACAGCGGATTCCCTGACAGCCCGGTGTTCACCCCCGACGGACGTCAGCTGTACATCGCGCCTGACAATGCTGGCTGGGTCGTTGGGTTCACACTCGACGATGCCGGTATCCCGACGCCGATCAACGGATCACCTTGGCAGAGCGGTGGCATCACCGACATGTCGTGCGAGGTGATGTCGCGTGATGGGACGATGATCTTATCGGTCGGAGAGGCACAAAACTCGGTCGCCGTGTTCAAGCTCATCGGCGATACACCCAGCCAGGTGGTCGGCAGTCCGTTCACGCACACCACGCCCGCGAGCAACGCGAGCGGCATCGCGATCACGTTCTAAGCGCCGGCGATTAATCGACGAGCTTGAGGTGGCTGCCGCGCTTGGGATGCTCGGCTTCTTTCACCGGGGCCGGCGCTGCTGGAGCGGGCGCGCTCGCGGGCTCGCCGCCGCCGGTGAGTACGTCCTCGGGGACATCCTCGGGCCACACGGTGCCGCGCTGCTCGCCCTCGACCATCGCGGCGTAGACCGCGGTCCACGGCAAGATGCAGCGGAATGGATTGCCGCCGAACGTCAGGGTTCCGCAGATCCCCGTGTCGTCGACCGTCAGGTCTTCGATCGCGGGGGTGAGGCTGTAGCCAAACCGCAAGACAAGGCTCGGGTCGGCGCGGAACCGCGGGGGCACCGCGACTTCGGAGCGCCGAGCGTCGATGTGCACCAGCACCGGGCCGCGGGCGAGCAGCTGCTCGAGCGTGCGGCGCTTGTCGGGCGCGCTCGCGTCGTCGTCATCGCGCAACGCATCGATCGACGCCACCTCTTGGGGAGGCTTGCCGACCAGCTGATGAAACTCTTCGGCCGTCATCAGGCCGGCATCCACCGCGTCGCGCAGGATGCCTTCGGGGCGATCGGTCGCCGCCGCGGTGACTCGCTCGACCGTACGCTCGCACCGCGCTGCGTGACGCAGCACTGCGCCATGCGCAGCGAGCGCGCTATGGATACCCGCCCGCCACCGAGATAGCGCGCGCTCGACGTCGACCAGCGAGGTCGAGACGCGATGCTCGATCAACGCCGTAACCACGGCTTGCAGTCGCGCGAGGGTCTTGGGGTCACGCTCAAGCATCGAACACGGACTTAGCTCGATCGCTCGCGGCGGTAAAGGGGCTCCGCGAAGGGCCCGAAACTTTTCTTCCATGCATTGAGAACTCCACGCCAAGTCTCGCGCTGATCGGTCACGTCTCGACGAGATCTGAGAGCATCGTCACGACACGCTCGGGAACAGCGATCGCGACAAATCGGGCCAGATCGACCACTGCGCAAATGACGCGTCCGTCGGCGCATGCAGTGCGCTCGCGCGCGGTTGGCGCGGATTCCGCTGCGCGAAACACCCGATAGTGAAATGTGATCGACTTGGTGCCGAGGCGGGCGACGCTGACCTCGATCTCTGCGGTGTCTCCGAACTTCAACGGGGCGAGGAACTCGCATTCCGCTTTGACGGCGGGGAATCCGATGCGATCGCGATCGATCAGCTCGGCATAGGCGCGCGCGCCGATTCGTGCGCGCCACAGCTCCTCGAACGCCATGTGAAACAGATGAAAGAACCGCGGGTAATAGACGATGCCGGCATGATCGACATCGGCGAACCGCACGGGAGTTTGATACATGAAGCTCACGTGGCTACCACCGGGAGCACGAGCCGCACGCCACAGGCAGCGGGCACGCCAGGGCAGGGGGGCGCGAGCTTCTCGAGCTCGATCGTCACCTGGGCGCGCGGATAGAGCTCTTGAATCTTGGCGCCAATCGCTCCCGCCAACGCCTCGAGCAGGCGATAGGTCGACTTCGTGCCGAGCGCGATCACGACCTCGCTCACCTTCCAATAATCCACGGTGTCGGCGATCCGGTCCGAGCTGGCCGCTGCCTTGAGCGGGAGCTCCACGCTCAGGTTCACGCGGAACCGTCGCGTACCTCGCCGCTCGGCAGCGGTGTAGCCATGATTGCCCTCGAACTCGAGGCCTCGAACGAATACGCAATCGGTCACGCGCGCAGGCTAACCACAACGTCCGGTGCGGCGCTAGCTCCGCGCAACGAACACCGCTGCCGGGGCGCAGGCCCGCCTTGGAACACCATCAGCACGACCATGACTGATTCCGGATGCCGTCGAGCGGAACGATCAGTTGGCTACCCGAACCGCAGCGATGATGACGTCGAGAGACTCGAGAGCCTTGTAGAACGCGACGACGTGAGCGCGAAGGTTGTCGCGGCCTTCGTCATCGATCGGGACTTGTTCGATCACGGCTTCGACATCAGCGCGCCGCTCGACGAAGTGATCGCGAGCAGCGTGGAGCTCGTCGTCGCTGAACTGAGAACCGAACTTGTAGGCCAGGTAGTGTGCGGCCTGGCGAACCAGCAGGTCCGGCTCAGCGGGCAGCACGCGGGCGTCGAGCGCGTTCTCCTTGATCGGGCTTCCAGTGACCGCGGATGAGAGATCGAAGTCGGAGAGCAGCGGCTCGAGCTTGTCACCGAAGCTGATCGCTTCGACGTTCCATAGTTGACCACCGGTGGAGCGCGATGGGCCGAGCTTGATCCACCAATCCCAGTTGCCGACCAGCGCCTCGAAGAAGTGCGCGCGAACGATCGACTGCATCTCCATCGTTTCGGCCGGATCACCGGTCCACGTCTCGGGATCGTCGATCGGCTCGCCACCCAACCGTCCGGCAGTGAGGTCGATGTGCTCGAAGATGAATGCCTTGCGCGTCAGCGACTCATTGGTCGACGTGTCGAGGTACGTGAAACTGACAGGCTTTGCGAGCTGCGCATTCATCTGCAGCGCGCGCATCATCGGGTAGATCGCCGCTTCTCGCCATGTCGCTTTCTCTTCACGCAGTCGACCGATCACGCCGCCACCGCCTTCGCCACAGTGCGTTCCGATCTTGATCTTGCGTGCGCCGTCGAACGCGGTGTCCTTTGATTGGGCCTTGTCGGTCTTGAACTTCAGCTTCGCAAACTCGCACTCCTGAATGCTCGAGTTGCCTCGAAGCTGAAGCTCGGCATCGACCATCACGTCGCCGTAGCCGACCCTGCCTGGAAACGGATCCATGACGCGCATCGGTGGAAAAATTCCGTCGGGCTCGCCGGCGTGCGCCGCGCGAAACGCCGGCTCCAGCGCACCCTCGAGCTTGAATTCGCTCGGCCCCTCGGCGCTAAACAGAATACTCGACGAACCGTCGGCCTTGCCGCCACTGCCGTCGTCGTCATCACCGGTGGCGGTGGTTCCGTTAGTGGCACAACCCACCAAGCTCAGGCTGATGATCAAACTGTGCAAGCGGTTCATGCACTTGCGATGTGCAGCGCGAGTGCCAGCGTAACTATTCGTTCGCTGGTGCTCGATGTTCGCTCCGGTCAGTCGACCTGCCGGTCAATTGGCGCCTGCGACTGCTCGCGGCCACCTGAACACCGTCGAGGTGGCCACCTCAGTGGCCACCGTTGGATCACGCCTCGATGTCCTCCGCCGCGGCGCCCTTCACCTTCTGCATCTTCTTCTTGATCATCTGGCGCTTCAGCGGCCCGACAAAATCGACGAGCAGCTTGCCGGTGAGGTGATCGTATTCGTGGAGTAAGCAGCGCGCGAGTAGCTCCGCGCCCTCGAGCTCGAACCATTGGCCGTCCAGGCCCATCGCGCGGACCTTCGCCCGCATCGGGCGCTTGACCTTGACGTAGACGTCGGGGAACGACAGGCAGCCTTCTTCGCTGTCCTGCATGTCCTCCGAGGTCCACGTCACCTCGGGGTTGATGAATGCCACCGGCGGATCGGTCTCGGCGCGGCCGGCGAGCTTGGGTTCCACGATGAACATCCGGCGCGGATCGCCGAGCTGCAGAGCGGCGATTCCCAGGCCATTTTCGGCGTACATCGAGTCCACGAGGTCCTGGTACAGGGCACGTACCGAGGCATCCACCGTTTCGATGGCGACAGAGGGCTGGCGCAGACGATCATCGGGCCAAACGACTACAGGGCGCACAGCCATTTGCCGGCACCTTACCACGCTCGATCGGCTCGAGGCTGGCGAACTCGAGCTGCCGCCCACGGGGCGCCGGCCTCGTGGCGCAACGCTGCGTCGTAGCTGGCGATTGACAAGCCGCCCGTACCCGGCCATACAACGGCCCTGCGTCGGCATCGGCTGCTGTTTCCGCCCGGCGTCACAAACCCATGATTACGCGGTACTCCGAGGCAAAGCTGCCAACGCCACACGGCGAGTTTCGCCTGGTGGTGTATCGCACCGAGGATCGTGGCGGGGGCCAGCCCGGCGAGACCGATCAAGCCACGCGGCCGCGGATCGAGGAACACATCGCGATGGTGCTCGGCGAGCCCTCGGGCGCTGCGGTGCTCACGCGCGTGCACTCGTCGTGTTTCACCGGCGAGGTGCTCGGCAGCTTGCGCTGCGATTGCCGCGGGCAGCTCGACGCAGCGCTCGCGCGGATCAGCCAGGAAGGCCGCGGCGTGCTCGTCTATCTCGTGCAGGAGGGACGCGGCATCGGTCTGGGCAACAAGGTGCGCGCGTATCAGTTGCAAGACGATGGTGCGGACACGGTCGATGCGAACTTGGCGCTCGGTTTCGAGGCCGACCTTCGGTCGTACGACCTCGCCGCGAAGATCCTCCACGACCTCGGGGTCGCGAGCGTGCGACTGATGACCAACAACCCGCAGAAGATCGCGGGTCTCCAAGCTGCGGGCGTCACCGTCGAGGCGCACGAGTCGCACTGGGTCGATGCGAGCGAGCACAGCGAGACCTACCTCGATACCAAGAAGACCAAGCTCGGCCACATTGCCTAGGACTGAGATGAACGAAGCCAGCGTCAAGGAAGCTCTCGCAAAGGTCGTCGATCCGGCACTCGGTCACGACATCGTTTCGTTTCGAGTGCTGCGCGGCATCGAAATCTCGGGCACTGACGTCCTGGTCAAGCTCGACATCCCGACCCACGCGTATCCGTTGCCGATGCGACGCGAGCTGATCACGCGGATCGAGACCGCGGTGAAGGCGACCGGCGCCAAGCAGGTCAGCGTGATCGCCGACGTGGCGACCGCGTATCAACCGGCGCCGAGCGATAAGGCGATGCTCAAGGGCGTCAAGAACGTCGTCGCTGTCGCCGCTGGCAAAGGTGGCGTCGGCAAGTCGACGGTCGCGGTCAATCTCGCGCTGTCGCTCGCGCGCACCGGGGCGAAGGTCGGCTTGCTCGACGCCGACGTGTTCGGTCCGTCGGTGCCGACGATGCTCGGCGCACCCGAAGTGCCGGCCTCGGCGAACAAGGACTCGCGGATCATTCCGGCGGTTCACTACGGGATCAAAGTCATCTCGGTCGGGTTCTTCGTCGACAAGGACGAAGCGGTCGTGTGGCGCGGTCCGATGGTTCACCGGTTGCTTCAGCAGTTCCTCGGCGATGTCGAGTGGGGCGACCTCGATTACCTGGTGTGCGACCTGCCGCCGGGCACCGGTGACGTCCAGCTCTCGCTATCGCAGCTGATTCCGATCGCCGGCGCGGTGATGGTAACGACGCCGCAAGAGGTGTCGATCATCGACGTGGTCAAGGGCATCGCGATGTTCGAGAAGGTCGAGATTCCAATCCTCGGCATCGTCGAGAACATGAGCTTCTACAAGTGCCCGTCGTGCGGCCACACCGACGAGATCTTCAGCCACGGCGGCGGCAAGCGGTTGGCGCAAGAGGTCGGCACCGAGTTCTTCGGGGAGATTCCGATCGACAGCCGGATCCGCTTCGGTGGCGATGCCGGCGTGCCGATCGTGATCGCTAGCCCGGATTCCGAAAACGCGCACCGGTTCATGGACGTGGCCTCCAAGGCGGCGCTCAAGATTGCGTCGAACGTGCTGAGCAAGCCCAAGCGCTCGCCGCGGCTCGCGGTCATCAAGTAGCGGACGGCACGTCGCGCGCAGCCCCGAGCAGCGCGAGCTCTACCGCCGGCTAATCTCGCGGCGGCGGTACTTCGGCGTGCCGCCGATCACCACGATCCATCCGCGCCCCGCGTGCATCCCGTTGGCGGCGCTCTGTGCGAACCCGATCCCAAACTCGGTCGCGGTGGGTTGAAACTGCGCTAGCTGTGGGAGCCCGTCGTCCGCGTTGGCGCGATAGGAGGGATCATTGAGCAGGCGCTCTGCCGCCTCCTGCCGAGGTTCGGGCCGTCCAAGACCACCGCGCGGTTAACGCGATCTCAGTTCACGGTGCCGGTGCACGGCGCGAGCTCGCACAACAGATGGCTGACATAGCCGAGCGTGCGCTGGATCCGAAGCATCGGATCACACGACTCGAGCAGCTCCTGGCGCGCATCGGCATCCATGATCAGCGCGGCGGCCACCGCGTCCGCGCACGCCCCCGGCGAATCGTAGCCGCGCGCGAGGTCACGCAGCTGCGCGCCACCTTCCTCGATCACCTCGGCCAATCGATCGCACAACTTGATCAGCGTCGAATGATGGTTCTGTGCTTCTGTCGGATCGCAGCTCGCATCGGCGAGCTGCCGAGCTTCGACGAGCCGGTAGTTCCGCTCGACCGGTAGCTCGCGCGCGATCTCGACACGAGCGACGCCGCGCAGCAGCAACGCGAACCTGCCGTCGGGAAGCTCCTCGGAGCAGATGATCCGGCCGACGCCACAGCGTTCGAACACCGGAGGACGACCGTAATAGGCAGACTCATACCCAGGCCGAAGGCGCGCGACGCCCATGAAGTGATTGCCAGCGAGGCAGTCGCGGGTCAGCTCGCGATAGCGAGGCTCGAACACGTGCAGCGGTAACAACCCGCCCGGCAACAGCACACAGTTCGGTAGCGGGAAGATCGGCAGCGAGGTGAGGACGTCAGGGTTGAACGCGGGGTCTGGCATGCCTGACGCCCTCAGCTTATCCGAACACGTCGATACACGTGCCGGTAAGCGCCGCGGGGGCGCCGAACGGCGGTGGCGATGCGAGGAACACCGCGGTGGCGGCAATGTCTTCCGGCGTCATGTCCGGCCTCGCGTGGGGCAAGCCCTCGCGCAGCATGGCAGTATCGACGCTACCGGGGCAGATCGCATTCACCGAGACCTTAGCAGCGCGCATCTCCTCGGCAAGCGCGCGGGTCAACCCGACGACCGCGTGCTTCGCGGCGCAGTACGCGGCCAACAGCGCCGTGCCCTCACGCCCCGATCTCGACGCGATGTTGACGATCCGTCCGCCACCAGTGAGGTCGCTGAGGAATGCGCGAGTTACGTGAAATGTGCCGTCCAAGTTGACGGCGATCACGCGTCGCCATTCGGCATCGCTGATGTCGACGGTGGGCTTGCGCAACACACTTCCCGCGTTGTTCACCACGGTTCGCACCGGAGGCATGGTCGCGCGCACCGTCGCCGCCGCATTGGTGACCGCGGCCGAATCGGTGACGTCGACGACCATCGCGACTGCGCGTCCGCCAGTGCGGTGAATCTCACCGGCCACTTCCGCTAGTGCAGCGCGATCGCGCGCCCACAATGCGATGTCCGCGCCGGCCTGAGCGAGCCGAATGGCGATCGCTCGTCCGATTCCGCGGCTGGCTCCGGTCACGACTGCCGTACCACCCGCGAGGGCGTTCACTGCTGCTTGCCCTTTTTCTTTTCGAGCTCCTTCATTTCCTGCGGCTCGTCGTCACCGAGCTGCCCGCGACCCTGCTGGGCGGCGAGATCGAGCGGATCGACGATCGCATTGTACGGATACGGCATCGTCTGCGACTGACACTGGAAGGTGGAGCTGGCCTGGTCGTCCTTGATCTCGAACGTGTACGTCGGGTCTTCCTTGCCCATCGTTCCATTCGTGCAGTCCTTCAGGTAGGTCCAGCCGGTGCCGTCGATCTCTCGCCATACCTTGTTGAACTCACCTGGTGACAGCGAGTGCGCATCGTCCTGCCGTCCGCCCGACTTGTCGGTGCGCCACCGCAGGATCCGTGGGCCCTCCGCGCAGTCCATCTGGACGCCGAGCTCGCCCGCCATGTGGTGAGCCGCGACGTACCTGGCGCTACGGTCGCGGCACTCGAACGCCTCGCTCTCGCCGCTGGTGCGCTGCGAGCCACCGCAGGCAGTGACCACACCGGCGACGATCACCGCCAAGGCGCTACGCATAATCACCCGCGAGCGACGCGCGCATCTCTTCCGAGCCCGCGACGCGATAGCGGTACTCCGGGTGATCGATCTCCACGGCGATCGGCGTATTCGGCGTCAGCAGTGCGGTGCGCGCGTCGGCCGACAGCGGGAACCGCGTGTACTGCACCGCCGAGATCTTGTCCTCCGTCGAACGACCAGGTTCGAACGCAGCGCGGATCGCGTGCGGGCCGATGTGAAGCACGACGTGCTCGTCGAGACCGACCAGCTTATTCAGCACCACGTAGGCGTCCGCGTCGGGTGGCAGCTCGACGAACAGCGTCGCCGACAGCGACGCCTCGGTGGGCATCAGCTCGTTGTAGACCGCGATCTCCGACGAGATCTGTTCATCGGTCGTGAGGTGCTCCACTCTACAGATCTCTTCGACCTGCAAGGTCAGCGTGTGCCGGTTCTCGAACACCAAAGCGACGACGTCCCCGACGACGATTCGCCGAGGACGTTTGAGCGCGATCACGCGCGCCCGATAATCATCTCGGATCGTCGCGTAAAGCGCCGGACCCTTGATGTCGCGTCGAGTGATGGGGCGGACCAAGCTCATGGCGGTTCGACCCCGACCTGCTACTTGGTGTTGAGTCCGTCGAGGCCCTTTTGGAACCGGCCGGCGTGCGAGCGCTCGGCGCGTGCGAGCGTCTCGAACCACTCGGCGATCTCCTCGAAGCCTTCGTCGCGAGCGGTCTTCGCGAACCCTGGATACATCTGGGTGTACTCGTAGGTCTCGCCCGCGATCGACGCGCGCAGGTTCTTCATCGTGTCGCCGATCGGCTCGCCGGTCGCTGGATCACCGACGCGCTTCAAGTAGTCGAGATGGCCGTGTGCGTGGCCGGTCTCACCCTCGGCGGTGTCGCGGAACAGGCCCGCGATGTCCGGCTGACCTTCGACGTCGGCAACCTTGGCGAAGTACAGGTAGCGGCGGTTCGCCTGCGACTCACCCGCGAAGGCATCCTTGAGATTCTGATGGGTCTTGCTGCCCTTTAGCTCGGCCATGGCGTGCTCCTTTTCGTGGTGCGTTCGTACCACCGTCCACGAGTGCCAGCAACGGCACGGCCCGCGCAACCGCCGGCGAGCACCTCGGTGGCGAAGGACTAACGAGCTCCCAGGTACACGGCGAGCACATCGATCATCTCGTCGGTCATCGCGCGCGCCGCAGGGCGTTGACCGGGTGGAACGTCATTGACCAGGATCGCAAACGCGAGTGGACGGCCGCTGTCGACGCCGACGTAGCCGGCGAGCGTGACGACCTTCTCGAGGGTGCCGGTCTTTGCGCGGACGCGACCACCCGCCGGGCGTCCCTGCCACCGTCTGACCAACGTGCCGTCGAGCCCACCGACCGGGAGCGAAGCCACGAGATCGGGGCCGATCCGGTAGTCGGCATGCGCGGCGCGGAGCAGCGTGATCAGCTGATTTGCCGAAACTGCGGTGGCTGAATACAGCCCCGAGCCGTTGTCGACGCGATAGCTGCCCGGGACTAGGCCGAGCGTCGCGAGCTGAGCCTGCACCGCGATGGTGCCATCCGCCCAGGTCGCCGGCCCGGTCGTCGTCTTGCGCTCGGCGCCCAGCGTTTTTAGGACCGACTCGGCGACGTAGTTGTCGGACAACTTGTTCATGTAGCGAACCACGTCGGCGAGCGTGGCGCTGTCGTGGACCGCGATCGCTCTGGCAGTCATCGGTATCGGGCCCGATACAAAGGCGCGCTGCGCGATCGTGACGCCGCGTTCGGCGAGCGCGCGGCGAAACACCTCGGCCGCGAGCCGCGCAGGATCGTCGACGCGCCGTCGCAGATCCCAGCTGCCCTCGCCAGCGCGGACCTGTCCCGTGATCTCGATGGCAAGATGATCGCGTTGCGGTTTGACCTCGAGGCGCAACCTCGACCGACCCTCCACGACGGTCACGACCTGTTGCTTGGTCACGCGAAGGTACTTGCCTGCGTTGGGTTCGACCCGCACGCTGGCGGTGCCATTCGGATCGGGCGTCACGATCACGGTGATCGCACCGCGGCTGACGCCAAGGCTCGCCACCGGGGCGCGGAACGCTGCTCGCTCCGTGGGTTGCTCGTCGAACTTCGGCGGATCGACAACGGTGTCGAAGTAGCTCGCGTCGATCACCAACCGGCCGGTGACTCTGCGGACACCGCGCGCGGCGATCTCGGTGGCGAGCGCCTCGATGCTGGCGACCGAGAGCAGCGGATCGCCGCGGCCGCGCAGGTAGATGTCTCCCTGAACCACGCCGGTGGCGTCGGGCGGTTCGGCGTATACGCTGGTGCGCCAACGAAATCCGCTGCCGAGCGCACCGAGCGCAGCGATCGAGGTGAACAGCTTCGCATTCGACGCGAGATTCATCGCGGCATCGGGGTCGCGTGCGACCAGCTGATCGCCCGACGATAGATCCCAGACCGCGTACGACACCCGGGCGGCGGCAAGCGTAGGCCGGGTGAGCTGGGCGGCGGCAAACCGCTCGCGGACCCACGGCTTGCGTTCTGCTGGTCCGGTCGGTGCGACCAACGCGCCGACGATCCCGCCTCCCGATCCATCGTCGTCGGTGTCCGGATCCGCGGGCGTTTGCTGGCTGGAGCCGCTACCCTGCGTACGTCCGTGGGGGGGATCGCCGACGATCCCCGCGACCACGACTATCGCAAGCAGCGCACCCCGAAATGCCACGCCTCCACGCTATCACGGTCGCGATCGCCGTCGTCGCTCAGCTGAGTTGCGGATCTCATCCGACACCGCGTGACACCGTGGTGATGCTGATCGAGACCGCGATGACGTCGTCGGACCCGCGCTATGCGGTGACCAGCTACGACAGCAAGCTCTCCAAGCTCGTCCATAGCGGGTTGACTGCGGTAGACACCGCGAACCTCGAGCCGCGGCTCGAGCTAGCGCAGCGGGTCACCCGAGTCGACGACCTGACCTGGGAGGTCGAGCTTCGACCGGATGCACGGTTCTCGAGCGGTGACCCGGTTACCGCCGAGGACGTCGCGTTCACGTATGGGTCGGTGCTCGATCCCAAGTCGACGAGCCTGTTTCGCAAGGGCTTCAGCGAGCGCTTCCGTGCGGTCGACGTCACGGGACCCGGAATCGTGACGTTCCGGCTCCACGCGCCACTCGCGACGTTCATGTCGGACATCGACTTCGGGATCATGTCGAAGCGGCCGCTCCGCACTGGCGTCCACGCGGGCGCTGGGCCGTACGTCGTCCGCGAGCTCACGACGACGCACGTCGTGCTCGACGTCAACCCGCATTACTTCGGGGACAAGCCCAAGCTGGCCCACGTCGAGGTCAAGTTCGTCAGCGACGCCGCGGCGCGCCTGCTGATGCTCGCGGGCGGCTCTGCCGATCTGCTTCAGAACGCGGTGCGGCTCGACCTCGCCAACGATGTTCGCCAGCGCCCGAATCTGACGCTCACGTCCGGCCCGAGCGTCATCTTGACGTACCTGATGATGAACAACGATCACCCGGTGCTGCGCGATCGCCGAGTTCGCCAGGCGATCGCACTCGCGCTCGATCGGCCAGCGATCGTCGCGGCGATGTACGGTGGGCATGCTCGGTTGGCCACCGGCTTGTTGTCGTCGGATCATTGGGCTTACAACCCCAATGTCGCGGTGTGGAACCACGATCTGCCGCGCGCCGCTGCGCTGCTCGATCAAGCAGGGTTTCAGGATCCCGACGGGGCCGGTCCGTTGCCGCGATTTCGGCTGGTCTACAAGACCAGCTCGGATGCATTCCGCGTGGCGGTTGCTCGGGTGATCGCGTCCCAGCTCGCACGACTTGGCATCGCCGTGGACGTTCGGTCGTTCGAATTTCAAACGTTCTTCACCGACGTCAAAAAAGGCAGCTACGAGCTCGCGTCGATGCAGAGCGGAGAGATCACCGAACCGGACTATTACTTCACGTTCTTCCATTCGTCGCGGATTCCGGGCCCCGGCAACATGGATGGCGGCAACCGCTGGCGCTATCGCAACCCAGAAGTGGATCAATGGACGACCGCTGGGCGTCGCGAGCTCGATCGCGCCCGGCGCAAGCAGCTCTACGACGACGCTCAGCGCCAGATCGCTCTCGATGTTCCCATCATCCCGCTGTGGCATGAGGACAACGTGGTGATCTCGAGGGCCGACGTGACGGGCTATGCGATCACCCCGAACGCCCGGCTCGTCGGCCTACGCACCGTGACAAAGCGCTGAGATTCTCGCGATGTGGCGCGCGAGGCGACAACAGGGGAAACCTGGCGTTGGTCGATAATCCCGGTAGAAACCACGGGGCTTGCTGTGATAGCAAAGGTCCTTCAAATGGCCGCCCTGGACCCCTCTGTTGCTGACGAGCTGTTCCTAGGCATCGCGCACGCGCTGTTCGTGAATCGCCTGCATGTGTTGCGGCTGACCGAGATCGTGAGACTCGGCGTTCGCCCCAACCACGACGACCAGAACATGGAAGTTCCGCAGGAGATCGACCGCGAGCTGATCCAGCAAGCGTTTGCATACGTCCTCCGCCACTTCCCGCCGTCGTTCGGCGGAAAGATCGAGCAGGCGAAGGCGCGCTGGATCCGGTTGGCGTAGCACCTCGCGACTAGAACCCGAACCCGCACTCAGCTGGCATCTGAAGCGCGTCGTCCGCGCACGTCGCGGTGTCGAGGGCCGCGTTGCAGGCCTCGAAGTCGATCGAGGATTCTTGCATGCACCCGAAGGTGACCTGGAATCCTTTGCAGTTGGCCGCGGTGTCATGCGTCGCCGATGCGACACCGCTGGTGAGCGTGCAGGCTGGACCTGCGGTGCAAGCGCACGCGAGGTCGCAGATCCGCTGGTTCACTGCTTCGCACCTGTTCTCGTCGCTGCCGCAGCCGAATCCGATCGCGAACATCAAGAGGACGCCACGCATCATCATGATCCTGCGATACCACGCGCGCTGCTGGCGCGAATACGCACGATTCCGGCAACGAGGGGCGAACTGATCGTCAGCTGCGTTCGCGCTTCTTGGCTTCGATCGAACGAAGCCGACTCGCGAGCTCGGTCTCGAATCCCGACGCGCTCGGCGTGTAGATCTTCGATCCGATCAGCTCGTCGGGCAGGTAATCCTCGGCGACATAGTTGCCCTCGAAGTCGTGGGGATACTTGTAGCCCTCCCCGTGACCACTCGCGCGATCCAGCGCTGTGGACCCAGGACGATAGCGCGCCGGGACGGGGAGGGCGCCGCGCTCGCGGACCAGCTTGCGTGCAGCCGCGTAGGCGGTGAGCGCGGTGTTCGACTTCGGCGCGAGCGCGAGATAGGTGACCGCTTGGGTCATCGGCAGCACCCCCTCGGGGAGTCCGACGAGCTCGACCGCTTGCAACGCGGACACCGCCACGACCAGCGCCTGCGGATCCGCGTTGCCGACGTCCTCGGACGCGAAGATCACCATGCGGCGAAGCACGAACCGCGGATCTTCGCCGGCTTCGATCATCCGCGTCATCCAATAGACCGCGGCGTCCGGATCGGAACCGCGCATGCTCTTGATGAACGCCGAGACCACGCCGTAGTGCTCGTCGCCCGCCTTGTCGTAGAGCAGGTTGCGACCCTGTGCCGCTTCGCCGATGTGATCGGCCGTGATCGGCGCGGTCGGGGTGTCGGGCTGCGCGCGTCGTGCAAGATCGGCCGCGACGTCGAGAATCGAATACATGCGGCGCGCATCGCCTCCAGCCGCGGCAACCAATTGCGCGACCGTGTCGTCGTCGATCGTCACGCCGAGCCCGCCGAGTCCGCGCTCGCGGTCTTCGACGGCGCGTCGTGCGAGCCCGGTCAGGTCCGCATCCGAGAGAGGCTCCAGTCGCACGACCCGGCAGCGCGATAACAGCGCCGCGACCACGCCGAAGCTCGGGTTCTCGGTCGTCGCGCCGATCAAGGTCACGGTGCCGGCCTCGACATGAGGAAGCAACGCGTCTTGCTGGGTCTTGGAGAATCGGTGCACCTCATCGATGAACAGCAGCGTGCGCGCACCGAATTGATCACGGCGTTGCGCAGCTTTTGCGACCGCCTCGCGAATGTCCTTTACGCCGGCATCGACCGCGGACAACGTCACCAGCTCGGACTTGAGCGTCTCGCCGAACAACCGAGCGAGCGTGGTCTTTCCGCTCCCGGGCGGCCCCCACAGGATCAGTGACGGGATGGCACGTCCGGGCGCGAGGTTCGACAGAATGCGTCCGGGACCGACCAAATGGGTCTGACCAACCAGCTCGCCCAAGGTGCGCGGCCGCATCCGTTCAGCCAACGGCTGCCCGACACGGTGCTTCGCCGCACTCTGTGCGAACAGATCCATGTCCTGTGGATACTCCAATCCATGTGCGGGTGGCGGCCGATACACACACATCGGCGCCCTGTGGAAAGCCACCCACTGTGGTGATGAGCCACCCGGCCAGTCGCGGGACCGGTTCGGGAACCAGCGATGGATTTTCAGCGCGTTACCCGACGCCTAACCGCGACGCCCGATGGCATGCCCCCTGCTTTAGGGAATGAAGGTCATGTTGATCGATGTCGTGTTTCAGTACCGCACCCTGATCGGGAAGTGCGATCTGGGCGTTGGCCTCGACTGGGATGACATCGAGCACGTTAGCTCGATCGAGGCGTCGTTCGCACCCACACCAGACGACCTGCGCATGAATACAGGACGCCGGTTCCGCCGCGAGGCGACCAAGGCGTCGGGCCTCATGCGCGGAGATCGGATCAACGACCGCGTCGAGATCGTCGAGATCTCGCTCGGCGGGGTCGTGTGTCGCAACGCGCCGTTCGTCGCTCGCGGCGAGCTCGTCGAGCTTCAGGTCGACGTCGGGAATGCAAGCTATCGGTTCCGCGCACGCGGGGTGTGGCTCAACGAAGACGGTGACGATTACCGCGTTGGTCTCGAGCTGATCGGGATGCCGATCTGTCTCAACCGGGTCTCGCTCAGCCCACACGCGCAAGACGTGGTCGACGAGATCGCGGCCGCGGCGTAGCCAGCCCGTCGCGATGATCGACGTGGCTCAGGAGCTCCAGAATTCCTGGACGGCCTGGCGTTTCGCGCGCAGGCATTCGTCATAGCGACGCGTCCCCGCGGTCAGCAGCTCGGGATGTTGCGTGGTGCTGATCGCGACGTGCGTCAGTGATGCGAGCCGATCCTCGTCGTCGAACCGTGCGGCGAGCGCGCCACCTTGTGGAAACTCGACGACCAGCGCGCCGGCCGCGTCCGCGGTGATCGGTAAGCGATAGTGGTGCGCGTAGGCCTGCCAGCCGATCCGGTGATCGCATTCGGGGAACTGCTCGGCGAACGTCTCGAAGATCGGCTGACAGAACTCCGGTGACGTGTCGTCGAGCTCCGCGGCGTGAAGCCCGACCGCACATAGCCAGCCTTCGCCGTAATCCCAGAACAGCACACCATCGCCGCCCGACATTCCGGCGGCGACGTAACTCAGGGCGCGACCGGCGCGAGCGCTCGACAGCGACGGGCTGATCAGCTCGGCGATCGCGTTCTGCCGGCCGTATTGGTGCAGGTTGTTGGCGAGCTGCATCGTGCTCGCGTCGGCGTTTTGCTCGGGGAACGCCCACGACCACATCCAGGTCTTCTCCGAGCGCGCGTAGGTTCCGAGCAGCTGCAGCGTGAATAGATCGCTGCCGGTTTGCAGCACGCCGCTTGGTTTGAACGTCAGCTCGCGAACCGGTGTGAGGTCGAGATGGCCCTCCATCCGAACGAACTTCTCGAACCCGATCGGTCCATACTCGCTGAGCAGCGCAATGAACTCGGGGGTCATGACCCGATTACGGTAACCAACGTCCATCGACCCGGCGCGCCAATCGGCGCTTGCGGCGCTGACAGCTACTCGCCGTGCATCACACGAGCGAGCAGGTGACGCGTGCGTGGCGGCAGCGTTTCACCGCGCCATGCGATCGCCCGTGCGACCACGAGTGCCTTGTCGACGCGCGACAACTGCGGCCGGTGGGCGAACAGCTTTTGACCCACTGCGTCGATCTTATCGAGGATCCGCATGCCGCCGTGCCAGGTGATCGCGAGCTCGACCGCGAGATCGGCGCCAACGACGTCAACCAGGGGCCGGGCTCGCTCGAACAGCGCGCGTGTCCGCGAGACCTCATAGCGAATCAGCGCGCCGATCGCTGGAGTGGTGCGACGACTGGCAATGTCTGCCTCGGTCACGCCGAAGTGGCGCAGATCTTCAGCCGGCAGGTAGACCCGGCCGCGTTGCCAATCCGCTGGCACATCCTGGATCAACCGGGCGATTGCGAGGGCACTGGACAAATCCTCAGCATAGGCGTGGAGCTCTGCGGCTCGATAGCCGCCGATATACAGCAGCAGCCGGCCGACCGGCTCCGCAGCCTGACGGGTGTAGCTGCGCAGCTCATCGAACGTCGCGTAGCGCTTGCGCTCGAGATCGGTCCGGAAGCCCGACACCAGCTCGGTGAACTCGGTGATCGGTAGCGCGAACTTGTCGACGGTATCGGCGAGCGCGACGAACACGGGGTGGTCGGCGTGGCCGCGGTATGCGTCGCGCAACTGTTCTTCCCAGCGGTCGAGCTCGCGAGCGCGCCGGCCTTCGTAGGCGGTCTCGTCGGCGAAGTCATCGGCGACGCGGGCGAACGCGAACAGCGCGAAGATGTGCTTGCGCAACTGCGACCGCGCGAACATCGAGCCGACCGGATAGTTGTGATGGCGCGCGCGGCAAAGCGCTTCGCAATAGCTGTAACAAGCCGCGAGCTCGAGCGACGCCGGCATCGGCACGGCAGGGACGGGAGAACGCTGTACGCCGAGCCGACGGATCATGGGCAATCGCCTCCAGAGTTGGACAGTCGAGCGAGTACTTCACGCGCGCGATCGGCCTTCACGTCACCGGTCGCCGCGAGCTCCGCGGCGACACGCTCGACGAGCTCACCGGTTGCGCCGGCGGCCCGCGCGAGGCCGCGGGCATGCAGCGCCATGTGACCACGCTGGATGCCTTCGGTGGCGAGGGCACGCAGCGCGGCGAGATTGGTCGCGAGTCCAGCGGTGCCGCAGATCGCAGCGAGCCGATCGGCGTGCTCTGCGCCGGCGAGCTCGAGCGCGAGCCGAGCGCTCGGATGAACGTGTAGCGCACCGCCGACGGTACCGACCGCGAGCGGCATCGCGAGCTCACCGTCGAGCCCGCCCTCGCGCTCGCGCCACACCGCAAGTGGGCGGTAGGGAGTCGCTGACTCCCGAGAAGCCCCGCCTTGGGGCAGCGCGGCGAACGCATGGGCGCCGGCTTCGACGGCGCGCCAATCCTGGCCGGTCGCGATCAGCACCGCGTCGACGCCGTTCATGATCCCCTTGTTGTGGGTGGCGGCGCGATACGGGTCGAGCTCGGCGAACCGCGAAGCCGCGGCGATCGCACGGCGGACCTCGCCACCATCGACACCTCCGCCGGCGAGCTCGGCATCATCGATGGTACAGGTCACCGTCACCATCCGGCCGTCGGTGAGGTTCGATAGGATCCGCAGCCCGGGCTTACCACCGGCGAGCTCCGCCACTCGATCGGCGAGCGCTTCGCACAACGTGTTGACGAGATTCGCGCCCATCGCGTCGCGGCAATCGACGTGAAGATGCGCGACCAAGACGCCACCGTCCGCGCCCGACCGCGCGAGCACGCGAACATCGAAGGCGGTCGGCCCGCCACCGCGCGCAGCGAGCCGTGGCACCAGCCGTCGCGCCTGTGCGATCAACGACTCGGCATGCTCGCGCAGCGCACGCGCACCGGCGTCGACGTCGGCGACCTGCGTGATCTGGATCTGGCCGATCATCACCGGCGCCGAGACCTTCGTGGTGAACCCGCGCGGCAGCGTCATTCGCGCCCCGTTGGAGGCTGCGGCGACCACGGACGGCTCCTCGATCGCCATCGGCACCAGCGTATCGACGCCATCGACGACGAAGTTCACCGCCACCGCGAACGGCAGCGCGTAGGTCCCGACGACATTTTCGATCATGCCGTCCGCAACTTCGAGGGCTAGCGCACCTGGGTCGACCGCGGCGAAGCCTTCGCCCGAGACCCGGGCGGCATCGAGAAGGAGCCGGCGGCGTTCGGTGACGCTCAGCCGATAGAAACCGGACAGGCGAGATGAGCGTTGGGAGGGGCGGGAGGACACGGGGACTCTGGTGTTTACGATGGGGCGGCCCGCAAGTCCACGCCCGTGTCGTCGACGGTGAGGGCGAGTGGTGGGCAGCCGATTTGGGTGAGCGCGTCACGCGCCGCGGCCGCATCCGCAGTAGCCGGAATCACTGCGATCGCGACGTCTCCGCCGCCAGCGCCGGTGGTCTTGGCAGTGCCACCTAACCGAGCCATCGCGGCGCGGGCGGCGGCGAGCTGCGGTGGGACGAGCTCGACCAAGCTCGCGGCTTCGAGTCGATCGATCGCGGTCGCTGCCAGTCCGAGTGCACCGATCACGGCTGTCGCTGTGATGTCGGGCGGGCCCGAGATCGCTGCAATTGTCAGGTTCGACGCATCGGCGATCGCGGTGAGCGCGGCGTTGACCGCGGCGGGACGGGTGGCCCTCGCGTCAGCGACGCGTGCCACGAGTGCAGGGGTGTCGGCGGCGACACCCGTGAAGAACGGCAACAATGTCACCGAGCTCGGCCAACGTTTGCGCACGACCGGATGCGTCGAATGGCCGGGCATCGTGAACGCCAACGTGCCACCGTACACCGCAGCCGCGATGTCGGCCCCCGAGCCACGACTGCCGCGCGGGGCTTGCGCGTTGCCGTGCGCCGCACACGAGATCGCAAATACTTCGTCGAGATCGAGTGGATTGCCGGTGTGACCCAGCGCCAACGCCGTCGCCGCGACGGTGACCGCCGCGCTGGAGCCGAGTCCCAACTTCATCGCCTTGTCGTAGAACGCGCTGGAGTCGACGGAGATTTCCAGCGCGGCGCGGGTTGCCTCGTCGGGACCACGACGGCCTGCGAGCTCGTTGGCCACCGCCATCAGGAACGGTGAGCTGCCGCGCACCGAATCGGTGAGGAGCCGAGCGATCGCGCGGCGATCGATCGCGACCACCAACGCGGGCGCTCCATCGAGCACGGCGTATTCGCCGGTGAGGATCAGCTTGCCGGGCGCCGTGGAGATCACGCGGTCACCGTCGTCGGACCGCCGGGCGCACTGATCATGACGTTGGTCACCCCGACGACGTCGCGCAGCACGGCCGCGGTGGTCTCGGCAGCATCGACGGAGGTCAACACCTTCACGTGGGGCCCGGCGTCGATCGTCGCCCACGCGGGCGTGCCGGTCGCCCGCAGCTCGCGGACCGCAGCGAGCACGGCGAGCGTGGCCGGCTGCCAGTAGATCACCGCGGGGCGCGCCGCGATCGCCGATGCATGCATCGCGAGCGCATTCGCTTCCGCGATCTCGCCGAGCGCGGTCAGATCGCCGGCGACCAGCGCGCCCTCGGCGGCGGCGAGATCGTGCGGCACGAGCTCCACCCAGGCGGGGTACAACGGTGACGTCGCGGCGGTGTGGTCCATGCCGTTGCGCGAACCCGTGGCCTTGGGGCCGCCAGCCCCGACGATCGCGATCACCATCCGAACGCGATCGAGCAGCGGTGATGCGATCGGCTCGGCAAACGCGTCGCTGCCATCGGCAGCGTGACCAGCATGCATTCGTACGAACCCGCCGAAGATCGATCGCGCAGCAGAGCCCGAGCCCTGGCGTGCGAGCATCGACAACGCGCGGGGCGATAGCGCGACACCGGCTGCTGCGGTGGCCGCCGCCGCGAGCGCTGCGTAGCCCGACGCCGACGACGCGAGCCCCGCGGCCGTCGGAAACTGATTGGCGCTAGTGACGCGTGCGCGGGTCGAGAGCTTGGCCTCGGCGCGGATCAAATCGAGAAATGCGCTGGTCCGAGCGACCTCTCCGGCCTTGGCCGGTTTGCCGTCGAGGACCAGCTCGTCTCCCGAGAGCGCAGCGTCGAACGTCACCGTGGTCTCGGTGACCAGTGCACCGAGCGTCAGGGACAGACTGCCGGCCGCCGGAAGGTTCCGCGCGGCGTCGCGTTTGCCCCAGTACTTGACCAGCGCGATGTTCGCGCACGCACGTGCGGTCGCCGAGCTCACGCGCCACCGCCGACGGTCGCGACGAAGCCGGTGACGCCCACGTGCTTCCACTCGGTCAGCACCGCATGTTCGCGCTCGCGCGGAGCGATCGCGATCACCGCACCCCCGCCACCGGCGCCGGTGAGCTTGGCGCCGAACGCGCCGGACACCCGTGCCGCTTGGCACAGCGAATCGAGCTGGTCGGTCGAGACGCCCAATCCGGCGAGCACTTCATGCGCGCGGTTCATCGCCGCACCGAGGCCGGTGAGATCGCGCGCGAGTAGGGCCGTGGTCCCGACGTCGGTCAGTCCTCCGAGCTCGCGTAGTCGCACGTCGTCATCGGTGGCCTTCACCGACGCCGACACGCGATCGACCATCTCCGCCGTCGAGCGCTGCGCTCCGGTCGGGCCGACCAACACGCGCAGCGGCGGCGATTCGAACGAGCGCAATCCGGTGGCGCGGCGGAACACGCCGATCCCTCCGCTCGTGGCAAGCGCAACGTCGACGCCGCTCGGCCGATGGTGAAACAACTGTTCGCTCGCTGAGGCCGCTTCGCGGATCATCCGCGGATCGGCGGGGAGCTTGGCGTAGACCAGCAACGCGCGCGCGACCGCCACGGCGAGCGCCGCCGACGAACCGAGCCCTTCGCCCGCTGGGATCTGAGCGTCGCCGACGAGCGATACCGAGGGGCGCCCGACGCCGAGCGCGTCGGCGATCACCGCGAGTGATCGGCCCGGTAAACAATCATCGTCGACCTTGTTGCGCAGGCTCCATGCCGGCACGTCGATTCGCAGCGAGCCGCCGGCGGGCGTCGGCACCGGCGCGATCGTGACGCCGCGATCGAGCGCCGCAGCGAGCGCAGGGTAGCCGTACACCACCGAGTGCTCCCCGAGCAGAATGATCTTTCCCCAGCCGACGCAGGTCATAGCGCAAGATCGTCGAGGAACGCGCGGAGTGGCGCTCCGAGGTGACGAGGGGCCTGGGCGAGCTCCGCAACTCGCCGGCATCCAGTGAGCAAACAGATCGAGCGAATCGATGACACCACTTGTGCGATCAGTGCTTCGACCGCGGCCGTGCCCCCCGCGCGCTGTGCGCGAAGCATCGGCGCTGCCATGCCACCGGCACGCGCACCGAGGGCGATCGCACGCGCGACGTCGTACCCGGTGCGAAGCCCGCCGGACGCGATCACGGTGACGCCGGCGCGCTGTGCTGCGACGACCGATACCGCCGTCGGAACTCCCCAGTCCCACAGCTCGTTGCCGAGTGACTTGTCATTGGGATCGGGCGCGCGCACCGCTTCGACCGCGACCCAGCTGGTCCCACCCGCGCCCGCGACGTCGATGGTCGTCACTCCGACGCCAGCGAGCGAGCGAGCGGTGGCCGGCGCGATCCCGCAGCCGGTCTCCTTCACGATCACCGGGATCGGCGAGCGCTCGACCAGTTGCGCGATGCCGTTTATCAGGCCACGAAAATCGCGATCGCCGTCGCCCTGAATCAATTCCTGGCCAGGGTTGAGGTGGATGGCCATCGCGTCAGCGCCGATCTGCTTGGCGAGCTCGATGACGCGTGCATGACCCATCGCGAACGCCTGGACCGCGCCGACGTTGCCGAACAGCACGACATCAGGCGCGACATCACGGACCTGATAGCTCGCGAGCAGGTCCGGGTGTTCGGCCATCGCCCGCTGCGAGCCCACGCCAAACGCCACGCCCGCCGCCTCCGCTGCACGGGCGAGGTCGCGATTGATCGTGGCAGCCTCGGCGGTTCCGCCGGTCATCCCGGTGATCACCAGAGGTGCGCGCAGCTGTTTGGCCACGAGCTCGGTGGTTAGGTCGATCTCCGCGACGGCAAGCTCTGGCAGCGCCTGATGAATCAAATGCACGTGTTCGAGCAGCGTCGACTTGACGAATTCGGTGCGCCCGGAGGCCGCGAGCTCCAGGTGATCCGCTTTGCGCTTGGCGATGGTTGGCTCGCCGGAGTCGGACACACGGGGGTTGTACGTCAACTGACCCACGAGCACCAACTCCGACGAAGTACTAACCAGAATCGACAGATCGCGACGGTCGATGGGAGCGAATAGGACGGTGAAGCGGAACCGGAACCGGTGACGCGTCTTAAAAAATGTCCCCCTCGGCGGTCTTGGCGGCAGATCTTCTTTCGCGTGATCGCTGCTACGCGTTGCGCGCGAGCACCATGAATCTGTTCGTGGCGCTGCGCTGTAGGTCTGATGAAAGGTGGTATCCGCGCGCCCGTGTACGACTTGACGAGGTGGAGCATCGGAACGACCATTCGTGCATGCGTTTCGTTGCATTACGAAGCAACCTCGCTCCGATCCTTCTTCTATCGGCGGCGGGTTGCGGTGAGGTAGTTCCCCCGAACATCGAAGCTCCGGTCAACGCGACCAACGCGGGCACGGTAGACGAAGGCGGGACGTTGGCGCTCGCGGAGAAGCTGGTCTCGGCTGACGTCGACAACACCAACGACGAACTCGTCTACACAGTTCACTCAGTGCCATTGCGAGGAATGGTCGTTCGCGACGGCGCAGCCTTGGTGGTCGGCGACACCTTCACGCAGGAGGAGGTCAACGACGGGAAGGTCAGCTACGTGAACGATGGCAGCGAGGACGCCGCCGACGAGTTCACGTGGGCGCTATCTGACGGGCTGCACACGATTCCGGAGACCGGAACGAGCACGTTTGCGATCACGATCTCGCCCGTCAACGACCCTCCGCACGTCGTCAACAATCCGCTGAGCACGATCCCGGAAGCTGGGTTCGAGGTGCTTACCGCCGCGAGGCTTCAGTCTGACGACATCGAGAACGACGCGGTAACCTATACGCTAGTGACGACCTCGCGCGGTCAGTTGGAGCTGGACTCGGGCACTGGATTCGTCGCGCTGGCTCTAAATGGTACGTTCAGCCAGCAGGACATCATCGATGGCAAGGTTCGTTTTGTAGATTCGGGTGTCGACGACGCTGCGCTGGCGGCGAACACGAACACGTCGGCATCGTTCAACTGGAGCGTTGCCGATGTCCACGGCGCTGTGACTCCGGCCACCGGGTCAAACGCATCGACGTTCACGATCACACCTGTCGACGACGAAGTGACGCCAAACTGGCGGGCACAGCGTTGCGCTTCCACGGGAACCAACGTCGTGGCAAACCCGCTGGTCTCGATTACCGACCCGGACAGTCCTCCTGTGTCGCTCGCTGACTACCAGATTTGCGTGGTCTCGATCGGCGGTGGTACGCACGTCACGCCCTCGACGACAGGTTCGCCCGGCACGACCGTGACCATCGTCCCCACGCTACAGAACGGCGCGGTCAACCTCACGGTCGGCTCCTGCGTTCAGGCGAATGCGTTGAGCGGCTTGAACCTCGATTCGACCGCGAACTCGAACCGAGGTTCTGTGACGTGGAAGCTGATGAGAAGCGGGGTGCAGGTCGGCAACACTGGGACGGTTCAGTTTCCGGTGACGCCAACCAGCTGCTGACGGATGGTCGATCGCTCTGATGACGTCGACCGTCCGGTTGCACTTTCGGTCGATGTCGCCACGCAAGCCTGGCTGACGCGCGCCGGTCAGCCAGAGATGATCTGTGCCGCCGCATGGAGCGAGGCGTGCAAGGCGTGGTGGAACGATCCTTCGGATGATCGACTGCGCCGTCGTGTGCTCGACACCCTGTCGATCCTCGAGTCAGATTTGGGAAATTGGCTATCGATGCCTCTCGATGAAGCCGGGTTGATTCGAGCGCATCGCCACGTCATCGCGACACGCGCGGGCCTCGAGCGCGGAGGCACGAGCCGCATTTTGGCGACTGGCTCGTTGCGATCTGTCCCCGTGATTTCGCATCACCGCTCGGGCCGGCTGATTCGGTTTGCCGAACCCGACGAGATGCGTGGCTACGTGCGAACTCTTGCCGAGGCCGTTCAACGATTGCCGCAGCATCCGTTCATGCGGGCAGGGTGGATCTCGGACACCCTCGGAGCGATCCATGCGTTCACCGACGGTAACGGTGGCACCGCGAGGTTTCTTTCGTCACTGGCGCTAGCGCGCTGGTGGCTGCCACCGCTGACCCTGTCGCAAGTTCAACGCAACAGCAGCTACATCGAAGCGATCGTCACGCACGATCACCATGCGCTCGAGCATGTGATCTACGAGTCGGTGCAAACCGAGCTCGCGAGAGTCCTGCTATCCGAGACTGGTCCACCGGCGGTATGGGATCACGCGAGTCGAGCACGCGCGAACCGGTGGATCGATCGCACCGACCAAGCGTGGGGAGCCGCGGCCGGTGGCCCGAGTGTTCGCGACGAGCCAGGGGCCGCTGGACTGGTGCGCATGGCGAGACGCGGATATCGCCTGCCGAGATCGCCGCTACCGGTGTGTACCCGTTGGACGCCGCGCGTCGCTGTTCCGGTGCAGTTCGAGCTCGCGATTGCGCCGGTGTTTGGCGGAGCGACCCCTTGGATGGTGGCCGTCATCGGCGCGAGCCTCGGCCATGACGGCACACTTGGCATCTTGCTTCATCGCGAGCCGATCGTCGCGATCTTCGTTGCGGTCAATGCAGAGGACGACGACCTCGTCGATGCACGGTTCGAGCGCTGGCTGGCGGCGCGGGTCGATCAATCGCTGCGAGGACTCGCGGCATGGATGTGACGAGGTTCGCCGAGCCCACGGCGACTCAGCGCGCTCGAGAGTTCCTCGCTGGCGCGCGTGCTCGGCTTACCGCCGCTCAGCGCGCCGCGATGGAGCGCTGGAACGAAGATGCACCATTTGATGCAGGTGTGCTCCATGGCTTGCACAACGGTCCATACACGTTCGCGTGGTTGAAGGCCCATGCGTCGAAGCTCAGTTGGAGGGCCCGCGAGGACAGGCGGTTCGACGACCGACTCGCTGGGCTCGGTCCACTGATCGAGGCATCCGCACAGCGACCTGTCGTGACCAGCGCGATCGCATGGGAATGGCTCGGCAAGGACTACCCCGAGCTCGCATCGCACGTGATCCGGGTAATTCGCGACCGCGCGGGGCTGCCGGGGCTACGCAGGCGAATCGTCGTCGACGAGCCGTTCGGTAGAGCACCAGGACAGCTCCAGCTCACCTGGTTCGCCGATCGGCAGCTTGAAGATCTCGCACAGTGGATCGAGCACGTGCCGGCACCGGAGGCTGCGACCCTGGTTGCGATGGCCGAAGCGATCGACGCGCAGCGCGCGAGCGCCGACCGCGTGTCTTCGACCGAGCTCGCTGCGTTCATGCGCGAGACCGCGCGGTTCTTCATCCACGTGTCGCAACACGGACTCGACCCGCTGGGCTTTCCGCTCGCACGCGAGGCCCAGCTCGACGTCAATCCATCCGCCGAGCAGCGTCACGAGGTGGCGACTTGGGCCCGCCGCGCCGGCCACGCGATCTGCCTGCGTGGCGAGCTGGCGATCATGCGGATCGCGGTGCAAGCGCCGTGGTCGCTACGACTGGAGTTGATCGCTGCCGAGCTCGGGCGCGGGTTGTGTGGTGGCGCGGGGCTGTTGGTGCGGCTGGTGGGCGACCACCCACTCGGGCGCGTCGCGCCGGTCCCTGCGCCGGTGCTGTTGTGTTTGCGTGACGAGCCGATCGCGGAGCGCGGGCCGCGGTTCGAGCGTTGGCTATCGGTGGCCTATCCGCAGGCCGCAGACGCGTGGCGGGCATGGAGCTGACGGAGCTCAGCGCATTCTGCCGGCGGGTCGCGGCGGAGCTGTCGCCGGCGCAGCAAGCGATGTTGCGAGCGCGCGACGCCGAGCGACTCGCCATCACCGCGACCGAGTGGACTGCCATCCTCGGCCACAACGTCGACGTTGCGCTGCTTCGCGAGGTCCATCGCGCGGTGACCGGCGCGTTGCCGATGACGCGGCGAGCCGATGCCGCCGGCGAGTGGGACGCCGTCCCATCGCGCGCTGGCCACGTGCGCAGCCAGCCTCAGAGCTTTCGCCTCGGTAGCTACGTCGAGCGCGCGTGGGAGCACTCGACGCTGAAGCGCAGGATGGCGGAGCTGCTCAACGCCGTGGTGGCGGCGTCTCCGCGCCAGCCGGTGACCCAAGCCGCTCGCGCGGTATGGGCGGTGACCCGCGCACAGCCATTCGCCGGCGACAACGTACGAGTCGCGCTCGTGGTCGCATCGCGCATGCTCGCGAGCGCCGGGTTGCCGGTTGTCGGTGTCGTCGATCACGAGCATGCCCCGGAGTTTCAAGCAGCGCTGATCGCAGCGACGGCAGATCAATGCGACCAGCTCACCAGCTACCTGTCCGATGTGGCGTGGGACGAGGCACTACGCGTCGCCGAATGGCTCGGCGCGGCACCTGCGTCGGAGCGCGATCGCTGGTCGCTCGCTGACGAACATCGCGCTCTCGAAGTCGCGCGAGCACGCGCACGTGTGATTGCACCGGCCGAGCTTGAGCTGTTCGCGCAGGGCGTGGCCGGCACGCTGGTGCCGATGCTCGAAGGGAAGCTCGCTGCGTCGCTCGTCGCGTCCGCACCGGCGATCGCGACGACGTTCGATACGCGGTTGCGCGCTGCCGAAGCCGCCAATGCGCGCGGCCACCATCTGTGCCCGCACCAGACCATCTACGAGCGGCACTGGAGCGTCGACGATGCAAGCGGCCTTCGCCTCGCGATTGTCGCGGGCAGCGCCGGTCGTGGCATCACCGGCGCCGCGGTCATCCACACCGCGCTCGAGCTGCCCGGCGTACCGCTCACCCGCCGCGCCTCCGCGATGCTCGTGATCCCCGACGAGGTCGACGACGCTGGTCGCGCTCGGCTCACTGCGTGGGCGCCAGGCGCCGTTGAGCGCATGCTGCGCGACAGCCCGCTGCGCTGTTAGGTGGTGCCGAGATCCCCGCCTGCGGATCGTGCGGACCTGCCCACACGTTCCACCGCGCTAGCGCTCGTGCGGGGTCTCCTTCGGACCGATTTCTTCGGAAATCGGAAGGAGAGAGAGAAGAGGAGAGGCGGGCCGTCCGGTCTGCTCTCCGGTTCTGCTCTTCGGTTCGAGCTCAAAGAGCTCGAAATAGGAGCGCGCGCGACAAGGCTCGGGCTGTGGGCGGGCGGCCGAACAGCCCTGTGAGCTGCGCATGAGCAATGAGTCGCCTGGCCGTGCATGTGGCTTCCGCGCAGGTCACAGGGCGTGCCGTCCGTCCATCAGCCAGCACGTGTTCGCGCCGGCGCACCTCGTGATCGCCAGGCGCAGCTAGCCGTAGATCGCGTACAGCACGGTCGCCGTCGTCGCTGCGAGCAACGCGAGGAACAGCGGGTCCTTGAGCATCGCCTCGGTGGGGCTGTCGTCCTTGGGTCGCCACAGCGCGAGCATCAGGAACCGCACGATCGCGAGCGCGACGAGGGGAGCGCTGTAGATCAGACGATCGGTCCCAAAGAACGCGATGGTGTGAGCATCTAGCGTGTACGCGACGTACGCACCGCAGGTGGCGACAGCCAGGATGAGGATCGCGACCTGCACGACCGGCATGCGATAGCCGGCGAGCGCGGCGCGCGTGGTGGCAGCGCCACCAGTGCGCTCGGCCCATGCGAGCTCGTGAGCGCGCTTGCCGAGCCCGAGCAGCATGGCGAGCAGGGCGGTGCACACGAGCAGCCAACCGGATGCGGGGACGTCGATCGCGGCGGCGCCGCCGAGCACGCGCAGCAGAAAGCCGCTCGCGATCAAGGCGATGTCGACGAATGCGACATGCTTGAGCCGCACGCTGTACAGAATGTTTTGCACCAGGTACGCGACGGCGAACGCCGCGAGCTTCCAGCTGAGCGCGAGGCACGCGGCGAGCGCGCCCACCGCGAGGAATCCGGCAAACGCCAAGGCAGCGCGCTCGGATAATGCCCCCGAGGCGACGGGCCGGTGGCGCTTCCGAGGGTGTGCGCGGTCCGCCTCCGCATCGTGAACGTCGTTGAACGCGTACACCGCTCCGGACAGCGCACAGAACGCGAGCACGGCGATCGCGGTCTTGGTCAGGTACGTTGCGTCGATCAGATGTTTGGCGAACACCAGCGGCGTCGCCACGAATACGTTCTTGATCCACTGATGCGGGCGAACCGTTTTGAGCAGTGCAGCGACCGTGCCCATCAGCTCACTCGAGTGCTTTGTCGGGATTGTCGGTCAGCCATTCGGTGGCTGCCTCGCGAATGCACTCGTCGCGCAGATCCGCGATGCACTTGTCGCTGCGCTCCTTCACGCACGTGTCTTTGGTCTCGGCGGGGCAATCCGCCGTGGTCTCTTCGATGCAGTCGGCAGGATCCTCGGGCAGGATCGTGCAGTTCGACGCCTTGATGAAGATCGACCGGCAGGTCTCGCGCTGGGTCCCGGTGAGCTTGCTACAGGCATCGAGCTTCTTGACCAGCGGCTTTCCGGCGTTATCCGCGGCGGGGCGCATCTCGGTCTTCGCGATCTCGTTCTCGTCGAGCACGGGCATGCCGTTGTTGTCGAGCACCGGTGCGTCGAACTCGAGCGGCTTACCATCGGCGCCGGCCAGCACGATCTCGCGAACCGTGATCAAGGCGAGCTCGGGGCGGAGGGCGTCGTTGTTCATGTTGTCGACCGTCCACGCCGCGGTCGCTTTGTTCGCACAGGCGCGCTGCTCGGGTGTTTCATGCGCGGGAACCGGGATGCACGCCGCGACATCGAAGAACAGCTTCTGGCACTTCTTCCGCGGGCCGTCGTCCGCGATGGCGGCGCAATCGACGAACGACTTGATCACCGGCTTGCCCGCATCGTCCGCGAGCTGGTTGCCCCGAGCGTCGACCAGCGTGATCTTGGCGATCGAGACCTTGCTCTCCTCAATGCCGTTGTTGACCAAGGTTTGCAGCTTCACGACCGGCGAGGTGCGTTCTGCCTCGGGAACCACGGTGAGCGCGGGGACATAGCTGATGATGATCAGCGACGCGAGCATCGTTCCGAGGAACGGCATGGTCGCCCACATGACCTCGGTGATCGGGCGTTTGAACTTCACGCTGGTGAGGAACAGATTCAGTCCGACCGGCGGATGGAGATACCCGATCTCGAGATTGAGCAGGAAGATCACGCCGAGGTGATACGGGTCGATGCCGTAGGCGCGCGCGATCGGCGCGATCAGCGGCAGCACGATCACGATCGCCGAGAAGATGTCCATCATCGTTCCGACGATCAGCAGGATCACGTTGATCGCGATCAGGAACACGACCTTCGATTCGACGTGCTCCTGCGTCCACTCGACCATCTTCTTGGGGACCTCGGCGCTGACCAACACGTCGGTCAACGCCGTGGACGCGAGGATGATGATGAAGATCGCGCCGATCATCGCGATCGCTTCGGTCGCGATGCCCCACATCTGCGCCGGCCGAACCGCCCTGAACACACCGAGCTCGAGCACGACGACGTACACCACGGTGAGCGCCGCGATCTCCGGCAATGCGAACCCCGACGCGAGGCCGAGGATCACACCGAATGGAATGAACAGCTCGGGAAGCGCAGGGATGAAGCTCTTGCCGAGCTCCGCGGCTGAGAACTTCTGGCGGGGCAGTTTCTTCGCTACGGCGACGCCGATCGCGACCGCCGACAGCATGCCGACGACGACGAGCCCAGGCACGACCCCAGCGAACAGGAACCTCCGGGTGTCCCAATCCTTGTCGAGCCCCTGCAATCCATAGATCGTGCCGTACACGAACAGCGGCAGGGCAGGCGGGAACAACAGGCCGACCGAACCGGTCCCCGCGATCAGCCCCATCGAGAACCTCTTGGGATAGCCGTTCTTGACCAGCGCGGGCATGAGCACGCCGCCGAGCGCGATGATCGTGACGCCCGAGGCGCCGGTGAACACCGTGAATAGCGCGCAGGTTCCGATCGTGACGATCGCCAGCCCACCGGGGAGCCAGCCCATCAGCGCGTTGGCGAACCGCACGAGACGGTCCGCGGTCTTCGCTTCGGCGAGCAGATAGCCCGCGTAGATGAACAGCGGAATCGTCGACAGCACCTCCATCTCGTCGCGATTGCTGGTGCCGAAGATCTTGCTGATCGCGCCGTTGAAGTCGGCGTCGAAGTTGCGTGTCGAGAACATCGCGCCGATCGCCGCGCCGGCGAGCATGATCGTGAACAGCGGCGCTCCGCTGACGAACGCGACCACCAGGACGACGAGTGCGACGTATTCCATCAGTGCCCCGCCAGCATCCGCTCGGGCGGGGTCTTACCGCGCACGAGATAGTCGATGTCGATGATGATCTGGAACAGGGTATGGACGCAGACCAGCGCGGCTCCGATCGGGATCAGCCACGCCACTCGGTATGGCGTGAACCACTTGTGGGGGCTCGGCTCGGTGCTCGCGACCTCGATGGTCGGCATCGCCGCTCGGATCACCAGTGCGAGTACCACCAGCGCGAACAGGCCGAGCCCGACCCGAACGAACAATCGAGCGGTCGGCGAGATCCGTCGCGAGACCAGGTCCATGCGGAGGTTCTTGATCTGATGCGTCGCGAATGCACCACCGAGGATCGCGATGGCGAACGTGCCGCCCCGGATCACCTCGTCTTTGAACTCGAGCCGGACATGAACCAGTCGGTCGAGCAACGCATGGCCGGCTGCGGTCAACACGACCGCAGCGAGCAGCGCGACGAGCACGACTTGCTCGGCCTTGCCGAGCCAACCGTCGATCTTGCGGGCGATCGCAGAGACCGTTCCGTCGTCGGGATAGCTCAGCGACTCGACGATGCCAGCTTCGAGCTCTGGCTGCGGATCCGCATCACCTTCGACGACCTTGCCGTCCACCACCAGCCGCGCGGGTGGCAGCATCGCGTGCTTGCGCGTCGGTGGCAGGTCCGGTTCGTCAGCGCCGTCGGGCCCGTCACTTCGTTCGGTCACCGCGCGACTATAGGGGGCGGCCCCCGAGATGAGCAACGCGGAACCAGCTTCTCGCGCCGATTGAGCGCGGGCGCTACTTGGCCTTTTTCGCCCGGTACTCGTCGCGGTACTTGATGACCATGTCCAGCTCCTCCTGGGAATAGACCTTGCCGACGAGCTCCTTCTGGACCTGGCTCGCCAGCTTGGTGAACTCGTCCACCATCGCGACCGGCGTCTGAACCACGGTGACGCCCTTGCTGGTCATCGTGTTCCGCGCGTCCTCGTTGGCCTTGCGGATCACCTTGCGCGACTTCTTCGCGCTGACCCGGCTGATCTCTTCCATCGTCTTGCGGTCCTCGGGCGACAGCTTCTTCAGGGTCTCGTTCGACATCACGGTCGCGCCGATCGCGAAGCTCATCGGCATCGATGTCATGAACTTCACCTTGAGGTACCACTGCAGCGCGACAGCAGCGACCGGCGAGCCGTAACACGCGGTGACCCGGCCCGAGGTGAGGCTAGCGTCGACCTCGGGCACTCCGAGCGGTACGCCGTTGAGCGCGAGCTTCTTGTACATCGCGCCGACCAGCGCATCGTCGCCCCACTGCCACAGCTTCTGGCCCTTCAGATCCGACAGCGACTGGACCTTGTTCTTCGATAGGAAGTACACCCAACCGACCTCGCCGCGATCGCCGAGCTGAAACCCCTTCTTCTCGAACTTCTTTTGAAAGTAGGGCCACATCTTGTCGGCGACGTAGTCGACCTCTTCGGGCGACTTGAACATCATCGGTAGCTCGAGCACGCGGATCGACTCGTCGATCATGCCGAGGCCGATCGAGGTCACCGATGCGCCGTCGAGCTGCCCGAGCTTGATCTTGCGGACGAAGTCGCGTTCGTCACCCATCTGAGCGCCGTCGAAGTACTTCAGCTTGACGCGCCCGCTGGTCTTCTCCTTGATCTCGGCCGACGCCTTGTCGATCACCACCATCCACGGGCTGCCGCTGGGGGCAAGCGTCGCGATCCTCAGCTCGGTTTCGGCGTGCGCCGCGGGTTGGAATACCGCGAGCGCGAGCACGCTGGCGCATAGAACGCTGAACATCCTCATTAGAACAGCTCCTTTTCGTTGGACAGGTATCGCCTCGCTTTGCGGTGTGCGATCTCGTTGGCGAGGCGTTGCTCCGGCCACACCGACGGTGGGGTCTCGAGCACTTGCTTCAGTTGGTCGTGGAAGAACTTTCGATCGTTGGTGATGAGGCCGACCCGATAGCCCATCAAGGTGCGCGCGAGCAGCATCTTGTTGTCGGTAAGCTTGAGCGCCATCCCGAACGCGGCTTTGGCCTTCTCCGGGTCGCCGCCCATCGCCTTGCCGCGCGACGCGTAGAGCATGCCGAGCGCGATGTGCGGCATCGCGGCGTGCGCCTTGTCGGCGGGGGGATGCTTCTTGTCGAGCTCGATGACGCGCTCGAACATCATCTGCACCGTCGACACGTAGGCGAGCAACTCGACGCGGGTGAGGTTGTGATTGATGATCGACCCGAGCGCGAGCGCGGCGAACATCACGGAGAACCGCTGCTCGGGGCTGGCGGACTTGATCAGCTTCGCGACGGCCTCGGGTTGCCCGAAGATGTCCTTCTGCCAGCGTGGGCCGAGCGCTTTGAGCGCGTAGTTCAGGCACCGCGTGAAGATGTGGGTGCTGCGGGTGTTGTGATAATCGACGGCCTCGAGGTCGTTCTCGAACTTCGCAGCCTCCCAATCGTCCTCGACGAACGCGGCCCCGTATTGGCAATACGCCTCGGTGAGCATGCGAATCAGCCGCTCGTTTTCAGGATCGATGATCCAGAACCCTTCGATCGTCTTGAGCGCGCCGGGCAGCGCTTGTCGTGCGAGCTCGTAGTCCGACTCCTGCTGGAGCGATGGCTGCGCACGCGCGAGCACCTTGGACGTCGTATCGACGGTGAACTTGCCCATATCGCAGCTGGCGACGAGACCGCCGAGGCCGAGGGCAATGACGAGGGGTACGCAGACGTAGGGCAGGCGCATGAACGAACGGTTTCCCTTCGACGATGACCTTGTTCCCAGATTCAGCGGGAACGCGACGGATGGCAGACGCTAAGTCAGCGAAAGCCGAGAGTCAACGAGCCGCTCGTCGCGCATGGCCGGTGGTAGGCTTGCGGGCGATGAGGTGCCTGGCCGGTACGGGCCTGGTCGTATTGGCTGGCGTGCTCCTGGCGAGCGGGTGCGACGCCGAGCGCACGCCGCGGCACCGGCGCGATCCGAACGCGCTGGTCGTCGCGCGCGCGACCGGCACGATCCTGCTCGATCCGGTGCTGGTCACCGACAGCGAATCCCTCGAGGTGAGCGGGCTCTTGTTCGAGGGACTCGCGCGCTGGAAACCGGGAACGACGGAGATCGTGCCTGGGTTGGCTACCTCGTGGACGGTGTCGAGTGACAGTCTCCACTGGACGTTCGTGCTCAGACCTGGCGTGACGTTTCACGACGGGACGCCGCTGAACGCCGCCGCCGTGGTGTTCTCGTTCGAGCGGCTGCTCGATCCGAAACATCCTCACTATCTGGGGCCCGATGGCGCGTACTGGCGAACGCTGCTCAAGGACATCACCAAGATCGTGGCGGTGGATCCATCAACCGTCGAGATCGAGATCGCACGGCCGTATGCGCCGCTGCTAGCCGACCTCGCTCGCTATCCGATCGTATCGCCCAGCGCGGTCGCGCTTCATGGCGACGCGTTCAAGGTGAACCCGGTCGGCACGGGACCGTTTGCGCTCGAGAGCTGGAACCCCGGCAGCTACGTGGTCACGCGTCGCAACCCAACGTATTGGGGCGACAAGCCCCAGCTCGAGCGGATCGTGTTTCGGGTGGTCGCCGACGATCGCCAGCGGGTCGTCGATCTCGAGTCGGGCTCCGTCGATATCGCGACGCCGATCCTTCCCGACGAGCAGCCGTTCGTCGAGCTCCATCCCGATCTCGACCTTCATCTCGCGCCCGCCAACGACGTCACCTACCTGGCGTTCAATCTCGAGCACCCGCCGTTCGACGACGTGCGGGTACGCCAAGCCGCGAGCCACGCGATCAACAAGCTGCCGATCGTCAAGCTCGCGTATCAAGGTAGGGCAGTAGCGGCGGATAGCCCATTGCCGCCGACCCAGTGGGGCCACCACACACCGGTCACCAAATACGAGTTCGATCCTGCGCGCGCACGCCAGTTGATCGCGGAAGCGATCGCCGATCATCGCTTCGATCCCAACAAGACGTTCAAGCTGTACGCACCATCGACGCCGCGCGCGTATCTGTCGCAACCCGAGCGGGTTGCTCGGCTGATCCAGACCGCGCTCGCACAGATCGGGATCAAGACCGAGCTGATTCTTCAGCCATATGCGGCGCATCGCGCGTCGATCAAAGCCGGCGATCACGACCTCGCGCTGTTCGGCTGGATCGGCGATACCGGCGATCCGGATAACTTCCTGTACGTGCTGTTTCACTCCAACAGCGCGACCCGCGGCTCCGCGAACAACGTTGCGTTCTATCGCAACCCGGCCGTCGACAAGTTGCTCGCCGAGGCGCAGGCCACCGGCGATGCTCCGACCCGGACGGGCCTGTACGCCGCGATCCAAGACCAGATCGCTGCTGACGCGCCGTGGGTGCCGCTGGCGCACTCGGAGCTGGTGATCGCCGCACGCGCGGAGATCGGTGACGTCGTGATGTCGCCGCTCGGCCATCCGATCTACACGCTGATTCGGCGCGGGCGGCCGCGGCGATGACCACCGAGACCAAGCCTTCGATCACATCGGCGCTGCGTTTGACGCTGCGTTCGAAGCTGATGCTCGCGATGGTGTTCGGTGCGCTGGTACCCGTGTTGATCGTCGCGGCGCTGGCGACCGGCGTCGTGCTGTCCAGCTTGGAGTCCGGCCTGCGCGAAGACTCGCATCGCCAGCTCACCGTCGGGCTCAACTTGGTGCTGCGCGCCGTCGAGCGGTTTGGCGACGAAGCGGTTCAGCTGTCGGAATCGGTGGACCTCGCCGAGGCGATCGATGCTGGCCAAAACGACCTCGAAAACTGGCTGTCCCGCGAAGCTCCGCATGTGGCGTCGGCGCGGATCCAGCTGTTCGACGTCGATGGTCGACCGATCCTCGATCGAGTGATCGGCGGCGGGGACGCACGGTTCGCTCATGTCGGAATCGCGCGGGAGGACCCGATGATCGCCGCCGGAAGGTTGTGGAGCCGCGATGTCTCGTTGGTCGCGATCGGCGATCAAGTCGTGGTGCGCGCGATGTCTCCGGTGCTCAACGACGGGCTCGTGCTGCGAGGCGTGCTGGTGCTGTCGAGCCCGCTCGATGGCGAGTTCGCCGATGGGATCAAGAGCGCGCTGGCGGCGGACGTGCTGCTCGGCGGAACCTCGGGACCACTCGCAGTGACGTTCCGCTCGAGCTTGGGAGAGCGCGGTGCTCCGCTGATGATCACCGCGAACGATCGTGCGCGTGTCAGCGCCGGCGCGCGGGTGGTCCGCAAGCTCGACGTCGCGACCGGCCGTTACGAAATGGCGATGACCGGGCTGCTGGATCGGCAGAACCGGCCCGTCGGCGTGCTCGGCGTGGCGGTCGACGCGGAATCGCTCGCCGCGACCAAGCGGCTGGCGCTGCGCTCGTTGATCGCAGGTGGTGCGAGTGCGCTGGCATTTGCGCTGGTACTGGCGCTGTTCTGGGCGCGCCGGCTGGGCTCGCCGATCGCCCGGCTTCATCGCGGCGCGATCGCGGTCTCGCGCGGTGATCTCGATCAGCAGATCGATATATCGTCGGGCGACGAGCTCTCGGAGCTCGCGAACGCGTTCAATCAGATGACCGCGACGCTCAAGGACAACCAGGCGCGGCTCGCCGCGCGCATGCGTGAGATCGTGGCGTTGCACGACGCCGGGCGCGCGGTGTCGTCCGTGATCGATCTCGATTCGGTGTCTCGCAAGATCGTGGATGCCGTCGCGTACACGTTCGATATCCAGCTCGCGGCGCTGTGGCTCGTCGAAGGCGAGCCACAGCCCCAGCTGCGCGCCTCGGCGGCACGTGCTCGCCGGGTGGGCGCGATCGGTGTGTTGGGACCCGATGAGGCGCTGCTTGCTGCCGAGTCGCTGCGCACGATCGCCGCTCGGGTCCAACAGTCGCGAACCACGTTGTTGTTGGAACGCGCCGGCGATGATCCGGATCACGGCGAGGCCGCGCGCAGCGCGGGCGCTCCGGGACCGCTGGTCGCGTTACCACTCGATCGCAAGGGCCGCGTCGTCGGCGTGCTCGTGGTGGGGCGCACCGAGCACGCGCGCGAATTTTCCGAGGCGGATCTGAACCTGCTGACGACGTTTGCCGATCAGGCGGGTGCTGCGGTCGAGAACGCGGTGCTCTATCACGAGGTTCGCGAAGCGAGCGAACAGCTCGATCGCAAGGTACGGTTGCGGACCGCCGAGCTCACCGCGATCAACTCCGAGCTCGGCAAGGCGCTGGCCGATCTCCGGCAAACCCAAGCCCAGCTGATCTTGTCGGAGCGAATGGCTGGTCTCGGGCTGTTGGTCGCGGGCGTTGCTCACGAGATCAATTCGCCCACCGCAGCGATTCGCGGCTCGATCGAGGGGCTAGCAGGCGCGCTCACCCGCGCGACCCGGCACGGCGCAGAGCTAGCGGTGCGCGCGCCCAGCCCGGCTGCTGCGCGCGCGATCGCTGATTACCTCGAAGACATCGCGCCCAAGCTCGCCGAGCGGCCGCTCCAGACGGGCGTTGCCGCACG
Organism: Kofleriaceae bacterium; assembly: GCA_050184455.1. Classification (GTDB taxonomy): domain Bacteria; phylum Myxococcota_A; class Polyangia; order Haliangiales; family Haliangiaceae; genus JABFXX01. The sequence continues at coordinate 58,933 of JBFXAI010000006.1, read as the reverse complement.
CAAAGCGGCGCGGGAGCTCGCAGCCATCCTCGATGCGACGCGCGGCACGTTCGCCGACGCGCAACAAGTCGCCAGCGAGCTCGCGGATCTCGGCGCGACTCCCGACGACGTCGAGGCACTGCTGCGCGCGGTGGGCGCTGATCACCAGCTCGCTACCGAAGTGCTCGCAGCGCTCACCGACCACGTGTACCTCCACCGCACGACGTCGACCGTACGCCACGCGATCGGGCAGATTCAGCGCATCGTCGGCGCGCTCAAGACCTACTCGCACCTCGATCAACAGGCGACGCGATCCGAGGCCGATCTGCACGAAGGCTTGGAGACCACCCTCACGCTGTTGCATTACGCGCTGCGTGGTACCGTTGTGGAACGACACTACGGCAACCTTCCGAAGGTTCCGGTCTACGTCGACGAGCTCAATCAGGTGTGGACGAATCTGATCCAGAACGCGCAGCACGCGGTATCGCCAAAGGGATCGAGCACTGGCTCGATCTCGATCGAGACCGCGGTGGACGGCCCGTGGGCGCTGGTGCGGGTGATCGATGACGGCGCGGGCGTCCCCGCCGACGTGCTGCCGGACATCTTCGAGCCATTTTTCACGACCAAGGCCAAGGGCGAGGGCACCGGGCTCGGGTTGTGGATCTCCAAGCAGATCATCGACAAGCACGGTGGCGAGCTGCGCTGCGAGTCCAAGCCTGGCCGCACGGTCTTCGAAGTGAAGCTGCCGATCGCACCGGCGATCGAGGCGTCGACCTCGTTGGAGGTTCCGGCGTGAAGCACCGCGATGTGATCGTCTGCGTCGATGACGAAGAGGGCGTGCTGCGCGTGCTTCGCGCCCAGCTCGGGGCACGGTTCGGCCACGAGTGCCAGATCGCGACCGCGCGCTCGGGCGACGAGGCGGTGGCGTTGTTCGACGAGCTGACGCGCGAGAACGAATCGATCGCGCTGGTGATCGCCGATCAGCTGATGCCCGGGATGAAGGGCGTCGAGCTGCTCGAGATCGTGGATCGCCGGTTGCCCGCAACGACCAAGATCCTATTGACCGGCCAGGCAGGTCTCGACGCCGTGGTCGACGCGATCAATCGCGCGCACCTGAATCACTACATCGGCAAGCCGTGGGACGAGACCACACTGCTGCTGGTGGTCGAAAATCTGTTGCGACAGTATCGATTGGTCAACGAGAACCAGCGGCTGATCGCGTCGCTATCGGCCAAGAACCAAGCGCTGATCGAGATGAATCGCGAGCTCGAGGCCAAGATCCACGAGCGTACCCACGAGCTCGCCGAGGCCAATGCTCGGCTCGCACAGCTCGCGGTGACCGACGGCTTGACCGGTTTGTACAACCACCGCCACTTCCACGAGCGCCTCGCCCTCGAGGTCGAGCGCAGTCAGCGCAGCGGGTTGCCGCTCTCGCTGCTGATGCTCGATGTCGATCACTTCAAGCGATTCAACGACAGCCACGGCCATCCCGCCGGCGACGAGGTACTGCGCCAGCTCGCGCGCGTGCTCGGGGATACCCGCCGCGCCAACGACGTGGTGGCACGCTACGGCGGCGAAGAGTTCGCGGTGATCCTCGTCGACACTCCCAAGTTCACCGCCGCGAAGGTCGCCGAACGCGTCCGCGAACGGGTTGCCACTCATGACTTCACCGAGGCCGCGCCCAAGCCGGGCAAGCTCGGGATCTCCGTCGGCGTTGCAACCTATCCCGAGGACGGCGGTGACGCCGAGGCGCTCGTTCGCGCCGCCGACACCGCGCTCTACGCGGCAAAACGAGCCGGACGGGACCGCATCGTGCTCGCCACCGCGGCGGCCGCAGCGACGCCGGCGTAGCTCGCAACCCGCGGTCGCCCCATCGCCGGCGGCTGCCGATCACCGACGCTATGAACGATTGTTGCGCCCGCGCGAGATGGCGGCTCACATGATAGTTTCTCGTCGTGGCGACCGAAGACATTGCGGTGATCGGAGCCGGCAGTTACGGCACCTGTCTGGCCGTCCTGTTCGGCAAGCTCGGCCATCGCGTCAGCCTGTACAGTCGTAGTGATTCACTCGCCGCCGAGCTGACCTCCACCCGGATCAACAGCGCGTACCTGCCGGGACACCGGCTGCCCGCGACCGTCCAGATCACCAGCGAGCTGTCGCGCGCGGTGAGTGGAAAACGGTTCGTGTTCGGCGTGACGCCGTCTCATGGGATTCGCGAGGTGCTCGGTCGCGCCGGCAAGGCGATGGATCCCGATGCGATCGTGATCAACGCGGCGAAGGGTCTCGAGGACGGCACGATGCACACGATCGATGCGGTGTATCGTGACGTGCTGCCGGATCGGATCGCGGCGCGCGCGACTTACCTGTCGGGTCCGACGTTCGCGAGCGAGCTCGCCGCGGGGACTCCCGCCGCGATCGTGCTGGCCGGTCGCGATCCCGAGACCACGCTGGCCGCGCAGCAGGCGCTGTCGGAGATCAGCTTTCGGATCTATACGACCGACGACGTGCTCGGCGTCTTGATCGGTGGCGCGCTCAAGAACGTGATCGCGATCGCCGCCGGTGTCTCCGATGGCTTGGGCTTTGGCTCGAACACGCGCGTCGCATTGATGACGCGCGGGCTCGCCGAAATCACCCGGATCGGCGTCGCGCTCGGCGCGCATGCGCAAACGTTCGCGGGGCTGTCTGGCATGGGCGACCTCGTGTTGACGTGCTCGGGCGACGCGTCGCGCAACCGGCAAGTCGGCCTCGCGCTGGGGCAGGGCAAGACGATGGAGGACATCCTGGTCGAGCTGAAGCACGTCGCCGAGGGCGTGAAGACCACCCGGATCGCACATCAGCTCGCCGCGAAGATCGGCGTCGATGCTCCGATCATCGACGCGATGAATGCGATCATTCACGAAGCCGTTCCGGTCCGCGCCGCGATCATGACGATGTTGTCGCGACCCGCTCGCTCGGAGCGCGGCTAGGACGTCATGCTCGGCTACGTCCTCGACGAGATCTTCGTCCAGCATCTCGCGCCCGCAGGCCATCCCGAGCGTCCCGCGCGCGCGGAATCGATCCGCAACGCGCTGCTCGCCGCTGGAATCGAGACCCGCGGGCGCCAGATCGCGACGCGGGTCGCCAGCGATGAAGAGCTCGCGCGCGTTCATGCGGCGGCGTATCTCGACGAGCTCGCGCGGGTGGTTCCAGGCAATACTGGCTGGCTCGATCCCGACACCTACTATTCGCCTGCTACCTGGGACGCCGCGCGCGCGGCTGCCGGTTCGGCGTGTCAGCTCGCCAGCGACGTGCTGTCAGGCCAGTTGACCCAGGCGATCGCCGTCGTACGGCCACCCGGGCATCACGCGACGCGCGATCGCGCGATGGGCTTCTGCTTGCTCAACAACGTCGCCGCGGCGGCAGCGAGCGCCCGAGCTCTCGGCGCGGCGCGGGTAGCGATCGTCGACTGGGACGTCCACCATGGCAACGGCACCCAGGACATCTTCTGGGATGATCCGTCGGTAATGTACCTATCGGTGCATCAATATCCGTATTACCCCGGCACCGGATCGCCGACGGAGATCGGCGGTCCAGGCGCGCAGGGCACCACGGTGAACGTGGGACTCCCCGGCGGTTGTGGCGATGCCGAATACGCCGCGGTATTCGATCACGTGTTGTTACCGGCGATCGCCAAGTTCAAACCGGACCTGGTGTTCGTGTCCGCTGGGTTCGATGCGTTCCAGCACGATCCGCTCGCCGGGATGCGCGTGACCCATGCCGGATTCGCCGCGATGGCGCATCGGCTTCGCGCGATCGCCGAGCGTCACGCTGCTGGCAGGGTCATCGCGGTGCTCGAGGGAGGCTACGATCTCGACGGCCTCGCCGGCGGAATGACCGAGGTGCTAAAAGCGTTCGCGGCGCCGGCGAGCCAGCTGCCCGAGCTCGCGCCGATGCCCGATCATCCCGTGGCGCGCGCCGCGATCGAAGGTACGTTGGCAGCACATGCGGCCGCGGGGGTGGCGATTCCAAGCGCCGAGCGCGCGCGATGAGGCACAAGACCGTCGACCTCGAGCCGATCGAGTTCGGAGGCCGCTACACGCTGACCCGCAGGCTCGCGATCGGCGGGATGGCCGAGATCTATCTGGCGCGCCAGGCCGCGATGGCTGGGTTCGAGAAGGAGATCGTGATCAAGCGGCTCCGCACCGAGCTCGCCGACGACCCGCGGATCGTCGAGATGTTCCTCGACGAGGCTCGGATCGGCGCGCTGCTCAACCACCCCAACATCGTCCACGTCTACGACGTCGACGAGCACAATGGGATCCCATACATCGCGATGGAGTACATCGTCGGCGAGGAGCTCAACGAGCTGTGCCGGCGCGGCCTCGCGCATGGTCGGTTCTTGCCGCTCGAGCACGCCGTCGATCTGGTCCGGCAGGCCGCCGCAGGCATGGGCTATTTTCACGCCAAGCGCGGCGCCGAGGGCACCAGCCTCGGCGATCAGCCGCTCGAGATCGTTCATCTCGATATCTCGCCGACCAACCTGCTGGTGACGCAGGACGGCGGCATGAAGGTGATCGACTTCGGTATCGCACGCGCGCGTGGCCAACGCGGCCGTGGCGACGTGATGCCCGGCAAGCTGTCGTATATGTCGCCCGAGCAGGCGGCGCGCGGTCCAGTCGATCATCGCAGCGATGTGTTCTCGCTCGGCATCGTGCTCTACGAGATCACCGTTGGAAAGCGGCTGTTTCGTGGCGCCGCGAACGACGTCGTCCAGCGATTGATCGAAGCGCGCATCGAACCGCCGACGTTCGCGCGCAGGAACTACCCGCCCGCACTCGAAGCGATCGTGATGCGCGCGCTCGAGAAACACCCCGACGATCGCTACCAGTCCGCATACGACCTCGCCGATGACCTCGAGACGTTTCTCCGCGACGCGCGATTGTATTCAGGCGCGGTTCGGATCGCTCGTTACCTCGACATGTTGACCCACGTCGCGGGCGGTCAACGTCGAGCGGAGCTGATCTCGGAGCACGAGGTCGCGCGCGAGGCGCAAGCCGAAGATCTGGACTTCGATAGCCAGGTGTTCGACGGCTACGTGGCATCGGATGGCCGGCCTCACCCGGAGCAAGCACGGGAATGGGAGGACACCGATCAGCCCGAAGAAGATGTCGCGGCGGCGCTAGGCATCGAGCTAGCCGAGCTACGCGCGATGCGGACGCCGGTTCCGGCGCGACCGGCAGGAATGGCGCCGCTCAGCGGTCGCCCGCCGTCTCAGTCAGCTCCATCCACGCCCTCCGGCGACGCCGCGAGCGAGCCTGCGGATCGGGATGCGCCGACGCCGACCTCAGCGCCGCCGATCGCGGTCGCGCCCGAGACCCACCTGGCCGCACTCACCGAACCCGCGGGCTCTGGATCAGCGCCGCAATCTGCCGGGGCGGCGCACACAGCGACCGAGCGGCGGTTGTGGTTGATGGTGGGCGGCCTGAGCGTGGCCGTGGTGGCGTTGTTGGCGTATATCGTTCTGGCGTGACACGAGCTCGAATCGCGGTTGCGGGGATCGTCTCGGCGAACGTCTGGCTGATGATCGCCGGATGCTCCGATCGCGGTGAAACCGTGTCCGAGCCGCCGCGCGATCCCAAGCGCCATCACCGTGTGATCGAGCCGCCCGCGGGCGTCGTCCGCCCACTGCCACCGCACGCGATCCGCGGGGATGGTGTCGGTCCGTATCGGCTCGGTGAGCGAGTCGCGGAGATGCTGGACGAGCTGCCGTCCGGGCCTCGACTCACCCTGCTCGACGTCCCTGGGTTGGTCCACCGTGGTTTGATCCGTGCGGAGGATGGCGCCGTGCTGATCGGCGGTGAGCCCACCGGGACGGCTACGTTCGTCGCGGTCGTCGGTCGCGAGGTTGCGCGCACCGAGTCCGGGATCCATGTCGGGTCGACGCGCTCCGAGCTGGTTGCCGCGCTTGGACCGCCGGTCAGCGATTTCGCACGCGCGAAGGATCCGCGGCTAGTGATTCCCGCCGCGTTGCCCAACGCACGCGTCGTGATGTCGGGCACCGGAGACACCAGCACGGTCTCCGCGATCGTGATGACCAGCGATGCCTGGACCCCGGCCCGCGAGCCCGCCGCCGAAGGCACCTGCCTTCGACCCGCCTCCACTGCCACCAGCGTGGGCGCCTGTCTGATCAGTGGCGAGCTCGTCGAGGTGACCGGTAACGACATCGTCGTTCGGGCCAAGGACAGCGAGAAAGTGCTCGCGACGCTTCGGATTCCCAACGCGGTGTATGCGGTGCCGATCCGTCATCCGGGCGATTCGCGTGACGAGCTGGTCGCGATCACCTACAACGACGACCACGACACCCGCGCATGGTCGATCGTTGGCTATCGATTCGACCAGGGCCGGCCGGTCCGCACGGTCGACCCGTTCGTGCTGTACCGGCTGTCCAGCGCGAATGTCCGGTGGATCGGCGCCGAGCTTCGTGAGGTGGATCTCTACCTCGAGCTGATGAGTCGGGGTGATGCGATCGAGGTCGGAGGTCTGCTCACCGCACGACCGAATACGGGGGCTCCCAGGGTTAGCTGGCGCGACGTGGTAACTATTTCGACAGTCATGGTGACCCGGAAGCACGGTAAGTCCGCGGCGCCTGATGGTGACGAGCCGCCGCCGGCCGATGCGCGGCCGCCAGACGCAGATCGCGCGCCCGGGAGCGGATCCAAGCAGTGAGCCACGGCGAGTGTCGTCGGGCCGCCGGCTTTGCCATGCCCCGGATTTTTCGGCACAATAGGGGCTCGTGTTCGGTGGTGCACATCGCGGGATCTCCGCGCCTCGATCCCGGTTGGGAATGGTTTACGCCTTAGCAGGGAGCAAGGCGTGAAGTTTCTGTGCGACCGCTGCAAGACTCGCTACACGATCGGCGACGATCGCGTACGAGGAAAGATCCTCAAGATCCGCTGTAAGAACTGCGCGAACGTCATCACCGTTCGCGAGGGTATGACCGCCGATGACCCAGCGGGGCGGCGGTCGCCCAAGCCGACGACGATGGCACCGGCCGCGTCGTCCAGCACGCCGGTCAACGGGGGCGCCGCTGCGCAGAACAAGGGCGCGCTCGGTGCTGCGTTTGCGTCCGCGATGACCAAGCCGGCGCCCGCGATCGAAGAGGAATGGTACGTCTCGATCAACGGCGAGCAGGAAGGACCGTTCTCGCTGGCCGAGGCGCAGCGCTGGGTCGCATCGCGCGCGGCCGATGCAGAGCTGCATTGCTGGTGCGAGGGATTCGATGACTGGTTGCCGGTCGACAAGGTGAGCCAGTTCCGCGGGCTGCGTAAGAAGCCGGCCACTGCGGCACCGCCACCGATTCCAGCGCGTGCGGCATCGTCCTCCGGTCGGTTGGCCGCGCGTGGTTCCGACGACGAGCCCAAGCCGCTGTTCGCCGCGACCATGGCGACGCTCGAGAAATCGCAACCAGCGACCAGCTCGGCCGGCCTCGGATTGCCGGCGATCAGTAACGGCACCCCGTCGTTGGGGCAGCCGGCGATGTCCGCTGAAGCACGCGCCAATGGTTCGTCGACGCTGCCCGCGGTCGGTCACAAGATTCCTGCGCCGAGCGCGGGCGCCAGGGTGCCCGGCGCGATGACCGCCAAACCGGCAGGCACTGCAGGCGCTGCAACGCCTGCGACCCGCGCCACGCCAGTACCCGGACCGACGACACCCAAGCCAGCGGTGAAGGGCTTCGATCTGGGCGCCGATGCGATCGAGGATGCGCCGACGATCGCGACCGCGCCGATCGCACCGCCCCCCGACGATGATCCCGACGACGATCTGTCGATCGGCGAAGTGTCGCGCGTCGTCAACCTCGCAGACCTCGCGCGCTCGCGAAAGTCCGCGCCGAACGTCGCGGCCCGCACGACCCCGGTTGCACGCATGGGCGGGACCGGCTCGACGCAGGCAATCGCCGGTGGCATCGTCCCTTCGGCGCTCGCCGACGCCGCCGCCGAGCCCGGCGCCGACGCGTCCGCGATCACGCCGCCCGTCGCCGATACACATCGCCGGCACATGATCACGCTGCTGTCGGTCGCGGGCGTGCTGCTCGCGGGCGTCGTCGTCGTCGTCGTCGTGATCGTCGGTAATCGCGATCAATTCCGCACCGGGCTGGGGCGGTCTGGCGACATCGACACCACTCGTCCCGACGACATTCTGCGCAAGACCGGGCAGGTGGTCGACACCGCGCCGAACGATCCGCAGCCGCCGGGGGCGCCAAAGCGGCCGCGTACGCCATCATCTGGACAGAACGTTCGCCCAGTCGATCCGACGCCCAGCGGTGATGATCTTCGCGGTGACGAGATCGAAGCCGAAGCCGCGAAGCACGCGCTCACCACGCAGCGCTGCTACATGCGTGCGCAGAAGGGCGCCGAGGGCATCCTGATCGGCGACATCAAGAAGATCGAGGTGACGCTCACCGTCGACAAGTCGGGCCTCGTGACCGACGTGAAGCTGTCGCAACATCAGAACACCGGGTTCGGGCGTTGCCTCACCACTGCGGTGAGCGGCTGGAAGTTCCGCCCGTCATCGAACGGCATCACGTCGCGAATCACGCTGGCGTTCCAGGGCTTTTGAGCTCGATCCCCGCGGACCGCGCGCTCGGCGTCTACGTCCACGTTCCGTGGTGTCGCAAGCTCTGCCCGTATTGTGATTTCGCCGTCGAGGTTGGCGAGCCGCCCCACGACGACTATCTCGCCGCGCTCGTGCGCGAGCTCCACGCCCGTGCCGACGAGGTCTCCGGTCAGTTGGTGTCGATCTACTTCGGCGGCGGGACACCGTCGTTGTGGCGGCCCGATTGTCTCGCGCGGATGATCGCGGAGATCACGGAACGGTTCGCGGTCCGGCCGATCGAAGTGACGATCGAGGCCAATCCCACCGACTGCACCGGCGCGAATCTCGAAGCGTGGCGCAGCGCGGGGATCAACCGGGTGTCGATCGGAGTGCAGTCACTCGATCCGCAAGAGCTGATCGTGCTCGGGCGCGATCATCGGTTTGGCGATGGACGCGCGGCCGTGGAGCGCTCGCGTGCTGCCGGCCTCTCGACCTCGGCCGACTTCATCCTCGGCACGCCGGTGCCGGGCAGCGCGCGCCACCCGGTGCAAACGCTCGACGCAGAGCACCTGTCGGTCTACGAGCTGACGATCGAAGACCGCACCGCGTTCGGTCAGCGCGCGCGGGACGGTCGGTTCGTTCCGCTCGACGAAGACAGCTTGACCGACCTGTACGTCGCCACTCACGACGCGCTGTCCGCAGCAGGTTTCGAGCACTACGAGATCAGCTCGTACGCCAAGCCAGGGCATCGTGCCGTGCACAACAGCTTGTACTGGCAAGGCGCTCCATTTCTGGGACTCGGCGTCGGTGCCTCATCGCTGGTCGTGAACCCCGATGGGACCGGGGTTCGCGCGACCAACCCTCGGCGGTGGTCGGCGTATGCCGCGGCGCCAGGCGTGGCCGCCGAGCGTGTCGCGATCGGAGCGTCCGAGATGGCCGCCGATCGAGCCTGGCTCGGGCTTCGAACCGCCGATGGCATCGCCGAAATCGATCTGGCGAATGCCCCCGGCGTGGCTGACTGGCTGGTCGTCGACGGGCTCGCCGAGCGCCGGGACGGACGGATCTGCCCGACTCTGCGCGGCTTTCTGATGGCAGATCGGATCGCCGCCCGCATCGTGCAGAGCTGGCGTGACGCCCGCCAGTAGGCTTTGTAAGCTCGACCGAAGCGGATGAGTGGCTCCGATTTGTCTCGCCGGGCGCAGAAGATTCTGCACGCGGTGGTCACCGAGTATCTGCACGGCGGTGACGCCGTGGGATCGCGAACGGTGACGCGTCGCCACGATCTCGGGTTGTCTCCGGCCACCGTTCGCAACGTGATGGCCGATCTCGAGGAGCTCGGGATGCTCGAGCAGCGCCATACCTCGGCGGGTCGCGTGCCTACTGCGTCGGGCCTGCGATTTTTCATCGACAGCTTGCTCAAGGTGCGCGGGCTGACCGCGCGCGAGAAGGAAGAGATTCGCGGGCGCGTTGCGGCGGCCACGCCCGACGAGGTCGTGCAGCGCGCATCGCGCCTGTTGTCCGATCTCACCCATCACGCAGCGATCATCATCGCGCCGGATCCGGATCAGCAGCGACTCGGGCAGATCGAGTTCGTCCCGCTGCGCGACGGCAAGCTGATCGCAGTGCTGGTCACCACCGACGGTCGGATCGAGAATCGGTTGATCATCGACGACGTCGAGCCGCGGCGCCTCGAAGCGATCCACAACTACCTGAACGGCTTGCTCAAGGGGATGACCCTCGACGAGGTTCGCGAACGGGTGTTGCGGGAGCTCGGCGAGGACAAGAACCGCTACGACGAAGCGGTGGCGGCAGCGCTCCGGCTCGGCGCGGCCGTGTTCGCATCGCGTCCCGATCGATCGCCCGGCGTGGTGGTCAGCGGCCAGGCCAACTTGCTCGACGATGCGCTCGCGCAGGATCGGGTCCGGGATCTGCTGCGGACGCTCGAGGACAAAGAGGTGCTGATCCGGCTGCTCGATCGGACGCGCCACGCCGAGGGGTTACAGGTATTCTTGGGCGCCGAGACTGCGATGTCGGCGCTCGCCTCGAGCTCGGTCGTGGCCGTGTCGTATGGCCCCGAGGAGCAGCCGATCGGAGCGCTCGCGGTGATCGGCCCGATGCGAATGAACTACGGCAAGGTGATGTCGGTGGTCGACGTGACCGCCGAGACCGTGTCGCAGCTGCTCGCCGAGCTCGGTGGGTCGTCCTCGGGCTAGCCGCTCGGCGCGCGCACGTGCCACAACAGGCGGCACGATACAGAGGCGCGCTCGCACCCTGGCCTGATCCGCGAAAGCTGGATATGGTCGCGATATGAGCGGTGAACCCAGCCCTGACGACCCCGAGCGCATCCCGGATAGTGCAGATTCGGGCGCAATTCCGGTCGAGGTCGAGCCACCAAGCGGCCCCGAAACCGGCGGCGATCCGCTCAAGGACCTCGAGGCGAAGTACGCTGCGCTCGAGAAAGAGAAGAAAGACAACTGGGATCGTTATCTGCGCGCGGCCGCGGACCTCGAGAATCTGAGGAAGCGCCAGAAGCGCGAGGTCGAGGATGCCAAATACGATGCGAAGAGCCGCGTGCTCAAAGAGATGCTCCCCGTGGTCGATAACCTCGAGCGAGCGATCGAGCACGCCGTCGCGCAGTCCGGCGATGGCAGCGGCGCGGGCCCGATCGTCGAGGGCGTGCAGCTGGTGTTACGTCAGATCCTGAGCGCGTTCGAGCGACTCGACGTCACGCCGGTCGACGCGGCCAATCAGCCGTTCGATCCCAACCTCCACGAGGCGATCTCGCAAGCCGAGAGCGACGCGGCTCCGGGAACGATCGTGCAGGTGTTGCAGCGCGGGTACAAGTCCGGCGATCGGTTGCTGCGGCCGGCGATGGTGGTTGTCGCGAAGCCAAAGAGCACCGCTGAATGAGCCGAGTCGTCGGGATCGATCTCGGCACGACCAACTCGTGCGTTGCGATCATCGATGGCGACGCACCGGTGGTGATCGCGAACTCCGAAGGATCGCGCACGACGCCCTCGGTGATCGGGTTCGCGCAGTCCGGTGAACGATTGGTCGGCCAGGCGGCGCGCCGGCAGGCGATGACCAACCCCGAGAACACGATCTATGCGGTCAAGCGGTTGATGGGCCGCAAGTTCGAGGATCCAGAGGTCCAGCGCCATTTGCTGACCTGTCCGTACGAGGTGGTGGCGGCGCCCAACGGGGACGCACACGTGCGGATCCGGGGCCGCGATTACTCGCCACCCGAGGTCTCGGCACTGGTGCTTGGCAAGATGCGCCAGACCGCCGAGGACTGGCTTGGCGACCAAGTCACCGAAGCCGTGGTCACGGTGCCCGCGTATTTTGACGACGCTCAACGCCAGGCGACCAAAGACGCCGGGCGAATCGCCGGTCTGAACGTGCTGCGGATCGTCAACGAGCCGACCGCCGCGGCGCTTGCCTACGGTGTCGAGACCGAGAGCGCAGCGCGCGTCGCGGTGTATGACCTCGGCGGCGGCACGTTCGATATCTCGATCCTCGAGCTCGAGGAGGGCGTGTTCCGCGTCCGCTCGACCGCAGGCGATACGTTCCTCGGTGGCGAGGACTTCGACAACGCGATCGTCGAGCACCTGCTCGCGACGTTCTCCGAGACCAACGGTGGCATGGATCTCCGCGGCGATCGGATGGCGCTCCAGCGACTCAAGGAGACGGCGGAGCGCGCCAAGATCGAGCTGTCGAGCGCTGATCAAACCGAGATCAATCTGCCGTTCATCGCGGCGGCCGCCGACGGACCTCGCCACCTGCAGACGATGTTGACCCGCGATCAACTCGAGCAGCTTGTCGAGCCGCTGGTGCAGGCATCGCTCGAGCCGTGCCGGCGCGCGCTGAGCGACGCGGGGCTCGGACCGCACGACATCGACGTCGTGATCCTGGTCGGCGGTCAGACCCGCATGCCACGGATCCAGACGCTGGTCGCCGAGATGTTCGGCAAGGAGCCGAGCCGCCGGGTCAATCCCGACGAGGTCGTCGCGGTCGGCGCGGCGATTCAGGGCGGTGTGTTGACCGGTGAGGTGCAAGAGGTGTTGCTGCTCGACGTCACGCCCCTCTCGGTGGGCGTCGAGACCGCGGGCGGCGTGTTCACGCGGCTGATTCCGCGCAACACCGCGCTGCCCGCCCGCGCGACCGAGGTGTTCTCGACGACGATCGACAACCAACCGTTCGTCAACGTCCACGTACTGCAGGGCGAGCGCGAGATGGCGCAGGACAACAAGTCGCTCGCGCACTTCGAGCTCACCGGCATCCCGCCGGCGCCCCGCGGTGTTCCCAAGATCGAAGTTGCGTTCGACATCGATGCCGATGGTGTGCTGAGCGTGTCGGCGCGCGACCACGGCACCGGCCGGGTTCAGCGCGTCACCGTGACGCCGTCGACCGGCCTCACCGAATACGACATCGAGAAGCTGGTTCGCGAGGGCGAATCGATGGCCGGCTCCGATCAGGAGCGGCGGTTGCTCGCCGAGGCCCGCAACAAAGGCGAGGGCCTGTTGTACTCGTCGGAGAAGGCGATGGCCGAGTTCGGCCAGCTGCTTCCCGAGGACGAGCGCGAGTTTCTCGCGAACGAGCTCGTGGAGTGCCGGGCCGCGCTCGAGGGCAACGATCTCGCGTTGGTCCAAGAGGCGGTCGACCGTCTCGAGGTCTCGGGGCAGCGCATCGGCGAAGCGATCTATGCGGCGGCCGAGCCACCCATCGAACCATCTGCCGATGGCGGTTCGTGATGGCGCGGCGTAGGCGCGACTACTACGTGATCCTCGGCGTGGAGCGCGGTGCGTCCGACGTCGAGATCAAGCGGGCGTTTCGCGAGCTCGCGCGCAAGCACCATCCCGACGTCAAGCCGGCCGACGGTGGAGAGCTGTTCCGCGAGATCAACGAGGCGTACGCGGTGCTCGGCGATCCCGAGGCACGCGCACGTTACGATCGCTGGGGGCATCAGGACGACGCCGGTGGGCTCAGCTCGATGGTGGACGCTGCGCAGGACATCATCAACGATGTGTTCCGCCGGCGACGGACCAAACACAAGGGCAAGGACCTGCGCTACACGCTCGAGGTCACATTCGAAGAAGCCGCGTTCGGCGTCACCAAGACGATCAATCTCCCCGATCTCGCCGGCACGCCACCGGGTAAGTCCCGCGAGCTGACCGTGGTCATCCCACCGGGGATGAACGACGGCATGATCAAGACGGTCAAGGGCGAAGGCGAGCCGGGTCGCAATGGCGCAGCCGCAGGCGACCTGTTCGTGCAGGTGCGGGTCGCGGCTCATCCAGCGTTTCGCCGCGACGGGCTCGACGTGCGAAGCGAGCACGTGATCAGTTTTTCGCAAGCTGCGCTCGGCGCGGTGCTCGAGGTCAAGACGCTCGACGGCGACGTCAAAATCCGGATTCCGGAGGGCACGCAGCCAGGGCAGGTCCTGCGGATCCGCGGTCGCGGGATTCCGCATGCTGCCGGAAAGGCCGCGCCGCGCGGAGATCATCTGATCGAGGTCCAGGTCACCGTGCCGACCACGCTGTCGCCGCGCCAACGCGAGCTGATCGAAGAGCTCGCTCGTACCGCCGGCGACGAGCTCCATCCGGTGGTGAGCAAAAAGGGTTTGCTCGATCGCGTGGTGCGGTCACTGCTCGACGAATGATCTGCGGGCGCGCTCTCGATCGGTCGCGCGATAGGATCGCTTCGCGACGCATGCGCCTCGGGCGGCCGCTCGCAGCGATTGCGGCGGTGTTCATCACGAGCGCTGGCTGTCGATCGGGTCCACCGGCGACCAGCTGGGTCGAGCACGACGCGCACTACTCGACGCGCCATGCGACGACCTCGGCGCGTGATCCGAGCGCCGTGCCGCGTGCGCCGCACGACATCGAGCAAATGACCGCCGCCGCCGTGCACGCTGCGCTCGAGCGCATTGGCGACACCGCGCCGGCTGCACGGCTCGCGTTACGCGCCGCACGGCTCGCATATCACCAGGGCGATGATGCCGAAGCGCGCGGGTGGCTCGCCCGCGCGACCAGCGCCGACGATGCGGTCACCGTGCAAGCCGAGGTTGCCGAGCTCGCGGCGAAGCTGGTCGTCCCGCCGGCGCAATCCACCAAGATCGCCGTGCTGCTGCCGCTGTCTGGAAAGTTCTCCGCGATCGGCAGGGAGCTACGCGCCGCGATCGAGCTCGCTCCGAGCAATGGGACCCAGTGGCTGTTTATCGACACGACTGGCGACCCGGACGCCGCGGCGGCAGCGGTGGACGCCGCGTTCGACCAAGGGGCGCTAGGGATCCTCGGCCCGGTCGGTGAGCGCGAAGCGCTATCGGCCGCACGCATCGCGGCGATTCGCGGCATTCCGATCGGATTGCTAGCGCCAGGCGATGGAGCTGATCCAGCCGCCGGAGTTTTCCGGTTGGTCGATTCGACCGCCGACGAAGCCCGCGCGGTTGCGAGGCTTGCCGCGCGCGAGAACTTCCCGACCGTCGGCGTGCTGGCGCCGCGCGACGATGCTGGCCAACAAGCGATCGATGCCCTCGCTGCCGAGGCCGCCAAGCTCGGCATTCAAGTCACCGCGCAAGGCAGCTACGATCCGACCGGCGGAAATCTCGAGGCCGACGTCAAGACGTTCCTCGGGCTGATCCCGGCGCAAAATCCGCGGCTCGCTGCTCACCTCGCTCGCAACGGTAACAAGGGATGGACGACATTTTCGCCGGACGTCCCGTTCACGCTGCTCTACATCCCTGATCGCTACGATCGAGCGGCGCTGGTCGCGGCGTTTCTGCCGTACTTCGGTGTCGAGCTCCGAACCACCGAGTTCCCGGATATCGCGAAGCTGCAGCGCAAGCACGGCGGGCACACACCGCAGGTCGTTCAGCTGATCGGCGGAGCCGGCTGGAATCATCCGAGCCTGCCAGTTCGCGGTGGCAATGCGGTTCAGGGCGCGCTGATCGTCGATCCGTTTGCCGGCGAGCGCGGCAGTGATCTCGCGGCGGAGTTTGCAGCGCTATTCCGCCAGCGGACCGGCCGCGATCCGAGCAGCGCAGCCGCCCAAGCGTACGACGCCGCGACGCTGATGACCGGCGCGCGCCACCATGCGGCGCAGAGCCCACACCCTCGCGCAGCGCTTCGCGCGGCACTGGCGCGAGCCGCGATCGATGACGGCGCGTGCGGACCCGCCGCGATTGCCAGCGATGGCGAGCTAACACGCGAGCTTACCGTGCTCGAGGTTGAAGGCGACCAACTACTGCCGATGCCATGATTGCGGGTAAGCTGTCGCCACGTTGCGCCGCGCGTGGATCCATCTCGGGCTGTTCATCGCTGCCTGCGCGACGACGTTCATCACCGGAGTCCTCGAAGCGCATGGCAAGACGCTGTCGGAGCTCACGCTCGGCGAGCTGCTGGCACGCGACGCGTTGCTCAAAGGGCTCGCGTTCGCCGGAACGCTGATGACGATCCTGGTGTGTCACGAGCTCGGCCATTACCTGATGGCCCGCCGACGGCGCGTCGCGGTCTCGCTGCCATACTTCATTCCGCTCCCACCGGGGGTCACGCTCGGGACGCTCGGCGCGGTGATTCGCATGGATCGTCCGATCGAAGATCGCAACGCGCTGTTTGACGTCGGCGCCGCGGGCCCGATCGCTGGACTCGTGGTTGCGATCCCGCTCCTCCTGGTGGGGCTCTCGATGTCCGACGTGGTTCCGCAGAACCCGGACGCGATGCTCGAGGGCAACTCGCTGCTCTACATCGGCCTCAAGTACATCGTGACCGGACACTACCTGCCGAGCCATGGCGTCGACATCGTCCTTCATCCGATGGCGTTTGCGGCCTGGGTGGGGCTGTTGGTCACGGCGATCAACTTGATGCCGATCGGTCAGCTCGATGGCGGCCACGTCGCCAAGGCGGTGCTTGGCGATGCACACGAGCGTTGGTCCAAGCGGCTCAACGTGCTGCTTCCGATCATCGGGTTGTCGATCGGCGGAGTCATGTTGGTGCAGGCATCAGCCGCTCGACCCGAGTGGGGCGCGGTGCAGGCGCTGAAGTATGCAATGCACGGCGTGGTTCCGTGGGTGGTTTGGTCGGTGTTGCTGTTCGCGATGCGCCGACAAGCCGGCGAATACCATCCGGCCGTCGGTGATGCTCCGCTGACTCCGACGCGTCGCGTGCTCGCGTTCGGCATGCTCGTGGTGTTCATCCTGGTGCTCACCCCCGTTCCATTCCGTCCCGTGCTGTGACATGAGCCGGGCGCTATGACAGGATGAGACGCAGTTCATGACGGTCGCGATCGGTGAGGCATCGGCGGCGGGGGGCGCGTCCGAACCTGGGTGTCCGAAGTGTGGGACGCCACGCAAGCAAGCTGCCGCCGCGTGTTCGCGTTGTGGCTTGGCCGCCGAACGGATGGCCGAGTTCGCGCGCAGCAAGGATGGTGAGACTCCTCTTGCCGTTCGCGATGCATGGCAACGCGTGATCGAGCGCTGGGACGATCCAGCTGCGCACGAGGCATTGCTTGCCGTCGTCGTACAGGACGGGTGTTACGCGTGGGCGGCGGCACGGTACCGCGAACAACAGCGCGCGCGACCCGACGATCCGATCGCGGCGAACCGACTCGAACGAATCCGACGTGGTGCCGAAGCGTCGATGCTGGTCACTGCGACCCGCAAGGACGTTCCTGCGGGCAAGCTGCTGAGCCGGATCATTCTTGCGATCCTGGTCGCCATGTTGGTGGTTGGCATCATCGTTGCGATGAAGCTCCGCGGCCGCACGGCCGCGCCTCCGAGCGGCGTAAACCTCACGCCGCAAGGTCCACAACCGAGCGGCCTTCGCGTGCCGCCCGCGCCCGAGACCGCGCCGGCGCGGTGAGGTTTCGTCGCCTCGCGCCATGAGGTAGGGTAGAGGACGGTGGCGCAGGTCGACTTCCTGGAGAGGCAGCTTACGCTCAAGCTGGTCTACTACGGGCCGCCGCTGTCGGGAAAGACCAGCAACCTCAAGGCGCTGCACGACAAGGTCGACCGGCTCAATCGCGGTCGCCTGATGACGCTCGACACGCGCGACGATCGGACACTGTTCTTCGATTTGCTTCCGATCTTCTTTCGGCGCTCCGGGTTTTCGTTCGGCATCAAGGTCTACACGGTGCCCGGTCAGCCCGTGCACGAGGCGACTCGTAAGGTGATGCTGCACGGCGCCGATGGCGTGGTGTTCGTCGCGGACTCGTCGGTCGCGCAGATCTCCGCCAACCGCGCTGCTTGGCAAAATCTTCAGTCCAACCTCAAGACCCTTGGGCTCGAACGCATTCCGATCGTGGTGCAGTACAACAAGCGAGATCTCGCCGACGCGGTACCGATCGACAAGGTCGACCGGTTTGGCGATCCCGAGCGCACGATCGAACAAGCGTGTGCGAAGCGCGGTGATGGCGTGGTGCCCACGTTCTTCGAGCTCGTGGAGCGGGCCTGGGACGGCTTGGACAACGACCTGCAGCTGACCGAGAAGCTCGGCATCGATAGCGCGGCGTTCAGAACGGCGCTCGCGGAGCACGTAGGCGCATCCGGTCCGGCGCCCTGATAGAGTACCCCCAGTGACCCAACGTCGGACGCTCGACGATCGGATCGAGCTGGTGCGGCTAGTGCCGCAGGACGAGCTCGTCGAGCTGGTCAGCGCGACCACGCGCGCGATGGGATGCGCGTTGGCCGTGTTCGATATACGCGGCGCCAGGCTGGCCGGGAGCGACGCCGCCGGCCCACCGAGCCGCGAGCTCGAGTATCACGGCGAGCCGCTGGCACGGCTTGCGGCGAGCGGCTCGCGTGCCGATGCCGCGCTGGAGTTGATCGCTGAAACCCTGGGATTGCTCGTGCATCATGCCCACGCGCGGGAGCTCGCGGCAGCCACCCACGAAGAAGCGATGCGCCTGACGTTTGCCGAGCTGACCGAGCACAATCAGCGACTCCAGCGCGCGGTGGCCCGGCTCGAGGAGCTCGATCGCCTCAAGTCGAACTTCCTGGCCACGATGTCTCACGAGTTGCGTACGCCGCTGACCTCGGTGATCGGCTATGCCGAGATGATGACCGAAGGGCTGGCGGGACCGGTCACCACCGATCAGCGCGAGTACCTGACGACGATCCTCGGCAAGGCGGACCAGCTGCTCGGATTGATCACGTCGGTGCTGGAGGTGTCCTCGCTCGAAACCGGACAGCTCACCCTCGAGCGTACGATGTTGTCGATCGCGGAGCTCGTGGCGAGCGAGATCGCGACGTTCCAACCGCAAGCCAACCGCCGAGGGATCGCGATCCAGGTCGATATCGAAGCGTCGATCACCGTGCTCGGCGACCGCCGCAAGATCCGGCAGGTCGTCACGAGCCTGTTGTCCAACGCGGTCAAGTTCACGCCGGATCGAGGCAACGTCGGCGTGGCGGTTCGCACCGGGCCACTCGAGCCGGGAAACGACGACGGTGAGCGCGCGGTACAGCTGGTCGTGCGCGATTCGGGGATCGGAATCTCCCGCGATCAGGTCGCGAAGATCTTCGAGCCATTCTTTCAGGTCGACTCGTCGTCGACGCGGGCGTTCGGCGGTACGGGGCTCGGGCTGACCCTCGCAAAGGCGTACGTCGAGGCTCATGGCGGCCGGATCTGGGTCGATACCGCGCCCGGCCAGGGCTCGACATTCACCGCGAGCTTTCCAGTTCGCTCGAACGCCGATGTCGGGGAGGCTGCCGCGCCGTGATCACGGAGCTGTCGTTGGCGATCGCGCTCGCCGTGGTCTGCGTGTTGGTCTCGGCGTTCTGTTCGGGCACCGAGGTCGCGCTGTTCTCGTTGCGGCGCGTCGATCGCGAGCAGTTGGCGCGCTCCGAAGGCGCCGCTGATCGCCGGATCCTGAGGCTACTCGAGCGGCCGCGCCGGTTGATCGCGACCGTGCTGATCGGTAACGAGGCGTTCAATAGCGTCCTCGCGATCCTCGCGCTTGGAATGGTGTTCGCGATGTGGCCGGGCGGGTCACTGTGGGCGATCGGCGGCGTCACGCTCGCGGTGACGCTGCCGTTCATCGTGTTGATCGCCGGAGTCACCTCCAAGACGCTCGCGGCGAAATCGCCGCTGACCTGGGCACGCGTGTGTGCCCTGCCGCTGGCGGCATTTTCGTTTCTGGTGACTCCAGTCCGGCTGATCGTCCAGGCGATCACCGGCATCCTGCTGGCTCCACTCGGCGACGCGGCGCGCACCAGGCCGGCGCGCGATCTATCGGAAGAGGAGTTTCGCAATCTGCTCGACGCTGGCTCGGCGCAGGGTCAGGTGGATGCGCGCGAACGCCGGCTGATCCACCGCGTGTTCGAGTTCTCCGACAAGAACGTCGGCCAGGTGATGACGCCGCGCGATCGAATGTTCGCGCTGTCATACGACTTGCCGACGCAGCGATTGGTGAAAGAGGTCGCGGCGCGCGGGTTCTCGCGCGTCCCGATCTATCAGAAGTCGCTCGACAACATCCGAGGCGTCCTGAATGCGAAGGACTTGGTCCGGGCCGCGGCGGGACAGCTTGGCCGTCCGCTGAACAACTTGCTCCACGATCCGCTGTTCGTCCCGCGCACGACGCCGGTGAAGCGGTTGTTTCTGACGTTCAAGCAGAAGAAGGTCCACATGGCGATCGTGGTGAGCGAGTACGGCAAGGTGCTCGGCCTCGTCACGATGGATGATCTGCTCGCGCAGATCTTCGGCGTGCTCCGGGACGAGCGTGCCGAGCTCCAAAACTCGCAGCCGATCCGGCGCGACCGATTGCGCACACCCGGCACGCCGGTGCCCACCGAGGGTGTTCAGCGCGGGGGCGAGCGCTTGACGCCCCCTGCGGGCATCGATCCGGGTGACGCGAGCGTGCCGGTGACCAAGCTCGACGGTAGCGACCTGAGCACGCCGGTGACCAAGCTGCCGCCGGTGATCGATCCAGGTTTCAATCGCGACGAGGACGAGATCACGCCGCCCGCGATCGATCCAGCGGATCTACCAGAAGGGACCAAGCGCTCGTCATGATGGCGACCTCGACCCTGGTGATCCTGCTGATCGTCTGTGTATTCATGCAGGCGTTCTTCGTCAGCGCCGAGGTTGCGATGTCGGCGTGCGACCGCAACCGGCTCCGCGCCCGCGCCGCCGGAGGCAAGCCCACCGCGGGGCGCGCGGAGCGAATGCTCGCGGTGCCGCAGGTGACGCTCGCGACGACGCTGGTCGGCGCGAACCTCGCCACGCTGATCGCGGTCATCACCGTCGGGATCGAGCTCAACGAGCGCCACATCGCGCTGCTATGGGCGCCCGCGTTGGCGGTTCCTCCGCTGCTCGTGCTCGGCCACCTCGTGCCCAAATCGATCGTGCAGGTCCACGCGGATCGCGTGGTCGATGGTCTCGCTACACCGCTGCGGCTCGCGTCGTTCGTGCTCCGGCCGATCGTGGTGTTGGTCGGCGGCTACGCGGCCGCGCTGACGCGGATCACCCGGACCGATCGCAAGAAAGCGTTCGTCACCCGCGACGAGCTCGCGCTGTTGATCGAGAGCGAGCCCGAGACCGATAAGCCCGAGATCAGCGCCGACGAGCGCGAAATGATCGCCAACGTGTTCGAGCTCTCGGAATACAAAGTTGGCGAGCTCATGGTCCCGCTGTCCGAGGTCACAGCGATGCCCGAGGATTCTCCGATCGCAGAGGCTGCCGTTGAGGTCGCAGACAAGCAGCACTCGCGCATGCCGATCTATCGCTCGCGCGTCGACGACGTCGTCGGCATCGTGCACGTGTTCGATCTGCTCCAGGCGGCGTCGTCGGGCAAGGCCGACGGCAAGAACGTCGCGAGCCTCGCGCACCCGCCGAAGTATGTCCCCGAGACGATGAAGGCGAGTGACCTGTTGGTCGAGTTGCAGACCGAACAGCAGCACCTGTCGATCGTCGTCGATGAATACGGTGGTGCGGTTGGGATCGTCACGATCGAAGATCTGCTCGAGATCATCGTCGGTGACATCGACGACGAATACGACACCGAGCCGTCGCCGATCCGCGCCGAGCGGCCGGGGAGCTGGCGGGTCGAGGCGCGGACCAGCGTGGCCCGGCTCAACGCCGAGCTCGACCTCGGGCTACCCGAGAGCGAGGACTACGAGACCATCGCGGGCCTGCTGATCGAGAAGCTGCGGCGTATCCCAAGTGTGCGAGAAACCATCACGATCGGGGCGCTTGCGATCGAAGTCATCGCCGCAACCGATCGCGCCGTCGAGACCGTCCGGATCAGCAGGAAGAAGAAGTAGCGCCGTGTGTGACGTGGTAATGACAGCCGATGGATAAGCGGCAGCTGCTCGACGTGCTCGAGCAAGTGCGAACCGGAGCGCTGGCTCCGGCCGACGCCGCGCGGCATCTCGGAGACCTGCCATTCGCCGAGGTCGCTCATGCGGTTGGCACGACGATCATCGATCACCACCGCGAGCTTCGGACCGGTGTGCCCGAGCTGGTGTTCGGCGCGAGCAAGACGCCCGAGCAGATCGCGGCCGCGATGCGCGAGCTTGCGCGGGTCAGCGGCGGCGCGATGGCAACTCGCGTCGACGCGGCGAAGCTGCCGGCGCTGTACGGGCTGATCCCGGAGCTGACGGCGCACGAGCTGGCGCGCGTCGTCACGCTCGGGACGACGCCTGCGCGCGCGCCCGCTGCGCCGATCGCAGTGGTATGCGCCGGGACCAGCGACTTACCCGTGGCTGAAGAGGCTGCGATCGTCGCCGAGTTCTTGGGCGCCCCGGTGACGCGAATCTGTGACGTCGGGGTCGCGGGGGTGCACCGGCTGTTGGCGCGCCTCGACGAGATTCGCCGCGCTGATGTGGTGATCGCCGTCGCGGGGATGGAGGCCGCGCTGCCGTCGGTGCTCGGCGGGCTGGTCGATCGACCGCTGATCGCAGTACCGACCAGCGTCGGCTACGGCGTGTCGGTCGATGGGCTGGTCGCGCTCGCGTCGATGCTCGCGTCGTGCGCGCCGGGGATCACGGTGGTCAACATCGACAATGGTGTCGGCGCGGCGGTGGCGGCGACGAAGATCGCTCGGCTGGCGGTGGCGCGATGACGCTGCGCGGCGTGCATCTGCACTTCGACTGCGCGAGCGGCGCGGCGGGCGACATGACCCTCGGTGCGCTGATCGATCTCGGTGTGCCGGTCGAGGTGATCGGCGACGCGCTCGATCGGATCGGCGCGGGGCGCGACCGGTTGGTGGTCGAGAAGGTGATGAAGGCGGGGATCGCGGCGACGGATGTGAAGGTGAAGACGGACGAGCCGCTGCGGCTAGGGAACGCCGGCGATCGTGGCGATCACGGCCATCACCACGACCACAGCCACCATCACGATCACGACCATCATCACGATCACGACCGTCACCATCATCACGACAATGGCCAGGGGCACGACCATCATCACTATGCAGACATTCGGCGCCGGATCGAAAGCGCTGGGCTGTCTAGCGGAGCTCGCCGGCGGGCGCTCGACATGTTCGATCGGATCGCGCGCGCCGAAGCCAAGCTGCATGGCACGACCCTCGAGGCCGTCGCGTTTCACGAGGTCGGGGCGATCGATTCGATCGTCGACGTCGTTGGGACCGCAGCAGCGCTCGATTGGCTGGCGCCAGCTTCGGTGAGCTGCACCAGCGTTGCGATGGGGCACGGTACGCTGCGTTGCGCACACGGTGTGTTGCCGGTGCCAGCACCGGCGGCGCTCGAGATCCTTCGTGATGCGCAAGGCGTGATGGCCGACGGCGGCGTGGCACGCGAGCTGTGTACGCCGACGGGTGCGGCGATCTTGGCGTCCGCGGTGACCAGCTGGACCGCGGCACCCGTAGGACGACCGCTCGCGATCGGCTGGGGCGCGGGCGATGCGCAGCTCGCGGATCGCGCCAACGTGTTGCGCGTGATCGCGATCGCGCCGGCGATGACGGCGTCGGCCGCGGTTTGGCAGATCGACGCCAACCTCGACGATATGAGCCCGGAGCTGTGCGGCCCGGCGAGCGATGCGATGTTCGCAGCCGGTGCGCTCGACGTGTGGTGGTCGCCGATCACGATGAAGAAGGGCCGGCCCGCGTTGACGGTCTCTGCGCTTGCCGACGATGCAGCGCGCGACGCGGTGATCGCGGCGATCCTGCGCGAGACCACCACGATCGGTGTTCGCTATGCGCAGCGAGATCGGGTCGTGCTCGTCCGGAATACTGTCGAGGTGGCAACGCGGTACGGAACGATCGCGATCAAGGTCTCGCGCGACGGCGAGGCCATCCGCAACGCCGCGCCGGAGTACGAAGCCTGCGCGGCAGCCGCGAAGCACCACGGCGTGCCGGTGAAGCAGGTGTTCCTCGCAGCGCTGGCCGCGTACGAGGCGACGCAGCCGACGGAGTGACCAGAGCGTGGACGAGCACGTGGACGTGGCACGTGGCACGCTGACCGAGCGGCTTTGGAAGCTGAATAGGGCGGCGGTCCGTCGTCCTGGGCCTCGTCATGATACGGTCTCGCGAGGTGGACGCCCCGACCATCGTCGTGCTCGGAGGTAGCGAGTCCGAACGGGCCGCATTGACGGAGCAGCTCGCCGCGAGCGGGCTGCAAGCGCGGTCCGAGTCGCAGATCGCGATCGGCAATCGCCGGATGCCTGCGCTGATCGTCGTCACCGGCGCAGAAGCCGCGCAGCTGGTCGCCGAGGCGCGCGAGATCCCCGCGCTCGCCGACGTCTCGATCTTGGCGGTGGTGCCTTCGGTTCCGTCGAGCGCGGCCGCCGCGGCGCTCGCGGCAGGTGCCACCGATATCGCGCAGGTGCCGATTGCTCCAGCGGCGCTCGCGGCACGCTGCCGGAATCTATCTCGGATCGCCCGCAGCGATGGCACGCGCGCGCTGACCCGGATCAACGAGGTGATGTCGGCGAACGGCGACGACGCCGAGGCGCTGGTCCAGGTGTTGTCGATCACCGCGGTCGCGCTTGGCTTCGATCGCGCGGCGCTGGTGGCGCACATCGAGGGTTCGGATCATGCATTCGTGATCGCGGCGACCGACGCCGAGCCGCTCGAGCGGTTCACCCTCGCGATCGCCGAATATCCCGAGATCGCCGAGGCGATCCGGACCGTCCAGCCGGTGTTGATCGACGACGCGCTCGACCATCCGCTCACCGCACCCGTGCTCGAAACGCTCGCGCAGCGGCAGGTTCGAGGGATCGCCGTGTTTCCGGTACAGTGGCGCGGCCGGCCGCTCGGCGTGATCTTACTGCGCAAGCGGATCCCGGGCGTTCATCACCTCGGACCGGCGGAGACCGAGCTGGGCCGCCTGATCGGAAGCGCGATGGCAGCGCACCTCCGGCACGGCGCGGTGCTCGAGAGCCTGCGCGACAAGACCCATCGGATCACCCGCGCGCGCTACGAGAACGAACGGCGACTGCGCGGGATCGACTCGCTGCGCGAATACTTCGAAGCCGGTGCCGACGGAGTGGTCGTGCTCGACGAAGGCGGCCGGATCCTGTTCGTCAATCGCGCCGCCGAGCGGATCACCGGGTTCGCGCGCGATGGCTTGCTCGGCAGCGAGATCGTCGATCTCGTCACCCCTGAATACAACGCGACGCTCGCCGACACGGTGGCGCGCGTGCTCGCCGGTAGCAACACCGACGCATTCGATCTGCAGCTCGCCACGACGTCGGGCGCACCGGTGTGGGTCTCGGCGTCGACCTCGACCGTGCTCGCCGGCACCGGCGCGGTGATCCTCGCGTTTCGCGACGTGTCCGCCGAGCGCGCACTCGAGCACGAGCTCCGATCGACCAAGGAGTTCCTCGAGCGGCTGATCGACTCCACCGTGGACGCGATCATCGCCGCCGACATGCGCGGCCAGATCATCTTGTTCAACCAGGGCGCCGAGCGACTGTTCGGGTTCCGCGCGCGGGACGTGATCGGCACGATGCCGGTGTGGGCGCTCTACGAAGAGGGCGGGGCGCGGCAGATCATGCGGATGCTGCGCTCGACGTCGCACGGCGGGGTCGGCCGGCTCGAGCAGACTCGCCGCGAGGTCCGGATCTCGTCCGGTGAGATCGTGCCGGTCAGCATGACCGCGTCGATCGTGTACGAGGGCGAGCACGAGGTCGCCACCGTCGGAATTCTCGCCGACCTTCGCGAGCGAATTCGGATGGAACAACGGTTGCTCGACGCGCAGCAGAAGCTGCAGCTCACCGAGAAGCAAGCAGTGGTCGCCGAGCTCGCCGGCGCCGCGGCGCACGAGCTCAACCAGCCGTTGACTTCGATCATGGGATACGCGCAATTGATCCAGCGCCAGAGCGAGCCCGAGGCCGCTCATCTGCGCGCCGTCGGCGTGATCCTCAACGAGGCAGAGCGAATTGCGAGCATCGTGAAGAAGATCGGCAAGATCACCAAGTACGAAACCATCGACTACGTCGGTACAGCGCGGATGCTCGACCTGAACCGTGCGGCCGCCGAGACCAACCCACAGATCCCGGTGCTCTCCGATGAGGAGTCGACGGGAACGTTTCCATCCGAGCCCGATCTCGAGCTGGCACGCCCTAGCCATGCTGATATCGTGGCGCTCGATCCCGACAAGCGAGGCGATCGATGACGTTCACGGCTCCTACCACCGACGCTCAGTTGTCCGCGTTGCGGGAAGGCGCCGAGCTTTCTGCGGTGTCCAGCGAAGCCGCGCTCGCCGAGCGTGCCCTCGCGATCTTGGCGGCGCTGATTCCAGGGCGCGCGCTGTGCGTGCGGGTACTCGATGTCCGTTCGCGCGATCCGGTGCGCGCGTACCATCGCGCGGCATCGCTCCGCGATCGGCTCACCGCCGAGGGCATCGTGATCACCGAGGACGCCCTGGGCCGCGCCCAGCTCAAGGCGGCGGTAGCCGCAAGTGCTCGACTCGCCGTGCAAGAGCGGTGGGATTCGCCGTTCACCGGGATGGCCACCGGATTCGCCGTGCCGCTCGCCGCGACCGGTGAGCTCTATGGCGTGCTCGACGTGGGCTATCCGCCTGGCTCCGATCTTCGCGCGAGCGATGAGCCTGCGGTGGGCGCGCTCGCGAGTCAGCTATCCGCGGCGCTGCGCATGCTCCGGCTCCAGGACGACGCACTGGGCCTGCGCGACTATCAAGCTCGGTTGCTCGAGAGCGCCAATGCGCTGATCCTCGGGATCGATCGGTCGTGGCGGATCACGGTGTGCAACCGCGCGCTGCTCGACCTGATCGGATTCACACGCGACGACATCATCGGTCGCGACATTCGCGATTTCATTCCCTCGGATCAGCGCCAGTTCCTGACCTCGGCATTTGCCGCGGCGCTCGCCGGTCAGCATCACGCTGCGGTGACGGTCTCGCTGCCGACACGAGAAGATGGCCACGTCAAGACGGTGTGGAGCGTGGCGCCTGTGGGCCGTGCTGGAGCGCCGACAGGGCCGGTCGAGGCCGTCGTCGCGATCGGTCAGGACCAGTCGAAGACCGAAGCGCTGCAGCGCCAAGTCGTGCGTGCCGAGCGGCTCGCGACGCTGGGTGAGCTCGCGGCGGGCGTGGTTCACGAGCTCAATAATCCACTGACGTCGATCACGGTGTATGCCGAGTACTTGGTTCGCAAGCTCGAATCGCAGGGCGCCGAGGTCTCCGATCTCGACAAGCTGCGGCGGATCGGCGCGAGCGCTCAGCGGATCCTGCGGTTCTCGCGCGATCTCGTGCAGTACGCTCGGCCGTCGGGACGCGATCTCGAGCCCGTCGATCTAGCCTCGGTGGTGCGTCAGTCGGTGTCGATCTGCGAGCACCTGGTCGAGCGTGGCGGCATCGATCTCGTCGTCGAAGTCGATCCCGAGCTGCCGGTGGTTCAAGCGATCGCCGGCCAGCTCGAGCAGGTGCTGATCAACCTGATCACCAACGCCGTGCACGCGGTCGAGAACGGCGGCAAGGTCGTCGTGCGCGCCGGCGTCGATGGCCCCGCAGCCGTTGCGCTCGAAGTGGCCGATTCCGGCCCCGGCGTACCCGAGCCCGATCGCCAGAAGATCTTCGAGCCATTTTTCACCACCAAGCCCGATGGCAAGGGCACCGGCCTCGGCCTCCCGATCGTGCGAAACATCGTCGATCAGCACGGTGGTGAGATCTCGGTGATCCGGTCCGATCTCGGCGGCGCGGCGTTCCGTGTGGTCCTGCCGATCGTTTGAACAGCTGGAGATCTCTACGGGTCCGCTTGTCGGACAGAAGAGTTGCCCCCAGGATCGAGCCTGGTAGTGTGGCTTGGCAATGAAGCCAGAAGTCGCCCTCGAGCTACTCGAGCAGACCGCCGAGCAACTCGGGATTCGGGTCAGCTACGAACCCCTACAGATCGGCATCAAGTCGAACCACGGCGGGCTGTGCCGGGTGAAGGGTGAGTACCGCGTGATCGTCGACAAGCGCGCGACAACGGAGGAGCGGGTGGCGACGGTGGCGACGGCGCTCGCGCGATTCGACACCTCCGGGCTCGAGATTCCGCAGAAGCTTCGCGAGATTCTGCGGATGTACGAGCCGAGCAGCAAGCATCGTCAGACTGCTGCGTAGAGCGCATCGCCGCGCCCCCGAGTACACTGATCGGCATGTGGTGCGCCCGAACCGCTGGTACCGCCGGCTTGGTGATCATCCTCGCGCTCGCCGCGTGCAGTAAGTCGGCTCCGGCGCGCAAGCTCGACCTCGAGCTGATCAAGGTCCCTGGTGCGGCCAATTTGCGCACCGACACCATCGGCGACGGCACGTTCACCGACGTTTCGACATTCGTGCTGGTCGACGCACAGAACACGGCGACCGAAGGTGCATACGTCACGCTCGGCGGCCAGCTGACCGATGGCTCGAGCACGGTGCTCGGCGAGCTCAAGTCGCAATCGCTGTGGATCCCCGCCGGCGAGATCCGAACGTTCGCGCTGGTCGACGCCGAGCGGGTGCCGCGACCCAAGGCCAGCGCCGCACGGATCGTCGTCCATGGCGCGCTGGTGCCGGAGAGCCCGCCGCGGGTGCGCGTCTCGGATTTTCGAACGTTCGCCGAGCCGAATCGCACGATCGTCGAAGGAAAGCTCGTCAACGACGCGGATCGACTCGGCCAGGCACTGGTGATCGCCGCGTTCTACGACAGCCACGGCCAGCTGATGACCCGACCGTTTCAGAACATCGTCGTCGATCCGCAGGGCCGGATGCAGGCGGTCGACGCGAAGACGCCCACGGACGTCGTCCGGTTCGTCGGGCCGCCTGGCTCGGTGCGCGGCACGATGTTCGTCGGCGATATCGTGTACTAGCTGCAATGCCGGTCAGATAACTCTTCGTGCACGTGTCACGTGTCACGTGTCACGTGCACGTCCACGTACTCGATGTTGTGCCCGAGGGCTGGGCTGTGTGTGGTGCGGAGCCCTCGGCGCTCAGGAACGGGTGTTGTGCCCGAGCGCTGGGCTGTGTGTGGTGCGGAGCCCTCGGCGCTGGGCGACGGGGGAGCTCCCCCGACCCGCTCGTCCCACGTCGCTCCCGTCGGTGGTTCGCTGCGTTGCACGTAACGAGGGCTTCGCCCTGCGCCGCGCTTCGCGGGCGAGTGGGAGATGCACGATGAGGGCTAGCGTCTCGTCGCGCGCCGGGCCTCGCTCTCGGCTGGAGCAACCCCGTCGCGGGCGCCTCAGGCTGTCGAGAGCGCGGGCCCAGTGGGGCGCTTGGTTTAATAGTCGGTGCGTCAGATAGAGCACGCTCGTGGGAGTGCTTGCACGACTGCCTACACGGTCGTGGTCGACAACGTTACCATCACCTTGTCGTCGACGGCGCTGTACGGTTCGCCACTGGTACTAGCTAGCTAAGCCGGCCAGCCAGCTGTCCGAGGTACGGATCGTTCGCGACCAGATCGGTCAGTAGCTCGCGCAGCTCGGCGCGTTCGGCGGCATTCATGCCGGGTGTCGCGGTCGCTTCGACCAGCTGGTCGATCGCTTCGCGCGCGGTGAGCTTGCCGGCGGCGATCTCCGAGGCGAGCGCTTGAATATCCGCGGGACGCTGCGCGGCGGTGCTTGCGTCGATCGCTGCGGAACCAGCCGACTCCGCCATCGGCTCGGGCGCGTCGAGTCCTCCCGGGCCGCTGGGGCCTTTGGGACCATCGATGCCTGAGGGACCTCCGATCGAGCTCATGCCGAACTGTGCCTCACCATACCGCGGGTGGTTGTTCAGCCGCTATCGGCCGCTGCGGCTCTAGGTTGCGTGACAAACTCTCGCTCGATGACTCATTCGCGCGCCCGACGGGCTAACCAGTTGCAATTGAAGTGGGCTTGGCCCGCTACCGTGCTCGCCGCGGCGCTCGTCGGGGCAATCGCGGTGGTAACCGCGTGTGGATCTGGTACGTCGTCTCCACAAGCGCCACAGCAGGCCATCGCTGCATTCCCCGCGACCCGATGGGTGCCCAGTAACCCGACGTACGTGGTCGCGACCCGGACCGTGGCGGATGCGCAGAAGGGACTTCGCGATGTCGTCGACACCCTCGGCATGTTGTTCGGGGTTAACGCCGGCGAGCTGTCGGAGGAATTTCGTCGCGAGATCGGCATCGATCCGATGAGCGGCGAGGGGCTGTCCGCAGTCGGAGTCGATGCGAACGGTGGCCTCGTGATGTTCTCGGAACAGGTGTCGCCCACGTTCGTGGTGCGGCTCGCTGCAGCCGATCAGATGCGCGGATTCTTCGATCAGCGGCGCGCCAGCGGCATGGTCACCCAGTCGGTGATCGTCGACGGGACCGAGATCTTCACCGTGAATCTGTCGCGTGACGCGCGAATCAGCTGGGCGATCGCGGACGACTGGTTGTGGCTGCACTTCAGCTCGTCGTTCGACCACGAAGACGCCACGAGCTGGTTCACGCGCAGCTACCGTCCTGGAGCGCCGGCGTGGACGGCGAACTGGCAATGGGCGGAACGGGCCGCCGGGAGCGCGGCGGGATCGCTGATCGGCGTGGCCGATCTCCGGCGCGTCGTGGGCGCGCTGATGGCGGGCGAACGTGGCGGACCGAGCTGCGCCGGCATCCTCGACGCGGTGGATCGAGTCGCGATCGCGCTGGGGGGCAACGACAAGCAGATCTCCGGCCGGCTGACGATCGACGTCGGCGCCGCAGCGCCGCTGCTCGCCGCGGCGGCGCTGCCCGCGCCAGAGGGATGGAATGCGCTGACCAGCGATGCGCCGCTCGCCGCGGAGTGGAACGTCGATCTCAAGCTGGTCGTCGGTTGGCTCGCGAAATGTGCGGAGCTCGACGATGACATCGGTGAGGATCCGGCCGAGTGGTTCGAGGAGACCGGCGTGCGATCGGCGCGTGGCGTGATCAGGTCGTTCGACCCCGACGGGAAGTCCGGCTCCGGCGCGGTCGCGCTCGATCTCGCGCACTCCAAGACGTTTGCGCAGATGCTCGATGAGATCCCGATGCGCAGCACACTCGAGCGCAAGGTCACGTTTGGTCCGTATGCCGGAAAGTCACTGTCGATCCCGTTCAGCGGGCTGCCGACGATCGAATACGTGTTGACCGACAAGGTCGCGCTCGCAGGAGCCGGCGATGGTGTGCTCGGCACGCTCATCGGCAAGGGCGGGACCGCGCCCGGCCCGCTCGCAGCGATCACCATCGTGCCGTCACGGATGTCGGTCGATTCGTGGGCCGCGTTGCTCGAGCTCGCCGATCTGCCGCGCGCGCGTCGCGCCGCCGAGCTGATCCAAGGCTGGCGCGAAGCCAAAATGGCATTGACGATCGATGGCACGTCGCTCGTCGTGTCGGCGAGCGGGACGCGCCGCTAGTTCGTGCTACCGTCGGTCGTCGATGGGAGCCCCCGTCATTCGGCTGCGCGACGTCACCAAGAGCTACGGCGTCGGTGAAGGCCGCACGCAGGTGCTGCGCGGCGTGAGCTTCGACGTCGAGCCGGGGGAGTTCGTGGCGCTGGTGGGGCAATCGGGGTCGGGAAAGTCGACGTTGCTCAACATCATCGGTGGTCTCGATCAGCCTGACGAAGGCGAGGTCGAGGTGCTCGGCCTGGACACCCAGAAGGCGAGCGATGGTAAGCGAGCCGAGCTGCGAAACGATGCGATCGGCTTCGTGTTCCAGGCGTTCAATCTGCTCGATCACCTGACCGTGCTCGGTAACGTCACGCTGCCGGCGGCGTTCTCGCGGCGCGATGTCGACGCCGAGGCGCGCGGACGCGAGTCGCTACGCCGGGTCGGGCTGTCGGATTTCGCGCATCGATACCCCGGCGCGCTCTCGGGTGGGCAGAAACAACGCGTCGCGATCGCGCGCGCGCTGTTCGGTCAGCCGAAGTTGCTGCTATGCGACGAGCCGACTGGCAATCTCGATTCGGAGACCGGTCGCGAAGTGATCGATTTCTTCCGCGAGCTCAACGCCAAAGATGGCGTGACGCTGGTGATCGTCACCCACGAGCGGCGGGTCTCGAGCGTGGCCAAGCGGGTGATCATGATGCGCGACGGCGTGCTCGCAGAGACCTCGGATCACGAGCTCGCCGTGGGAGCCGGACCCGCATGATGCCCGCACGCAGCCTCGTGCGCATGGTGCTGGCGAACACGCTGCGCAGCCGGCGTCACTTCATCTTGTCGGCGTTCGGCATCGTGATCGGCATCGGTGCGTTCGTGCTGTTCCTCGCGCTGACCCAGAAGGCGGGGCACGTGCTCGAAGCGGTGTTTCCGCTCGACGAGGTCACGGTGGAGGCCCCGCGGGTCTCGATGTTCGGCAAGGACGCGAGCACGCGCATCGACGATGCGATCGTCCAGAAGATCGCGGGTCGTCCCGAAGCCAGTCGAGTGTTGCCGCGGATGAATCTGGCGTTTCCGGCTGCGGGACGCGGCGAATTCGAGGGCGCGGATCTTCGATTCGAGCTCGCGGGATTTGCCGATGGCGTCGATCCTTCTTACGTCGACGACGACGAGCGAATCCGCGAGCTGTTCAAGGATTGGGACGCCGTGAAGGACGATCCGAACCGCGTGGCATGCGTACCGCCCGGTCGCGACCCGAACGACGACATTCGCCAATCGCCATCGAAGCCACCTGCGAAACCCGCGCCGCGCTCGCGAGGGTGGGGCAACGATCCCGAGCCATCGAACGGTGCCGGGGCCACACCCGCGCCTGGCAGTGGCGCGTCTGGCGATACCGGGTCTGGCAGCGTCGGGTCTGGCAGCGTCGGGTCTGGCAGCGTCGGGTCTGGCAGCGTCGGGTCTGGCAGCGTCGGGTCTGGGACCACCGGTTCTGGGAGCGCCGGTTCCGGCAGCGCCGGTTCTGGTGCCGGCTCCAGCAGCGTCGCAGCGGGTGCCGGCTCGGGGACCCTGCCGTCCGCCGCCCCGCCACCCCTGCTGCCTGCCGCACCACCGGGTCCGTACTACAACCCGTGCCCGAACCCCGATCGCTACTACTGCGACGACACCGAGCGAATCTGCAAGCACCGCGTCCCCGTCGTGCTGTCGGCGACCGTGGTCGAGCTCTACAATAGCGGCTTCGCGCAGTCCCACCGCATGCCGATGGCCGACAAGAATCTGGTGAACTCGTTGATCCAGCTGCGCGGGCTATCCGCGATGCGGTTCTCGATCGGCCTCGGCAGCACCACACTCGCGGGCACCAGCGTTGGGGTGAAGGCACGGCCGCGCCGCGTCGAGGCGGTCGTGGTCGGCGTAAGTCAGCGCGCGATGATGGTCGGCGTCACGATGCCGATTCAATACATCACGCGGTGGAATCAGGAGTACATGGGCAAAGAGGCGGCGAGCGCGTACTCGTCGGTCGTCGTGAAGCTCGAGGACAAGAACCGGATCGCGGTGTTCGGCCAATGGGTCGCGGATGCCTTGGGGCTCCAGCTCAAGGACTCGCTGGGTGAGAAGTTCGCCACCGTGATCTTCGTGATCCGGCTGCTGTTCCTGATCATCTCGGTCGCGATCCTGGTGATCGCGGTGATCAACATCGGTCACAACTTCTTCATCCAAGTGTCCGAGCGCCGCAGGGAGATCGGAATCATGCGAGCGGTTGGGGCAGGGGCCACCGATGTCCAGCTGATCGTGCTCGGGGAGGCAGCGGTGATCGGGATCGTGGGCGGCCTGCTCGGTATTGGGCTGGCCGTCGGGATCGGAGCGATCTGGAACGCCTACGCCGCGTCCGGGATTCCGAACTTCCCGCTGAAGCCGTCGTCATGGTTCGAATTCAAGACGTGGATCTTGGCGAGTGCACTCGGGTTTTCGACCCTGTTCTGCATCCTCGGCGGTTACTTGCCGGCCCGCCGAGCGGCGCAGATGGAGCCAGCCCAGGCGTTGACCCAGAACTGAAATGGGCTTCGGCTTCTGATTTCCTTGGTAATGCCGGTACGTTCGCGGTACGAAAACCACCTGCCGGGGGAGTAAAACTGCTTGTGGCCCAAGGAACCAACTTCAGATAGGGTCCCACCTCAAGGTGGTCTTGCGATCGAATCCGGGCAGTCGCTGGCTCGGGCTACTGTGGAACGACGCACCGTGAAGAAGCCGACCCCTTTCGGCAAGTACTTCCTGCTCGAGCGCATCAACGTTGGCGGGATGGCGGAAGTGTTCCGCGCCAAGGCGTTCGGCGTCGAAGGCTTCGAGCGACTGGTCGCGGTGAAACGCATCCTGCCCAACATCGCGGAGGACAAAGAGTTCATCCGCATGTTCATCGAAGAGGCCAAGCTCTCGGTCCAGCTCAACCACGCGAACATCGCGCAAATCTTCGACCTCGGCGTCGTCGATGGCAGCTACTACATTGCCCTCGAGCACGTCCATGGCCGCGACCTGCGCGGCATCTTCGAGCGCTGCCGCGGTGCCGGCGAAGCGATGCCGGTCGCGCAGGCATGTTTCATGGTCATGAAGGTCTGCGAAGGCCTCGACTACGCACACAACAAGCGCGACCAGACCGGGCGCGAGCTGTCGCTCGTGCACCGCGACGTCAGCCCGCAGAACGTGCTCGTGTCGTTCGAGGGCGAGGTCAAGCTGATCGATTTCGGGATCGCGAAGGCGGCGGGCAAGGGCAGCAAGACCCAGGCGGGGATCCTCAAGGGCAAATTCGGCTACATGTCGCCCGAGCAAGTTCGCGGGCTGCCCGTCGACCGCCGATCTGATGTGTTCTCGTGCGGCATCGTGCTGTACGAGCTACTCACCGGTGAGCGGCTGTTCGTCGGCGAGAGCGATTTCTCGACGCTCGAGAAGGTTCGCAACGTCGAGATCCTACCGCCGTCGACCTACAACCGGAAGATTCCCGACGAGCTCGAGCGGATCGTGCTCAAGGCGCTCGCGAAGGACGTCGAGGATCGCTATCAGAACGCGATCGATCTGCACGACGAGCTGCAGGCGTTCGTTTACACCGCCGGCGAGTTCTACTCGCGCAAGGATCTCGCGGCGTGGATGAAGAAGACGTTCGGTCGCGAGATCGAAGAAGAGACCGCCAAGCTCGAGAGCTATCGCCAGCTCAAGCCACCACCGACGCCCGAGTCTGCGTCGCGCGGTCGCCAGAGCGTGCCGCCGACCCCGAGCGCCCGTCGCTCGAACCAGGGGATGGGCGCGGGGACCAAGCCGCCACCCCCGCCGGTGCGCGCCTCGGCTCAGATGGCGGCCGTCGCACCCCGTGTCGATCCCGGCGAGCCGGAGACCGAGCGCCGGGTTCGCACGGATGATTCAGGCGCGCTTGCATGGGACGAGGACGAGCTCGAGACCCACATTTACGACGACGATCCGAAGAAGAAGGCGGCTAAACCTGCGGGCCCAACCACCGGCCAAGGTGCGGCTGTCGCCGTCGAGCCGGCGGGCAATGGCACGCCGGATCTGTCGACCTTGGTGTCGCAGAACTCGTGGGAGTCGGGTCGACCAATCGGTCCCCATGCAACCACCATCAACGGCCTCGAAGGCAGCACCGGCGCGGCGACGATTCCGGACCTCGCGTCCGGATCGAACAAGGCGCCCGCTCCTGAGTACCCCGCCGCCCGGTTCGACGCCGGTCTCGCGCCCGCGCCGCAGCCACGCACGCCCGATCTGTTCGCGCCGCCATCGCGGGTCAGCCGCACGGTCCCGCGCAACGATCACAAGCGCAGCATCGCGATCATCGCGGTCAGCGGCGCCGCGGTTGCTGCCGCCGTCGTGGTGGTGGTGATGGTGATGGGCAAGGGCGGGGCATCGAGCTCGACACCAGCGCCCGTCATTCACGCTGCGAACGCCGAACCGGCAGCGGCTTCGGCGCCGACCCCGCAGCTGGGTGTCACCGACCAGAACACCGGGTTCGATCTCTATGTCAGTCCGGCCGGTGTGACGGTGTGGAAGCTCGACGGCCAGACCCGTACCGATCGGTTGCCCGCGCGGATCCGGATCGCTCCGGGCGAGCACACGGTGCAGATCGATCCTCCGCCGGGCTTCATGAGCCAGAGCCAGCTGGTTCGGGTCGAGCAGGGCAAGGCGCCGAAGGTCGAGATCGCGCTGTCGCCGATCCAAGGCATTCATGGATTGTTCGAGACCACGCCGCCTGGTGCGACGGTGGCGCTGATCATCGATGGTAAGCGTGAGGTGCTCGGACCGTCGCCGGCGAAGGCGCCGCTCGATCCGCGCGTCACCTACCGGGTCGCGTTCGAGAAACCCGGCTACATCTCGGTCAATCGACCGGTCTCGTTCACCGGCTCACTCGAGGAGCGGATCGCCGTGTCGCTCGAGAAGACGGGCTCTGAATCGGCGAGCCGCGGCGAGCCGCGGACCCGGATCGAGCCCAAGGTCGAGCCGAGAGCCGAACCGAAGGCGGAACCGAAGATCGAACCCAAAGGCGAAGCGCGAAGCGAGCCCAAAGCCAAACCCGAAGTGAAGCAGCCGGACCTGAAGCCGGACGAGCCCAAGGCCAAGGGCCAGGGAACGCTGTGGCTCAGCTCGAAGCCGCCGTGCGAGATCGTCGTCGACGGTGCGAGCAGCGGGCTCAGCACGCCCACCAAGGACCTGAAGCTGTCCGCGGGCAAGCATCGCATCACGCTGGTCAACAACGAATTCGGCATCAAAGAGACCATCGTCGTCGACATCAAGCCTGACGAGGTCGAGAAGAAGTTCGCCGACTTCAGCGAGAAGCTTCCGAAGTAGCGATCGCGACGCGCTACAGCGGCTCGAGCTGCTCGATCGGATCAGCTTCGATCAGATCGCGCCCGCCGGTGGCGAGCTGGTACGGATCGAAACCGGGAGCAGGGCGCGGACCTACGAGTAGATACATGGTCTCGGGGACTGCTGGTCGTTCGGTCCGCCACTTCGTCACGAAGCGCTTGCGTGCTTCGAACAGCTCGGTGGCGATCGCGGACGCATCGGCGTTCTGCAGCTCCGCGAGCTTGGTCAGCAGCCGCTCCCGGGCGCTGTCGTCCGTGGTGATCAGCAGCATCTCGCGCAGCCCGTCGATCGCGCGCTCGCGCTGACCGAGCTTGGTACGGAGCATCGCGGCTGCGGCCGCCGCCTCGGTGGGTGCGCCTGGTTTGCGCACCGCGGTCTCCAGGAGCAGCGCGCCTTTTTCATTCCAGGCGCGGCGTTGCGCTGGGTCGTCGCTCTCTAGATCGAGGATGTAGATCTGCCCAGCGAGGTACGGGAGCTTCCAATCGGACGGATAGCGCTTCATCCCCTGCTCGAGCAGAGCGATCGCGCGCTTATGGGCGTCCTGGTCGGCGTTGAGGCGCGAGACCGCGAGCGCACCGGTCTCGTAGATCTTCGGATACGCGGGATCCAGTGCCGCGACCGCCTCTACTACCGCGGCGGTTCCGCTGGTCGTGCTCTCACCACCGCCGAGGTAACCAGCGAACCGGACGAACAGCAGATCGGCCAACAGCTCGCGATAGCCGAGCGAGACCAACGGTGCGGACGATGGCGATGGCGCGTAAGGCTCATCGACTGACGCTGGCGGCCGCTGGGTCTTGGCTGCTTCGCGCACCACGAGCCCGAGTCCGATCGCGGTGACGCCGAGCAACAGCGCCGCGAGCTGGCGGCGCGCGTCCTCCGTGAGCTGCACGGCATTACTATAGCGAAGCTCCGAAACGAAAACCGCCGCCGAGGCAGCTCGACGGCGGGCATCCGATCCGATGGTTGATCAATCCGAGTTCGCCGGCGGCTCGGTGATGACCGCGGTCGCGTTGCCGTCGGGAACGGTGAGGTCGAGGGTATACGTCACCTTGACCGTGTCGCAATCGAGGTCGCCGACGGCGAGGCCCTGTGCGACCGACGGCGACGCGCTGGTGTAGTGGTAGCTGAACCGGACGGGCTCGTCGATCTGGAAGTTGAGCGCCTGCCAGACGGGGTCGCTGGTCCAGGTCACCACCGGGAATAACCCCTTCATGCCCGACGCGCAGTTGGCACCGTCGGCGCCAGGCAGCACCGCCGCCGTTCCCTGTGGGAACCGCGAGTCGCTCGAGTACTCGACCTTGGCGTTCTTGGCGAGCTTGTTGAGCTGCAGCAGCACCTCGGCCTTCTTGGTCTTCCGCATGTAGTCCATGAAGTTCGGAGCAGCGATCGCCGCGAGGATGCCGATGATGGCGACGACGATCATCAGCTCGATCAGTGAGAACCCGCGTTGCTTGATCTTTGTCATGTGCCGCTCCCCGACGGGAGTAAGAGCAACCCTTGTGCCTGCGTTAAGTCACCGTGAGATCGTCGCCGACTCGTCGGGGGCGAGCTCAGTCGCGTCACTGTTGAACCGAAAATTGTCAGCGACCCGATAGTTACCCCGACGAAGATTCGGAGGAACGCAACGCCGCGCCACGAAGAACGCGAGGGAACGCAGAGGACAACGTCATTCAAGCGCGGCGTCCTGTGCCCTTCGCGGTTGTTCGCGCCGAAAACGAAAACCGCCGCCGGGAGGCCCGACGGCGGTGAAGAGTCGAATCGATTTCGATCAGTCGGCGCTCGCCGATGGCTCCGTCAGCTGCACGCGGGCGTTGCCGTTGTTCGCGCTGAAGTCCATCTGGTAGGTAATGTACGTCGTGTCGCAGTCGAGATCGCCGATCGCGAGGGCGACAGCGCTCGAGTTCGTGAAGCTGCCGTAGATGTAGCTAAACAGCGCTGGCTCGTCGATTTGGAAGCTCAACGCGTTCCACACTGGGTCACTATTCCAGCTGACGACGGGCATTTTCTTGGTGGCCGACGAGCACGCACCACCGAGAGTGCCAGGTAGCAGGCCCGATACGCCCTGCGGGTACGCTGATGCGGTGCTGAACTCGACCTTCGCATTCTTGCCGAGCTTGTTGAGTTGGAGCGAGGCCTCGGTCTTCTTGGACTTCTTCATGTAGTCCATGAACGCGGGAATCGCGACAGATGCGAGAATGCCGATGATCGCGACGACGATCATGAGCTCGATGAGCGTGAACCCGCGTTGCTTGAGCTTGGTCATTTACCGTTTCCTCCGCCGATGCCTATGAGCAACTGTGATGCCATCGCTATCTCGTCGATGATCCGCGCGCTGGCGTCACGACAGTGACAAACCTCGGCGCTCTATCGACGAGAAATGGCAGCGCAACCTGGTAGTTACCCGTTCGTTCAGTGAGTGTTCGTGCGACGAACGAAGCCGAAAACAAAATCGCCGCCGGGATGCCCCGACGGCGTCGTGTTCAATCGATCGCGAGGATCGATTAGTCAGTGTTGGGCGGCGGCTCGACGATGGTCGCCGAGGCGTTGCCGTTGGGCGCGGTCAAGTTGAGCGTGTAGGTGATCATCGTGGTGTCGCAGTCGAGGTCACCGGCGGCGGTGCCGGTCGCGGTGCCGACCGCGGCGCTCGTGTACGCGTAGCTGAACAGGGCGGGCTCATCGACCTGAAAGTCGAGCGACTTCCAGACGGCGTCGCCGGTCCAGCTGACGACGGGCATCTTCTTGGTGGCAGAGGAGCAGGCCGCACCAACTGCATCGGGCAGAACGGCGGCGGTACCCTGCGGGTACGACGCGTCGGTGTTATAAGCGACCTTCGCGTTCTTGCCGAGCTTGTTGAGCTGGAGCGACGCCTCGGTCTTCTTGGATTTCTTCATGTAATCCATGAATGCGGGGATCGCGACTGCTGCGAGAATGCCGATGATCGCGACGACGATCATCAGCTCGATGAGCGTGAAGCCGCGTTGCTTGAGCTTGGTCATGGTGAGCGATTACCTCCGGGTCGAGCATCAGCAAGCATGGTGCCAGCGCTAACCGCGCAATCGCGTGACGCAGACCGCTTGCACAGTGACGAATCACGGCACTCAACGGGACAAACAATGGCAGCGCAACCCGATAGTTACCCGATGGTTCAGTACGGGCGGGTGGGCTGACGGAAGCCGAAAACGAAAACCGCCGCCGAGAGCCTCGACGGCGGTCTGCACGAACAATCGCGAGATCGATTAGTCAGTGTTGGGCGGCGGCTCGACGATGCTCGCCGAGGCGTTACCGTTGGGCGCGGTCAAGTTGAGCGTGTAGGTGATCATCGTCGTATCGCAGTCAAGGTCACCGGCGGCGGTGCCAGTCGCGGTACCGACGGCGGCGCTGGTGTACGAGTAGCTGAACAGGGCGGGCTCATCGACCTGGAAGTCGAGCGACTTCCAGACGGCGTCGCCGGTCCAGCTGACGACGGGCATCTTCTTGGTGGCCTGGCTGCATGCGTTGCCCACGGCGGCCGGCAGCACGGCTGCGGTACCCTGCGGGTACGACGCGTCGGTGTTGTAGGCGACCTTCGCGTTCTTGCCGAGCTTGTTGAGCTGGAGCGATGCCTCGGTCTTCTTGGACTTCTTCATGTAGTCCATGAACGCGGGGATCGCGACCGCTGCGAGAATGCCGATGATCGCGACGACGATCATCAGCTCGATGAGTGTGAAGCCACGTTGCTTGAGCCTGGTCATGCCATTGCCTCCGAGTGAGCTGACCATGAGCAACCGATGTGCCACGCGCTAAGTGCCGAGAACCAAGGCGCGTCGCTGCCCGTGGCCTTCCGAAAGTGCCGAAGAACGTCACCGGCGTTGCCGAAAAATGGGAGCCGTCGGGTAGCGATGGGGTTGCGGTTTGCGTGGTATCCCGCGGACTTACGTAACGCCACCTCACGACCCGTTGCTATCGGGCTCGTCATCATCGCCCTTATCGATCCCGAGCTTCTCCAACCGGTACCGGAGCGATCGAAAGCTGATGCCCAGTAACGTTGCAGCCCGTTTTCGAACACCACCAGTCTGCTCCAACGCCCGCGTTACCCAGCCGCGCTCGTAGTCGGTCACCAGGCGCTCGAGGTCGACGCCTTCGGGCGGGAATCCGCTTGGCAGCTCCGGCGCGATCGGCTTGTGCGCTTTGACATGTGGGAGATCATCGGAGCCGATGATCGCGCTCGACGACAGCGCGACCGCTCGCTCGATCACATTCTCGAGCTCGCGCACGTTGCCGGGAAAGTCATAGGTCTCCAGCCGGCGCATCGCCTCGGTGGACAACTGTAGGATCCGCCCGTGCTCGGCGCCGAACCTCCGCAGGAAGTGATCGGCGAGCAACGGGACGTCCTCGCGGCGGTGGCGCAGTGGCGGCAGCCGAATCTCGATCACGTTCAGTCGGTAATACAGATCCGCGCGAAACGCCCCACGCGCGACCTCGGCTTCGAGGTCGCGGTTGGTCGCGGCGATCACGCGCACATCGAGCTCGATCTCATCCGTCGCGCCGACCGGCTTGATCTTGCGCTCCTGCAGCGCGCGCAACAGCTTCACTTGTAGGCCGAGTGACAGCTCGCCGATCTCGTCGAGGAATAGCGTGCCGCCCTCGGCCTCTGCGAACAGACCTGACTTGTCGACGACCGCACCGGTAAATGCGCCCTTCTTGTGGCCGAACAGCTCCGATTCCATTAGCTCGTCTGGAATTGCGCCGCAGTTGACCGCGACGAACGGGGCCTTCGCACGGTTGCCTTCGCTGTGAAGTGCCCGTGCCACCAGCTCTTTGCCGGTCCCGCTCTCGCCGGTGATCAACACGTTCGTACGGGTCGAGTGGATCTTGGTGATCAGCTCGAACACCTTCTGCATCGCCCGGCTCTTGCCCAGCAGCTGCGCCAGCCGCGCACGGCCCGCCAGCTGATCGCGCAGCTCGATGTTGTGGGCCACCAACGCGCGTTTCTCGAGCGCCCGGCCGATCACCGCATTGATCTCGTCGACCTGAAACGGCTTGGTCAGGTAGTCGTACGCGCCTTGTTTCATCGCCGCGATCGCGGTGTCCGCGGTCGCGAATGCGGTGACCAAGATAACCTCTGGATCGATCGGCACCGGCGGAGCGCCGACGATCGGGGCACGCGCGATCGAGCCGCCCTTGATCGCGTGGAGCAGCTTGAGCCCATCGAGCTCGCCGGGCATTCGCAGATCGGTCACGACGACGTCGACCGGCTGCTTCTTCAAGCGCTCGATCGCGTCGCTGCCGCTGCTGGCGATATCGACGTGATGGCCCGCGCGACGCAGGCAGATCGCGAGGAACTCGCGCATCGACTGTTCATCGTCGACTACTAGGATGTTCCCCACTTGTGGACTATCGCACGCAGCTGGCTATCATCGAAACCCTGCGACAACGCATCGTCCACATGGCTCTGTCGCGCGGTGGGCTCGTCGCCTTGGTGTGTTTTGGGTTTACCGCGTGGCTTTCGCCCGCACACATCGTGGATGGCGACAACGCCGAGTTCGCCACGCTTGGCGCGGTCGGCGGCGTCGCGCATCCGTCGGGCTATCCACTCTACGTGTTGTGGCTGCGCGCGCTGTCGTGGTTGCCCGGCACACCCGCGCACGCTGGTGCGGTGGCGACGGCGCTGCTGGGTGCGCTCCAGGTGCTGGTGCTCCACGCGGCGTGTCGTGCATGGGGGGCGCGGGCCAACCCGGCCACGGTCGCGGTCGCGATCTTTGCCGCGGCTCCGGTGGTGCTGCGGATCCACAGCGAAGCCGAGGTGTTTGCGCTCAACGGTCTGGTCGTCGCGGCGGTGTTGTGGCTTGCGGCCGAGCACGGACCGCTGCGCGGTGGCTGGCGCGCGTTCGCGCTCGCGCTGGTCGCGGGACTCGGACTCGCGAATCACATGACGTGTGCACTCGTCGCCCCGGTCGGATTGCTGGGTGTGGTGCGCGGCGTCCGCGAGACCGAGCGTCGCGCGCTCGCGATCGCGGGCACAGTCGGTGGTCTTGTCGCCGGGCTCTCGCCATATCTGTATGTTTTCGTGGCACCACCCGAGGCCTCGTGGGGCAGCGTTGCGTCGCTCGGAGATCTAATCGGTGTCATCACGCGAACGGACTACGGCGGCCCAGGCGCGTTCGCTGCGCACGGTGCTGAGGTTCCGATCACCGATAGCCTGGCAGCGTTCGCTGGGATGCTCGGCCGGACCTGGCTGTGGATCCTACCTATCGCAGCGATCGCGGTCTTGGTCCTCCGTATCGCACGACCACGCGACGGGGAGCCTCGAACCGGCTGGGCGATGCTGGGCGCGACCTGGCTGATCGCGGGGCCGATCCTGATCACGCGGTTCAACGTCGATCCTGAGGGACTCGGGCTCTACGTTTGCCAGCGGTTCTACGTCTTGCCCGCGCTGCTGCTGGTGATTCCGATCGCCGCGGCGATCGATGGAGCGCTCGAAAAGCTGGGTGGTCGCGCGGAATCGTCGGTCGCTAGCGGCGTGCTGGCGGTCATCGTGTACGTGGGTCTCGCAGCGTCGTCGCTGCCGTATCTGTCGCGCGTGCATTCGCCGGCGGTCCAATGCGGCGTGGTCAACCTGATCAACTCGCTTCCCCAGAACGCGGTCGTGATCGGAATCGCCGATGACCATCTGTTCGGGATTCGCTATGCGCAGCTCGCGCTCGGGATCCGTCCAGACGTCACCTACGTGCAATGGCCGATGGTGAGGCTGCCGTGGTACCGCGAGCGGCTCGCGGCGCGTGGCGTGGTGGTCAAACCCGGACCACGCGCGAGTGTCGATCTTGCGGACGCGTTGATCGCGAGCGGGAGAGAGGTGTTCCTCGACAATACGATCCGTGTTGGCAACTTCGCAGGTCGCGCGACGGTTCCGCACGGCATCGTCCATCGCGTCCTCGGGGCTGATGACAAGGTGCCATCGCTCCGTGAGGTCGTCGAGGACAACAAGCGCATCTATGCGAGCTTCGATCTCAGCTATCCGCGACCAGGCATCGACGATGAGTGGGCCACCGAGGTTCATCGCCGCTACGCCAATACCTGGTTTCTGCTCGAACGAGCACTGTTGAGCACCGGTGACGTGGCGAACGCGCAGGAGGCAGCTGACATCGCGCGTCAGGTTGGCCCGCAGTGACCAGGCCATCGATCATCGAACGGCTGCGCAGCGATCCGGCCCTGCAGCTCGTGGTCGTCGCGGTGATCGCAGCGATCGCGATCTACGCGCCGGCCGTGGCCTACGGCTTGGTCAGCTACGAGGATCCGTGGCTGATCCGCGACAACTGGATCGTGCACGAGCCGTCATGGTCATCGCTACACGCGATCTGGTTCGATAACTCGAAGCCGACGCGGTTCGTGCTCGGCGCCGAGTACCTGCCGATTCGCGATCTCTCGATCATGCTCGACGCCGCGATCTGGGGTGATTGGTACGGCGGGTTCCATCTCACCAACCTCGTGCTGTATGCCGGCGCGATCGTGGTGTGGTTCGCCGCGCTCGTCGGGTTCGGCATCGATCGCCGGATCGCGGCTGTGATGGCGCTGATCTGGGCGTTGCATCCAAGCCATGTCGAGAGCGTGGTGTGGCTCAGCGAGCGCAAAGGCTTGTTGTCGGTGGTGTTCACGGGCGTTGCGGCGCTGGGCTACGCGCGGTTTCGCGCAGGACTCCAGTGGAGATATCTGGCGCTCGCGATGGTCGCTGCGGTATGTGCGATCTGGAGCAAGGCGCCGTCGGCGTTTGCGCTCGCGGCGTTCGCCGGGCTCGAGCTGCTGTTACCGGAGCATCGTCGATCGTGGGCGCGCAGCGCGGTGGGACTCGGCGCGATCGCAGCGGTCGCGCTCGCCGCGTTCATTCCTGTGCTGATCATCGCGAACGTGATGGGCGTGGTAACCGCTGATGATCACGCAGCCGCCGGCAAGCTCGCCACGGTGTTCGGTCTTCACGGCTTCTACCTGAAGCTGTCGGCGCTCGCGGTGCGGAATTCGATCAGCTACCCGATCGCGAGCGAAGGGCCGGCGGCCGCGGACATCGCGCTCGGCGCGGTCGGGCTCGCCGCGATCGTCGCGGTGCTCGTCATCCCGGCGCGCGGCAAATGGCAGCCGCCGGCGGCGCTGCGAGCCGCCGCGCTGATCTGGCTGTTCGGATGGTTTCCGATCAGCCGGATCGCGTTGCCGCTGCGCGCGGTGTTGGTGGCGGACCGCTACGTGTTGTTTGCCACGCTGGGCATCGCGCTCGCCG
Source organism: Kofleriaceae bacterium (assembly GCA_050184455.1). GTDB lineage: Bacteria > Myxococcota_A > Polyangia > Haliangiales > Haliangiaceae > JABFXX01. Next base: position 14,081 of record JBFXAI010000006.1, on the reverse strand, counting down.
CGGCGGTGGGGATCCGTAAGCTGCCAGGGCGCACCGGGCACGCGTTGCTCGTCGTGATCGCGTTGGCCGCGGGGCTGCGATCGCTCGATGCACGATCGAGCTGGCATAGCTCGCAAGCGCTGTGGGAGCGCGCGGTCACGGAGAACCCCGGTGATGGCGATGCGTGGAGCTTGTACTCCGAAGCTCTCGCCGACGCGGGTCAACACGACCTCGCCGTCGCTGCGGTCGACGAGGGACAAAAGCACTCGAGCTCACCGCGATTGATCCTGCGCGCCGCGCTGCTCGCGATCGGCCGCGGCGATCGCGCCACCGCGTTCTCGCTGATGCAGCAAGCCGCCGAGGGCGGCGAGCCGAAGGCGATGTCGAATTTCGCGTTGCTGTTGCTCGACGCCAATCGCGTCGACGAAGCGCTGTCATGGGCGACCAAGGCCGTGCAACAGACGCCGCTGTATGCGCCGGCACATCGCGCGTATGGCAGGGCCGCGCTCGCAGCGCACAAGCCCGACCGAGCGCTCGCCGCGTTCAGCCGGGCCTACGAGCTCGAGGCGACGTGCACGAACCGGTTCAACCTCGCGCTCGCGTTGCTCGAGCTCGGCCGTCACAAAGACGCATACGGCCATCTCGAGGCGTGCGTGAACGATCAGGCCCTCGGCCCCCGCGCGCGGGCGATCTTGAAGCGCTGAATCAGCCCTTCATCATGTCGGCCATGCGGCGCTTGACCTCTTCCTTCGAGACCTGTTCGACCACGGCGCAGATCGTCCACTTGTTGCCGCCGCTGTCTTTCACCGTCGCTGCGCGATAGCCGTAGAACTGATTTTCGGGCGCGCGCATCGACGTCGCGCCGTTCTGCAGCGCGCGCTTGTAGGTGCTGTCGACGGCATCGCCGTTGTCGACGTAGAACGACAGCGAAGCCGGCATCGCCTCGAAGCCGGGCATCGGCTCGCCGCACATGACGACCGAGTCACCGATCATCACCTCGGCGTGAGCGACCTTGCCATCGGGGCCGTCGTAGCGGTCGACGACCTTGGCGCCAAACGACTTCTCGAGGAAGTTGATGACCTTCGCGGTATCGGCGACGACAAAGGCGGGAGTGATCGTGTGGTGACCTGGGGGCGGCTTGAGCGTTGGCATGTCGCGAACCTACCGCTGCGGCTGAGCTCCGCAAGCCGCTAGCGCCAGCGATCAAACTCCGGATTTCAAAACACCTCAGTCGGCCCTCAGCGCGCTTTGCGTCCTCCGGTTCCGAAAACGCAAGACGCGAACGCAGCGACGCAGAGCGCTAGTTTCGACGGCAGCACGCGACGAGGAAGCCACCGAGATCGCGCGCGCCTGGCGCGTCGGCGAGCTGATGCTCGGCCCACCGAACCGCCGCGCCGACCACAGGTATCTCGAGCAGCTTCGCGGCCGGCGTGATCACGCGGATCCCGCGGGTCGCCACCCACTCGAGCTCGCGCGGCAAGTAGCTGCGGATCGCGCGCGCGTCATCGTAGCGGGTGTACACGTGCGCATCGTGGCTGGTGTCGGACACCGCGGTCGGCGGCTTCACCGCCTTGATCAACCGGCGAATCGAACGCGCGTTGTAGAACTCGGCCAGCACCCAGCCGCCCGGGCGCACGACGCGCGCCATCTCGGCCATCGCTCCGGCGATGTCGGGAATGTGCGCGAGCACCTTGAACGAACACGCGACATCGACCGACGCCGTCGCGATCGGCAGCGCGGTCGCCGACGCCTGCACGACGTGAAGCCCGCGCTCCGCCGCCTTGGCAAGCATGCCGCCCGAGAGATCGATGCCGGTCGCCGAGCGAGCAAACCGCACGGCGCGATGGAGGATCAAGCCGGTGCCACAGCCGACTTCGAGCACGTCCTTGTTGGTGCCGTAGCGCTCGACCAGCTCGACCTCGAGATCGTCGAGCATGCGGTGATAGGGCAGGTGCCGTTCACGCTCGTACCAGCCGGCAAAGTCGTCGTAATAGGCGCGGTTGTCGAGCCGGCTCATGTTCATTCACTGACGCTGCTCCCACGTGCTGCCATCGCCGAACTCGACCGATTTGATCGCGATGTTCGCGGACGTGGCCTGGCTGGGGATCGCAACGCCCGCGACGAGCTCAGAGGCGGCCTTCTTGCCGACCACGTTGTGCGGGTCGGCCTGGGCGAATGAAGCGTGGGTGAGCTCGTTGCCGGTTGCGTCGAAGAACTGCATCACGCCACGCACCTGACGCACCGACTTGTCGGTGAAGTTGAACACGCGGACCTTGGCTTCCCCTAGCTTGCCCGGCGTGACGATCGAGACCATCTCGATCGCCAGCGGCGCGCCATCGCTAGGCGCCGCGGGCCAAGCGACATTTGACGGGATCGGCATGCTCGCCGAGCGCTGCTCCTTCTTGCAGCCCGTGACGACGATGAAGCTTGCGAGGCAGCAGCAGACAACGATGACAACGAATCGGGCTCGCATTTTGAGGGCAATACCGCGCCGCGCCGTCGGCTGCAACCGTCGCACCTCGGGCGCCGATCCAAACGAACGCAAAGCCGCGCAAGGACGCCGACGCTAAAGCTTCGCGAGCAGCTCTTTCTTCTTCGCGTCGAACTCGGCCTCGGTGAGGATGCCGGCGGCTTTGAGCTCGCCGAGCTGTTTGAGCGTCGCCATGATCGTCTCGCGGCTCTCGGGCGGCTTCTGGGCGTTGGCCTGGCCCATCATGTTGCCCATGTTGCCGGCCATCGCGAAGCCGAGCCCGATGCCGGCGCCTTGGAACGCGCCACCGCCATCGCCGCCCTTCTTCATGCCCTCGGCAGCGCCCATCATCATCTCAGCCTGCGCGAGCTGCTGATAACCCGCCATGCCTCCCGACGCATTGACGTATGCCATCCGCTCGACCAGCTTGTCGAGCCGATCCTTGTCGGCCTGATCCATCGAGATCGAGAAGTCTCCGAACCGGATGATCTCGACGCCGTACGGCTCGATCTGGCTGCGCACCTTGGTCAGCGTCGACGCTTCGATCTCGTCGGTATAAGCGCCCGAGGTGACCTTCATCATCGGCCAGTTCTGCTTGACGATCAGCTCGGCAATGTCGTCCTTCATCACCTTCTGGACCTGGCTCTTGAACCAGCCGAGGAAGCCGTCGTTGGTCGTCGCGCGTTGGCCGACCAGACCGATCACCAGCTTGGTCGGATCGATCACCCTCGCCGAGAATTCGCCGTGGACCATGATCCGCACGCGGAGTTGAGTCTGTGGATCCTGAACGTCACCGATCGACGTTCCGAACTTGATCATCGCGAGCTCGCGCGTGGTGACGAAGAACACCTCGCAGATGAACACGTTGCCGCCCGTGAACTTGTCGACGAGCTGGCCGAGGAACGGGATGTTGGAAGCGTCGAGCGTATGACGGCCGGCGGAGAAGCTACCGACGAACTTGCCGTCCTTGAAGAACAGGGCGACCTCGTCGGAGTCGACCGTCAGCTGAGCCTTCATGGGGATCGTCTGATCCGGGTGCTTGTAGACCCACTGGTCCTTGGCCGAGTCGGGACGCGCGATCGCGAGCTCGGCAACGCCACCCTTGATGAAACTCATAATTCCCATCTAAAGCGCCTCCTACAAGCGTAGTGATGCTCACCACGTGGCTCGTACCGTAGCACAAGCGTTCCTAGGTATCTGGCGGGAATTCCGTCGGGAGACCGGTGTCCGAACAGCGTTCTTGGCGGCGTGACGGTTTTGTGCCGAGTCGTCGCCGCCTCACTCGATGGCGGACAGCTGGTGTGTGTCACTGACATTCATGCTCCCAGGTCGGCCGCATCTGGAATATCGTCCGCCGCGGAGAACCCGATGAACCGACGTACCTCGACTGTCTTCGCGTCACTACTCCTGATGCTCATGGCGTGCGGACCCTCCGGGCGCCCCGCGGACGATGACGACGACGACGTTCCAGTCGACGCGACACCGTCGGCCACGTTGACCGGGAAGGTGTGGGCGCCGAACCAGGGCCCGGGACAGGCTCCGCCGGGCGAGGAGATTCCGATCGCCGGCGCGCTGATCTACGTCAGCACCGAGAAGCCGATGGGAATCCCCGACCACGTGTACTGCGAGCAGTGCGTGGCGACGCCGCAGGGCGGCGTCTTGAGCGGTCCCGATGGCAGCTTCACTCTGCAGGTGGTTCCAGGGCGCTACTACGTGACGATCCAGAAAGGCCAGTACCAGCTCGAAGCTCAATACGAGCTGCCCGACGGCACGACCAACTTGACGCCCGAGCAGTCGACCCTGCCGTCGGTGTGGGATCCGGTCAACGGCAAGTACATGCCGCGGATGGCGATGGCGCAGGGCACCAACGACAACATCGAGGACATCCTCGGCAAGCTCGGCGTCGGCTCGCTGGTCAGCGATACGTTCTCGGGACCGGGCGGTGAGAACGGGCCGGAGATCACGATCTACGACTACTACACCTCGGGATCGACGAGCGTGACCTACCTGCTCCAGACCATCGAGGAGATGCGCAAGTACCACATCATCTTCTTCCCATGCGCCACGTCGATGGGCGGGCTCGACGATCTGCTCACCGATCAAACCGTGCTGGCAAACATTCGCCGCTACGTCAGCGAGGGCGGCAAGCTCTACGTCACCGATTGGTCGGGCGAGCTCGCCGACCGCGCGTTCCCGCAACAGATCGAGCTCGGCGACGCCGGTGCGGACAGCGTCGGCACCTACGACCCGATGACGTTCACCGGGACGCTGACCACGGCGGGCACCGCGGACGGCGGCGCGTACGGGCTCAGCGACGGCAACGCGGTCGATCCGGGCCTCAACGCGTGGCTCGGTATGCAGGTCGGCCCGACCGAAGGCGGCGTGGTGCCGACGATGTACAACGCCAACGCATTTGCGGTGACCGATCTGTGGAACTGGGTCAAGAAGCTCAACAACATCCAGATCGGCGTCGACGACATGGGGATGCCGGTCTATGACGAGCCGAAGGCCTGGGTCACCGGCACCAAGCCCAGCACCCCCGGCGCAGCGAACCGTCCGATCGCGGTGACGTACCAACCGACCGGCTGTGGCAAGGTGCTCTACACCGCGTTCCAGACCGCCAACGCGGCCCACCACGGTCTGTATCCGCAGGAGCGCGTGCTGCTTTACCTGATCATGGAGATCCAGACCTGCAGCGATAGCCCGATTCTGTAGGATCGGCGTACCGTCGCGCGGTGACCGCACGTTGGCTGCTGGCCATCCTGATCGCGATCAACGTCGTGTTGATCGGAGTCGGCCAGCTCGTGATTCCCGAGCGTGGCGCCGCTGCCGGGACGGGAGTTCGGATCGGCTTGGTGTTCGATCTCGGCGGCAAGAACGATCGCTCGTTCAACGAAGCGGCGTGGCGCGGGCTCGAGCGCGCGCGTACAGAGCTCGGGGTTTCGGTCCAATACATCGAACCGACCGAGGGTTCCGACCGCGAGAGCGCGCTGCGCATGTTCGCGTCGCGCGGCGTCGATCTGGTGATCGGCGTCGGCTTCATCTTCAGCCCCGATCTCGAGCGGCTCGCCGCGCAATTTCCCAACGTGAAGTTCGCGGGCGTCGACTACGCACCGTCGGCGGGCGTCGCGCCGCTGCCGAATCTGCTCGGTCTGCAGTTTCACGAGCACGAGGGCAGCTTCTTGGTCGGCGCGATCGCGGGCTCGATCTCGAGCACGCATAAGGTCGGGTTCGTTGGCGGCATGACGATTCCGCTGATCCGCAAGTTCGAGGTCGGCTACGCCGCTGGCGTGAAGCACGTGTGCCCGACCTGCGAGGTGCTCGCGGTGTATGCCGGCAGCGAGCCCAAGGCGTTCGCCGATCCGATGCGTGGCCAGGAGCTCGCAGCGAGCCTCTATGACAACGGCGCCGACGTGATCTTTCATGCCGCGGGCAAGACCGGCGATGGCGTGTTCGCGGCGGCGCGGGTTCGCGGCGAGCGCGCCATCGGCGTCGACTTGGACCAACACGAGATCGCACCGTGCTGCGTGGTGACCAGCATGCTCAAGCGGGTCGATGTGGCGGTGCTCGACGCGGTCCGCTTGGTCATCGATGGAACGTTTCGTGGCGGCCTGCGCGAGCTCGGCCTGGCCGATCAGGGCGTCGGGTTCGTGGCCGACGAGCGCAATCGCCACTTGTTACCGCCGGACGTCGTGCAACGCGCGAATCGACTCGCGGCCGACATCATCGCCGGCAAGATCGAAGTGCCGTCGCAGTGATCGAGGCCGAGCTCGACAAGCAGTTCGGGGCTCGTGAGGTGTTGCACGCGGCTCGGCTCGTCGTCCGACCGGGCAGCGTTCACGCGTTGGTCGGAGAAAACGGCGCTGGCAAGAGCACGCTGGTGCGGCTGATCGCCGGCGTACTGGGTGGCGCGCGCGGCCGGCTGGTGATCGCCGGAACACCGATCGATCTGGCGCGCTGGGATCGCAAGCGCGCACGGGCCGCCGGCATCGGCATCGTTCAGCAGCACGGCTCGTTTGCGAACACGCTGTCGGTGGTCGAGAACGCGGTGCTCGGCTCGGAACCGGGCAGTTGGCTCGCGCTCGACGCGACCGCACGCGCGCTCGCGGAGCGCGGAGATGCGGTGGGCTTGCCGATCGATCCGTGGGCCGAAGCAGGCACGCTTTCCCTCGGAGCCGCGCAGCGCGCCGAGATCGTCACCGCGCTTCACCATGGCGCGAAGCTGCTGATCCTCGACGAGCCGACCGCGGTGCTCGCGCCGCGCGAAGTCGAAGGTCTGCTCGACACGTTGCGCGGCCTCGCGCAGATAGGCACGACGATCGTGTTGGTCACCCACAAGCTCGACGAGGTGCGCGCGGTGGCCGATGACGTCACGGTGCTCCGCACCGGGGAGACCGTCGCGACGTTTGCGGCGAATCGCGCTGCCGGTGCGGTGCGATTCGACGTGCGAGCGATCGCCGAAGCGATGGTCGGCAGCGCGTTGCCTGACGCGCGCGCGGATCACGAAGCTGCCGGCGCTGCACCGGAAGCCCTGGCGATCTCGAACGTCAGCGTTGGCAATGCGCTGGTCGACGTATCGCTGTCGATTCGAGGCACCGAGATCGTGGGTGTCGCCGGCATCGATGGCAATGGCCAGCGCGAGCTCGCACATGTGATCGCTGGACTCGTCGCGCCCACCGGCGGCGAGATCTGGCTCGGCCGAACCAACGTGACCGAGCTGTCGCCGGCGAGGCGGTTGGCGCTCGGCCTCGGCCACGTCCCCGAAGATCGACTACACGGCGGTGTCGTGCTCGACGCGACGATCGCCGACAACCTCGCGCTCGGTCGCAGCGATATCACCGGACGCTGGCGGATCGATCGCCGTGCCGTCGAGCGCCACGCACGAACGCAGATCGCCGAGCTCGCGATCCGCCCCGATGATCCGCTGGCGTTGGTGAAGTCGCTGTCGGGAGGAAATCAGCAGAAGGTGGTCATCGGTCGCGAGCTGTCGCGGCCGAATCTGCGCGCGCTCGTCGCTGCGCAGCCGACGCGTGGCGTCGATCTCGGCGCCGTCAAACGGATCCACGAGCGGTTGCGCGAAGCGGCGAGAGCAGGCGCGGGAGTGCTCGTGATCTCCACCGACCTCGACGAGCTGCTGACGATCTGCCACCGCATCGTCGTGGTGCTACGCGGTCGGATCGTCGGCGAGCAGCTCGCGGGAAACCCCGATGCGCGGCTGGCGCTCGCCGCGATGATGACCGGAGCCGAGGCGGCATGATCGCGCATTGGCTTCGCCCGGGCGACGACGCCAAGCGCGAAATGTTGGCTGCAGCGATCGCCGTGCTGATCTCGATCGCGCTCGGCAGCGTGCTCATGCTGATCGTCGGGCGATCGCCGGGTGTCGTATGGCTCGAAATCGCGCGCAGCGCGGGCGACGCCTCGCACTTCGGTCAGATCATCTACAAAGCGACCGGGCTCGTGCTCGCGGGGCTCGCCGTTGCGCTCGCGCTGGATGCGGGATTGTTCAACATCGGTGCCGAGGGCCAGCTGACCGCCGGCGTGTTGGCGTGTGCATTGACCGGTGCCGCGCTTCCCGCGGCGACGCCTGCATTCGTTGCGATTCCGATCTGCTTGATCGCGTCCGCGGGTGCGGGCGCGGGCGTGGGCGCGACGATCGGCGTGCTGCGAGTATATCGCGGTGCGCACGAGGTGATCTCGTCGATCATGCTCAACGCGATCGTCGCTGGGCTCGCGCTGTGGATCGGTAACGTCGTGCTGTTCGAAGGCGGAACGACACGCGGTGGAGCGATCGTGGCCGGTGCCCAGCTGCCCCGGCTGGGGCTCGGTGGCAGTGCGGCCAACGCGGCTGCGGTGATCGCGCTGTTCGCGGTGCTCGTGATGTGGTGGTTGCGGGCGCGAACCACGTGGGGGCTGGCGTGGCGTGCGGTGGGCCGCGATGCTGCGTGTGCGCTCAGCGTCGGGATCTCGGTCGCGCGAATTCAAGTGACGGCGATGATCGGCTCGGGCGCGCTGTGCGGGCTGACCGCTGCGAACTTCGTGATGGGACACAAGCACGCGTTCGAAGAGGGGCTCGGCCGCAACACCGGGCTACTCGGGATCTCGGTGGCGTTGCTCGGCCGGCTCCATCCCATCGGGGTCGCACTCGCCGCGCTCGGCCTCGGGTTTCTCTCCGAAGGTGGGCTCGCTGCCAGCGCCCTCGTTCCCAAGGAGCTCACCGAGATGTTGCAGGGAGTGGTAGTCCTGGCAGTTGCCGCGGCGAGCGCATGGGTACGGCGAACGGAGACGGTTAGGTGATCGAAGCGGTGCTGTCGATCGCGTTTGTCGTCCACGTCCTGCGGATCGCGGTGCAGTACGCGCTCGCCGCGATCGGCGGCGCGATCACCGAGCGCGCAGGGGTGATCGATCTCGCGATCGAAGCGAAGCTGTTGTTCGGCGCATTTGCCGCTGCGGCGGTCGCGTATGCCACGGATTCGGTAGTTGCCGGCATCGCCGGCGGGATGTTGTGTGGCGCCGTGGTTGCCTCTGTCCAGCTATGGCTCGCGCTGCGGTTTGCGGCTGATCAGGTGATCGTCGGCGTCGGGCTCAACATCCTCGCGCTCGGCGGAACGCGGTTCTTGCTCCAGGTGCTGTTTGGTGAGAGCTCCAATTCTCCGGCATGCCCGTCGCTCGGCGACGCGGTGTTGACGAATCCGATCGTCTGGCTCGCGATCATCGCTGCGATCACAACGCCGGTCGCCATCGCCAAGCTGCGCTGGGGACTTCGCCTGCGAGCTGCGGGCGATCGACCAGCGGCATTGGTTGCGGTCGGCGCCTCGCCGGTGCGTTCGCGGGTCTGGGCAGGGCTGATCGGTGGCGCGCTCGCAGGCGCCGGCGGTGCGCAGTTGTCGCTATCGAACGGCGGATTCGTCGCCGACATGTCGAGCGGTCGGGGATACATCGCGCTCGCGATGGTGATCCTGGCCGGTTGGCGTCCCGCCTGGGCGGCGGTGTGTTGCGTCGGCATCGCAGTCGCGGGAGCGCTCGCGGACAAGCTTCAGATCACGGGTGTCGGCATCCCGCGCGAGCTCGCGTCGATCCTGCCGTACGTGCTCACGCTCGTCGTGTTGGCGATCGGCGGTGTGCTGCGATCACCGCCGCGCGCGCTGGGCAAGCTCGACTAGCGTCACAGCGATCGCGAGAGCGCAAAGCGCGCGGAGGTCCGGTGAGTATGTAGGCCGGGTGCTGTTATCCTCGCGACCCATGCCTGATCCCGCATCGCCGCATTCGCTCGGTCAGATCAACATCGTCGTTCGCGACATGCCGAAGTCGCTCGCGTTCTATCGGCTGCTCGGCCTCGTGGTCAAGGAGATCCCGCTGCCCGAGTGGGCGCCGCACCACGCCAACGGCACGACGTCGAATGGTGTCCACGTTGCGCTCGATAGCGTCGCCTACGCCAAGCAGTGGAACCCCGGATTCGACGAGACCAAGCTCGGCTCGGCGACCACCGCGTTCTTTCATGTCGCGGCTCGCGACGAGGTAGACGCGATCTACGCGCGAGTCATCGAGGCTGGGTATCAGAGCCAGAGCGCGCCCGAGGACGCGTTCTGGGGCGCGCGCTACGCGATCGTCTCGGATCCCGACGGCAACGCGGTCGGCATCATGAGCGCGATCGACCCCGCGAAGCGCCGCCGCCCGCCACCGCCGCCCGGCTCGTGATCGCTCGCGCTACATCTGCTCGGGCGCTGCGAGACCGAGCAGGGAAAGCCCCTTGGCCAGCGTCGCCTGAACCGCAGCGGTGAGCGCGAGACGAGCACGTCGCAGCGCAGGATCGTCGACGATCACGCGAAGCGAAGCATCGCCGTTGCCCAAGGTGTACCAACGCGAGAACTCGCCGGCGAGATCGAGCAGGTAGTGCGCGATCACGTGGGGCTCGCTGGCCTCGGCGGCGCGTACCACGACATCGGGAAACGCGAGCAACCGCAGCGCCACGTTCCACTCGGCATCGTGAACGAGCAATCCGAAATCGACGCCCTCGATCGACGTCACGCGCTCGCCGGCCTTGCGCGCGATCGACGCGCAGCGCGCGTGGCTGTACTGCAGATACGGCCCCGAGTCGCCATCGAGCGAGGTCGCGCGATCGAGATCGAAGTCGATGTCCTTGTCGCGCTGCGACGCGAGGTTCATGAACACGACCGCGCCGATGCCGACCTGCTGGGCGACCTCATCGATGACGTTCGCCGGTAGGTTGGGGTTGCCGCTCGCGATCCGCCCGCGGACCTCGTCCTCGGCGATCTTGAACACGTCGCGCATCAGCACGACGTTACCGAGTCGCGTCGAGGTCTTCTTGCCGGCGATCCGGATCAGCCCGAACGGCACATGCTCGCAGCGCGATGCCCAATCGTGACCGGCCTTGACGAGCAGCTTGAACAGCTGGCGGAAATGCAGCGACTGGCCGCGATCGACGACGTAGAGCGACCGCGTGAACTGATAATGCTCCCAGCGATACTTCGCGGCCGCGATGTCGCGGGTGGCGTACAGCGTGGTGCCGTCCTTGGTCTTGACCAGCAGCGGCGTCTTCTCGCCCTCGAGCTCGACCACCTGCGCGCCTTCGCTTTCGGTCAGCAGGCCCTTGCTGGCGAGCTCGGCGAGCACACCAGGTAGGTCAGGCTCGTACGCGCTCTCACCGCGGACCTCGTCGAACTCGATGCCGAGCAGTCCATAGACGGCCTGGAACTCGGCCCACGACACGTCGCGGAACCGCTGCCACCAGGCGCGTGCCTGAGGATCGCCGTCCTCGAGCTTCTTGAACCACTCGCGCGCGACCTGCTCGAGCTTCGGATCGGCTTTCGCGGCGGCGCGAAACTTCACGTACAGATCGTTCAGCGCGGTGACGTCGAGTGGCTCTGGCGCGCTCCACATCGAATACGCGGCGAGCAACATGCCGTGCGTCGTGCCCCAATCACCGAGGAAGTTGATCCCGACGACGCGATAGCCGAGGGCGCGAAAGATCTGCGCGAGCGCGTGGCCGATCGTCGTGCTGCGGATGTGATGGAACGCGAGGTGCTTCGAAATGTTCGGCGAGCTGTAGTCGATGCAGATCGTCTTACCGGCGCCCAACGCGTGGGGCTGGAGCGTTCCGCGCAGCGCGGCTTCGACGAGCCATTTGAACGCTGCGGGTCTGTTCAGTCGGAAGTTGACGAATGGTCCGGCCGCTGTCGCAGAGGTCAACCACTCGGAGGGCTGGAACGCGCTGGCGAGTTTTTGCGCAACTGCCGCCGGATTCTGTTGGGTCGCTTTCGCAATCGCGAAGCACCCGACCGCGAGATCTCCCAGTTCCGGCCGCGGCGGGGACTCCACCTTGAGCTCGGTGTTGGGCACTCCAGCGTGGTTCGCCACCGCGTCGGCAGCGGCGCTCTGTAGCGGCGTGTAGTACGTCGGCATTCGGCACACACGATTTACCACGCGCTACGAGCGTTCTGGCAAAAGGCCTACGGATTTCCGGCGGTTGGTTTTGACCCTCCCGCGATGAGCGTGATACCAACGATCTGCTCGTGGTGCGTGTGCTGGGCGTCGTAGGGGACGCAACTCTGGGAGGACCCAAGTGAGCAAGATTGTGTTGTGTGTCGATGACAGCGCGACGATGCAGCAGGTCGCCGACATCACGTTCCGTGGCACCGAGTTCACCTATGTTGGTGCTCGCAGCTTCGAAGAAGCTGTCGAGAAGGCGAAAGGCAACAAGCCCGCAGTGGTCCTCGCGGATTCGCAGATGCCGGGCAAGTCTGGTTACGACCTGTGCCTCGCACTCAAGAGTGACAGCAAGACGGCCGACATTCCGGTCGTGATCCTCGTCGGCAACAGCGCGCCGTTCGATGCGGGTCGCGGCGCGCAGTGCGGCGTCGACGCGAATCTTCCGAAGCCGTGGGATACCCAAACCATGCTCGAGAAGGTCACCGAGATCGTCGGCAAGGCCTCGAGCGGGGTCGCGAAGCCAGGCGCCGCGGCTGCGGCAGCGCCGCCTGCTGCCGCGGCTGCCGCACCGGCTCCCGCTGCCGCGAAGCCAGCTGCTGCCGCGCCGCCCGCCGCCGCCGCCGCTGCTGCCGCTGCCGCGCAACCGCCGCGCTCGGCCACGATCATGGGGATGCCCACGATCAAGATGCCGGCAGGCATGGCCGCACAAAATGTGGTGCCTGCCCCGGCCGCGGCTTCTGCGTCCGCTGCGGCTCCGGCGAAGACGACCGCGATGGCCGTCCCGACGATGTCGCCCAGCGGCAACATGGTAGCGCCCGCCGCCGCCGCGGCTCCGGCCACCGCGGCCGCGCCTGCGCGCGCCTCGGCGCCTGCCGTGTCCTCAGCTCCTTCCCCGGTGATTGCGCCGCAGTCGTCGGGACCGTCGTTATCCATCGTCCACTTTGGAATGAATCGACCACCTATGATCAGTGGCAATCCAACCAAGCGTTCCGCGCTCGTAGAGCGCACCCTGCAAAAGATGGCTGCCCGGCTGGCCGAGACCTCCGGTCTCGAGCCAGGGAGTCCGGAGCTGGCCGCGTTGCTCAAGCTGTCGGCCGAAGTGGTCGAGCGAGTGGTGTGGGAGGTGGTGCCCGAGCTCGCCGAGCAGATCATCAAGGAGAACTTGCAGGAGCTGACGGCCAAGAAGGGCTCGTCGTAGTTCTCGCGTTTCCCCTGTGACCACTGGCTGATGCGGTGTCACAGGTCATGTTAGCGTCGCGGCGTGACTACGTCCTCGGCGCTTCCTAAGCAGTACGATCCTTCCGAAGTCGAACCGCGCTGGCTGCGGTTCTGGCTCGAGAACGGGTTCTTTCACGCGGACGAGGCGAGTCCCACCGTTCCGTACTCGATCACGCTGCCGCCGCCGAACGTCACCGGGTCGCTGCACATCGGTCACGCGCTCGGTTCGACGATGCAGGACATCCTGATCCGCTGGAAGCGGATGCAGGGATTCAACGCGATGTGGATGCCGGGCATCGACCACGCATCGATCGCGGTGCATGTGCTGCTCGAGAAGGATCTCAAACGGCGCGAGAACAAGACCCGGTTCGACCTCGGTCGCGATGAGTTCATGCGGCGCGCATGGGCGTGGAAGGAGCGCAGCGGCAATCGCATCAGCGAACAAGAGAAGCTGATGGGGTTCTCGCTCGACTGGCAGCGCGAGCGGTTCACGATGGACGAGCGCTCGAACAAGGCGGTCACCGAAGCGTTCGTGCGGATGCACGAAGAGGGGCTGATCTTCCGCGCCAAGCGAATGATCAATTGGGATCCCGCGAGCGAAACCGTGGTTTCGGACCTCGAGGTCGATACCGCCGAGGAGAATGGCTCGCTGTGGGAGATCAAGTATCCCCTGGTCGGCGGCGGCGAGATCATCGTGGCCACGACGCGACCCGAGACGATGCTCGGCGATACCGCTGTTGCAGTTCATGTCTCCGATGAGCGTTACAAGGCCGTCGCTGGCAAGGAAGTGGAGCTGCCGCTGACCGGGCGAAAGATCTCAGTCGTCGCCGTGGACCTGATCCGCGACGGTAAGCCGTGGCCCGATCCCGAGTTCGGCTCGGGTGCGGTGAAGGTTACGCCGGCGCACGACTTCAGCGACTACGCGGTCAGCCAGGAAGTGGGGCTGCCGATCCTTCAGGTGATCGAC
>JBFXAI010000005.1:0-265768 GCA_050184455.1 Kofleriaceae bacterium | reverse complement strand
GCGCAGCGTCCGACAGCATGTTCGTCACGTTCGGGTAATACGGCTGGCTGGTCTCGGTGATCGTCGACCAATGCTCCATGTTCCATTGATACAGCGACGCGCCTGGGTTGCTGATCCACTCCTCGAGCCGCGACCAGTTGCAGCCGCTCGTGTCGACGACGTGGCCGGCTTGCGACAGTGCCGACAGCACATGAGCCTCGGCGGTCCAGCCGCCAGCGCGGAATGACGTCGGCGCGTTGAGTCCATTCGCAAGGAACAGCTCGGTCGCTTTGTTGAACATCAGCACCAACTCGGACTCGGTGTACGCATCGAGCCGAACCGTGTAGCCACTCGAATCGCCGCTTGCGTACGCGAACGACGGCGTCGAGCGGCACGTAACACCAGCCGCCTCGACGAAGCTACACCTCGGATGAACGTGCAGGCCGATCTCGTCACCCTCGGTTTCGCGCAGGTTGATCAGCCAGTTGACGAGCTCCTGCTGGCGCGTGGTGCTGACGTTCGGGTCGGTGAAGGTATACGGTCCGACGAAGTGGGTGATCACGAGCTCGGGATGGCGCGTATGCAGGCGCTCCTGACGCTCGATCTGGCTAGCGGATTGATCCGATTGATCCCAATCGTTCGACACCGCGACGTAGAGCGGATGACTGCGCACGAACCTGAGCTCGTTGAACGCGACATTGGCGCCGTCGGCGGCGAGCAGCGCCGAATGTTCGCCCACTGCGAGCCCGGTGACATCCTCATCGAAGCTCCATGCGCCGTTCACGCGATCAGCGCGGCGTATGAGCTCACCGTCGATATATAAGTCGATGACGCTGGTCTCGCCGGGGCCCTCGATCGCGAGCTCGAGCCGGTCATTCCCCGGCGTGAGGTCATTTCCGACGAGGTACCAGGCGCGGCCGCCGGTGACCGAGTAGTCGGAGCCATCGCTCTTTCCGGGCGGGAGTGGTGGGCCATCGGCCCCTGAGCTCGACGATGGCGCCGCACAGCCAACCAACGCGCCGCACGCCACGAGCAGGCAACCAAGCTTCATGGCCGGATGTCCATCAAGTTCGGTGCCAGTCCGTGCCACCCCGAGACCACTAGATAGCGAGCTGCATGGACACCCAAGTAGCCACCTTGCGACGGTTTTCCGGCTACGCTCGCCGCCTATGGTCCGGTGGTCCCTCGCGGTCCTGGTGATCGCGATCTGGTCATCCTCCGCGCGCGCTCAGGATTTGCCGCCAGCGCCGCCGCCTGCCCCGCCCGCAGCGCCCGCGACCGGTGTCGTCACCAAGCCGCCGACACTGCTGCAAGCCGTCGCGCCAGACTATCCACCGGCTGCGCTCGCCGCCGGCAAGACTGCCAAGGTCAAGGTCAGGATCAAGATCGACGCAACGGGCGTGGTCACGGGCGTCGACGTGATCGAGAAGGTCGGCGACGGCTTCGACGAAGCAGCGGTTGCCGCCGCGATGCAGTACGTCTTCGATCCTGCCGAAATCGACGGTACGCCCGCGGCGATCACCGTCGAGACCACGATCAATTTCGTGATCGAGCAGCGCGTCGAGCCCGAACCGCCACCTGCTCCACCGAGCGCCGAGCCGCGCACCGGACCACCAAATCACGCCGGCAACATCGATCTGCCGGTGTCACTCGAGGGCGTCGCGGTCGAACGCGGTACGCGCCGCAAGCTGCCCGGTGTGATCGTCTCGATCGCCGAGCTCGGCCTCGATGCGATCACCGGTGAAGATGGATCGTTCTATTTTCACGGCCTGCCGCCCGGCGCATATCGAGTGCTCGCGGTCGATCCCGACTTCGATCGACTCGAACGGCCGATCGTGATCGCCAAGCGCGAGGCGATCGAAGTCCGGCTGTGGATGCGACCTCGCGGCGGCAATCCCTACGAGACCATCGTCGAAGGCGAGCGCGAGGTGCTCGAGGTGACCAAGCGTACGCTGCGGCGCGAGCAGCTGACCTCGGTGCCCGGAACATTCGGCGATCCGATCCGTGTGATCCAGACGCTACCCGGCTTGCAGCGCGCGCCGTTCGGGCTCGGTCTGCTGCTGGTTCGCGGCTCGAATCCCGACGACACCGGGATCTATGTCGATGGCCACGAAGTACCGTCGCTGTTTCACTTCCTCGGCGGGCCGTCGATCTTCAACGCCGAGATGCTCGAATCGATCGACTTCTACCCTGGCGGGTTTCCGGCGAGGTTCGGCCGCAAGCATGGAGGCACGGTCGCGCTCGAGCTGCGGCCGACCAAGTCCGACGGCGTTCACGGCTCTGCAAAGGTCGACTTCCTCGACGCAGGCGGCTACATCCGCGCACCGCTTGCCAAAGATCTGTCGTTCGCGTTCGCCGGTCGGCGATCGTACGTCGATGCGTTCCTCGGGTTCGTGCTGCCCGAACCTGAGATGGGCGCGGTTCGAATCGTCACGCCGATCTATTACGACTACGCAGGGCGGCTCGATTGGAACCTCCACGAGCGCGGCCGGCTCGGGTTGTTTGCGATCGGCTCGTCGGACACCTTGCACGTGCTCGATCAGGATCCCGAGTCCAACGTCTCGACCGATCTGAACACCGCGGTGAAGTTCTTCCGCGTGATCGGCAACTACACGCGTTCGCTCGGTGACAACCTCGAGCTCACGATCTCGCCGGCGTGGGGTCGCGATTCGATCCGATTCACCGGCGCACAAGCCGAAGCCGCCGGCCCGTTCACCGCGGTCAGCGTCATCAACAACACGCTGTCCTATCGGACGCGCGTCCATGGCAAGCCGCGACCGCGGCTGACGCTCGATACCGGACTCGACATGTTGTCGCGCGCGACCAGCTACGAAGCGCTGGTTCCGATCGACGACAATCTGATCAACACCGAAGGCGTCGATATCCCACCGTCACAACTGCTCCGCGGCACGCAACAGCTCGGAGTGGGTGCGTACATCGACCTGGGGATCGACGTCACGAACCGGCTCAAGCTGATCCCGAGCTTGCGCATCGATGGCTACATCCTCGACGGCGTCGATCGCGGCTCGATCGATCCACGGTTGGTAGCTCGGTATCAGCTCACGCCCACCGTCGTCGCCAAGGCGTACCTCGGCGAGTTCAGCCAACCGCCGCAACCCGAGGCGCTCGATCGGCGGTTCGGCAATCCCGATGTCGGCGTCGAGCACGCAACGCACGTCGGCGCGGGGTACGAATGGAAACCCGATCGGGTGTGGTCGGTGGACAGCGAGGTGTTCTTCGCCCGCCGTCGCAACGTGGTGGTGTTCAACGACGACATCGTCGAAAACGAGGACGGCACGTTTTCACCGGTGAACTTCACCAACGATGGCACCCGCTACTCGTACGGGCTCGAGCTGATGATCAAGCGCGAGATCACCGAGCGCGCGTTCGGCTGGCTGTCATACACGTTCAGCCGTGCGTTCCAGCGCAGCTCCGACACGCGCGACTTCTTGCCGACCGCGTTCGAGCAGCCCCACGTGATGAACGCCGTCGCGAGTTGGAAGCCGGGTCGCGGCTGGGAGCTCGGTGCGCGGTTCCAGCTCACCAGTGGCCGGACCGATACTCCGGTGATCGGCTCGACGTTCGATGCCGACGAAGGCGACTACGACGCGGTGCGCGGCACGCGGCGATCGATCCGCAACCCGACGTTCATGCAGCTCGACGTGCGCGCGGAAAAAGTCTGGCTGTTCAACACCTGGAGCATCGGCGCCTACCTCGACATCATCAACGTCACCAACGCCAAGAACGTCGAGGCAACCGAATACGACTATCGCTACCGCGAATCCGCGCCGGTCACCAGCTTTCCGATCTTGCCGACGCTCGGCGTCCGAGGGACCTGGTGATCGCGGCGCGCGTGATCGTCGCCAGCGCGCTCGTCGCCGCGGCGGGCTGCACCACGTTCGAGGATCCGCAGCTGGTGATCGATCTGCGTGTGCTCGCGATGTCGTCGTCGCCGCCCGAGCAGATGATCGACATCGACGTCGACAACGTTCCGACGCCTTCCGCGGTGCTCGCCCAGCTCGTGCCGACGACCGTATGCGCGTTGGTCGCGGATCCCGATCATCAACGCCAGCTCCGCTGGGCGATGACCGTGTGTCTCACCGACGAGGACAACCGTTGCGATCCCGAGCGGCCGCAGTTCGAGATCGGCTCGGGCGTGGTCGAAGATCCCGAGACTGCGAGCACGCTCCAGATCCCGTGCGCGAACATCATCCCCGATCAACGGTTGCTCGGCGTGTTGTTCGACGCGCTCGAAGCCGATCAGGTGAATGGTCTGGGTGGCATCGACTACACGGTGATGCTCCAGATCGGCGGCATCGCCGAGCCAGCCGATGGCGATGCGTTCGCCGCCAAACATGTGCGGGTCTCGCCGCGGATCCCGGCCAACCGCGAAGCCAATCGCAACCCGGTGATCAACAACGTCGACGGCTCGATCAACACCGTGACGTTAGAAGTCCCGCGGGTTCGTTGCACCGACCTAGGCAGCGTCCCGATCGTCGATCAAGACGACCTCGTCACGCTGTACCCGTTGGAACCGGATGATATTCGCGAGCAATACGTGGTGCCGACGCTCGACGGTCAAACCGCGATGCTCACGGAGACCATCACCTACTGGTGGTATGCCGCCAGGGGCTCGTTCACCGATGAGACCACTGGTGGGCCTCACGACCTGCTCGGCAATCAGGCCCTGCTCGGCACGCAATGGCGCGCACCGCCTCGGGATCGGCTGAACGACAGCACCTACGTCCCGATCTGGATCATCCAGCGTGACGAACGCCTTGGCGTCAGTTGGTACCAGACTTGTATGCTTGTCCAGCGATGACCCGCGTCGGACCTCATGTCGGCTGCGCGATCGGCTGCGCCGCGCTCGCCGGGTGCACCTCGTTCGCGGACCCCGACATCGTGGTGGACCTCCGCGTGCTCGCGATGACCGCCTCGTTGCCCGAGCAGATCATCGACATCGACGTCGACAATCCGCCGGAGCAACCCACCGAGTTGCTCCAACAGCTGATGCCGAGCGAGGTCTGTGCGCTCGTCGCAGATCCTGCAGACCAACGGAGGCTGCGCTACTCGCTGACGTTGTGCCCGTTCGGCGAAGACAATCGCTGCGATCCGGTGATCGAAGTGCCGATCGGCAGCGGCGTGGTCGAGGATCCGGAGACCAGCGCGAGCTCGATGTGCGGCACCGTGAATCCGACGATCGATCTGCTCACCGTCGTGATGCACGCGCTCGAGAATGACGAGCTTAGCGGGCTCGGTGGGATCGATTATCTGGTCTCGTTTCGGGTGGGCGGCGAGCTCGATGATCCGTCGAACGATCAATTCGCGGCGAAGACGTTACGAGTGGCGCCGCGAATTCCCGCCGAACGGCTCGCCAACAACAACCCGACGCTGGATCGCATCGACGTGGTGTTCGACGGTAGCGGTGACGACACCGCGCTGCCGCTGACGCTCGGTCGATGTCAAGATCAGACCGCGCCGCTACAGGTCGCACCACGCCAGCGGCTCAAATTGATCCCGATCGAGCCCAGCGATGCACGCGAGCCCTATGTCGTACCGACGCTCGACGGCAGCTCGCGGATGTTCACCGAGAGCCTGACCTATCAATGGCGCGCTGGTCGCGGCAGCTTCTCGAGCGGATCGACGGGCGGTCCGCGCGACATCTCGGGCAATCCGGCGCCGCTGTTCACCGAATGGACCGCACCGCGCGCTCAAGATCTCGAGGGCATCACCGACGTCCCGTTATGGATCGTGCAGCGCGATGAACGACTCGGCGCGCGCTGGTACGAGTCGTGTATCAGGGTCGCGCCGTAACGCGCCGCTACGTCTGCTGGTAACTCAGCTGCCAGGTCACAGGCACGAGTCGCACAGACCACGCACGTGAACTTCGACCTTGCGCTGGCGAACCGCACGCGGCGCGCGGGCGCGACGGATCGTGAGCTCGATCTCCGGCAAACATTCGACCGCCCCACACTCGATGCACACGAAGTGGGGATGTGGCGGATCGTGCTCGCTCGCCACGGCCTCGAACCGCCAGATGTGATCGCCAACGTCGGTGCGCCGGAGCAGCCCGGCCTCGGCCAGATCGGTCAAGTTGCGGTAGATGGTTGCGCGGTCCCATGACTGCGATGCCAGCCGATCCGCCACGTCGCCATGCGACATCGGCACCTCGCTGGACCGCAGGGTCTCGAGTACCGCGAGTCGCGAGGGCGTCGCACGCAATCCACGCGCACGCACGCTACCTCTCAGCTGCTCGTGGTTCTTGGCCATCATCGCGACACTACGCGAGGCGATTTGGACCGATCAAGTGCAAGCAGATTGCAGTTGGTGCTCACACCGTGAGGCGCGAGCGTGAGATCTCACGGTGTGACCTCACGCAGCACCACATGACCGACGAGCTGGGCAGCCAACCCGACGTAGGCAACGTCGACGGTGGCCGCGGTGTCGGTGCTCGAATGGCGATGCGGTGAGGTGTCACCCGTTGCGAACTCCTCTGTCACACCTACCGCCGCGAAGCCGGTTTCGCGAAACGCTTGGTGGTCGGTTGCACCGACGGAGGTGACGGCAATTTCCAGTCCGAGCGCACTCGCAGCTTCGCGATACTCCTGCTCGAGTCCCAGTGTTGGTTGTTCGATTTCGAACCGGCGATCTCGGTCAGCGTCCCACGCGACTTGATCGATCGTGTGCACTGCACGAACGTTGTTCGGATCACGAGTGAGCGAATACGCACGGCTCCCGAGTAGACCTAGCTCCTCCTCGTCGAACAGCACGATCGTCACCGGTGCGGCGCGACAAGGCGCGTCTTGCGCATATCGGGCCACCGCGAGCACCACCGCTACTCCACTCGCGTTGTCGTTTGCACCAGGACTGTTAGCCACCGTATCGAAGTGCGCACCGACGATGATCGCTGGGTTGTCGCCGAGCGTGGCTGGGATCGTTGCAACCACATTCGCGCCTGTCGGATAGCTGTGCAGCTGTGGCTCGAGGCCGAACGACGACAGCTGCGTCATCAGCAGTGTACGCGCGGCATTGCGCTCGGCCGGTGTCGAGCGCGGCGTCTCGCTGAGCTTCGCGACGGTCTCGGTCACCAGGCTGTCGAGCCACGGCGCTTCGAGAACCGGGGCGCTGCACAGCGGGCCATCGAGGTTGTCTCCGCAAGCCGCGAGCAGACACGCTGCCCACAGCTTCACGGCTTCGCCGTGTAATCGACGGCCACCTCGATGTGAAAGTGATCGTGATGCGAAACCGGATCATTTTTCGGCGTGACGAGCACCCGGAACTTGCCGCTCGCATTCACGGCGGTCTCGATCGCGAGCAACAGCGGATCGGCGACCGGATAGTCGGTCTCGACGACGACCTCGCGGCCGGCGGTGTCGATGAACGAATAGATGTCCATCGCGATGCCGAGCGCATGACGCGACAGCATGTTCTTGTTCTGACCATTCACGCGAACGTTGGTCCAGCGATAGATGCTGCCGAACTTCACCTCGCGAACGCCGAGCGCTACCAGCTCGCTACCAAAGGTCTCGAGCGCGAGTGCGAGCTGACAATCGACCGTATACGGCGGCTTGCGAAACTTGCTCGAGTACGTGATGCCACCGAGCGTCATCGCGCCGGACTCATCACGAACCGACAGCGGGCGAACGATTCGGCCCTCGCGCTTGGCGGGTTTGTGCGGGACCCCGAGCTCATCCAGCTTCGCAGTGCACGCTTTTTCCGCGGCCAACATTCGCTTGCTCGGCGGCCACACGTAGCCGCGCGGCATGTTGGTGAGGTTGCGCAGGCTCGATCGCGATGGTTTGCGAGCGATCTTCTTGGGCTTCTTGGGCTTCTTGCGGGTCTTGCGAACGCGCTTGGCAGTCGTCGAGCTACTCCCGACCGTGGCAGACGAGCTCGTCGACGCGCTCGGGCCCGCGTCGACCGGAGCGGTCAGGCCCACGAGTAGCGCTAGGACACCGACAAGGCGCATCGCAGGTTGACGATATCAGATGGCAGTTTGGCCCGAGCGAACAAACCTCGCGGGTCACGAGGAGACCTGGACTTGCTGTGAGTTATCGAAGAGACCGCCGATTCGCGCAGCGTGGACA
Source organism: Kofleriaceae bacterium (assembly GCA_050184455.1). GTDB lineage: Bacteria > Myxococcota_A > Polyangia > Haliangiales > Haliangiaceae > JABFXX01. The sequence continues at coordinate 257,702 of JBFXAI010000005.1, read as the reverse complement.
ATCGCCACGCTGATCGCGGTCTCGACGTCCGGTGCATACGCGAGCTTTCCGGGCTCCCGCTTGATCCCCGCGCGCTCGAAGATCTCGGCGACCTCGGGTGTGAGACCGGCGAAGATCACCTTGACCTTCGATCGAAATAATCGATCGAGCGCCGACTCGAGCGCGACCAACCCAGTGGCGTCGATCGTCGGCACGTGCTGCATCGAGATGACGACGGTGTGATCCTTGCCGCCAGCGATGTGGAGCGCCTCCATCGCAGTCTTCGCAGCACCGAAGAACAACGGACCAGCAATCTCGTAGACCCGCACGCCGGGGGGCACGTCGAACTTCGTGAGGTCGAAGGTCTGGAGGTTCGCGCGGGTCAGCACGGCCATTCGCTTCATGAACATCAACGCCGCGAGCAGCACCCCGAACGTCACCGCAACCACCATGTCGAACGCGACGGTGAGGAAGAAGCAGCTGAGCATCACCATCACATCGGATCCCGGTGCGATGCGAGCGAGCCGTACGAAGTGCCTCGCCTCCGACATGTTACGGGCGACAATGATCAGCAACCCCGCGAGCGCGGCCATCGGCAGGTAGCCGACCAACGGTGCAAGTATGATCGTGCACGCGAGCACGAACACCGCGTGCAGCGCCGCCGCGATTGGCGACCGAGCACCGGCGCGAATGTTGGTGGCAGTACGAGCAAGTGCTCCGGTGGCTGCGATCCCGCCAAAGAATGGGCACACGATGTTGGCGATGCCGAGTGCGATTAGCTCCGAGTTCGGATCGTGCTGGGTGCCGCTCATCCCATCGGCGACCACCGCCGCCATCAGGGACTCGATCGCGCCGAGCGTCGCGATCGCGAACGCCGACGGCAGCAGATCGCGGATCATCTGATAGTTCAGCGTCGCGCCAGCACTTTCCATGTCCCATGGCGCGATCGGTAGCGGCGGCAGCGGCGGAATGCCTCTAACCTGTTCCCCTCCGATCGTGGCAACGAACTTGGACCCGATCGTCGTGACATCGAAGTCGGGGATCAGCGAATCGCACAACACGACCAGCAGCGAGACCGTGGTGAGCGCGATCAGCGGCGCTGGAATCTTTGGGACGATCTTGGGCACCACGAGCAGCAACACGACCGTGAGCACGGCGACGCCTGCGTCCCACGGATTGATCGCGGCACGCTGAGCCCACAGCGCGCTGACGTATTCGACCGTGCCCTCCGTGCGGCCGACCTGAACGCCGAATGCATCTTTGAGCTGAAGCAACGCGATCACCAACGCGATGCCAGCGGTAAATCCGGTGGTCACCGGATGCGGAACGAATTGCATCAATCGGCCGAGGCGCGCGAGCCCCATCGCGAGCAACATGACGCCCGACATCATTCCGGCGACGAGCAGCCCGCTGAGCCCATATTGGTGAACAATCGGAACCAAGATCACAACGAAGGCCGCGGTGGGCCCGGTGACCTGAAATCGCGTGCCGCCGAGCAGCGCGCAGATCATCCCCGCGATGATCGCGGTGTATAGCCCGTGTTGCGGTGGGACTTCACAGGCGATCGCGAGCGCCATCGACAGCGGCAACGCCACGACGCCGACCACTAGCGCAGCGAGTAGGTCGGCGCGAAAATCCTGGAGCGTGTAGCCTTCGCGCATCCGAGAACGCAGGCCGAAGCCCAGCAGATCTTTGGCGCGATACGCGAGCGCGAGTTGATTTCGAAACCCTTCGGAAAGCTCGTCGACGTAGCGCAATCCCCGCCGGATCACGCGCTCACATTAGCGCCACGATCTCGAGCTGTCACGATCTCGAGCTGTCACGCTCACGTCTAGCGCGTTCTGTTCATGCATCCGGGGTTGCGCGCGCGCCCTCGCCATGGGACGAGCAAGCCATGGTTCACCGAGGCGAGCTGACCGTTGCCACCCACGGACGAGGCAGCTACGACATCACCAACGACGTTATCGGGATCGTCGGGGACAGTCGGATTCGCGATGGCCTCGCGACGATCTGGGTGCATCACACCAGCGCGTCGCTGATCGTCTGCGAAAACGCTGATCCGACGGTGCGCCGCGACCTCGAAGCGTTCATGGCACGGCTCGTCCCCGATGGCGACAAGCTGTTCATGCACACCGACGAGGGTGAGGACGACATGCCCGCCCACGTGCGGAGCGTCTTGACCCAGACCTCGATCGGGGTGCCCGTCATCGACGGCCGGCCGGCGCTTGGAACCTGGCAGGGGCTGTATTTATGGGAGCATCGTGCGGCTCCCCACAAGCGACGCATCACCGTCACGATCCTAGGGCAATAGCGTCAGACTGCCGGAGTAGGTTCCGCGCCGTGTTGGTGCTGTCCAATCACCGGCTCGGACCCGCCACAGAGCTCTTGGTTTCGCCGGAGGTGGGATCCGCCATGCTTCGCGCCACCGCGGAGGCGGCTCGGCCCTTGGCGCAAGGGCGGTGGGAGCACGAGCTCGTGTTGTGGCTCGACGACCGCTCGCGGGTGAGCTCGGGTGAGCTCGATGTAGCGGAGATCGCGTGGACTCCGGACAACTTCGATCGCCAGCGCGCATTCCTGGTCGACGCTATCGATCGAGCCGCGATCGGCTCCGACCACGTCCGAGCGCTTCAGCGCTGGGCTCGCCTGGTCGCGGCTCATCCTCGTGACTCGGTGGTGGTTGGTCGTCGGTGGAAGTGGTCGTCGCCAGACGCAAGGATTTGAAATAACAAGACAATAACTATACGGGAGTGCCGCGGGCGCCGCCCTTGTTTCGGCGGCTGGTGCTAGAGTCGCAAGCGTGGCAGAGGCCCTGACGGGACCCGGATTCTACCCGCAGCCCAATGAGTGGACGTGCGGCCCGTTCGCGCTCAAGCACGCGTTGCTCGCGCTCGGCCGGATGGTCGACGTCGGACAGATTCAGACGACTGCCAAGACGCACTGGTGGTCGGGCACCAACGAGATCCAGCTCGCACGCGCGGCGCGAGCGTTCGAATGCGATCTGGTGCTCGAGCGCCGGAGCGATGCCGAGCAGGCGCGAAAGATCCTGACCAAGCACCTGCGCGAGCAGACCCCGGTGCTGCTTTGCGTCGAGGAGTGGACGCACTGGATCACAGTGCTGCGGGCCGAAGATCGCCGGTTCGTCGTCGTTGACTCGACCGACGATCCACTGCTGTCGGTTTGCACCTGGCCGCAGCTGCGCAACTGGTGGCGCTATCACGACGTCGATTACGTCAAAGACAACCCGCCCGTGCTCTACGACCTGATGGCGGTGACGCCGCGGTTTCGGACCACGGTGAAGGGCGACTTCTCGGTCGACCGCGTGAAGTTTCTGCGGCGACCCGAGAACCGGCGACTCGCGCGGCACTGGAACGAATACCTCGAGGACCTGCTCGAGATCTGCCGGCCGCCGACCCATCGCATCGCCGAACCGCTGTCGATGGGCGAGTTCCTGCGGCGCCATCAAGAGCTGCTGCTGACTCGCGTCGTGTATTGGCATGGCGACGTCAATCGCGAAGAGGTCTCGCGGGTGCTGCGCGACCTGCGGTTCGTGTCCGAGACCTACGGCCTGGTGATCCCCGCGTCGATGAGCCGCCGCGCGCTCGCCGATCTTGCGATCCTCGTGACGATGTGGGCGTGCGCCGATCGCGGCGTCAACAGCATGTTCGGCGCGCTCGGCAGCGATGTCCGCAAGGACGCCAAGCCGCGCAAGCGCCGCAACGGACGCAAGTAGCGGCGGCGAGATCCGTGCCGCGCCAAGATCCTAAGCAATCGGCCCCGCTAAGGCGTGAGCCAGGTCACTTCATCGCAATCGTGAATCGCGCGGTGTTCGCACGGCCGACCTCGATCTTCGAGCCTCGTACGACCGGAGTCTCCCAGTTTGCGCGATAGCTCGTCGTGCCGGAGCGAACGATCTCGCAGTCGACCTGAAGCCGAACGACGCGACCGTCGCCGGAAGCGCAGACCTGAATGGAATCCGTGGAGTTGGTGGTCTGATCTTTGATCGTGCTGCAACTCCGACCGCTGGGATCGGTGACCAGCGCGAGCTCGTGCGAGCGAACATCATTGGCGGTCTTGATCGTGAGCTCGACGTGAAGTGGTTGGGCGACGGGCTTCGACGTTGCTCCAGGCGGGCTAGCAGGCTGGGCAAATGCCGGCGTCGCGATCAATCCGAGGAGCAACAGAGACGGTTTCATCATGCGCGGGAGGTCAGCAATTCGTGGGCCAACACGTACCCAGGCGTCGGCAGGTCGCGCGCAGCGAGAGCGCTGCCAAACCGTCAGCGTACGACTGCCTGCGTGACCATGGAGGTGACGTCTTGGCGTTCAGTTCGTCGGTGGTTGTGATTTGAGCTCGGCTGGCAACGCGAAGGCATCCGGCGGCAAAGCAACGTTGGTCTCGAGCTTTTCGATGGTGAACTCGAGCGTTGCTGGTCCCTGATGGAGCACGAGCTTGTGGGCGTACTTGACACCACCGACCTCGCGAAACTCGGAGTTGAGCTGTTTCAGCGCGAGCGGACCAGTCGGCGTAGCGACCACGGTCTCGGTGCCGATCTGGAGCAGCGTGTCCTTCGCGAAGTATCGAGTCTGCATCGCACCATCGTTCGCGGTCAGCACCACTTTGTACGCGCGAACGCCGCCGAGCTCGGCGAGCCCCTCGAGCTCGGCCGAGCGATACAACTGTTTCCAGACGAGATCCGCATTGAACGTGAGCTCGCGGCGCAAGGTTTCGCGCTCGGCTCCGCTCGCCATCCGATATCCAGCCTTGGGATCTTTGGTCCATGCGAGGTCACCAGCGACCGCCGTGATGTTGGTGCCCAGCCGCTCGATGTCCACCACCATGATCGAGTTGCGCGGCGCGCTGGCCATCAGTGAGAACCTACCTGCAATGTTTTGCCCGACGACGCGGATCGTGCCGGTCTGCCGAATCGAGGTGATGTTTCCGATCGCCGAGCGGCCTCCCTGAGCGGCGATCGATGCCTCGATCACTGCATCGGCGCTGGCGAGCTCGGCGGGTTTGGCGGCGGGGTCGGTGCCGGCTTTGCAACCGAGCAATGCCCATCCGATCGCCGCGACGGCGAGGATGACCCGTCTCGTTGGCTGGTTACGCATCTCGGTCGAGCTCCTCGATGGCTGTGTCGTTGATGGCACGGCGCAGCGCTTTCATCGCGTCGGCGCTGCCATGACGAGATGGATGGACGCGATTCGCGAGCAGCGCCACCCAGCGACGGCGCGCGAGATCGAGCCAAAGCGATGTGCCGGTGAACCCGAGATGACCGACAGCCAGGGTGCGAGGCCAGCGATCGCCCGCATGTGACACGCCGGGTTCGGCCGATGGCGTATCCCAACCCAGCCGCCACGACGCCCCGAGCGCACCGCTCTCGGTCAGGAACTGCCTCACGGTTTCGACGCGGAACCGCCCCTGCGCGCGCCCGTCGAACGTCTCGACGATCGCGAACGCGAACCGCGCGACGTCCTCGATCGTGGCGAACAGCCCGGCGTGACCACAAATGCCGCCGCCGAAGTAGGCGTTCTCGTCGTGCACTCGACCGCACACGAGCCCGCGATCGTCGAGCTCGGTGGCGACCGCACCGTCGAGCACGGTCGTGCCGGGAAACTGCGCTTCGAGACCGAGCGGGCCGGCAACGAGCTCGGCAAACGCTGCCTCGAGCGGCAGCTCACTCGCGCGCTCGACGATCGCACCGAGTAAGATGTAGCCGAGGTCGCTGTACACCGCGCTGGTTCCTGGCTCGCCGGCGGGTTGTGCAGCCGCGAGCTCGAGGAGCTCGCGCCCCGGGTCTGTGTGATCACCTTGGCGCAAGGTGCGGAAGAACTCGACATGCGCGAGGCAGCCGGCGGTATGGCCCAGCAACTGCCCCACCGTCCCCATGGTCGCCGCGCCGGGGATCCAGCGGCGAATCGGTGCATCCAGATCGAGCCTGCCGTCGCCGACGAGCACCATCGCGCAGGCAGCGGTCGACATCGGCTTGGTAAGCGATGCGACGTCGAACCACGCGTGCTCGTCGATCGGCGGTCCGAGATCTGGCGTCCGACGAACGTGGCCCCGCACAAACCGGGCGACCTCGATGCCAGCATCCCCGATCGAGACCGCGGCCGCAGAGCCGACGCCCTCGGCAAGCGCGGTGTCGACAAGGGCGGCGACGCGGTTCACGAACGCCATGGTACTCCGCGCCAGGGTCGCGCGTGACCATGGTAGATTCCTCGCACGTGACCCGCTACGAGCTGCTCGACCGCATCGGCGTCGGCGGGATGGCCGAGATCTTTCGAGGCAAGGCCGTGGCGGCCGGCGGCTTCGAAAAGCCGGTCGCGATCAAGCGGATCCTGCCGCACCTGTCGCAAGACAAGCGCTTCGTCGAGTTGCTGATCGCCGAGGCCAAGGTGCTGTCGCTGCTCAAGCACCGCAACATCGTCCAGATCTTCGACGTTGGCCTAGGTGATGACGGCCAGTACTTCCTGGTGATGGAGTACGTCGACGGCAAGGATCTCGGTGGCGTTCAGCGCGGTCTCGAGACGACTCGGCGCCGGATGCCGTTCGATCTCGCGCTCCATATCGGTGCCGAGATCTGCGAAGCGCTCGACCACGCACACTCTGCGCGCGCACCCGACGGCAAGCCGATGTCGCTGGTCCATCGCGACGTCTCGCCCTCGAACGTACTGCTCTCGCGCGCGGGCGAGGTGAAGCTCACCGACTTCGGGATTGCCAAGCGCGCCGAGCAAGAGCCCACGGGACATGGCGCGGTTCGCGGCAAGTTTGCCTACATCTCTCCGGAGCAGGCCCGCAACGAGCATCTCGATCCGCGCAGCGACGTGTTCTCGGTGGCGGTGCTGTTGTGGGAGCTGGTCACCAACCGCCGGTTGTTCTCGGGCCTCGGTGACCTCGAGGCCCTGCGCGCGGTGCGCGAAGCCAAGGTCCAGCCACCCACCGAGGTCGACCCGCGGCTCGGAGCGGACATCGACAATCTGTTGCTCGCGGCGCTGGCGCGCGATCCGATGCGCCGGCCGACCGCCGCGCAGTTCGGCGCGAATCTACGATCGCTGCGGTATTCGCTCGACGTCACCGTCGGTGACCCCGCGACCGAGCTCGCGAAGATCATCGACAGTGCCGAACGCATCGAGCGCGAGAGCCAGCGCAACGTCGCACCCGCACCGATGACGTTGGATCGCTTCGACGTCCCCGAGAACACCGAGTCGACGGTGTTCCGAATCCGTACCGCGATCGCGTTCTCGATGAAGGACCAGGATGGCGCAGGTCTCGCAGCGGCGCGCGAGGTGATCGATCGATTCGAGGAAGAAGAGACACGGCTCGCTCAGCTATCGAACGATCAGATCCGGATGCTGCGCGAGTCGCGGGGCAGCGATAGCCGGATCGCGGATCCGCCGCGCCGCGCGCGACCGGCAACCGATGACCAGCCGACCCGCGCCCATGCGCCGCTGTCACCGACCGAGCTCCAGCAGATGACGACGGATGGTCGACCGCGCGGCCGCTCGGCGACGACGCGACCTCCGAACGCCGATCGCGCCAAGCCGGTGACGAACCCGCCTGCGAAGCGCGCACAGCCAACCCGCCCGCCCGAGGAACCGCCCAAGCCGAGCGCGCCGATCCCAGGCACGGTCGACATACGAAACCCGCTCGCAGGTGTTCCGGTATCGCTGCCGCCACCCGGCACGTTGCCAGGCGCTCCAGCGAGCACGGCCGATGCGAATACGCTGCTACCGCCAGCCCCGATGGCACCAACGCGCAACAGCTATCCGGTCTGGAGCGTCGAGCCACAACGCCCGAGTGCGGCGTATCCGGCAGGCTATGTTCCACCGACGCGGCCTGGACGCACCGATCCGCCGGCGCGTGCCGGTCGGTTCTCGCTTCAGCCGTGGATGCTGATCGTCGGCGCGCTGGTGATGGCCGGCGTCGCGTTTCTGATCACGCGCGCGTTGATGAGCTGATCCACTTGCGTCCTCGTTTCCTCTGCGTTCGTCACGGCTTTGCGTTCATCCGAAATGAGCCACGCAGAGACGAAGGAGGCAGAGATCCGCTCGGCCACGTCGTGGCGACCATTACGTACATGCACGGTAGGACAACGTAGGTAGCCGTCCGTAGCTCCGAGCGGCGCGTCGCGCGTTGGTACTTGCCATGGCGCCGACGGAGCTCGATGGATCTCGCAGGGTTGTGAGTTTTTCCGACCGCGGCGGTCACGAAATGACGGGTCGGCCGCACGTGGGGGACGGAATGGAAGCTGCCGTCCCGCTGTTGCCCCCAGTACCTGCCGAGCCGGCGGATCCGATCGCTGCGCTGATCGAGCAGGGTCGTCATCGCGACGCGATCGCGGCGTGTGCACGTACCCACGGCGCGGTGCTCGGTCGCCTGAGCATGGCGTTGTTAGGGTCGCAAGCCGACGCCGACGAGGCCTGTCAGGAGACGCTGCTGCGCGCGCACCGCGCCATGGCGAGCTACCGCGGCGATGGCTCCGTGAAAGCGTGGCTATGCGGCATCGCGCGCCACGTGTGTGCTCACATGCTCGAGTCCCGGCGCCGCACGCGCGAGTTGCTCGAGTTGGTACCCGTCGCAGGCGAAGCGCGCGATGCATTCGCGGCGCGGCGTCGAGCTCGCGCGCTGCGCGATGCACTCGCACAGCTCAAGCCGACCGAGCGCGAGGCGCTGGTGCTCAGGTTCGTCGCCGACCTGAGCCATCGAGAGATCGCCGCGGCCTGCAAGCTCGACGAGGCGGCCGCACGCAAACGCATCAGCAGAGCGCTGGCCAAGCTCCGTTCCGTGATGCCCGAGCAGGAGATTGCACCATGAATACGACCAACACTTGCGACCACGTTCTCGATGACCTCGCCGATCTGGTGGCCAACGACCGCGAAGCGATCGCTCGTCACTCCGAACATCTCGCGACCTGCGACCATTGCCGCGACGCGCGCCACGAAGCGACCACGCTCGCCGATCAGGTCGCCGCCATGGCCAATGACTACACCGCACCCAGCGATCTCGCCTCGCGCGTGCTCGCCGCGATCGATCGTGAAGCTCCCGCGGTTGTCGAGCTCGCAAAGCCGTCCCCCGAGCTACGAGCCGAGGCTCCCGAGGCTCCACGCCAGACGCCCCAACGGTCAGCGTCCGCGCAACGAAGTCCTGCGCCACCGCGCACCACACCTCGCCGGCCGAATCTATGGATGACGATCGGCGCGGCGACGGCACTCGCCGCCGGCGCATCCGGCATCTACTTCTCGAGCTCGACGACCACACCCGCGGTCACCCAGCGCTCGTCGTTCCCCGACGGCATCGTCGGTAAGCTCACGACGATCGCGCGAGCCGCGGCCGACGCTGTCGGCGGTGTCTCGATCAAGAGCGGCGACGACTGGCGGCTGATCGGCAACCACGAATTGATTCCCGCAGGTGCGGTGATTCGCACCGACGACCGCACGCGCGCCGCGCTCGAGCTCGGCGACGGTACTCGCTTGGTGCTCGACCACGGCACCGAGATCGCGTTCGACGGCGCCGATCCGCGCAAGATCACGATGCCAGCGGGCCGCGTGGTCGCCGATGTCGCGCATGTCGAAGGTCGGCGCGCAGCGATCACCACGCCCCATGGCCGAATCGACGTGATCGGAACGCGCTTGGTGGTGACCGCGACGACAACGCTCACGTCAGTGCAGGTCGTGCGCGGTGCGGTCGAGCTTCACGACGCGCGTGGCAACCACGACCGCGTCGGCGCCGGCGAAGAAGGCGTGATCGAAACCGGCAAGCTGACCGTCGCCGCCGCGCCATCACTCGCACGCGAGCTGGCATGGTCCGAGCTGGCGGAGAAACCGGTGACCAACGACGACGTCGCCGCGGGCCTCGGAGCATTGCGCGCGTACAAGCCTGGCGAATCTCGCGACCGCGACTGGAACCTCGCCCTCGCTCAGCACGACGTGAAGGTCCGCATCGTCGGTCCGGTCGCACGCACCGAGATCACCGAGACATTCAAGAACGACAGCAACACCACGCTCGAAGGCGTGTATCAGTTCCCGCTGCCGCCAGACGCCCAGATCGACAGCCTCGAGCTCGACGTCGAAGGTGGGTTCGAGCAAGGCGCGTTCGTCGACAAGCAGCGCGGCGCCAAGATCTGGCAGGGCGTGATCGACAAGGCGACGCCCAAGTTGCAGATCGCGCGCCGTCCCGACGAGATCATCTGGGTCGACGGTAGCTGGCGCGATCCCGCGCTGCTCGATTGGAAGCGCGGCGGTCGCTTCGAGCTGCGGATCTTCCCGATCCCGGCCAACGGCCAACGCACCATCAAGATCGCATATACCCAGGTGGTCACACCGCGTGGCCGGGTGCGCCAGTACACCTATCCGCTCGCTCACTCCGCCGATGGCTCGACGGTCGCCAATCAATTCAACGTCGACGTCGAGGTTCGCGGCGCGGCCGCTGGCTCGGCACGCGCCAGCGGCTATCAACTGATCGCCGACCCAGCGCGGCAAGACGTCAGCGCGATGACGCTACGGCAAAGCGGCTTCGTTCCCCGCGGTGATCTCGTGATCGAGTACAGACCAGCGGACGGCGACGCCGAGCTGCGCGCGTGGACGTACACCGGTGCAGGCGCCGCCGTTGCACCCGACGACAAGCTCGCAGCCAAACAAAACGTGGGCATCGATCCGAAAGTCGTCGCGGCCCAGCGCGCCGTCGCCGCCGACACTCGACCGACCGCAGTGCTCGCACTCCGTCCGTCGCTGCCGCGCTGGCGCGAGTCGAAGCCGCGCGATCTGATGATCGTCATCGACTCGAGCCAATCGATGGTCGGCGAGCGGTTCACCCGCGCGTCGCAGCTCGCAGTCGCGATGGTGACCGATATGGATCGCCGCGATCGCTTCACGATCGCTGCCTGCGATACCGAGTGCCGCACGATGGGTGCACCCCGTGCGCCATCGACGACCGCCGCGAGCGAGGCCCGTCGCTGGCTAACCGAGCAGGTGCCAGCTGGCGCGAGCGACGTCGTCGGATCGATCCGGACCGCGAGCCAAGGGCTTCGCAACAGCGGCGATCGCGAGCGCTGGGTGCTCTACATCGGTGACGGCTTTGCGACTACCGGGTTTCGTCGCGTCGCCGACGTCGAGCGGGCGATCGCAAGCCTTCCGCGCGATCTCCAGCTCACGACGATCGGGATCGGCGGCGATGCCGATGCGGCGGTGCTCGCCGCGGCCGCTCGCGGTGGTGGTGGCAGCTACCTCGCGTGGCTGCCCGGACAATCGGTGAAGACCGCCGCGATGATCGCGCTCGAATCGACGCAAGGCGCGCAGCTGCGCAACGCCACGATCGAGCTGCCCAGCGGGCTCGCCGACGTGGCACCGACGCAGCTGCCGACCGTGCGCTCGGGCGAGGAGGTGTTGATCGCCGCGCGGTTGACCGGCGAGGTGCAAGGCGACGTCGTGCTGAAGGGCACCGTGGGTGGTCAGCCGTTCGAGCAGCGCTATCCGGTCAAGCTCGCAGTGTCGTCCGCGGCCGGCAACGGGTTCGTGCCGCGGCTGTGGGCGTCGCTCGCGATCGAGCAGCTCGAGCGCCGCGGAGACAACGATCATCGGACGCAGATCGTGGCGCTGTCGCAGGGATATGGCGTGATGTCCCGCGAGACGTCATTGCTCGTGCTCGAGTCGGCGGCGATGTTCGAGGCGTTCGGCGTCGATCGCCGGTCGCCAGCAGCGACGTGGACCGGCGAGGACGAGCTCGACGAGGTCGTGACCGCCGGTACGATCGACTACAGCGCCGGCACCAACAAGAACGACGCGCCAGGCAAGAAGGCGGCAGAGGTGGCGAGCGGCGAGGGTCTGGGCGCGTCGACCCGCTCCACCAAGACCGAAGACGCACCCGCAGATTTCGCCAAGAGTTTTCTTGCAGCAGAGCCAGCGCCGGCGCCCCGCCGGATCGAACGGAGCGACGATGACGGTGGAGCGATCGATCTCCGGCGCCGCGGTCGTGGCATGGGGATGGGCGCGATGGCATTCCGCCGGACCTGGGTCCGCACGCCGGCGCTCGCCGCGTACACCGGCGTCACCGACGGCATCACCAGGGCAGTCGCCAACGCCGAGGCGGCGCTCACCGCAGCGCCGGATAGCCGCGAGAAGCACCGCGCGCTGGTCCAGGCGTTGTCGTACGCCGGTGAGATCGATCGTGCTCGCGAAGTCGCCAGCCGTTGGCTCGAGCGCGACAAGCTCGACCCGCAGGCGCTCGGCTATCTGGCCGATCTGCTCGGTCGCGATGGCCAGCGCGAGCTCGCACTGCGCACGTTGGCAGGACTCGTCGATCTCGATCCCGATCGCCCCGCGCTGCACGAACGCATGGTTCGCGCCTACGAGAGTGTCGGCCGGATGGCCCAAGCATGTAGCCACCGGATCGCGCTGGCAGCGCTGGCGCCACAAGACGCGAACCGCGCAGGCAGCGCGATCCGCTGTCTCCGCACCACGGGTGCCTCCGGCGATGCCGAGCTGGTGACCCGCGCGCTCGCCGACGATGCCGCCCGCGCTGCCGCCGAGAAGGCCGCGATGGTGGCGCTGCTCGTGCCGAAGCTATCGGGTGACTTGGTGGTCAACGCCCACTGGGCTGGCGGGCATGACCTCGACATCTCGGTGGTCGCCCCCGACGGCACGCGGGTGTCGTGGATGGGTGGCCGCAACGATGCCGCTGCCGCCGATGCCAGCAGCGACGAACGCGAACAGCTGTCGATCCGATCGCTCCGCCGCGGCAACTATCTCATCGAGGTGACCCGCGGCGATTCATCGACCGGTCCGGTTCGCGGCACGCTCGAGATCGCCGCGCTCGGTACCAAGAAGTCGCTTCCGTTCGAGCTGCTCGGTTCGCGCGCGGTGGTCGGAACACTCCAGATCACACTGCAGCAGGCATTCGAATCGGTGAGCACGGGCGGCGGTCCTCAGGTTGCACTCGGACCGATCCCCGACGCAAATCTGCAACGCACCATGATGGCGCGGACGATCTCGATCCAGCAGTGCTACGCGAATCTCGTGTCGTCGGGACAAGCCGGCAACCGGGTCGCGGCTCGCCTCGCGATGACGATCGATCGCAACGGCACGATCACGACAAACGTCTCAGGTGCCCCTGCTCCGCTCGCTCGCTGCATTCAGGGCCAGTTCAACGGCATGCACACGGCGCCGCGTAGCCCGTCGGTCACGTGGCGGGTCCCGATGACGTTTACCAATCGCTAGATCGGTTTTTCGCCGTCCGCGTCCCCAGCGAACGACAGAGCTAGCGCGAGCCGCCGCGCTGGGTTCGGCGCTTCGCTCGCGGAGCTGGTTCGGCGCGCAGGCCCTTCTGGACCTGCGCGGTCCGCGACTTCACCGGCGTCATGCTTCCCGAGACGGGCAGCACATGCGCACCAACCGCGACGTCGATGGTCTGCGGCAGCGGCGGCACGGGCGGCACCGACGGCAAGCGCTGCTTCCCAGGCTCACTGACCCGCACGGTCCCGGCAGGCATCTCGGCCGGCTGATTGGTCGGCAACCGTACCGCAGGCAACTTCACGTCGACGGCGTGGCGAGGCACGGCCTGCACGATCTCCGACTCGTTCAAGCTGCGCCGCAACACTCGCACCATCCGCTCGACCAAGATGCTGCCGTGCTGAGGGTCCGCAACGTATGGCACCAGGTCACGCGCGAGCTCGGCCATCGACCCGTATCGCTCGTCGACCGACTTGCTCAGGCACTTCATCACGACCTTCTGCAGCTCGGTCGGCGCATGCACCATCTCCGCTGGCGGCTCGATCGTCACGTTGATGCACAGCTCCGAGAACGTGTCGGCCTTGAACGGCCGCCGCCCCTCGAGGAGCTCGTACATCACGGTCCCCAACGACCAGATGTCGCTGCGCGCATCCACCTCACGTGCCGAGCGCATCTGCTCGGGTGACATGTAGGCGGGCGTCCCGAGCATCGCCTGGCTCTGCGTGAGCTCGTCGTCGAGCTCGGCCGGCGCTTTCGAGATGCCAAAATCCAGCACCTTGATCAGCGATGAACCATCAGGCCGCCAGGTCACGAACAGGTTGGTTGGCTTGATGTCGCGGTGAACGATGCCTAGCGAGTGCGCCTCGGCTAACGCTTCCGAGGCCTGCAGCATCAGCTCGGCAACCCAGGTCGACGGCAGCTTGCCGCGCTGCGCCAACAACGTCCCGAGATCGTGGCCCTCGAGATATTCCATCGCGATGTACGGCAGGTCGTTGTCGAGCGCCCCCACATCGAGAACCCGCGCCACGTATTCGCTCTTCAGCTTCACGACCGAGCGCGCTTCGCGGAAGAACCGCTCGAACACATTGCGATCGCGGAGCACATCGGGCCGCAGGATCTTGATCGCGACCTGCTCGCCAAGCGCGAGATGGGTGCACGCCGCCACGATCCCCATGCCGCCGTGGCCCAGGATCGAATCCACGCGATACTTCCCCAGCAACACCTGCCCGACGTTCACCACGTCAGCTGGTCGAGGAGATCTTGCCACCGTATGCAATCGTACTGATCTCCGACGAGCTGCTCAACCTGCGCAAATGTGAAGCACTCGGCTGTCCGACAACCGGATGACGGTCTCGGCGGGTTGTCGCGGGAGCTGGTCTCGACCTACATCGCGGTCGCCCGCCGTTAGGCCCTGCTCGCGAAACGCCGCAGCCCCAATACTTCCACGGAGATGCGATGGTGATCGCAGGTCGTTCGGGCTAGGGTACCGGCCGTGACCGACCGCGCTGTTCCCATCGATCCCATCAAACGCCTCGAAGAGATGGAGGCAAAAGCTGCGCTTGCCGGTGGCAAGGCGCGCATCGATAAGCAACACGAAGCGGGCAAGCTGACCGCGCGCGAGCGGATCGAAGCGCTGCTCGACGAGGGCAGCTTCGTCGAGCTCGATAAGTTCGTCACCCATCGCTGCGCGGACTTCGGCATGCAGGAGCAAAAGATCCTGGGCGATGGCGTGGTCACCGGCCACGGCACCGTCGACGGTCGGCCCGTGTGCGTATTCGCGCAAGACTTCACGGTGTTCGGTGGATCGCTGTCGGGCGCCTACGCGCAGAAGATCTGCAAGGTGATGGACCTCGCCACCAAGATCGGCTGTCCGGTCGTCGGACTCAACGACTCGGGCGGCGCGCGGATCCAAGAAGGCGTCGAATCGCTCGCTGGCTACGCCGACATCTTCTTGCGCAACGTGCTGACCTCGGGCGTGGTGCCGCAGCTGTCGGCGATCATGGGACCGTGCGCAGGCGGGGCGGTCTATTCGCCCGCGATCACCGACTTCATCCTGATGGTCGATCGCACGTCGTACATGTTCATCACCGGACCCGAGGTGATCAAGACGGTGACCCACGAAGAGGTCACCAAGGAACAACTCGGCGGTGCCGCGACCCACGCGAGCCGGTCGGGGGTTTCTCACTTCACCGAGGCCGACGAGCTGTCGTGCATCGCACGGATCCGCGATCTGCTGTCGTTCATGCCGAGCAACAACACCGAAGATCCGCCGGTGCGTGGGACCAGCGATCCGGCAGACCGTGCGGATCCCGAGCTCGACACCGTGGTCCCGCTCGAATCGAACAAGCCGTACGACATCAAGCGGATCATCAGCGCCGTCGTCGACGATCGAAAGTTCGTCGAGGTCCACAAGGATTACGCCAAGAACATCGTGGTGGGGTTTGCGCGGTTCGACGGCCGGCCGACCGGCATCGTCGCCAATCAGCCCGCACACCTCGCCGGTTGTCTCGACATCGACGCATCGACCAAGGCTGCGCGGTTCGTGCGGTTCTGCGATTGCTTCAACATTCCGATCGTCACGTTCGTCGATGTGCCAGGCTTCTTGCCAGGAACCACCCAGGAGTACGGCGGCATCATCAAGCATGGCGCGAAGCTGCTCTACGCATTCGCCGAGGCGACGGTTCCGAAGATCACCGTGATCACGCGCAAGGCGTACGGTGGTGCCTATGACGTCATGGCGTCCAAGCACATCCGTGCCGACGTCAACGTTTCGTATCCGGCGGCCGAGATCGCAGTGATGGGTCCCGATGGCGCGGTCAACATCATCTTCCGCGGCGAGCTCGAGAAGATCGCCGATGACAAGGCACGCGCCGAAGCACGTGCTCGGTTCACCGACGAGTACCGCGAACGATTCGCAAACCCCTACAAGGCCGCGTCGCTCGGCTACATCGACGAGATCATCCGGCCGCGCGACACGCGGCGGACGATCATTCGGTCACTGCGCACGCTGCGGAATAAGCGCCAGGCCAATCTGCCGCGCAAGCACGGCAACATTCCGCTATAACCGCCACACGATGGAGGGCACGCGCTCGCGGCCGCGCATGCGCACCGGCGACGCAGCGCGGATGATCGCGTGCGGATTGGCGATCGCGATCGCCGCGTGCGGACGCCCTCCTCCGCTCGAGCCCCTGCCGCCGCTTCCTGCAGCCGCGTATTCGCACTACATCGCGGGCAAGCTGGCGGCGAATCGCGACGATTGGTCGGCGGCCGTCGATGCGCTGGCGGCGGCAGCGGTCGCCGCGCCGGACGAGCCGATGATCGTCGTCGAGCTCGCGCGCGCCCAGGTCAAAGCCAAACGTCCCACCGCGGCGCGACAAACGCTCGCGGCGGCTCGCGCGCGTTGGCCCAACCATTCGGTGGTCTGGCTCGCATCTGGCGATCTATTCGGCGCTAGCGCGCGAGTCGAAGCGATCGCAGCGTATCGCCGGGCGATCGCCCTCGATCGCGATGACGAGCGCGGCTATCTCGGACTCGCAAGACTGGAGACGCCTCAAGCGGCCGAGGCGACGCTACGCCGGTTGATCTCGCGCGTCCCCGACTCGGTCGACGGTCACTATCGCTTGGCACAGCGGCTCGAGAGTCGCGGCGAGCTCGCCAGCGCGATCGCGAGGCTCAAGACCGTGATCGAGCTCGATCCCGATCACATCGACGGACGCCTCGATCTCGCGCGAGCGCTGCGCCGGATCGGCCACATCGAACAAGCGATCGAGCAGACCCGCAGCGCGTTCGATCGCACCGGCCAGGCGATCGACGTCGCCGAGGAGCTGTTCTGGCTGTTGTGCGAAGCCGACGATTACACCGCCGCGATCGATCTACTGACGTTACTCGATGACGACCGCAGCGACGGTGATGCCTTGGCGGTGGTCGCACGACTACATCGCGGCCTCGGTCGCTTCGAAGACGCACGCGCGATCGCATCGAAGCTCTCGGTGATCGAGCCTGACCTCGGCGAGCTGACCCTCGCCGAGATCGAGCTGGCCGAGCACGCCGCCGCCGCGGCGGCCCAACGTGCCCTTCAGATCAAGCCGAGCTCATCGCGGTTCTCCGACGCGCGACGCGTCGCCGCCGAGGCGCTGCTCGCGGCGGGAGATCCACCGGCGGCAACCGCGGCACTCGCACCAGCGCGCGAAGCCGATCCCGACAACGCCGACCTCGTGCTGATCGCGAGTTATGCCAACGCGGACGCGGGCGATGTCGCGGGCGCGCGCGCGTTGGTTGCGACGCTCGGCAACACCACCGTGGCGATGCTGGCGCGGGCGCGCCTCGAAGACCGCATCGGCGCGAGCAGCGAAGCCCTCGCGATCCTCGAGCCGTTGATCCGAGCCAAACCCAACCTGCCGAGCGCGCTCAACCTCGCCGGCTATCTGCTCGCGGATCGCAACCAGCGTTTGAACGACGCCGAACGCTGGCTGCGGCGCGCGCGCGAGCTCGCACCCGGTGATCCGGCGATTCTCGATAGCTGGGGTTG
Source organism: Kofleriaceae bacterium (assembly GCA_050184455.1). Classification (GTDB taxonomy): domain Bacteria; phylum Myxococcota_A; class Polyangia; order Haliangiales; family Haliangiaceae; genus JABFXX01. Next base: position 239,972 of record JBFXAI010000005.1, on the reverse strand, counting down.
GTTGCTGCTGCGTCGCGGCAACACCCGCGAGGCGGTTCGGGTGCTCGATCGCGCGTCGCGGTTTGCGCCCCACGAGCCGGAGATCCTGCTGCATTTGGCTACAGCGTGGGCAGCCGACCGCGCGCCGCGGACGGCGATCTCCGTGCTAGACCGCGCGATCACGATGCAGCCGACCGCCCAGATCAAACGCCGGATCGATGCATTGCGCGCCAGCCTCCCCGGCGTATGACCGCTGCACGGCTGCGAGTCGCGGTGTACGATGGTGGCATGAGGCATTGCTTGTTGGTTCTCGTGGTGGCGCTCGCGGCATGCAAAGACGCGCCGAGCCAGGCCCAGTGCCAGCAGCTGCTCGATCACCTGGTGAACCTCGAGCTCGACAACGCAGGTGCGAACAACTCGGAGACGGTGAAGGCCGAGCTCGCAAAACAAAAGCAGGCGGTCGCGAGCGCGAAGGCGGAAGAGTTTCTCAACGTGTGCATGAACAAGACCGCAAGGGCGCGCGTCGAATGCGCGCTCGCAGCCAAGGATCGCGACGCGGTCGCGAAGTGCGACGAGGCTAACGACTAGGAGCTTGACCGCTCCGTCTCAGCGCTTCGCGAGCGCTGCGATCACGGCGCCAGCCACCACCTCGCCGACCGCGGCCGACGCGGTCGCACCATGACCGCCGAGCCCGGCGGCCCACACGAGCCATGGCCGCTCGGGGTCACGCCCGAGTCGCATCGTGCGCTCGGGCGTGAACGTGCGCTGGCAGGCCCAGTGCCGAACGATCGCGACGCCCGCATACCCGGGCGCCGACGCCTCGAGCATGGCACGTAGCGTGGCTGGGCCTGCGGGATCGGGCTGCGCGTCGCACGGCTCGCCGAGCACGGCATCACAGAACGACATCACGACGGCGTCGCCATCGCGCCGCGCGTAGAGCTCGGTGGATCCGAGGTGCCACAGGTATGGCGCGCCAGTGCCGGTGATCGCTTCGATCGCGAACAGTTGTCGAGTGAATGCGGCGAGCGGAGGCTGGCCGGTGGCGCTGCCCGCCCATGCCCCTGCCGCATCGACGACGACCTGCGCGGTGAGCGCGCCGCGCGAGGTGACGAGCCGAACACCTTCACCGTCGGAAACAACCTGGTGAACGGCGACGCCATAAGCGAGCTCTGCGCGCGCCGCGTACAAGGCCAGCAGCAGCTTGATATCGATCACGCCATCACCGGGTATCCGCAGCGCGGCGACCACCGGCAACCGCTCGAACGCTGGCCACCACGACCGCACGTGAGATGGCTCGATCGACTCCACCGCCACCGCGAACCGCGCCGCTCGCTCGCGATACGCAGCGGCGGCCGCGCGATCATCGAACGACAGGATGCCCCCGGTCGCCGACCACGCCGCGTTCAGCTCGCCGCGCAGTACCGCCGCGCCCTGGACCGTCAGCGCGGTCGTGGCATCGTCATCGACCAGCTGACGGCCGAGCCCGGCACCCCTCCCGCTGGCGAATCGGCCCAACCTGAGCTCCCGCTCCAGCACGATCGCCCGGACCCCGCGGCGTGACAGCGCCCACGCCGTGGCGCAACCCGCAAATCCGCCACCGATGATGGCGACGTCGCAATGGGTTGGCAGATCGGTCACCCGCGCTGTGTAGCACGCCGGCGGTTGACCACAGCCAGGCTGGATAGGCAGACTATGCACGCCATGCCTCGTCTGATCCGACTCGATACCGGAGATGCCATCGGAACCATCACCGACGAGCAACTCAAGTTTCTCGTCGACCAACTCGAAGAAGAGCACGACGAGGACCGCGACTACTACATCGATCGGCCCACGCTCGAGGTGTTGTCCGACAATGACATCGATCCCGAGCTGCTGGCGATGCTCGAAAAGGCGATGGGCGACGACGACGCGATGGATATCGTCTGGGAAGCAGACGACGCGTCCGCTGCCGAGGGCTAACTCGATCAGCGCGCCGGCGCCGTGACGAAGCACTTGCGGAGCGCGGCGTCGTCGGCTGCGGCGAGCACACAGCGGGTGGTCGGATCCGGCTTGCCGTTGCTGATCCCCTGCTCGCAGCGTTGGATAAAGCTGTCGCGATGTTTGGTCGACAGCTGCGTGGTTTCCAGGCCGCTGGTCCTCGCGAGATCTTCCAACACCGGTTGCGCCTTCGCGATCGCGCGCTCGCAATCGGCGCGTGGATCGGACTGGTTCGAGCAGCCGATCACGAACACCACGAGCAGCGCGCGCCGCATGACGCGAAGGTACTACGATCGCGCCGCGCGTCGTCGTCGACGCAGCGTCAACCCGAACACCACGAGCCACGCCGCGCCAGGTGCAGGTGCCGCCGCGGCGCACCCGCTCGACGGGGTGTCACCGGGGCGCAGACAAATGCTGGAGCCCCCATCGGACGCGCACTCGAAGCTCGCCGGACAGCGCTGATCGGTCTCCGGGTCACACGACATCGAGCAATAGCCATCGCTGAACGACCGCCGGCAGATCCGCGACTTGCATGCTTGCGGATGATCACACCAATCACCGACCTCACCGGCCGGAGGATCCCAGCGGCAACCACCGTCGGAACAGTGCTGGCCATAGAGACATTGCTGGTCGGCCGCGCATGGCTGACCGATCGTGAGGGTCATCCCCTGAGAGCTCGCCGCAGCCCCCAGATCGTCTCTGGCGATCGCGACGACGTTGGTGATTCCCGGCGGCACGTTCGAAGGAATCACGAGTTGATACATGTCGTCAGCTGCCGGCCGCGACCCGACACCGGTTTCGATCACCCATGGATAATCGTTCAGCCACAGCTCCAGCGTATCGATTCCTCGGCCACCGCCGGCAACGACGAACACCACGCCTTCGGGATACGGATCGAGATCGAGCCGCTCCACGATCTCGACGGTCGGCGGGGCGGTGGTCGGCGTGCTCGGACCGAGCTCGCCGAGCAACTTGGCGTGGGCGTTCTGCTTGCCGCCGCAGCGACACGCGCGTCGGGTATCTTCGCCGCAGCGCGCCCAGTTGTTGCGAAAGAACCGCTGTACCGCGCAGTCGGCGCGGTAGCTCATCACATCGGTACACGCAGAGCTGCCGTCGCTGAGCTCGTACGCGTGATCGAGCCCGAATGCGTGGCCGCTCTCCTGAGAAACCGCCCAGCAAAGTCCGAGCACGTTGTCAGGTGCGTATTGGTTGGCGAATGCGAACGACATCACATTGCCAAGTGGCGTGCAGTCGTCGCTGATCGGCGACACCCCCGCCGTTCCAGATCGGCCAAGCTCCGCCGCGATGCCACCGACGATGACCTCGTTGTACAGCGTCCCCGCGGCCGGCAGCTCCGTGGTCACCGTGATCGCGTAGGGCGAGTACGCCTCGCGCACGCAGTGAACGAGCTCGGACCACGCGGGCTCGCCGAGCGAGAACTCGGAGATCACCGCAGTGTTACCGCCACGCACCAGCGTCGAAACATGCGCCGCAGCGTCATCGCTAGCTCCACGCGCGATCACGCAGTCTGCCGCACAGCGGTTCAGGTACAGCACGTGCGGCGTGTCGGCGACTGCGGATCCGATCACCCGCGTGACTGCGAGCACTGCCAACAGCCATCGCCCGGAGCTTGCTGCCACCATGCGATCACAACAGATCGCGTGACCAGCTTACGAGCGTATGAAGCTCGCAGCTGGTGGCTGACAGCGACGCTCAACCTCGCGTGCGACGTGCCGCCGCGAATCTGTGACGCAGGCATCGCATGCGACGCCGCGTCTCGCGTGCGACGCCGCGTCTCGCGCGCGAGCTAGAACCCGGGACGGATCTGGGTGGCGGCGGTCTGGGCCTTCAGCACGTTGATCGTGTGGGTGCGCAGCGTCATGCCATTGTACATCGCGCCGACCTCGGTCGCGCCTTCGGGCACGTTGTAGACGAGATAGGCGCCGCCGTACATCGCGCCGAGCCCACCTGCGTCGATCACCTGGCCCACGGCGTTGCCGCCCTGGGTCACGGTGACCGTGGCATCGGGGATGGGCGTGTTCGCACAATCGGTCACGCCGAGCGCGAGCAGGCCGTTGGTGGTGTCGTTCTGATCGACCCCGAGCAGCAGCTCGCCTGCGCCGAACGCGGTGGGCGTAAGCAGCACGGCCGGGATGTCTGCGACGTCCATCGTGAACGGCGACGCGGGATGGATCGTGGTCGTGCGATGCCCGGTCTTCGACAACCGCAGATACGCATCGAGGCTCGGTGGCGAGCCCTGCGTCGCGATCGCATCGGTGGTGAACGTGCCATCGGCCATCGTGTTCGAGGTGCCGAGTTGGTTGTCGTCTTCGCAGTTGCCGACGCAGACCTCGACCTCGGCATCTTCCAATGGGCCGATCGACGGCATCGGCGGGATGCCCATCACATCGAGTGCGCGAACGAGGCCCGAGAGCGTCACCGTCTTGGTGCCGTCGGTGGGGGCGCTGTTGCCGAGGCACGTGAAGTCGTAGACCGGACCGGCGTCGATCATCTTCGTGTCCGGCGGCGCGTCCTCGATGATCTGCGTTGGAGCGTCGATGCCGGGATTTTTTTCGGATCCACATGCCGCGACCGGCAGCACGAGCATCGCGAGAGCACTACGAAGATTCCCCATGCCGAGGGTCGTACACCCGATCCTCGACGCACTCCAGGACGTTTTCGCGACGCTCGGAGCTAAACGCGACGCAGCAGCACCGCGTGCTCTGCCTTCGGGCGATCGCCGAACGCCCTTCGTTCAGCGCCGCCGAGCATCGGACGATGTTGCGATGCCCACGCCTCCACCACCAGGTCACCGGTGAGGCTGGCTCGAATATCGTCGAGCGCGTAGACCGCGCGCGCGCTTGCCAGCGAGTCGCCGATGACGATCGCCGCCGCGGCCCCCGGAGCCAAGGCTTGTGCGATCGCCGCCAGGCTATCGCCGAGCGCCGTTCGCCACTTGCGCTGCGCTACTTGCGCCGAGGCTTCGAAGCTGCGGCGCGAACCGATCTCACCGTCGTCGAGCGTGCGGTGCCGAAGCCCCAAGAAGTCAAATCGCAGCCGCTGGTGTTCGGCGTAGTCATAGGTGCCGGCATACGGCGGTGACGTGATCACACCCCCGGCGGTCCCTGGTGGTACGACCTCTTCGAGCCGGCGAGCGTCGAGCTCGAACACGACCGGAACGCCCGCACGCGCCCGTGAAAGGTCCGACAGTCCGGCGACCAACAGGTCGACCCGCTGAGCGAAGTTCCGTGCCGCTGCGCCGCGCGGCACGTTGCGATCGACCCAGGTCCCATCGGTATCCGACGTTCGCGACGAAACCTTGTACAAGATCGCCGATAGACACGCGGTCAGTACGTCCGCGAGCTCGGCGTCGTGGCCACGAAGCTCGTCGAGACTCGACGCGATCAGCTCGAGCTCGCGCCGAACATGAGGCGCAAACCACGCCGCGAGCCGGCGGTTACGTGCATTGGGATCGAAGCCGGCCGGCTTTCGCATCGGTGCCGGCTCCGCACCCGAACGTCGCGCGGCTTTGCCGGCAGCGAGCACCGCTCCGGCAATCTGGTGACCGACGTCGCGCAGCTGAAATCGCCGCTTCTGCGGCACGGTCCAGGTCTTGGCGCGAGCGACCAACACGGCGAGCGGATTGAGATCGACGCCGATCGCTCGCGACCCAGCCGCGCACATCTCGACCAACGTGGTGCCCGAGCCGCAGAACGGATCGACGAGCGGAGCGTTCGCCGGAGCCGTCGTGCCGACGAGCTCGACCAACACCTGCGCGGTCGCTGGATGCAGGCGCGCCGGATAGCTATGGAATGGATGGGTGACGGTCTCGACGATCTCGTTGTCGATCGCCGGCGCGCGCAGCGCCGCAACCAGTGCGTCGGCGGCCTCGCGCTTGCCGTCGGCAAACACCTTTCCCGGTGCCCGAGGCATCGAGAATGCTCGGCGTTGCCGCGCGCGGGGAGACACGGTCGCAGGCTATCAGGTGTCGTAGGCCAACATGACGCGGATCTTTGGATATCGCTCTAGTGCTAAGACTCGCGCATGCCCATGCCGCTCGAGATCATCGGCCTCGGACAACGCGAGGTTCGATTCGTTTGGGAGGAAGGCGTCGAGGACGTGTGGGGAGCCCGCGAGCTGCGGATCCGCTGCACCTGCGCCAACTGCCAATCGGAGGCCACGGGCGAGCGCCTGCTGGACCCTGCGACCGTGCCCGAAGACCTGTCGGTCGCGAACATGCACTTGGTAGGTAACTACGGCGTCGGCATTCACTTCTCCGACGGCCACTCGACCGGAATCTTCCGGTTTCGCGAGCTGGCGAGGAAGAAGTGACCGCTGGGTTGATGAGGCTAGCGTGATCGCAGACCTCGAGAGGATGTGGACCGAGCGCCGCAGCAAACGCGCGTTCCGCCCCGAACCGATCCCTGACGACGTGCTGTCACGGGTGTTCGGCGCGGCGCAACGGGCACCCAGCTGGTGCAACGTTCAGCCATGGCGGGTGGTGGCGACCAAGCCACCAATCACCGCGAAGCTCGCCGCCGCGCTGCAAGCTGCAGCGCGGTCCGCAACCCCTCATCCCGAGGTGCCGTTTCCGCTCGAATATCCGACGCCGTTTCGCGAGCGCCGGATCGCCTGCGGCGCGGCGCTGTACCGGTCGATGGGTATCGCGCGTGAGGATAAGGTGGGCCGCTATGACGCCTGGCTGCGCAACTACGCGCTGTTCGACGCTCCGCACGCGGCGATCGTGTCGTGCGACCGCCGGCTCGGCCCATACGCGTACGTCGATGTCGGTGTGTGGTTGGGCTTCGTCGTCACCGCGGCAGCAGCACTGGGCGTCGACGCGTGCCCGATGGCATCGGTGGCTGCCTATCCCGAGCCGCTGCGGGCGCTGCTACCGATCGCCGACACCGACGTGATTCTGTTCGGCCTCGTGCTCGGCCATGGCGATGATGCGGCGCCGGCAAACGCGTGTCGAACCGAACGCGAACCGCTCGACACCAGCGTGACCTTCGTCGGCTAGCGGCGCCGGTTAGCCCCAGGCGCGCCGGCGAGCGCGTCAGATCCGGCGGGGCGCACGAGCCCTGTGTTAAGCTTCGGCTCTTTCCGGGGAGACTAGCCAGCATGAAATCTCGCTTGCTGTTCGTGGGTTGCGCCGTGTTGTGCGCGAGCGTGTTGGCGCTTGGTGGGCGCGCACATGGCCAATCAGCCGATGCCTTGAAACAGGCCCAGGCGGCGTTCGACCAGGCGCAGATCGACTACCTGCAAGGGAAGTTCGACGAGGCGGCGAAAGGATTCCAAGACGCGTTCGCAGCGCGTCCGTTCCCGCAGTTTCTGTACAACGTCGGCGCCAGCTACCACATGAAGGGCAAGAAGACGTCGGACGCGACCTCGTACCAGCAAGCGGTCGAGTACTACAAGAAGTACCTCAACGCCGACCCCCAGGCCGCCGACAAGGCAAAGGTCGAGAAGGCGATCGGCGTCCTCGAGCTCGAGATCAAGCGGCTCAAAGATTCGCCGCAACCGGCGGGAGCAGGTTCGGCGGCGCCCGCGGCGGCGCCATCGCAAGAGGTCGAACAGCTCGGCGACGTCAAGGTGCGCGGCCTGGTGGTGATCGAGAGCGAGCCGCAAAACGCGACCGTGTATCTCGACGACAAGAAGAAGGGTCCGTTCGCCACCACGCCGTGGTCGGGATCGATCGAAGGCGCGCACAAGGTCATCATCGAGAAGCGCGGCTACAAGATCGCCGAGGGGACGATCTCGGCGGATCCGAGCAAGCTGTTCGTATTCAAGACCGTGATGGCGCAAGAGGACTACCTCGGCTGGGTCGAGATCACGTCGAACGTGCCGGGCGCTGACATCTACATCGACGACAAGTCGATCGGCGCGATCGGCAAGACGCCGCTGTCGCAGAACATCAAACCGGGCAAGCACACGTTCTGGATCAGCACCGAGGGCTACAACGAATACAAAGAAGAGGTCGAGGTGATCGCCGGATCGACCCATGCGGTGCGCGCACAGCTCAGCGGCTCGCCGGTCGGCAAGCTCAACGTGATCGGCATGGGCATCGAAGACTCGACGATCTATGTCGACGGCAAGGTCGCGTGCGAGATCGGCCCGTGTCTGAAGGCGATCCCTCAGGGCGACCACACGATCACGGTCACTCGTCCCGGGTTCAAGCCGTACACGCGCACCGTCAAGATCCAGGCGAAGACCGAGATGTCGGTCAAAGTGTCGCTCGCTCCCAAGCCGAGCCGCAGCGACGCGATTACCGCGTACGTGCTCGCCGCTGGGTTCACCGCAGGTGGCATCGTGTGTGGTCTCCAGTCGAAGAAGCGACTCGACGCGCTCAAGACCGAGATCGCAGCCGGCAATCCGCCGCCGGATCCGAACGACAAGCGGTTCGATCACGGCAAGTGGTGGGCGTGGGGCGCCAACGGAGCGTTCGCGCTCGCAGGAGTGACCGCGTTAGCGGCGGTCTGGTACACATTCCGCGACAAGGGACCGCCGTCGACGGCGTTACTCGACGTGCGATCGCTCGCGCTTCAGCCTGAGATCGGTCCGGGATACGCCGGGCTGGGAATGGGGATGCAGTGGTGAAGACGCTCAACAAGTTCGCTCCGGTCGCTGCCGTTGGCGCGCTGTGCGCAGGCGGCGCCGCGTGTAACTGGACCGAGTTTGACGACGTCGCCGACACGACGTGGGTGACGCTCGCGGGTCGTCCGGACGAGGGCATCTCGACGAGCTTTCCGATGGCGGTGGCCGGCGCCAACGTGTCGAGCGACATGGGTGGCAAGCTGCTCGCACTCGGCGCAGAGAATCCGCAGCTGTTCACGCTCGCGTACGATGCGACCGGGAGCTACCAGGTTACGCCGTCCGTCCCGCTGTCGATGTTTGGCTCCAGCGCGGTCGATCCCAAGCCGATCTTGCTGTCCGATCCCGCGAGCGAACAAGTCGTGCTGGTGCAGGCGCTCGGCGTGATCGTCACGAAAGACGCGGTCGAGCAGCGTGCCGGCAACTGGGGCGTTCCCGATGCGGCGACATTCGCCGTGCTGGGTGGCGAGACCAGCGTGCTGGTTGCCGCCGAGTCCAGCGTCAGCAACCGTTCGCTCGCCGCAGGTGCAGCCCCCGCGCCGTGTATGTTCGATCTCGGCGGTGGAACGGCTCCGATCCGCGCGATCGGGGCGGTGAAATCCGCACCGGGCATGAACCACGACGCGATCGTGGTGTGGACCAGCGACGGACAGCTCGTGCGCTACGACGCAGGTGTATTCGCCGCATGCAACACACCTCCGACCGGCGTGGTCGACACCAGCTTCACGCCGGCGAAGGGCGCCGAGATCCACATGATCGACGATCACATCGCGGTGCTCGTCGGTTCGAACGGCTCGATGGGGTTCCTCGCGCTGTACGACGTGGCGCCAGCAGTCCCGACGGCGATCGGCGCAGCACAGATGCCAGCCGGCGTCACGACCGCGGCGATCATCGATATCGATGCGGGGTCTGCCAAGCAGGCGACCGATGTCGGACGCTACGTCGTCGCCGGAATTCCCGACGGGGTTGCCGACGGGGTCTCCGAAGCGGGCCGTGTCGAGCTGTTCAAGGTGACCGACATCGGGCTCGAGGGTCCCAAGTTCACGCTGCATGATGCACAGCCGGAGTCGAACCAATCCTATGGGCGGTCCGTGACGGTGATGCGGTTCAATGGCCGCCCGATCATCGTGGTCGCCGACGCCGAGGAAGCGTTCATCTATCACCAAACCCAGCTGTACCAAGAGACTCGGTAAGGGCGGTGAGTGCGGCACCTCTGCCAGAACTGCCAGCGCTCGTTTGGTGAACCAGGGTTTTGTCCGTACGACGGCACACCGCTCGTCATCGATAAGCGAACGTTGCTGTCGGATTCGCTTCCGGCGCAGCGAATCCCCAAGGGCGAGACCGAGCCGGAGCGTCGCGGCACGTTTCCGCTGACACCGACGCCAGCGGTCAACATCTCGCTGCACGAGATCACCGAGGGCAACACGCTCGAAGCGCCGTCGTCGCGGGTCCGCGTGCTATCGGCGGCGAATTCGGTGTCATCGGTGATGCAGGCGCTCGAGACGCCGCGGTCGACCGAATACGACCGGCTGGTCGGCGAGACCCTGGACGGCCGCTATTTCGTCGAGGCCAAGATCGGCGAAGGCGGCATGGGTGTCGTGTTCTCGGCGCGCCACGCGGTGATCGAGCGGCCGCTCGCGATCAAGGTGCTCAAGCGCGATGTCATGAGTGATGAGGGCACGGTGCGGCGGTTCGTTCAGGAAGCGAAGGCCGCGTCACGGATCGGCCATCCGAACATCGTCGATGTCACCGACTTCGGCACCACGCCCGACGGGATGACCTATTCGGTCATGGAGTTCGTGGTTGGCCAAACGCTTGGCGCGGCGATCAAGCACGGTGCGCCGTTTAGCCCGGAGCGCACGATCAAGATCGCTTCCCAGATCGCTCGCGCACTGGGCGCCGCGCACGACAAGGGCATCGTGCATCGCGACCTCAAGCCAGAAAACGTGTTCCTGACCGATCGCGACGGCCGGGCAGACTTCGTCAAGATCGTCGACTTCGGAATCGCGAAGGTCACACCGACGCAAGGCGCGGCGGCCGGCCCGCGCTTGACCAAGGTTGGCTCGGTGTTCGGAACGCCCGAGTACATGGCGCCGGAACAGGCAGCGGGACGCAGCGACACCGACGGTCGCGTCGACATCTACGCGCTCGGCGTATTGATGTACGAGATGGTCTGCGGTCGAGTGCCACATCGCGGCGAGACCGCGGTTCGCACGCTCGCGATGCAGATGCTCGATCCGATCGAGCCACCGAGCAAGGTTCGTCCTGATCTGACGATCCCGGCGGACCTCGAGGCCGTGATCATGAACGCGCTGGCGAAGCGACGCGAGAATCGGTTCCAGACGATGAGCGCACTACTCGAGGCGCTCGAGCGCGTGCTCACGCTGGTCGGCCAGAGCATCACTGGCAGTCCGATCTACTCGCTCCAGCCGCTGCCGCCGGGCGCGGATCCGAGCCTCGTCGCCGCACTGCCGCCGCCCAAGTTGCCGACGACTCCGCCGGCCACGCGCTCGGTTAGCCCATCGAACGCTCCGCCGACGCGCTCCAAGTCGCCGACCAACCGCAAGCACGAGCCAGAGTTCACCGCCGACGAGCGGCCGATCGATTTTGACCACGTGTTCACGTCGGGTGGCTCCGCGGCCTTGCGGCGGCGCTGGCCGACGGTGTTGTTTAGCGGCCTGGTGGTCGCAGGCGCGGCGGGTGCGGTCGCCGTCGTCATGAGCTCCCCGGTAACGGACTCGCCGATCGTCGTCGTCGAGCACGCAGACGCCGGAGTCGCGACCACGACTGACTCCGCAGTAGTCGCGGTGGTCGACGATGCCGGCGTCGCCGATGCAGCCGTCGCGCAGCTGATACCGGTAGACGCAGGTGTGCGCGTGCGCGTGCCGAGCCGCAATGGCACGGCGAGTAGACCTGGGCCGGAGCCATCTGCGCGACCGTGGACCGTGCAGGTGTTGACCAAGCCGGAGAACGCGACGCTCTACGTCGGCCATACCTATCGCGGTCCGGGTGGCGTCGCGCTCACCGAACCGATAGGCACCACGCTCGACGTGCAGTGCAAGCTTACCGGCTACAAGCCGGGCACCGTACACGTGGTGTTCGATGGCACGACCGAGACCGTGCTGTGCTCGTTGACCCGGATCAAGGTCTGCATCAACAACATCAAGAATCCGTTCGACGAGTGCGAAGAACCACCAGCCCCGACGCCGTGATCGGCGTTCCCTCTATTTCGGATGAACTCAAATGCGCAACGTGCGCAGGGGAGGACAGGAGCAGAGCAGATCACGGAGCGCGGGCGAAGCCGCGATCGCCGGGGAACGGATCGGCGGTCTCGCGCGTCATGATCTCGCCTTCGTCGGGAATCGGCTGGACCGGGATGCCGAGCGCCATCAGACCGGCGGCGTCGTTGTAGCGAAGCTCGGCGATCGCGATCGGGCGGTTGGTGGCGCGCTCGAACCGGGTGAAGCTCACCGCCGAATAGCGCTGCTCGCCGAACTCGGTGCCTAGACCCGGCCGGCTGCGGTTGGTCATCCGATCGACCATCGGTTCGGGGGCGTCGGCTTCCGCCCGATAGTCCCGCGGCGCAGGCGCACCAGCTTCGCCCTGCGGGGCGGTGGCAGGAGGCGGGGGCGCCGGACGGCGAGAGGCTTCGGCGCGCCCCGCCGACTTCCTCGGAGCGCCATCGGTCGGCGCGTCGTCGAAATAGCCACGTCGTTCGTCGCGCTGACCGATGATGATCTGTTCCTCGTGGCGCTGCTCTTCGAACAGCGCGACCGCGATCACGCCGACGTTGCGCGCCTTGCCCTTTTGACCGGCGTACGAGTCAGCGACCGACGAGAACCGAAACGTCGCGACATCCTCGACCGAGGTGCGGAACCCTTCGATCCTCAGCTCGCCGTACGCCGGGACGATGTAGCCGCGCTTCCTGAGATCGCCGTTTTCGCCATCGACGACATCGAGACCATCGACGCTGATCACCGCCTCGATCCGATGCGGAGTTGGATTGGTGACTCGGACGATGTAGCGCTCACCAGCGTTACCCTGGACGTAGAACCTCCCGCGGTGACCGTAGGTCGGTAGCGTCTCGCCACCTTCGCGCAGGACCTGGACGTCGTACGGCGCCCGGATCTTTTCGGGCGCGATCGACAACGCGGTGCGCGGTCCGGGAGGCCGGGGAGCGACCGCGTCGGCCTCCGCTGCAGAGCACGCACCCGCGAACAACAAGGAAGCGAATAGAACGGCGGTTCGCAGCATAGGGAATAAGACGCCCCAAGCCGGCGGCCGATCTAAACGTGTATAGTCCGCGCCATGGCGTCCGCGAAGAAGCTGGTGAAGCCCGCCAACCAGGCGAAGACCAAGCCGAAATTGCCACCTCGACGTGCTGCCAAGACGACCGGCAAGGCCGGCGCGAAGGCGGCCAAATCAGGTGCGGGCCGGTCGGCCGATGTGGTGAAGGCGGACCCCGCATTGTTCGATCCGCTGACCCCGGGCGAGGTGGCCGACGCGCTGCGAACGCTGACCGAGGATCGCCGGCTGAGCTCGATGGCCAAGGTCGGACGCTACCGCGTGATCTGCACCGAGCCGCTCGTGGTCAAGCCTCCGCATTGGATGGCGGGCCATCGCCTGGCGCGGGTCGTTGCGTACGACTACGCGGCAGATCGCTGTGTCGATGCCTGTGTCGATCTCGATGCCGGCGTGGTCGCGCATCTCGATCTCACCAAGAGTCAGCCGATGCTGTCGCGCGATGAAGAATCGCTCGCGATTTCGGTGGCGCTCGCCGACGAGCGGGTGCGCGCAAAGCTATCGATCGGGGACACCGCCCAGTCCGCGATGCACTACTGGGGGCGCACCGAGAAGGAGCTCGCGTATTCGCGGCGCTCCGCGGCGGTGATCTTCGGCCGGCCCGATGGGCACGCGTCGGTGGTTGCGATCGTCGACTTGATCGACAACGCAGTGGCTCAAGTCGTTCCAGCGGAGCAGTGGTGATGAGCAACGTGATCAGCGAAGCCAACTGGAAGTTTCATTGGCGGCTCACCGAATCCGCCGGGATCATGGTGTACCTGGCCGATTACCGTGGCCGCCGCGTGTTGTGGGAGGGCTCGTTGCCCTACGTGACGATCGATCATCAGCGGCAATCGCTCGAAGTCGAGCAAGAGTCGGTCGAGGTTCACGGTTCGTGGTGGGTGCCGCTGGGGACGCGTAACTTGCAGGGGCCGGTGCGCGTGCAGACGTTCCGCGGTGGCGTCGAGCTTTCGGCGGCGTTCCAGGCCGGGCCGTACAACTACACCCAGCTGTGGCGCTTCCACGACGATGGCCGGATGTGTCCATGGCTGACGATCTACGGGCCGGGCGTTCACGACCAGCACACGTATCATCCGCACTGGCGGTTCGACTTCGATCTCGACGGTGCGCGCGACGATGGCTTCGAGCGATTCGAGGACGATCGCTGGCAGCGCGTCCAGCACGAGGGCTGGTTTCCGTACAGCGGCGAGGCCGACGACGCGGGCAACGTTTGGCGTCAGGTCGACTTCGGGTCAGGTGCGGCGATCAACATTCGCCCGCACAGCTGGGACGACGCCGAGATGTTCGCGATCCGGTATCACGATGGCGAGTGGGCGCCATTCTCGCCGCGAAGCGCGGCCGGCAGCGCACCGTTCCCCGCCGCGTATGTCGGCGACGAGGAGCTGGATGGAGATGACGTGACGCTGTGGTACGTGGCGCACGTGCACTTCGATCAGTCGTTCCCCTACACCGCCGGTCCGTGGGTCAGGGTGGCGGGGTTTGCGGAGAGGTGAGCGACTAGTGGGCGACTAGTACTCAACGCCGACACACATCGCGTAGTGCTGGGTGTAGCTCGGGTAGCCGCAGTAGGTTTCGTACTCGTTCGTGGAGGCCTGGCCGTCTGACCGCATGATCATGACGCCGTAGTCCTCACCTTGTGGCGCGACAAGCGAGTTCGCCTCCGTGCACGACCACACGTAGTCGCCAGTCACCATGGCGCCCGCGATCTGAGGTCGCCACTCATACGCTTTCGTGATCTCCCCGATCGTCGCGAGCCGCATCCAGCCACCGCCGGATGTCCAGAAATCGGGCACGACGTTATGCGGGCAGTTGTCGTCGGACTGGATCGTCTTGCCTGATGCGTCCGCGATGTTGTCGAGGCAATCGCAAAACGCGAGCGCCGAGTTGGTGATGCTAGGCAATCCCTCGCTGCACGTGTAACTGATCGCAGCGCCACAATAGAACCCAATGCCCGAGCCGTAGCTGTTGAAGCTCATCGCATCGAACGACGGCGCGGCTAGCTTGGAGAACATCAACGACTTGCGGCCGTATTTGCAGCTGCTGGTGCAAAGGTCGTCTGCCGCATTGCCGTCGTCGCATTGCTCGCCGGCCTCTATGACCCCGTTGCCGCACTCGATCGGTTGCTGGATCCCATCTGGCATTGCGTCGACAACGACGTCACACGCCGATAGAAGGACCGCCGCAAGCCAGGCAGCGCGACTCACTCGACCACTTTGCCTTGACCGCCGTCGAGCCTGCTACAGTTTTCGAACGTACTCGTGCGGGCGATGTCGGGACGATCACATCGGAGTGGGGTCGTGACGTCGCGGCAGCGCCTTGGATCACAACCAAGCTAGCCAACGATGCTGCTGAAGCCGTAACAGCTCACGCAGCTTCCCCGTGACACTTCTTGTACTTCTTGTTCGAACCGCACGGACACGGATCATTCCGCCCGACCTTGTTCGACGCCACGATCGTCCCCTGCCGCTCGCCGGGCCGGCGTCCGGTCACCGCCGCATCGAACGCTTCGATCACGACCTGCGTCGG
Source organism: Kofleriaceae bacterium (assembly GCA_050184455.1). Lineage (GTDB taxonomy): Bacteria > Myxococcota_A > Polyangia > Haliangiales > Haliangiaceae > JABFXX01. The sequence goes on along the minus strand of JBFXAI010000005.1, from coordinate 224,597 downwards.
CTTGATGATCGTCGACGCCGCGGCCTCGGTCATCGCGGCCTCTTTGACGTCCTCGGCGAGCAGCTCGGCGAGCTTGGCGTAGATATTTGGCTGCGTCTTCACCAGATCCGCCGCGATTCGCTCGTGGACAGGCTTGTCTGCCAAACCGTCCACCTTCGACAGCGCCTCGGTGACCACGATGTCCGCGTCCGCCAGGTTCTTCGCGGTGACGCGCGGCAGCGTCCCGCCGTCGCGGCCGCGATCGAACATCGCCCACATCAGCGTCGCGTAAAATACCGCAGCTTCGCCGACGTCATCACCGTGCGTCCCTCGCACCGCCGCTGCGTTCTGTAGCAAGAACGGCTGCTCCTTCTGGAGCCGCTGCGCGAGCTTGTTCATCGCCTTCTTGTCGCCTCGCTGATCGAGGCGAGTGAAAGCGGTGATCGTTCGTTCGACGTCTTCAGCCGATACGATGAAAGAAGTCATGCTGTTCTGTCCTAGTGCCTAGTGCCTGGTGCCGTCTGCGCCGACTTCCCAGACCATGCCCGAATACATCAGCTTGTTGAGATCGCCTTTGCCCTGTTTGGTAACGGCGTCATCGACCTGAGCGCCCGCGAGCTCGCCATACGTGGGCTTGTCGGTGCGATATAGGATTCCCATCGGCATCGGGAACTCGGGTTGGACGAGCTGCGACAGGAGATTTGCATACAGCGCCGAGCCACGCTCGGTGTGAAGCAGCAGCTCGCCGACCGGCGTCTGTCCCGCGCCCTCCCCCACGTCGACGATCTCTGGCTTCATGCCAGCGCCGAGCTTGATGCCCTTGGTACCGCCCGCGAACGTCAGCGGCTTGCCCTCGGCGAGGATGATCTGCTTGCCGGCCGGGTCGTCCTTGACGCCTTCCCACACACCGTCGTTGAACACCGGGCAGTTCTGGAGCATCTCGAGGAACACGGCGCCCTTATGGCGATATACCTGATCGAGGATCGCGCCCATCAGCTTGGCGTCGGTATCGGTCGCGCGCGCGATGAACGTCGCCCCGGAGGCCAGCGCGAGCGAGATCGGGTTCAACGGATGATCGATCGAGCCGCTCGGCGTCGATGGCGCCCGCGTTCCGATCGCCGAGGTCGGCGAGTACTGACCCTTGGTGAGCCCGTAGATCTGGTTATTGAACAAGATGATCTTGAGATCCATGTTGCGCCGGAGCGCGTGGACCATGTGGTTACCGCCGATCGACAGTCCGTCACCGTCGCCGGTGATCACCCAAACGTCGAGCTCGGGCCGCGTGATCTTGAGGCCCGACGCGATCGCCGGCGCGCGGCCGTGGATCGTGTGAAACCCGTAGGTGTTCATGTAATACGGGAACCGGCTGGAGCACCCGATGCCCGAGACGAACACCGTGTTCTCGCGCTTGATCCCGAGCGTCGCGAGCGTGCGTTGCACGGTTGCCAGGATCGCGTAGTCGCCGCAACCCGGGCACCAGCGCACATCCTGGTCGGTCTCGAGGTCCTTCTTGCTGAGCTTGATCTTGACGGCTTCGCTCATGATTTCCTCACGCGTTGGCCAAGGTTTCGGCCACGCCGTTGATCGCCGGCTGGGACGTTCCGGATCCGATGACCGCGTCGATCGCGGTGATCACCTCGCGAACCATGAACGGCTGACCTTGGATCTTGTTGAGCTGGGTCACGTCGATCAGGAACTTCGCGCGAAGGATCGTCGCGAGCTGTCCCATGTTGAGCTCGGCGACCAGCACGTGCTTGAAGTTCTTGATCACCTTCTCGAGGCCGGGCTCGAGTGGCGACAGCCAGCGCAGGTGCGCATGGCTGACCTTCTTGCCCTGCGCCTGCAGCGATTGCACTGCTTGGCGCAGCGAACCATAGGTGCCGCCCCAGCCGATCACCAACACATCGCCGCTCTCCGGCCCGAACATATCCATCTCGCCGACGTCCTGTGCGACGCGCGCGATCTTCTCGGCGCGTAGCTTGGTCATCTTCTCGTGGTTGTCGGGTGCGTAGGAGATGTTGCCGGTCAGGGCGTCCTTCTCGATGCCGCCGATCCGATGCTCGAGGCCCGGCGTGCCCGGCACCACCCATGCGCGGGCGAGCGTGCGCGGATCGCGTTCGTAGACGAAGTAGTTCGCCGGATCGGTGCGATGAATGACGTCGAACCTCGGCAGCGCGTTGAGATTGGGCAGCGGCCACGGCTCGCTGCCGTTGGCGATGTAACCGTCGGACAGCAGGATCACCGGCACCATGTAGCGGGTCGCGATCTTCACCGCTTCGACGGCGCAATAGAACGTGTCGCCCGGGCTCTTCGCCGCGATCACTGGCACCGGCGCCTCGCCGTTGCGGCCATACACCGATTGGAACAGATCTGACTGTTCCGTCTTGGTCGGTAGTCCGGTCGACGGACCACCGCGCTGCACGTTGACGATCACCAGCGGGAGCTCGGTCATCACGCCGAGCCCGATCGCCTCGCCATTGAGCGCGACACCAGGTCCGCTCGATGCGGTCACCGCGACCGAGCCGCCATAGGCCGCACCGAGCGCAGCGCCGATCGCCGCGATCTCGTCCTCGGCTTGGAACGTCATCGTGCCGAAGTTTTTGTACTTCGCGAGCGTGTGGAGAATCGTCGACGCGGGCGTGATCGGATAGCCGGCGTAGAACAACTTCTTGCCGGCGAGCTCGGCGCCGACCACGAGGCCGAGCGCGATCGCTTCGTTGCCGGTGATGTTGCGGTACATGCCGGGCGTGAACACCGCGGGCGGGACTTTGTAGACGGTCTGAAACACCTCGGCCGTCTCGCCGTAGTGGTAACCCGCCTTGAACACCTTGACGTTCGCCTCGCCGTAACCGGGCTTCTTGGCGAACTGCTGATGAATCCGACGAATCTCGGACTCGGTGTCTCGGCCGTACATCCAGAACACCAGGCCGAGCGCGAAGAAGTTCTTGGCGCGGCCCTTCTCCTTGTTGGTCAGCTCGCTTCCGTCGAGCGCAGCCATCGTGAGCTGGCTGATGTCGACGGCGTGGACCTTGTACTTGCTCAGGCTGCCGTCCTCGAGCGGGTTCGACGCGTAGCCGGCCTTCTTGAGGTTCGCTTCGATGAACGCGCCGGTGTTGACGATCAGCGTGCCGTTCTCGACGAGGTCTTTGAGGTTGGTCTTGAGCGCCGCAGGGTTCATCGCGACCAGCACATCGGGCGCATCACCCGGCGTGTAGATCTCCGACGACGAGAAGTGCAGCTGAAATCCCGACACGCCGAACAAGCTGCCGGCGGGTGCGCGAATCTCCGCCGGGAAATCCGGGAACGTCGAAATGTCGTTGCCTGCCTCGGCAGCAGCTTTGGCGAACTCGGTGCCGGTCAGCTGCATGCCATCTCCCGAGTCGCCGGTGAACCGGATCACGACTCGGTCAAGCTGCTTCGTTTCCATCTCTGGTACCTCGAGACTCGTCAATCGACGAGCGTGGCGCGGACCTTACCAGCCCCGGTCGGAGAACCCAAGGCTGACGGTGCGCTGTGCGCGCGGCGGGAGCCAGCTCAAGCCGTGAGAATTGTTCAGTCTCCTGGGTGCGACCACACGCCTGTGACCTGTCACGCAGCTCGCCCCGGCGATCCGCCGCGATGATGATGCGCTGTCCGCCAACGTTTTCCCGTCGGGCGGCGTATAGACATCTCATCATGACTCGCTCCACCGACCTCGCTGCTGTGCTCGCCGTCTCGATCGCGCTCATCACCGCGTGCAAGTCGTCGGGCTCCGGTGACGACGATGCTGTCGACGCATCGCCATCCGAGCAATGGACATCGTTGATCCAGCGCTCGTGGGAGCTGCCGGCCGGGGCGACCGACACCTACAAGTGCCGGCGCATCGAGGTCACCGAAGATCTCTACATCGTCGGGTTCCGCGCGCTCGCACCGTTCGGTACGCATCACACGCTGGTCACGGTGACCGATGGCGATGGCCAGCTCGGCGACTACGATTGCAGCCTCCAGAGCATCGATAGCGAGATGCTCTACGCATCTGGCGTCGGCAGTGATGACTTGATGACGCCCGAAGGCGTGGCGATCCACGTCAAGGCCGGTCAGAAGCTGAACCTCAACCTGCACCTGTTCAACACCAGCGAAGACACCATCACCGGCGAGTCCGGCATCTTGATCGACACGATTCCCGCCGATCAAGTTCAACAAACTGCAGATGCGATCATCGCCGGCAAGGCGACGTTTTCGCTCGGTGCTGGCGTTCAAGAGATCCATGCGACGTGCACGGTCGCGCGCGACTATCAGATCTTCGCCGTGTGGCCTCACATGCATCAGCTCGCGAACCATCAGAAGGTAGTGCTGACACCCAAGGCCGGCGGTGAACCGATCACGCTGCTCGACTCCAGCTATTCGTTCGGCGAGCAGAAGTACTACCCGAAGACACCATCGATTCAGGTCGTCAAAGGCGACAAGATCGACGTGACCTGCTCGTACTTGAACGACACCGGCTTGATGGTCACCTCCGGCGACAGCTCGACCCAGGAGATGTGCTTCACCGGCTTGTTCCGTTATCCCGCACCGAGCAACTCGAATCTCTACGAGTGCATCCAGCCGTAGCCTCGGCGATCGGTTCGTTCCCAACAGGAAGCAGAACTTGCGCTAAGAACCGGCGCTGCAAGCGCGCGACGTGCCGCGCGAACGATCACTCGTCGGTAAGCCGCGCCGGCGTGGCGCGACGTGCTGCGCGCACGATCAACATGCACACAAAAGCCTCACGATTCCTGCCGCCTGCGGGTCAGCTACGATTCTCGGGAACATTTCACCCGGCTCTGCGAGAAATAGCCAACTGAGATGCTCAGCGTGGTCCGCACTGCACCTCCCACCGAGCTCGACGCAGCCACGCTGCGCCGAGCCGCCGCTGGCGACGATGCCGCGTGCCGCACCTTGGTGGAGCTCTATCAGGCCCGAGTGTTCGCCCTCGTATCGCGGATGCTTGCCCGACGCGGCCGCGCGACCGTCGAGGATGCCGCCCAAGAGACGTTTCTTCAGGTGTTCCGCCAGCTGGCGAAGTTCGATCCAAAGGGCAGTGCACGGCTATCGACCTGGATCCTGACCATTGCGGCGCGCCGCGCGATCGACGAGCTGCGCAGGCAACGACCCATGCTCGTCGCCGAGCCCGAGCAGATCGAGCTCGATCGCCGTGGTGATGAACGCGCGATCCGCCGCGAGCTCGCGCAGGCGATCGAAGGCGCGCTGCGAGACCTATCACCCGAGCTCCGGGCAGCGTTTCTGCTGCGCGAGTATCACGACCTCGACTACGGCGAGATCGCCAGCTCGCTCGGGATCGAGCTCGGTACGGTGAAGTCCCGATTGGCGCGTGCACGAGCCGCGCTGCGGCAACGGCTTGCGGAGGTACATCGTGAGTGACGACCAGGAGCTGACCACCGACGAGCGGCGCTCGCTCGACGCATGGACACCGCTGACGCCGAGTCCCGGGTTCGCTGACCGCGTGCTCGCCGCGCGCCAGCAACCCGCGAGACGCCGTCGCTGGCCTCTCGTCGCTGGCGTCGCGACTTGCCTCGCGGCAGCGGCGATCGCGATCGTCCTCGTCCGCTCGCCGTCGCAGCCGAGCGCGGGTTCGCTCACCGCTACCACGCGTACCACTGCAGATCTCGGCGCGCGCGGCAAGGCCGTCGCCGAAGCCCACGCCGAGCTTCGCTGGCACATCGGCCGTGATGGCGCTGCATCGATCGATCAAACCGCTGGCGACGTGTTCTACCGCGTCGATCCGGGCGGTCCGTTTGTTGTTCACACCCCCGCCGGCGACGTCCGCGTGACCGGCACCTGTTTTCGTATCGAGGTTCCCACCATGAACAAGAAGCACATCCTGTTGTCTGGCACCGTCGGAGCGGCCATCGCCGCCGCCGTGATCGTCACCGTGTACGAAGGTCACGTGATCGCAGATACCAAGACCGGCCGCACCGAGCTGGTAGCCGGCGCGCGCGCGACCATCGGACCCGATGGCAAGACCGTCGTCGATAACGCGAACCCCGCCACGGCCGCGGCGATGTCGGGGGCGATCGTCGATCCGAATGCATCGCGCGAACAGCTGATCGCGAGAGCCACACAGCAGCAGCTCGAGATCGGCCAGCTCAAGTCACACATCGCGGCGCTCGAAAAGTCCGGACATACGGCAACCGGCGGCGGGGCACGAGCCGGCGGCGAGCCCGACGACGGCAACCCCTGGTACGACCCCACACCCGAGACGCTCAAGCGGTGGGCCGATGAATGCCGGATCCGCGTCGACGAGCCCGATCTGTCGAGCTTCACAGCGATCCCCGAGGGTGCGGGGAACGCTCGCAATGGGGTCAAGATCAAACCCGAGGAGGTCGGCCCCTACAACGCCGCGATGATCGAAGTGCGCGACCAGTGGGTGAAGCTGGTGCGAGCGCTGTACATCGAAGCCACTGGTGACTCCGCGGGCGTCGACACGCTCTCGATCGAGGCAATGCGGCGCGAGATCGAGCAGAAGAGCAGCGAAGCCGATGGCGTGTTGATGCAACAGCTGGCGCGAGAACGCGCGGGGCTCGCGCCGGTACCCACCGATGCGTCGAACATGTCACCGGTCGAGCGGATGATGCGGGCATACATGAGCCTCGGCGATAAAGCGGAGGCGGCACTTGCCAAGCGGCTCGGTCCCGAGCGGGCGCGCGAGATCCGCACGCCGCAGGGCTGGAGCTCCAGAACGGAAATGGCTGGCTGTCCAGTCAAGTAGCCGCCCGTCGTGGTTGGCGTCACTGGCTTGGCGGAGCGCTCCCCGCTACGCTCGAGTCGTGCGAGGTCTGTTGGTCGCTGTCGCGCTGGCCAGTTGCGGCGGATCGAGCGCCCCGCTGACCGCATCGAATTCGCCGGGGAATCCAGCTGGGTTCCCCGTCGGACCACCGCTCGTCACGCCGGGCGAGCGGATGACCTACCGCGTCCAGCTCCGCGGCGTCGAGCTCGCCGCGATGAGCCTCGGGGTTAGCGAAACCACCGATCAGGTCGCCGGAAAACGGGCGATCGTGGTGCAAGGCCGCGCCCGGTCGGTCGGGCTCGCCCAGTTGGTGTCGAAGATCGACGATAGCTTCACGTCGTGGATCGATGTCGAGACTGGACGATCTCTGCGGTTCGCCGTCGACGAGTACCAGACCAATAGCGACGTCAACGTCGAGCACACGATCGCCGACCTGGCGAGCCGCGCGGGCAATCGCCTGCCGATCACGTTCGCGGTGAACAATGCCGCACCTGCACCCGAGCCACAGACCCTGAGCATGGCGGAGGTGTGGGACTACAACGCGTTCCTGGTCGCGTTGCGCAGCTGGGAGGCCCCGATTGGAACCACGATCGCGCTCGAGGTGTTGCGCAGCCGCTACCTCTGGCACATCGACCTGAAGATCGCCGCCAAGACCAAGCTCGTCACCGAGCTCGACGAATTCCCGGCGCTGCGGTTCGATGGCTACACCTACAAGCTCAAACGCGACGGCTCACGGGACACCGAGTCGGATCCGCGCCGGTTCTCGATCTGGATCAGCGACGACGCTGGGCGTGTCCCGCTGCTGCTAACCGCGCGCACGGACTATGGGGACGTGCGCATGGAGATCGTCGAGTACTTCCCCGGCACCAGCGCGCCGCTACGCACGGCTCGCTAGCGCTACCTCCTTCAGAACTTCGCGTGTTCGGGGCTTTGCGTTCGTCTTCGGCCCGCAGGCACGTAACGCCACAGGGCGCAGGTCAGAACGAGATCAGTCCTCCTCGCGGTCTGCCTGCGACCGGAACTGCTTCTCGCCCTTCGCGATCACGACCTTTGCGTAGTACTCGGCGCCGGGGATTCCCGACGCGCGCGCGGTCTTCAGCTCCTCGTCGATTAGCGCCTTGAACGAGCCCTTGTCGAGGGCGCCACCGATGTGGTGGCCGTTGATGAAGAATGTTGGCGTCGAGTTGACCTGGAACTTCTGCATCTCCGCCATGTCTGCGGCGAGTAACGCCTTGCAAGCCTCGCTGTGCATGTCCTTCTTGAGCTTGCCGACATCGAGCCCGATGCCCTTCGCGATCTTCAGAAGATTTGGTTCGGCGAGCTTGGATTCATCACGGCCCGCCGCGTACGCCCTGAAGCCCTTGTCGAATACTTCGTGGGCGTAGGCGGCGTATTTGCCTTGCTTGGCCGCGGCGCAGCTCGCGAGATGCGCATCGGTGGCGACCTGTGGATGCACGACCAGGTTCTTGTAGACGACGCGGACGTCGTTCTTGTATTCGGCGACCAGCTCGTCCATCACCGGATGAACGCGATCGCAGTACGGGCACGCGAAGTCGAACACCATCACGATGGTCACCGGCGCGGCCGCCGATCCAGTGACCATCCCGGCCTTCAGGTTGTCATCGATCGCGACCGCGAACCGCGCATCCGGATCGTGCTGGCTGCGCCGCTCGTTCTCAACCGCCTGCCGCTGCTGCTTGTAGACCTGGGCGAGAAAATCGAGCGCCTCGGACAGGCTCTCGAGCCGTTGCTCGAGGCGGAGCACGCGCGCCTCCAGCCCAGCGCTGGGCGAGCCGCTGTTCGACAGCGACGAAGCTCCCGGCGCCGCCGGCGCCGGACGGCCTCCCGCACATCCGAACGCCAACACGGCAGCGACGACGAGAGCCCTGAGCTTCATCCCGGTCTTGTCACACGCGACCGGGCAGCGCGCAAACGCAAACGCCGCTCGAACTCAGTTCGGCTTCGGATCCATCGCCGAGCGGAACTGCTTCTCGCCCTTACCGAGCACGACCTTGGCGTAGTACTCGCCACCGGAGACGCCCGACTTCTCAACTTCCTTGAGCTGCTCGTCGATGATCTGCTTGAACGCGGCCTTATCGAGCGCGCCACCGATGTGCTTGCCGTTGATGAAGAACGTCGGCGTCGAGTTGACCTGAAACTTCTGCATCTCCTGCATATCGTCGGCGATCAGCTTCTTGCACTCGTCACCGCGCATGTCGGTCTTGAACCGGTCGACGTTGAGTCCGACCTCGCCCGCGATCGTCACGAGGTTTGCCTCGGCCAGCTTCGACGGGTCACGCGCCGCCGCGTATGCCTTGAAGCCCTTCTCCCACAGCACGTCCTTGTAGGCCATGTACTTGCCCTGCTTGGCGGCGGCGCAGCTCGCGAGGTGGGCGTCGGTGGCAACCTGCGGGTGCACGACGAGGTTCTTGTAGACCACGCGAACCTTGCCGCCGTAATCCTTCACCAGCTCCTCCATCGTGCCGCTGACGCGCTCGCAATACGGGCACGCGAAGTCGAACGCCTTGACGATGGTGACGGCCGCGTTTGCGGGACCATCGACCGCTCCGACCCGAACGTCGTCGGCGACATCGACGGCGAACATCGCATCCGGCGCGTGCTGCTGGCGGGCCTGCGCCTGCTCCTGCGCCTTCTGCTGACCGTAGACCTTCTCGAGGAAGTCGATCGCCTCGGCGTGCTTGGCGTTGTAGTTCTCGATCCGTGTCAGCCGCTCCTCGACGGTGCCGCTATGATCGGCCTGCACCGGAGTCGCCGCGGGAGCCCCTCCCTTGGTGTTCTCAGCGACCTTGGTCACTGGCGTGTTGGCAACGTCGTCGAGCTTGGAAGCAGCGTTCTCGCAGCCGACGACAGCTACGGAACCGACGAAGATTGCAAGGATGGGGAGCGATCTCATGGTCAAGGGTTCTTACATGCCGCGAACGCTCTGCCAAGGGATTCCATCGCGCTTGTGGCATGCTGCCGCCCCGTGACCCGGCAGTTGTCATTCGCAGCACGTATTGCAGCCCTGACGATTGCAGCAGGGGAATTAACCGGATGCGGGAATGGTTCTGATTCGCCCGCAGACGCCGCCGGCGATGTGACCGGGGATGTCTCCGGAAACTGTCAGGTCCAAGGCGCGACCGGACAATTGGTGCGGCGCGCCATGAACCCGCGGCTGGTTGCTGGCGCGACGTTCACCGACGGTAAGCTCGACACGTCGATCTCGGATCCGGACGTCCGATGGGATGCGGCGGCGCAGACCTGGCGGCTGTATTACGGCGCCGACCACGCGATGACCGCCACCTATCCGCCGTCGCAGCTGATCCGCCACGCGACCAGCGCCGATCGCGTGACCTGGAACGTCGCCGACGCACCTGCCCTCGCAGCCGCCACCGATGGCGGTGCATGGGACAACCTGATCACCGAAGCGCCGACTGTCGTGTACAACCCCGACGCGCCCATCGATCGGCGCTACTTGATGCTCTATGCAGGTGCGTCGGAGCCGTTCCCGCATCCCGGCTACGACTTCGCCGCGACCTCGCTCGGCGCGGCGATCTCTGCCGATGGCGTCACGTTCACCCGGATCTCGGCGAGCGAGTCACCGAAGGGCCAGGCGGGGCTGGTGCTCACCGGAGCTGATGTTTATCCGTCGCTCGGCACGGTGGTCGCTGATCCAGAGCTGGCGCTCGTCGACGGCGTGTATCAGCTGTGGTTCTCGAGCTTCGGATGCAAGAACACCAACTGCGCCACTGTCGAGTACAACGGAATCTCGCATGCGACGTCGAGCGACGGCGTTCACTGGGAGGTCAAGGAAGCACCGGTGCGCAGCTTGCTGCGCGCCGCGGCCGATCTGACGAGCGGTGGCTCCGAGCCGTCGATGATCTACGACGCCGAACATTGCCGATGGGAGGCGTGGCTGGTCAACGACGCGCCCACCGACACGATCGGGCAGACCGTCCAGCTCGATAACATGGCCGGCGTTTGGTATGCCGATTCGACCGACGGGATCACCTGGCACATCAACTACGCGTTCACGCGCGCGCTGGTGTGGGATGGCAACGAGCCCGGCGAGGGCCTCGGGATTCGCCGAGGCGCCGACGTCGGCGCTAACGGCACCGGTCGGTTGATGCTGTTCGTCGGCTACGACGATCAGAACGTTCCGATGGGGTTCGAGCTACCGGACTCGTCGGGAACAACCCCGGGTGTGATGACACTCAACGTCGCCACCCGCGATCTGCAGTAGCTGTTACAGCCCACAGCCGCAGCGCGAGATCCGCATCACCTGATCGCCGTCGAAGTTCGTCCAGTAGACATGGGTCGCATCGACCGCAACGCTGTGCGGCCCGCCCTGCATCTCGGCGATCGGCTCCGGCGTTCCGCCCGACTTGGGAGCGCGCATCAGCTTGCCGTCGACGGCTGCGGCCCAGTAAACGTAGCTGCCATCGAGCGCGATCCCCATCGCCCCAGCCTGGTTGGTCGCGATGGTCTCGATCGAGCCTCCGACCTTGGCCTTGCGCATCACGCTGGTCGCCGTCGTCCAATACACATGCGTGGAGTCGCTCGCGATCCCGTGAGCGCCCGCCTGACCATCCGCGAATTTCTCGACGATGTTGCCGCCCGAGCGCAGCGACCGCGCGACGCAGCTGCCGGATCCTGTCGTGGTGCCGGCGTTGGTCCAATAGACATAGTTGCCATCGACCACGATGCCGCGGACGTCCTCTGCCTGATCTGCGAACTCTTGCGCATTGCCGCCGATCTTCAGGCGCCTGGTAAGCTTGGTGCCGTTGCCCCAATAGACGTACAGCGAATCGAAGCCGATCGCGCGCGGCGCATCTTGGTTGTCAGCGATCACGGTGCCACCGGGTGCACCCTGAAGCGAGCGCGACACGTTGCCGGTCATCGCGATGCTGTCGACCCAATACAGAGCGCCGTTCTCCAACGCGAGGTCGGTCGGATGATCTTCGTTCGCGATCAATTGCTCCATGCCCGAACCGTTCTTCGCTCGGCGCACGACCGTGCCAGTCATCCCGCCGGAGTTGGTCCAGTAGACGTGGCTACCGTCGAGCACGATGTCGGTCGGTCCGTCTCCGGTACCCACCATCTCGGGGACACACTGCTCGGTGCATACGCAGACGCCGCCCGCGCAGCTGTTGCCACCCGTACAATCGGTGTCGGTCGCCGGATACGTGCAGTCGCCGCCGGTGCACGCGCCGTGAAACGTTCGCACCGTGTTCGAATCGGCGCAGGTCGGCTCGGGAACGTCCTCGCAGATCTTCGGAGCGCTCGTGCAACCGGTGAGTGCGCTGCACCCGCCTTCCATGCAGCCATCGGCCGGCACACACGACGTGCCAGGTGACAAATCCTTGCACGGATCGAGATCGAATTGACCGCAGGTGTGAAGCATCAGGTTGTCGAGGCCCATACACACCGAGTCCGAGCACTCGTCGATGCAGGTCTCCTGACACGCGCCGTTGCCACAACTGCCCGTCGGGCACGGAGAGATCGGACCCCATTCGGTGCAGCCGTCGCCGTTGAGATCGGCGCAGCTCGCGAGCCCGCCGCCAAAACACGACGATGCGCCATCGAGACACTCGTCCTGACATTCGCCGCGACAGCTACCGTTGCTGCAAGTCTCGCCGTCACCACATGGCTCGACCGGGAGCCAGTCGTTGCAGCTGTCGCTGTCGTTGCTGCCGCACACCTGTTCGCCTTGCGGCCCGGCACAACGCGACTCCCCGGGCGCGCACTCATCGACGCACTCGGCGAGGCACGTGCCGAGCGAACAAAACGGAGTGTCCCCGCCACACGCAACAGGTTCGCTCCATTGGTTGCAGCTATCGTCGCGCTGCTCGCAGATCGAAACGCCGTCGCTCACGCACATCATGGCGCCGAGCTCACACCACGCGCCGCACGGCACGCGCTCGAGCGTAACGCTGGCGGTGACGACGTCTGCCATCACGGGTGTGACGATCACGTCGCCATACGCCCAGGCGTCGTCCGCGCGCATTCCCCACATCTCGATGTGGACGGTGTCATCGGCCCATCCGTCGGGCACCAGCAGCTTTACCCGATGCGATGGATCGATCGTGGTGGACGCCATCGCGGAGGAGATCCGCAGATTCGAGAGCTGCCAGGCCTCATCGTACGCCACCGACAGCTCGATCGTCGTGGGCGTCTCGCCGCACGCGATCAGCAGTGCACACGCCGCCACGAACCACCGCTGCATGGCTATTGACCCTCGCGCCAATCGACGCAGTTGGCACCACAATCGGGTCCGCGGCTCGCGACGATGATCACCGCGCTGGTCGCGATCACGCCGGCGCCGATCGCAGCCCAGATCGGCCAACGCGTCCACATCGAGCGCTGCTCGGTCTTATGTCCGAGCTTGGCGACACCAGTGACAGCGGGCGCGTGCGAGGATGCCTGGGCAGCCGCGGCCGCCGGTGACGGAACCGTCTGCACCGGCGATGCGATCGGCGGCAATGGCTCGATCGGAGCCGGCAACGCGGACAACCGTTGCTGTGCGAGCAGTGCGAGCTTGCCGCGCGGTTCGAGCTGCAAATACTTCTCGTAGTGATCACGCGCGGCGACATCGTCGCCGGCGAGCCGCGAGCACTCGGCCATGTTGAACACGAAGCCAGCGCGCCCGCTCAGATCGAACGCTGCAGAGAACTCCGCGCGTGCTTCGGCGTACTTGCCGTTGCGGTAGAGCCGCTGCCCGCGCTCGCTGTGGATCTTGGCCTTCGCGTCGTGGCTAGAGTCGGCATACACGGTCACCGCTCCGACGACGAGCAACATCACTGCGATGACGAACGACTTCATGGCACGGAGCTCCGAACGTGGCGTATCGACAGCGCGATCATCGCGCCTCGTCCTTGAATGGATCGACGATCACGGCGTCGTCGCGTGGCACAGGATTCGGAGCACCGCGATGTTTCACCGCGCGCCTCGGCTTCTTGGGCTTCGCGGTGGCGGCTGGCGAAGGCTGAGCGGCAGGTGCGGGCGACGCGGATGATTCGGGAACCGCAGCCGCCGGCGGTGCAGCTGCGTCGATCGGAGCTGCCACCCGGTCGATCGGAGCTGCCACCCGAGTGGGCTCGGATGCCACGGGCGCTGTCGGCGCGGGCGTTACGGCGGGTCGTGAAGGCGGCGGACTCGCAACCGGGACCGAGGCTGCCGGAGGAGCGATCGCGGTCGATGGCTCCGCGGCTTCGCGATTGATCCAGGCGACCGCGCCACCAGCCACGGCGAGCGCGACGAGTCCCGCGACGAGCCAACGCCATCGCCCCGAAGACGGTGGATCCGGCTCGACATCGTCGGCGATCACATCGGACGCGGTCGTGATGGTGGCGTTCACCGCCGGCGTGAGATCCCACGCTGCGACGGCGTCGACGATCTCGCGCATCGACGCGATTCGGTTTCGCGGCTCCCGCTCGATCATCCGATCGATGGTCGCGGCGACCGACGGTGGGACCGAATACGCGATCGATCGGATCTCCGGCGCCGACCGCGTCGTCTTGGCTCCCATCACCAACGACACCTCGCCGCAGAACGGCGGCGCACCGACCAACATCTCGAACGCGGTGGCGCCGAGCGCGTAAATATCGGCCGAGGCGCCAACCGCCATTCCCATCGCTTGCTCGGGCGCGCAGTAGTACGGCGTGCCGAGCACCAGTCCGACGCTGGTCTGCGCCGCCGATCCACCCGACCCCAGTGCCTTTGCGATCCCGAAGTCGAGGATCTTCACGACCAAACACCCATTGGCGTCGGTGGTCAGAAACAAATTATCGGGCTTGAGGTCGCGATGAATGATGCCCGCGTCGTGCACGGTCGCCATCGCGGTCGCGACTTGGCCGACGATCATCGCGGTATCCTCGAGACTGAGCCGATGCTCGCGCGCCAAGCGTTGGCCGAGCGTTTCGCCCTCGAGATATTCGATCACCGAATACGGCTGGCCGGTGTCGAGCATGCCGAAATCGAAGTAGCGCGGGATGTGCGGACTGTTGAGCTCACCCGACGCACGGGCTTCCTGGATGAAGCGATCGGCCATCCCAGCGACCGCGGCGATCTCTGGGTGCAACACCTTGATCGCGACCTGGGTCCCGATCAGCGGATGCTTGCAGAGGTAGACCGAGCTCGCGCCGCCCTTTCCGAGTAACCGGATCACGTCATAGCTGCCGATCCGTTGCGCGCCAGGATCCAACGACGCAGCGACGCGACCCGAGCCCGCTGCCACCGCTGCCATCCAGATCTCCAGCTCGGGGGTCTCGGGGCGATCGCGAGGGTTCGGCTCGAGACACCTCATCACGAGATCTTCGAGCTCGGCCGGCATCCGTGCAGGCGTCGCCGAGCTCCCTGGTGCGGCACCGGTCAGCATCTCGTAGGCGATGCAACCAAATCCGTAGACGTCGCCGGCGGCGTCGCGGTCTGGCTCGTCGAGCACCGTCGGACGGGATAGTCCGAAGTCGCACAGCTTGACGAAGTCGCCACGGCCGAGCAGCACGTTGCGCGCGGTGACGTTGCGATGCACGACACCCGCGGCATGCGCGGCGGCAAGCGCTCGCGCGATCTGCACGAGGATCGGAATCACCCGCGACGCTGGCATCGGCGCAGACGCGCGCACGACGTCGGACAGCGAAACGCACGTGAACCGCTCCATCACGAGGTACGCGAGGTCCGCTGCATCGTCCCGCCCGAAGTCGAGGATCGAGATGATGTTCTCGTGGCTGAGCTGACTCGCCGTGCGCGCCTCGCGGAGAAACCGCTGCGCTTCGTCGGAGTCGCCGAGTCCACCGCGCAGCACCTTGATCGCCACGGGCTTGCCCAACACGAGATGTTGAGCGCCATAGACGAACCCGAAGCTGCCGGCGCCGATCAGGTCACCGACGACGTAGCGGCCACCGATCACGACCGCCTCGCCGGTCGGCAGTGAGTCATCAGCGGAGCGTGACGCGGCCTCGATCACAACGGGCTCGGGCACAGGAGTCGTCCGCCCGTTGTCCGCCGCCGCTAACGTATCCACCGACGAGTCCATAATTCAGCGAGGCTCGTTCGTAGCTCTGCTGCAGTCGGATTCAGCTGGCGCCCTTCTTACATCCCCTGGCCGAATTTTCCGACCGTTCGACGCATGTATCGCCGTGTCCGCGAGCCCGCGGCGCGAGTCTGTACGAACGGCGAGCCGCATTACGTCCGGACCAACCTAGCCTCTCAGATCAAGCGAAATCTATTCGCGGCGGCACATCATTCGTGGTCGAGCGCTTCACCGAACCGCACCCCACCTATCTCGGTTGTGGCTGTACTATGCGAAGTGATGAGCGCCGGAGTGGCAGATGATGTTGAGGCCCTGTGCGCCAAGTGCGGAGACGTTTGGCACGTCGTCGTTGCGATGGAGGGCCCGAAGATCGCCAAGGTGCAGTGCAAGCAGTGCGGCGGTTATCACCGCTACAAGTCACCGCACGGCGCCCCCGCGCAAGCGAAGCTTCCCGCCAATAAGCGTCCACCC
Source organism: Kofleriaceae bacterium (assembly GCA_050184455.1). Taxonomy (GTDB): domain Bacteria; phylum Myxococcota_A; class Polyangia; order Haliangiales; family Haliangiaceae; genus JABFXX01. The sequence goes on along the minus strand of JBFXAI010000005.1, from coordinate 208,350 downwards.
CGAGAGACCAAGACGCCCGTCGAGCGGTTCGAAAAACCAGCGGTGTCGGCCGACCTGAGCAAGCCGGTCCGGACCTATCGTGCGAGCGAAAGGTTCGAGATCTCCGAGCGCATCGAGCATCCGACGTTCGGCCAGGGAGTGGTCGAGCTCGTCGAATCGGGCAAGATCACCGTGTTCTTCGCGTCGGGCCGCCGCGTGCTAGCCCAGGCGAAGGAAGCCGCTGCCGCGGGTAGCCTCAGCCGTCCCAAGCCATTCGATCACTCGAACCGAGCCGGCGGCAAGCCCGTCAACGAGACCTAGGCGCTCCTCGGCGCGCGGCTAGGGCGCAGCTGCTGCCGCAGTGACGGCGGCTTCGACCGCGCGAGCGAACCGAGCCTTGGTCGCGTCTGGGAACGTCGTGGTGTACGGCAGATGAATGAAGCCCGCGCGCTTACCGGTAGCGAGCGCCTTGCCCACCGCCTCGTAGAACACGTTGTTGCAGATGTAGCGACCGGGGTCGGTGCTGCGCACGGGGATCTCGCTTACCGCGCGTAACGCGGCCTCGATCGCGTCGAGGTCGAGCAACGTGCTGCGCTCGGCAGGACCACCTTCGGTGATCTTGTCGGCGAGCGAAATGACCCCTCGATTGTCGGGAACACCGCCGGCGACCTCGCTGGTGTCCTTGAGGTTATACGCGGTCTGCTCGAGCTTGAGCTGCCAGTTGCCCTGGCCGAAGCTGACGATGACGTCGGGCTGGCAGCGCTCGATCGCGGACAGCACCTCGGCTGCCGCCGTGTCGAACTCGACCGGCAAGACCAGCCGCATCACCTGGGCACCGGAGACCCGAGCCGGATCCATGGCCGTGACGGCAACGCCCGAGACGTTGTCGTGCCGGCCGTTGGCAGGGAACGGCTGAAACCCGGTGACGAGGACCTTGCGAGCACCGGTGCCTTCGTACACGCATGCGGGCTCGGTACGGCGGATCTGCGAGCGCGCTGCGAGATCGTTCGAACGCGCACGGAGCTCGACGACGTCGGGACGATCGGGCAGCAGCATGCCGACTGGCACGTGGACGATCCGGCGAAAGCTGGTCAGCTCCTCGCGCGCGACGTTCGAAGCAAGCAACGCATCGAGCGCGGGCGTGATGTCGACGCCATCTGCTTCGAGCATCAGGGGTTTGCCGAGCCCGAGCTCGATCGACAGCTCGTGCTCGTCGGTGTACACACCCGAGCCCGGCGCCATCACGATTCCGAACTGCTTGGGAAACACTTCGAAGTACTCGACCTCGACGCTGGCGGCGGCGACGACCTCGAGCCGCACGTGGAGCGGCTGAGGATCGACGCGGTTGGTGATCTCGACCGAGAGGTTCTGCCAGTGACCGCGCAGCGCGCCTGGATCGAGCGACACGGCGCCCACAGCCTGGCCGGCTTTCAGCACGGTGAATCGGATCAGCTCCCCGGTCTTGAGGTTCGAGCTCGCGCGCAATCGAACGTTCACGACCAGCGTGTTGTTCTGATCACTGCCCTCGAGCTCGCCCTCGCAGATCACCCCGAGCGTGTCCGACACCGTGGTCGCCGCGCAGATCTCCGAGGCATCGGTGACCCGCGAGTTCAGCGGATGCCCGGACTCGTCGTATTTGCCATCGTTGGTGAAGTCGTCGAGCAGTCCCGACTCCTCGCCATCCGGGAGCTCGGGCACGTCACCGGCGCACGCGCCGACCATTACCGTGGCGGCCAGCGCCAGACCTCGAAACCGTAGGGCAGCGTGCATCGCGGTGCTCGACGGCAGGACGGCAGCAATTCGAGGGCCAGGACGAACTGCTGAGATGTCGAGCACCTCGCGCCGGCAACTCGACCAGCCATGGCTGGTGTGACCACCGATCGGCGTGCCGTGCTGCGACAACTCGCGTGGTCCGGCCCGCGGCGTTGCAACGGAATCGCCGTTGTCACCGCGCTCGGGCCCGACTAGGGTTCGCGCGATGTCTCGACGGCTCGGTTGGCTCGGCCCGGCGATCGTCGCGCTCGGAGCCGCGATCGCGGCGGTCGGCATCTGGTACGCGGTTACTGCTCGGCCGAAGCCGGGCCCAGTGATCGATACGATCGCGCTCGATCCGCATCGCTCGGTGGTGATCCGCGCCGAACAGGGCGGACCGCGCTCGTTCGTCGAGCTCGTCGTCGACGGCGCTCTCCAGTGGCAAGCCTTGATCCCTAGCTACGCGGGTACCTCTGGCAAGCGCGGCGTGGCGTGGAACGATTTCGCGCTGTCGATTCGAGTGATCCGTGGCGATCGCGCCGAGGTGTTTGCGCTGTCATTCCACGACGCGACCAAGCTCGGCGGCGTGATGCTGGCAAACGGGCGCGGGCCGATCGATCGCGCCGCGCCGGGACCGATCACGCTCACCGATCACGTGCGCTCGTACGAGCTCGTGGCCGGCGCGGGGTGGCACGAGCTGGTGACCGTCGATCTTCAGTCGGGAAAGCGCGTGTGGCGCATCGACCTGGGTCCGCAACCGGTCGAGGCGGCGACGCTAGATGGCGGGACGATCTGGATCAGTCAATCGGGCAACCGGCGCGGTTGGAACACCGGTGATGGCCGGCCGACGATAACCAACCAGCTGTAATCAGCTGGGTTTCGCTCCAAGTGCGCTGTTACGGATTCGTCACGTGACCGGTATACTGTGCGCGAATGTCCGCCGAGCGACCGCTCCCTGTTTCGCCCGACGCTTCGGGAACGCACCGCTTGGAGTTGGTTCCCGACCCGCCGGCAGAGCGCGAGCGCACATCGGCCCGAGTTCTCGAACGCGCCCATGAACCCGCAGGTCGCACCCCGCGCGCGCCGGGCCTTGGCGACATCGAACCAACCGACCTGGGCTCGCCCGAGCTCTACCTCAACCGCGAGCTGACCTACCTCAACTTCTGCTGGCGGGTGATGCACGAGGCGGAGGACGAACGGATCCCGCTGCTCGAGCGGGTGCGGTTCATCGCGATCGTCGCGTCGAACATCGACGAGTTCTTTCAGAAGCGTATCGGCGGCCTCAAACAGCAGGTCGGCGCACAACTCCACGCGGTGACGCCCGATGGCCGCACGCCGCAGCAGCAGATCGTCGAGTGCCTCGAGCTGGTCACCGCCGCCGAGACTCGGAAGGCGCAGATCCTCGAGAAGGTATGCAGCGAGCTCAAGGCGGTCGGTGTTTGGCTCGCGCCCTACAAGGAGCTCGACGCACCGCAACAAGCGTGGGTGCGCGAGTACTACCTGCGCAACATCTTCCCGCTGGTCACGCCGCAGGCGATGGATCCCGCGCACCCGTTCCCGTTCGTCTCGAACCTGTCGCTGAATCTGTTGGTCTCGCTGCGCTACGAGAACGATTCCGAGCCGCTGCTCGCGCGCGTCAAGGTTCCGGCCAGCGGTGGCACGTCGCGGTTCGTTCGCGTCGGCACGTCACGGACGTTCGTCGATCTCGCCGACGTGATGGCAAACAACCTCGACCTGTTGTTCCCGGGCATGGAGATCGAGGCATGCTCGCTGTTCCGCGTCACCCGAAATGCGATCACCGAGCGCGACGAAGAAGAAGCTGAAGACCTGCTCGAGATGATCGAGATCGAGCTGCGCGAGCGGAAATTCGCTCCCGTCGTCCGGCTCCAGGTCGATCGCAACATGCATCCGACGCTGCGCGGGCGGCTCGCCGCCGAGCTCGGTCTCGACGAGCAAGCGGACGTGTTCGAGGCGGTCGGCATGCTCGGCCAGCGTGATCTGATGGAGCTCGCGACGCTCGACATCCCCGAGCTCCGCGATCCGCCGCACGCACCGGTGCCCCCGGTCGATCTCTTGACCGACGGCAGCGTGTTCCATGCGATCCGCGAGGCGAAGCACGTCATGGTGCAGCATCCGTACGAGTCGTTTCAGCAGTCAGTCGAGCGATTCCTGCGCGAGGCGTCCGACGACCCCAAGGTTCGCGCGATCAAGATGACGCTGTACCGCACGTCGAAGGACTCCGACGTGATCAAGCATCTCGTGCGCGCCTCGCGCAACGGCAAGCAGGTCGCGGTGGTGCTCGAGCTCAAGGCGCGGTTCGACGAAGAAGCGAACATCAAGTGGGCCAACCGGATGGAGCGCGCCGGGATCCACGTGACCTATGGCGTCGTCGGGCTCAAGACCCACACCAAGGTCACCCTGGTCGTCCGCAACGACTTCGACGGGCTGCGCCGCTACGCGCACATGTCGACGGGCAACTATCACGCCGGCACCGCGCGTCACTACACCGACCTCGCGGTGTTCACGTGCGACGACGCGATCGGGCGCGATCTCACCGAGCTATTCAACTACCTGACCACCGGCTACAAGCCGCGGCGCAAGTACCAGAAGCTGCTGGTGGCTCCCAAGCAGCTCAAGCAGGCGCTGCTCGACAAGATCGAGCGCGAGATCGCGATCCAGGGCTCGGGCGGCCGCGGCCACATCCAATGGAAGCTCAACGCGCTCGAGGACGTCGACATCGTGCGCGCGCTGTACCGCGCATCACAGCGTGGCGTAACGATCGATCTGATCGTTCGCGATACCTGCCGGCTGCGCCCCGGCGTGACCGGCGTTTCGAGCACGATCAAGGTGGTCAGCGTGATCGGCCGCTTCCTCGAGCACGGCCGGATCTACTACTTCGGCAATAACGGCCGTCCCGAGTACTACCTCGGCTCCGCCGATGCGATGCAGCGCAACCTCGAGAAGCGCGTCGAGGTGTTATGGCCGGTCGAAGATTCGCGGCTCCAGGCCGAGCTTCGTCAGCTGCTCGATACCCAGCTGTCCGACCAGCGCGGCGCGTGGGACATGCAGTCCGACGGCAGCTACGTGCAACGCACCGGCATGGCCGCGAAACACAGCCAGCAGCAGATGATCGAGCGCATCGATCGGCGGCTCAAGGAGGCCACGCGGCTGCGCCGGCGCAAGGTTCAGTCGACGACCAAGCGCAAGCGCTAGCTCGACGGTCACAACATCTTGGCGAGATAGATCGCGGTCTCGCCGGGCATGTAGTTACCGTAGTAGAGCCGATCGGCGCCGCAGAGCGCGTAGCCGAGCCGGTTGTAGGCGGTGATGCCGGGGACGTTGACGTTGCTGGTCTCGAGCCAGACGTGGGTCGCGCCGATCTCGCGGCCGTGGGTTTCTACGCGCTCGAGCAACGCGCGACCGACGCCGCGACGCCGCCACTCGGGTGAGATGTAGAGAAACCACAGGATCAGCCTTCCGTGCCACGACTCGTATTCGACGGTGGCGAACCCATGCACGCCATCGTCATCGGCGACCCAGCCGGTGTCCCAGCGCGCCCATGCGGCGAACACCTCGGCGATCGAGTAGCGCTTGGTGAGCGGCTGCTCGAGCGTCCGCTCGACGAGATCGATCCGACGATCGCCGATCTGCAGATCGAACACCGAGCTGGTTTGAAACGCCGTATCGATCGCCTCGACGGCACGTCGATCGCGGGCTCGGTTCAACTCTCGGATCGTGATCGCCATCGGAAGCGGCAGCCGCTGCGAGTCTACCGCGCGATTGCGATCAGGTCCCCGCAGCCAACGCGGCGATCTCTCCGTCGGTCAGCCGGCGATCGTAGATTCGCACGTCGTCGATCCGGCCGTTGAAGAAGTAGGTCGAATCGGGCGAGCCGTCGTTTTCATCGCCGCCGATCATCAAGTCACCGCCGTCGAACGCGACCGAGCGGGCGACCGATAGCTCACTCGTTCCGTTCACGTACTGACGAAGCGTCGTGCCGTCCCAGGTGATCGCGACGTGCGTCCAAGTGTCGAGCGGCGCTTCGACACCGGTGGTATCGACCGCCTTGTCACCGGCGGCGTCGGCGGTGGTCGCTCCCACGTCGAGCGAGCCGGTGAGCTCCACCTGCCAGCTGTTCAAGTTGGTGCCTGGTTGCATGAACATCTTCGAAACCGGTGTCGAGCTGGTCGCGCGCGATGGATAGATCCACATGGTCGCGCTGAACCCGCTGGTGGTCTGAAACGTCCCGGTCTCGTCGACCCGCAACACGACGGTCTCGTCGAAAAACAGTGCACCGTTGATCCGTCCTGCGATCGCAGTGGGGCATCCGGACTCGCACTCCGCTTGAAGCGAGCCAACGACCGACGGCGAGCCTTGGGCGGTCACCGAATCGAGCGGAAAATGCGCGATCAAGCCTTCGGTCGCCGTCATGCCTGGGGCATCGGCCCCTGACATCCCGCCGCCATCACCACCGCCACCGCCGCCACCGCCGTCACCACCGCCACCGGCGTCATCGAACACGAAGTCACCGTCCGAACCGACCCCGTTCGACGGATCGAAGCCGAGCCTGCCGCAACCACCGACGAGCAGCACCACCCCGACCATACATCGCGCACTCCAGCCCACGATGATCCATCGTATCACGCTGCGCCCGATCGGCTGTGCGGCATGCGTCGCGCGGCAGCTGCCGGAAATACCTAACCGGTCTGCGAGTAGGACAGCCGACCGCTCTCACATTACAGTGCTCGCATGTCTACCTCCGTCACTGTAGTCGCACCATTCGCCTTTGCGAATGGCGGCGGTGGCGGCGGTGGCGGTGGCGGCGGCGGTGGCGGTGGCAGCGGAGGTGGGGGCGGCGCAAAAGCAGGAACCACCGGCAACCCACATAAAGGCGGACAACAAAAGCCACCGCCCGAGCAGATGCCGTGGCGGAACTATCTCGGTGTGTTCCGATTCAGCAAGCGCGCCATCGAGCTGGTGTGGTCGACCAATCGAGCGCTCACGATCGGATTGGCGCTCGGGAGCTTGATCGCCGGTTTATTACCGAGCGGCATCGCCTGGGTCGGCAAGCACCTGATCAACGCAATCATTGCGGCCGCCGGATCGCGCGGGCTGCCGAGCGCAGATCTGGCGCGAGATGAAGCGATCACGTGGGTCGCAGTCGAGCTCGGCTTGGTGGTCGCGCTTGCGATGACGACGCGTCTGCTCGGCATGATGCGGAGCTTGCTGCGCCAGCAGCTCGGCCAGCGAATCAACGTCGAGATTCTCGAGAAGGCGCTGACGCTCGAGCTGACGCAGTTCGAAGATTCCGAGCTCTACGACAAGATGACGCGCGCCCGGCGCGAGGCGTCGTCGCGGCCGCTGTCGCTGGTCTCGCAGACATTCGAGCTCGGCCAGAGCCTGGTGACCTTGATCGGTCTCGGTGTGCTACTCGCTGCGTTCTCGCCGCTGGCGCTCGCGGTGTTGATCGCCGCGGCGATCCCGCCGTTCGTCGCCGAGCTCAAGTTCTCGGGCGACGCGTTCCGGCTGTCGCGTTGGCGAACGCCCGAGACCCGCGAGCAGCTCTACGTCGAGACCGTGCTCGCGCGCGAGGATCACGCGAAAGAAGTGAAGTTGTTCGGGCTGGGGCCGCGGTTTCTCGGTCGTTACAAGGCGATCTTCGAGCGGCTTTACGCGAGTGATCGCGCGCTGACGATCCGGCGGGCGGTGTGGGCGATCGGGCTGGGTACGATCGGACAGATCGCGTTCTACGGAATGTATCTGTGGATCGCGATCGCGACGATCAGCGGTGACATCTCGATCGGCGCGATGACCATGTACGTCATCGTGTTCAAGCAAGCCCAGTCTGCGATGTCCAACGCGCTCGGCGACATCGGCGGGATGTACGAGGACAATCTCTACCTATCGAACCTCTACGAGTTCCTCGACACCCCGACGATGGCGCCGGGTGGGACCGCAACCTCGGGCACCAACCCTGGAGATGGCGTGCGGTTCGAGAAGGTGTCGTTCCGCTACCCTGGCTCGAACGAATACGCGATCGAGCGCGTCGATCTGCATATCCCTCCGGGGAGCAAGCTCGCGATCGTCGGTGAGAACGGATCCGGCAAGACCACGCTGATCAAGCTGCTGACGCGGATGTACGAGCCCACCGAGGGCCGGATCACGCTCGACGGCCGCGATCTGCGCGAGTGGTCACCGACGGCGCTGCATCGCCGGATCGGCGTCATCTTCCAAGACTTCGTGCGCTATCAGCTCACGGTCGGTGAAAACATCGGCGCTGGTGACGATCGCGCGTACGACGACCGCGATCGCTGGTCGGACGCTGCCGAGCGCGGGCTCGCGAAGCCCGTGATCGAGCAGCTGCCCGATCAGTTCGACACGCAGCTCGGCAAGTGGTTTCGCAACGGTCGCGAGCTGTCGCTCGGTCAGTGGCAGAAGGTCGCGCTCGCGCGCTCGTTCATGCGCCGCGAGGCCGACGTGCTCGTGCTCGACGAGCCGACCGCATCGATGGACGCCGAGGCCGAGGTGAAGATCTTCGAGCGGTTCCGCGAGCTCACCGACGACAAGATCGCGATCGTGATCTCGCATCGATTCTCGACAGTGCGGATGGCCGACCAGATCATCGTGCTCGACCGAGGCTCGATCATCGAGCGCGGCTCGCACGACAGCTTGGTCGCCGACGGCGGCCGCTACGCGAAGCTGTTCAACCTGCAGGCGCAGGGGTATCGGTAGCGACTCCGCGGTTCGCTGGATGACTTACAAGCAGTCGAGGCCGCTGCACGGCGCGGCGGGCTTGGCGGGGCGCTTGGTCCGCTTCTTCTTCGCGGGCTTCTTCGCCGGGCGCTTCTTGGTCGGCTTGGCAGACTTCGTCGCCGGCGGTTCGTCGCTCGAGTCGTCAGCAGTGGGAGCCGCGGCGGGCTGAGTGGGAGGTGGCGCCGGTTCGGGCGCAGCGGCCGGTTCGGGCGGCGCAGCAGGCTCGGGTGTCGGCTCCGGCGCCGCCACGGGCGCAGGCGTGGGCTCGGGTGTTGCCGCGGCGGGCGCAGGCGTAGGCTCTGGCGCCGCTGGCGTTGGTACCGGTGGAGCCTCCGGCGCTGGTGCCGTCGCTGCCGGCTCGGGCCCTTGCGTTGCTGGGGCGACCGCAGGTGACTTCGACGAGCCCGATCCCGTAAAGATGAAGACCACGGCCGCCGCGGCGCAGATCCCGCTGGCGACGGCGGCGGGCACGAGCCACCTGCGCTTGCGGGCCTGTGCCGGCGGGCGTTGCGCGGCGGCGACGGCGCCGGCGTGCGCGCGAACCGAGGCTTCCATTTCTGCGTTCCACGGCGCGCCGCGGCTCTGCGCAGGATCCACCGCGGGTGCGGGAGCAGGCGTCGTCCGTAGCGGATGAAAGCCACGCTCGGTGCTGCGTTGCGGTGGCTCGGCGGCGACGACCGGTTGAGGCGTCATCGCTGCCACCATCATCGGGCGCTCCATCGGCGCCATGTCGACCAACGTGTCGCGCTCGAGGCCGGCGATCAGATCGTCGCTGAGCTCGACGTTCGGCCCATGGTGCGCAACGATCGGAGGCAGAACCTCCTGCTGCGGCGGCGGTTGCTCGACGAAGTCCGTCGCGGCGACGATCGACGCGGGCGCATCGGGCAGCCGTGGCGCGGCCATCCCGATCATCGTGGTCTTGCCACGCGCTGCTTGCGAGTTGGGTCCGGAACGGTCTCGCGACGGCCGCTCGATCGCGGTGATCGAGTCGCTCGGCCGCTCGCTTCCATCCGCATCCGAATAGTCGAACTTCGGGATCGCATCGCTCGGTCGCGCGGGCGGCGGACTGGGCGTGCGAGCGAGCGCAGGCACGGCTTCGGGTTTCAACGACACCGTGGGGACCTCGTCGCTGATCCGATCGTTACGAGGTCTCGGCTTTGCCGCGTTCGCGTCGCTCGTCGCAACCGCCGGCGCCATCGGCACCATTCCATCGCTGTTGCGGTCGCGATTGTGGGTCGACGGCCGCGTCACCGATGGGATCGCATCGCTCTTGCGGTCGCGATTGTTGGTCGATGGCCGAGTCACCGATGGAATCGCGTCGCTCCGCCGCTCACGGTCTGAGGTGACCGGCCGCGCCACCGCGGCCATCGGCTCGCTCTGTTGGCGCTCGCGAGTCCCGGTGGCTGGCCGTGCAACGGCTGCGACCGGCTCGCTGTTGTGACGCTCGCGGCCGTTGGGCGTCGGACGCGCGACCGGAGCCATGGGTTCACTCTTGAGTCGCTCACGGCGCTCGGGCGATGGAGGCGCGACGGCAGCGATCGGCTCGCTCGCTTGGCGCTCACGACCTTGCGGGGTCGGACGCGCGAGTGGCGCCATCGGTTCGCTCTTGAGTCGCTCGCGGCCTTCACCGGCTGGTCGCGTGGCCGACGCGATTGGCTCGCTCTTGGCCGCGGGACGCGCCACGGACGGAATCGCATCACTCTTGCGCTCGCGCGCTCCATTGGTGACCGGACGAGCTGCCGGCATCACGTCACTGGTCCGCTCCGAACCAGACGGTTGGGCGACGACGGACGGCGCAGGCGTGTGAGCCGGCGTCTGGATCGGCGTGCTCCCAGCGGGTGGCGCGATCTTGGGCACGACAAACCGCATCGGCGTGACCGATGACTTCGGCTTGTTGGGATCGGCGGGACCCATCGCTGGGCGTGGAACGGGCGTGTCGTCGGGCTTCAAGGCGTTGTGGAGCTCGATTTTGGAGGTGACCGCGCGCGGATGGTTCATCGAATCGGTTCCCTCGGCGAGCGGGACCGCGTTCTTGACGCGACTGCGGAGTTGCTTGAATACCGGACGGCTATCGGGCTGCAGCGCGCTGATGTCGATCAGGATTCCGGGCTTGCCGAACCGATTGTCTTCGGTCGTGAACGCTTCGATCACTGTCCCAACACCGCACAGCGCGGCGCGGCCGTTCGAAAGATCGAACGAGAACCCGGTCTCGGTGCCAACATCACGCTTCGCTTGTGGAAGGAAGATCGCGGAGCGCTCGCAGCACTGAAAGAATCGCTCGACGAACTCGTCGACCGTTTCGCATTTCGTGGCCATGCGAAGGCCCTGTACCCTCCGAGTCGTCAAACAGGTTCAGTATCGAACGGCCTCTGCCGGTGCGCCAATACTGATCGCGCACCGATTCGCAGCGGTCTCGGCGTGGGAAGACCTACTACATGCACGCCGTCCATCACGTGAGGGCACCGGCCGTCGCGACGACGCAGCTCGTCGAGGATGGCGACTCATCGGCAGGTCTACCTACGTAACTCTGTGTTCAGTGAGCGTTCGTGTCCCGCCGCTAACCTGGGCCCGGTCCCGGCGGTATCGACTGCACGGGGATCGCCATCGACTGCTCGGGGTGCTCGAGTCCGACGAACGCAGCGATCTTCTGCTCGGCATGCTCCTCGACATGATCGCGGCCATGGGTGGTGACCCGCGCACGATCGAGGTTGGTCACGACGAGGTCCGCACCGATCATCGTGAGGATCAGCACGTTGGACTCGAACTTGAGCACCGTGGTGACCACGTCGGTCCACCCGAGGTTGACGTACGCGACGAGGCTCCCGAGCCCGACCACGATCATCACGGCTGAGACCCACATCACGGTGAGGTAGTAGCTCCGCACCTTCTTGATGTGCGCGAGCGCTTCGGGTTCGCCCATCGGCCGGGCGAGTGCGAACCCGGCGCGCGCGAGGACGGCCTGACCTGCAACCACGCCGAGCACACCGACCATGAACCAGCCGCTGCCGGTGACCTGGTACGGGATCACCAGGATCACGTAGGCGAGCAGGGCATAGATCGGCGACGCCATCACCATCAACCAGCCAGGCGCCGTCGCACCCGGGAACAGCAGCTTGATCACCAGGGATGCGCGGATCAGACCCGGCATCAACGAGATCGCTTTCGGTGCGAGCTGGAGCATCGCCACCATCGCGAACATGAACGGCATCAGGACCTTCGACTTGAAGCCCTGAACCCCGAGCTCGCGCATCTGGTTGTAGATCGCGTTCATGCTCATCCCGTCGAGCGCGGTCCGCAGGGGATAAAGGAACACCACGAACGGGGTCAGCATGAACAGCAGCCAGCCCCAGAACAGCATCCGGCGCTGACTTCGCCAATCTTCCCAGCGACGCAGCTGGGTCCAGCACACCAACGCGAACACGCCTTCGGCGAGGGCCGGGCCGAGCTTCACGACGCGGACCGGTGTCAACATCGTGCCGGTCAGCGCATCGATCAAACCGATCAAGGTCAGCGGCACGAGCGCAACCGCGACCAGAAACAGCACCGAACGCCGCCACGCGAGGAACGCTTGCAGGTTCGGATCGATGATCGGTGGCGATGCCGCGAGCAGCTTCGCGCGCTCGGGTGGCAGGACTTCATTGGGCTCGATGCGCAGCCGGAACGCGCGCTTGAGCGACAGCTTCAAGAACTCGACGAACTTGCCGCCCGACGCGATGTACATCGAGTCGCCAGCGCTGCCGTCGATCGGGTCGCCGTAACCAGGAGATTGCGTCCACGCCGGTGCGCCAGCGGGCGCGGGCGGCGGCCAACCTGGGCCCGGGTGCGGCCCCGATGGTGGGTACCCACCTGCTGGATAGGGTTTCGGGCCGGTGTGCGGCGGAGCCGCGTGCGGTCCCGATGGTGGCGGAGCTGCGTATGGTTGGAGCGGAGCCGCGTGCGGTCCCGACGGTGGCGGAGCTGCGTTTGGTTGGAGCGGAGCCGCGTGCGGTCCCGACGGTGGTGGAGCTGCGTATGGTTGGAGCGGAGCCGCGTGCGGTCCCGACGGTGGTGGAGCTGCGTATGGTTGGAGCGGAGCCGCGTGCGGTCCCGACGGTGGCGGAGCTGCGTATGGTTGGAGCGGAGCCGCGTGCGGTCCCGACGGTGGCGGAGCTGCGTAGTGCCCGGAGTGCGGCGGAGCCGCGTGCGGTCCCGACGATGGCGGAGCTGCGTAGTGCCCGGAGTGCGGCGGAGCCGCGTGCGGTCCCGACGGTGGTGGAGCTGCGTATGGTTGGAGCGGAGCCGCGTGCGGTCCCGACGGTGGCGAAGCTGCGTAGTGCCCGGAGTGCGGCGGAGCCGCGTGCGGTCCCGACGGTGGCGGACTGCCGGGTGGCGGCATCGCACCAGGCGGCTGCGACGGTGAATGCGCACGCGGTTGCATCGCACCAGGCGGCTGCGACGGTGAATGCGCGCGCGGTTGCATCGCGCCAGGCGGCTGCGACGGTGAATGCGCACGCGATTGCATCGCACCAGGCGGCTGCGACGGTGAATGCGCACGCGGCACGATGCCTGGCAATGGCTGCGCGGAGTCACGCTGTGCGCGCGGCGGCATTCCCGCTGCGGACGGTGAACCAGCGGACTGCGGCGAACGCGGCTGCGCCGGTTGCGCACGCGGCACGATGCCTGGCAATGGCTGCGCCGACTCGCGATTTGCACGCGGCGGCGGCAGCGTATGTCGATCGCGTGGCGGTGGCGCGGCTGCTGGAGGATGCGGCTGCGCGGCTTGTGGTGGTAGTTGTGGCGCTGATGGTTGTGGCGCTGGTTCCGATGGTGTTCCCGGAGCAGCTTCCTTCGGCTCGGTGGTGGCGGGAAACCCTAACAACGTCCCTTGAGGCGACGGCCCGGGTGGACGGCCTCCATCCGATGTCGACATGCGCGCATCGTACCTGTCCTTGCCCGAGAAGAAACCCGTTGGACTGCCACGAGTCACGCACTTACGTGCAAGCGCTTGCTCTACGACGCCAAAAGCCGTACGAAGTACTTCGCTCGCGAGCCGATTTGTTCGCGATGCGCACGGGTGACCGCACAACCGCGGTCACTTGTCATCGCCATGGCCGACTACGAGCTCATCGAAACCGACAACGTACCGATCAAGGCCTGGACGCGCGGCGTCGCCATCGAAGACGCCGCGCGTGCGCAGCTGGTCAACGTCGCGCGCTTGCCGATCGTGTTCCGTCACGTCGCCGTGATGCCGGATGTCCATTGGGGCATCGGCGCGACGGTTGGCAGCGTCGTGCCGACCGAGGGCGCGATCATCCCGGCCGCCGTTGGCGTCGACATCGGCTGCGGCATGATGGCGGTCGAGACCTCGCTCGAGGCGCGCCACCTACCCGATTCATTGAAGTCGCTGCGGCTCGCGATCGAGAAGGCGGTCCCGCACGGCCGCACGGCCAACGGTGGTCGCGGCGATCGCGGTGCGTGGCATCGCGTGCCCGAGGCGCCGCGTGCGGCGTGGGAGCGACTCGCGCCCGAATACGCGGTGCTCACCGACAAACACGCGCGCCTGGGCCAGGGCAACGACGTCAATCACCTGGGCACGCTCGGCACCGGCAATCACTTCATCGAGGTCTGCCTCGATGAGACCGATCGCGTGTGGTTCATGCTGCACTCGGGATCGCGCGGCGTCGGCAACCGGATCGGTAGCTATTTTATCGAGCTCGCCAAGCGCGACATGCAGCGCCACCTAAAAGATCTGCCCGACAAGGACCTCGCCTACCTGCGCGAAGGCACCACGCACTTCGACGACTACGTCGCCGCGGTAGACTGGGCGCAGCGCTACGCGATGACCAATCGGCGGCTGATGATGGACGCGGTGGTCGGCGCGGCGCGCGCGGAGCTGCCCGCGTTCGAGCTCGGCGCGATGGCCGTGAACTGCCACCACAACTACGTCGCGCGCGAACATCACTTCGGCCACGACGTGTTCGTGACCCGCAAGGGCGCGGTGCGTGCGCGACTGGGCGACCTCGGCATCATCCCGGGATCGATGGGCGCGAGGAGCTTCATCGTGCGGGGCAAGGGCGAGCCGCAGTCATTCTGCTCGTGTAGCCACGGTGCCGGCCGCGCGATGTCTCGCAACGAGGCCAAGAAGCGGTTCACGCTCGAAGATCACGCCAAGGCGACGGCGAACGTCGAGTGCCGCAAGGATGCCGACGTGATCGACGAGACGCCGATGGCGTACAAGCCGATCGACAAGGTGATGGCGGCGCAGGCCGAGCTCGTCGACGTTGTTCACGAGCTGCGGCAAGTCGTGTGCGTGAAGGGCTGAGCTGCGATGAACATCGTCGAGATCGATGGCTCCCTCGGTGAGGGCGGCGGGCAGGTGCTGCGCACGTCGCTCGCGCTCTCGATGATCACCGGACGCCCGCTGCGCATGCAGCGGATCCGCGCCGGTCGCGCCAAGCCGGGACTGCGCCGACAGCATCTCGCGTGTGTCGAGGCGGCGGCGAAGCTGTGCGGCGCGGAGATCCGCGGCGCGGAGGTCGGATCGCAACAGCTGTGGTTTAGCCCGGGGGCGATCGTGGGTGGCGATCTGATGATCGACATCGGCACGCCGGGCTCGACGACGCTCGTCGTCCAGACGATCGCGAACCCGGCGATCATCGCGGAGCGACCGATCACCGCGATCATCCTGGGCGGTACGCACAATCCGCTGGCGCCGCCATTCGAGTTTCTCGATCGCGTGTTCCTGCCGCACCTGCGGAGGATGGGTGCATCGATCTCGCTGTCGCTCGATCGCCATGGCTTTGCGTCGGGCGAGTCATCGGGGCAGCGCGGACCCCTGGGTCAGATCACGCTGTCGATCGCGGGTGGATCGCTTCGTCCGATCAGCGTGGTCGACGCGGGACCGATCGTCGCTCGTCGCGCGACGGCGATCATCGCTAGGTTGCCGACGCACGTGGCCGAGCGCGAGCTGGCGATCGTGCGCGAGCGGCTGGGCGCGACGATCACGTGCGAGGTTCGAGATGTTCGCGCGTCAGGCCCTGCGAACCTCCTGATGATCGAGATCGATCGCGCGAATGGTCGCGAGCTGGTCACCCATCTAGGCGAGCGCGGACTACGCGCCGAGCTGGTCGCGAGTCGTGCGTGCGACGAGCTCGCGGCGTTCGTCGACGCCGGCGTTCCAGTCGGCGAGCACCTCGCCGATCAGCTGCTGTTGCCGATGGCGGTCGCGGGCGGTGGAGCGTTTCGAACCCGCGCGCTGTCGCTCCACGCGACGACCAACATCGCCACGATTCAACGATTCCTCGACGTACCGATCCGAGTCGAGCTCGACGGCGATGCGGTCGTCGTCACCATCGGGTAGCCTCCGGCCATGAACGATCGCTCTCCGCTGATCGCGCTCGGCGCCATCAACGCTGCCCTGTCCGTCGCGGCCGGCGCGTTTGGTGCTCACGGGTTGCGCGAGCGCCTCGAGCCGCGCGCGCTCGAGGTGTTCGAAACGGCAGCGCGCTATCACATGTATCACGCGCTCGGGATCATCCTTTGTGGCGTGATCGCGACCACGGGCGGCCCGCGTGGTGCGTCGACGGCAGGGTGGATCCTGCAAGCCGGCATCATGGTGTTCTCGGGCTCGCTGTACGCGCTCGCGCTGACCGGCGTGAACGGCCTCGGTGCGGTAACGCCGCTCGGAGGTTTAGCGTTTCTGGTCGGTTGGATCTGGTTAGCGTGGACGACCTTGCGAAAGTGATGCCCGGTGCATAGCTT
Source organism: Kofleriaceae bacterium (assembly GCA_050184455.1). Lineage (GTDB taxonomy): Bacteria > Myxococcota_A > Polyangia > Haliangiales > Haliangiaceae > JABFXX01. The sequence continues at coordinate 192,126 of JBFXAI010000005.1, read as the reverse complement.
GCGCGACCGTGTACCGAACATCGAACACGACGGCCGATGAAGCGATTCGTGAAGCCCACGCGGCGATCGCGCAGCGAGCCCGGCTGGCGGCAATTGCCAAGGCACTCCAACCGGATCTGAACGCTGCCGAGCACCAGGTCACCGAGCTCGCCAAGAAGCTCGACGCAGAACGGCGCGATGTCGAGCGTTACACGGGCGGCGTGTGGGCGTTTCTATACGGAATCTTCGCGGATCGCGAGGAGCGGCTCAGCAAAGAGCAGATCGAAGCGATGCAAGCGCAGGCACGCTATCAGGAAGCCGTGACCACACGCGACCGATTGGCGGAGGAGATGGCGTCACTCAACGCTCGGATCGACGGGCTGAAAAACGCCGAGCGTCAACTCGCCGCTGCCCGGACCGCCAAGCAGCAGTTGCTGGTTCGATCTGGCGACCCGGCAGGCAAACAACTCGAGCTGATCGAGCTACAGCTCGGATCGTACGATGCCGAGCTCACCTCGATCGAAGAGGCGCTGGTCGCCGGACGGCGCGCACAGGAGACCTTGTTCTCGCTGAGCAAGGTGCTCCAGTCGGCGAGCAACTGGGGCGTCGCGGACATTCTGACCGATTCATTTCTGGTCAGCTGGGGCAAGCGCGAAAAGCTCGACGAAGCGCGTTCCCACGCCGGCGCAGCGCAAGCGGCCCTGATCGTATTTCAACGCGAGCTCGGCGATCTCGGGATACAGCTCGAAGGCGATGTCGCCGAGCTAGCCGACCATCACCGATTCCTCGACACGTGGTTCGACAACATCTTCAGTGACTTTTCGGTTCAGAGCCGAATCGATAGCGCGCGGACCACCACGAAACTTGCGGTCGACCAAGTCGAGAGCCGCCTGCTCAAGCTGTCCAAGCGCGGCCGAGAGCTCGAAGACAAGCGGAAGGACTTGATGGATCAGCGCGGGGAACTGCTGGACTAACCACGCGCATTGACCGTGATGCGTTCGGTCCGAAGGCGTCTCTCGAGCTCTGGCTATGCTTGGAGCGCCACCGCGTACTTGAGGCCTGCGGCCTCCATGGTGTCCTTCATATGAGCCATCGCATCGGTGCTGACGTGGACATAGTGCTCGACCGAGGTCCACGGCCGGACGTGAAACTTGATCTCGACGTCGGAGATCTCCGCGATGTTGATCGTCGTGGTTTCGGGATGCTCGATTCGGTTGTCGGCGCGGATCACCTGCTCGATCAGCTCGCGCGCGCGAGTGAGGTCGGCGGGCTGCTTGACCGTGACGAGAAGATCGACACGGCGACGACCGAGAACCGTCAGGTTTTCGATCGGCGCGATGATGATCTGGCCGTTGGGGATGGTCACCTCGCGGTGATCACCCGTGACCAGGATGGTGTGAAACACCCGAATGGCTTCGACGCGACCGGTATATTTTCCGATCGCGACGAGGTCATCGACCTTGTACGGCCGCATCGTAATCAACATCACGCCAGCGGCAAAGTTGGACAGCGAGCCCTGTAGCGACAAACCGATCGCGAGGCCGGCGGCACCGAGCACGGCCACGACGGCGGTGGTTTGGATGCCGAGCGCGTCGAGTGAAGCAATCACCACGGCAACGAGCGCGATCGCGTAGACGACGTCGCGGAGGAACTTGCGCAGCGATACGTCGAGCTGACTGCGGACCATCACGCGATCCATGCCGCCGAGCAGCAGCCGCGCTAGCATCCGCCCGAGCACGAAGATCGCGAGCGCGAGCAGTACGCGAAGGCCAAACGGCGCGAGATATTCGTTCGCGATGCGGCTGAGGTCTTCCTGGGTGACCGACATGGCGGGACGATGCCTGGTTTTGGAGGCGAGATCAGCTGCGGATGTGGCGCTGCGTGGTATGCGGCTGGGGTGAGTCGATGGGACGAGCTGACCGCGAAGGTCGATGGCTTCTTCGACCGCGTGGCACAGCGGCACGGTGACGACATGCAGTGCGGAACGGGCTGCTCGGATTGTTGTCATGTGCGACTGACGATCACGGAGCTCGAGGCCGCAGCGATCGAACGAGAGCTCGAGGGCTGGACGGAGGCGCAGCGGGAGGCGCTGGCGGAGAACGTGGCGGGCGCGGCAGCGAACCGGTGTGTCGCGTTAGATGGCGGCGGGCGGTGCATGATCTACCGCGCGCGACCGGTGGTGTGTCGATCGCACGGCGCGCCGATCAGGATGCGCAAGGACTCGCTGCCGGTGGTGGAGGCATGCTTTCGCAACTTCGTGGGCACGGTGCCGGATGACGATTGCGTGCTGGATCAAGAGACGCTTTCGATGTTGGTGATGGCGGTGAACCAGGCGGAAGGCGGTGGGGTGGACCGGGTTGAATTGGCGAAGGTGCTTGCGGAGTTGACGGAGAAGCACGGTTGACGGGGAACGCGGGCCACGGATCCCATGGCTGCGGGTCACGGCGCGGTGGTCTTGAAGATGGCGCACTGGTTTCGCCGAGGACGGCTATGACGAGTGGCCCATATGGGCCACGGATCCCATCGCTGCGGGTCACGGCGCGGCGCCCGTGAGATGGCGCGCTAGCTCGCCGAGGACGGCTATGACGAGCGGCTCATGTGTGCCACGGATCCCATGGCTGCGAGCACGCCCGGCGGTCTTGAAGATGGCGCACTGGCTTCGCCGAGGACGGCTATGACGAGTGGCCCATATGGGCCACGGATCCCATCGCTGCGGGTCATGGCGCGTGCCCGTGAGATGGCGCACTAGCTCGCCGAGGACGGCTGCGCGAGTGCGCTGGCGAGGACGCGTGCGGTCAGGGAGATGTGGGGTGGAGAGCTCGGACTCGGAGAATTTTGGGTTGGGTGTGCGGACGGGGGCTGCAAAGCGGCCGTCGGGTTGTGACGTGGAACGCGAGCTCGCAAACGCCGATGGGATACGAGTGGCACACGTGGGCCACGCGGTTGGAGAGCGGAGAAGCGATGTCGGTTGGTGATGAGGGGCGCGGACCGGGTGCTCACGGGACCGTTCGTGACGAAGACCGCGAACGCTCGCAGAAGGGCGCCGGACGGAGGGGAGATGTGAACGCTGGTGTGGCGACGATCGATAGACGAGAGCACGTGTTCGCTGTGAACAATGTCGTGCCGGGCTGCGAACGAAGCTGCTCGTCGCTACTCGTCGTCGTCGAGAAAAAAGGTTCGCACGCGTGTACGAATTTGCTTGACCGATCCGGAGCGCATCCATCACGTGGTTCGCGATGGCGGTGATTTCTTCGTCGACAACGCGATGAGGTGAGCGCTGCGTGCGAGTTCGCGCTTGGAGCGCGCTCGTCGAGAAATCGCGCGAATCGTCGCGCATGGCGCAAACCAGGGCGTCGAAAACCCTCGTGGTATGGGTGCAACACGCACGCGAACGGAGGTGGGTCATGTTGCGCGATGGTTCGGTGAACGAGAGCACGAACGAGGTGGTTTGGACTGCGAGCCCGACGACGACGGACTGGCGCGAGGTCGATCGATCGTTGCGCGGGATCAGCAAGCGAAGGGCGGCATTGGATGGGGAAGAGTTGGTTTGGATCCGGAAGGCACAGCGGATTCGGATCTGGCGACAGGTGGCGTGCGTCTCGCTGCTGGACTATCTGGAGCGACGCTGCGGGTACGCGCCGCGCACCGCGCGCGAGCGAATTCGCGTGGCGCTGGCGCTCGAGACACTGCCGGGCCTGACGAACGCGCTTGCGACGGGCGAGCAATCGTTCTCGGCGATCCGGGAGCTCACGCGCGTGGCAACGCCGGCGCGTGAAGCCGAATGGCTCGCGCGTAGCAAAGGCAAGACGGTGTTCGAGATCCAGGAGCTGATCTCGGGGCATGACAAGGGCGATGGCCCGGACGATCCGACGAAGCCGGATCTGAAGACGCGCGATCGCACGCTCGAAGAACTTCGCCCATCGACAGAGGCGATCTTGCGACAGGCTCGGCAGAAGGCACAGGCGGAGTGCGGCGAGACGCTCAGCGACGACGCGTTCTACGCGCTGCTCGCCAACGCGTATCTCGGCACCGGCAATGGCAATGGCAATGGCATCGGCAATGGATCGAAGTCCGAACCGGGAGCGCGCGCGAAGTACCAGATCGCAGTCAGCTACTGCCCGGGTTGCAAGCAGGGCTGGCAGGAGGGCGCAGGTCGGCAGTTCGCGATGGACTCCGCCGAGCTCGAGCGCGCGGAGTGTGACGCGCAGTGGATCGGATCGCTCGACGGCCAGGAGCCAGCACGCGCGACGCAGGACATCACGCCGAGGGTTCGCAGACTGGTGTGGCGACGTGATCATGGTCAGTGCGTGATGCCGGGCTGCCGATCCACCGCGCATCTCGATCTTCATCACATCGTCCCGCGTGCCCAGGGCGGGACGCACAAGCCGGAGAATATCGTGCTGATCTGTGGATCGCACCATGACGCACGGCATCGCGGTCAGATCGCGATCACCGGCACCGCACCGGACAGGTTGGTGATCACGCGTGTTGCGATCGCTGGCACAGCACCGCCCGCGCAGGTCACGACGCGTACTGATGCATCGAACATGGCCTACGTGAGCCAACGCGATGCCCGCGCTGGCAACGGCTCACCACGCGCGGCACACCTGAGCCAACGCGATGCTCGCGGTCGCAGCGATCCATCGCACGTGGCACACCTGAGCCAACTCAATGCCCGCAGTCGCATCGACCCACCGCACGTGGCACACCTGAGCCAACTCAATGCTCGCGGTCGCAGCGGATCGCCGCACGTGGCCGGTATGAGCCAAGCCATCGCGCTCGGTCATGCCGAATCATCGCGCGTGGCACACGTGTGCCAACCGAACGCGCTCGATCGCGCAGCAATCGAAGTCGACGCGCGACGGGCGCTGACCCAGCTCGGCTTCAAGGCTCACGAAGCGTCTGCTGCCGTCGGTACGGCGCTGGCCCAGCTGAGCCACGAAGCAACGCTTGAGGCAGTTCTCAGAGAAGCGCTGCGCCGGTGTTCGAAGCCAGGCGGATAAATGGCACGAGTCGATCACTGCGTTGAGCTGGCAGCCCGAGGGCTCGCTACCGTGCTACGAGATCTACCGCTGGCAAGACCAGCTGTGGTTACTCGCCCAGCTCAACGCGCCCAAGACCCACGATGCGGATAGCGATCCCGCCCAAGCGTTTTCACGCACCGAGCTCTTCACCGTCACCGTGACCGACTGACCCTCGCCTACTGCCCCGCCGGCGCTCGTTGGTGTATATGGTCCCCGTCGTATGGATGAGCCAGTCGTCGAGCTCGATCACCCGAGATTCAAATCTGCGTGGCAAGCGGTGTTCACGCGCCACATCACCGAAGACTGCATGACGCATAGCTGCGCGATCGTGGAGACGCACAAGGTGAAGCTCGATGCGTGCTGCCAGTACGGCTGCGATGTCGACTTGTTCGAGCGCGATGCGATCCTCGCCCACGCCGACAAGATCCGACCGGTGCTTCGCGCCGAGGTCGCTGACCTGCCTTGGTTCGGCACCGAAGAAGAAGAAGATCCTGACTACCCGGCAGGCCGCGCGGTCCGAACAGAAGTGCATGGCGGCGGCTGCTTGTTCCTGTCGCACGACAAGCGAGGCTGCGCGATCCATCGCGCCTCGCTCGAGCAGGGTTGGAGCTACAACGGCGTCAAGCCGCATATCTGCCGGTTGTTTCCGCTCAGCTACGGCGAGGGCGAGATCGTGATCTCCGACGACTACGTCGACTACTCGTGCGCGCAGGTCACCGATGGACCCAATCTGTATCGGTTCGCGCGCGAAGCGCTGCTCGACGCCTTCGGTCCGGAATTGATCGTCGCGATGGACACCGCAGAAGCCAAAGTGCTCGCGGCGCAGCCGAAGAAGCTCGCGGTCGTTCGCTAGCTCATCAGCGCTGGGCAACGCTCCGCGCACATCGTTCGTCTCAGTGCCCATGACACGGCGTCTCGACGGGCAGTTCACCGCGCTCGCGCGTTACCAGCCCGATCCAGGCAGAGCGCAGTCGCTCTCGATCATCACGGCCGGGATTCGACTACAGAGCCGATCGTTCGGACGGGGGCTGTCCTTGAAAGCCGGCATCGGCGTCGGAACCATCGACACCGTCGCGTACGATCAGCTGATCGAGCTCGACTCGAGGACCGAGGTTGATCTGGCGGCAACGTTTGGCGTGGGCTACACGCTCGCCGAAGCCGAGCGATGGGGAGTCGGTCTCGAGGTAACCAACGCGATGCTGAACACGGACGACGGAGCTCGTCACGCGATCAATGCAGGACTCGTGATCGAGCTGCGGTGACCTACTGACACGGCTCGCCGCCGCCGGTCACCTTCGCGAGGTTCCACACTACGTGACCGGTTGGTGTCGCATGCGGGAAGATCTCCACACGGGAGTAATCGGGGCCAGCGGCGCGTACCAAGCCCGCCGGGCCGAATGGACCAATGGTTCCCATACCGTTCATCGACAGATCGGACGACGGTGGGTAATCCATCACGATCACCGAGTCGTTGAGCCCGTGCATGTTGGGATGCCGCCACAACGTAATACTGTCGGCGCTCGCCATGTAGAACGGTGAACCGGCGCCGAGCGAGTTGAGCGAGGCCAAGCAGGTTCCGTCGGCTGCGGTGACCTGCTTGTCGAGGTTGTCGACCTGACCCCGCGCGATCATTCCGTCCGTACCTTCGCGGGTCCACGGCTGCGGGTTATTCGCGACCGACGACAGCGTGAACCGCACACGGACGGGGATGTTCTGATCGAACATCCTCCCGAAATCCGTGTTGCCGGTGCGCCCGCTCGCGAGCATCTCCCAGGTCCCCGCCAGCAACGGATCCATCACCGCTCCTGGAATCCAAGCGACCGGCTTGATCGAATCGACCACGATCGTCTCGTCGGCAGCGGGAGTGCCGGTGACCTCGTAGATGGCGAACAACTGCTCGGGCAGCTTCACCGCCGCCGGTAGCTGACGGTTCGTGTCGAGATAATTCGGAGCGCCATCCGCGCCATACAAGATGAGATCTCTCGCGCGCACCACGCCGCCTTGCATCGTGATCTTTCCGTTTTCGGTGACCGGCGCAGGCACCCTCACATACGGCGGTGAGTCGTACAACTCGTCGCAGACCACGACGTCGAACCCGCTGGGTGTCTGGCCGAGATGCTGCTTCTTGCACAGATCGCCACCCACCATTCCGTCCGCGACGTAGCCGTTGGCCCTCGCGTACGCGAGCAGTGCCTCGAGCGAGCGCTGGCCGACATAGGGCACGGCATCGAGCTCGGCGAGATCGTCGAATGCGTCGTCGTCGGCCGTACCAAGCGAAGCATCCGCGCCCGCGCGGTGGTTGACGATGTTCTTCGCGGTCAGCGACGTCAGACCCACGCCATCGACCAGCACATCGAGCGTCGCTTCGTTGATGAGCTCGAGCACACCGGCAATCTCAGCTTCGCTCAAGCCACCGTCGGCCTTACCGTCGGTCGTCGCGAACGGATCGTCGATCCCATCCTCGTTGCTGTTCGTTGCACATGAGGCCAGGGCGGCCGTGGCGAAGATCATAGTCAACGCGGAGCGCATGCCGCGGGTCGTGCAGCGCTAGTGCCATCGCTCGAGCTCACGATTCCGCTGCGTTGGTGTTGCCGGCGAGCGGCGGCTACTCGTTCTGCCGGCTGGTTGCGTCGTGCACCACATTCACGAAGTCGCGATCGCTAGCCGCGACCCGCCTGCCGCATCTCGAGCACCTTCTTCGCGTAGCCCTTGGCGGGCGGTGCGGGATCGTCTTTCGTGCGAACTCTCACGATCGATCCCGGCGCTTCGGTGATCCCGGTCGCGCTCGTCCACCCCGCGGGCACTTGCGGATCGCTCCAGAAGTACAACCAGCGGGCGTCGCGCGGCGCGAGGTTGACGCAGCCGTGGCTGCGCCGCGTGCCGAAACCGTCGTGCCAGTACGCCGTGTGCAGCGCAAGACCTTTATCGGGGCTGAAGAACTGGGTCCACGGCACGGTGGCGACCGAATACGGGTCCTCGCCGCTGAGACCGTTCATGTCGGCCTCGGACTGCTTCAACCACATCCGATACACGCCGGGATCGGTCGGCGTGTCCTTTGTGCCCGACGAGATCAGCGTCGAATACACCGCGAGATCGCCTTCGAAGGCGACCAGGATCTGATTCTCGAGGTCGATGTCGATCCAGCGCTCACCCGGTAACAAGCTCGGTGGAGGCGGCGCCGGATGAAAGACCCGTGCGTCCGCAGCGTCGAGCCACTCGTCGTCACCAATTCGATAGGCGAGCAGCTTGCCGGCCTTGTCGCTCGCGGTCTCGAGGATCGTCACCGGCGTCTTGTGCGCGAGCTGCCGAGCGATCCCCGTGCGTGGCTTGCGCGTCGTGTAGACATTTCCGCCGCCGTGGCGCGACCACACAAATCCGACCGGCACGACTCGACCGGTCTCGTCGCCGAGCCGGATCCCGCCGTACGTCGACGGCCGATGCGGTGAAATTGCCGATCGCAGCACGTACTCGTTCTGCTTCTGGTTGACCTTCCAGTACGTCTTGCCGGCGATCGTCAGCTCTTCGTACTGCCGGACGTTGATCGAACCGACCAAGGGCTTGCCCTCGACCATCTTCGGTTGCGGCTCCGGGCCCGGCTCGATCTGCGCCGGCGATGTGATCGGGCGCTGCGGCTTGTCCTTGGCTGGCTTGCGCGCCGGCTTCGGCTTCTCGAGCACGTAGGTCACCGAGTTCGGAACGGTGACCTTGCCGTAGATCCCCGGCACCAGCTCGCCGCGCTCGAGCATCGGCACCTCGCGGCCCAAGATCGGTTTCGTGCTGGTCGCGAGGTAGTCGCCGCACACCCATCCGCGGGGGGTGATTTCGACCCACGGTTTGGCGCAGCCCTTGGCCGTTGCGGTGCGCGTCCAGCCGACGCGGGTGTCGACCGCGATCGCGCCGATTCCGCGCGCCTGCTCGCCTGGCTCGAATCGCACCACCACTGTTCGGGTGAGCACTAGCGACCGTGTGCCCTCCGGGAACGCTGGAGGATCGGTCGGTGCAGGGTCGGCGACGGGAGACGCGGCCGATCCGCGCTCGGGTGGTGGAGACGTCTGGTTCGACTCCCCACATCCCAGCGTGCACCATACGACTGCGCTCGTGCACAGACCGACCCGCATTCCGTTCCAGTAGCACGGCCGTGATACCTTCGCAGGAGATGAAGCTCGGCGAGATGCTCGTACGAGACGGCCGACTTAGCGAAGCCCAGCTCGCGACAGCACTTCAATATCAGGCGAGGGACGGCGGGCGGCTGGGCACCGTATTGGTCGAGCATGGGATGGTCGATCTCGAAGCGCTCACCGTCTATCTCGGCCTCGAGCTCGGGATTCCGATCGCTACCGGCGCGATGCTCGAGCGAGCCAAGCGAGCAGCGGTCCGGCTGATCCAGCCGCAGCAGGCATATCGTCATAAGTGCGTGCCACTGGTCGTCCAGGATCGCCAGCTGATCGCCGCGATCGAAGACCCTCATGACTTCGCCACGCTCGAGGCGCTCGCGCAGATCACTGGGTATCGCGTGCTGCCGCGCGTCGCCCCCGAGCTGCGGATCTACTACTACATCGAGCGCTACTACGGCGTTGCGCGTCCTGCGCGGTTCGTGAAGTTCGGGGACACGCCGCGCGGCGATGAGGGCGCGGTAGATACCGGTCTGCCTGCACCGCCGTTGCCTGGATTGCCACCGGTGCCGTCGGCGCCGATCGCTGCGCCCGGTCCACCACCGTCGCTGCGCAGCATGAAGATGAAGATGTTCGACGACTCCGAGGCGCTCGAGCTCGAGGCCGAGGATCTGATCGATTCGCTCGATGCCGATACCGCTGCGCCCGCCGAGGCGGCGACCGTATCGGCCTCGATCCGCGCGCGCACGTCGTCGATCCCGCCTGGCTCGATCCGGGTTGCACCGCTGCCCGAGCCGATCGCGCCGGACCTCGCGCTTCGCAAGCTCGCGACTGCCACCGACCGCAATCAGATCATCGATGCGTTGCTCGGGTTCTCCGCGAAGACGTTCACCGCTGCGGTGGTGTTCACCGTGCGCGACAATCTCGCGTTCGGCTGGAAGGCGATCGGACAGATCCCGGGCTTCGAGAGCATCGAGCACGTGTTGATTCCACTCGAGGCACCGTCGGTGATTCAATCGGCGATCGCATCGGAGAAGAATGTATTCCACGGGCCGCTCGCGCCATCGACCGTGAACTCGTACCTCTATAAGGTGCTGGGATGCGGTGAGCCGCTGCTGGTGACCACGGGGGTGATCTCGATCGGCAAGCGCGTGGTCAACGTGCTCTACGGTCACGGCTCGGCGCTGACCCCCGTCGAGGTCGAAGTGTTTCATCAGGTCTGCCACGCCGCTGCAGACGCGTACGCGCGACTGATCCAGGTCTCGAAGCGAAACCGTTGACCCGCGCTACCGCGCGGAACCAGCGCCCGCGGAACCAGCGCCCGCGGAACCAGCGCCCGCGGAACGAGCGGCAGAATCAGCACCCGCGGAACCAGCACCCGCGGAACCGGAACCAGCCGCCACGCCACGGTGCTCGCGGAGCAACGCGACCGCATAGAATCGATTACCCACCTTGAACGCCACCAGCTTGAGCGGTGGACGATTCGGAGCGTTGACCAGCCACAGCTCACCGCTCGGGATCCCGCCGGCGGTCGACGAGCGCGTGAGCGTTCCGCCCGCATACCGCGGCCCCACGTCGGCGCCGTTCGTCCGAACGTCTTCAGCGAACGCCTTGCACTCCTTTAGCTGGCGCACCGCACGACATGCCGGAAGGTCGGGAAGAAACCTCGATGCGAGTCGAGTGTCGCCTTTGGCCAGCGCTTCGAACAGGCCACGTACGGCCGACTCGGGCGAGTCGGTCCCGGTCGTGCTCCCGGTATCGTCCGCCGCACCCGCGGCGCCGGATCCCGTCGTCGCCGTCGCCACCGGAGGGGCCTTGGCCGCATGGTCTTTACACGCGAGCAGCACAGCGGCGATCAACACGACGCACGAGATCCCCGACATCGCCGACGGTTTTATCACGCGTAAACGCGCGAGACGTCCAGGCTGGGGCGTTACGGCATGTAGATCGGACCGGTAACCCCGACGACGTGGCAGCCGGCGCGCGCGCACGCACCGTCGGCAGCGCTCGTGAGCGGTGTGACCATCGGGATGCTGTCGGGGCACACCGTCGCGTTGGTCTGCGCCGGGAACTGAATCGTTGCCGAAGTGTAAAAGTTGCCGCCGGTGTCGGCGACCATTCGAATCGCATCGTCCGCGCCCATGCTGATCACGCGAACGTTCGCGCCAGGGCTCGGCGTGACCCGGTCGATCTCGTAGATCGTTCCGGCGGCGCTATAGACCGGTGCGTTGAGACCGGTGTTGCCTGCGAGATGGCACCCGGCTGCGAGACAGTCCTGGCCTGCCTTGTCCGTGTTGTCGTCCGTGTGAAGGTGAGCGTTGTTGACTGCGCCGAGGTCCAGACAGTCGGGCGGCGGGGCATCCATCTTGGTCGACCCGTTGCCGTTGTCGTTACCCCCGCCCCCGTTCAGCGGTACCTCGCCCACCGTGCAACCCACGAAGGCAAAGACCGCGGCGATAACTACCCGTGACTCCCGAGGGAAGGACATCTGGGCGTCACACTATGCAAGCGGTAGCGCATTTCCTCAGCCGAGTACGAGCGCTTTGAAATCGCGCCCCTGCGCTCCAATGTGGCGCCGGCCACTGGCCGGTCCGCGCCCCCCTCTGGGGGGGTCACTCGCCAACCAGACCTGCTGTTGTCGGACCAATCGCCCACCCCAGACCACAGGGGTCTCGTGGTTACTTCATTACGCAGATGTGATTCTCGGCCGACGCCGGTGATTGGAGGCACGCATCGATCTGGCCATCCGGGCATTCGAGCGCGATCTCCTGCGCGCAGGGGGGACCGGCCACGGCATCCGCGGCAACGCATACGTGGACGGCGGTCTTGTTGTCGACGCAGCCGTCGACACCGTTGGTGCATTGCAGCTGGACCTCATTGGCGCAGGGCGCTCCGGGGCCATTGGCCGACGCAACCGTTGCGGGATCGCCGCTGGCGGAGCTGGTTGTTGAGGTCGCCGGCGCCTTCGAGCCGCAGGCTGCTGCGAACACGACACCCATCATCAGAGCGAGCTTGAGCATGACGTTCTCCTTCACAGGCCAAACGTCCGCGAGCCGAACCGCTTACGCGCCATTGTCGTGACGCGTGCTCAACCGCGCCTAGTCACTTTGGCGGCGAGACCTTCTTCTCCGGGATCTTCACTTTGTTCGGATCGTAGTTGTCGAGATTGGGGCGCGGGTTCTTCGGATCGTATGGCTGCTGCTCGACCTTGTCTGGCTTGCCGTCGTTGTCCGGGCCCTCGGGAAGCGGGCCCTCGAGCGAACCGCCCGGAAGCAGCGATGGATAGCGCTCACCGTAGCTCTCGATCATCGACGACGGAACGTTATCCCTACCCTGGCCACCGACCTTCACCACGTGGGTCTTCGACGGCCACATCACCCATGCCTCGCCGGGACCAACGATCTTGAGCGCACGTACGTCGCCGAATTTGTTCTCGTCGACTTGGTAGCCCTTTTCCTGCGCGAGCCGGCGCACCAGCTTCACCGTCTCACGCACGATACCGTCGGGTTTTTCGTACTTGGTTACCGTGACGTTCACGATGTCCTTATCCTCGATCCGACCGCGAGCCTCCGCCTCGCGCGTGATGTAGCTGGCGCTATAGGCCTCACCGGTGTTGCCCGAGATCCAAACCTCGACGTCGAGCAGCGGCCCTTGAAACCGCCGGAACTTCCACGACCCGACGTCTCCCTCGACGACGAGCCGCTTCGGCACGGGTGGTCGACCACCACATGCCCCCACAGCAGTCGCGCCAATCAGCACGACAGCGAGCAACGCGCGCATGTGCCTTATCGTACCTCTGATCGAGCGTTGACAGCGCGCCGCCGTCGCTGAATAGTCCCGCCACCTATGGCCAGCCACCTGTTTTCGTCAGAATCCGTCACCGAAGGTCACCCCGACAAACTGTGCGATCAAGTCTCCGATGCGATCCTCGACGCGTGTCTCGAGGTCGACCCGCACAGCCGCGTCGCCTGCGAGACCGTGGCGAAGACCGGGTTCGTGCTCGTCGCCGGTGAGATCACCACCAAGGCGACGCTCGACTTTCAGAAGATCGTCCGCAGCACGGTCAAAGACATCGGTTTCACGTCATCGCAGATGGGCTTCGACGCCGACACCTGCGCGGTGATGGTCGCGATCGAGCAGCAGTCGCCTGACATCGCGCAAGGTGTCGACCGCGGCGATCCGAGCAAACAGGGCGCTGGCGATCAGGGCTTGATGTTCGGCTACGCATGCGATGAGACCAAAGAGCTGATGCCGATGCCGATCCAGATGGCGCATCAGCTCGCGCTCAAGCTCGCGCAGGTTCGCAAGACCAAGGCGGGCGGCATCGACTGGCTCCGTCCCGACGGCAAGACCCAGGTTTCGGTCCGCTATGAGGACGGCGAGATCACCGGTGTCGAGGCGATCGTCGTGTCGACGCAGCACGACGAGAAGGTCAAGCAGAAGACGATCGAGGAGTCGATTCGCGAGCTCGTCATCAAGCCGATCGTCCCGGTGAAGCTGATCACCAAGAAGACCAAGATCCACGTCAACCCGACCGGTCGATTCGTGATCGGTGGCCCGCAGGGCGACACCGGCCTCACCGGTCGCAAGATCATCGTCGACACCTACGGTGGCTATGCGCGCCATGGCGGCGGCGCGTTCTCGGGTAAGGATCCCAGCAAGGTCGATCGCTCGGCCGCGTATTACGCGCGCTACATCGCGAAGCACGTGGTAGCCGCGGGCCTCGCGCGGCGCTGCGAGGTTCAGTTCGCGTACGCGATCGGCGTTGCCGAGCCCGTGTCGATGCTGGTCGATACGTTCGGCACTGGCGCGGTTGCCGACGACAAGCTGACCAAGGCAGTGCTCGCCACGTTCGATGCGCGGCCGGGCATGCTGATCAAGGAGCTCGACCTCCGCAAGCCGATCTTCCAGGCCACTGCCGCGTACGGTCACTTCGGCCGCGAGGACGATGCGTTCACCTGGGAGCAGACGCCACTCGTCGACGAGCTGCGCTCGGCTGCTGGCGTGAAGCCTGCGAAGAACGGCCATGCGACGGCGAATGGCAATGGCCATGGCAAGGCCGCGAAGAAGGCACCGCCGGCAAAGAAGCCCGGCAAGTCGGCGCCCGTCGCTCGCGCCTGATCGGCGCTGGCACCATGGGCCTCGGCACGAGCGAGGCCCGCGACATTCGTGTCCGGATCTTTGCGGGTTCGAGCGAAACCGATCCTCGGGTTTCTGAGATCCAGACGCTAGGTTTCGCGGCGTTCCGCCGGCACGACGAGTGCACAACGCACCGGCATGCGGAATCGCAGTCTTCGTCGCACCCTGATCCAGATCGTCCTGGCCGCCACCCCTACGGTCACCGGCGGCTGTTACCTGTTCGACGAGCCATGCACGGAGCTGCGGTGGGAGACCAAGCTTGTCGCCGAACCACCTCCTGAAACGCTGCTCGAGGTGGTGCGCGCGTGTCAGGCCGACCCCGATCGATGCTTCCAGCTGTGCGCCGCGGTGAGCCAACGATCAAACATCCAGAGCTGTGACGTCGAACACCGCGCCACCGAGCACGAGGTCACGTACTCGTATACCCACTACAGCTCCGAGAGCGGCTGCCCGGTCGAAGGCCGACGACCACCTGGGTTGCGTCCCCATGCCCGCACGCGCGGCTCCAAGGTAGCCGCTCACCTCGCGCGCTCGGCGTACCACGAAGCTGCGTCCGTTCACGCGTTCGTCGACATCGCGCGCCAGCTGATGCGCCATGGCGCGCCGCGGTCGTTGATCCGCGCTGCACAGCGCTCCGCCGTCGACGAGGTGGCGCATGCGCAGGCGATGACCGAGCTCGCGCGCCAGCGCGGTGCACAACCGTCGCGCGTCCTGGTCGCGAAACCGCGCCGGCGTTCGCTCGAAGCGCTCGCGATCGAGAACGCGCGCGAAGGTCTGGTCGGCGAGACCTGGGCCGCGATGGTGGCGTGCTGGCAGGCGCGTCAGGCTCCGAGTCGAGAGCTGCGCGCGACCTACGCGAAGATCGCGCATGACGAGCTCGCACACGCCGAGCTCGCGGTCGCGATCGATGCATGGGCACGCTCGCGCCTGTCGCCTGCGGCGCGTCGGCGCGTCGGTCAGGCTCGCGACCGCGCGGTAACCCAGCTCGCGCGAGGTGCTCGGCGAGGTCCCGATCGCGAGCTGGTTGACGCGCTCGGCATGCCCAGCGCGGTCGAGATGCAGCAACTGTTCGCGAACGCGCGTGCACGGCTGTGGGCGTGACGTACGAAACCTGCACAGGCTTGCGACCCAACTGCCTCGCGAGCTGCCACTGAATGGCAGTTGCTCGCATACGTAGCGGAGGCATGCGGTGTGCAGAATCGATCGCGATGCTGCGTACCAACTTTCGCCAACGCTTATTCGAGGTCGTCCTACTCACCGCTCCAGCTACGTTGACCGCTGGGTGCTTCGACGGCTCACGCAACCGCGCCGACGATCTGCCCGAAGGCGACGGCTGTTACGAGCGCAAGCAGCTCGAAACGATCATCGCCGAGCCACCGCCGTCGGAGTTGGCGATGTTCGTCGACGCGTGCGAAGCCGATGCGCGTGACTGCATCACGCTCTGCTACCAAGTCTTGTACGGGGAGAATTCTGGCGCGAGCGTCGAGGACTGCGAGGTCCGCCACGGCCTGTACGGCCACCTCGTGAAGGTGAAGTACGTCATCTCGACTGGCGAGCCGGGCTGCGGGACGGTCATCGATGGTCGGCGGCCGGCTGGGCTCGCGCACGCGAAACGCCGCTGCCCGGACCGTACCAGCGGACACCTCGCGCGCGCCGCGTTCTACGAGGCCGCATCGGTCTACGCATTCGTCGACCTGGCGCGCCAGCTGACTCGCCACGGCGCACCGCGATCGCTGATCCGAGCCGCTCAACGATCGGCGAGCGAAGAGGTCCGCCACGCGCGATGGATCGGGCAGCTCGCAAGCGAACGTGGTGCCGTACCACCTCGCGCGGTCGTCGTAACACCGCGCCGCCGATCGATCGAGTCGCTGGCGATCGAAAACATGCGCGAAGGTGTCGTCGGTGAGACCTGGGCCTCGGTCATCGCGCTGTGGCAATCGCGCAACGCCCCCACCGCGAAGCTCCGCGGGATCTACGCGCGGATCGCCGAAGACGAGCTGCGCCACGCCGAGCTGTCAATGGCGGTCGACGCATGGGCGCGTACTCGACTTTCGCCGGTGGCCCGCCGCCGGGTTGACGCCATGCGATCGCGCGCGATCGCGCAGATCACCCGTGGAGCTCGCACCGCGCAACCACGACAGCTCGTCGAGGATCTCGGACTACCGGACGCAACCACGAAGACGACGCTAGCTGCACACGCACGCCGGGCCTTGTGGGGATGAACACGAGCCGGTGAGCGAGTGGTGGCGTCGCGGTAGCTGCGGTTGGCGTGCACTCGATGGGTGTGTTGATGGTGCGGGTCACCGCGTTCGCGGAGACTTTCGCCATGTCATCAGATCTCGCTGCATCGCTTCGCTTCCGTCGTTTCGCAAAGACATTCGCCATCGCCGCCGCGCTCGCCGCCGTAGGTTGCAAGAAGGGGTGTCCGCACGGCGGCGTCGATCCGATCGACGCGAGCCCTGCGCCGATCGATTCGTCACCGCCGGACTCCCCGCCGGACTCGTCGCCCGATGCCGCGCCCGCCGTGGCTTGTTCGGATGGAATCGACAACGATCTAGACGGCCACGTCGATCATCCCGCTGATCCGGGCTGTGACGCCGCGACCGATGACAGCGAAGCCGATATCTGCCAGGGCGACTGCCCCGCGTGTAGCGATGGCATCGATCAGGACTCCGATGGTCTGATCGACTATCCCGAGGACTACGGCTGCGCGTCGCGCAACGACGATGAGGCGTTCTGCGACGTCTATCCGTACGAGGACCGAGGACCGATCATCACGACTCCACTTACGTCCGATGTGCTGACCAGCGTGGACGAGCTCGAGGCGTGCGACAACAAGTACGTGGGCGCGAGCAAGACGTTCCCGCTCCAGTTGCCGGTTCCCGTCGCGACGCTCGAGATCAAGGCCGCGCTGGATCCAGGAGGCGAGCCGCTGTTCATGGAGCTGCTAACGGCCCGCTGTCTCGGCAGTTTTGGATGCACGCTGTCCAGTCCCACGCTCGTGATCAACGACGTCGCCGCCGGAAACTATGCGCTACTGATCGACAGCGACGTCGGGCCATTCTTCGACTATCCGTTCACCGTGGAGGTGCGCGGTACGGTCACCAGCGGCACCGCGTGTACCTCCCCGCTGTTTGACAGCGGCCTGCTCGCCTGCCCCGGTAACCAGCCATGCACCGCCGGGGTTTGTCCGTAACATTCGCGCCGGGTTGCGACGTGTCTGACAGATCGTCGCCGCGCCGACGAGGTTTCATGCGAACGTCGGACCGTGCGCACGCACGTCGTTGTCGGCTTGCTCCTGCTGCTTGGCAGGACCAGCGAAGCGTGGGTGCCTTCTCGCGAACCGTCCATTGTTACGGCCACGACGCGACAACCGCGTGACGCGCGGATCCTCCGGGCGGCGATTGATGGACCTCGCGGATGGGCGGCGCTCGTCGATGCCGATACCGGGGTTACCACGCAACTTTGGGGGGCAACCGTTGCAGCACCAGGTGCCCAAGCGGATCCGACCATCGCCGAGCGTGCGGCACGTGACTTCCTCGCTGCTCATCTCGACCGGCTGGCCCCGGGATCGTCGATCGATGATCTGCAATTGATCGCCAATCGGATCGACGGCGAGCTGCGCACCGTCGGGTTCGCGCAGACTTGGCAGGGCGTCCGAGTGCTCGGCGCCGAGCTCTACGTCGTGTTCGGTCGCGATCGCCTGATCGCCGCAGGCTCGACCGCACTGCCTGCGGTTCACGTAGCGCAGCCGTTCGCCCGTCGAACCGCCGACCCCGCGCACGCGCGGGCATGGATACGAGGTGCGATCTCGCGAGAGGTCACCACCAAGCGCACCGGCGACCGGGTCGTGGTACCGCTGGTGTTCGGTCCCAACGACATCGAGTATCGCCTCGCCGATCGGTTCGACGTGGTGGCGACGTCGTCACCCGGTCGCTGGGATGTCTACGTCGAGCCCGACGGGACGCCGATCATGCGCGTGAGTAAGCTCGCGTTCGCGACCAGCATGCTCGGCTACGACGTCGGAATCCGTCACCCAGCGGACCGCCATGTCGTGGCCGCCGATCGCGCCGAGGTAACGGTGGATGCGATACCGCTGACCACCGGCGCGGATGGCGCGTTCTCGTGGGCTGGTTCGGATCCAGCGACGGTGATCCCGAGCGTCACAGGCAGTCAGGTCCATGTGGTAAACGCGGCGGGCGCCCAAGCGACCGGATCGCTCGTCGCACAACCGGGACAACCGGTGACCTGGAGCATGGCCTCCAGCGAGCTCGAGGACGCGCAGCTCGCGACGTACGTCTACGGAACGATCGCAAAGACTCGAGCGCGGGTGATGGCGCCGAGTCTGACGAGTTGGCTCGATCAGCCGCTAACGTTTCACGTCAACGAGGACATTACCTGCAACGCGTTCGCGATCGAAGGCGAGGTGCACCTCGCGCGCGGATCGATCGACTGTGAAAACGCCGGCCGGCTCGCCGATATCGTGCTTCACGAATTCGGACATGTGTTGCACGCCCAAGCGATCATCCCGGGCATCGGGGCGTCCAACGCAGCGCTCAGCGAAGGCGTGGCGGACTACTTCGCGGCGACCATCGTCGGAGATCCCCAGCTCGGTCGGGGGTTCGACTTTACCGATGCACCGGTACGCGACCTCGATCCGTTCGGAACCGAGCGGGTGTGGCCGATCGATCGCGATGGCGACGCGCACGTCACTGGACTGATCATGGCCGGCGCGCTGTGGGACCTCCGGACCGCGCTGATCGCGCAGCAGGGCGCGAGTCAGGGCGTGGCACACGCCGATGCAATCGCGTTCGGAGTGATGCAGCGTGCACCCGACATCGCGTCGAGCTACGTCGCGGCGCTGATCGCCGATGATGACGACGCCGATCTCGGTAACGGCACACCGAACCAGTGCGCGATCGCCGCAGCGTTCGGCAAGCACGGCATCGCTGTCCCTGGCTACGAGCCGACGACGATTGGCCGGCCAGAGATCGCAGGATCGACCGTATCGGTGGCGGTCACCACACCGGCCGGTGGTGCATGCCCTGCGGTTCAGGTCACCGCGATCGAGTTGCGCTGGCAGCTCGATGATGGGTCCGTCACGACAACGGCACTCGGCATGCCGGGCGGCTCGTGGTCCACGACGCTGCCGGCACTCGGCGATGGCAACGTGTTGCGCTACGCGATCACGGCGACGCTCGACGACGGCTCGTGGCGCGTGTTGCCGGACAACCCAGCCGATCCGATGTACCAGCACTACGTGGCACCGGTGTCCCAGATCTGGTGCGAGCCGCTCGACGCAAATCCGATGTGGCCGCAGTCCAATGACGCCCAGTGGGAATGGGCGATCCCACCGGAGTCGCCAACGGCGCAGGACCCCAGCGCCGCGCATACCGGCATGCACCTGCTCGGCACCGATGTCACCGAGGACGGCGCATATCGCGCCAATACGAGCACGCAGATCGAGACCCCAGCTGTCGACATCTCGCAGTTCGACCACGTTCGGTTGCAGTACTGGCGCCACCTCGCCGTCGAGGATCGCAGCCGCGATGTCGCAACGATCGCCGTCAACGGGACCACGGTCTGGACCAACGCCACCGATGCATCGGGTGAGCTTCGTCATGTCGATCGCGAGTGGCGATTTCACGACGTCGATCTATCGGCGATCAGCGGCGATGAGCTCCGCGTCTCGTGGCAGCTCACCAGCAATGGCGATGGCCAGCTCGGCGGCTGGTCGCTCGACGACATCTGCTTGGTCGGTACCAAGCGCGCGGTGTGCGGCGATGGTCAGCTCGACCCGACCGAACAATGCGACGACGGCAACACGCTGACCGAGGACGGCTGCTCGGACCGCTGCGAGGCCGAAACCCTCGACCATGGCTGCTGTTCGACGCAGCGACGGCCCACCAGTGGGATCGTGCTCGGAATCCTCGTGGCGCTGGTCCTACGCCGCCGACGCAATCGCTGACCAGCTTCCCTCCTCCCTCCCGTTCTCCCTTGCTCGCAGCTCCCTTCTCGCAGCTCCCCTCTCTCTCTCTCCCTTCTCCGTACGCTGCGTCCTCGCGCCTATGCGTTCACTCCGCCATCGTCCCAACGTGCAATCGCTGCTCGAGCCGCTCCCCCGTGCGATCGGTCTCGGCGCGAATGCCGAAGTAGACCTTCGGTCCGCGCGGGTCATCGGGAATCGTCAGCTTGAGGTCGAACGGCGCCGGACCATCGACGGGCTCGATCGTGAACGCACTCGCGACGTCCTCGTTGGTCTCGTGGAGCTTGAACTGGATCGTGTTGCCCTCGAGCTTGAACGAAAACAGCTCGAAAATTCCTTTGTAGAGCGTGCGGTCCTGGAACACGCCACCGCCCATGTTCGGCACGAACCGATAGACGTGGAGCTTGTCGCGCTCCGACGTCGGCATGCGATCGAGCCAGTTGCGATCGATCAGCAGGCTTCGGGCTTCGTCGGGCGCGATGGCCTTCGAGCTGGAGTGCTCGCTGCATGCAGGAGCTACCGCGACCGCGGCAAGGAAAACGACCAGTCCGGCGATGGTGCGCATGACTGGAAGCTTAGCTCGGATTGCGCAGCGTGCCGGGAGCTCAGGCCGCGGCCAAGATCCGCACAGCGCCCTCGGCGCCGCGCTTGATCTGACGCTTGCGCGCCGCGGCAGTTCCGCCTACCGCACAGACGAGCAGCTCGGAGCCCTGGACCTCTACCTTCACCATCTCGACCTCCCACGACGCCCCAGAACCGAGCAGTGTTCCGTTGAAGGTCTTGATCTTGGGTCCGACGAGCACGACGCGTGCCGCAACCTCGTCGCACGCGAACGTGTCCCCCGACGAGGCGAGCGGCAATCCATCTCGATCAGCGACGACCATGGCGTCGATCTTGCCGTCTTCGCAGCAGGCTGCGAGCTGATAGCGAAGCGCTTGAGTGGCGGTATTGGCGCGGCGGCGCCGACGTTCCAGGGTCCTCATGGAGAGATCGTCGTGCGCCGGTGGCGAGTGGGCAAGAAAAGGGCGTGCCCGGTCGACCTGTCCTTGCAGGGAACTAGCACGGAAGTCGGTAGCACTCGTCGAGGCGGACGAGCTAGGGTCGCCTCGCTGTGCGCTCCGTCCTCGCCACGCTCATCCTCATCACCGCGTGCCACACCATGAAGTCCACCCCAACCTGGCCCAAGCTCGATGAATCGCTGCTCGCCGATGCGGCGGCAACGTTCAATTTCCGGCTCGGCCTACCCACGCCGCTCGCGATCACGCCCGATGGTGCGGTGCTGTTTCGCCGCACGCCGGGTCGCGCGTTTGCGGCAGATCTCTACGAGCTCACGCCATCGGGCGAGGTGAAGCTGCTCGCAGCGGTCGACGACCTGCTCGGCACCGGTCCCGAGCAGCTCTCCGACGCCGAAAAAGCGCGTCGCGAACGAACCCGAACCGCGACGCGCGGCGTGGTGGACATCGATGTCTCCGACGACGGTACCATCGTGATGGTGCCACTCGGCGGCAAGCTATTCATCATCGACCGCGCCACCGGCAAACGCACCTCGATCGACCCGGCCGGCGCTGCCTACGACCCGCATCTGTCGCCCGACGGCAAGACGGTCGCATTCGTGCGCGATGGTGATCTGTGGATCGTGACGATCGGTCAACCACCGAAGCGCTGGTTGGCGCACGGCGAGCACGACGAGCTCGGCGTCGCCGACTTCGCGGCCCAGGAAGAGCTCGGACGAACGCGCGGGTTCTGGTGGGCGCCCGACAGCAAGTCGATCGTGTTTCAACGCACCAACACCCGCGATGTCGACACGATCTACGTCGCCGATGCGCGGCATCCCGACAAGCCGCCGGTGCCGTTCAAGTACCCGCGCGCCGGCACCAACAACGCGACAATCGAGCTCGGCATCATCGGTGTCACCGCCGCACAACCGCCAGCGCCGCGGCCGCTGCGCTGGGATGCGCGCTACAGCTACTTGGTCGACGTCGTGTGGTCGCACCACGGCCCGCTCACCGCGCTGGTGATCGATCGCGAACAAGAGAATCTCGCGGTCATCACGTTCGATCCAAACACCGGCGCAGCCCGCGAGCTGATCACCGAACACGACGACGCGTGGCTGAACGTCAACGTCGGTGCACCGAAGTGGCTGGACGACGGCTCGGGATTTCTATGGATGACCGAACAGCCCGGCGCGTGGGTGCTCGAGCTGCGCGACGCCTCGGGCAAACTGGTGCGAGCGCTGACCAAGCCCGAGCTCGGGTTGCGTAGCCTGGTCGGCGTCGACGCACGAGGTGCCATCGTCGAAGCATCGGCCAACCCGGTGCGCCAAGACGTATGGCGCGTGCCACTCGATGGCTCCGCGCCGGTGCGATTGTCTGGCGGCGACGGTGTTTCGCAGACGACATCAGCCAAGCACGACGTCGTGGTGATCGACACCGCGCTCTCAGCGGGCGGGCGACGATTCACGGCAGTGAGCTCGCGCGGAAGCTACGAATTGCCGAGCATGGCCGAGCGCCCGAAGCTCGTGCCGACCACCAGGCTCGAGACCGTCGAGCTCGCCGGCCGTACGCATCACGTGGCGATCACCCGGCCACGCGCATTCGACGCGAACACGAGCTACCCGGTGTTGCTCAAGGTCTACGCCGGACCACACAACACGATGGTGGTCGATTCTCGCGATGCATACGTGATGGATCAGTGGTACGCCGACGCCGGCTTCATCGTGGTGCGCGCCGATGGTCGTGGCACGCCGAATCGCGGCCGGATGTGGGAGCGCGCGATCTTGAAAGACCTGATCACCGTGCCGCTCGACGATCAGGTCGCCGCGCTCAAGGCGATCGGAGCACGCCACCGCGAGCTCGACTTGTCGCGGGTCGGAATCTTCGGCTGGTCGTTCGGCGGGTATGTCTCGACGATGGCCGTGCTGTTGCGGCCCGACGTGTTTCACGCGGCGGTCGCCGGCGCGCCGGTCACCGATTGGGCGCTCTACGACACCGCGTATACCGAGCGCTACATGAAGACGCCGCAGCACAACCCCGAAGGATACAAGGCGACGAGCGCGCTCACGCACGCCGCCAAGCTGTCGCGACCGCTGCTGGTGATCCACGGCATTACCGATGACAACGTTCACTTCGCGCACACGCTCGCGCTGATCGAGTCGCTGTACATCGCTGCCAAGCGCGCCGAAGTGATCACGCTGTCGGCGACGCACATGGTCCCGGATCCGAAGCTCAATCTCGCGCGCGAACAGGTGCAGGTCGATTTCTTTCGCCAGCACCTCGGCGTGCCGTGATCTTGCACCGCGACGCGCGCTGCGTCGCCGTCGCCAAGCCATCGGGCATCGCCACCCATCGAGGATGGGACGACAGCGACGATGCATTGCTCCAGCAGGTCCGCGACACGGTGGGTGCCTACGTTTATCCGATCCATCGACTCGACCGCGGTGCGTCCGGGATCGTGTTATTCGCCCTCGATCGCGAGGCGGCACGCGCATTCTCGGAGGCGTGGTCAGCGGCCGACAAGCGCTACATCGCGATCACGCGAGGCCATCCGCCGGGTCATTCGATCATCGATCACGCGATCCCGAACGCATCGGGCAGCGAGCGCGTGAGGGCCGTGACCGAGGTCTGGCTAAAAGAGACGTTCGGACGCTACGCGTTGATCGAGGCGAGACCGCACACCGGTCGGCTTCATCAGATCAGACGCCATCTCAAACACATCTCGTGTCCGCTGATCGGCGACGTTCGTTACGGGAAAGGCGAGCACAATCGAATTTTCAGGACCGAACATGACCTGCATCGTCTCGCGCTTCACTGTACCCAGTTACATGTTCCGCACCCCGACGGAGGCGCGCTCGACGTCCGCTGCGCGCTGCCGCACGATCTAGCCGCTGCGATCGCGAGCTGTCGTGAGACGTACAACGTCGCGTGAGATCAACGCGATTACGTGCGACAGATCTAGCGAATCCCTGATGTGCCGTACTACTCATTCGCCCCGGCGGAACTCGCTAAGGGGGCGGAGATCGAATGGGAACGGACTGCAGCCTGGTGTTCTATCGTGGCACCCCTCTGTCGTCGGCGGATCTATCTCAGGTGTTCCGCCGGGCAGCCGGCGCGCAACTCGCAACGACGACGCTCGCAATCGCTCACGCCGAGAACGCGCTGTTACCACCGAAGCGACGGGGCGAGCAGCTGTGGCCGGTACACGCGCTGTTCGCGTTCGAGCGTCAAGGGCGCTACTCGGTTGCACGCGGCAGCGCCGACGGGACCGTGCAGAGCGGCCATGATGGTTCGGCGACCGATCGCTCGATGTCGACGATCTTCAAGGTGGTGTGGAAAGCCGTCTCGAAAGTCCAACCCAACGATCAGCTGATCGATCAGCATCCGGGGTTGCCGCTCGACTGGTTGATCGACGTGGCGTGCGAGATCAGTCGGCTACGCGACCGCGCGCTGTGGGCGATGGTCAGCAACCAGTCGACGTTTGGCGCCTACGCGATGTGCGAATACGGGATCAGCCGCGAAGCGCATCAGTTTCACGGCGAGGACTATGAGAGCGGTCCCGACCGCATGCTGTCGCAATTCGCAGGCATCGGAGTCGCGCGCGTTCGCGATGCGTTTAGCGAGCCGGGGATCAACCCGGCCGAGACGACGTCGTACGTGTTGCTGACGCAGAAGGGCGAGTTCCTCGATCCGCCGCGCCGCGTCTATGGCGCGGAGCTCGCCAATTTCTTCCATCTGCTCTAGCTCTGCCGTCTTTGCGTCCTTCGCGCTTCTGCAGCGGGCGCAGAGACAAGCGAGAGAGACCAGCTACTCGATGTCTTTGGCGAGCTCGCGCCAGAACTCGTCGCCCATTAGATAGAACGCCCACATCCGCTCGACCGGAGTGACGCCGCGGCGCTCCTGGAACACAACGAGATCGTCGATCTCTTCGTCGAACCAGTACCAGAGAAACATCGCGCGGAACGGATCGAGGTTGCGGGCGCGCAGCTCTTCGATCACCTCGTCAGTTTCGGCGTCCTCGAATTCGTCGATCAGATCGGAGGCCTCGTCTTGAAGCTTGCCGAGATACGCGATGCCCTTCTTGGTCAGCTCGTAGCGACCCTTCTTGGCGTTGATCGAGATCAGATCATCTACCGCCATCTGCTGGAGCACTTCATCGAGCGGCGACAGCTCGGCAGGCAGCACGACCGGCATCTCGATGCCGCCGTCCTTGGGATCGAGATCGATCTTCTTGAGCAGCCAGATCCCGGCGTAGGTGGTCTTCTGGTCCTCGTCGATCACGGGTCGGCGTACGAGTGCGGTCGTCACGGGACGCCGAGAGTGCACCAGGTTTCGGCCGCGATCCGGATCCGCGCGCCAAGATCGTGCTCGTCGAGCCACGCTGTCGCGTCACCGAGCGGATAATGGAGCGGGCACGTCGCCGAGCTGACCCGGCCAAGCTGCTCGCGATGCGGATTGCAAACGATCAGGACGATCGCGCCCACGTCGCGTGGCAGCTTCGCTAACCAGATCGTCAGAAACGTGGTGGCCCGGACGCTGAACGATCGGATCGCAGCACCCTCGGCGACCTCGAACTCGAGATCGATGTCACCGTCGAACTGTTCGGCATCGTCGGCCGAGTGGACCGCGACCACCAAGGCGTCGGTAACCAGGGTGTCGTTCAACCAGATCTGGTCGACGCGCGCCCAGCCATAGCCGGCGTAGTCGTGATCGACGTGCTCGCGGTCGTCGTCGAATCCAAGTAGCTCGAGGACCGGCCGCTCGTGAAACGGCAGGTCAGCGATCGCGAGCGGCACGCCAGCGTTACGCGGTGAGTCGCTCGGGGCGGGTCGTACGGCCTGCGCGGGTCAACCCGAATCGGCCACCACCGCGGGATCGGGCCGGCGCGCTGGGACGCGAACCGGTGTTCGAGCGGCTGTTGTACGAGCGACCGCTCTGCGACTTCTGGAATCGGCTCGGATTCGCTGCGCGATACGCCGAGCGCGAGCTGTGGATCGCACCCGCTCGCGACGCGGTGGTCGTGTACGGCTGGGTGTACATGGGCACGTAGCTCGGCATGAACATGTTGGACAGCATCGCGCCCATCAACATGCCGGAAGCGATGCCGAACATCGGCGAGGTGTAGCCGTAATAGGCACCGTGGCCGGTGGTCTGATACGACGCCTGGCCTTCGCCGGTGATCTCGCGCTTGATCGTGAAGATCTGTTCGCCCTCGTCGACACTGCCGCTGGTGTTCTTGTCGAAGAACCCGGTGACGATCTGGGTCTTGGTGCCTTCGTCCTTCACCGAGACGCTGATCACTTCGTCACCTTCGTAGATCTCGTTGATGCGCTTCTCGAGATCTTCGGGACCGTTGGCATCCTTGTACGCCTGATTGACCTTGTCCCAGTCGATCTTCACGTTGGTGTTCTCGGTGGTGACCCAGCGGTTCGACTCGGGATCTGACCCACAGCCGGCGCTCAGGGTGACGCCAGCACCGACCATCGACAACGACATCACCGTAGCGAGGAGCTTTGCCCTAGAGATCATGGGCGCACCGTACGGCCGGCCGGGCTTCGCGTCAACCAGTGAAAATGACCAGTGATCGGCGGAACTAGCCGTTTCGATAGCCGATGTTGGTCGGTCGTCGCAAGGCTTACGGCTGGCCGAGCCTCCTCCGCTGCGTTCCGAGGAGGCTTGATCCTGCGCGCCGCAGGTCGCGCCACATCGGCGCTGCTTTCCGAGGAGGCTTGATCCTGCGCGCGGCGGGTCGCGCCTCCTCGGCGCTGCTTTTTCGGGGAGGCTTGATCCTGCGCGCGGCGGGTCGCGCCTCCTCGGCGCTGCTTTTTCGGGGAGGCTTGATCCTGCGCGCGGCGGGTCGCGCCTCCTCCGCTGCTTTCCGGGGAGGCTTGATCCTGCGCGCCGCAGGTCGCGCCACATCGGCGCTGCTTTCCGAGGAGGGACCCCGGGCTGCGCCGCTTGCTTGGTCTCCCGGGAGACCCACAGCCTCGGCGGAGATCGCCCACTCGCGCACGCGCTCTCCGCCAGTCCGAAACGTTGCACCGCTGCGCGCTCGCGACGCCCGGGGAACCCTCCTCGCGCTACGCGCCGATGTGTCACGCCCTGCAACCCGCGCCGCTTCGCGATGCTCCGCAACCCCGCCGATCGTCGTCAATCCCGCCGATCGCGATGCCTTCCGGGAGGCTTGATCCTGCGCGCCGCAGGTCGCGCCACATCGGCGCTGCTTTCCGAGGAGGGACCCCGGGCTGCGCCGCTTGCTTGGTCTCCCGGGAGACCCACAGCCTCGGCGGAGATCGCCCACTCGCGCACGCGCTCTCCGCCAGTCCGAAACGTTGCACCGCTGCGCGCTCGCGACGCCCGGGGAACCCTCCTCGCGCTACGCGCCGATGTGTCACGCCCTGCAACCCGCGCCGCTTCGCGATGCTCCGCAACCCCGCCGATCGTCGTCAATCCCGCCGATCGCGATGCTCTTGCAACGCCGCCGATCGTCGTCAACCCCGCCGCTTCGCGATGCTCCGCAACGCCGACGATCGTCGTCAACTCCGCCGATCGCGATGCTCTTGCAACGCCGCCGATCGTCGTCAACCCCGCCGATCGCGATGCTCTTGCAACGCCGCCGATCGTCGTCAACCCCGCCGCTTCGCGATGCTCCGCAACGCCGCCGATCGTCGTCAACCCATCGCTTCGCGATGCATCTGCGATGCCGCCGATCGTCGTCAGCCCGCCGAGCGAGGCTGTTGCTCGCCGCCGATCGTCGTCAACCCGGTCGCTTCGCGCATCCGCGACGCCGCCTCGTCGTTAGCCGCGCCGAGTCGCGATGCTCTGCGCGGCGGGCACCGGCGAGCGGATGGGCTTAGGCGACTAGGACATCGTCGAGGTCGCGAACGCTGCGCTCGAGCACGGCCCAAATCACACCGGCAATGACCGTCGCCACGGCATCCTGCTCGAGGGGTGTCAGGACGACGCGGAGCTCCTCGATCTGGTCGCGAATCGACCGCACCATCGCACGATCGCATTTGCCGGCGCGCACCGCGGCCATGCCGGCGTTGAGCGCCTGGTGATCGAGGCGGAGGTCACCGAGCGGGGTCCGCGTCCCGAGCACGCGGCACGCCAGCTCGAGGCCGGCGCCGAACGCATCGGAATCAGGGGCGGCGAGCTCGCGCTCGAGCAGGCGCATGACCGCAGGTTGCTTGATAGCCAACCAGCTCACATCGTGCTCGGCCAGCTCCTGGTGATGGTAGGTCATGGGTCGACGGTAGGGACGCGACCGCTCCGGAGCCAGTTTTCGGCTATGGTCCCGCGATGCGTCCCGCCTATCTCGTCGATGGTTTGCGTTCTCCATTCGGCCGCTATGGCGGCGGATTGGCCGGCGTCCGCGCCGATGACCTTGGCGGTCAAGTGATCGCTGCGCTCATCGCCAAGACCAAGATCCCCACCGATCGCATCGATGACGTGGTGTGGGGCTGTGCCAACCAA
The DNA here is from genome assembly GCA_050184455.1 of Kofleriaceae bacterium. Lineage (GTDB taxonomy): Bacteria > Myxococcota_A > Polyangia > Haliangiales > Haliangiaceae > JABFXX01. The sequence continues at coordinate 163,418 of JBFXAI010000005.1, read as the reverse complement.
GCCGGCGAGGACAACCGCAACGTCGGCCGGATGTCGGCGCTGCTCGCCGGACTGCCGGTCTCGGTTCCAGGCGTGACGGTGAATCGGCTGTGTGGCTCGGGCATGCAGGCGATCAACGACGCGGCGCGGATGATCGCGCTCGGGGAGGCGGATCTCGTGATCGCCGGTGGCGTGGAGCAGATGTCGCGCGCTCCGCTCGTGATGGGTAAGCCAACCGATGCGTTCCCACGCGGCAACCAGACCATCTATGACACCACGCTGGGCTGGCGGTTCATCAACCCGAAGCTGGACGCAATGCACGGCACCCTCGCGATGGGCGAGACCGCCGAGAAGGTCGCCGAGCGCTGCAAGGTCTCGCGCGAAGCACAGGATCGATTCGCGCTGACCTCGCAGCAGCGCGCCGGCAAAGCGATCGCATCGGGACGCATCGCAATGGAGCTGACCCCGATCGTCACCGGTACCGACAAGAAGACCGGCGCCGAGATTCGGGTGACCGCCGACGAGCATCCGCGGCCTGAAACCACGATCGAACAGCTCGCAAAGCTCAAGCCCGCGTTCAGCAAGGCGCCCACGGCGTCGGTGACCGCAGGGAACGCATCCGGACTCAACGACGGCGCTGCGGCCGTGGTGCTCGCGAGCGAGCCAGCGCTCAAGGAGCTCGGCCTCACCGCCCGGGCGCGCTATGTGACGAGTGCGGCGGCGGGACTCGAGCCCAGTTACATGGGGCTAGGTCCGGTACCAGCAACCGCAAAGGCGCTCGCCAAGGCCGGGCTCACCGCACAACGCATTGATCTAGCTGAGCTAAACGAAGCGTTCGCAGCCCAGGCGATCCCGTGCATCGAGCAGATCGGGCTCGATCCAGAGCGCGTCAACGTCAATGGCGGCGCGATTGCGTGGGGCCATCCGCTGGGTGCATCTGGCGCTCGGCTCGTGTTGACGTTGATGCTCGAGCTGGAGCGGACCTCGGGACGTTACGGTCTCGCCTCGATGTGTATCGGCGTCGGCCAAGGAATCTCCGTGATCCTCGAGCGGGCGTGAGCGGTTTCATGAGAAAACTTTCGGAAGGGCCCGCGAATGGATAAATCGATCGATGATCGTGTCCGAGGCGCCCCGCGGGCGAGGCGCGACGAGGGAGCATACCCATCGGTACGTGACCGAGGAGCAACGAAGCCCCCGGGGATGGATCGGTCGCGAGGGCGAGCGAGTTATCCTTTCGCGGGCCCTTAGGTCGGGCTGATCGAGGCGATGACGAGCGTCCAAGAACAAGTCACCAAGTCGCTCAAGCTCGTCGGCCGCGTGCTCGGCGACAAGTTCAAGCTCACCGCCTGCATCGGGATCGGCGGCAGCGGCGCGGTCTACAAGGCCGACCAGATCGCGCTCGGCCGCACCGTCGCGGTGAAGATCCTCAACGAGGATCTGTCCGCCGACACCAAGATGATCAAGCGATTTGCCGACGAAGCGATGTCGGCATCGCGACTCAACCATCCCAACTGCGTATCGATCATCGACTACGGCCGGTCGTCAGACGGCCTGCTCTATCTCGCCATGGAGTACGTCAAGGGTCCGACGTTGACCCAGCTGCTGGTCAACGAGAACCCGATCGCCGTCGAGCGCGTGACCGACATCGCGATCCAAGCACTCGCCGGGATCGAAGAAGCCCACCTCGCCGGCGTGGTCCACGCGGACCTCAAAGCCGACAACATCATCCTCGATCAGCGCCGCGCCGGCGTCGACATCGTCAAGATCGTCGACTTCGGCATCGCGCGGCTGGTCACCGGCGCGCGCGAGCAGGAGGATCGCGCGATCTCGGGGACGCCCGAATACATGGCACCCGAGGTGATCAGCGGTGCGCCGCCGAGCTTCGCCTCCGATATCTACGCGGTCGGAATTATTCTGTACGAGCTACTCGCGTACAAGACGCCGTTCTTCGCGGGCTCGACGACCGAGATCCTCGCCAACCATCTCAAGGCGACGATCCCATCGCTGCTCAATCGGCGCGATCAAGTGCCGAAGGCGCTCGAGGCGGTGGTGATCAAGGCGCTCGCCAAGCACCCGACCGATCGCTACGCCTCGGCGAACGAGATGCGCGATGCGCTGCTCGCATTGCAGGCACGACCGAAGCGCCCAGCATCGGACATCTGCGGGGTGTGCGGCGAGATCTGCGCGCCGACGTTCAAGTTCTGCCCCGAGTGCGGTGCTCCGCGACAGCGCGTGTCCAAGACCTTCGAGATCTCCAAGCCGCCCACCGGCGATGCGTTGCCACTGCCGTTCGCCGGGCGGACGCGCGAGCTCGATCAGTTGATCGCGCACATGATGAAGGAGCCTGCCGCTGATCGAGCGCGCGGCTTGCTGCTCACGGGCGTCGAAGGATCTGGCCGCAGCGCACTGCTGCGCAAGGCGTATCACCGGCTCGGCCAAGAAGGCCGAGTGATCTATCAAGTCGGGCCGGATCCGAGCGGACTATCGGCGCCGTTCTATCCGATTCGATCGCTGATCGCGGCGGTGTTGCAGCTGCCGCCGATCTCGAGCGAGGTCGAGCTGCGCGATTCCGTGCTCGCGGTCGGGCTCAACGAGCGGGACATTCCGGGCATCGCGCAGCTGTTCGGTCATCCCACCACGCTGCTCGAGCTCGAGCCTGCGGTCCGCCGGCGCGAGATCGTATGGTCCGCGATGCGCGCGCTCGAGCGGACCTCCGCGGCGACTCCAGTCACGATCGTATGCGAGGACATCGACCGGTTCGATCATCCAAGCCTCGAGATCCTGCGCCGGGCGACCGAGGTCACCGAGCTGGCGCTGCCGCCGATCGTGATGACCGCGACGATCGCGTTCAGCGAGCAATGGCCCGCCGCGGTGTCCAGGCTCGAGATCGGCGCGCTCGAGACCCGCGATCTCGAGACGCTCGCCGACGAGCTCGCACAAGCCGGCGTTCGGGGATTGCCGCGGATCCACGAGCTGTTCGAGATCACGCGGGCGGTTCCCGGTCACGTCGAGCATGTCGTTCGCTATCTGCTCGAGGGCGGCAAGCCCGAGGACACCGCAACCTCGCTGCCCGACCTCGTGGCCGCGAGACTGTCGCTGCTCAAGAAGTCGACGCGCGACGTGCTGCAGGCTGCCGCGGTGCTCGGCATCGAACCACAGCTCGACCTGTTGCGCTCGATGATCGACTCGGGAGATCTCGAGCCCGCGATGGTCGATGCCGAGCGCAGCGGCCTGCTGAGCACCGACCCCTCGGGCGAGCTGACGTTCACGTCGCGCCTGGTGCGCGACATCGTGTATGACGCCACCCCCGCCGACGTTCGGCGTTCGCTCCATGCCAAGGCAGCGATCGCGGTGGAAACGATGTCGCCGGATGTCGGCCTGCTCGGTCATCACCACGATCTCGCCGGTCATGCCAACCAAGCGATCGCGCTGCTCCGCCGCGCCGGCGACCACGCCGCCGAGCAACTCGACGATCTCGGAGCGGGCGAGTTCTTTCACCGCGCACTCGTGGCAGTGCGGCAGGCGGTGTTGTCGGGCGATGACGATGGAACCGCCGAGGGGCAGTTCGTGACGCTGTCGGTCAAGCTCGCCGATGTGCTGCGGGCGCGTGGTGAAACCGCGCTCGCGCGCGGGGTGCTCGCCGAAGCGCGCGGTTGGTCGGCGACGCCGATGATGGTCGCGTTGATCGATCGCGCGAGCGCGTCGATCGCACTCAACGAGGGTGACACCGATGGAGCGGTCGCCGCACTGCGGCGAGGGCTCGGCCGTGCGATCGCCGCGGGGGACATGAACGTGGTGTGCGAGCTGTACCTCGACCTTTCGACGGCATTGATGCGGTCCGGCGACACCGAAAAGGCGTTGCAGGAACTGGTCGAGTGCATCGATCTCGCGACGCTTGGCGAAGGATTCACCGCGGTCGATGGTCCCGAGGCATTCTGGCGAATCCTCCGGCTGCAGGCGCAGTTGGTGGACAGCACCGGAGATTCTTATCGGGCGCTACGGCTAGCGGAGGCTGCGCTGTTTCACGCCCATCGCATACGCTCCCGACTCGGCGCGGCGCGTGTACAACAGCTGCTCGCGCAGCTCTGCGATAAAGCGGGGTTGGGCGGCAAAGCGGAGCGCTATCGGGCGGCGGCGATCAACGAGATGAGAAATCTTGGTGATCGCCGAGCCACCGCGGAGCTCTTGCTCAGCGACACGCCCGCTCGTGGGGCAGTGGTGTTGGATCACCGAATCGATGACGCGATCCAGCTCACGAAAGAGATTGGTTGGGCCGAAGGCCAGGAGCGCGCGCGGCGAAAGTCGAACCCTCCTCCCGACGTCAAGTCGTAGGATTTTGTGAGATCCCGCGCGAGATCACCGCGCGAGCTGCGCGCTGTAGGTAGGTGTCCTCTGACTCGTTAACGGAATCTTTGCGTAACCGAATGTTGGCAGTTCTCACAGGGAGGGAACCGTAAGGCGGCTCCCCCATGTTCACCAATTCGATGTAGGCTGATCAATGTGGGTACTGTGCTCATCGTCGAGTCCGATCCGCAGATCAGCACGGATTGGATCGAGGCGCTTGGCGAACGCGGCCATGCCGTGCTCGCTGCGTCGCAGATGCGCGATGCGCTGCCGTTCGTGAAGGACGGCGGCATCGACGCGATCGTTCTCGATGTCGATGAGCCACGCAGCGGTCTGGTCGAGCTCGCGCGCAGCATCGCTGCGCTGCCCGATGCACCGCCGGTCGTGCTGGTGTCCGGTTCGCCGTATGCGCCGCAGATCTCGGCGCGTATTGGTGCTGCCGCGTTTATCCCGAGTCCGTGCACGCCGAATGACGTGGTTGCTGCCGTCGCGCGGATGCTCGGCGAGGTTCGGCCCGTGCTTCAGATCGAGGATGAGCCGATCACGATGATCCGGCGCTGACGCTCACGCCACCACCAACATCCGGACCGCGCCCGCTGCCATCGCGATGGTCGCCTTGCCGCGCGAAATCATGATGCGCTCGTGCGTGAACGGATCGCGCAGCGTGTTCGCGTCACCGCAGATCAGCACCGCAGAGACCGGCTTCGTCGCGTCGCTGACCACGAACACGACTTTGGTCTCGCCGTCGGGCGCAGCGAACGCCATCGCACGGACCTCGTCGGGGCGCTCGATCTGCCACGCGTCGGAGAGCTCGCCCGCGAGCGGCACCAGATCCGCGGCCAAGCCAGGCAGGTCGTCGAGCGAACCGTCGCGGATCTTGCCGCGCCGGCGCGGTCCCGCGAGATCGAGCGACCGACCGAGCTCATCGCGCGACGGCGTGCCTGGTCCGGTCACCACGATGGTGCGTCGCGCTTCCGCGAGCTCACCGAGCCGCTGCCACAATCCGCGATCGACGCGATCGAGCGTCGGAACGATCACCGCGCGATACCGCGCGAGCTCATCGGATGGCGTGGTGTCATCGACGATCACATATGGAACCTGTGCGAGATCGAGCGCGCGTGCGATCGCCGCTGACCACCTCCGGATCGTGACCGCCGCCGGGTCGGTCCCGAGCTCGGCGGCGCCGCCGGGGCCGAGCTGGAGCAGCTCTGCCACCACCGGGGTGAGTGGGTCGACGACGTTCGTCGCGGTCGCGAAGCGGGCATCCGCGCGCGGCGCGACCAGCGCGATCGACGCTTCGCGGCGCAGCGCTGGCCACTCGACCTCCGCCAGGGATGCGATCAGAGGACCGATCCATCGCGCATGGGGCTCGAGCTTGCCCTCGTCATCGACAGCCGCGCCCGCAAATCGCTCACGCTCGACCGCCATACAAAGGTTGAAGCCGCGCACACCGCACGCGAGCAGCGTCAGCAGCTGATCTCGTTCGCGATCGCGGTCGTCGTGTCGATCGAGTGGTGGTAGCCATGCCAGATTGCCGAGCAGCGTATGGAACGAGACCGGCAGCGGAGCAGCGTTGCCGGCAGCGTGCAACGCGTGACGCCGCAGCTCCGCAAACCCGCTGCGCGGTGCGAGCACGTCGATCCCTACGGGACCCGCGATCGCGGTCTGAATCGAGCGCACGTCGTAGTGCGCCTCGGCGATCGGCGGCACGTTGTGAAACCGCGCGATCCCGGCGAGCCCGACCTCGTCGAGCATCCGTGCGAGCTCACCGAGCGCACGCGCGACGTATTGATCCTTGAACTTCACCCACGCGGCGCAGCGCGCGGCATCGCTTGGGTCCCAGGAACGCGGCGGCTCGGCGGTGAACCCGGTGAGCTCGTGCCACCACGCGATCGCATCGGCATGATAGTCGAGATCGTACGCGCCGAGCCGCAGCGCGAGATGGGTCTCGTGATCCACGCCGAGCGCGACGACCGGACCATCGGGCGCTAGCGCGGGTGCGATCACTTCGGCGACGCTCGCATACCAGCTGCGCACGCGAGCTTGAAACGCCTTGCTGGCGTAGGACGGCAGTGGCCAAGCGCGCGGCGGTGACGGAAGCCACGCCGGTGTGCCGCGGGCGGTGCGCGCGTGGCACGCAGCATCGGCAAGCACGTGATCCGGCAACCCGAACGCGGTGAGCTCTGCGTTGACACATGGCCCGGGCCGGAGCACGACCGCGAGCCCCGCTTCGCGCGCCGCCTCGAGAAATCGCGCGAGGTCGCAGGTTCCGGCCCAATCGAGCTTACCGCGCTCGGGCTCGTGGATCCGCCACGGCACCGGCGTCTCGACGATGGTGAGCCCGAGCTCGTGCATCGCACGCAGGCACGCGGCCCACCGCGCAGGATCGACCCGCCAGTAGTGCATCGACCCCGCGTAGAACGGCAGGTGTCTCGCACCCGCCGCCGTCGCGATGGTCAGTCCGCGCTCGTCGAACCAGGTGCGGCGACGTGATTCCACGTACTGTCCTCCAGCACGAACCGGCTAGGCCCGTGCGCCCACGACGGACGCGACGGCAGCGGCATAGCCTCACCCGTGGCGTCGCCCGAATAGTCGGGGTCCCACGGCAACAGCAGCGTCGGGCGACGATCGCGGTCGGTTGGCGCACGAAACCGCGGCAAGATCGGATGGATCTCGGCGCTTCGCTCATGCGCGGTCGCGAGCACCGCTTCGATCGTCGGCAGCGCCGCGAGCTCCCACAGCGTGCGGACCTGCGGCGGTGGCAGCATCAGGTCCTTGCGACGCGCGATCGCATCCGCCGGAGTCGCCCATACCTGGTCGACGGTCTCGACGGCGTCGAACTGCGGCTCCTGGCCGCTCGGTAGCTCGCAGACGAAGAACTGCGCGGAGAACCGGCGAGACTCGAGCGACGGCGTGATCCAGTGCGACCACGGCGCGAGAACTTCGACCCACCAGGCGAGACCTGACACCGTGAGCAGCGCGGTCGCCGATGCGCCCTCGAGGACCTTGCGACGCAGCTCGGCGAGCACCTGCGAGCTCGCCTTGAGGGTTTCGCGCTCCGGCCGATCAGGTCGATCGGTGGGCCGCGCCAGTAAGACGCCCGCCTCCTCGAACAACTCGCGTGCCGCGCACGCCCGCGCATCTTCGCCGGGTTCGGCACCACCGCCGGGAAACACGAACGCGCCGCCCATGAACGACGCGCCCTTGCGCCGGCGCAGCAGAAATACCTCGTAGCCCGAAGCTGCGCGTCTCAGCAGGATCACCGAGGCAGCCTCGCGAAGCGGCGCAGTCATCGACCTCGTTGGTACCACGCCGCGTGGGGAATCTCTGCTCTCTATCATCTCTACGACCTTCGAGCCTTCGCGTTCATCGCCGATCCGAGCGAACGCAAAGCCGCAGCGCGCAGACGGGAAGGCGACGTCAACCGCATCACGTTTACCGACCTAGTGTCCGTCGGCTCGTCGCAATCGCTGCGGTGGGGCGCCGGGCACAAAGGAGGATGCCGTGGTGTCAATCGATGCGAACTTCGCCGCGGATCGGCTCGTCGCCGAGCCCGAGCCAGTCTTCGATCGACCGCTCGACGTAGCGCGCGACCTTGCTCTCGGGCGTTTCCAGCACGAGCCGATCGGCGCGCCCGCGCCGTCGAGCGAACACACCGAACCAGGTCAAAAATCCGCAGCGCGGTTGGCGCTCGACCACGAACAACGAATCGATCGCCCCCGATCCGAGCACGAAACAGCCATCGTGCTCGCGAACTTCGACGGCGAGATCGTCGACGTCGATCACCACGCCGTAGGGGTCGTGGCCACGCGGTGCGACCGTAACCTTGATCCGCAGGGTCTCCTTGCCCGTGCGAATCCCCCGATAGGGGCTCCGCAGCCGCAGATCCGCCGCGATCGTCTCGGTCAAGACGTGCGCGGGCGGCGAGGGGCGAAGCTCGACGGGAATATCTCTAGTGTACCGAGACGCGAGCTACGGCACGACGACGAATTCGCGCTTCATCAGGCTGATGATGTTCTGCGCTGCGTCTAGGTCGGTGCCTGGAAAGTTATCCAGCACTTTCTGCAGTTGGCCGTGATCGAGGACGAGCTGGAAGGTATCGAGCTCCGAAGGAGTTAGCTCGCGGAGCTTGCCGGCGAGCGGAGTTGGGACAGCGAGTGGAGACCCCAGCGGCGGCAGCTGTTTGGACAAGTTGCGGAACTCGTCGAGCTGGCGCACACCCTCCATCAACAGCCCCTCGGTCGACTCCTGGACCTCTTCCATCACCTGGAGCTCGACGTTGGGCTCGAGCTCGAACGTGCCGGTGAGCCACGTCAACATTCGGTAGATCGCCTTCTGAGGGCTGACCGCGAAGTCATCGTTGATCGTGGCGAAATAGATCGCGCCCTTTCGCATGTAGATCTTGCCGACGCTGACGCCGTTGTTGACGGTCAGCACACCGCTCTTGCGGCTGGTCGACAGCAGCTGGAGCAAGTCGGGCAGCGGAATCTCTTCGATCACGCCCGACATCGGGCGGCCCTGGGTCGCCTGCCGCTGCTGCGCACCGGCCTCGAGCTTGCGCCGCGCCTCGGCCTCGGTGGTCTGCGCGACCGAGCCTTCCACGGCGACCACCTTGATGATCGACGTACCGACCAAGATCCGGTCGCCCTCGTGCAGCAGCGCGCGACCGGCGATCTTCTCGCCGTTGACGAACGTGCCGTTGGTCGACCCCATGTCCTGGATGTAGACCTCGCTGTCCGACGAGCTGATCTTGGCGTGCCGGCGCGAGACCATGTCTTCGACCAGCACCATGTCGAGGTCGCTCGACCGGCCGATGATGATCTCCCGGTTCATGCGCAGTGGAAACTCGCCCCCCTGGTACTTGCCGGAGATGAAGCGCAGCGCGAAGCGAGGACGATCGTTCATGGAGAATGGGCCGGCCGCGGCGCGTTGATGCCTTCGATCAACCCGGCTCGGAGGACTCCGAAAATTCTAGTGCTCAAGGCGGCGTCCAAGCAAGCAAACGCCTGAGAATCCCTCGTTTGCGTCCGGCGACCCTCGAAACACCCGGCCGCAGCTAGCCCGTTTCGTCGGAGTCGGTGTCGGACGGCGCGCGGAGCGTGCCGAGCACCCGCTGGTAGACCTCTTCGGACACCACGAGGCTGGAGTGGCCCAGCGGGACCGTCGTCGCGCTGGCGCCGGTGAGCTTGGTGGTCGGGAGGGGCACCACCCAATCGCGGACCGCTGCAATGGTGTGCAGCTCGACCCCAGGTGGCATCGGGCCTTGCGACAGCTCATCGAGGAACCGGCTCCGCGGCAACAGCTGCCAGGACGAGGTCGACCACAATCCCAGGGTCATCACCCCGGCGAGCGCCGCCCAGGTCCCCTGGATCGGCGTTCCCATCATGATCAGCTTGCGAACCCGCGAATGGCCACCGAGCTTCTTGACGTAGTACAGGCCGATCAGGCCGCCCATCGAATGGCCGATGATGTCGATCTTCTGCGCTGGCGTGTGGGAGAGGATGCGCTCGATCTTGCGATGGATCAGGAACGCCGAGCGGCGGATGTCGTGGACGTTCAGGGTACCGAGGTTGAACGACACGCAAACGAACCCGTCGCGGACGAGCCGGCGCTCGAGGACGTACATCGAGCCGCGCGTCCCGAGGAAGCCGTGGATGATCAACACCGGCGGCGACGCGGGAGACACGTCCTCGAAATCGGCACCGCGCCGGATCCGATTGCCGCGAACGAGGTGACGCAAGTACGACAACCCATCCGCTCCGCTGGCAACGTCCTGCCCGAGCGAGCTACGGCGGCCGAGCCACCGCTTGGGCGCATCGAGCGCCCACTTGATCAGCCACGACGAGCGCGACTTGGGATCAGCCACCTCAATCACGATAGTCCGAGAACCCCTCGCCGACGAATCGACTGGTTTCTTGGGCATATGCGTGGGCAGCCGCCGCAGACGTAGGGTATTCGACCACTCGCCATTGACCGCGCGTACCGACGTTGCCAAAGCGGCTGATCACGAACGTTTGGATCCGATAGACCAGCGCGAACTGGCCGTCGCGACGCAGCGACCGCGAGTCCCCCGGCGGAACCTGGCCGGGAGGCTCGGCCGGATCGTTCGGATCGCCGGTGGGGATCTCGCGCGGACCGGGTAAGAGCGCCAGCTGCGCACGGTCCTCAGATCCCGCCGCCGCAACGGCGTGGGGCGCGGCAGGGACGGCGGGCGGCTCGCCAATCTCGGCCTTGAGCGGCATCGCGATCGTCTCGGCGCGCGTGCGCGAAACCTCGCCGCGCTTGGCCGCGAATGCCTGCGCGAACGCCGACAGCGCCGACGCGGCGTCCACCATCTCCTCGGGCGGCTCGTCGCCGACGACGACTGCGGCAGGATCAGCTTCCTTGTCACCCTCGCTGTCCGCCTCGGACTTCTGCCGGCGCGAATACGCCAGCGGTCGGGCGCGCTGGAGCTTCGAGATCTCCGGAGTCGGGTTGCGCGTAGCCATCACTCGGTGGTGCCAGCGTTCGCAGCGGCTGGCAAGTTTGGCGGTCTCCCCGAACCCGCCGATCGGCACTGGCAACGCGTCGCGTCATCGCTCTGTCTCGGGTACATTCGTTGCCGGTGACAGAGGCCGCGACCGAGCGCGTTGGACGCTATCAGCTGCTCGATCCGATCGGGACCGGGCCATGCGGAGTGGTGTCTCGCGCGAAAGTTTTCGGTGTCGCTGGATTCGAGCGGCAGTTCGCGATCAAAAGGTTTCACCCCGAGCTGACCGTGACCGCCGCGCTCGCCCAAGCGTTGTCGGCGGGAGCGCGTGCATATGGCAGCTTAGAACATCCTCGGATCGCGCGAATGTCCGAGTTCGGCGTCGCGCAGGGCCAAACGTTCACGGCGGTGGAGTACGTCGCCGGGCTGGACGCATTGCGGCTGGTCGCCGAAGCGCGGCTCGCCGGGGTGACGCTGGCCGCCGGTGGCGCGCTGGCATTGGTGTCGCAAGCTGCGCGAGCCGTTGGTTATGCCCATGGCCGTGGCCTGACGCATCTCGGACTGGCGCCCACCAACGTGATCGTGACCAGCGACGGTGACGTCAAGATCACCGACTTCGGGATCCTCGCAGCCGGACTGCCGCAGAAGCCGATCGATGTCGCGCGGCTGACCCAGCGGGTCCAGTACCTCGCCCCCGAACAACTCGCTAACGAGGCGACCTCGGCGGCCACCGACGTGTTCTCGCTCGGCGTGATCGCGTACGAGCTGGTCACCGGACAACGCACGTTCAAGGGCGAGACGCCGCAGCAGATCGCGCAATCGATCATGAGCGGCGCGGCTCCGGAACCCGCGCTGCCACGCCCGATCGTGCGCGTGCTCCAACGCTGCCTCGCGCGATCACCGTTCGAGCGGTTTCCCGACGCACGAGCACTGGCCGATGCGCTCGATGCCGCGCTGCGCGTCGCTCCGGTTCCGGGCACCCGCAAGGACATCGGAGCGCAGGTCGCTGCCACACTCGATCGGCTCGCGGCCCTGCGCGAGAGCGAGATGTCCGGCATGGTCGCGCTCAACCTCGGCACCGGACCGGTTCGCCGCGTCGAGGCGCCGGCACCGGTCTCGACGCTCGGCGCCGACACCACACACGATCCAGCACCCGCACCACGTCCCGAGCCAACGCCACCACCGCCCTCGGAATCGCCCAAGACGATCCTTGGCCTGCCGACGCCGCCGATTCCGGTTCCTCCGGGCGTAACGCCACCACCGCCCGGTGCCGCCCGACCCTCGGGCTGGACGGGTCCTGGCGCGACCGGTTCGCCCGGCAGCAAGCCGCCACCGACGATTCCGACGATCAAGCCGCGGTTCGAACCGCCTCGATCGCCGCCCGGTGCGCCAGCCAGCGCGAAATCGACCGAAGCGCCAAGCCGACCCACTCCGCTACCGCCGGGGCTCACCCCGCGCTCCGCGCCCCCGCCGGCGCCGAAGCCGAACATGGCGCTCGCGCAGACCATGCTGGCGACGCCATCGCCAGAGGTTCCAGAGCTCGACTCGGAGCTGCTCGAGACCAGTCCGAACATCGCACCGCCGCCAAACCTCGAGCGCGAGCGCCAAGAGACCACCGGCATCATGCCTGCGGCGCTCGTGCAGCAGCTCAACGATTCGATCTCCGAGGAGAAGGAGACCTCCGAGATCGCCGGGTTTGCCGAGCAGGCCAAGCAGGCGGACCTGTCGGCGGCTGAAACTCCAGACGATTCGCAGGCGATTCGCGAGATGAAGCGCGAGCGGGCGGCGCTCGCCCGGCAACTCAATCAAGAGCTGGCTGCGGTGGGCGTCGATCCGCTCGGCCGGCCACGCGCCACGCCACCGCCGTCGAGCCCGCCACCCGCGGTCGCAGCGATGGCTGCGCCGTCGCCGTCGACCGCACCGATGCCGACAGACGAGTCAGCCGAACCGCGCACCAGATCCGGTGCGGGTCGCGGATTGATGATCGCGGCGGCGATCATCGTCGGCGGCGTCGGAATCGGCTTTGGAGCGTGGAAGATACTCGGCAAGCAAACCGAGTCGGCGCAACCGGTCGCAGCGACCACCATCGACGCCGCACCGACGGTTGCAGTGGCAACGACGACGGCAGACGCCACGCCAGCCGATCCGGCCGATCCGGCCGATGGTTCCCGACCGGTTGCGACGCCGAGCGACGCGGCAACGGCCGTGGCGACGACACCCGCTGATGCCCAGCCTGCGATCGTGCCGGGTGATGCGAGCCAACCCGCGTCTCCAGCCAACGTCGACGCCGGCGCACCGATCGCGCCGACCGAGGCCAGCGACGCACTCGTTATCACCTCGACGCCCCGAGGCGCGCGCGTCTATCTCGACGGCGCCGACGTCGGTGTGACGCCGCTCAACCAACCGGGCTCGGCAGACCGCCACACGATCGCGCTGCTGCTCGCCGGCCACGAGCTGTATCAAGCCGAGGTCGCCGGTCACGGCAAGTTCGTGATCAAGCTCAAAGAGGTCACCCCATCCGGCGGGCCCGCCGGCATCAAGGTGATCAAGTGCAAGGATAAGGAACGCCACTACGTGTTCGTCGACGGAAAGCCGACGGGGCAGATGTGTCCGACCGAACGCATCAACACGACGCTCGGTCCGCACACCGTCGAGGTCTACGACGCCGAGAAGGAATCCCGCACGAAGTGGGACATCGACGTCAAGGACACCCGGCTGTCTCACCGCGTCAAGATCGAATAGTCACGCTGCGAGCTTCGCGCCTTCGATCTTCGAAGCGCAGCCGAGCCGCAAACGCGCGGAGATTACTCGGCGAGCTCGTCGTCGCCGTCGAGCTTGTGACGAGGATCGAGGCCGTACTTGCGGATCAGCTCGCGCAGGTGCTTGCGATCGATCTGCGCTTCGCGTGCCGCGGCCGACAAATTCATCTTGTGGCGGCGCATCAAGTCTTCGATGTACTCGCGCTCGAACATCTCGACGAGCTGGCCCTTGGCTTCCTTGAACGGTAAGTCGGTGCGAATTCCGAGGCTCGGAGCCGCTTCGCTGTGCAGCGCATCCTCGACGTTGATCGAGTTGCCGCGCGACTGTAGGCAGGCGCGCTCGATCACGTTGCGAAGCTCGCGAACGTTTCCTGGCCAGCTGTGACGAACCAGCTGCGCCATGTCCTCGGGCGTCACGCCGAGTCCGGGCCCGTAGATGTTGACGAAGTGGTTGATCAGCGCCGGAATGTCGGCGCCACGCTCGCGCAGCGGCGGAACGCTGACGCGGATCACCGCGAGCCGATAGTACAAATCCTCGCGAAACGTCTTCTTGGCGACTTCAGCGCGTAGATCGCGGTTGGTCGCGGCGACCACACGGACGTCGATCTTCTCGTAGGTGTTCGAACCGACCTTGCGGACCGCGCGCTTGTCGAGCACGCGAAGCAATGACGGTTGTAGGTCGAGGTTCATCTCGCCGATCTCGTCGAGGAAGATCGTGCCGCCATGGGCCTCGGCAAAGGCACCGCGGCGATCTGTGACCGCGCCGGTGAAGCTGCCCTTGACGTGACCGAACAGCATCGACTCGATCAGCTCGCGCGGGACCGAGCCGCAGTCGAACACCACGAACGGACCATCTTTGCGCGGCGAGTGATTGTGGATCTCTTCGGCGATCAACTCTTTGCCGGTGCCGGTCTCACCCTCGATCAGGACGGTCGCGTTGGTCACCGCCACGTCCTCGAGGAGCGTGAACATCTGGCGCATCTTGGTGTCGCCACCGACGATGCTTCCGAACGAGGTCCGCGCGCTCGGCTCGGGCTCGACGGCTTCCTCATCCGGGAGGAACTTGATCACGGTGCGGCCGAGCTTTACCTCGGCGCCAAACCCGATCGAGATCCGCTCGAACCGCGAGCCCTGAATGAAGGTGCCGTTGGTCGAGCCGCAGTCCGACATGATCACCTCGTCGCCCACCAGCTGGGCTTCGAGATGCTTGCGAGACACCGTCTTGTCGGTGAGCACCAAGCTGCACGACGAGCCGGACCCGAACGAAACTGGCTCGCCGGTGAGGCGCACGGCCTCTCCGCGATCGGGACCTTTGATCACTACGAAGATCCCGCCCGAATTCTGGCGCGAATAGGGCGGGTCCTCGATTAACGCCGTGACACTTGAGCGATCCTTAGACATCTCGACCGGCGGGCCATCGTAGCCGCCGGTGACCGGACTGTAAACTAGTCGATCCGCCGAAACCCCATGGGTTGAGCAGCGTTTCTGGCTACTTGTCCTTCACCTCCACGGCCGGTCCAGACAGCGCCACGATGCCCGCCGCTATCCCTGCCGCAAGGAGGATCGCGAAGATAACCATCCACGGACGGATGATCGAACGGCTCTTGGCCGTCGGATTGCGGGGCCCACGCTTGGCGCGCGTGTCGATCCGCGGTGGGGCGAAGCCACCGGGCGGCAGCGGAAACGCCGGGGGGCCGAGTGCCTGCTGAGGTGGAATCCGAAACCCGGGCCCGGAGCCGCGTTCCGAAGGCGGCGAGAGCGCGGGGGGTGGCGTCACTACCGATGGCGGCACCATCGGCGCCACCAGGTCCCGAGGCGGCCGGCCCGTGACGGTCGCGGCGTCTTCTGGCCGAGGAGGTACGGGTGCGGATGCGCGAGCCGGGGGCTCGAAGCGCGCGTGGAGCCCGGACTCGAAATGGAGTGGTCCGGAATCGAGCTTCGGCCCGAGGTTCAGATCGACCAGCGGCTTGGCACCATCGATGATCTCGATGTCCGAGACGTTGATGATCGAGGTCAGCTCGAGTCCGGCGAATCGGCTGACCTCCGAGCGGGGCGGCATGCGCGGCGCGAGCTTGCCAGCGATCGAGTGGATCGAGACCGGCGCGGCGTCCTCGTCTTCATCTGGATCGACCAGCGCGTCATAAACTTCGGTGCCCGCGCGCTCGACGTAGCCGAGGTCGTCATCATCGTCCTCGCTGCGCCACTGATCGATCGGCCCACATGCGTCGAGCAGCTCGCGCGCGAGCTCGGGAGCTGCC
Source organism: Kofleriaceae bacterium (assembly GCA_050184455.1). Taxonomy (GTDB): domain Bacteria; phylum Myxococcota_A; class Polyangia; order Haliangiales; family Haliangiaceae; genus JABFXX01. The sequence continues at coordinate 147,609 of JBFXAI010000005.1, read as the reverse complement.
ATCAACAGGCCGTTGCGATGCGCGCAGCGGGTCAGCGCTTCCTGAAATTCGCTGGCGGTCTGATAACGAGCATCCGGATCGATCGAGAGCGCCTTGGCGATGATCGCGTCGAAGTCCGCCGACAATCCCGGCACCTTGCGCGAAAGCTGCGGGATCGGTTGCGAATAGATCTCGTCGGCGGGCGTCGTAATCCCGGCGTGCACGAACAACCGCTCGCCGGTCAGCACCTCGTAGAGGCAGACCGCCAGCGAATATAGGTCGCTCCGATGATCGAGCGGCTCGCTGCGCGCCTGCTCCGGGGACATGTAGCCGATCTTCCCCTTCACCTTGTAGAACAGCGAATTGTGAGTGGCGGCCTTGGCGATGCCGAAGTCCGTCAGCTTCACCTCGCCGGTGAACGACAGCAGGATGTTCGAGGGCGAGACGTCGCGATGGATCAGTCGCAACGGCTGCCCGCTGAAGTCGCGTTTGACATGCGCGTACGCGAGCGCCGACAACGTCTCTCGGCAGATCCGGATCGCTGCCGACGGTGAGAACCGCTTGCCCCGGCGTTTGGCACGCTTGAGCAGGCTCCGCAGGTCGCCGCCCGGGAGGTACTCCATCACGATGAAGTACTCGCCGCCCGCGGTTACCAGGTCGATCGTATGGACGATGTTGGCGTGATCGAGCGTCGCCGATAGCTTGGCCTCGCGGAGGAACAGGTCGATGAACTCCTCCTGCTGGGTGAACTCGGGAAGTAGCTGTTTGAGCACCACTTCCATCTCGAACCCACCGGCGCCCAGCTTCTTGCCGACATAGATCGCCCCCATGCCGCCCTCCGAGAGATGCTCGAGGACGACATAGCGATCGATGGGAGCTCCCCCGGCGTCCACCATGGCCGAGTGAGCAGTGTAACATTGCAGTTGGTGTGAGCGTCACCGGCCCCTACCGCTTGAATCCACTCCGCGATGCGCGCTCGCTCGATGAGCGCGACAAGCGATCCGAGTTGGCATCAGCGGTCGATTCAGCCCGGATGTCCGGAGCGAGTGTCGCCGCAGCGGCGCAGATCGTCGCCGACCGTCGCGCAGCGTTTGCAGCGGCGCGCGACAAGCGACCACTGAACAAGCTCGATGCATGTGTCATGGCGGGGACTGCCGCGGCGGCTGAACGCTACGTCGTTCGGATCGAGCGCGAGCTCGATGATGCCGTTGCGGCAAAGCGTCGCGCCGACGACGCCCATCATGGTCGCCTAGGCGCGGTCGATGACGCACACGACCGCCATGCCCGCGCTCGTGCCGAGCACACCGTGGTCGAGCGCCACTTTGCAAGGTGGCGAGCTGCGCGCGCGAAGCTGGAGGACCGCCGACAGGATTGAAGCCGCAGGCCCATGCAACCGACTCCCAGCGCTCGTGTCGTGGATTCATGCGCTACCTGATGCTGCTTGCCGTCCTCGGCGTCGCGACGCCTGCGGTCGCCGACCACGTGAAATCACCCGAGACCATGTCCACTGACGACTGCTCTCGCGCGCGCAAGCTCGGAAAGACCTGCGTGCTCGAGATCGCTGCCGAGGATATCGAGGGCTCCACCCCGACGAGCGGCGATATCGCGCTGACCGCACGACTACACGCAACGGCCGGGAGCCTGATCCGGGTCCGGCGCGAGTTCATCGTCGAGATCCTGCGCAGCGCCGAAGATCTCGACTAGCGCTATACTCGCGCGCGATGCGCCTGCTGAGCTTGTCCGCCGCGATCCTCGCGATCGCGATCGCCGGCTGCACCGAGCCGCGCAGCGCGGTCTGCACGACGGTGTGTAAGCGCACCGCCGAGTGCGTCGATCAAGCCACGACCAAGATGCCGTTCGACGAAAAGGAATGCATCGCTGCCTGCGCGGCGCTCGAGAAGGACACCACCGATCACGGCGCGAAGGTGAAGCGGCATGTCGAGTGCGTGAACAAGCAGACGACGTGTCAGGGCGTGTTGGATTGTAAATAGGGGGCGGGGAGATTGGGAACCGGAGTCGGACTCGGAGTCGGACTCGGACTCGGACTCGGACTCGGACTCGGACTCGGACTCGGACTCGGACTCGGACTCGGACTCGGACTCGGACTCGGACTCGGACGATCGGGATCGGGACTCGGAATTCGGGGATCGGACTCGGAATTCGGGGATCGGAATTCGGGGATCGGAATTCGGGGATCGGAATTCGGGGATCGGACTCGGAAGTTCGGGGATCCGGACTCGGGACTCGGAATTCGGGGATCGGACTCGGAATTCGGGGATCGGGATCGGCTGTTTCGGTCGGTATCGAGAAAGCGGAAGGTGAGCACAAGCGCTGCCAGCGCATCATCGTCACAGAGCATCGCGAAGCGGCGCGCATGCACGGCGTGACACGTTCGGCGCGTAGCGCGAGGAGGGTTCCCCGGGCGTCGCGAGCGCGCAGCGGTGCATCGTTTCGGACTGGCGGAGAGCGCGTGCGCGAGTGGGCGATCTCCACCGGAGCCGTGGGTCTCCCGGGAGACCAAGCAAGCGGCGCAGCCCGGGGTCCCTCCTCGGTAAGCAGCGCCGACGTGGCGCGACGTGCCGCGCGCATGATCAAGATCCTCGATAAGCATCGCGAAGCGGCGCGCATGCACGGCGTGACACGTTCGGCGCGTAGCGCATTCCGTCGACGTCGACGTCGGACGAATTTCGCGTCGTCATCGACGAGATCTCGGATCGAGCGCGTCGCGAAGCCCGTCGCCAACGATATTGAGCGACATCACCGTCATCGCCATCACCAGCGCGGGGAACACCAGCAGCCACGGATACACCACGATCTGCGAGCTGCCGTCGGTGACCAACGTGCCCCATGACGCGAGCGGCGCTTGAACGCCGAGCCCGAGGAACGACAGAAACGCCTCGAGCATCATCACCTGCGGGAACAGCGTCGTCGCGTAGACGATCACCGGGCCGATCGCGTTCGGCACCAGGTGCCGAATCAAGATCCGGTGCGGTGGTGCCCCCAGCGCACGGGCCGCTTCGACGAACTCCAGATTACGAACCAGCAACACCTGGCCACGAACAATTCGCGCCATGGTCAGCCACGAAATCGCCCCGATCAACACGAACAGCATCAGCAGCGAGCGCGAGCCGGTCACCGCCATCACGACGATGATGAACGCGATCGTCGGCAAGCCGTAGAGCGCGTCGACGACCCGCATCATCGCGTTGTCGACGCGCCCACCTGCGTACGCCGCCGTCGCGCCCCATAACACGCCGATGACCAACGCGATCGACGTCGTGGCCAACGCGATCGTGATCGCGACCCGTCCGCCGATCATCACGCGTACCATCAGATCACGCCCAAGCGTGTCGGTACCGAACCAGTTCGACCACGTCGGCGGTCGCGCCCCGATGTCCGTGTTGATCGTCGTGCCATCGATGCCGAACAGCGCCGCGATCCATGGTCCGAACACACAGATCACCGCGACCGCAACGAACACGCCCGCGCTCGCCACCGCCACGCGATGGCGACGAAACCGGCTCCAGGCTTCGCGCCACGGCGAGCTCACCACCGTCATCCGTTCGCCGCCCGCGTTCGAGGATCGATCACGCCATAGGCGATGTCGACCAGCAGATTGAGCACCACCAGCAACACCGCATAGAACACGAACACCCCGGTCAGCACCGGATAGTCTCGATCGGCGATGCTCTTGATGAAGTAGGTGCCCAGTCCCGGCAGCTGAAAGATCTTTTCGACGACGAACGAACCCGAGATCATCGTTGCGGTCGCCGGCCCCAGGTACGTCACCACCGGCACCACGCCGAGCCGCAGCGCGTGCTTCCAAACCACCGCGCGCTCCGACAGGCCCTTCGCCCGAGCCGTGCGGATGTAGTCGTCGCTGAGCGTCTCGATCATTCCGCCGCGTGCCAGCCGCGCAACCGTCCCGAGGTAAACCAAGCCTAGCGAGATCGCCGGGAGGATGTACGAGCTCGGACCGGCGATCCGCGCCGGTGGCAACCAACCGAGCGCGAGCGAGAACACCGCGATCAACAGCGGACCGACGACAAACGCCGGCACCGAGATCCCGAGCACGGCACACGGCATCGCGACGTAGTCCACCCAGGTGTTCTTGCGCCGCGCCGCCGCGACGCCGAGCCCGACGCCGAGCAGCACCGCGCTCACCAGGCCGAGCCCGCCGATCTTGGCGCTGACGGGAAAATGCTCCGCGATCAGCTCGCTGACCGGCTGATCGGTTCGCATCGAGTATCCGAGGTCGCCGGTCGCCAGCTTTCCAACCGCACGCGTGTACTGCTGCCACAACGGGTCGTGCAGCCCATAGCGTTCCTCCATCGCGCGCTGGACCTCGGCGGATCGGCGCTCTGCGGTATCGAACGGGCCGCCCGGCGCGGCATGGAGCAGGAAGAAGCTCACCGTCGCCACGACGAACACCACGACCACAGCTCCCGCTAGCCGACCGAGCAAGAACCGGATCATCGAGCGCGCTCCCGCCACTGCGGGTCGATCCACGCTCGCCACAACGGCGGCTGATCGATCAGGTTAATCGAGTAGTCGCGGACATACGGCTTCACCAAATGTTTCTGGGTGTAGACGTAGAATGGAATCACCGGCGCGTCCTCGATCATCACGCGCTCGGCCTCGCGCAGCTTGGCATTGCGCGCTTTGCGATCGCGCAGAGTTCGTGCCTCTGCCATCAGCTTCTCGAACGCCGGCTCGCAGTACTTGGCCCGGTTGTCCGGCGATGCACACGAGAACAGCGGCAGAAACTCGCTCTCGGTGTCGGCGACGTTGCCGATGTTGCCGAGTCGCGCGATGTCGTAGCGGCCGTTCCGGGTGTCGTCGAGCAGCGAGTTGAACTCTTGCGAGGCGAGCTCGACGCGCAGGCCGATCTTGGACCATGCGGCTTGCACGTATTCGCCGATCTGGCGGTGCGCCTCCGAGCCTTCGTTATAGCGATATTCGAGTGGTTCGCGCCACGCCGTGCCGAGCTCGGCCTTCGCCAACGCGAGCTCGCGCTTTGCCGCTTCGAGGTCATAGTCGAGGCCCGGCGGCGGCACGTAGCACAGCTCGCCGCTGATCATCACCAGCGCAAATCCCGGCGTCTCGCGCGTGACACCACACGCGGCGAGATCGGCGTCGGACAGCTTCGCGATCGGCGTGCCTGGCGTTAGCTGCGTCGTCGCCATCTCGCCGCCATGAGTGAATCGCGGGATCTGCGTGCGGTCGATCGCGAGCGCGAGCGCGCGCCGGAGATGGCGATTCGACAACCGCTGCGTATTGACCCACGCGAAGTACACGCCGAGATAAGGCGAGACGTCGTAGTCCTTGTACGCGCGGCCGCGTTGCTCGCCGTTGAGCGCGGGCAGATAGCTCGATGGGATCGTATTGGACGCGGTCGCATCGCAGCCGCCGGTGAAATACGTGTTGGTGCTCGCCGCTTGATCGTCCATCGAAAATGCGGTCAGCCGCTCGAGCTTGACCTCGTCTGGATTCCAGAACGTCATCGATCTCACGAGCTCGACTCGATCGCGATCGTTCCACAGCTCGAGGTGCAGCGGTCCCGACGTCACGATGTGCTCGGGGCGCGTCCACTCGAGCGGCCAGCGCGAGACCACGCGGATCGGCGACGTGCGGAGCGCGCGGTTCGCCGTCATCGCGAAGAAGTACGGTGTCGGATCCGCGCACTCGAACACGATCGTGTGTGGATCGGGAATCGTGATGCCGATCGCATCGGTCGAATACGCGAGATCGCGGCCGCGTACGCTGTGCGATTCACGCGGTCGGTCATCGTCGAGCGCGAGCTCGTCGTACACGCCGGCGAGCCCTGGAACGCGCTTCGCGGTGACCCGGCGGACATCGAACCGAGCCTCGCCGTTGGGCTCGCCATCGAGCTCCCGCGCGGGAACCCAACCGAACACACCCTGCGCATCGCGATTCCAGAACACGTACGCCCACGGCTGACCGTCGACCGACGGCGGCGTCGCGCGCCCACCGCTGGTCATCACGAGCGTGACCCGCGTGCCCGCCGGCACGCGAGCGTACGCGGTGGCCTCGGGCGCTCCGAGATCGCGCAACGCCAGCGGCGTCGATGACGTGCGCATCGCGACGTCGGGCATTGCTGCGGGCGGATCCTGGGCGAGCTCGACGACGTCGCCCATGTGGAACGGCCCGATCGAAGCGCGCATCACGAACACGCGGCGCGTCAGATACGCGGTGGCGTTCTTGATCGCCTGGAGGTTGTCGCCGTTAGGCGATCCGGTCTGCGGGTGCAACACCCGAAAAGCCGTGTATGCCACGTCGTACGCGTCGATCGGCGTGCCATCCGACCAGCGCGCGTCGGACCGGAGGCGAAACGTCAGCGTGCGAAGATCGTCGGCGATCTCCCAGCTCGTAGCGAGGCTCGCCACCGGAAGTCCGTCGGGGCCGTAGGTGGTGAGCGCGTCGAACAACGCGTGCACGAGCGGCGTCGCGGTGGTGCTCGACGCCAACGCTGGATCGAGCCGACCGGGCTCACCTTGGTTGCACCAGCGCAGATGACCAGGCTCGATCTGATCGACGCGACCGAAATAGTCGCCATCGGGCAAGCTACAGCCCGCGACGACGATCAGCACGCATGCGCGCAACACGTGCCACGGAGCATACCCCCTACTCCGGTGCGCCGAACCCTAGCGCGAGTGCGACGCCCAAGGTCGCATAGCGGTCGCCCCATTGCTGGTGGCCGGCGATCACGCGCGGCATATGGCCGGCCGCGCCCATCAGCGCGATCCTCGCCGAGTGGAACCACGACGCGGCGGGCGTGACGTCGAGTGCGAGCGTGGCGGTAACCGCCGGATACACGCCCTGCAGATAGCCGTCGACGAATGTGTTCGGTCCCGCCTCGCTGCAGTCGATCCCGTTGCCCACGTCGTCGATGCAGTAGTGCCCGGTCGCCGAGACGTAGGTCGCCGCGACCGCTGCTTGGGTATGGATCGACAACCAGGTCAGCGGTGCCCACACCATGGCGTCGACCGCGAGCTCTCCACCGATCCGGGTGGCGGCGTATTTCGCGCCGTAGCGCTCGGACGACAGCCGCGTACCGAATCCCATCCCCGCGATCGAGATCCGACCTCCGAGCCGCGTGCGATAGCCCACCAGCGGCTCGACGCCGACGTCGGCTTTCTTGCCCCAGACGCGACCACCGAGTGCGAGCCCTGGTGCCTTGAGCCAGCGATCGGGCTCGAACAGCGCGGCGAGCTGGGGAAACTGTTGGTTGTTGCGATCGTTGCCGCTCGCGGCGTCGCTGAGCCGGAAGCTCGGGATCAGCGCTCCTTGGATCTCGCCGCCGGGACGCCCGGTGGGTACTGCCGATAGACCCGTTGTGGTCGGCATCGGACCAAACGAAGTGCACGCGCACACGCCGAGCAGTAGGACGACCTTCATGGTGCTAGCCAATCATCGCTGTTCCGCGCGCGAAATGGCATTCGCGAGCACGATCGATCCAGATCGTGGCAGGTCCAGTCGCGTTGCGATGCACGCGTTGGGTGGCGTACGCTCAAAACCATGCCTGAGACCACGGCGGCGATCGCCTACCTCAGATCTCCGCTGGCGATCCGCGCTCGCTGCGAGACGATCTTGCAGGCGGGTATTGCCGGCAAGCTACAGCACTTCTCGATCGAGCTCGACGCGCTGCCCGCCGTCGTCGACAGCGTGATCGCCGCGATGCGCGCGGTGAATCCCGAGCTCACCAAGCTGCCGCTGCACGGCCGGATCAATCACTTTCGCGCTGGTGGCACCGATCGGGTCGCTGGGTTCGAGGCCAAGCTCGCGGCGTTGCCCGCGGATGAACGCGTCCGGGCGTGGGTCGATCTGATCGTCGTTTCGGTGTTGCTGGATGCCGGCGCCGGTGAGGCGTGGCGATATCGCGAACCGGGGACCGGAATCGTGATCGGCCGCTCCGAGGGGCTCGCGCTCGCCAGCTTGCATGCGTTCGAGGCCGGCGTGTTCTCGTCGGACCCGGTCAATCGGTTGTGCGCGGACGTCGAGGGCTTGCGGTCACTCGATCCTGGCCGGCTCGCCGATGCATTTCAGATCGCCGATGACAATCCACTGGCAGGCGTCGATCGTCGAATCGCGTTGATCCGCGACCTGGGCACTGCGCTCGCTGCGAATCCGACGATGTTCCCCGGCGGTCGTCCCGGCGGGCTGATCGATCATCTGCGCGCGAGTGGCCCGACGATCAACGCGTCACAGATCCTCACGGCGCTGCTCGAGGGACTCGGCTCGATCTGGCCGGGATCCATCGAGCTCGGAGGCGCCAACCTCGGCGACGTGTGGCGGCATCCCGCGGCTGGTGGCACCGGTCCGTCCGAGGGCCTCGTGCCATTCCACAAGTCATCGCAATGGATCGCGTATTCGTTGTTCGAGCCGCTCGAGCGCTGCTCGGTCGCGATCACTCACACCGGCGCGCTCACCGGCTTGTCCGAATATCGCAACGGCGGACTATTCGTCGACCTCGGGGTGGTTCGGCCAAACCGCGACGACGCCACCGCCAAGATTCACGAGCTAGGAGAAGAGCTGATCATCGAGTGGCGCGCGTTGACCGTCGCGCTGCTCGATCGCGTCACCGAAGCGCTCCAACACAAGCTCGGCAAGACGCCCGCAGAGATGCCGCTCGCACGCGTGCTCGAAGCCACTTGGGCAGCAGGGCGTGCCGCAGCCACGTCCGCGCGCCCCGGCGGCGGGCCACCGATCCGGGTCCACTCCAACGGCAACGTGTTCTGACCCGACGGCCGCCGGGCCACGTGTGTGATCGACGCGACGAGCCTGCGACAGCGACCGATCTGCGACGTTTGATGGGACAGGTCGCGGATCGCTCAGAACGCAGCTAACTAGCGACGATCGCTGAAGTCCGATCATGGCCCAGCGGTTGAATTAGAGGACTTCGCCCGGCAATGCCGCGCAAGGAGTCTTTATGAACCGTCTCGACACCATCGCAACCCGCCAACGCAAGAGCTTCGCTCGCGACGCCCTGTTCGCCACGTTGGTTGCTCTGGCAGCCATCGTCTCGGTTTCGTCAGTGGGTGCCGCCGTCGCCGGCGCCAGCCAGGTCGCGATTCGGTAGCGCTCGTCGCTACGCGGCGTCGGGCGTCACGCGTCAGCCCGAGCCCGACGCTCAACGGACCGCTCGGGAAAATCAGTCTCGCCGGCGCAGCTCCGGTCGAGCCGTGAGGTAGGGTCCCCGCCATGGCTGGATCCCTTCACGTCATCAACCATCCGCTGGTGCAGCACAAGCTGTCGCTGATGCGGTCCAAGGACACCAGCACCAGCACGTTCCGCAGCTTGCTCCGAGAGATCAGCACGCTGTTGGCCTACGAGGTGTGCCGCGACTTCCCGACCACGCGGGTGCCGATCGAGACCCCGATCGCGCCGATGATGGCACCAGTACTCGACGGCAAGAAGATCGTGCTGGTGTCGATCCTGCGCGCTGGCACCGGCATTCTCGACGGCATGCTCGACATTCTGCCGTCGGCGCGGGTCGGTCACATCGGCTTGTATCGCGATCCCAAGACGCTCGCGCCGGTCGAGTACTACTACAAGGTCCCCGACAACATGAGCGACCGTGATGCGATCGTGATCGATCCGATGCTCGCGACCGGCAACTCTGCCGTTGCCGCGATCGAGCGACTGAAGGCATCGCCACCGCGATCGATCAAGTTCGTCTGCCTACTCACCTGTCCCGAAGGCTTGCGCGTATTTCACGATGCGCACCCCGACGTGCCGGTGTACACGGCTGCCGTCGACGAGCGGTTGAACGAGAAGAGCTACATTGTTCCGGGTCTCGGCGATGCCGGCGATCGGCTGTTCGGCACGAAGTAGTTTGCGACGCTGTCGATTGTGCTTCGTCTGTTAACGCGGATATGTTTCCGCCGGTGAAGAAGAAGGCTGCAACGCCTGAGGATGTGTCCGGCGAAGAAGCTGTCCCCGGCGAACCAGCAACCGATCTGGCGCCGGTCGTTGGCGGCAACCTGCGCCGGCTTCGCACCAAGCGCGGCCTCTCGCTGGAGAAGCTAGCGCAGAGCTCGGGCGTGTCACGCGCAATGCTCGGTCAGATCGAGCTCGGTCAGAGCGCGCCGACGATCAACGTGCTGTGGAAAATCGCACGTGCGCTTCAAGTAACGTTCTCCGCGCTGATCAGCGCGCGGACGCAATCCGGCGCACTCGTGCTGCGCGCCGATGATTCGAAGATTCTCACCAGCAACGACCGCAAGTTCAGCTCGCGGGCGCTGTTTCCGTTCGATGGTCCCCGCCGCGTCGAGTTCTACGAGCTTCACCTCGCCGGCGGTAAGACCGAAGACGCGGATCCTCATCCGCCAGGAACCACCGAAAATCTTGTGGTCACGGCAGGCGCGCTCGAGCTCGAGGTCGGGGGCGAGACCCATCGACTCGAGACCGGAGACTCGATCCTGTTCGAGGCGGATGCGACGCACGCGTATCGCAACCCAGGCACCGTCGAGACGGTGATGTATCTGGTGATGACGTACGCCGAAGAGATCGGCTAGCCGCGCGCTACACGATCTGGTCTTTCTCCATGCCTGGACACGGCAGGCAGGGAACACCACCGCCGAACAGCTTCGCGGCCTTGAGCCGCTTCGCTGCATGCTCGGCGGCCCGCGTGACTAGCTGGTTCGCAGCGCCGGCGACCTGGTGCCCGGCGTCGCCCGCAACCTTGGCGATCTTCGCCACGGTGTCGTCCTGTTCTGTTGTCGTCTTGACGCCGCCAACGACGCTCGACAGATCGAGGGTGGTGAGCGCACGCAGTGAGCTGTGCATCGCGACTCTCCTTTGGCTGCGTGATTCAAAAGCACGTGCGTGCCGCCGGCCTCGAAGGGTCGGACAGCACGCACGCGGCTAAGCTAGTCGTAAATAGAACTGCTGCGACTCGGCTACGCCGTGCCGTCTCCTGACCTTGCCTTCGCTTCGCCCATGATCGCCGGGCATTGCGGGCACAGTAGCGAGGGGCCCGCGAGCGGTGCTGCCAACAGCTTCGTGCCTTCGCCGACGAACTGATTGCCGCGCCTGATGAACTCCTCGACCGGGTTCTCTTTCTCGGGTGGATGCGACGGGACACCGACCTTGACCTTGGGCTTGACCGTTCCTGCCGAGGAAGCTCGACCGGATGCCCCCTTACCCCCGACCACCTTCGAAAGATCGAGCGCCGTTAGCTTGCTCAATGTACTGCTCATAACGCTCCTGTTTGCGTTCGTTCGAACGCGGTCGCATCGATGTTTGGGATGGGTACCTGGGATGGGATGCGTGGTTGGGCCGGTGACTGCTGACGATTACGCCGTGCCTTCTCCTGACATGACTTTGGCGTTGCCGAGAATCGCCGGGCATTGCGGGCACAGCAACGATGGTCCCGCGAGCGGCGCCGCCAATAGTTTCATGCCTTCGCCGATGAACTGATTGCCGCGCTCGATGAAGGTCTCCATCGGACCTTTGCTCGGCTTCTGCGGCTCCTCGGGTTTCGCCGCCGTGACCTTCGGTGTCACCTTCTTCGTGGTAGAGCCTTGTGCTGCCAACGACCCGCCCTTCCCCCCGCTGACCGCCGAAAGATCGGCGGCCGTCAATACGCGTGGTTCGGTACTCATTAACTAAACTCCTCGTTGTGGTTAGGTGATGAACGTGATCGCTATGCTTCGCCGTCGCCGGACATCGCCTTCGCGTTGCCTGCGATCGCGGGCCAGATCGGAGAGATCAGGGCGGGACCGACCTTCGGCTTGGCCGCGAGCTTCGATGCTTCGCCGACAAACTGATTGCCCAGCTCGATGAACTTCTGGACGGGATTCTTGTCGTCCTTGTTCTCGGTGATCTTTGGCGAGACCTTCTTGGTGGTGCTGTTGGTCGCCGTCGGTGGGCCGCTCGCTGCTTTGCCGCCGATGACGGCGGCCAGCGTAGTGCGCTCGAGTGTCTTGGCTCTCATGTAGTTCTCCTCGGTTAGTGTTGAAGATCCCGGTGAAACGTCGTGCGTGCATCACGCGCTGATTCGCGCGCGACTGGATCGGCAAGCACTCCGTGGAAGCTGGGGGCACGGCTAGGCATCGCCCTCGCCGGACTCTGCTCGCGTCTTGTCGACCCACGCGCCGGGAGCGGACCGTTCCCGACCTCGTTCTTGGTTTCCGATGTCTCAGCGTTGTCCCCGGTCACGTCGGAGAAGTCGAAGCTCGACAACACCGAGAGCTCGTTTGGTCTGCTGCGCATGTCACGTTCCTTGGCTTGCAGGTCTGTCGTGCGCCTTTAGTGCAGCCACCGTGCCGCCGCGGTACCGCTTGGCGATGGGCGCTCAGCTCGGGCTGGTTACCGGCCGAAGCAGCCCAACATCCTGTTCACACGAAGGTAGTTGGAGTGCACAACATGTCCGGGTTGGCACCCGAGACATTGCGCAGGGTTGACCGCGCAGCAACGGCTACCTTCGAGTCCTCCAAGCAGCGGTTCGCTCCCTCGGGGAGGCGTCGCTCTGACGTCTACACCGACGACGCCACCGAGGATGAAACTACGCCAAGGATCGAGCCGTGCGCGGAACCAAGCGGCGGGCGGATTCCGTGGACGCCCGAGCGAACATCGGCGGCTCACCTCGCGGTGCCCGCACTGCGCTGGTCCCTATCAGCGTTAGGTGTTGGAACCCATCACCATCGGCATGCCGCCGCAGAACATCACCCACGGGACGCCGGCCTGCATCATCGACATCATCATGCTGACCCGGTCCTTCATCAGGTCCATGTGCCCCGGGTCGACCGGGGTCATCTTGCAGGTCAGACCGTCCTTGGTCATCTCGCACGACATCTTGCACATGACCGGCTGCATCATGCCCATCATCATCGGCATCATCTGCATCATCCCCATCATCGGATTCATCATCGGGGACATCATCGGGTTCATCCCCGGCATCATGCCGGGCATCTGCGGCATGGTCGGCATTCCCATCATCGGCAGCTGATTCATCATCGGGTTCGGCATCTGTCCCATCATCGGCATCATCGGCGGTGCTCCTGTTCGAGAGGGCGGCATCCTACGCCCGAGTGTGTGCCGGGTAACGAGTCGTGGGCAGGTTCTGCGCGTGCGGCAATCGGTCCGCGATCCGAGCGCTATCGCGTGTGAATCGTCTAAACTGCGCGTCATGTCCGGACCGAAGGGCGCACGAGGACGCAGGTTCGAAGGTGCGCTCGATCCGATCGCGGCCCGGATGAACGCATCCGTCGGTTTCGATCACCGACTGCTCCCACACGACGTCGCTGGATCGATCGCCCACGCCGAGATGTTGGCGGTACGTGGCATGATTAGCGCCGCGGATGCCACCGCGATCGTCACCGGACTTCGTCGCGTCGAGGCACAGCTCGCGTCAGGTGAGCTTGCGTGGGACGAAGCGCTCGAGGACGTCCACATGAACGTCGAGGCCCGGCTGATCGATCAGATCGGCGATGCTGGCCGGCGGCTTCACACCGCGCGCAGCCGAAATGACCAGGTCGCCACAGATCTGAGGCTATACGCGCGCGCTGCTGCCGATCGAATCGTGCACGCGATCGACGAGTTGCGCCGGGCCCTCATCGCGCAGGCGCGAGCCCACGTCGACACGCTGATGCCCGGATACACCCATCTCCAGCGCGCTCAGCCGGTGCGGCTCGCTCACCACTTGCTCGCGTACAACGCGATGCTCGAGCGCGATCGCGGAAGGATCACCGATGCGGCGACACGCGCATCGATCTCCCCGCTCGGCTCTGGAGCGCTCGCCGGCACCACGCTGCCGATCGATCGCGAGCGTGTCGCCAAGGCGCTCGGGTTTGCCGCGGTCAGCACCAACTCACTCGATGCGGTTGGCGACCGCGACTTCGCGATCGAGCTGGTCGCCGCCTGCGCGTTGATCCAAGGCCACCTGTCGCGGCTCGGGGAAGAGCTCGTGTTGTGGGCCAGCCAAGAGATGCGGTTCGCGCAGATCGGGGAGGCATATTGCTCGGGCTCGAGCTTGATGCCGCAGAAGATGAATCCCGACCTCGCCGAGTTGCTGCGCGCGAAGTCCGGCCGCGTGGTCGGCGCGTGGGTCACGCTGATGACCGTGATCAAGGCGCTGCCGCTGGCCTACAACAAGGATCTTCAGGAGACCCAAGAGCCACTGTACGACGCGATCGAAACCGTCGAGACCTGCCTCGCGGTCGCGCGCGGCATGATCGCGAGCCTCACGTTCGACGTCGCTCGGATGCGCGCCGCGGTGGATCAAGGCCACTTGGTCGCGACCGAAGTCGCGGACTATCTCGTCACGCGAGGCGTGGCGTTCCGCGAGGCCCACGATATCGCGGGCCACCTCGTTCGCATCGCCTCTAGCCGAGGTATCGAGCTCGCGGGGCTCACGCTCGACGAGCTGCGCGCCGCTCATCCGGCGTTCGATGCAGACATCGCGCAGTGGCTCGATCCCGCCCGCGCCGTCGATCGCCGCGACTTGCCCGGCGGCCCTGCCCGTGCGCGCGTCATCGCCGAGCTAGATCGAATCTCGACGGAGCTGGCCGCGCAGCCCTGACCCACCACGTCGCGAAGCCGTCACCAGGAGTCCTGCCGATGTTTCCGTTCGAATACAAAGCCGACGAGCTGCACTGCGAAGGCGTCTCGCTGGTCAAGCTCGCCGCGGAGGTTGGCACGCCGCTGTACGTCTACAGTCGCGGCGAGCTCGAGCGAGCATACCGCGCGTTCGATAGCGCGCTCGACGGCGTTCCGCATCGCGTGTGCTACGCGATCAAAGCCAACTCGTCGCTCGGCGTGCTCGCGGTGTTGATCGGACTCGGCGCCGGCGCGGACATCGTGTCGATCGGCGAGCTGTTCCGCTGGCAAAAGGCCGGCGGCGACCCTGCCAAGGTCGTGTTCTCGGGGGTCGGCAAGACCAAAGACGAGATGAAGCTGGCGCTCGCTGCTGGAATCGGGACGTTCAACGTCGAGTCCGTCGAAGAGCTCGCCGTGCTCGACGCGGTGGCACGCGCCGAGGGCCAGCGTGCACGCGTGGCACTCCGGGTCAATCCCGATGTCGATGCGGGAACCCACCCGTACATCTCGACCGGCCTCAAGCAGAACAAGTTCGGGATCTCGATGGCCGAAGCTCGCGAGCTCGGTCGGGCTGCGGCGCGTTGGAGCGGGCTACAGATCATCGGTGTCGATTGCCATATCGGCTCGCAGCTGACGAAGACCTCGCCATTCACCGACGCGATCGCGCGGTTGGTCGGCTTGATCGAAGATCTGTCACGCGATGGGCTCGCGATCGACCACATCGACATCGGCGGCGGCCTCGGCATCGACTATGGCAAGGGCGACGTGGTGCCCACGCCGGCGGACTATGGGGTTGCGGTTCGCGCTGCGCTCGCGCCACTGACCAAGCTCGGCGTCACGCTCTATACCGAGCCGGGGCGCGTGATCGTCGGTCAAGCCGGCGCGTTGATCAGTCGCGTGCTGTACCGCAAGCGCAACGACGAGAAGCACTTCACGATCGTCGACGCCGCGATGAACGATCTGATGCGGCCCGCGCTGTACGGCTCATTCCATCCGATCCGCCCGGTGACCGATCCGAACCGGCCTGTGATCAAGACCGACGTGGTCGGCCCGGTCTGCGAGACCGGTGACTTCTTCGCTCGCGATCGCGAGCTGCCCGAGCTCGCACAGAACGAGCTGGTATGGATCGGCGCAGCCGGCGCGTATGGCTCGACGATGGCCTCGAACTACAACACCCGCCCGCGCGCACCCGAGGTGCTCGTGGACGGCGATCGCTATACGGTGATCCGACCGCGCGAGAGCTACGAACAGCTGATGGCCGGCGAGCGACTCGGTTGAGTCGGATCGCCGCCGCCAGCTACGGTACGAGGTCGAGGTTCCACCGGAGCACGCGCTGCTCGCCGAATCTGCTGCCGTTTGCCGCGGTGATTCCGAAGCGAAGCTCTCCCAGCGTGATCTCCTTGATCGAGCCGGTCATCGTGGCGAGCGGGCTCGCTGGTTTGGCAGCACCGTCCGGCGCAACATAAGCCGCAAACGACTGATCGTCGTAATCGATCCACACCGTAAACGGATCACCTGATGCGATGTCTACATTCGCGATCAGCACGTCTTCGGTCGTGCTGCCGGTGACGACGATGCCGTCTTCGTCGAATCGGAGGTGTGGCGTGGGCTCATCGGCGTCGCCAGTGGTGTCGATCTCGAGTGCGAGGCTCGGAGCGATCTTCTCGGTCGTACCGCCGTATCCGAGCTGATTGCCCGCTGCACCTAGCGCATTGACCCCGCGAGGATCGGCTTGCATCGCGATCGCGAAGCCGTCTCCCGACTGCGAGACTGGAATCGACTGCAAGGTAACTTCGAGCGAAAATGACGTTGCCGTATTCGCGTCGTACGGGGTCGTGAGCCACATCGCACCGACGGCGCGACCGACGCCAGGTGTGAGCAACACGCCCCCCGGTTGGCAGGTGGCGTCTCCGGCGAAGCTGATCTCCGCCGGGCATGCTTGGGTGAAATCGAAGCTGGTCGTGGAGCATGTCATCCCGCCCGGCGCGCATCGCCCCGCAACGCAGCTCCATTGGTGTGGGCACGGCACCGCCGCCGTCGAAGTGCACTCGATCTCACATGGTTGCTCGAGCCCCGGCTGGTAACATCCGATCAACCTTGTGATCGCCAGAACGGTCCACGCTCGCATCACGAGCCATCGATGATAGCGGTTCCGCACGTCGATTCCGAACGTTCGGAGCTTTTCGAAGATCACCGCGGTTGAAGCACAGGCTCATGTAAGCTGATCTGATGAGGTTCTGGTTGCTCGGCGCGCTAGCCTTACTGGCTTGCGGCGACAACGTGCTCGACGAGCGCCAGCAAGGTGGCGCCACCACGATCGACGATCGCACCGCGTATGCGTTCGATCATCCAGCGGCGAATCTCAGCGAGGCGCAGCGCGAGATCCATGTGCTCGGGCGTGGTCCATTCCTGTTTCAGTGGCGCACGCCGCAGCTCGGACCGCTGTTCAACAACGATGCATGCGGTGGTTGCCACGGCGGTATGGGACGCGGCCTGTCGCAAATCGGTCCCGGTCCGGGCTCGCAAGCACTGGTCCGCGTGAGCATGGTGGCTGGAACGCCGGATGAGCCAGGCGGTCCGGTACCCGTGCCGGGCTTCGGACTGCAGCTGCAGGATCACGCGAGCTTCGGGTTGCCCGAGGTTCACGCGGAGCTCATGTGGGCTGAAACGTCGGTCTTGTATGGCGACGGCGAGGTCGCGATGTTGCGCGTGCCGACGGTGGAGGTTCGACTTCCCAGCGGCGAGCCACTCGGCCCCAATGTCCGACAGTCATATCGCCAAGGACCACCGGTGATCGGCTTGGGCTTGCTCGAAGCGATCCCCGAGGACACGCTGCTCGCACTGGCAGACCCAGACGATGACGACGGCGACGGCATCTCCGGCCGCGCGAATCAGGTCTGGAGCCCCACGGTTGGCGCAACGGTGATCGGTCGGTTCGGACACAAAGCCAACGTCGCGACGCTGCGCGAACAGACCGCGGGCGCGTTCGTGAATGACATCGGGCTCACCAACGCACTGTTCGCCGAACCGGATGGCATGCGCGACGTCAACGACGAGCAGCTCGTGCAGACCACGTTTTTGATGTCGACGTTAGCGGTTCCGATCGCAGCACCTCGCAGCGCGGCCGCCCAGCGCGGCCGGCTGCAGTTCGACGAGCTCGGCTGTGCGTCGTGCCATGTACCGACGCTGGTCACCGGTGATCACGTGATTCCGCAACTGGCAAACCAGACGATCCACCCGTACACCGATCTGCTGCTTCATGACGTCGGCGACGCGTTGACCGATGCCCGCGTCGATTTCTTGGCGGAGGGCGTCGAATGGCGAACACCTCCGCTGTGGGGCATCGGGCTGACCCAGGTCGTGCTGCCCGAGGCGACGTTCCTCCACGACGGCCGCGCTCGCACGTTGGCCGAAGCGATCCTGTGGCACGCCGGCGAAGCGATGGCCGCACGCGAAGCGTTTCGGATGGCGAGCAAAGCCGATCGCGATGCATTGATCGCGTTTCTCCAGACGCTGTGAGTTAGGTGCGGCAACCGCCCACCTCGATCAGACAAATGTCACAACGCTGATCCTGTAACTGCGCTGGACACCTTCGATGGTCGCAAGATGTAGCGGTTTCGCACGGGATGGACACGTTCGTCGTCGAGAAACCTGTTGCGACTTGGTTAGCTACCGCCGAATATCGACGTGTGAGATGGGCCGTCATCGTCGGGGCGATGGCAGCGTGCTATCAGCCCCATCCTCCGTCAGGAGCGCCGTGCTCCTCGACGCAGGAGTGCCCAGCGTCGTTGGTCTGCGACCGCGGGTTCTGCGTCGCCGATCCAACGATGCCGATCGGCGATGCCTCGCCAGACACGCCTGTCGATCAACCCGTCGACGATACCCCCTGCATGACGTGGTATCTGGACTCCGACGGCGATGGACACGGTGATCCAGCAACCGCGATGACTGCCTGCTCGCAGCCGACGAGCTATGTGCTGACGAGCGACGACTGCGACGACGACGAAACCTACCGCTATCCTGGCGGCAATGAAGTCTGTGATGGGATCGACAACGATTGCGATAACACCACCACGGCAAGCTGCCCCAATGGCTGCGTTGCGGTTCGGCGGCCGGCCCCCAACGACGCGCGAGTTTACTTGTTCTGCACGACCGAGCTCGACGGTAGCGGTGCAGTGAGCGCGTGCGCTCAACAAGGGTTTCATCTGGCCCAGATCGACGATGCGGCGGAAGATACGTTCATTACCAACGAAGCAGATGGACGGATCGGATCCGGAGAAGATTTCTGGATCGGAGGTAGCGATCAGGCCATTGAAGCGACGTGGCGATGGGATGGCGGAGACGTGTTCTGGTCCGACGGCGCGCCACAGGCAGGCCGCTACAACAACTGGGCGTCCGGCGAACCGGACGACGATGAGTTTGGAAACTGTCTGAACATCGACCCGTCGGACGGCTGGCACGACGACATCTGCCAGAGAACGCTGCCATTCGTGTGCCGTCGGTAGTTACGGACGCGGCCGACATGTAGGTCCCGTGCGGCGGATCGCTATGTGACCACGACCGCGTTGCGCGTGCTGTCGTTCTGCATCGACACTTGTTCGAATGAGAAGTCTTGCCGTGCTGGTGCTGCTGCTTGGGGGTTGCTACTCACCCTCACCAGCACCGGGGACACCCTGCTCCAGCGACGGGTTATGCCCTGGCTCGTTGATCTGCGATCCATCGACGTTGCGGTGCGTGAACGAGCTCGCCAACGGATCGGATGCAGGTCCGATCGACGTGATTCCCCTCGACGCCGGTGTCGACGCTCCACCCGACGCGCCGTGCGCGCTGTGGTATCTCGACGACGATGGTGATGGTCACGGCGCAGGCGCGGGCCAGATCGCGTGTTCGAAGCCGACCGACCACGTGGCGTCCGACGACGACTGCGATGACAACAACCGCTACCGGTTTCCGGGTCGAGCCGAGGCTTGCGACAACATCGACAACGATTGCAACGCGGGCACGGCGGACGTTTGTCCTGCGCAGTGCACCGTCGCCAAGCGTCCGCCACCCGATGACGCTCGAATCTATCTGTTCTGCAACGTCGCGATGACCTGGGTGGGTGCCGACGACCTGTGCGCGATGCACAGCTACGACCTGGTCCAGATCGACAGCGCCGCGGAGAACACTTACGTTCGCGCCACGGCAGACACGTTGATCGGCGCGCAGACGTTGTTCATCGGGGCCAATGATCGGACCACCGAGGGGCTGTGGGAATGGGACAACGAAACCGCGTTCTGGAGCAATGGCGTCACGATCCCTGGCAAGTTCGCGTTGTGGGATACCGGTGAGCCGAACGGCCAGATCGACGATGGCGAGGACTGCGGCAACCTCAAGACCAACGGCAGCTGGAACGACGACGCGTGCTCGACGATGCGGCCGTTCGTCTGCCGACGCTAACCGATCCGCTCGACCTGCACGCGCGCATCGTTGAACGCGGCCTGGCCGGCGAGATCAGCGACGGCCGGGGGGATCAGCGCGTTGACCGTGAAGCCGTTGTCGGTGTGCTTGCGCCATAGCCCTTTGGGCATCGAGCACACCCCGTCGCGGACGTCGGTCGAGATCTTCGCGACACAGCGCACTTCTCCATAGTAGTTCCACATCCGCACGCGATCGCCGTTGCGGATGCCGCGCGCTGCCGCGTCCAAGGGCGATAACTCGAGCGCCCCTGGCGCCTTGCGCAGCTGTCCGAACGTCGAGCTGATCTGCGTCGCGAGTGCCGGCGAGATCAGCGCGAGCGGGAATTCATCGGTGCGAGGATCACCCTGGTAGTGATACAGACCGTGTGGCGCCTCGCGATCCAGCTCGCTCGCGACGAGATGGATCTTTCGATCGGCAGTCCCCGGAAACACGTCGACGAACAGCACCGGTCGCGAGCCATCGGGCGGCGTCGCGATCGCGTTGGCTTCGAGCTGCTTGCGCAAACCCGGGCCTTCGGGAAAGCTGTTGAACACGCGCTCGACGATCGCCTCGTCGCTGCTGGCATCGCCTGGGCGCGTCAGCCCGAGCCGGTCGAGCAGCGCGCCAAACAGTTGGTTATTGCTGCGCGCCTCGCCGGGTGGAGTTGCTACTGCGGGGCTATCGAACATCCGCATCGTGCCGTAGCCGCGACGAAGCTCGCGATGCTCGAGGAACGCGGTCGCAGGGAACACCACGTCGGCGAGCTCGGCGGTATCGGTCATCACCTGCTCGTGAACCACGACGAACAGATCGTCGCGCGACAGCTGCTCGATCACCGAGCGCTGGTCGGGCGCTGTCGCTACCGGATTGCAGTTGTAGACGAACAAGCACTCGATCGGCGGATCGCGAAGCTCGCGCAGCGCCGTCGACAGCGTGCTCATGTTGACCTTCCGCACCGCCGGCGCTGGCTCTTGAACCGTCGCCTCGGCGGTGGTCCCCCAGCGTACCTCGCTGTTGGACATCGTGAAACCACCGCCGCGCACGCCGAACTTGCCCGCGACCGCAGGCAGTGTGAGCACGGCTGCGACCCCGCTGCCGCCGTTGCGGTTGCGCTCGAGCCCCCAACCTGCGCGAATCACCGCGGGTGAGCTTGCCGCGTAGAGCTCGATGAACCGGTCGAGATCCGCCGGCGCGATCCCGGCCTCACGAGCGGCCGCATCGACCGACCACCGCGACGCTCGGCGCGCGAGCTCGTCGACCTCTGCCGCATGCTGCTCGAGAAATGCTCGATCGGCGTGTCCGCGCGTGAACAACGCATGCACGACCGCGAGCGCCACGGCAACGTCCGTCCCCGGCCGGATCGCGAGGTGCAGATCGGCGCGGCGAGCGAGCGGCGTGCGCCGCGGATCGACGACGACCAACTTGCAGCCGGCGTCCCGTGCGCGCTCGATGACCGGCACCAGATGAATGCTGGTGGCGGACGGATTGACGCCCCACAGGACGATCAACTTCGCATGATCGTAATCCTCGAGCGCGACGCCTGGCATTTCGCCGTAGACGCCATGGGTCGCCGCGGTCGTCGCCGCCGCGCAAAACGTTCGATCGCATTTCGACGCGCCGAGGCGCCGGAACAGCCGCCACGCCAGCGAACCCTCGGTGAGCCAGCCATTCGAACCGCCGTAGTGGTACGGCAAGATCGCTTCGCCGCCAGAACGATCGCGGATCGCGGCGAGTCGTTCTGCGACGATCGCGAGCGCCTCGTCCCAGCTCGCGGTGCGCCACTTGCCCTCGCCTTTGGCGCCGGCGCGAAGTAACGGCGTGGTGATCCGCTGATCGCAATACAGATGATCCGCGATCTTGCGAACCTTGCCGCAGATGAACCCATCGGTGATCGGACCACGGCGATCCCCGTTGACCTCGACGACACGGCCGCCGTCGACAGTGACGGTCAACCCGCACAGGTCAGGGCAATCGAGAGGACACGCGCTGAGCCGCTGCTCCATCGCCGGACTATACGTATTCGCTCGACGCGCGACAGATCAGATCCGGCCGCGCGCGACCGATCACCAGGAACCGCTGAATCCATAGGTCAGGACTGCGCCACCATTGGGCTTGGTGGCGGTTCCCAGACTCGCCTTCACGGCCGTTTTCGGCGCATCGATGTTGCGCGTCAGGATGCCGGCCCCGATCAGGCCGACCGCGACACCGCCGAGGGCGAAGTTCGCGTACAACTCGGAGCGATCTGGGACTGCACTCGCATCGAGGCCCTGGTTGCGACGCTCGGCTTCGATGCCGGCGGCCGCCAACCCACCGAATAGGCCGACGGCGCCGCCGATGTCGAGCAACAGCGCACGCGACCGGCTCATCGGGAAGTAGCGGGTCAATAGCGCGCCGCTGACCGCGCCCATTCCGAGACCGGTCAGCACGACTGGACCGGCGGTGCTTGCAGGAGCGTCGAACGACTGTGCGAACAGCATGCCTGCCGCGGTTCCCCAGATCACGCCCGTGTTGATCAGCGCGGCATCGCCGGGCCGAATGTGGGTCCGTTCGCCGATGTAGTAGCCGACCGCGCCACCGACGAGCATCGAGCCGGCGCCGACCCGAGCAGCGAGGTTTTGATCGTCCGAGAACGTGTTGGTGGTAGCCGCTCCGACGACCGCGCCTGCGAGCGCCGAGGTGATCGCGAGGCTGCTGGTCCCGAGCTCGAGATCGTCGGGCGCTTGCATCGACCCGAGCAGGCCCGCCAGCGCGCCGCCGAAGAACCCGCTGACCACCACGTTGGTGTCGTAGTTGCCATTTAGCGCCGCGCTGGTCGCCGCGCCTCCGGCGATCGCGCCGAACACGATGAACTGACCGCGGCCGGTCTGGCGCTTGGGCTCGAGCTCGACGAGCTCGCGATTGAGCTGGTTGGGCAATACCTCGACTCGGCGCTTGAGCGGCTGGTAGCCGGTGGCCTCGAAGCTGAGGTCGTACGTGCCGGCGGGAACCCACTCGCTATAGCCACCGATCTGGACTAGCCGATCGCCGACGAACACACGTGCGTCCGCTGGCTTGACGCGAACACTCAATCCGCCTTTGAGCGGTACCAACGGCACGTAGAGCGTGTACGGCTTGCCGATCCGCGCGTCGAGCTTCTGCGTCGCGAGCTCGTAGCCGGGGCGTTCGACGCTGATCGTGTAGTTGCCGCCGGGGACTTCGATCGGCTCGCCAGACTTGGCGCGCGCCGCGATGCCGGCTTCGTTCGCGATCGTGATGTTCGCGCCACCTGGCGTGGTCTCGACGAACACCCTCGCCTTCAACCCGAGTAACACCGAGATCCGGCGAGTCACGTTGACCTTATCGTCCTTGGGATCGGCGGCGCACGGAGAGCTGCGCTTGGCGTCGGCTGGGATCGCGCTCACGTAGCGCTCGAGGTAGCCGATTGCTTTTTCGTAGTCGAGGCTGCGTTCGTACGCTTGGCCGATGTCCTTGAGGATCGTGTAGTACGGGATCAGGCAATAGCCGGCGACGAACTCGCGAACCGCGCCGTCATAGTCGCCTTGGATGTAGAGCGTCTCGCCGCGTTCGTAGTGCTCCGAGCCACGCCGGCCGAGCTGGTCCTTCGTCAGATCGGGATCGGTCTGCGGGCAGTCGTCGATCTCGAGCGTGACGATGTGTTTGCCGATGTATCCGGTATCGACAGCATCGCCGGAGTCGGCGGGTTGTGCCGTCGCCGCAGTCGTGATCGCGCACGACCAAGCACACGCGAGCAAAACCCGGTGCGCTCGACGGTAAGCCCTCACTTCTTGGGAACGTTACCGCCGCCCGAGAATGGATTGCCACCCAACTCACCACCTGTCTTGTCGTTTGAAACCGGGTCCGGCTTGCCAGCTCCCTTGAGCGGCTTGTGTTGCACCGCCGTCCCCTTGGGTGGCTGCTTGAGCTTGAACGTGACCTTCTTGCTCGCGGGAAGCTCGAGCGGATTGAACGTGAACACCGCGTCGTTGTAATTCGCGAGTTGGCCTACTCCCGAGACTTCCTTGTTCTTCTTCACGACCTTCGCAGTGAACGGGGTGACGCCACGTTCGGTGCCGTCGAGGAACACCGTCGCCCCGGGCGGCTGCGACTCGATCGTCACTTCGATAACTTCGGTCTCGGGCACCGGCGGGACATCCACGACCACAGCGGCATCTTTTGGCACTGCGGGCGTCACCGCTAGGTTGCTGCCGCTTCCGTTGGCTGCGGCGGGCGGCGCCGGCGGACCGACGAGCTTGGTCACCGTGAACACCACCGCCGCGACGACGACCGCAACGCCAGCGAACCAGACGACCACTTTGGTTCCGCTGCGGCGCTGACCGGCCTTGCGCCGCGGTCCGGTGATCCGCGCGCGCTCGGTCGACCGCGTCGGATCGTCGAGCAGCGCCGTGAGATCGCGGAGCAGCGCTCCCGCCGAGGCATAGCGATCGGCGCGGTCCTTAGCCATCGCCTTCTGAACGATCGCTTCGAACTCCTCGGACAGATCGGGCCGCAGAACGCGCAGTGGTTTGGGATCCTCGTTGAGGACCTGCGAGATGACGCTCAAGTAGTTGTTGCCCGCGAACGGCACCTGACCGGTTGCGGTCTCGTACATGATCACGCCGAGGGCCCAGATGTCGACGCGATGGTCGAGCTCGTCGTCGCCGCGCGCTTGCTCGGGAGACATGTACAGCGGCGTGCCGAGCACCATGCCGGTCTGGGTCAACCGCGTCGGTTCTTCTTCCTCGCCAGTCGCGCGCAGCGACTTCGAGATCCCAAAGTCCACGACTTTGACGAAGTCGTCGTTCTTGCGGCGCTGCAGGAACAGGTTCTCGGGCTTGATGTCGCGATGAACGATGCCCTTGTCGTGGGCAGCGGCGAGCGCTGATGCGGCCTGCAACACGATGCGAAGGATCCGTTGTTCGGGGAGCTTGGTCTCCCGCGATAGGCACTCGGCCAGTGACTCGCCGTCGAGGAACTCCATCACCACGAACGTCCGACCGTCCTCGGTCTCGCCGAAGTCCGTGATGTCGATGATGTGCTCGTTGCCCACCGACGATGCGAGCTGCGCCTCTTGTTTGAGCCGCTTTACGATCGCTTCGCGCTGGGCGTACTTCTCGAGCAGCACTTTGACCGCGACGCGCTTGCCGATCAGCGTGTGGGTCGCTTCGTAGACCGCGCCCATCCCGCCCTGGCCAACCTTGCGAGTGACCAGGTAGCGCCCCGATAGCGTGGTGCCGAGTAGCTCTGCCGTGGTTGCCGCACTCGATGCTGCTGGCTGTTCGGCGGTATTGCCGACGGTCCCCGGACCCGATCGTGTGTCGAGCGCGACAGCTGTGTCGTTCGAACCGAGCACAGCCGCGTCGCTGGTGTTGTCGCCGGACCGGACGACCAGCCGCTGGGGAGTCTCGGCCGGAGGACGTCCCGGCTGGCTACCACTTGGTGGCTTGCCGCCTGCACCCGTCGACATTGGAAGGCAACTCGATGGTAGGAGGCCGTCCCCGTCGAGTCAAACGGCCGGACCACTGTTGAGGTGCTCAACCACCCCACACCGCTACCCTTTTGCCATCCTTGCAATCATGCGAATGATGGAATATATAGAACAGGTGTCGTCGGCGGCTCGAGCGGACCTGTTCCGGCTCCTCGGAGATGAGGATCGGCTGCGGCTGCTCGCGTTGTGCGCGGAGGACGAGCTCACCGTCGGAGAGCTCGCGACGTTGCTCGGCGAGAGCCAGCCGCAAGTGACCAAGAAGTCCCAGCCGCTGCGCGAGGTGGGCCTGCTATCGGCGCGGCGCGACGGGACTCGAACGTTGTTGAAGTCGCAGGTCGATCGCGACGCGGTGCTCGACGCCGCGTTGGAAGAGGGCCGCAGCTTGTGCAGCAAAGATGGCAGCCTCGCGCGGGTGCCTGGGATCGTGGCGCAGCGCGAAGAGCTGTCGCGCCGGCTGTTCGACGCGACGGTCGCCTCGGACCTGAGCGTCGCCGGCGGATCGCAGATCGAGCTGCTCGGTTGGTTACCGTTTCTCGCGCCGCTGCTGCCCGGCCGCGAGCTCGCGATCGACGTCGGCACTGGTGAAGGCACGTTGTTGCCGCTGTTGTCGCCACTCTACGATCGGGTGATCGCGGTCGACCGTAGTCCGGCGCGGCTCGCACGATGCGGCGCGCGGATCGCACAGTGGGGGCTGCCCAACGTGCGGCTCCGCGAAGGCGACGTCGAAGATGCGCGGCTCGCCGAAGAGATCACCGAGCGAGGGGGTGCCGATCTCGTCGTCATGGCTCGCGTACTTCATCACGCCGCACGCCCGCACGATGCGATCGCCGCTGCGACGCGGTTGATTCGTCCCGGCGGGCATCTGGTGGTGCTCGACTTCCTGCCGCACGACGACGAGACGCTTCGCGAACAGGGCCACGTCTGGCTCGGGTTCGAGCCCGCGAAGCTGCGCACGTGGCTCGAGACCAGCCGGCTCGAACCGATCGCGATCAAACCGCTCGCGAACCAGCGCGACGTCCATCCACCGCTTCAGCTCGCCGTCGGCCGGCTGCCGGTGAGGGCGGCTGCGTAGAACGCGACGGCGACGCAGACGTGGGACTCAATGGTTTCTGAACTGATCACCTAACCGATTGGAGACAAGCTCATGGATAGCCGCACCGAATTCCCCGCTTTCAAGATCAAGGACAAGAACCTGGCCGAGCTCGGCCGCAAGAAGATCCGCATGGCCGAGAAGGAGATGCCCGGCCTGATGGCGCTGCGCGCGGAGTACGGTAGCAAGGCTCCGCTCAAGGGCGCTCGCGTCGCGGGTTGTTTGCACATGACGATCGAGACCGCCGTGCTGATCGAGACGCTGGTCGCCCTCGGCGCCGAGGTCACGTGGACGTCGTGCAACATCTACTCGACCCAGGACGAGGCCGCCGCGGCGATCGCGCAGGCCGGTGTGCCGGTGTTCGCGTGGAAGGGCGAGAACCTCGAGGAGTACTGGCAGTGCATCGAGATGCAGCTCACCGCGTTCAAGGGTGGCAAGGGTCCGAACTTGATCCTCGACGACGGTGGTGACCTCACCCTGCTCGTCCACAAGGGCGTCGAGTCGGAGAAGAAGGGCAGCGCGCCCAATCCGTCGACCGCGACCAACGAGGAGATGCGCGTGATCTACTCGGTGCTCACCAAGAGCCTCGCCGCCGACAAGACGCGGTTCACCAAGATCGCCGCCGAGATCAAGGGCGTCTCCGAGGAGACCACCACCGGCGTGCATCGGCTCTACGACATGGCCAAGGGCGGCACCCTGCTGTTCCCGTGCATCAACGTCAACGACTCGGTCACCAAGTCGAAGTTCGACAACCTCTATGGTTGCCGCGAGTCGCTGTTCGACGGCATCAAGCGCGCGACCGACGTGATGGTCGCGGGCAAGGTCGTCGTGGTCGCCGGTTACGGCGACGTCGGCAAGGGCTGCGCACATGCTGCACGTGGGCTCGGCGCTCGCGTGCTGATCACGGAGATCGATCCGATCTGCGCGCTGCAGGCGGCGATGGAGGGCTACGAGGTCGTGACGATGGAAGATGCGGCGCCGATGGCCGACATCTTCGTCACCGCGACTGGCTGCATGGATGTGATCCGCAGCGAGCACTTCACCGCGATGAAGGACGAGGCGATCCTCGCCAACATCGGTCACTTCGATAGCGAGATCCAGGTCGCGTGGCTCGAGAACAACAAGGAGATCAAGGAAGAGAACATCAAGCCGCAGGTCGATCAGTTCATCTTCCCCAACGGCAAGCGGATCACCCTGCTCGCCCGCGGTCGCCTCGTCAACCTCGGCTGCGCCACCGGCCATCCGTCGTTCGTGATGTCGAACTCGTTCACCAACCAGACCATCGCGCAGATGGCGCTGTGGGCGAACGCGACCAAGGGCAAGGACGAGATGACCGGCATGTCGTTCAAGTCGGGTGAGGTCTACGTGCTGCCGAAGAAGCTCGACGAGAAGGTCGCGCGGCTGCACCTCGCCAAGGTCGGCGTCAAGCTGACCACGCTGTCGAAGGTCCAGGCCGAGTACCTCGGCATTGCGGTCGACGGCCCGTACAAGCCGGATCACTACCGCTACTAAGATCGGCTTAACCGACTCTGCGCGGCGCGTGTCGATGTCGGCATGCGCCGCGTGGTGGTTTCGGGCGCTATTCGCGCTCGACGACGACCCGCCAGTTATTCACACGGCCAGCGTCGATGCGGCTGCTGTCCGAGGCGGTGAGCCGCCAGGTGCCGGACACCGGCTGGCCGATCAGATCGTTGAGGCGATACACCGCGGTCCAGTTTGGGCTCGTCTTGGCGGGAGCCAACAGTAGCGTCTGGGGGCTACCGTTGTGTTTCAACGTGATCGCGAGGTCGCCTGGATACGAGTGATCGAGGTCGAGGTACACGGTCGCCGACTTGATCGTGCCGAAGTTAAAATTCTCGATCTCGTGGATGAACGCGTACTGGTCGTTGTCCTTGATCTCGGGATCGGGTGGCGTGATATCGCCCGAGTCGAACGCGATATCACCCGTGGGCAGCTGGACCTCGGTCGAGTACGACAGCGTCACTTGCGTGTTCGCCGCCCCGTTGGGCCCTGGCAGCACGCGGACATAAACCGGTCCGGGCTCGAGCACTGGGATCTCGACGTCGCCCACGAGATCGCCATCGTAGTTGGAGCCGAAATCTCCCTCGAAGTCGTGGTTGTAGTTGGTGGGCTTGGCGCCACTGCGAACTTGGAAGTCACCGCTCTCGGTCGAGGATCCAGGCGCGACCTGAACGCGGACCCAGCTCTGGCCTTCGGGAACGTCGATGCGATAGACCACCGGATCATTGCTGCCGAGCGTGCTCGCGACACCGTTGGTTACCGTCACGCCTTGGTCGTCGTCGTCTTCGTAGCTGGCGACCACTCGGAGATTCGCGATGTCCCCGAGAAACTCGGGATCTGGTGTGATGAACCAGGTACCTTCAACATCGTTCGCGACGCCCAAGCTCGCTTGCGATGTGCTCGCGTCGCTGATGATCGCATTGCTCTTGTAGCGCGCGTTCTGCAGATGGATCGCAGCGAGGCTGCCATTCCAGCTGGCGTCGACCTTGAGATTCTTCTTGCCAGCAGGAACATCGATCCGGAACGACGGCTTCACGTCGTCGTTCCACTTCGCCGACACGCCTTCGACCGCAACGCCGTTCTCGAGCGTCCATGCCCGCGGTGCGTCCGTGGAGTTGAAGCTCGCGGTCAGCTCGACGTCATCGAACGGCGTGTAACCGAACGCGAGGATGTGCCACGTTCCTGCGGTCGCGGGCACGAATAGCTGTTCGGCGTTGGTGTCACTGCCGCTGCCGTAGTCATAGACCTTGATGGTCGGCGCAGCTTCGAACCGTGCGTAGAGATCCACACCGCCGTCATCGCGATCGCGGTCGGTGGCGCGGGTGGTGACGGTGAAGAACGTCTGGCCCTCGGGCACATCGATGGTGAAGTAGCGAGCTTCGTCCCTGATTGCCGAGATCACGACGGGCACGCCGTTCTCGAGCTTGATGGTTTCACCCGTGCCATCGGACTTGCCGTCATCATCGTCGCCTGAACTGTCCGTGGGGCTGGTTGCACACGCCGCGATGGTGAACGCTGCCAACGTACTGCACAGGATTGGATTTCGAAGAAGCGACATCGGGTGTTCCTTGGAGATTGCGCGACCTCTTGAGCGAGGCTTTCGTCACCTGTTGCCAGAGCGGTGCCACCCCATACAGCTGCGTTTAGTTTGTGATCTCCTCGACAACTCCCTGATTGATCGAGAGACAATTGGCAAGCGTCGGGTGGCTACTCGCGCGGTCATGGCGATCCTCAGACCATGGATGATGCCTGGCGTGGTCAGAACGCCAGAATGTTGCGGCACCATCGCGACGTCGAGGGCCCGTTCAGACCGATGCCGGGTTACGAGCGTGATGGTTCCGAATGCGCCTAGTCTCGTCGACTCGGTGAGCGTCATGTAGCGGTCGCACTGGTGTTACCGTGTCAAGCGTGGGGAGCTCGCTTGCAGCGATCATTCCGCCGCTCGTGGGCGGCACATTGTGCTGTATCGGATGTGGTCGCATCGGATTCGATCCGATCGGTGCGGACGGCAAGGAGGGTTCGGACGGAGCCAATGACTCGACCTCCGAGGTGACCAGCGCGAACGATACGTGCGCCACGGCCGCTGATATCGATCTGTCGACGGGCTTCGCGCGGTTCACGTTCACGACGCAGGGGGCTGCCTCCGACTATCCGCAAGCGACCTGCTGCAATGCTCCCGGCTTTACGGACGTGGTCGTCCGCGTGAGAAATCCTATGACGTCCACGGTCGGCGTATCGTGCGCATCACACGACGGCAGCGACTTCGCGTTCGCGCTGATGAATACAGGGGCGTGCCCAACGCCGGCCGACACACCTTCCTGCTCGGACAGCACATGCTCGATGTCGACCCAAGCCAAGGGTGGGATCATCGACGGCCATCTATTCCTATTCTGTCGAGACACCTCGCTCGGTCCGTTGACGATCGAGCTACGAAATCAGTAACGCACGACGACGACGCCACGCGTTGCCGTGGCTAGGCCGTTTGTCGGCGCATGGACGGTCGCCTCACGTCCTGGAACGTGTAGGCAGTGGTACGGACACATCACGAGCCTGATCTGCGGTGGCGAGCTTCGACTCGGACGGTGTTACCCTGGCAACGTGAGGCGCTCGATCGTAGTAGCCATATTGCCGCTCGTGAGCGGGTTGGGTTGTGGCCGCATCGGCTTCGATGCTACCGGTGCGTCGGATCTGAACGACTCGACGATATCCGACGATTCCGGGTCGTCCACATCGAACGATTCCGGGTCGACGACGTCCGATGTGACCGGCGCGAATGACACCTGTGCCACGGCTGCCGATATCGATCTGTCGACGGGCGTCGCGAGGTTCACGTTAACGACTCAAGGAGCCACCTCCTATTCGTCGCAAGACCCATGTTGCAATGCCCCTGGTTTTGCGGACGTGGTGATCCGCTTGCGAAATCCCGTGACCTCGGCCATCGACGTGTCGTGCCCGTCGTTGGACGGCAGCTTCTTCGCGTTTGCGATGCACGACGGTGGCGAGTGCCCGATGCTCGGCGACCTCGACTCGCCGTCGTGCGCCAGTAGCTCGTGCACGATGTCGTCGCAGAGTAACAACGGGATCATCGACGGACACATGATCATGTTC
Organism: Kofleriaceae bacterium; assembly: GCA_050184455.1. Lineage (GTDB taxonomy): Bacteria > Myxococcota_A > Polyangia > Haliangiales > Haliangiaceae > JABFXX01. Next base: position 116,425 of record JBFXAI010000005.1, on the reverse strand, counting down.
TGTCGGGAGACTTCGCTCGGACCAGTGACGATCGAGATCCGAAACGAGTAGCCCTAGTCGTCGCCGCCGCGGCGGTTGCGCTTGATCTCGGATCGGTGCCGTTTATCGGCGACGCGACGGCGCTTGGCACCGCGCGTCATCTTGGTCGGCTTGCGAAACTTCGGGCGATCGAGTGCGGCGCGCACGATCTCGGCAAGCTTGGTCGCAGCGTCTTCCCGGTTCGCGATCTGATCGCGGGTGAGCGTCGACGTGACGATCAGCGTACCGTCGTTGGTCAATCGGCTGCGCAGCTGCTGGAGCAACCACGCGCGATCATCTTCGCGAAGCACGGCCGATGTCTTGGGATTCCAGCGCAGATCGACCTTGCTGGACACCTTGTTGACGTTCTGCCCGCCGGCGCCGCCCGAACGCGCGAACGACATCGACAGCTCACTGGCGGGGATGGTCAGCCACGACGTGACGACGATATCGAGCACGACACGCCTGGGATCCTCGGATCAGCCGATCAACCGGCTATCGACTTCTTGCTGCGGCGCTTCGGCGGGCTCTTGACCGCCTCTTCGTACACCCGCATCTCGGTCTCGGCAGTCGTCTGGACCGCCTCGAGATACAGCGAGGTGAGACCGATGTGGTCGCCGCGCAGCGCCTCGTAGTAGCGCTGGCGATCGATCGAGTGGACGATCGCGATCGGATAGCCAGCCTCCTGGAGCAGCTGGTTCGACGCGATGCGGATCGTGCGGCCGCTCTCTTTCGCCCACGGGAAGATCGCCATGAACTTCGAATGCAGCGTGGCGACCTTCTCGATCACGTGGACGTGCTTGGTGCCGGGCTCGTCAATCCACTCACCGAGCTTGCGCATGCTCGGGAGGATTTTCTCGGGCGGCGTGATGTCGTGATAGTACAGCCGGTGGAGTGGGTTCTCCTTGCGGTACGGCAAACCCTTCGGCTTCTCCTCGGGCGCGAGGATCGAATAGATCTCGCGGATCGTGTCGAGCTTGAACGGCTTCTTGGCGTTGCCGGCCTGTTCCGCCGCGAAGTTGCACGCGTCGTCGAACCGACGAATCTCCTCGTACGAGGGGATCAACGAAGGATCACTGATGATGCTGGGATCGACCGCCGCTTTGATCTCGCTGTACGACAACACTTCGCCTTCAAGCGCCGCGTCGTGATGGATCAGCGAGATCCGGAGACGATTGTTGAACTCGGTGCGCGCGACAGGGTTTGCGGTAGACACGCGAGCGCGCCACGCGGTCACGATTCGCTCGACCTCGTTGAATCGGGCGTCGATGTCTTCCGTTTCTTTGTACCTAAGCACCTGTTAATCCTGTCGGATCAGTCGCTGATGAACCGGGGGAGTCTACGAGACGCCATCCGGATCGTCAACACGCGTGGGCGTTCTCCTTACATCTATCCTCCATCCAGGGGGATGGCAGAACGCAAGATTTCTGCACTGTTGCGTCCTATCGTGATAGCACCGGCCCGGCCGTGACCGCGTTCGACCATGCAACGGTCCTGGCAGTCGAGACCGTCGACCAGCTAGACGTTAGAAATGATTGCGTTTATGTGGATGGCACGCTGGGCGGGGCCGGCCACGCAGCGCAGATTCTCGAGCGCGCCCCACGTGCAACGCTGATCGGGATCGACCGCGACCCGACGGCGCTCGATGCCGCGCGTGAGCGCCTGGCGCCATTTGGCGACCGCGTACGACTCGTGCACGGCCAATATGCTGATCTACCAAGCATTTTGCCGACACTTGGGCGATCTACGGTAGATGGCATCTTGCTCGATCTCGGGGTGTCATCGCCCCAGCTCGACCATGCCGACCGAGGGTTCTCGTTCATGAAGGAGGGCCCTCTCGACATGCGGATGGACCCGACCCGGGGGCCCACCGCGCTCGAGCTGCTGCGCGAGCTGTCGGTGGACGAGCTCGGTGACGTGATCAAGGACCTGGGCGAGGAGCGCTATGGCCACAAGATCGCGCGGCTGATCAAAGACGCCGTACGCGACGACCAGCTGCGTACGACAACTGATCTCGCCGCCCTGATCTCGAAAGCGATCCCGTTCGCCGAGCAGCGCAAATCCAAGATCCACCCCGCGACCAGAACGTTTCAGGGTCTGCGGATCGCCGTGAACCGCGAGCTCGACGAGCTCGATCGCATCCTCGATGCGTTCCCAGATCTGCTCAACCCCGGTGGACGCTGCGCGATCATCAGCTTTCACTCGCTCGAAGATCGCCGGGTCAAGAATCGGTTCCGCGATCTGGCGTGGACGAGCTCGCTGCCGCCCAAGCTCGCCATCCAGGAAGGCGAACGCGTCGACGCTGTCTGCGAGCTGCTGTCTCGCAAGGCGCTCGTCGCGACCGACGACGAGATCGCACGCAACCCGCGATCTCGATCTGCTCGGCTTCGCGCGTGCGTGCGGACCTCGGCGCCGAATGTGGCGGCGACCCGACATCCACGTGGTGCTGGCAGATATCGCGTCGAATAGCCGCCGCATCAGCGCAACCGACCAGCGAGCTATGGTTCGTCGTAGATTGCTTCAAGGATGTAACCGAGCGACGAGATCATCGGCATCGCACCGAGCGACGATAGGCAGTCGCGGGTACACAGCTCACGGCGATGGCGGCAACACGAGAGGAGCGGTCACGGACGGCTCAATCACCGGCGTCTGGTCGGACTGAGGTCGTGCCCCAGCGTCGGGCGATGGCGGCGACGGAGCCATCTCGAGGCAACGTCTGATCTCCGGATCGCGCATGAACACGAAGTCGTGAACCTCGGGATCGTAGGTACGGACGCGGCGCTCGAGGCGGCGAACGCGCGGGCATTTTCCTTCACGGGCTGCGCCGGCGGCGCGCTCGGTGAGGACCTTGGCCCAACGCCGGTACTTCTGCGCCTGGGTCTCGGGCGGCGGACCCGCGACGGGATACGTCAGCTCGACGATCGCGTACGCGATAATCCCGATCGCCGAGATCGCTGAGAATCCGTACAGCATCTCGTCGGGGACGTCGGTGTAGCGCGTCGCGATCGCGGTTCCGACGAGCCCGGCCACGCCGCCGATCGCCATCACCTGACCAGCGCGGCGAGCGAGCGGCACCTGCGCCGGCTGACAAGCCGCCACCACGACCACCGCCGCCAGGGCGATCCGGACCATTCGTACAGTATGAATCCTGGGCCAAAAAATCGCTGTGGCAGAGGTGGTCCGGATCTCTCCGGATGCCAGGAAAAAAATTGCGCCCACCGACGAGCGCGCGTCTAGTGAGAGGCGCAAATGATCTCGCCTGCGTCGGTATATCGGATGTTCCGCCGGGACGATGGTTCTGCGCCTTCGGTTCGCGTGCTGGTGATCGCGCTCGTGGTGGTGGCAGTCGTGATTACATCGGTCGGCCTGATTCGGGTCAGCCGGCAACACGAAGTGCTGCAGCTGGGATTCCAGCTGTCTCGCCGCTCGGAGAACGTCCGCAAGCTGCGCGAGACCCGCCGGCAGCTCGAGCTCGAGCTCGCCACGCTGACCGCACCGGATCGGATCCGCACGCTCGCGACTCGACTCGGCATGACACCTGTGGCGCCCGATCGGATTCGCGTGATCGGACCGCGCAAGGTAGCCGCGCGATGAAGTCGGCCAAGGCAAAACCGATGACGCCGGGCGTGCCTCACGGCGCTCGGCTGCGCGCCTATCTGATGGGCGTCGTGGTCACCATCGGACTGACGGGCGTCGCGTGGCGTGCATGGGGACTTCAGGTCAGCAATTCCGATCACTACCGAGAGCTCGCAGCTCGCCAGCACGCACTGTCGGTCGACATCCCGGCCCCACGCGGCGAGGTCATCGACTCGCACGGTCGCCCGTTGGCCGTCAGCGCCGACGCCGATTCGATCTGGGCCAACCCAAAAGACATTCGCGACGTCACGGATACCGCGGACAAGCTCGCCAAGCTGATCGGCGGCGACCCGGCCGAGCTCGAGGAGAAGCTCGGCGGCGATCGTCGCTTCGTATGGATCGATCGCCACGTTACCAAGGAGATCGCGCAAGCCGTGCGCGACGCCAAGATTCCCGGGATCGAGGTCGCGCGTGAGCCGCGTCGCTGGTACCCGGCCAAGACGATCGCCGGCCCAGTGATCGGCCGCGCCGATATCGACGGGCGCGGGCTCGACGGGATCGAGCTATCGATGGATGACCGACTGCGGGGCCGCCGCGGTGCCGGCAACGCGCTGCGCGATGCACACGGCCGCAAGATGTTCGCGGATGGGCTCGCCCAGCCCGAGCCCGGTGCAACGGTCCAGCTCTCGATCGATCGCAGCATTCAAGCGATCGCCGATGCTGCCATCGCGGACTCGGTGACTACCAACAAGGCGGTCAGCGGATCGGTGGTCGTGCTCGACGTCGCGACCAGCCGAGTGCTCGCGATGGCGAGCTTTCCGTCCTACGACCCCAACTCGAACGAAAACCATGGAAGCTCGCGCAACCGCCCAGTCACCGACGTGTTCGAGGCGGGCTCGGTGATGAAGATGTTCACCGTCGCCAACGCGCTCGAGGCCGGCGTCGTCAAGCCCGACACCATGTTCGATGTCCAGTGGGGCACGATGAAGATCGGCTACAAGACGATCCGCGACACGCACCCCGAGAAGTATCTGACGGTGACCGGCATCATCAAGCACTCGTCGAACGTCGGCGCGGTCAAGATCGCGATGAAGCTCGGCCGCGAGAAGCAGTACGCCGGGCTCAAGAACTTCGGGTTCGGCGCGAAGTCAGGAATCGAGCTTCCCGGCGAGCAGTCCGGCACGGTGCGCGATGGCTCGCGCTGGCGCGACATCGAGTTCGCGACGATCTCGTTCGGCTATGGCATCACGGTCAGCCCGCTTCAGATCGCGAGCGCGCTCGCCGCGATCGGCAACGACGGTTTGTACACCGAACCGCGGATCGTCGACCGCGTGACCGATCGCGACGGCGCGGTGGTGTATCAGCCGGCGCCGGCGACGCGTCAGGTGCTGAGCCCGGCCAACGCGCAGGCGATGCGCGCGATCTTGGCGACGGTGTTCGAGGGCGGCAAGGATGGTGGCACGGCCGCGAGCATCGTCGTCCCCGGGTTCCAGTGCGGCGGCAAGACCGGAACGGCGCACAAGTACGACCCCGAGACCAAGCAGTACGCCGAGAAGCGCTACCTGTCATCGTTCGCCGGGCTCGCACCGATCGAAAATCCCAAGCTCGCGATCGTCGTCCTGGTCGATGAGCCGAGCGGTGGCGACTACTACGGCGGCAAGGTCGCGGGGCCGGTGTTCGCCACGGTTGCGAGCGAATCGCTGCGCTATCTGGGCATTCCAGGCAACACGCTGGTGTGTCCGCCGCCGGTTCCCGGTGCGCTGCCTTCGACTGCGCCCAAGACCTGCACGGTTCCAAGCCCCAAGCCGCCCAAGCCCGCGAAGCCTCCGGCACGCACCGCGGTCGCGATCGCCTCCGAGCCCGAGATCGTCGCCGACGTCACTCCGGCTCCCGAGCCCGATGGCGTTCCCGATTTCCGCGGGATGGGCGTGGCTCGTGCGCTCGATGCGGCACGTCAAGCCGGTGTGTCGGTCGAGGTCGCCGGATCGGGTCGCGTGGTCGAGCAAGACCCAGCTCCCGGAATTGCAACGTCGGGCGCCGTGAAGTTGCGATTCTCCGACGGGAATTCGCTCCAGGTTCGAGCCGCTTCAGCGCCCCGCTGACGCTTGCCTCGCTGCACGAAATCGGGGACGCTGCGCGTTCGATCGATATGACTCTTCGCGACTTGATCGATGGCCTGACCGGCGCACGTGTGGTGGGTGATGCGAACGTCGAAGTTCGCGCGGTTCGGAGCGACTCACGCGAGATCGCGGCTGGCGACGTGTTCGTAGCAGTGCGCGGACTGCGCTCCGATGGTCATGCGTTCATCGCGACCGCGCTCGAACAAGGTGCTGCAGCCGTCGTGGTCGAGACCGAGCCCGAACCAGCGGTCACCGGCAAGGTGCCGGTCGTCGTCGTCCCCTCGGGTGCGGTCGCGCTCGGCGTGATGGTCGGCCGCTCACTCGGTAATCCGGCGGCGGCGATGACCCTGATCGGAATTACCGGCACCAACGGTAAGACGACCACGACCTATCTGGTCGAGAGCATCCTGACCGCGGCTGGCGCCAAGCCCGGCGTGATCGGCACGGTGTCGTATCGCTGGGGTGGCCAGACGTTCGAGGCTCCCTACACCACGCCGACGCCGGCGGTGCTGCACGAGACGTTCGCCAAGATGCGCGACGCCGGCTGCACCCATGTGGTGATGGAGGTGTCATCGGCAGCGCTGTCGATGGAGCGGCTCGCTGGCGTGAAGTTCGCGGTGTCGGCGTTCTCCAATCTCACGCAGGATCATCTCGATATCCACGGCACGATGACCGCGTACCGCGACGCCAAGCGCAAGCTGTTCAGCGCGCACACCTCGGGCACTTCGGTGATCAATATCGACGATCCCGAAGGCCCCGGTATGGCGACGGTCGCACCCGGTCGGGTCGTACACGTAAGCGGCCAACATCGCGTCGCCGAGGTCTCGGTGCTGTCGAACGAATCGACGGTGCGCGGCATCACCGCCATGATCGCAACGCCACGTGGCGAGCTCGCGGTCGAATCCAAGCCCTTGATCGGTCACTACAACGTCGCCAACATCGCGCTCGCCGTGGCGATCGGCGAGGCACTCGAGCTGCCGCACGATGCGATCGCTCGAGGCGTGGCTGCCTTGGCCGGCGTACCTGGCCGCGTCGAACGCGTCGTCAACCAGGCCGATCTCGACATCTTCGTGGATTACGCCCACACCCCCGACGCGTTACGCAATGTGCTGGCGGCGCTGCGACCCTTGACCAAACGACGGCTGATCTGTGTGTTCGGCTGCGGTGGCGATCGCGATCCGAACAAGCGACCCAAGATGGGCGCGGCGGTATCGGACCTCGCCGACCTCGCGGTGGTCACCAGCGACAATCCGCGCACCGAAGATCCGCGTGCGATCATCGATCAGATCTTGCCGGGCGTTCCGCGGCCATTCCTCGTCGATCCGGATCGCCGAACCGCGATTCGAGCGGCGGTCTCCGAGGCGACCCCCGGCGACGTCGTGGTGATCGCTGGCAAGGGCCACGAGGACTACCAGATCATCGGAACCACCAAGCACCACTTCGACGATCGCGAGCAGGCCGCGGAAGCGATCCTCGATCGATGGCGCCGGTCGGTCGCCGCGCTCGGTGATGATCTGAAGGCCGCCGGGACGGGCGCGATGATCGAGCCCGGTGACGACCCCAATGCCTACGTCACCCGTGTCGTGATCGATAGCCGCATCGCGGCGCCCGGCGATCTATTCGTCGCGATTCGCGGCGCGAACCATGATGGCCACGCGTTCATGCAAACCGCGATCGAGGCAGGTGCACGGGCACTGCTCGTCGATAGCGAAGGCCGCGGTCGGGTCAGCCAGCCGCACATCACGTCCGATGCAGCATCGCTGCCGCGTGCCAGCACGATCGTCGTCCGCGACACCCGGCTCGCGCTCGGTGCGATCGCGCACGCGCATCGCCACCGATGGTCGGGCAAGTTGGTGGCGGTAACCGGCTCCGCAGGCAAGACGACCACCAAAGAGCTGATCAAATCCGCGCTCGCGACCGCAGGGACGATTCATGCCTCCGAGGGTTCGTTCAACAACGAGACCGGCGTCCCGCTGACGCTGCTCGGATTGCGTGAATTCCACCAGTTCGCGGTGATCGAGATGGGGATGCGGGGTCCGCACCAGATCGAATATCTGACCAAGATGGCCGAGCCCGACGTGGCGGTGGTGATCAACGCCGGCACCGCGCACATCGAGCTGCTCGGCTCGACCGACGCGATCGCCAAGGCCAAGTCCGAGATCTGGATCGGACTGCGCGACAACGGCACGATCGTGCGCCCGATCGACGATGATCGCCTCGAGCGCTGGGCGCGATCTCACCGGCCGCGCGCTCGTCATGTCACGTTCGGCGAGCTCGAGTGCGACGTTCGACTGGTCGAGTATGCACCGCTCGACGCCGGCGGCACGCTGGTGATCGACGTGTTCGGCCAACGCCACGCCCTCGAGCTCTCGCTAGCTGGCCGGCATGCAGCGATCGACGCATGCGCGGCGATCGCCGCGGCACATGCAGCGGGTGCATCGATCGAGCAGGCGTTAGCCGGTGTGCGACGTGCGCGGCCACCAGCGATGCGCGGCGAGCTCGTCGAAGTAGCGGGGCGCAAGGTGATCGTCGATTGCTACAACGCGAACCCCGCGTCGATGACCGCCGCGCTGCGCTCGATCCACGAGCGCGCACGCGGTCGCCAAGCGTTCGCGATCGTCGGTGACATGCTCGAGCTCGGCAACCACGCGCCCGCGGCGCATCGCGACGTCGGGGCGCTTGCGCGCGAGCTCGCGGTCAAGGTGATCGCGCTCGGCGACCACGCGACCACGGTGGTCGAAGCCGCGGGACCGGCGTCGGAGGTCGTCGACAGTCCGGCGACCGCGGCAGCTCACGTGCTCGAGCGAACGACCCCTGGTGATTGGATCCTGCTGAAGGGTTCGCGCGGCATGCGGCTCGAGCGCGTGCTCGAAGCGATGAAGGCTGCGACCTAGTGCTGTTCCATCTGCTGTACGGCGTGCTGGGTGATGAGGTCGGTTGGCTGCGTGTCTTCCGCTATCCATCGACGCGGATCCTCGCCGCGGCGATCACGGCGCTACTGCTATCGTTCGTGATCGGGCCATGGTTCATCGAACGGCTCAAGGCGCGTCAGATCGGCGAGACGATCCGCAGCGATGGTCCAGAGACGCACAAGAAGAAGGCCGGGACGCCGACGATGGGCGGCTCGTTGATCCTGTTCTGCCTCGCGATCTCGACCCTGCTGTGGTGCGATCTGCGCAACGAGTTCGTGTGGCTCGCGCTGACCGTAACGATCGCGTTCGGTGCGATCGGATTCGCGGACGACTACGCCAAGGTCGCCAAGAAGAACAAGAAGGGCATCTCGGGCAAGCTCCGGCTGTTCCTCGAGTTCGCGATCTCGGGTGGCGCGATGGCGTATCTGTTCTATTCGCAGATGATGCCGGACGAGGTCCGGCTCCAGCTGCAGCTGCCGTTCACCAACTTCTACACCCAGTCGCTCGAGCTACCCGCGTGGCTCTACGTCACGTTCGGTGCGTTCGTCGTCGTCGGCACCGCCAACGCGGTCAACCTGACCGACGGTCTCGACGGCCTCGCGATCGGTCCGACGATCATGAACGCGGGCACGTTCTTGATCTTCGCGTACATCGCCGGTGTCGAGACCACGCTGATCCAGAACGGTAATCCGGTGAACATCGCCGAGTATCTGCACGTCGCGCATATCGCTGGGGTCGAGGAGCTCGCGATCTTCTCCGCCGCGCTGTTCGGCGCCGGGATCGGGTTCCTTTGGTACAACACCTATCCGGCGCAAGTGTTCATGGGCGACGTTGGAGCGCTCGGGCTCGGCGGTGCGATCGGCATGCTCGCCGTGCTCACCAAGAATGAGGTCGTGCTGCTGATCGTCGGCGGGCTGTTCGTGATCGAGGCGCTGTCGGTCATCATCCAGGTCGGCTCGTTCAAGACCCGCGGCAAGCGCGTGTTCAAGATGGCTCCGATCCACCATCACTACGAGCTCAAGGGCTGGGCCGAACCAACCATCATCGTGCGGTTCTGGTTGGTATCTGCGCTGCTGGCGTTGGTCGCGCTCGGCACGTTGAAGATGCGATGATCGATCTCGATGGAAAGACGGTCGTCGTCGTCGGGCTCGCACAGACCGGCGTGGCCGTCGCCAAGTTTTGCGCGAAGCGCGGCGCGCGCGTGGTCGTCACCGATGGCAAGCCGGCCGAGAAGCTCGCCGAGCCGATCCGCCAGCTCGAAGGTGTGCCGGTCCGATTCGAGCTCGGCGGCCACAACCTGACCACGTATCTCGCGGCCGAGCTGATCGTGATGTCACCCGGCGTGCCGTCGCTGCCCGAGACCCGCGCCGCCCAGGCGGCGGGCATCGACGTGATCGCCGAGATCGAGCTCGCGTATCGGTTCTTCGATCCGCGCGCGACGCTGATCGCGATCACCGGCACCAACGGCAAGTCGACCACGACCGCGCTCACCGGCAAGCTATGCGAGGCGTCGGGCCGGCCGACGTTCTGCGGCGGCAACCTCGGCAACATGCCGCTGATCGATGCGGTCGAACACCCGGCGAACGCTCCCGGCGGTTTGATCGTCGCCGAGGTCGCGGCGTTCATGCTCGAGAATTGTTCGACGTTTCGCGCCGACGCCGGCGTACTCACCAACGTGACCGAAGATCATCTCGATCGATTCGGCACGATGGAGCGCTACGCCGAGATGAAGGGGCGGATCTGGGATTGGCAGCGCGCCGATGACATGGCGATCGCCAACGCCGCCGACGCATGGACGATGGCCGAGACCCGCGGGATTCCATCGCGGCTGTTCACGTTCGATTCGCGGCCGGGCGCGACGACCGAGCGCGGTGCAGTGATGTCGGCGGATCGCAAGCAGATCGTGCTGCGGCTCCCGGCGGAGGAGCGCTACCCCGTCGATGATCTAGTGATCGTCGGCAATCACAACATGGAGAACGCGATGTGCGCGTATCTCGCAGCGCGAGGTGTCGGACTTCCGATGGACGTGGTTCGCGCGGGCGCTCGCGCGTATCGACCCCTGCCCCATCGCATGGAGCTCGTCGGCGACAAGGCCAATATCTACTTCTACGACGACAGCAAAGGCACCAACGTCGCGTCGGTCGCAGCGTCGGTGCGTGGATTTCCGCGTCCCCTCGTGCTGATCGCCGGCGGCGTCGACAAGGGCGGCTCGTACCAGCCGATGCTCGACGCGCTCGACGGCGTCTGCAAGGGCATCGTGCTGATCGGCAAGGCCGCGCCGCTGATCCGCGACGCAGCCGCGAGCCATCGCGCGAGCTACCCGGTGATCGACGCGAGCGACATGCACGATGCCGTTCGACGTGCCACCGAGCTATGCGCCAGCGGCGATGCCGTCGTGCTGTCGCCCGCGTGCGCGAGCTACGACATGTTTCAGAACTTCGGCCACCGTGGCCGGGTGTTCCGCGACGCGGTATCCGCGGTCGGCGCGAAGCGGCTAGACGTCTAGGCGACTACGATTTCGATGTTTGAAGTCGTAGCGCGGTAGCCGGCGTCTAGACGACTACTGGACGTCGCCGCAATTGGGACCGAACGTCGCGGTGCCTTCGACCGCGTAGCTGCCGCTGCCGCCTTGCGAGCTCGACACGTCGTACGAGGTCGTCGCATAAACGCTGCCGCCCGTGGGGCAACCGTCCGCGTCGAGCACCACGTTGCGGTAGTCGACCGAGACGTCCCAGTTGATCGTCGCGCCGCCGGCGCCGCCGCCACCTTCGAACGTGGTCTTGCCGCTCGAGGCGATCTCGCCGTCGATGCTGGTGTCGCTGATGGCCAGCGATCCATCGATCGTCCACTTCAGCGTGCTGCCGAAGCTCGCGATGTCGTAGGTGAGATCGAACGAGTACGTGCCACCGCTGTTGTTGATCGTGCCGTTGATCAGCCAGCCCGCGGCGTCATCACCGTAGTCGGTGAACGTGCAGCCGGTCGCGGTGCACTCCGCGGTACCGGCGACGACGGACAAGATGCCGCCGTCCTTCTTGCTGAAGTCAGGAATCAACCCCTGCAACCTGCCCGCTGGCGCTGCAGGCGAAACGATGCCCTGGCTGGCGGTGGTCATCGCTTGCACGGCCGTCGCCGCGCCGGCGCCATCCATCGCAGACATCGAGGCCGAGACGTTGCCGGCTCCATCGATGGCTTGGCGAGCCTGCGTGGAATTGACGGTGCCGGGGTCATAGCTCTTACCGCCGCAGGCAGCCGCAGCGAACACGATCGAGGCGAGTAGCATCCGCTTCATCTAGGTGCTCCGTGAATAAAGTGAGGCGCCCACTGTACTCACGATCTCGCGCTGGTCGCCACGTAGGTTTTGGGTGATCCGTGGTTACGACTCGGGTAGCGCGCGCGCCGAAATGTTCAGTGAGACGAAGTACGTGCAGCTAGCCACCGCTCGACGTTCTTGATGTCACTGGGATCCGACGCCGGGTCCGCCGAGAAGATGTCGCGTGCTGTGCGTGCAAGACGGAGCGCGCGCGGGCGATCGCGCTTGGTATCCCACAGCAGCTCCGCGAGCTCGACCTGTGCGTACGCGCGATTCAACGACGGCGCGCTCCGGTCGTAGAGTCTGAGCGCGTGTTCGAGCGCAGCAATCGCTTGGTCACGCGCACCGAGCGATTCGTGCGCCACTCCGATCGAAGCGTACGCGACCGCGAGATCGGGATGTTCGGGACCGAGGCTGTGCTCTCCAACCGCCACCGCGCGCTCGAGCCAACCGAGCGCTGCACGATGATCACCAAGTGCCTCGGCGGTAGCACCGAGATTTGTCAATGGTTGGACGAGCGCCTGATGATCGGAGCCGACCGCAGCTTCGAGCACCGTCAGCGATCGCTGATGGAGCGATAGCGCTTGGCGGAGCTCTCCTTGATCGCTCAGCAGATTTCCAAAGTTCGATAGCGGCATGCCGAGCAGCATGCTCTTGGGTCCGCGTTCCGCCTCGATGATTCGAATCGCTCGCTCGTACAGCAGCCTTGCCTCAGCCAGCCGCCCTCGTCCCCGTTCGTAGCTTCCAAGCGAGTCGAGCACGAGTCCAACGTCGGAGTGTTCGGGGCCGACCGCGGCTTCGATCTTCGCCAACGCTTGACGCCCCACCTCGATCGCATCGTCGAATTTACCGAGCTGAGCGTAAAGATTGGCGAGCGGTTGAAGCACCTGAGCCAGTCGACGGTCGTTGTTCGGAAACGCTCGTTCGACCACAGCGAGCTCGCGTTTGCGATAGTCGAGCGCTAGCTCGAGGTCGCCGTTGGCTTCCAACACGCCGCTCAACACGTTGAACGCCCGCGCGAGCAGCTCGTCGTTGCCTGGCTGGGCCAGTGCAGCGGCCTCGGCTTGGCGCCCGAGCCGAACGCCCTCATCGAGCCGACCGAGATCGATCGCTACCAATCGAGCAAGATGGATCAAGATCGCTGCGCGCGTCACCTCGTCCTTGCCCGTCTCGGCGGCGACCAGCCCGGCGTAGAACGCCTGTTCTGCAGCTTTGTAGTCGTCGGTATCGCGCGCGAGCTGTCCGACCGCTTCGTGAACCTGCGCGATCAACGGGGCGTATCCGATCTGCGACGCAGGCTCCATCGTCGCACGCGCGACACGCAGCGCCTCGATTGGCTTTCCAGTCTGCTCGAGCGACCATGCGGTGCTCAACTGGGCAAGCACCACGTCGATGTGAGCGCGCGCTACCGGATCGGCAGGTGGTGGGACGACCGCGGCGAGCGCGGACACGTTCGCGCAATCGTCGACCGGCGAAAGCTGATCCGCGGCGTTGGCAACTGTTTCGAGCGTCGTTGCATCGGGCCGCGACATGGCGTCGACGAGCGCCGCGAGCGAGCTCCGGCGAGTTTCCAAGCAGCGCATCCGCAGCTCGAGCACGTGCTCCGACTGCTCACCAGATACACGCGTCGCTCGACACGCTTCGCTGTGCATTGCAGCCCACGCGGTCGTGTAGCGATCGAGGGTGCGATCGACATTGGACCACGCCTTGATCGCCGATGGTCGACCGGTAGCCAAGAACGCCGCTTGAATCACGCCCTGACGCGGCTCGTCCCAGATCCCGTCGAGCTTTTGGTTGGCGCCCTGACACACCAGCGCAGCGAGATCGCTCGGCGACTGGCGCATCACGGCGAACGCCACCGCGGCGGTTGCCACGACGGCTACGAGCCCACCCGCCGCGAACCACCACCGCTTGGACGTGCGTGCATCGGTGAGAGCGGCGAGCAACGCCTCCATCGACGGCCAGCGATCGGCGGGCGCCTTGGCGAGACCTCGCACGATCGCCTTGCGGATCCGCCCGGGCACCGTGCCCTCGCACGGATGGGAGACCGCTGATGTAGCGATCCGTTCGGGCTCTGGATGCTTCGCGTACAGCGCTTCGTAGAGCGCGACGCAGAAGCTGTACTGATCGGTGCGCTCGTCACTCGGCAAGCCGACCCGCTGCTCGGGCGCCATGTAGAGCGGCGTTCCGACCACCCCACTGGTATCTGTCATCGAGCTGCCGAGCGCGAGCATCGGATGCGAGACCACGCCGCTGGCATCATCGCGCTCCATCGGCCGTGCGAGCCCGAAGTCCGAGACTCTCGGACGCAGATCACTGCCCAGCAACACATTCGCCGGCTTGAAGTCGCGGTGCACGATCCCGGCGCTGTGTGCGATCGCCAGTCCACGACCGGCCGCGACAAACACGTCGAGAATGTCGCGCCAAGGCCGCCGCTCGCGCGCGAGCCAATCGCGTAAGGTTCCGGTCTCGACGAGCTCCATGACGATGTACAGCTCACCGGTCGAGACGCCGGTGTCGTAGATCGTGATCACGTTCGGATGATTGAGCTGAGCGAGCACCCGAGCCTCTCGGATGAACCGCGCGCGCGCCGCTTCGTCATGAAGCCCACCATTTGCAGCACGGCGAGAGAACTTGATCGCGACGGAGCGCTGGAGCTCCCGGTCGCGCGCCGCGACCACGATGCCCATCCCGCCCTCTCCGATCACGCGCTCGATGGTGTAACGGCGTAGCTCGCCTTCGGCCGCGCGCAGATCCTCGAGCGATCGCTGCTGAGGCAAGGTGTCCAAGATCGGCAACGCACGCGCGAGTGCGGCGATCGATCGCCGGCAGAGCCCGCACGCCAGCATGTGATCGTCGACCTCGGCGCGCTGCGCGTCGTCGATTCCGCCACCCACGAAGGCGGCGAGCGTCTGATCACCTGGACACGTCATCGACACGGCGGGAGCAGCGAATCAAGCAACCGCTGCGACGTCAACGATGAACTGCGGTGCATGGCGATCGTCCTGTCAATCTCGGGGCGATCGTGAAGCTGGTCACATCACCAACAGCGAGACCAGCTCGTCCGACGAGGTCTCGCCGCCCATTCGGGAGTTCCTGTACTCCTCGAGCTCGGCCGGCCGGTACTCGAGCGACAAGTAGATCGACAGGCCATAAACGCGATCCTGCAGCGACGGATGAGCCGTGCTGAGCCGCCTACTGCCAAAGATCTCGTTTCGCAGTTGATCGATCGCTCCGAGCTGCGATCTCGACGGTTATCGCCGCGGTGTCGACACCTTGGCGACGAGCCGTGGCGACCCCGCTGGCCCGTGTTCGCGCATGTCCCGGCGCCGACGATCCGCGGTCAGTAGCCGAACAGCTTGTTCGCCGGCACGAACGTGACCGGCGCGAGCTTCTTGAGCTTGGCCTCGTCGAGCTTGGCCTTGTTACCCGTGATCGCGACGATCACCGGCGAGGCCAACGTCGCTTTCACCCATGACTCGAGCGCTGCGCGATCGAGCTTGAGCGTCCGCTCGACCCGCGCTGCGCGCGGATCCGCGGTCTCACCCTGGTCTTGCCAGGCGTAGACGACATTGGCGATCGCACGTGGCTCGATCCGCTCGACGCGGTGGTTCTGCGCGAGGGTCTCCTTGGCCTGCGTGAGCCGGTTATCGTCCACGGGGTGGCCGATCGTGGCGAGAATCGCTTCGATCGCGTCCTGCGTCTTGTCGCCCTGAGTTCCGACGTATGCGAACGCGCTGGCGTCGTCGATCTTCTTGCTGCCTGTGGTGTAGCCACCGAACACCGTGTACGCGAGCCCGCGTGCCTCGCGAACCTCCTGATACAGCACCGGCGACATGTATTCGGAGAACAACGTGCCCGAGGCGCGATCATTGTCATTGGCCGGTTTCTTCGGCCATACCAGCCACACGTGGGTCTGCGCGGTCTCCTGGTTGGTCGCGAGCACGGTGTTGGGCTTGCGGAACCGGGTCGGCTTGCGCGGCTTGGCCTGTTGCTTGCCATCACCGAGCACGATCACGGTGGCCGCCGCGTCTTTCGCACGCGGACCGAAGTACGACGTCCGGTGCTTGAGCTTGAGGAAGCCCGCGAGCGACTTCTTGATCTGCGCGGCGGTCACTGCCTTGAGCTGCGCGTTGGTCGGAACCACGAGGAACTCGTTGTCGGCGCCGAATCGTGCGTATTGCCCCATCGCCCCCGCGATCACCTGCGGGTTCGACGTCATGTTGGCGCGCTCGGTCAGCGCGGTCGCGACCCGCGCCTTGATCGTCGCATCGTCGAACACCGGGTTTGCGAGTTGCTCGCGCAGCAGCGCCATGCCGGCCTCGAGGTTGCGATCGATGCCCGACAGGTAGATCGACGACGAGTCCTTGCTGCAGCTGGTGTTAACCACCACGCCGAGCTCGTGGAGCTCGCGCGAGAACTGCTCCGCCGTGCGCTTGCCGGCGCCCGAGACCTTCAGCATGTCGAGCGCAAAGCACACGTAGCGATCGTGGGTCCGACCGAGGTCGTACTCATGCTCGATCGAGAACAAGCCGTTGCGGGTGTTCGCGACCGTGATCAGCTCGCCGGTCGGAAGCGTCGAGCGAACGTAGTCCTGACCTTCACGCAGCGCGACCGGCTCGATCGGCGTCACCGGCATCGCGAGGATCGCCTTGGCGAACTCGCTCTGGCGGCTCGGATCGACCTTGACCGGCGTGATCGTGGGCTTGGTGATCTTTGGCGGTGACTCGACGCCCTTAACCTTTTGGATCACGACGTGATTGTCGGTCAGATATTGGTTCGCCACGCGCATCACGTCGGCACGCGTGACCTTGCGCATGCGCTCGATCTTGGTGATCGCGTTGGCCCACGATTCACCGGTCATGAACGCCTCGATCATCTTGCCCATCCGGCCATCGTTCGACTCGAGGATCTGCTGCTCGCGAATCTCGGCGTGCAGCACCGCGGTCGCGAGGTCCTTGTCCGTGAAGTCGCCCTGCTTGAGCTTGGTCACCAGGCCCATCAGCAGCTTCTCGGCGTCGGCGTGGCTCTGGCCGTCGAGCAGATCGGCGTGCAGCTCGTAGTAGCCGGCATCGCGCAGGAACGACGGATTGCAGCCAGCGTCTGCCACCTTCTGAGGGATCAGCAGATCGCGCGCGAGAATTCCCGATGTTCCGTCGAGCAACAGTAGATCCATCACATCGAGCGGGATCCGATCCGCGTGGGTCTCGGGGACGAGGCGCCATGCGAGCAGCACGCCTGGATCCGATGGAACCTTGACGGTTAGATCGATGCGCTTGGCGAGCGGCGCGAGGCTGCCGACGTCAGCCGCTTCACCCGCGGGACGCTTGAAGCTCGCGAACTCTTGCTCGAGCAGCGGCAGCACCGAGGTGTCGACGTCGCCCGACAGGAAGATCGCCATGTTCTGTGGCGTGTAGTAGCGATAGAAGAACGCCTCCATGTCGCCATACGCCGGCTTCTTGAGATGCTCGATCTCGCCGATGCCCGAGCTGTAGCCATAGCCGTGGTCCGGGAACAGCGCCAGCATGAGCGCCTCGTTGACCCGGCGCGCCGGGCTGTCCAGGCCGCGGTTCTTCTCCTCGTAGACCGCTTCGAGCTCGGGCCAGAACAGCCGGAACACGGGGTCGGAGTAGCGCGCAGACTCGACGCGCGCCCACTGCGCGATCCGGTTCTTCGGAATCTCGACGGTGTAGACCGTCGCGTCATCCGCGGTGAATGCGTTGAGGCCGGTAATGCCCATCCGCGAGTACAGCTGGTCGAGCTCGTTCGGAACCGCGTATGCAGCAGACTTCTGGGTCTGCTCGTCGATCTCCTTGAGGATCTGGTCGGCGTTCGCGCCCGGCTTGCGGAGCTCTGCATAGAGCGCAGCGATCCGATCGAGGTGCGGCTTCTCTTTCGCGTAATCGAGCGTGCCGAGCTTCGAGGTGCCCTTGAACACCATGTGCTCGAGGTAGTGCGCGAGGCCCGTCGAGCTCTTCGGATCGCTTGCGCTGCCTGCGCGCACCGCGATGTACGCGACGATCGAGGGCTTCTGCGAATCGGGGCTGATGTAGACGGTCATGCCATTCGACAGGCGATGGATCGTCGTCTTCGACGGATCCTGAGCCAGCGGCTTGTCGAGTAAGGCCGGCGTCTCGATCGCGCGCGGCCGATCACCGGTGGTGGGGGCAGCGGATGGTCCCGCCGCGGTGGTGTCACCGGTGCCCGGAGGCGCGGGCACGGTGCTCGATGGCTTGCTGCTGCCGCACGCCACCGCAAACACCAAGAGGGCAATTCGTGACCCGATCGAAACGTACCGCCGACGCTCTTTCATGCGCGAAGTTATGCTCGCAATCGTCCTGTCGATCAACGCGGTTCGCTCCAATGCGGCCACGCACCGCGCAATTGCCTGGTCGATCAACGCGGTTCGGGGCCAATGCAGTTACGCACCGCGTGATCAATTCGGTACCAGCTCGACGCCGACGAACGGGATGGTAGGCAACCCCGCAATGTCGCGATCGCGACCGAGCCCTGCGTCAAAGGTGCGTCCCTCGACGTTGTCGCGGCTGGTGACGTTCTGAACGTCGATGAAGGCGTTGACGTTACCCCAGCACCTCTGCCAGCTCCGATCGACACGAAGGTCGAGCACGCCGTAGGCAGGAAGCCGACCGGCCCACGGCTCGCGTTGGGCCGCAAAGCCCGGTGAGTCCGGCGACCCGAGCACCCGCGTCGGCGAATACGGAATTCCGGAGACCAGCTGCACGCGCGCGCCGAATCGCCAGTCGCCGAGCACGATCGAGCCAGCGAGGTTCAGATTGTGGCGTTGGTCGAGCTCGAACGGTCGCCAGCCGATGCCGAGTTGTGGATCGTCGACGCGCTCGGCCTTCGACAGCGTGTACGACGCGAGCGCGGCCCACCGCTCGGTCTGGTGTCTCACCGAGACCTCGGCACCATAGCTCCGCGCACGACCGAGATTGTCGAAATAGCCATCAGGGCGAAACTCCTTCTCGAGGAGCAGCTCCATGACCGAACCGAGCCCACCGAGATTCGACCACAGCGCCGAGCCCGGATCGCGCGACGACGGCTCGACACCTAGGCCTCGGCCGTAGTGAAAGAACCCGGTCAGTGACGCCGTCGTCGACGATGACCACTTGGAGTCCAAGGCGATCGAGAATTGATCCATGTACGAACCATCGAGGCTTGGATTGCCTCCCTTGGGATCGACGTCGCCGGGCGTGGGCGGTTGGTGATACCTCCCCGCAGATTCTCGCAGCGTGATCGCTTCGCTCAGCTGCTGTTGAATATTGATCCGCGGATCGATGACGACCTGCTCCGAAAGGCCATAGCGCTCGATTCGAATGGCTGGCTTCACCGCCAACCGCTCGCTGGCGATCTTCCAGCGGGTCTCCGCCCACACCGCCTGGTTGGTCCAGCTCAACTGCGAGCGTTCCTCGTCGCTGCTGTGGGTCTGATAGCCGCCGGTGACCTCGGTGCCACCGCGGAGATGCCCCCATGCATAGTCGCGCAGGAGCTCGACGCTCACGCCGCCGAGATACTTCGGCCGGTGCAGCGCCGAGACCATCCGTTGTTGCCAGTTGTCGACGGAAAACTGATTCCATCCAAGCCACGGCACGACGCGAGCCCCCAGCGGTCCCCACTGCTTGCGATACGGCGCGGCCGCACGAATGAACCCAGAATGGACCGCCGGAGCCACTTCCAGCGGAGATCCGAACAGGCCAGATCCGCTTGCGATCCGGTCGAGCGAGCCGAACACCATCGGCGTGATCTGACCGGATCGCTCGGGAGTGCCCCAGCTGGTGCGGATCTGAAAATCCCAATAGCTCGAGCGGAGCGTTCCGTCATCGAGCAATGGGCCAAGTACTTTGTCGAAGTACGAGCGACGAACGCCGAGCAGCACGCCACCCCCGTGAGGCAGCGGGCCCTCGACGTGCGCGGCCGAGTCGAGCAGGCCGAGCTGACCGCCGACGCGCCAGCGGTCGCGACGAGGCTCCCGAGTCGTCAGGGTGACGATGCCGCCCTGCGCGCGGCCGTAGGACGCATCGAACCCGCCCGATGTGATCGCGAGATCATCGAGCATCGTCGACGGATAGAACGATGTGACGCCGCCGAAATGAAACGCGAATGGCACCTCGATTCCATCGAGGTAGACCGCGGTGTCACGCGGCGACATGCCACGCAACACCAGCCCGCCGAGAGAAAACGGCACGCGAGACACCCCAGGAAGCACCTGCACGGCGCGCATCACATCGTTGCCCGCACCGGCGATCAGCTTCAGATCATCTGCCGTGAGCTCGTGTGAGATCGAGGTCGTCTGCTCCGGGGCGGTGCCACTGACCATGATGATTTCGGAGTCGGCATCGACCTCGTCTGCCGCGACGACACCAGCGCCAGCGGCCAGCATGACGGAGGGAGCGAGCCATCGCGCGATCGATGTCCACGACACGCGGGCCGACAAAGCACGCCGCGTACCACTGCATCGCGCGGCGCATCCTCGTCGCCGAACCAGCGGCAGATGTCGCGAATGATGTCGGGTTGGCGTCGCGAGCCCGAGGCAAAGCTGCCGAATTGGCGTTCACGTGACCACGTATTCGCCACGCGCGCGTGCGCTAGTTCGCCGTCGAGCTGTCGTCCGGTGTTTCATCTTCGGACTGGCTCAGACGAAGCTCGGTGCGGATCGTGATGACGTTGCCGCCGGCGGGTGGATCGATCTCGAGCGCATACATGGTTTCCTGAATGCATTCTCTGACGCCGGGGTCGGTCATCGTGCCCCAGTCGGCGTCGACGTTGCTCGCAGTAACCAACCCGCCATTCTCCGGATCACCTTCGATCGTGAACTCGACGGCCAGCGTTCCAGCGAGCTCGGGGACACGCTCCATGCCTTCGCGATAGCAGTCCAGCAGCATTGGATTGATCTCCTCGATTGCCGCTTGCGTGTACTCGCTAGCCACCGCCGGCGGGTCCCCTGGGCCCGCCGAGGATCCCTTCGTGCCAGCGCCGCGGGACCCACTGCCATTCGCCGATCGCTGGCGCGCGGCGCGAATCCGCTCCAGCATCGCAGGACGCGCCGCAGGATCGGCCATTCGGCGAACGCGTGGCCGGACGGGATCCGCGGATCCCGCGGATCTAGCAGCCGACGCCGCTGGGTTCGAAGCCTCGACGACCGTCGGACTCGACGCGCGCTGCGTTCCAACGGCGACCGCCGTCGCAGCGACGACGACGATCGCCGCGGCGCCGATCGCGATCTTGGTCTTTGCAGTCATGGCAGTGATCACCTTTCCGGTCGTGGCGGCCAGCACGTCGCGCTTACCGAGTGCAAGCGCTGCGGCCACCACGGCCGCGCCAAACCCCGCGCTCGGGCGCAGTCGGCCGAGCGTGCGCTCGACGCGCACGGCGACGCTCTCGCGCAAGGCCTTGCGCCCGCGAGCGAGCCGCTGTTTCACCAGATCTTCACGGATCGCCAGCGACCGGGCGATCCGGGCGATCGATTCGCCTTCGAGATAGAACAGCACGAGCACCTCGCGATGCGCGGCGGCGACGTCCATTAGCGCACTCCGCACCAGCTCGCGATCTTCACGGTCCAGTGCGTGATCTTCGGGCGTTGCAACGGGCGGAGGCTCGGGCGGCTGAGCGGCGGCTCGGCGCGCGCTCGTGCGAGAGGCATCGAATGCGAGGTTGCGCGCGATCCCAGCGATCCACGAGCCGACTCGATCTACGTCGCGCAATCGTTCGAGATCGCGCCATGCGACCACGAATGCGTCCTGGGCGAGATCCTCGGCGAGCGCTGGATCGCCGCAGCGCGCGAGCGCGACGCCGAAGACCAAGCCTTGGTGACGGGCGATCAGCGAGCCGAATGCGTGGGGATCGTGCTCGCGACACCGGGCGACCAGTTCGGCGTCACTGGGGGGTGGATCGGAGGTGGTCACGACAGGAGATAGTGGGACGAGCGAGGGAAAGGTGACAGAAGAGGGAGAGATTGAGTGGGAGGGAGGGGATCTCGCGGGGATGGGGGGCGGAGTCGGAGTCGGAGTCGGAGTCGGATTCGGACTCGGAGTCGGATTCGGACTCGGACTCGGACTCGGACTCGGATCCGGACTCGGACTCGGATCCGGACTCGGATCCGGATCCGGATCCGGACTCGGACTCGGAACTCGGAACTCGGACTTGATCCCGACTCCCGACCTCCCGACGTCCCCGATCCCCGATCCCGACTCCCGACCTCCCGACGATCCACGCTCCCCGACTCCCCGATCCCCGATCCCGACCCCGACCCCGATCCCGATCCCGATCCCGATCCCGATCCCGATCCCGCTCCCCGCTCCCCGATCCCGACCCCGATCCCGATCCCGATCCCGATCCCGATCCCGACCTCCGATGCCCGATCCCCGATCCCGTTCCCGACCGCCCGTCCCCATTCCCGTTCCCGAACAATCCCCACACGATGCAGAAAAGTGGCGCCCCCCGATCCTCCCCACGAGGATGGACCCATGGCAGTACTCCGCCGGCTGATCGAGTGGCGCAAGCGGCGCGCCGAAGCAGAGGCCGAGGCCAGACTTCCCGCGGTCGCCCAGCTCATGGCGCTGCAACAACCCGGCGCGACCTTACCCGAGCGGCCGTATGATCTCGTGCTGCTGTCCGCGGTGCTCGGGCTCCTCACGCTCGGGACGATCGGCATCTACTCATCGACCGCGGGCGCCGGGCTCACCAAGTTTCAACATCCAACGTATTTTCTCGAGCGCCAGCTCGCGTTCGTGACCGTCGGCGGCCTCGCGATGTGGGCCGGTGCTCGGCTCGATTACCGCAAGCTGCGCCAGTGGACTTATCCGCTGCTGATGCTGTCCTTGCTGCTGCTCGGCGTCGCGCTGCTCGCGCCGGCGCGAAACGGCGCGACGCGGTGGATCCCGCTCGGCCCATTGACGTTCCAACCGATCGAGATCGCCAAGCTCGCGCTGGTGACCTACCTGGCCTATTCACTTGGCCGTAAGGCCGATCGCGTCAAGACGTTCACCGTCGGATTCGTCCCGCACCTCGTCGTGTGCGGTGCCATGGTCGTGCTGCTTCTCAAGCAGCCGGACCTTGGCTCGTCGGTGGTGCTCGGCGCGACCACGCTCGCGATGCTGTTCATGGCCGGCGCACGGGTCTCGTACATCATGCTCGCGCTGCTCGCCGCAGCGCCGGTCGCGTACCACCTCGTCGTCGGGACGCCGTGGCGAATGCAGCGATTCCTCGCCTACTTCAACCCCGAAGCGTATGCGGACGGGGTCGCGTATCAATTGCATCAGGCCAAGATCGCGATCGGATCCGGTGGACTGTTCGGCAATGGCCTGGGCGATGGGCTGCAAACGCTCGGCTATGTGCCCGAGGCACGCACCGACTTCATCATGGCGCCGATCGGCGAGGAGCTCGGCTTCGTCGGTATCGCGCTGGTGTTGATCCTGTTCGGCGTGGTCGTGTGGCGAGGGATTCGCGCGACCCTCGGCGCACGCGACGTGTTCGGCGGCTACCTGGCGTTCGGGATCACCTTGCTGTTCGGAGTGCAGGCGCTGTTCAACGTCGGCGTCGTGCTCGGCATCGTGCCCAACAAAGGCATCACGCTGCCGCTCGTCAGCTACGGCGGAAGCTCGTTGGTCACCACGATGTTTCTGGTCGGCCTGCTACTCAACGTCGGCCGTAGAGCCGAGCGACGGACCGCCGCCGCCCGACCTCGCGAGCAAAACGGGAACAAGCGTGCCCGGGTCCGCGTTGTGACGACGCGCAATGCAGCAGCGGTCGGATGATGCGGTCGTCATGCGACTCTTGATCGCGGGCGGCGGCACCGGCGGCCATCTGTTTCCCGGCGTCGCGATCGCCGAGGAGCTTCGCGCGCGCGAACCGGACGCTGCGATCCGATTCGTCGGGACACAGCGAGGCATCGAAGCGCGGGTGCTACCCGAGCTCGGCTGGGACCTCGATCTGATCGAAGTCTCCGGGCTCAAGACGGTTGGCATGCTCGGCATGGTTCGCGGCTTGCTCCGACTTCCGCGCGCGTTATGGCAAGCACGGGCGCTGGTCAAACGGTTCGCGCCCGATGCGGTGATCGGAGTCGGCGGCTACGCGTCGGGACCGGTGGTGTTGATGGCGCGGCTGCGCGGTATCCCGACGGCGATCTGCGAGCAAAACTCGATCCCGGGGCTCACCAACAAGATCCTCGGCAAGCTCGCCAAGGCCGTGTTCATCTCGTTCGACCAGACCCGACGATTCTTTGCGCCCGCGAAGGTCACCCTCAGCGGCAACCCGATCCGCCGTGATCTGGTTGCCAAGCTGCTCGCCGCGACTCCCCACGCCACCGATCACACGATCCACGTATTGGTTTGCGGCGGCTCGCAGGGCGCCGTGGCCGTCAATCAGCTGGCAGCCGACGCCCTCGCGACACTTTCGCGCGAAGCTGCGGTCTCGATCGTGCACCAAACCGGTGAGCGCGATCTCGAGTCGACCACGAAGCGTTACCGGGACGCGGGGGTGACCGCCGATTGCCGCGCGTTCATCAAGGATATGGCGACGGCCTACCAGCGAGCCGACGTGATCGTCGGCCGCGCTGGTGCCACCACCGTCGCCGAGCTCGCGATCGCCGGAAAGCCCGCCGTGCTGATCCCGTATCCGTTCGCCGCCGACAACCACCAAGAGCTCAACGCCAAAGAGATGGCCGAGCACGGCGCGGCGCTGATGCTGCGCCAGGCGGGGCTCACCGCCGACCAGCTCGCCAATGAGCTCCGGCCGCTGGTGCTCGAGCCGGAGACCCGCGCGCGCATGGCCGACGCGATGAAGGCGCTTGCTCGTCCCGACGCGGCCGGTGTCGTGGTCGCCTGGGCTCAGGCAACGCGACGCTGAGTCCCCGGACGGCGAAAACAGGCGCACGCAGCCCAGGCGTTCTACGATGCGAACGCCCACTCCGGCGTTCAAGAATGACAGCGATCGTCATCGCCAGCGTGGTTGTCGTCGTGCTCGCGGGGCTCCTCGGGTGGGTCCTCTCTCAGCGCCGCCGCGAACCCGCGCCAGCGCCGCGGGGCAGCGAGCTGTCCGAGATCGACGCACTAATCAAAGACGGTAAGGTCCGCGAGGCGGCGGCGCTGGCATCACTGCAGCACAAGCACGAGCTCGCGGTCGAGCTGTATTTGCGAGTGAACCAGCCCGAACAGGCCGCGGCCGCGGCGCTCCAGCTGGGCGATCTGATGCAGGCGGCGCAGCTGTACGAACGCGCCAAGAACGTCGATCGCGCGGCGGAGCTCTACGAGCAAGCCGGGATGTCGGATCGCGCGATGGGATTGCGGCGCGAGCACGTCGGGGTCCTGCCGACCGACCGGATCGAGACGATGTCGCGGGGCCGCGAGCTCGAGGTCGCCTATCGCAACGCCGCGGGCTCCGCCGATCGCAGCGACGCGCAATTCGAGCGCCGACAATCGCTCGCCCGCGCTGCCGCCGATGCCTTGATCGCGGAGGGCGAGGTCCGGCGCGCCGCGGACGTGTTTCGCGACGCAGGGTTCGACGACGAAGCGATCCATCTCTACGTCAACGTGCTCGGCGAGCACGCGGTGGCGGCTCCGATCCTCGCGATCAAGGGCGCACACGAACGCGCAGCCGAGCTGTACGAGCTCGCCGGCCAAGCCGAACGCGCGGCGTTCGCGTGGGTCGATGTCGCGCGTTCCGCCCCGAGACCGGAGATCTTCCTGGATCGGATCGAGCGGCTGTCTCGCGACATCCTGGCGACGTTCCTCGACCACGAGACCAGCAAGCGGGCGGTCGATGCCAACACCGTCGAGCTGTTCTACCGGCTTGCGACGCTGGTCGCGAAGGCGGGTGACAGCGGTCGCGCGCTCGAGCTGTTGCGGCAGATCAAGACCGCGGTTGCGTCGTACAAAGACGTCGATCAGCAGATCCAGCTGCTCGCCGCAGGCAAGCACATGATCGAGCCGACGATGCCGTTGGCGACCCACAAGGACGAACCAGCGCCGGCAACCGCGGCCATCGCGATCACCGCGGCGCAGATCGAAGCGCTCACCGATCAGGTCGCGAAGGTGACCGGCGAGCAAGTGAAAGGCCGAAGCGGCGCCACCAGCCCGGCAGCCCAGCCGGCGCACGCATCGCAGCCCGGACCGGTCGCTGTCGCGCCGGGCCTCGAGATCTCGCTGTTCACCAGCGAGCTATTGCTCGATGGCGCGGTCGCCGCGGCGCGCGGTGGACCGACGGTCGAGAACCTGCAGGGGTTCATCGCGGGGCGGTCGTGCGATCTACAAAACATCGAGGTGTTCTATCGGCTCGGACTCGCGCTGCTCGCACGCGGTCAATACGACGGTGCGATGAAGGCGTTCGATACCGTCGAGAACGCGTCGCCCGGTTATCGCGATGCGTGGAAGCGCGCCGATGAGATCCGGGCGTGGACCGACGCGCTCGGCGCACGCGCTGGTCAGCTCGTCGGGCGATACCAACTGCGGGGCGCACTCGGGCGAAGCGCCACGGCCGTGGTGTACCGCGCTTACGATGCGCTGCTGAGCCGCGACGTGGCGCTCAAGATCGTCACCACGAGCTGCTCCGACGCGGTCCAGCGCGAAGCACGAGCGGCGGCGACGCTCAGCCATCCCAACATCGTGACGATCCATGACGTCGGGACGATCGATGGACGCAGCTACGTGTGCACCGAGTTTGTCGACGGCAGATCGTTGGAGACACTGACGACGCAGCCGCCGGGCTTGACGATCGTCGAGGTCCTGCGCGCCGCGAAACAAGCACTCGAAGGGCTGGGCCATGCGCATGATCGGCGGATCGTGCATGGTTGCATCACCCCGGCAAACATCCTCCGGGCGACGACCGGCGTCACCAAGTTGGTCGACTTCGGAACCGCAGCGGCAACAGCGGAAGGCGTGCCGTTCGGCGCGCCCGAGCAACGGGTAGGCGATGCGCTCGATCACCGCGCCGATCTGTTCGCGTTCGCAGCGACGTTGTACCGGCTACTGACCGGTCGAATTCCCGGCGACTCTCCCGCGCCACTCTCGAGCCACGTCCCTGCGATCCCGTCGTCGCTCGAAGCCGTGATCATGCGATCGCTGTCGCCCGATCCGGCCAATCGCCCGCCGTCGACCGGGGAGCTGACGACCGCCGTGACCCAGGTGCTCGACGCCGTGGCGCGATCAGCGGGTAAGCTCGTGACGCCGGCTCCGGGCCCTGAGCGGCTCGAGATCCGGTTCAAGTAGCGCAAGCCTGTCGACGGGTTAGCCGTCCTCGGTGCGCCGCGCGGAGGCGCCGTCCGGCGCTAGGCAAACGCCGCTCGAGCCGGCATAGTGTGGCCCTTCTCGGCGTTGATCCTTCACATGTTCCGTAAACACGACACCAAGATTCACTTCGTCGGAATCGGCGGCATGGGGATGTGCGGTATCGCCGAGGTCCTGGCGAACATGGGCTACCGCGTCTCGGGGTCGGACATGAACGACACCGAGATCACGCGCCACCTCGCGAAGATCGGGTGCAACGTGCTGCAGGGGCATCGCGCCGACAACCTCGGCGAAGCCGACGTCGTCGTCGTGTCGAGCGCGATCAAGGGCTACAACCCGGAGATCGAGGCCGCGCGCGCTCGCCAGATCCCGGTGATTCCGCGGGCCGAAATGCTCGGCGAGTTGATGCGAATGAAGTTTGGCATCGCCGTCGCGGGCGCTCACGGCAAGACGACCTCGACGACGATGTTTCACACCGTGCTGATGGCCGCCGGATTCGATCCGACCGCAGTGATCGGTGGACGCGTCAACTCGCTCGGGCTCGCCAACGCCCGCTGGGGAAAGAGCGACTACCTCGTCGCGGAAGCCGACGAGAGCGACGGGTCGTTCTTGACGTTGTCGCCAACCGCCGCGATCGTCACCAACATCGACGCCGAGCACCTCGATCACTACGGCACGTTCGACAACGTCAAGAAGGCGTTCACTGACTTCTGCAATCGCGTCCCGTTCTACGGGATCAGCGCCCTGTGCCTCGATAATGTCGGCGTTCAAGCGATTCTTCCGCAGCTCACCAAGCGATTCGTCACGTTCGGAATCTCGTCGCAAGCGACCTATCGTGCCCGCAACGTGCGCCACGACGGGATGACCACACGGTTCGTGGCCTGGCGTCACGCGCACGAGCTCGGCGAGGTGATGTTGCCGATGCCCGGCCAGCACAACGTGCTCAACGCGCTCGGCGTGCTCGCGATCGCTGATTTCCTCGCGATCCCGTTCGAGACCTACGCCCGAGCGCTCGCTCAGTTCGAGGGCGTGGCGCGGCGATTCACCGTGCGCGGCGAGGTCGGCGGAGTCACGATCGTCGACGATTTCGGTCATCATCCTGCCGAGGTCCGCGCGACCTTGCACGGTGCGCGCAGCGCATTCGCCGGGCGCCGCGTGGTCGCCGCGTTCCAACCGCATCGCTATTCGCGGACGCGTGATCAGCTGTCCGAGTTCGTGCGGGCGTTCCACGACGCCGACAAGGTCGTGATCTGCGACATCTTCGCCGCGGGCGAAAAGCCGATCGACGGCGTGTCGAGCGAAATCTTGGTCAAGCTGGCGCGCGAAGCGGGTCATCCAGACATCACGTACATCCCGCGACGCGAAGACATCGCCGGTTGGCTCGATGCGCAGGCCAAACCGACCGATCTGGTGATCACGCTCGGGGCCGGCAACATTCAACTGTCGTGCAACGAGCTGATCGAGCTCCTCGAGCGCAGGCTCGGACCCGCCACCAAGAAGAATTTGGTCAGGGTCGCCGAATCGAGCGCGACCGTCGCGCGTTAACGGCCGGCAATGAACGTCGAGCTCGATGTTCCGCTGGCACCTCGCACCACGCTTGGCGTCGGTGGACCTGCGGCGCGGCTGACGACCGTCACGACGACCGACGAGCTTCGCGCGGCAATCGCGGAGGCCGAACGCACGAGTCAGCACGTGCTCGTGCTCGGTGGCGGCAGCAACCTGGTGGTGTCCGACGCTGGCTGGCCCGGGCTGGTGATCCAGATCGCGCTGAGTGGTGTGAGCTACGCCGATGATGGCGAGCACGTGCGCGTGACCGCGCGCGCCGGTGTGTGCTGGGATGCGTTGGTCGCCGAGATCGTCGAGGCACGGCTCGTCGGGATCGAGTGCTTGGCTGGGATTCCTGGCTTGGTCGGCGCGACGCCGATCCAGAACGTAGGTGCGTACGGACAGGAGGTCGCCGATACGCTGGTATCGGTGCGGGCGCTCGATCGCGACACCGGTGAGCTGGTCACGATCGACCGCGACGCGTGCCGATTCGCGTACCGAACCAGCATGTTCAAGGGCAGCCAGCGGTGGGTCGTCGTCGAGGTGGAGTTTCGATTGGCGCGCGGCTCGTCGAGCGCACCGGTTCGCTATGCCGAGCTCGCGCGAGCATTGGGGATCGCCGAGGGAGAGCGTGCGCCGATCGCCGAGGTCCGCGGCACCATCCTCGAGCTGCGCCGCGGCAAGGGCATGGTGCTCGATCCGAACGACCCCGAGTCGCGCAGCGCGGGCTCGTTCTTCGTGAACCCGGTCGTCGATGCGACTCTGCTCGCGGCAGTTCGTGCACGGCTCGCGCCCGGCGTCGTGATGCCGGCGTTCCCGCAGCGCGACGGGACGACCAAGCTGAGTGCCGGATGGCTGATCGAGAACGCAGGGTTCTCGAAGGGCTTCACCGTCGGGCGCGTCGGGATTTCACGCAAGCACGCGCTGGCGCTCGTCAATCGCGGTGGTGCAACCGCCAGCGAGTTGCTGGGGCTCGCGCGCACGGTGATGGCAGGTGTTGACGAGCGCTGGGGGATCCAGCTCGTGCCCGAACCGGTGATCGTCTAATCCTCGGTCGGTGTTCACGGCGTCTTGGCGCTTTGCATGTCCGGACCCTGAGGAACGCAGCCGCAAAGATCGCCGAGGAACGCGAACCCCGAGCCGGCACCGTCGCGCGAGCGTCGCAATAGGGTAGAAGGTGGATATGGCGCTTTCAGTTCTCGCTCGTCGAGCCACTCGTAATTGCCTGGCCGCAAGCGCGGCGTTCACCGTGCTCGTCGCGATCGGGTGCGCCAAGCCACCGCCGCCGGGTGCCGAGCTGGTGACCAAGAACCAAGACCTGGCCGAGCGAATGTGCGCCTGTAAAGACCAGAGCTGCGTTGCACCGCTGCGATCGGAGTGGGAGGCGCTCAACAAGGACAGCAGCGGTTCGTTCACCAGCGATCAGGTGCAGGCGCTCGCCGAGGCGACCAAGCGATTCGAAGCCTGCGCGGCAGCGATCGCAAAATAGTCGCCACAGCTCGCGCGTTGCGCCGGGATGCCGGATCGACGAACCATCGCGCGGGATGAGGTAGAACAAGCCATGGCGCATCGATTTGCTGGCCGCCGCGTTGCCGTCGTCATGGGTGGATTGTCGGCGGAGCGTGAGGTCTCGCTCGATACCGGCGCGGGCGTGCTCGCCGCGTTGCGCGAGCGCGGCTGGGACGCAGTCGCGGTGGATTGGAGCGACGCGAGCAACCTCGCGCGTCAGCTCGAAGAGTCGGGCGCAGCGGTGGTCTGGAATGCGCTGCATGGAACGTGGGGCGAGGACGGTGCGGTGCAGGGGTTGTGCGCGTGCTTGCGGCTGCCGTGCACGGGCTCGGGGATCCTCGCGAGCGCGCTCGCGATGGACAAGGTGATGTCGAAGCGGATCTTCGAGAGCAACGGGATTCCGACGCCAGCGTGGAACCTGCTCTCGCACGAAGGCCCAGCCGATGGCAGTGATGCGGTCACCACGCTGTCGGGCCGATCGCTACCGTGTGTGATCAAGCCGGCCAACGAGGGCAGCTCGGTGGGTGTCTCGATCGTCGAACAGCCATCGGAGATTGCGGCCGCGATCACGAGCGCTCGGCGGTTTCACGGCCCGGTCATCGTCGAGGACTACATCGCGGGCACGGAGGTGTTCGTTGGGATTCTCAACGACCGTGTGCTCGGATCGGTCGAGGTTCGGCCGGCGACCAAGTTCTACGACTACGAAGCGAAGTACAAGCGCTCCGATACGACGTACTTGATCCCTCCGCAGCTGACTCCCGACGTGATCGCTCGTGCCGAGCACCACGCGCTCGCGGCGTATCGAGCGCTCGGTTGTAGCGGGCACGCACGGCCCGATCTGCGGATCTCGACGACCGGAGCGGTGTTCGTGCTCGAGGTCAACACCTTGCCGGGAATGACCAAGACCAGCTTGCTTCCGAAGATCGCCCGCAGCGTCGGCATGGACTACGCCACGCTGTGTGAACAGATCCTCGAGAGCGCGACGACGATCTGACCGAAATCGGCGGCACGGCGCTGGCTCCGCGAAGGAGGGCGCCTACTTCTTGCAGGCCATGTCGTAGACCTTCATCCAGGTCTTGCCCTTGTCCATCGAGACCTCGCCCGAGGCCTTGATGTTTCGCGCGTCGACGATCTCCATGTAGTCGCGGAACAAGCTGGTGCCCATCGGGCCGACGCTCTCGAGGTTAAACATCATCTTGTTGTCCTTGAGGCCGTCCGACCAACCGGTCGACTGACCGCCGTCGTTCGAGATCATCAGGCGGCGCCACTTCTTCGAGCTCGGGTCGTACGTGCTGTACGCCTCGAACTTGAACTTCATCTTGCCCATCTTTCCGTCGAACGTGTCGTGGATCCAAAACCCGTCGAGCTCGACCTTGCTCTTCATGGTCGCGGTCATCGGGGCGGCCTGGCCGCTCGGGTCCATCATCGCGTTGCCCGTGCACCGCCAGGTCCCTACCATCGCCTTGGCCGCGGCGGTGAGCTCGGGTGCCGGCTTGGGCATCTCCATCGCCGGCGGCTTCGCCATATCCGCCGGCTTCACGGCCGGTGGTGCCGCGGGCGGGGCCTTCGCCGGTGCGGCGGGCTTCGCGGCCGTGGGTGGGGTGGCCGGCTTCGCGGGCGTGCCCTGCGCCGAAGCTGCTCCGGCAGTTCCCATCACCGTGAGCGTTGCAATCGTAAGCTTCGAGAACGTTGTCATGTTGGTCTCTCCTTCAGGTGGGCGGACTATACTCGAGCTGCTCAGCTCGCCACCGACAACGCCGTTAGTGTTGCGTTAAACCGCAACCGTTGCCCGCCAGGCGAGTCCTGATCTCGAATCGTGCGTTTCTCCAACCTGCTCGTCGCAACGCTAGTCGCGCCGATGATCCCGGCGTGCGGAGGCACGTCGCCGTCGATCAGCGCATCCCCCAGCGCGCCAACGCTGGCCGCGGATTCGCCGCTACACCCTGTCAATGATCCGGACCTCGAGCATCCTCCGCGCAAGCCACTGCTGTCGATCGATTGGACCAAGGTGGCGCTGAGCAACGACGCCGAGGCGCTCGAACTGTGGCGAGCCATCGCGCCGACTGGACACGATTGGGAGGACAAGCTCGACGAGATCCCGGTCGCGAGCAGTACGCCACTCGCGATCGCGTTGCTTCACGAAGGTAACTTCGCGTGTACACCGCCGCAGCCGCCGACGGACTGCGAGCTAGCGCAAGAGGACGTGCCCGATCCGGTCGCCACCGCTGGGCTCGATGATCCATGCTTGCGCCGGATCCTCGCGCTGTGGTCGATCGCCCAGCTAGAAGCCAACGACATCCCGCACGTGCTCGACGCGCTTCGCTCGATCGCAACGCTGCGAGCTCCGGAATCTCAGCTGGTGGCGGCGGCGATCGACGCAGTGCCCGAAACCGATCATGCTCGCAAACTCGAGTTGCTGTCGATCGCGTGGGCCGCGGGCCAGCGCGACCTGGTCAACTCGAAGCTCGGAACACTCGAAGAGCCGTTCCTGATCGAAGCGGTCCGCAAACATCACATCGACGGCGCGCTCGAAGTACTTTCCGCCGACGCCCATCGCCCGGTATTCCTCGCCGCGATTCGCGACGACGCGCTGGGTGCTCGCGCACGTGTCCACGCGATCGACGAGTTGGTCGAGGCGAGCGCGGCAGCGAAGCTGGCTGATGACGTGCGCGGTGCGTTCGTCGGCGCGACCAAGTCAAACGATTGCCGGGTCGCCGCGCACGCCGCGCGAGCACTCGAGATCAAGGGCGACAAGCGCTATGTACCGCGCCGGCCCAAGACGCGTTCGACGGCGGTGATGATGCGCGCGCTGTGTGTGCTCGCGAGCTACGAACAACTCCAAGGCAGCGATGAGGACTCGCTGCTGCCGACGTTCGTCCCGACCAAAGGCCTCGAGCAGGTGAAGGTCGCGTTCGATCCGCTCGGGGACGTCGATCAAGACGGCGACGGCGACCCACGCACCGATCGCGAGATCGATTTGATCGAGCGTGACGCCGTGGTGGTTCCAGAGATCGAGGACATCGTGCAGGCGTTTGGCCAGTGCAAAGGCACCACCTGCGCCACCCACGATCGCGAGATCCGGTTCTCGTTCAAGACCGTCAACGGACAGTTGTGGCTGTCACGAATCGAGCTTGCGGATCGCCCACCCTGCTCCGGCTAGGCGCCATTACCTCGGTAGGATCGCTAGCGATTCTGTATCGTTGAGTCCTGGCCGATGGATCTTGATAGCGGCTGTGGCACCATGGAGCACACAGGATGCGGGTTCCTCGGTGGTTGCTGGTTTTCGGCCTCGCTGTGCTGATCGCGATCGGCGGCCGCGAAGCCAACGCGCAGGCATTCAAGCCGCGCTCGAACGCCAAGCCTGGGGCCGCCGCGACCAACTCGAAGAAGCCGAAGCGCACCGCCGCGCCGCGTCGCGTAGTGACCACCAAGACCAAGCCGAAAAAGTCGCGCGCCGCCAAGCGCGCGCGTGACACCGAGCAACCCGCGAAGAAGCGCAGCAAGGCTGTCGATGACTACATGGAGATCATCGACGACGACGAAGACGAGTAGCGATCGCTCGGCCATTTGACCGGGTCAACACGATCGTCAATCCGCACGTCTGTTCAGGAGATCGGCTTCGTGATCCGCCCTCCGATCCAGGGAGAGATCCGGAGTGGATCCAAAAAATTGCCCTGGTGATCCGCGCATGTGTATTTGCGAATCATGGATCGATCCCGTCGGCCGGGGGTGCCGCGTGCGGCAAGCCCGTCTCGAACACCGTCGGAACCGCCAGTTCCGGCGGCGTCGCGGCTGACGATCCGCGCACGCAAGAACCGCAAGCGACCGAGCCCGATGATGGCGAGAGTGCCGCGCCCGCGCGCGATCGCCGACGCATGCGGCCGCGCCGTTCGCCGCGCCTTGCCTGGACTCGCGGCTACCGTAGCGATCGCGTCACTCGGCGGCGGCCTGTGGCTGGGCTACTGGTTCATCACGACCTCCGACCGGTTCGCGATCACCGAGATCCGGGTCACTGGAACCGAGCGACTCACCGCCGACGACGTCCGTCACGCCATGCCGGTGCGAATCGGCGACAACGTGTTCGCTGCAGATCTCGACGCACTCACGCGCACATTGCGCGACACGCCGTGGATCGCGTCGGTCGATGCGCATCGCGAGTTGCCCGACACGCTGGTGGTCGAGATCGAGGAACACGTCGCCGCGGCGGTGGTCGAGCTCGGCGGGCTGTACCTCGTCGATCGCACCGGGCACCCGTTCAAGCGCGCGCAGCTCGAATACGGTGACGGGCAGGGAATTCCCGTGATCACCGGGATCAATCGCGCCACGTACGAGCACGATGCGATCGCGACCGCGAAGCTGATCGCTCAGACCCTGGACGCGCTCGATCGCTGGAGCGCGGACTCATCGCGCCCGGCGATCGGCGAGGTCCACGTCGATCAGCACCGCGCGATCACGCTACGCACCTATGACCGTGCGACCGCGATCCAACTCGGCGCGCTCGGATCCGAGCTGACCCGCCGGATCCACACATTCGACGCCGCATGGGCCGAGCTCAGCGATGACGAGCGCCTGCGCGCGCACGCGATTCACGTCGGTGCCACCACGCCGACGTCGGCGTCCGCATCCGCATCTGCATCTCCGAGGCGAGGTGCTCGCTTCGATCAAGTCACGGTAGCGTTCGAGCCAACCCCAGTACCGGCGAGCCCAACGGGTGAGCCACCGAAGGAGAGGACGGGATCGACCCGCCTCTAACCACACCATGGCAAAGCCCAAGACCAGCGAGATCATCGTCGGACTCGACATCGGAACCACCAAGATCGCCTGCATCGTCGGCGAGGTGACCGAAGACGGTGTCGACATCATCGGCATCGGCACCGCACCCTCGAAGGGGATGCGCCGCGGCAACGTGGTGAACATCGACGCGACCGTATCGTCGATCCGCCAGGCCGTGGACGAAGCGGAGAACATGGCGGGCTGCGAGATCTCGACGGTGTACGCCGCAATCTCGGGACCCAACGTCCGCGGGCTCAACTCGCACGGCATCGTGGCGGTGAAGGACAAAGAAGTCCGCGACAGCGACATCGCGCGCGTGCTCGAGCAAGCCAAGGCGGTCGCGATTCCGATGGACCGCGAGATGCTGCATGTCCTGCCGCAGCAGTACATCGTCGACGATCAGGACGGGATTCGCGATCCGCTCGGCATGGCCGGCGTCCGGCTCGAGGCCAAGGTGCACATCGTCACCACGCTCGCCGCGTCGGTGCAGAACGTGATCCGGTGCGCGAACCGCTGCAACCTGCAGGTCGCCGACATCGTGCTCGAGTCGCTCGCGTCATCACAGGCGGTGCTCGAGGACGATGAGAAGGAGCTCGGGGTCGCGCTCGTCGACATCGGCGGCGGAACCTGCGACATCATGATCTACGCCGACGGTGCGATCGTGCACACCTCGGTGATCGAGCTCGGCGGCGAGCGAGTGACCAATGACATCGCGACGCTGCTGCGCACGCCACTGGAGTCCGCGGAGCGGCTCAAGCGCAAGTACGGCTGCGCGTGGTCGGAGCTGGTCGAGAATGGCGAGACCATGGAGGTCCCATCGACCGGCGGGCGCGGTCCTCGCCGGGTGCCGCGCGCCGAGCTGGTTCAGGTGATCGAGCCGCGGATCGAAGAGATCTTCGAATATGTGAAGAAGGACCTCATGCGGTCGGGTCACTTCGACGGCCTCGCCGGCGGTGTCGTGCTCACCGGCGGCGCGACCGTGATGGAGGGCATCACCGAGGTCGCCGAACAAGTGCTGTCGTTGCCGACCCGCCGCGGCGCGCCGACCAAGATCGGTGGTCTCGTCGATGTCGTGCGGTCTCCGAGCTACTCGACCGGCGTCGGCCTGGTCACGTTCGGGGCGCAAAGCACCAAGAGCGTGCAGCTCCCCGCGCGCGGCGAAGATCGCCCAGGCATGTTCAAGCGCGCCTGGAGCCGACTCGCCGAGATGTTCTGAAGCTAGTCAGACGTCCTGTCCTGTCATGGCGCCTGATGCGGTTGACGTCCATCAGCGCTTACGCCGCCGTCGACGGCACCGCGTACGTGAGCGCCACCATTATCGTTGACCGCTCCTCACCAGTAACGCGAGTAGAGCTCTCTGAAGGACGCCCACACCGCGCGCTCGGGGCGCTCGCTCGTGCGAGAGCACGTGGTCCGGCGTTTGATCGCGCCTAGCGGCCAGCGTCGCGCGGCAGCTGTACGGCGCGAGGGAGGTTGTCGGGCGTGCGGCGCAGTCGATCGAACAGCCACGCCATCACGACGGTGGTCAGTGCGCCGAGCGCCCACGCCGAGAATATGAATTCTTCATCGCGATCGATCACTCGCGCTGAATAAGCGAATCCGGCGATGAACAAAGCGGCAGTCACGCCGGCGAACAGGATCGCGAAGTAGGCCAGCCGAGCGTGCATGGTTTGCACGGTGCCGCAGGCCGCGCATTCGACAGGTCCGCTGCGCCACCGCGTGGTGTGAGGTCTGCCACACGCCTTACATCGTGGCGCGGCCCCAAACAGAAACCACGGCAACAACACGCCGGTCGCCGCAAAGCTAGCGCCGAGCCCAGCGATCAAGACCTCGCCCAATCTCGGATCGCGATAGCCCTCGTCACCGCAACCCATCGCGATGCTCGGAACAAGCAGCATTGCCGTACCAACAGCGCTCGTGATTCGCATGCTTCGGACAACGCGCGAACACGACCTCCTATTCGTACTCCTGTGCCGTCAGACCCACGCGCTGTCACACGCACGCGCGTTCTCACCCCCCACTTCCTCAGTCACGTCGCCCACAACCTCGAGCGCGCGAGCACGCGTTCTCGATTCCTCCAGCTCTTCAGTCACGTCGCCCACAACCCACTCTCATCGGAGCCCGCGCCCCGAGCGCGCGAGCTCGCGTTTTCCACCAACAGACGAACCGCGTTCTGCAACGCTCCACCTCCCCGATCACGTCGACCACACGGAGCCTACGCACGCTCGTCCGAGCGCGCGCCCGGCGGGTGGCGGCGCGCTGGCGGCTGTTACTAATTCAGTCGTGTCGGGTCCCGCACGTACCTAAGATTTGCCGCACCCCGCACCGACCTATCATCGGCAGACGCCAGTCGCGTCGTTCCACCCGCCCCGAGCGCGCGCGTACGCGTTCTCCCAATCCTCCACCTCTTCAGTCA
This sequence comes from Kofleriaceae bacterium, assembly GCA_050184455.1. Taxonomy (GTDB): domain Bacteria; phylum Myxococcota_A; class Polyangia; order Haliangiales; family Haliangiaceae; genus JABFXX01. Next base: position 79,007 of record JBFXAI010000005.1, on the reverse strand, counting down.
CGTCGCCCACAACCCACGCACCTCGTCGGAGCGCGCGACTCGGGCGCGTGAGCATGCGTCGTGCACATTGCCCGCGCGCAGCTCCTCTTCGGCGACGTTGATCTGCGCCACTTCAACCTACATGCGCGCAGCAAAAATGCCGAGGAGATCTTCGATCGCAACAAATCGTCGCGCGTTCGGATCAAAAAGTTGCCCCTGATGATCACGACCTTTCATATGGGCTCACCAGGGGGAACCAGACCATGGCACTCATCGAATTCGACGACGTCAGTCACGCAAAGATCCTTGTCATCGGTGTCGGTGGCGGCGGCGGCAATGCGGTCAACACCATGATCAGCGGCAACCTCGACGGCGTCGAGTTCGTCGTAGCCAACACCGATCTCCAGGCGCTCGAAGCCAACATGGCGCCGCACAAGATCCAGCTCGGCAGCGCGCTCACCAAGGGCCTCGGCGCTGGCGCGAATCCAGACGTCGGCCGCAAGTCGGCCGAGGAGAGCATGCAGCACATCGCTGACTTGATCTCGGGCGCCGATATGGTGTTCGTCACCGCTGGCATGGGCGGCGGCACCGGCACCGGCGCTGCACCCGTGATCGCTCAGATCGCCCGCGACTGCGGCGCACTGACGGTCGGCGTGGTGACCAAGCCGTTCGGCTTCGAAGGCCGCAAGCGCTCGCGCCAAGCGACCGAAGGCATCGATCGGCTCGCCGCAGCGGTCGATACGCTGCTAGTCATCCCCAACAATCGCCTGCTCGCCCTCGTCGGTCAGCAGACCTCGATGGTGGAGGCGTTCCGCAAGGCGGACTCGGTGCTGCTCAACGCGGTCCAGGGCATCAGCGACCTGATGACCGTCCCCGGCCTGGTCAACGTCGACTTCGCCGACGTCCGCACCATCATGAGCCGCACCGGGCGCGCCCTGATGGGCACCGGCGTCGGCACCGGCAAGCGCCGCGCGACCGAAGCCGCCGAGATGGCGATCAGCTCGCCGCTGCTCGAGGACGTCAGCATCGAAGGCGCCACCGGCATCCTGATCAACATCACCGGCGGGCCCGACCTGACCCTCCACGAGGTCAACGAGGCGTCGTCGCTGATCGAAGCCGCCGCACACGAAGATGCCAACATCATCTTCGGCTCGGTGATCGACCCGAACCTCAGCGAAGAGGTCCGCCTCACCGTGATCGCCACCGGCTTCGACCGCGAGGCCAAGGCCAAGATGGTGGTCCCCGAGGTTGCGCGGCCGGTCGTGCCCGCCCCGACGCTCGCCCCCAAGCAGCGACTCAGCTCGTCGCAGGTCTCGCTGCCCTATGACGTTTCGACCCAGATCACGAAGGAGTATCCAGCGCCGACCCCACCGCGCCGCGCTCCGGCCGCGATCGTCGACGAGCCCGAGATCGACGTCACGTGGGATCAGCCCCAGTCGCGCGAGATGACCGAGGTCGAGAAGGCACTTGCCGAGCTCGTCGATCCCGTGCCGCAAGGCGAAGTCTCGGCCCGCGTGGCCAGTGGCTCGGGTCCCGCGCCGATCGACGGCGCCCCGCTCGTTCACCCCGAGCGCAAGCGCGCCCAGTCTCGCCCGCACATGAAGACCGTGCTCTCCGGTGAGATCGACACCGAGAGCGAGCTCGACGTGCCGACGTTCATTCGCCGTCACAGCGCAACGCATTCGTAGCCTAGCTTTGCGGTGAGTTGTTATTTCGCGTGTGCGTCACACCACGCCTAGCTTTTGCGGTGAGTTGTTGGTTCGAACGGTGTGCGTCACCCACGCCTAGCGTTTTGAGGTGCCGTGCCACCCGGCACAGCTCGCGTCACCCGACGCGGACACCCTCACCTCAAGTGGCGAAAGAGGGGCCTTGTTGGGCCCCTCGCCATTTTCGGAGTGCGCCGCTGAGGCACCATTCATCATCGCGGTGCCGCTTCACCGTTCCTCGTGGGCCTAGGACCACCGGGCGCCCGAATAGGTAATTGGAACCGAGAACGAGAATGCATGCTGTGCTACGACGCGGGCATGCGGAACTTCATCGCTCTTGCGTTCGTGTTCGCCGCAGCTTGTGGTGGCTCGCAGGCTCCGTCGACCAGCACGCCAGGTCCCGGATCCGATACCGCCGCCGAGACCTGCTGCTGCAAGTCGACCCCGCTCGCCAGCGAAGACGCCAAGCCAGTCTACGAGCAAGGCAACCGGATCGAGTGCTCCTCGAAGCAGGGCACGTGTGTCGATGACGTTCAGTGCGAGGCGAGCGAGGCCGGCAAGACCGAATCGACCGATACCGGCGTTCCGCCCCCGCCCGAGCTGTAGCGTCACCAGGTCGCCGACAGGCTCGACTGGAACAACAGCGACCGATCGAACGCGATCGCCTCGTCAGACTCCATCGCCGCGGTCCGACACGTGTTCCCGCTCGCGCGACACACCGAGGGCGGCCCGTCCGGCGAAGGCGCGAACCCTACGCGCCATCCAACGAACCAGCCGATCCGGATCGGATAGCCCACCGGTTTCTGGAGCCGGTGATCGATCAACATGCCCATGCCGAGCTGGCCCTCGGTGCGCTTGGTATCCACCGGAACGACCCGAGCGGGCTCGCGGTAACCGGGGCGGTACCAGTTGTCCCACGCCACCGCGGCGCCGCCCTCGACGTACAGCGCGAGCATCGAGTTGTTCCCGACCCAGCGCGGACCGAACCTAACTACATCGACCCGTCCGATCACCCCGAGCCGCTGGCCGCGACCGAGCCGGATCGTCGACGGCCCGGTCTCTTGATACTGCAGATACGTGTATTCGGCCTCGATCGCGACGCGGTCGAAGCGCTGGCCAACTGCCGTGGTCAGCCCGAGCCCGAGTACCTCGTAGTGTTGTCCTCGCAGATAGCCGACCGACGTGCCAACCCTTGCCGTGGTGCCCCGCGGGTGGTGTGGTTCTTCGGGATCGCCCGGCAAATCGCTCCGCGTCGCGGTCGGAGCGGGCTCACCCTGGGCGTCCTCGGCCCATGCGACACCCGCTCCTGTGAATCCAAGGCACACGACCAGGCCAAGCCAGGCGGGGAGACGGCGGAAGTCCCTCACGATGTCACCTCGAGGCAGTTACGGCGCGGCAGCGATGCAGATCACGTACCGCGAAGCGAATCATCGAGGGCGCGCGTCATCGCTTCGATCGGTGCGGGAGCGCCTGTCCAGATCGTGAACGCCCTGGCTCCCTGATGGATCAGCATCGCTTTGCCATCGATCACCGAATGACCGCGGCTAGTCGCGCGTTGCAGCAACACCGGGGTTCGGTGGTAGACCAGCGTCGCGATCCAGGCACCCCGCGCGAGGCGATCGAGCGGCAATGCTTCGACCCACGAGCGCTCGCCGTCGCCACCGAGGCCAACCGGCGTGCAATCGACGACCAACGACGCACGCGAGAAGCCATCCGCGAGTACCTCGGGCGTCCACGGCTGTGCCGTGGTCCAGGCGACACGCGATGGATCTCGCGCGATCACTTCGATCGCAGCCGCATCACGGACCGCGTGGACGATCGCGCGGGCGGAGCCGCCTGCACCGAGCACGACGACCGTCGAGCCCGCTGTCTCGAACCCGGCGGCGCGCAAGCTGTCCGCGAATCCCTGCTCGTCGGTGTTGTGCCCGATCAGTTGTTCGCCCGTGAACTGCAGGCAGTTGACCGCGCCGATCGCCTCGGCAGCAGTCGAGCTCCGATCGCAAGCCGCCTTCGCCGCCACCTTGTGAGGGATCGTGACGCTCGCTCCGACCGCCTCGATCGATCGGAGCCATTCGAGCGTCGCCGCAAACCGTTCTGGCGGGATACCGACGGGAATCATCTCGCCGGTGATCCCCGACGCTGCGAACGCGGCGTTGATGATCTGCGGACTGCGCGAATGCTCGATCGGCCAGCCCACCACGGCCGTGACGAGCTTGCGCCCCCGGGTCATTCGTCGTCGTCCTCGCGCGTCGATACCAGCAGGTCCACGCCGTCGTTGCGTGCCCGCTCGAGCGCACGCGTGGCGTCTCGAACAAGCCGCGCAAACGATGGCGTCGAGCCTGGGGCTGCGCCGGCAACCGCGCCGATCAAGCGATACGCCACCGACCGGCCATCGGCGATCACCGGCTCGCCAGCGTTCACCGCCGCGATCACCGCCCGTGAAACCTCGGCGGCCTCGATCAGATCGGTGTACGGAAACAACATCAGAAACCGGTTGGAGTCGAGCTCGGTGGCCAGATCGAAGTCACGCATCGCATCGAGCAACGCGAGCGATGCACGTGCGCGCACTAGCTTCATCAAGCTCGAGCTCAACGCCGGCAGTGGCACGTCGACCGAGAACACTGCCAATGACAACGGATTGTGATGACGCCGTGCGCTCTTGAGCTCGTGCTCGAGCACCCGCTGGAACACGTCGAACCGCAGTAACCCGCGGGGCTCGTCGCGCGTGAGATCCTCCCAGCGAACCTGGCTCGTGCCGACGCCGCGGCGCGCGCCGCGCAAGTGCGCGCGGTCGTCGATCAAGCGCGCTGCTGCCAATAGCACGACCGCGAGCCGATCCGGATCGTGTGGACGCAGCGTGACGAGATCCGCGCCTTCGTTGGTCGCATTGATGACCGCGTCGGTTCCGAGGCCGTTGTAGGCGGCGATGATCACCGGGCGCCGTGGCGTGACCATGTGCGCTGCGTCGATGATGATCTCGCCGCCCGGCATCCCGACCACAACCGCGTCGACACCGCCCGCTGCCAGCGCGTGGGCGACCGTTGCCATGCCTTCGCGCCCGGTCGTCGCGACGACGACTGCGTGATTGGCGATCTGGATCGCGCGTTCCGCAGCCGCGAGATGCGGCGCCGCTTCGTGGAGCGCGACGTGAAGCATCGGGATCGCAGGCGCTGGTTCGTCGTCGACGTCAGCCGACTCGTCGACATCACCCACGCCGTCGTCGAGATCATGGTCGGCGGGATCGAACGGCTGCTCGTCGGAGTAGGTCGGCGCATCGTCAGCGCCAAACCCGGCTTCGGCACCGGCGCTGCGCTCGGGCTTGTCGAGCACGGTCGCGCGACGATTGCGATGTTGTGGCGTCTTGCCGCCTCTCATGACTCTCGATCCGGATCGGGATCGGGAGCCCCGATCGCGGTAACCGTGACCTGCATCGATCCGCGAGCGAGTCGCACGTCGAGCACCTCGCCTGGCGTTACCCGAGCCGCGTCCCGCACGATCACCCCTCCACGTTGCACCATCGCGTAGCCACGATCCAGCACCGCCAGCGGCGACATCGCCGCCAGCTCGGCGCCGGCACGGCCCAACGCCGCGCGCCGCTGATCCATGACGCGGACGATCGCGGCGTCTCGCCGTGCGATCAGGGCATCGTGCTCGCGACGCAGTCGAGCGACCAGCCCGCCGGGGTGGGCCGCGGCCAATCGCAGCTCGAGCTCGGCCAGCGCCGCTCGGTGTGTGAGGATTCGTGCGCGGGGATGTAACCCGGTGAGCCGATGGTGGAGCTTGTGGAGCTCGCCACGAGTGGCCGAGAGCGTGCGCTCGCCACGAGTATGAAGCCCGACGGTCGCGCGATCGAGGTCCTGTCGCGCTCGATCGAGCCGGTGATGGATCTCGCGATCGAGCCGCCGGCGTTCTTTGCCGAGGACGTCGGCAATCGCAGCGCCGTCGGCGACGGCTAGCTCGGCGGCGGCAGTGGGCGTCGATGCGCGGGCATCCGCCGCGAGATCAGCGAGCGACAGATCCACCTCATGTCCCACCGCGCTGATCACCGGGACCGGGCAGCGAGCGATCGTCCGGACCACGCGCTCGTGGTTGAACGCGGTGAGATCGGTGACCGCGCCGCCACCGCGGCCGACGATCACGACGTCGACGCCGGCACGCACCACCATCGCCATGCCCTGTACGATCTGATGCGGAGCGGTCGGACCCTGCACCGCGCAGTCGGCGATCAGGATCGGCGTCGGGAGTCGGCGCTGAACGGTGCGAATGATGTCGTGGATCGCGGCACCGCTGCGCGAGGTCACCACGCCGATTCGCCGAGGAAATTTCGGCAACGGCCGCTTGCGCTCGGCCGCGAAGATTCCCTCGGCGGCCAGCTTGGTCTTGAGCTGTTGCAGCGCGAGTGCCTCGGCGCCGGCACCAGCGGGCTCGGCAAAGTCTGCGTACAGTTGCATCTTGCCGTCTCGATCGTAGACGCCGCACCGGCCGCGCACGCGCAATCGCTGGCCCGGTTCGATCTTGAACCGCATGCGACCTGCGTCGCGTGCCCACATCACCGCCGGCAAGACACACTCGCGATCGCGCAGCGAGAAGTACAAGTGTCCCGACGACGGCTGCGAGACCTGCGCCACCTCGCCCTCGAGCCAGATCAGACCAAGCGCGTCGAGGGCGCGGCCGGCCAACCGAACGACGTCAGCAACCCCGAGCGGTTGTTCGCGCGAGCTGGGAGGTCGTGCACTGGTGGCCACGGTGGCTCGACCGTCCCACGCGCTCGGCGAGCGATAAACCCATTCGACGGCCGGAATTGCGCCGATCCAGCGAAAATCACTGCAACCAGGGCGGGTGGCGTGTTGTCGATCTGCACGTTAGGATGCCGATCGCTTCCGTCATGGCCGAGTCAACACCGATCGATCCGGGTGCTCCCGTCCCCCGCGACGCGATCGATCCAGATCTGGTGAAGCTCCCGCGATCACGTGGAAAGCTCGGCATCATCACCTGCGCAGGCGTGGTGTTTCTGTGTGTGTTCGCGATCGTTCGGCTGAGCGCCGATCGCGCATTCAGCGCCGGCGGCCAGCCCCAGAAGGTCGACGTCGCGTCGATCCTCGCCGGCAAGGTCGCCACCGAGTCCTATGTCGCGCTCGATGCCGAGCCGCTGATGGCCAACGCCATTCGCACCACCGCGGCGAAGACCAGCCTCGGTCAGCGCGTGACTCCCGTGCGTGGGACCGGCGATCGCCTGTGGTTGGTGCTCCCTGGCGACGGCTGGACCGCACCGACGACGAGTGGCTACACGGGCCGGTTGCGCAAGCTCGCCGAGCTCCCGTTCGCGGATGTCCTCGCCGAGTACGCCAGCGCGCATCCGCGCCCGGTATTCGCGTCGACGACCGCCGCGCGCGCCGCATTTTCGACCGGCAAGCTCGCGACGGTTGCCGGCGACACGCTCGCGATCACCGACGCCGCGGAGGTCGCGTTCGATGTCGTCGAGCCCAATCGATCGACGATCACTGCGAGATTCACCGAACAGACCGAAGATCACGGCCCGCTTCTCGACGCGGCGGCGTGGACCGCACACCTCACCAAGGCAGGAATCACGCCGGAGTCGACCGAACCTGGCAAAGACGGCGTCAAGTTCGGCGTCGCGCTTCCCGCCGCCGAAGTGACGACGAAGCTTCAGGCAGCCAATCTGTGGGCCGCGAGCGTCGACCCGATGACACGCCACGTGCGCACGACGTGGGGTGCGCTGCGCAGCTCGCCACCAGACGGCTTCGCGACGCCCGCGGGCGCGGCAGCGAGTGCTCATATCGATCTGATCGGCGTGTACGTCTCACAGCCCGTCCCGGATGACGCGTACGCGCTGATCACCGGTGAGCGCCCGGAGGACTACTGGTACGTGACGTGGATCTTGGTGGGGCTCGGCATCATCGGGTTGTTGTTTGCATGGGCGCTCGTCCGCGCGGTGCGCCGCGATCTGTTCTCCGGCCGCGGTTCTGCTCCAGCGGCATGAACCTGACCCAAAGGCTCCGACGACGAGCCGGCAATGCTAAAACCTCCCGGTGACGCCGATCCGGCTGTACGACTCGCTGCGCCGCCAAAAGGTCGCCTTTGAACCGCTCGAACCGGGCAAGGTTCGCATGTACGTGTGTGGACCCACGCCGTACGCGCCGGCTCACATCGGCCATGCGTTCTCGGCGATCTCGTTCGATACGATTCGCCGGAGCCTCACGTTCCTGGGCTACGCGGTGAAGTACGTCCGCAACATCACGGACGTCGAGGACAAGATCATCAAGCGCGCGAACGAGGTCGGCGAAGATCCGATGGCGCTCGCCGCCCGGTTTGCGGCTGACTACAACCGCGATATGGGTCGGTTCGGCGTGCTCGCGCCCGACGTCGAACCCAAGGTCTCGACGCACATCGCCGAGATCATCGCGCTGATCGAGGCGCTGGTCGGCAACGGCACCGCATACCAGCTCGATGGTGACGTCTACTTCGCGTGCGACAAGTTTCCCCCGTACGGCCAGCTCAGCGGGCAGAGTCTCGACGATCTGAAGGCGGGTGCGCGCGTCGAGGTCGACGAGCGCAAGCGATCGCCGGCCGACTTCGCGCTGTGGAAGGCGGCGAAGCCGGGCGAGCCGTTCTGGCCATCGCCGTGGGGTAACGGCCGACCGGGCTGGCACATCGAGTGCTCGGCGATGACGCTCGCCCATCTCGGCGTGACGTTCGATCTCCATGGCGGTGGCAAGGATCTGATCTTTCCACACCACGAGAACGAGATCGCGCAATCGCAAGGCGCTAACGGCGTCGGCACGTTCGCCCGCTATTGGATGCACAACGGATTTCTCAACTTCGCTGGCGAGAAGATGTCGAAGTCGCTGGGTAACGTCGTCGACTGCGCGCAGATCGCCGACGCCGTCGGCGGCGAAGCGCTGAGGTTCTTCTGCGTCGAGCATCACTATCGCTCGCCGGTCGACTTCGAGTTCGAGTCGATCAAGGACGCCGATGGCAAGGTCGTCAGCGCACGGTTCTACAGCCTCGAGGCTGCAGATCGCAGGCTCGAAGATTTCTACGTGACGCTGCAGAAGATCGACCAGCTCGTCGCACAGGCTGCAGATCCGGGACCTGGCGCGGTGTTGCCCGAGGCCGAGCGCTTGCTCCCCGCCGCGCGCGAAGCACTCGCCGACGACTTCAACTCCCCGGTGGTGATGGCGGCGATGCACGACGCGAAGACGCTCGGCAATCGGTTGCTCGCCGAGGCCAAGGGAATCGACAAGGTCGTGCGGCGCAGAACGCTCGCCAAGATCGCCGCCGATCTACGAGCGACCGGTGCTGCGCTGGGGATCTTGGCGAGCCCGCCGGCGGAGTATCTGCGCGACCGGCGAGCCCGGTTGGTGCAGCGCAACTCGATCGCGGTCGATCGCGTCGAGGCGCTGCTGTCGGAGCGCACGTCGGCGCGAGCCTCGAAAGACTTCGCGCGTGCAGATGCGATCCGCGCCGAGCTCTCGGCGATCGGCGTCGAGCTGTTGGACACCCCGGGCGGCACCGATTGGCGCGTGCACGACGACGCGAGCTGACATGGCCAAGGAACCACCTACCACCGCGCTCGCGCGACCGATGATCGCCACCGATCTCGACCGCGCCGGCAAAGGCCAGCTGGTCTATGTCGGGCGCGATGGCGAGGTCAAAGATCCGGCAGGTGTGCGCAGCCGGCAGATGGCGGCGTACGTCGCGTTCGGCGGCGTCACCGCGGCTGGGGTCGCGCTCGCTGCGGTGTCGTTTCCGATCTTGATCCCGTTCTATCTCGCGTTGGGCGGCCGGTTCCTCGGCACGGTGCGCGCGGTGAAGCGGGTCAACGAGGCGAGCGTAGCGCTCTCCAATGGAGACGCCGCCGCCGGTCGCGAGCTGGCGATGCCCGTCACCCGCGCGTGGTGGGCACCCGGCCGGGTGCGCGCACTCGCCGAGCTTCGCGTCGCGATCGCCGACGCGCTCGACGGCCGCACCGAACAAGCGCTGGAGCGGGTGCGCCGAGCCCGCGGCAAGCTGTCGCCGCGGATGATCCAGCACCAGTTCTCGTATTACACCGAGATCAATCTGCTGACCGCGCTCGGACAGCTCAAGGAAGCGCGGCTGCTGCTCGATGGACGCGGTGGCGTCCCAGCCGGTGAGGTGCTCAAGCTGTCGCATTGGATCGCGCACATGCACCTCGGCGTCGCCGAGGGCAAGCTCGAGATCGAGGAGACCGAGCTCCACGAGCGGATGCGCAAGGGGCTGTCGATGACCGCCGGGAAAGATCTGCTGCTGCTGTGCGCGTGGGCCTACGCGCAACGCGGCGAGCACGAAGAGGCGCGGTTCGCCTGGCGCCAGGCGATGGATCGCGAGGGCAGTCACCGGCTCGACGTCGCGATGCCCAAGCTGTCGGAGTGGCTGACCGCGTATCACAAGGAGCATCCCGAGCTCGATACGCCGGACGTCGTCGACGAGACGTAGTCGAACCTGACGATCCCCCCCGAGGCCTTCGCGCCTTTGCGTTCAGCTCTCCGAACGAACGTAACGGCGCAGAGAACGCAGAGTCAGAGCAGGGAGTCAGCGCCTTCGCCGCTTATCACCGATCCGCAGCGTGACCTTCTCGGCGTCGAAGTACTCCGCGAGCGGGATCGTGAACTTTCGGCTCGCGCCGGTCAGCTCTTTCCACTGCTGTGCGTCGATCGTTTCGTGGTCGGCGAGAAACGCGAGCAGCTTGTCGCGCACTGCGATGACGACACCGGCGTGCATCACGAGATCGGGTTTGATCTTCACCGCTAGCTTCGCGACGATCAGCCGATCCAACGCCGCTCGGATCTGTGCGTCGGGCAGCCCGAGCACCGCTGGTAATTCCTTGGGTCGCGGTGGCTCGAGCCCACTCGCTTCCAAGCGCGCGAGCACCGCTTGTTCGGTCGCCGACACCGCCACGCGTGCCGGCGCTGTCGAGTGCTGCACCCGCTCGCCAGCGGAAACGAGCTTTCCTCGCGTCTGCAGCGCCGCGACGATCGCGTCGAACGTCCGCACGGGCAGCGCCGCGGGCAACCGCGAGCGTAGCTCCTCGCGAGCGATCCCATCGTCGCCCACGAGCGAGCTGAGCTTCGCCTCGAGCTCGGCGACGACCAGCGCGTGATGATAGTGCGCATGCTCTCCGGTTCCGGCGACCAAGAGCTCACCGCTGGCCACCAGGGTCTCGAGCACTCCTGCAAGCTCACCCGCAGGAGCGCCGAGCCGCCGAACCAGGTCGCCGATCGATAGCCCTGCATGTGCGGCGGCTTTCACATCGAGCGCGATCCGCTCGTCGCGACGCGCCGACGCTAAGCTCGCGACCACCTCGGCATGTTGCGACCCGGTGCGCTGCTTTGGCGCGAGCACGCGGATCACGCGGCCTCCACCGATCGTCGATCCATGGGACGCGGTCGGCACGAAGCCGCGGATGATGAAGTGATCGCCGGGGACTGCGCCGAGCGGGGTCGTCGCTTCGATCCGGAGCTGCGCCAGCGCCTGGCCACCCGGAGCGAGCTCCTCGACGCCGGCAAGCACGAGGGTGGCGAGCACCTGCGCGGTTCCGTGGTGAACCAGCACCTTCATCCGGCCGTCGATCGGCCCCGGCGCGGTCGGCAAATAGCGCAGCTCGACGTCGAGCATGTGTGATGCAGCGACCTGTCCGGGATGCGCGAGTAGATCGCCTCGCGCGAGCTCGTCGACGGCGATCCCACCCAAGTTGAGCGCGGCGCGATGGCCCGCGATCACGCTCGGCACGGCCGCGCCGTGAGACTCGATCCCTCGAACGCGCACCGAGCGATCACCGGGAATGATGGTCAGCTCGTCGCCGACCGAGGCCGCTCCCCCGAGCACGGTGCCAGTGACGACCGTGCCGAAGCCTTTGATCGTGAACACCCGGTCGATCGGCAGTCGAAACACGCCCGCTGGCTCGCGCGGCGGCACCTGCTCGACCAGCATCGCCAGCTCGGCGCGCAGCGCGTCGAGACCTTCGGACGTCTTGGTCGATACCGCGACGATCGGCGCATTCTCCAGAAACCCGCCGGCGAGTGCAGTACGCACGTCGGCAGTGACCATCGCGAGCCACTCGGGATCGACGAGATCGCGCTTGGTCAACGCGACCAAGCCGCGGCGAACGCCGAGCAGGTTGCAGATGTCGAGGTGCTCGCGGGTCTGCGGCATCACGCCTTCGTCGGCCGCGATCACGAGGCACACCAGATCGAGCCCGGTCGCGCCGGCGACCATCGACTTCACGAACCGCTCGTGGCCCGGCACGTCGACGACCGCGATCGTCCGAGCACCGAGCTCGAGCCGCGCGAAGCCTAGCTCGGTCGTGATGCCGCGCGCCTTCTCGACGGGGAGTCGATCGGTATCGATCCCGGTCAGCGCGCGAACCAGCGAGGTCTTGCCGTGATCGATGTGGCCCGCGGTGCCGAGGACGATCGGGTGAAGCGTCACAGCATTAGCGGCGAAGCTCGGTTGCGAGAGCGCGCCGAACAGCATCGAGCTGCGCTCCAGGCGGTGGCTTACGCTCGACGTATTGTTCCCACGCCTCGCGCGCGCAGTTCTCATCGCGTGTGTCCATACACACTTGACCAAGTGCATGCAGCGCTTCTGTCAGCCAGGGAATCGTCTTGCCGGTTTTCGTTTCCTCGTGATTCGCAAGCTCGCGGGCTTTTGACAGGGCGGCCCTGGCCGCAAGACCTTGGCCCACATCTAGATACAGCTTCCCTAGGTTCCAACTGGCTTCGGCGTGCGGTCTGAGCTTGTTCGATTGAGCGAACCAATCGATGGCGACCTTTTTCTTGTCGAGTGCCCGATACGCGAGCCCGAGGTTATAGGCAACCTCCGCATCGTTCGGCGCTCGCTTCGCGGCCTCGAGCAGCGGTGGAACGGCCTTCTCGTACTCCCGGCGCAGAATATAGATTCGCCCCTGCCCCGCCCACGGGTTCACCATCGTCGGATCGAGCTGAGTGACCTGCACGTAATGCGTTAACGCATCCTCGGACAGCGCGAGGTCATTGTTGCGAAGCTTCGCGTGCGCTTCGGCGGCGCGACCGTACGCGTCGACATACCGCGCCGCGCGATCAACGTCGATCGCTTGCGTGAAGCTCTTGCGCGCCTCGTCGGGCTTGCCGCCAACCAGCTGCCCTTCGCCGACCAGGTAGTGCCCCGACGCGTTCTTATGGTCGACCTCGAGGATCTTCGCGCCTTGCGCCGCCGCCTTCTCGACCTCACCGGTCCGCACGAAGAACTCACCTGCATACCCGCGCGTCTCGAGGCTGGGCTCCTTGGCGAGTAGCTGGTCGTACAGCGCCTTCGCCTCGCCATCGCGCTTCAGCTTCTCGTAGGTGCGCGCGAGCTCGAGCGCGATCTCCGCTCGATCCGGTGCCAGCTTCATCGCCTTGGTCAGGCGATCGATGCCTTCGTCGTTGGTGCCTAGCTTCACCAGCACCTTGCCGAGCAGATAGTTCGCGTCGGGATCATTTTCGCGCGCGGTCGCCGCGTCGCGCAGCAGCGGCATCGCTTGCTCGGGATCACCGGCCCGCTCGTATGCGGCGCCGAGCGCCAGCGCGAGCTGCGGATCGGTCTTCGCGCGATCCTTCAGTGGACCGAGTAGCTCTTGCACCTTGGCCTTCAGCTCGGCGGCACGGGCTGGCGTCTTCTTCGCCATGTCCGACAGCTTGGCGACCGCGGCCATCGTCGGGCCGAGCTCGCGCTCGCCGACGATCTTCGCACCCTCTAGATAGGCCGCGACGGCATCATCATCTTTGCCCTGTGCGTCGAGCAAGTGGCCGCGAACCACGTGCAGCCGCGCTTGGCTCGTGGGGGGCAACGGCGGTTGGCGCTCCGACAGCACATTGATCCGCGTCTCGGCGTCCTCGAAGTTCTTCTGCGCGACCGCCAGCTCGCTGGCCACCAGCTGCGCGTTGACGTCGTTCTTCGCGGCGGTGAGCACGGTCGACAGCAGCTTGGTTGCCGCGTCGAGCTTGCCGGCGCTTAGCTCCACCTCGGCCATCCCGGTGGTCGCCGCCAGATCGTTGGGCATCGCCTCGAGCGCTTTGCGATAGCGCTCCCTCGCGACGTCGAGCCGGCTCGACAGCCGCGCGAGCTCGCCGGTCAACGACCACGCCTGCGCGACGACCCGAGGATCGGCGCTGGCGATGTCCTTGCGGGCGAGGATCGCCAGCAGATCCGATTCCTGCTGTTGCGATTGCGATCGCGGCAACGTCGACGCCAGCCCGACCATCGCAGCGATGTTCTCTGGCTCGGCCGCGAGCACCGCCGTGAAATCCGCGCTCGCACCTGCGATATCACCAAGCGCCAGCTTGGCACGCGCTCGCTCGAGCATCGCGAGCGACTTGATCGCGGGAGACTTGGTCGCGGCTTGATCGAACGCCTTGATCGCGGCGGCCTGGTCACCGGCTGCCGCGTGCGCCCAACCCAGGTAAAGATCCAGCGTACCGTCGGTGGGCGATTGCTTGATCAGCTCGCCGAGCTTGGGAACCGCCTGCGCCGGTTGATTGGCGGCGATCGATGACAGCGCCTGCGCTCGGAGCAACGCCTGCCCGCCCGCGCCGACCTTCAACGCATCGGTGATCAGCGTGCGGCCCTTGGCAAACCGCGCATCGGCTCCTTTGCCGTTGGACAGCCCCGTCGCGAACGACGCCTCCGCGGCGATTCCGAGCGCCTCCGCGTTGCTCGCGTCCAATCCGACGACGTCGTTCGCCGAGCTCGCCGCCCGCGACCAGGTGTCCGGATCGGTCATCTGTTTGCGAGCGTCGTGGAGCTTCAACGAGATCTGAGCTGCGCGCTCCTCGGCCGCAGCGTGTCGCTGGTAGAACACGAACCCACCGGCACCGAGCGCGAGCACGCCAGCGGTCGCGATGCTCACGATCTTGATCTGTTTACGCCGCGCGTTCTTGGCGGCTTCCGCGTCGGCTTTCGCCTTGGCTCGCTCTTCCTGCTTGGCCTTGAGATCCGGCTTCTCGGCAGGTCGTGCGGCGAGCTCGGCAGCGCTGGCTCCGCCTTCAACCTCGAGCGACGGAGCGTCGCCCGGCTTGGCGCTGGCGAGCGACCTCATCGGCTTGGCCGGCGCCGCGGTCGCAGACTTTTGCTTCGGCGGATCGAACCGCACCGGTGAGCCGCTCGGCTTCGAGAGATCGAGATCGTCGAATGACTCGCTGGGCTTCGCGCTTCCCGCGGGCTGCGCCAATCCCATCGACGGTGGCAGCGCTGGCTCGTCTGGACGCGGCGGCGAATCGCCGATCGACACCGTGCTCGACTCGAGCTCGAGCGATGGCAGCTCGCTCGCGAGATCCATCGTGGTGCTCGGCTCCGGTGCGGCAGGCGAGGACTTCGCACGTGGTTGAGGGAGCTGTTCGAAGAATCCCTGTGGCGCCGCGGCACGTGCCGGCTCGGACTTCGCGCTCGAGCTCGGCTGCGGCAGATCGTCGAAGAACCCCTTCGGCGCGACTTCGTCGCTGGTTGGCTGCGGCTTGCCGAGCTTCGCGGCGGGCTGCGGGAGATCGTCGAAGAACCCCTTCGGCGCTACCTCGTCGCTGGTTGGCTGCGGCTTACCGAGCTTGGCAGCAGGCTGCGGCAGATCGTCGAAGAATCCCTTCGGCGCGACTTCATCGCTCGCACGTTCTGCAGGCTTGGATCTCGCCGCGACCGGCGGAGCCTTGCTGGTCGGCAGGTCGTCGAAAAATCCCTTCGGCGCGATGTCTTCGCTCGGGCGCTCTGCGGGCTTGGCCTTCGCCGCGGCGGGCGCGGGCAGATCATCGAAAAATCCTTTGGGTGCCAGGCCGTCGTCCCCGCGCTCGGCTGGCTTGGACTTCTTGGGCGTCAGGGTCAGATCGTCGAACAAGCTGTTCAGCGATTCCGGACCTGGAGCAGGACCGGGCCCCTTGGGCGCCGGAAGATCGATGATGCCAACCGGACCAGGCCCTCTGGGCGCGGGCAGATCGGGCGGATCTGCAGATTTCGGGGCCGGCAGGTCGACGATCGAAGATCCTCCGGGCACCGGAACCGGAGCATCGGCGAGCGGCGATGGAGCGCGGCCTCCCGACGGAGACTTCGGCGCCGGAAGATCGGCGCCCCCGGACAATGCATCGAGATCGAGCACGCCACCGCCGCGCTTGGCGCCACGTGGATCAGCGTCGAGCGCCGACGCGAGGCCCGACTTCGGTGCGGGCTTGGAAACTTCGGCTCCGAGGGGGCTCGCCCGCTTCGGCGCGGGGAGATCCGCCAGATCGAACGCCGGGGCGGCGGGAGCAACCGGCGCGGGCGGAGGTGCGGCGATCGCCGGGATCGCAGGCGTTGCCGGCGGTTTGGGCGCGATCGGCGAGCCAGCTACCGGTGTCACACGCGACGGAACCGGCGGCGGCTTGGGTACTGCGGGGGGTTTGAGCGGCGGCGCGACCTTGGGCAACATGCCCGCCGGTGGCTTGATCGGCAACGGTCCGGTCGACGTCGGCTTCCCGGGAAGCGCAACCTTCGACATACAGCTCGAACAGTTGACGAACTTCGTTCCCGCCGGAACGTCGGATTCAGCGACGCGGTTCAAGGTCCCGCACGCCGAGCAGGTGGCCTCGATCATCCCGTTGACCATCATAGCGCGCCGGCTCTAGGAATGCTGGGATCGCCCGGCTTTCGATCATGGACGATTCGCGATAAGAGGAACCGTGCTCGACCCCGCTCGCATGGACGATGTAGCGCGCCGAGGCGGCGACGTCACCGCCGCCGTGACGAGCTGGCGCTCGGTAGATGACCGCCGACGGAAGCTCCAAGGCGAGCTCGACACGATGCGCTCGGCTCGTAATGCCGCCAACGAGCGGATGGCCAAGCTCGACAAGAAATCGCCCGAATTTGCGGCCGCGCGCGACGAGCTCAAGGCGCTCGCGTCGAAGATCAAAGACGGCGAGGCGCAGCTGACGGGCTTGGAAGCTGAATCCCAGCAGGCGTTGCTTCACATTCCCAACGCTCCACACACCAGCGTACCCGCGGGCACTAGTGAGCACGACAACACTGTCCTCCACACCTGGGGGGAACAACCGAGCTTTGGATTCGCGCCCAAGCCGCACTGGGAGATCGGGGAAGCCCTCGGCATCCTCGACTTCGATGCCGGCGCGCGGATCGCCGGCGCGCGGTTTACGGTGTTGCGCGGGGCAGCGTCTCGACTGACCCGCGCGCTCGTCAACTACATGCTCGATCTCCACGGCAACGCTGGCTACGAGGAGGTCTGGCCGCCCGCGATCGTCCGCCGTACCGCCCTGCGCGGAACGGGTCAGCTGCCGAAATTCTCTGCCGACCTGTTCAAGCTCGAGATGGCAGTCGGCCCGGACCACGTCGCCGACAATGATCTGTTCTTGTCGCCGACCGCCGAGGTCCAGGTCACCAACCTTCACTACGATCAGATCCTGACCGCCGAAGATCTTCCCCGAAAGTACTGCGCGTACTCGCCCTGCTTTCGCGCGGAGGCGGGGGCTGCAGGCAAGGACACCCGCGGGCTGATCCGCCAGCACCAATTCGACAAGGTCGAGATCGTCAAGCTCACCACGCCCGAGACCAGTTACGCCGAGCTCGAGGCGCTGCGCGGCGACGCCGAGCGCGTGCTGCAAGGACTTGGCCTTCATTACCGCGTAGTAACGCTGTGCACGGGTGATCTCGGATTCTCCGCCGCGAAGACCTACGACCTCGAGGTCTGGTTGCCGGGCCAGAACACGTTCCGCGAGATCTCGTCGTGCTCGAACTTCGAAGATTTTCAGGCTCGGCGCGCCAAGATCCGGTACCGGCCCCACGCCGGTGATAAGCCGCGGTTGGTCCACACGCTGAACGGCTCGGGCATCGCCGTCGGCCGGACGATCGTCGCGATCCTCGAGCAGTGCCAGCAGGCCGATGGCAGCGTGGTGGTCCCGATGGCACTGCGGCCATATCTCAGCGGCATCGAACGGATCGAACGGATCGAACGGATCACGCCGAAGACGTAATAGGCACCTGTCGCGCTAGAGGCGTTCGAATCACAGGCGGACACCTCACGCTGCGATCCAGTGTGTTGGCTCGGGACACCCGAATCGGCGCGCGACGCGTAGCGTGAAACTCATGCAGCGCATCGTGTTGCTGATCGCATTGGTGGTGATTCCTGAGGTCTCGGCGGCGCAGCCCCCCGGAACGACTCCTGCGACGACCACCGAGCCGTCCGCGCCCAAGCGACTCCGAACCGCGTTGTTCTATTCGTGGGGAGCCACCGCCGCGAGCGGGCTCGTCGGCGCGCTCGGTGCGATCCAGGACGGTCCCGCAATGTATGCGATCGCAACGGTCAGCACGGTCGGACTGCTCGTCGGGCCGAGCGCCGGACATTGGTATCTCGATCGGTACGTCACACGGGGACTGATCGTTCGCGTGGTCGGTGTTGCGGCCGGGCTCGGCGCCGGCTTCGCACT
Organism: Kofleriaceae bacterium; assembly: GCA_050184455.1. Classification (GTDB taxonomy): domain Bacteria; phylum Myxococcota_A; class Polyangia; order Haliangiales; family Haliangiaceae; genus JABFXX01. The sequence goes on along the minus strand of JBFXAI010000005.1, from coordinate 60,865 downwards.
CGCGAGTGATACCGAGGGTGAGGACGCACGGTTTCCGCTAATGCTCGGCGGCCTGGCCGCGGCAGGTGCGTACGCGACCGGACTGGTGATCGATGTTGCGACGTTGCCGCGTGAAGTCCGGCGCTTCAACGGCCGGCGCGATTCGATACAGATCGGGATCATTCCAGTGGTCACGCCCGATCACGGGTCCGGCCGGGGCACCGGCCTTGCGCTCATCGGATCGTTCTGAGATCTCGTCGCTCGAGCTCGGTTGAACTTTGCTCGTTGGATCAAACGGTCATCACGCGGACGATTCGCCGCGGCGCCAACATTCGCGACGACCAGGCTGCCCGGGTCTGCGCGGGTGGGACGGAGCGTTGCCGGCGCGGGCGATCCGGCAAGCTCGGCAAAGTGAATTGACTTGCGGCTATCTGGGCAGAGTTAGACCGCGTGGCCGGCCGCCCATGACCAGGTCCGCGCGCAAAGTTTCGCGATCGCGCTTTACAAGGGGCGGGTGATCCCTATAAATACCCGAGCCTCTGGGGGAACCTGGAGGAGTGGCCGAGCGGTCGAAGGCAGCGGTCTTGAAAACCGCCGAGCGCAAGCTCCGGGGGTTCGAATCCCTCCTCCTCCGCAGGCTTTGATAATCGAATAGTGTCACGCAAGTGGTGAATGGGTCGGGACGTCGCGTTGTCGATGGCGGCGTCCCCTCCCACGACAACTAAGTTTGGCAAGCCGCCATGTCCGAGGAGAGATGGCCGAGTGGCTGAAGGCACCGGTTTGCTAAACCGGCGTATGGGGTTTACCTGTACCGAGGGTTCGAATCCCTCTCTCTCCGCCCCGCCGTTGCAGTGTTTTCTTAGATCCGTAGTTGATTTGTACCTAGGGAGCCGTAGCTCAATGGATAGAGCACCGGTCTACGGAACCGGGGGTTAGAGGTTCGACCCCTCTCGGCTCCGCAACGCATATGACGATGGACGACCAACCCGCCGATGACCGCTGGATGAGGCTCGCGATCGCCGAGGCTCAGGCCGCGGCCGCATCTGGTGATGTTCCGGTGGGTTCGATCATCGTGATGGATGGCCAGATGATCGGCCGAGGCCGCAATCGGCGAGAGCTCGATCGCGATCCCACCGCACATGCCGAGATCGTTGCGCTCCGCGAGGCCGCGACTCACCTCGGACATTGGCGGGTCCCCGCAACGCTGTACGTCACCCAAGAGCCGTGTCCGATGTGTGCAGGTGCGATCGTCAACGCGCGGATCGTTCGCTTGGTGTTCGGCTGCAGCAATCCGAAGGCAGGTGCGGTCGCGACGCTCTATCAGATTCCGACCGATGCCCGACTCAACCATCGGGTCGACGTCGTCGGTGGTGTCCTGGCAGCGGAGTGTGCCGCCGAGCTTCAAGTGTTTTTCTCCGAGCTGCGCCGCGGTCCGCGGTTTGGCGACTGAGCGATCTCCAGATCTGGAGGAGTGTCCGAGTGGCCTATGGTGTCTGATTCGAAATCAGATGTGCGAAAGCACCGGGGGTTCAAATCCCTCCTCCTCCGCAATTTCTTGTCGGTCCGTACTGCGCTTCTTCCCTGGTTCCTCAGTTAGGGAGGGGTGACCGAGTGGCCGAAGGTGCACGATTGGAAATCGTGTGTACTGAAAGGTACCGAGGGTTCGAATCCCTCTCCCTCCGCAACGAAGCGACCGGCACCACGTGCGTGACGTTTTTATGGTCCCGGGTGACGCGACGGCTGTGAACCCCGCCAGGCCCGGAAGGGAGCAACGGTAGCGGACATAGCGGGTGCCTGGGGCCACCTTTTCGAGAGCGACGATTCGAACGAGTCGTCGCTCTCCGTTTTTTCGGCGCCCGGGGTCACCGAGCCGCTGCGATGTTTCGTGGCTGTGCGTGCGCGAGTGGTGAATAATCTCGGTCGGCATGGTTCGCGGGATTTCACCGGCGGTTGTGCTCGCGGTCGTCGCGGGATGTCCTGCGAGCTCCGGCGAGCAAGGTTCCGGCGCCGAGATCGAAACACCCATCGCGGCCCGTGGCTCGGGCGATAGCTTCAGCGCGAAGCTCGCCGCCGATCTCACGCCGATGGGCTACGTCCCGTCGCCACCCACGGCGCCGTCCGCGCCGGTAGCAGGCTCGGCGAGTGGCTCCGGCGACACCGCTGGGTCCGCGCCGACAGCGGGCAGCGCCGGACCGCCGCTCACACCTGCGATGCCTGCGCCGACGGCGGGCAGCGCAGGGCCAGCGCCGCCGCCGCCTCCTCCGACACCGGGCAGCGCCGCGCCGTCGGCGATGGTACCACCGGCAGCGGGCAGCGCCGCACCCGTGCGGACCTCGGCGGAGGTCGCGGCGATCAAGCTGTCGATGCTTCCGAATTGGCGGCGCGATTCCCAGGCCGCCGGGACGATCTCGCTCAGCGTCGACGGCGCGACGACGTTCACGTTCAACTACGGCTACGATGACCCGCGCGCGCCCGCCGATCGCGAGCAGTACAAGTCGTATCTAACCAGCTCGAAGTTGCTCACCGTGACCACCGAGCGACAGCGCGGCTCGGCGATGTACTACGAAGGCACCGATCGAGAGGGCCGCGCCGCGTTCCGGTTCCTCGTGATCTACGGCGGCAAGCGACTCGTGTGTTACGGGCCGCTCTACAAAGACGCCGCTCACAGCGCATACAGCGATATTCGCGACCAAGTGGTGATCCAAGCCAAGCAGATCTGCGAGACGTTGCAGTTGTAGCGTCGGAGCCCGCAGGTATAGTGCCGGTGAACGATCGGGTCCCGGCTATGTCCTATCTCGTCCTCGCGCGCAAATACCGGCCTTCGAAATTCTCGGAGGTGGTCGGTCAAGAACACGTCACGCGAACGCTGGGTAACGCGTTCGGTTCGGGTCGTGTCCACCACGCGTTCTTGTTTTGTGGCCCTCGCGGGTGCGGCAAGACCACGCTCGCCCGCATCGTCGGTAAGGCGCTCAACTGTGAAAACCTCGCCGGATCGATCAGCGGGTCGGCAGCAGCCGAAGCGTGTGGCACTTGCAGCGCATGCGTGACGATCTCCAATGGCAGCGCGGTCGATTACATCGAGATGGACGGCGCTTCCAATCGCGGCATCGACGCGATTCGCGAGCTCACGGAGGCGGTGCGCTATCAGCCCGCGGCGCTGCGAAAGAAGGTCTACGTCATCGACGAGGTTCACATGCTCACGGCAGAGGCGTTCAACGCGCTGCTGAAGACGCTCGAGGAACCGCCGCCACACGTGACGTTCGTGCTCGCGACGACGGAGCCGCACAAGCTACCCAACACGATCTTGTCGCGATGTCAGCGGTTCGACTTCAAGCTGGTGCCCGCCGCGCGGCTGAGCCAGCACTTGGCAGCGATCTTCGCGCAGGAGCACCTCGCCATCGAGCCCGCGGCGATCAGCCTGCTGGTTCGCGAGTCGGGTGGCAGCGTACGCGACGCGCTTTCGCTGTGCGATCAGCTGATCTCGTACGTCGGTGACACGGCGATCACCGAGGCACATGTCGCTGAAGTGCTCGGCGTCGCCGATCGCACGTTGACCCGAACGCTGGTGCGAGCCCTCGCGCAGGGAGATGGCGGCACCGCGCTGGGCGCCGTGGAGTCTGCGATCGAGCGCGGCGTCGATGAGGTTCAGCTCGCGCGCGCGATCGTGCGCTACTTGCGCGACCTCGCGGTGCTTCAGGTTGCGCCGGACCGAGCCGAGTTGGTCGACGCCTCCGATGAAGAGCGCGCAGAGCTCACCAGCGAAGCTCGTGGTCTCGATCGTTCGCGGGTCACTCAGATGTTCGATCGCATGCTGCGTTGCTGCGACGAGCTCGGAAAGACCTTGCAACCACGCCTGGTTCTCGATTGCGCGCTGATCGACGTCGCGACGATCGAGCCGCTGGTTCCGCTCGGTGATCTGATCGCCCGGCTCGGCGAGCTCGAGGCCCGGCTCGGCGGAAAGCCCAGCTCGGCCGGGATGACGGGTGGGCGCGGCGGCGGCGAGGCCTCGCGGTCCAGCGCAAGGGGTGCGCCAGCTCCCGCAGATCGACCGGCAGATCGCTCGAAACCGGTGGCAGCGCCCGTGCCGGCCGCCACCTCGGAAGCTGTCTCAACCAGTGTCACGCCGAACATCACGCCACCGGCTGTTGCGCCGGTGGTGAGCGCGGCGGCTCCTCCCGTCGCGCCGCCCCCCGGCGTTGCGGCTCCGGGAGTCTCGGCCAAGCCATCCGTTGGTCCTGGTCCTGGTTCTGGTCCTGGAGCCACGCCGAGCACTGGAACCACGGTACCGATCCAGCCGTCCGGACCGGTACCAGCACCGACCGCGAGCGATCTCGCCTCGGGGAGCGGTCCCACCAAGCTCGCCGTTCCGTCTAGCCCAGATGAGGCGCTGCGGGCATGGGGCCAGGTACTGTCGGAGCTGGAGGCACGGCGCAAGTTCTCGCTGCTCGGCCCGTTTCAGCATGCCCGGGTTCTAATGTGGACCACGGAGCAGATCGATCTGGGCTTCCCTGTCGACGTCCACAGCATGGGCGAGATGGCCGGCGACAAGCAAAATCTCGACGATCTCCGCGCGGTGATTCGCGACCTTGCGCCAGACCTCAAGTCGGTCAAGCTCTCGGTCAAGCTCCTCGACGAAGCGGAGTCCAACAGCGCTAGCGCCCGCTCGGTGATCGAAACCACCCGAGATCGTTCGACGGCCGAGCGAACCAAGCGAGAAGCCGAGGCGCGCGAACATCCGATCACCAAGCACGTGCTCCATACGTTTGGAGCGCAGATCAAGGAGATCAAGACCGATGTCGGATCCTAAGTTTCCCCCGGGCCAAGGGAAGATGCCCGATCTCAACGCGCTCATGAAGCAGGCGCAAAAGCTTCAGGGCGACGTTGCGAAGGTCCAAGAAGAGCTCGCCAAGATGGAGTGCGATGGAGCGGCGGGTGGCGGACTCGTCACTGCGACGGTCAATGGTCAGTTCGAGGTCGTCCGCGTCAAGATCGACAAGACGGTCGTCGACCCGAACGACGTCGGGATGCTCGAGGATCTCGTGACGGCAGCGGTCAATGCGGCCGTTGGTAAGATTCGAGACACCAGCAAAGAGAAGATGTCGTCGATCATGGGTGGGCTTGGCGGGATGCCAGGCATGCCCGGGCTGTTCTGATCCGCTGGGCTTGCGAGCAGTATGGCTGATCCGATCCGCCGACTGGTTCAGGAGCTGGCCCGGCTGCCTGGGATCGGGGAGAAATCCGCGACCCGGCTGGCGTTTCATTTAGTGAGATCCAATCGTCAGCAGATCTCCGACCTAGCGCGCGCGTTGCTCGATGTCACCGAGAAGATCCGGCTGTGCTCGGTTTGCATGACCATGACCGAGAGCGATCCGTGCGCGCTGTGCACGGATGCGCGCCGCGATCCGGAGCTGATCTGTGTCGTGGCTACCCCATCGGATGTGATCGCCATCGACCGGGGCGGCCATTTTCGTGGCCTGTACCACGTATTGCACGGGGTGCTGTCGCCATTGGAAGGCATCGGCCCCGACGACCTACGGATCGCTGAGCTGATACGACGGATGGGTGGAGAACGCCCGGTCCGCGAAGTCATCATCGCGACCAGTCCGAGCGTGGACGGCGAGGCGACCGCCATGTACCTCGCCAAGCTGATCAAGCCCCTGGGGGTGTCGGTTTCGCGCATCGCGACCGGACTGCCTGTAGGTGGTGAGCTGGAGTATTCGGATCAAGCGACGATCGCCCGCGCGTTGGCTGGTCGGGCGACGATGTAGGGCTCAAACAAGCGTTCGCGATCGATCACCGGTCCGAAGAGTTGTACGAATCCTGGGTGGTTGGTACCGTAATTCGTCGGCAGGGGAGCCGATCAACGGCGACCCCCAAGGAGCCAAACGCGCCCATGGTCCAACAGCTCGTCATGTACGAGGAAGAGCTGCAGCAGATCAATACGATCTGCGAAGCTCTCCATCGAGATTCCAACGCAAAAGCAGTCCTCGTCATCGACAAGAATGGACAGGCGATGGCGTCGGCTGGCGACACCCACGAACTGGACATCACGTCGCTTTCGTCGCTGACGGCAGGTAACGTCGCGGCCACGGGTGGGATCGCCTCGCTGTTGGCCGAGAAGGAATTCGCCGGCCAATTCCTCGAAGGCGAGAAGACCAGCTACCACGTCTCGATCGTCGGCCAACGAGTGATCCTCGTGGTGTTGTTCGACGGACGATCGAACCTCGGGCTGGTCCGGCTGCGCGTGCGCGCGGCTAACTCGAAACTGGTGGTGGTGCTCGACACCATGGTCAAGAAGAGCCAGAGCTCTTCCGGACAGCCGTCCGTATTCTCGGAGATCACGGACGACGATATCGACAACTTGTTCAACGACTAGGCGCGACGAACATGAGCTTCATCAATTACTCGTCGCGCGAGATCAATTGCAAGATCGTCTACTACGGTCCTGGGCTGTGCGGGAAGACCACGAATCTTCAGTACATCTACAACAAGACCAATCCCGACGCGAAGGGCAAGATGATCTCGCTCGCCACCGAGACCGAGCGCACGTTGTTCTTCGATTTCTTGCCGCTGTCGCTCGGTGAGATCCGCGGCTTCAAGACGCGGTTCCACCTCTACACGGTGCCCGGCCAGGTGTTCTACGACGCCAGCCGTAAGCTGATCCTGAAGGGCGTCGATGGCGTCGTGTACGTCGGTGACTCTCAGATGGAGCGAATGGAGGCCAACATCGAGTCGCTGGAGAACCTGCGCTCGAACCTCCAAGAGCAAGGCTACGATCTCGACAAGCTTCCCTACGTCGTTCAGTTCAACAAGCGCGATTTGCCGAACGCCATCCCGCTTCAAGAGCTCGAAGAGGTACTGAACCCCACCAAGGTTCCGAGCTACGAGGCAGTTGCCCCGAAGGGGGTCGGCGTGTTCGATACGCTCAAGGCAGTCGCGAAGCTCGTCCTCACCGAGCTTCGAAAGGGCTCATGATGCAGGCATCGCTGGAGCGCCCGCGGTTTCGCCAAGATCTGGTCGCGGAGCTGATCAACGAGCAGGGCACACGGTTCATCGACGTGATGTGCCCCGACAGCGGCAACGCGTTCCGGTTCTTCGAGGTCGAGTATTCACTCGCCTGCGCGATGGACGGAGAGCGCGATGTCGCCGCGATCGTCAAGTGGGCGCAGGAAGAGCTCGGGTTAACCCCGACCCCCCGCGAGGTCATGACCGTGATCGCCACGCTCGGCGATCTCGGCTTCGTCGATTCGGGTCGCGCCGATACCGTGGTCGATCCGGGACTTGCCCGCGCGGCCAGCGCGATCGCGGCAGGCCGCGGCTCGTCGGATGATCTCGCCAAAGGCGTGGTCGTTGGCGACGACACGCGCGTCGATGTCGTGCCTTCGCACGTCGAGCTCGGCAAGCCAGGCGCCGCCGCGGCTGCAGCCGCAGCTCCACCAGCAGCCGCGATGCCCAAGGCCCCCGAGCTCACCCTCGGAGCATCAGGAGCCACTGCGGCGAAACAGCCTCCGAAGGCACCTGTAGAGGACGTTGCGCTTGGAGCGCCCGGTGCACGTGCGGGACAACCGCAACGTGCGCCGTCCGGCTCCGGCGTACCGCAAAAGGATCTGTCGGTGGATTTGGCCGATCACATTGCGGTCAAGCCCGACGACGTCAAGGAAGCGGTCCGCCAGTCGCGAGTCGTCGCGGCCGTCGACGTTCCCAAGGAACTGCTAGACACAGTCGATCCGGTGATCGAGCCGCCCACCGCGGTGCGGTCGCCGGCGCCGATGCCGGCTAAGAAGGAACCCGCAAAGCCTGCCGAGCGGCCTTCCAAACCAGCGGCGGAACCCGCAAAGCCCGCAGCGGCTGCGGCACCGACGCCAGCGCCTGCGCCGACACCTGCACCTGCACCTGCGCCCGAGCCCGCGCCTGTTGCGGCGGCACCAGCGCCAACGCCGGCACCCGCACCGACTCCTGCACCTGCACCGGCCGCAGCCGAACGGGCACCGGATCGCCGGCCGGTCGAGCTCAAGCAGCCGGTTGCGGCCGCTCGCGAGCCCGCTCGCCCGCAAGATCAAGCGCCGGCCAAGGCCAAGGTCAATCCGATCTTGATCGTCGTCGGCATCCTGATCGTCGTCGCGATCGCGGTGTTCGTCGCGATGAAGTTCATGAATGCGTCGAAGGAACCAACCGTGGAGCAGCCGCAAGGATCGGCCGCCGTCGCTCCGCCACCTCCGGCTGCGATCACCGGAACGATCGCGATGGAGACAGCGCCTCCCCAGGACGTGATGGCGCCCGTCGGCGAGATCGACACGATCGAGCCCGAAGGCAAAGACGTGAAGACCGGCGACGTCGTCGCGATGCTCAAAGGCCGCGCGCCGATCGAAGCCGAGCTCGCCAAGCTCGCCAAGGAAGAAGAGAAGATCAAGAGCGACGTCGCCAACGCCGAAAAGCAGCGTGACGCCGCTCAGGCCGCCGACAACGCGGCTGGCGTGACCGCAGCTGAGGCCAAGCTCGGTGAACAACAGAAAAAGCTCGAAGCCAAGCAGACCGCGATCACCAACAAGAAGGCCGAGATCGACAAGCTCGCGGTCAAGGCAGCCACCGATGGCAAGCTGGTGGTGATCGGCAAGCCCGGTCAGAAGTTGACCGCAGAGACCGCGATCGCTCGGATCGAGCGCCCCACCGTTCCCGTGGCGACGTTCAAGGTTCCTGTCGGTGCCAAGATCTCGGCCGCCGGAACGATCAGCCTGACCGTGGGAAAGACGACGAGTGTCGTGGTGTGCACGGTGAGCGACGCGCAGGCGGAGACCATCAAGGTGACCTGCCCCAGTGACGCTGGCCTCGCCGCCAACGACGAAGTTAGCTTCCAGCTGCCCAGCGAAGCAGCACCGGCGACACCTCCGCCCGCACCCGCGCCCGCGGATCCGGCGACACCTCCGACGCCGGCTCCCGCCGCGCCGAACTGAAGCGCGACGAATCTAGCCGTTCGGGGCCGTGCGTTGACAGCGCGCGGCCCTTCGTTCTTTTAAGCCAGCGAGACGCCTACAACGCGCCTTCGATCGGACGACGAGATCTCCCGTCGCGGATCTCGGCTCCCAGTGCCCGAGCAGGAGACGACGCAATGCCCGTCGCGAGATAGGAGCTACAGCGCGCGGAGCTTCTGAACCGCGAACTGGGGACCGGACATCCCGAAGCCCATCGCGTTGCGATCCACGGTCCCCTCGACCTCGGCTTTGATTCCGTCTTTCGCTCCGTCGAGCGCGCCCGTCAGCTGGTAGCTCTCGCCGCCCTCGGCGTCCAGCATCCACATCCCGCCCTCGAGGTCATTGCGCCGGATCGTGCCCTTGAGCTTCATAGCTCAAACGATAGCCGGTGGATCTCGGCCGTCAATACGTCAATCGATCGTCGAGGTAGCGGCGATCGACGGTGAGTGGCTGCTCGTAGACCTCGTTGTTGTAGAGGAATCGGTAGCGTGCGTAGTTCTCGGTGACCTTCTTCATGTACTCCCGTGTCTGGGTGTACGGCACCAGCTCCACGAGCTCGTCGATCTCGCGATCGCCGTAGGCATCGAGCCAGCGCATGACCGGGCGCGGCCCGCTGTTGAACGAGCCCGCTCCGAGCGGGATCTGACCCTTGAACTTCGCGAGCAGCCTTCCGATGTACCAGCTGCCGGTCTGAATGTTGTAGTCCGGCTCGTAGAGCCGACCTGGTGCGAACGGCAGCTTCAGATCTTTCGACACTCGGCGCGTGGTCGCCGGGATCATCTGAAGCAAGCCCTGCGCGTCGGCATACGAGAGCGTGTGCGGATCGAACCCGCTCTCCTTGCGCATGATCGAATACAGATAGCCGTCTGGATTGTTGCCCACTGCCTGATGCTTCTCGACGAGCGCGTGATACGCGCGCGGATATGCGTTCTCCCACCAGCGTCGCGCGTCGCCCTGTGGCGGCCCCGCCAGCGCACCGCCACCATGAACCACTGCGAGCATCCACGGCCGGTTGAAGTTTCCGGCCTTGCGATAGCGATCGAGCAACATCGCGAACGCCGCACCGCGATCGTGTCGCTTTAGAAATCCGCGTTCGCCGCGCGACAGCTCGTAGCCCGCGTCGGTTCCGAGTCCCGCAGCGATCAGCTCGTCGACCCGACGGATCAGCTCGTCGCGCGCGAGCGATTCATCGACCGTCGCGCGTAGCTTCGGACCGCGAGGGGCCGGGTTCGGCTCGCCGAATGGCCCCATCTCGATCCCGAGCGCCTTGAGCCGCGCGCGAGCGAGCAGCGAGTACCACGAAAACGGATAGCGCTTGACGGTGGCGGAGTAGCCGGCGATCGCGTCGGGTTTACGATCCAGTTTTTGGTCGATCCGTGCGAGCCAGTACATCCCCTTGCCGCCTTCGAGCGAACCACCGCGCCGCGCCAGCGCCTCCAGCCGGACCCGCGCCCGATCCCATTCGCCCAGGAAGTAGTGCGACATTCCGAGCGACCACAGCGCGTCGTCGACCCACTTCGACTTCGGATAGCGCCGCAGCGACTCCTCGAGCGGCGCGATCGCTTGACGATACCGGCCGCGATTGAGCTCGAGCCAGCCCGAGAGATATTGCGCTTCCGCTGCCCACGCCGTGTGCGGGTACGCGGCCACGACCTTGCGATACCAGTCGATCGCTTCGTCGTCGCGATCAGCGCGAGACAACGCGCGCGCCCCATGAAACATCGCCTCCGCCGCAGACTTGCCCATCCGCGGATATACGCTGAGCAGCAACCGGCCGGCATCGGCGTAGCGCCGGCGCATCTTGAACAGCGTCGTGCCGAGCCAGTAGTCGCGCTGTAGCGCCAGATCAGCGGGCAACTGGGCGGGCAACAGCGAGAGCTCGACGATTGCCTCGTCCCACAGATGCGCGCCAGTGAGCCGCTTGCCGCGCTCGATCCGCTCGGCGAGCGTGAGCTCGGGCGCGTTGAGCGCGAGCAACTTGTCATGAGCGGATTCGGCGAGTGGGTGCGACGGATGATCGAGCAGGAACTCGCGTAGTGCTCGGATCGCAGCCTCGCCGGTCTTGGTCTCGGCGATCCGAAACTTCGCGGTTCCGAGATCACCGACGTCGCTCGCCCCTGCGGCCGCGATCAATCGTGCGTACGACCTCGCTGCGCCCGCGCGATCGCCGCGCGCCCACGCGATGTCAGCGAGTCGCCAGGGCACTTCGCGTGCGTAGCGAGAGCTACCGCGCTTGGCGAGCTTGTCGAACGCGGTCTTGGCTGCCGGCAGCTCACCGGTGCGCAGCGCCACCATGCCGCGCAACCACAGCGCATAGTCCACGTTGGCGAGCGCGCTATCATCGAGGCGCTTCAGTTGCGCTCGAGCCGATTCGAGATCACCGCGATCGTACGCGGTATACGCCGCGCCGAGTTGCTTGGCTGGTGAGCCCGCAGCCGCCGGCGGCGTGAATGCGACTAGCGCCACCACCGCCGCGGCGATCATCGTGCCGCCAACTCGCGGCGCTGGTTCGGGATCTTCACAGCCGCGAGCGCGTGTTCGTCCCCACATCGCGATCAGTATGCACGGTTCGCGTTCACGGCGCCCGCGATCATGGGTTTCGGCGAGGGTTTCGCGATATACCGCCGCCATGCCGTACGCCGCCCTCGACTACTACGCCATCGACGAGCTGTTCACGCACGAAGAGCGGATGGTCCGAGACACCGTGCGCGAGCTGGTCAGCACTCGCGTCATGCCGTCGATCGGCAAACACTTCTCGGCCGGCACGTTTCCCCACGAGCTGATTCCGGTGTTCGGCGAGCTCGGCCTGCTCGGGCCTTCGCTCACCGGCTATGGCTGCGCTGGCATCTCGCCCACCGGCTACGGACTGATCTGCCAGGAGCTCGAACGCGGTGACTCCGGCATCCGATCATTCTGCTCGGTCCAGAGCTCGCTCGTGATGTATCCGATCTGGGCGTACGGCTCCGAGCAGCACAAGCAGCGCTACCTGCCCGAGATGGCCGCCGGTCGTGTGATCGGATGTTTCGGCCTGACCGAGCCCGATTTCGGCTCGAATCCGGCGGGCATGTTGACCACCGCGACCAAGACCAGCGGCGGCTATCGGCTCAACGGCACCAAGCGTTGGATCACCAATGGATCGGTCGCGCACGTCGCGCTGGTGTGGGCCAAGCTGGACGGCAAGGTGCGAGGGTTCCTCGTCCCGACGACGACCAAGGGGTTCACCGCGCGCGACATCCATGGCAAGTGGTCGCTCCGCGCGAGCGTCACCAGCGAGCTGCACATGGAGGACTGCGAGGTCCCGGAGGAGGCGCTGCTGCCTGGGGTGACCGGAATGCGCGGCCCGCTGTCATGTCTTTCGCAGGCCCGGTTCGGGATCTGTTACGGCGTCGTCGGCGCCGCGATGGCCTGCTACGACGAGGCGCTTTCGTACGCCAAGGATCGCGTGCAGTTCTCCAGGCCGATCGCCGGATATCAGCTGGTGCAGCGCAAGCTGGTCGACATGGTCAACGAGATCACCAAGGCACAGCTGATGTGCCTGCGGATGGGCCGGCTCAAGGAAGCGGACAAGCTTCAGCCCGGGCAGATCTCACTGGCCAAGCGAAACAACGTCGACATCGCTCGTAACATCGCCCGCGATGCGCGTGACATTCTCGGCGCGAACGGCGTCACCGACGAGTACCAGTGCGGCCGCCACATGCTGAACCTCGAGTCGGTCTACACCTATGAGGGTACGCACGATATTCACACGCTGGTCGTGGGGCAAGACGTCACCGGCTTGGCGGCGTTCGATTCGTGACGCCGTCGAGTCCCAGCCCACCGCAGCCGAACGTGCTGATCTGTTCCGGGCTCGATCCATCGGGCGGGGCGGGATTTCTCGCAGATACACGGGTGGTGAGCGAGCTCGGCGCGCGGCCGGTCGGCGTAGTGACCGCGTTGACCGTGCAGAACACCGCCGGCATGCGCTCGTGTCACGAGCTCGATGCCGACGTCGTCGGGATCCAGCTCAACGCGCTGCTCACCGACATCCAGGTTCGAGCGGTGAAGCTCGGCATCCTGGGATCGGGCGGGGTGATTCGCGAGCTCGGTGAAAACCTCGCACTGACCGACGCGCCGGTCGTGTGGGATCCGGTGATCGGACCGACGCAGGGCAACGTATCGTTTGCCGAGCTCCTCGAGATCGCCCTGGTGGAGCTCGGACCCCACCTGTCGCTGATCACGCCGAACCTCGCGGAGCTGAGCGCACTCGCGAAGACCACGGTAACGACGCTCGCCGAAGCCAAGGCCGCGGCGACGGCGTTCTGCGAGGTGAGCGAGGTCGCGGTGCTCGTCAAAGGCGGGCATCTCGCCGGCGACGAATCCGTGGATCTGTTGTGCCACCCCGGCGGCATCGAACTGCTCCGCGCACCGCGGATCGCCAGCAGCGACGTCCACGGCACCGGCTGTGCGTTGTCTGCGGCGATCGCCGCACAGCTGGCGCTCGGGGCTCCGCTCGTCGAGGCGTGCCGCGCGGCCAAACAGTTCGTCGCCGAGCGGATCGCAACACCGGTGCGGCCGGGACGCGGCGCTCCCGCTGTCCTGTGATCAGGGCAGGCGCTATACACCCACTGCCATGAAGATCGTCGTTACCGGAGCGACCGGCTTCATCGGTGTTGGGGTCGTTCGAGCGCTGCTCGACCGCGGCGACGAGGTCACGGTGCTCACGCGCGATCCGGCGCGCGCGCGCGAGCAGCTCGGCCGGGTCAGCGCCGTCGAAGCCGATCTGCAAACGCCCAGCGCGTGGACCGCGAGCCTCCGCGGCAGTGACGCGATCATTCATCTCGCCGGTGAATCGGTCGGCGACAAGCGCTGGGACGCACGGCAAAAGCAACTGATCCGGGATAGCCGAGTCGAGTCGACTCGCACGCTCACCGAGCACATCGCCACGCTCGCGGTCGACGACCGACCTCGGGTGCTGGTCTGTGCATCGGGCGTCGACTATTACCCATTCGCTTCGCTCGACGACGAGTTCGACGACGACGAGGTGACGGAAGCGGACCCACCGGGAGATTCGTTTCTCGCGCGAGTGTGCCGCGAATGGGAGCGCGAGGCGCTCGCCGCCGAGGGCCATCGCGTCCGCGTGGTGTGCATGCGGACCGGCTTGGTGATCGGACAAGGCGGAGCGACCGATCGAATGATCACGCCGTTCAAGCTGCTCGTCGGTGGCCGGATCGGTTCAGGTCGCCAGTGGTTCTCGTGGATCCATCGCGACGACGTCGTGGCCGCCTATCTTGCCGCCGTCTCCGACGAGCGCTACCGCGGGCCGATCAATCTGGTCACCGAATCCGTGCGTGCCGCGGAGCTCGCGGATGCGCTCGGCCGTGCGCTACATCGGCCGAGCTGGTTTCCAGTTCCCGGGTTCGCGATGAAGGCCGTGCTCGGCGAATTCGCTCAACACGTGCTCAACGGTCGTCGCGTCGTCCCGCGCAAGCTCGAGCAGCTCGGCTTCGAATGGAAGTTCCGCCACCTCACCGACGCACTCGCTGCGACGGTCTGATCTTCTGCGAACTCTGCGTGCGAACACCAGCGCGATCACTCGAGCTGATACTTCTGAACGAGACGGATGAGATTGCGGCGCGACACGTTGAGCTGCTCGGCAGCGCGGGTCTTGTTGCCGCCGTGGCGTTCCATCGCCGCGGCGATCATTCGCCGCTCGAGCGCCTCGATCGCCGCGGGAAGCGACTCGAGCTCGACGACCGGCTCGACGGCACCGGCTGGCGCCCATGTCCGAATCCGCGGTGACAAGAGCTCGACGCCAATCGTCTCCGCCGTCCCGGACAGCACGACCAACCGCTCGATCTCGTTCTCGAGCTCGCGCACGTTGCCCGGCCACGAGAACGCCGCCATCTGGGCCGCGCACTCGGGAGACAACCGCTTGTTGCGCTTGCGACGGTGCCGCGCGAGGAAATGCTCGATCAACAATGGGATGTCTTCGCGGCGCTCGCGCAGCGCGGGCAGCACGACGTTGATCACGTGGATCCGATAGAACAGATCTTCGCGAAACTGGCCGTTGGCGACCATCTTACCGAGATCGCGATTGGTCGCCGCGATGATCCGAACATCCACCGCGCGGGTCTCGGTATCGCCGACGCGGCTAAACGTGCCCTCCTGCAAGACGCGCAGCACCTTGACCTGCAGCGCCGGCGACATGTCGCCGATCTCGTCGAGAAAGAACGTGCCGGTGTCGGCGGTCTCGAACAGCCCCGGCTTGTCGGACACCGCACCAGTAAACGCACCGCGCTTGTGTCCGAACAATTCGGAATCGAGCAAGTTGTCGTTGAACGCAGAGCAGTTGGTCACGACGAACCTTCGAGCCCGCCGCTCGGACCCGTCGTGGATCGCGCGCGCAACCAGCTCTTTGCCGGTTCCGTTTTCGCCTTGGATCAGCACGGTCGAATCAGCCGGCGCGGCGCGATCGAGCACGGTGTACAGATCCTGCATCGCAGGCGCCGCACCGACGATGCCGTAGTAGCTCGCGCGCTGTCCCGGCCCTGGCTCTGGAGCGACGCGATCGCGAACCACCGCCGCGATGTCGAGCGCTGCTTCTTCGAGCATGGTCTGCACCAGCTCGTGATCGCCGCGATCGAGGTCTCCGCCCACGGCGAGTCCTCGACCGTTGGGCTCGTCGAACGTCAGCGGCACGAATACGACGGCGTCGCGCAATCGCTGCTCGCATAACCTGAGCTCGAGGTTCTTGCGGCGCAGCACCGCGCGAACGTGGCGAAGGACTCGTAGATCGAGACCTGACCACCACGGCTGCATCGGAGGTCCAGTGTGACAAGCCGTCACATGCCGTGACAAGATGTTTCGTTCGTCGCGGCCTAGTCGGGGAGATCCACGCACCATCGAAGCGCAGACCGGGTCTCGATCCATGCGCGTTCGTCGATCGTAAGATACGGAGACTCCAAGGTAATCACCTCGAGGTTTCGTTCGAGGCCGTACTTCGCACCAAACGAGCCCGGCGTCGGATAGCCCATATCGCGCTCGGCTGGATAGCCGCACCGTTCAGCCATCTCGAGCGCGAGCTGCTCCGCGCAGCCGTCCCAGTTCACCATCCGGTAGGTCGCGTGCACCGCGATCAAGCGATGCGCCTGGGCGCGCTCGATCAGGTCGACGATCGCGCGGGTCTCTGGCTGATCTTCGGGCGCGCTACCAGGATTGTAGCCAGGGCGTCGTGCAGTGCCCCAGGTCTGCGACGCGAAATTGCGATTGAGGTCGACGTCGTTGGCGTTGTTGCGCGTCCCCGCGAGCACGCCATCGACGTTCACACACGGGACGATCCACGTATCCCGGCCCGGTGGCCGCTCGACGAGCTCGTCGGCCAGGCGCTCGAGCATCAGCTGCGACGCCACCTCGTCGCCGTGGATCGCTCCGAACAGCACTGCAGGAGGTCGCGGCTTCGCGTAGCTCGGCGGCGTGAAGTGGACTGCTTCGATCGGACGACCGAGGACGGTGTGGCCGATCACGAGCTCTCGACGATGACTCATGACTCGCTCACTCGAGCTGTTTGCCGATCACCGTGGCCCCAGCGTACGCGGCGATCGCCAGGTAGGCGGCGCCGAGCCCTGAGCCCGCGATCCACGACGCGGCGATGTAAGGCGCCTTCGTGATCACGTCGAAGCTTGCGTCGTCGATGAACATCATCGCCACGAGCACGAACGGCCACGCGATGAACAGCCACAACAGCGGCTTCGCGAGCCCGCCACTTGGCGACGGCAGCCATGCGAGCACGGCGAGCACGGCGAGGAAGATCGCGATCAAGTTCGCCAGGACATAGCCCTTGATCGGTCCGTTGATCAAAGCCTTGAAGCTCTCGACGAGCTCGATCCGATCGCCGTCGGGAATCACCGATGGCAACACGATCGCGATCGCCGCGATCGTCACGAGGATCCGCGGCAGCAACGCCTCGCGGTACTCGTGGCGAAGTAACAAGCCGATCACCATGAACGCGAACCCGGCGGCATATACGAAGAGCTGCCAGTCCTGTTTCATCGCGAGCGGGGTGACAAAAATTCCAACCAGCGCGAGAGCTCCGCCGATCGCGCCGCGCGCCACGGTCGGCACCGGCAGGATCCCTAATAAGACCGACAGCAGCCCGACGACCGCCATCACCAGCGCCGGCAACTTGGCCAAGCCCTGGCCATCGATCACCTCGGTCCACCCGAACACCAGCGACGGCTCGGTCACGCGCGGCATCACGAACGCGACCAGCAGCAATCCTCCCCACACCACCTGCACCAGTCGCAAGCTATCCTTCCACGGCTCGATCGGGCGACCGGCTTGTGCGGACGGTTGCGACGCTTGATACGCCGGAATCACCGAGGGAATCGCTGCCGCGGGTGCAGGCGCAACGTACGCAGGCGGCGGGGCTTGGGGATAGGGCTGCGGTCCCGACGGAGGAAACGCGCTCGGTTGTCCCATCGGGTGTTGTCCCATCGGATGCGCATAGCCGCTCGGTCCGGCCTGTGGACCAGGGAACCCGGTGTTGGGTGGCGCGAGCATCGTTGCCGCGTGCGCCGGAGCCGGAGCGACATACCCGGGATGATGGCCTTGAGGTGGACCCAGGTGTGGTTGAGCCATCGGCGGCGGTGCCATCGGTGGTGGTGCCGACGCACCGGGGCGCGGTGCGGCCACCGGAGGTGCGCCCGTCGGAGGACCCGGTTGCCCAGCTGCTTGCTGCCGACGGATCTGCTCGAGCACGTCGCTCGCCTGGTACCCCATCACGGTCTTGTTCGCCGACGCCGATGCGGGTGCTTGCTTGGCCCCGCAGAACACGCAGTGAAGCGCAGCGTCTGGAAGGTCCTTACTGCAGCTAGCGCATTTCTTCACGGTCCCTCTGCGTCGCGAGCTCCGCCCCGACCCGCGGATAATAGACCGTCCCGCACGAGATCAGCTCACGTCGCGCGGGTTCTTGCGAGCATGCTCCCGCAACCGCGGAGACGCAAAACCGCAGCGGCCTCGCCATGCGTGAACCAGCTGCACCTCGGCTCGCTACGAACGCGCCGACAAGCGGGATCGTGTACCGTATCGACATGGCTTCGCTCGGGGATGTGCGTCGCAGCGCGGCGACGCTGTTCGGCCAAGGTCAACATCTCGCGGCGCTCCGGTTGTACGACGCGATCGTGACCGCGGCGCCGCTTGACTTCGACGCACGGATCCGGCTCGCCGATTGCGCACTCGCCCTCGGTGATCTCGCGGTCCGTGATGCTGCGTTTGGCGTCTATCGCGCGACGGGGTGGTATTGCCTCAAGGCGGGCCATCCTCTCGCTGCACTGGTATGCGCGCGGGTGATCGAAGCGAACGGCGGCGATGCGAGCGATCTCACCGCTGCGTTGGTCGTTCGCTACGGATCGGAATCCGAGCTACTCGGTAAGGTCGCTGCGCGAATCGCGCTGCCAGCCGACGAGCTCGGCGTTCCGATCCCCGATGTTCGGCAGCCGCCGTCGGGCGATCTGCTCGCGGCCGCGCTCGCTCGCGCGACCCACGCGACCGAAGGTTTCACCGAATTTCCGCAATCCGTCCACGCGATCCCATTGTTGTCATCACTCTCCGAGGCGGCGTTTCGGCGCGTACTCGGCACGCTACTGCTTCGCCGCCTGCCCACGGGCGCGCTCGTGATTCGGGAGGGCGAGCCCGGCAACTCGTTCTTCTTCGTTGCAGGTGGCCAGCTCCGCGTATTCGCCACCGACGGCCTCGGGCGACAAACCGAGCTTGCCCAGCTCGGCGAGCATGCCGTGTTTGGCGAGATGGCGCTACTGTCCGCACAACCGCGGTCCGCCAGCGTTGCGTGCGCCACCGAGGTCGATCTGCTCGAGGTGGGCAGGCACTCGTTGGCATCGCTGGCCGACGAGCTCGGCGCCGTCGCCGAGGCGCTTCACGGGTTCACGCGAGAGCGCCTGCTCGGCAATCTCATGGCCACGAGTCCGCTGTTCAGGCCGTTCAATCGAATGCAGCAACGAGATCTGTTGCGGCGGTTCACCAGTCACGACGTCGCTGCTGGCACCGTGGTGATTCACGAAGGCGAGCCGGGGCGTGGCCTGTTCGTGGTGTTATCGGGTGAGCTCGATGTGTCACGTCGTGCCGCGGATGGTCAGGTCGTGCCGCTCGGTGGGCTACGGACCGGCGATGTGTTCGGCGAGATGTCGTTGCTCCGAAACGCCCCGACCACTGCCACAGTGGTCGCTCAGCGCCCGGCAACCGTGTTGTTCCTCGCACGTGAATACGTCGAGCGCGTCGTCGCCGCAGTGCCGGAAATCAAGAGCTATCTCGAAGCGTTGGCGGAGGACCGTGAGATCGACAACCAGCTCGTGCTCGGCGAGGACGAGACTCCCGCCGACGAGCGCGTGCTGATCTAGGTGCGCTGCGCCCCTCGGGCGCAAGGGATTCGCGTCTTGTTACGGGCACACGCCGCGCCCAGCCCCTATACTGGGCCTTATGAGCGAAACTCCTTCCAAGCGGAGCGGGTTTGGGCGCGTGTTGTGGGTGCTCGTCATCCTCGCGCTGGTGTTCGTGTGGTGGTACTTCCGGTCGGATACCGACCCGGGCGCCACGACCACGGAGCTAGCTGCAGATCGCGCGGCAGCCATCACCGATCCAGACGACATCCTGGTCGATCTCCGCGACGACGTGTCGGCGGATCAGCTCGCCACGATCGAGCGCGAGGTCGGCATCGATCTCGTCTTGGTCGACGATACGGCGAGTGAACACAAGCTATTCCGCGCGCACGTCGCGCCAGCGCAACGCGACACGATCATCGCGGCGCTCGAGCGCCGCGATGAGGTCGAGATCGCCGAGCCCGACGCGATGATGCAGCTGTCGCCGACGGACATGGAGCTTCGCGCGCCGAGCGCTCCCGCTCACGAAGGGTTCCCGAACGATCCGCAATACAAGTATCAGTGGCACATGCGCCAGGTCGGGATGCCCGAGGCGTGGAAGCTCGCCGATGGTAACGGCGTGATCGTCGCGGTGCTCGACACCGGCGTCGCGTTCGAGAACTATCAGACGTTCCATCTGCTGCCCGATCTCCAGGGCATCACCTTCGTCCATCCGTTCAACTTCGTCGGCAACAACAAGCATGCGGGGGATGATCACGGCCACGGCTCGCACGTCACCGGAACGATCGCGCAGGTCACCAACAACGGAATCGGGGTCACCGGCGTCGCGCGCAACGTGAAGATCATGCCGCTCAAGGTGCTGTCGGCGTCTGGCTCTGGCTCGGTCGCGGGCATCGCCGACGCAATTCGTTACGCGGCAGACAAGGGCGCGAAGGTCATCAACATGAGCCTCGGCGGTGCATTCCCGTCGAAGGTGTTGCAAAAGGCGGTGGCATACGCCCATGGCAAGGGCGTCGTCGTGGTGTGTGCCGCGGGCAACGAGAGCCGCGGCCGCGTTGGTTATCCGGCGGCGTACCCCGGGGCGATCGCGGTGAGCGCGACGCAGTTCGACGAAGCGACGACGTTCTACTCGAACTACGGCAAGGACATCGACATCGCGGCGCCGGGCGGCAACACGCGCGAAGATCAGAACGGCGACGGGATGAAAGACGGCGTGCTGCAGAACACCATCGTGATCGGCGATCCGACCAAGGATGACTACTTCGCGTACATGGGTACGTCGATGGCATCTCCGCACGTGGCTGGGATCGCCGCGCTGGTAGTGGGCGAGGGCATCAACGATCCCAACATGGTCGAGAAGATCCTGAAGGACACCGCGCGCAAACCGGTGAATCAGAAGTACACCGCTGATCGGTATGGCGCTGGCATCATCGACGCGCCGGCGGCGGTGCTGAAGGCGCGAACCTCGAGCGGCGGCTGGCAGCTCGGAATCGGTCTGTTGATGGCGGGCGCGGTCGCGGCTTCGATGCGCAAGCGTGGGCTCGGCGTGAAGCTAGGCCCGAGCTATCTGATCGGCGTGTTGGTCGGCGCGTCGGGCCTGTTCTTCCTGCCGTACATCGCGCCGAGCTTGTCATCGGCGCCAGTGATCCACACGCTCACCCACGGCCTACCGTCGTGGGATCTGTCGCTGTTCGGGCCGGACCGTCATGGCAATGCGCTGTTCTTCAGCGCGCTGTTGCCGCTCGGATTGCTCGCGGTGGGCTACGGAATGCCCCGCGCGCGCCCCGCCCTCGCGGGTATCGCGGTGGGTGTGGCAGCTCACCTCGCGTTCTTCGCGGTGGTGCCGCTCGCCTCGGTGACCTATCTGCCGGCCGCGCTCGGCATCGGTACCGTGTGGTTAGCGGTCAACGCGCTCGGCTGTCTGGCACTTGCTCGACTCGCCCTACGGCGCTGACGGCCGCTGAACGACCAAGCCACCGAGGCTGCTGCAACGAGCTCCGAGCGACCCGTGCGCCGGTCCCGTCCGGATGCGATGCTCCGGCCGTGGCGCTCCATCGGGTCTCGATCGCGCGAGAGCAATACAAGTTCTCGTGCGCTCACATGACGGTATTTCCCGACGGAACCAAGGAGCGGCTCCATGGCCACAACTACACGGTGGCGGTTGCCATCGAGCTCGACCGCGTCGACCTCGCGGCGATGATTCCGTTCGCTCCCGTGAAAGCTGCGCTCGGCGAGCTGTGCCAGGCATGGAAGGAACGCGTGCTGCTAGCCGCCGACAATCCCCACTTCACGATCGTGCGGGACGATGACGAGCTCGAGTTCAAGCTCTGTGGTGCCCGTTACGTGTTGCCGAAATCGGACGCTCTCCTATTACCGATCGACAATATCTCGGTCGAGGCGCTGGCGGCTCACGTCGCAACGCTGCTGCGTGATCGCATCGCCGTCCTCAACGCGCCGTTCGCGCGTTCGATCGAAGTGACGATCGAAGAGTCGCCTGGCCAAGGCGCAAGCTGCCGGCTGCCGCTGGTCTGACGCCCATCGCGAGCACCCGAGCCGGTGCATGCCTTCACCGGATATGCGTGACACGTACACCTGCGACCTCACCTGAGCTCGTGCAGGCGCAACCAACGCGTGACCAGACCGTGACGGCTGATCTGATCAAGCGTTCGCGCCGGCGCGATCGCGGCCGCGACCGCCGCGGCGTCGACGCTTGCGACCACCACCGCCACCGCCACCACCACCGCCGCTGCCGCTGCTGCCGCCACCGGACGATCCGCCGTGGTGATGATGCCCGTTGTGCGAGGCCAGCGCCGCGGCTTCGGCGGCGATGTCCGTCGACATCTTGCCGGCGACGCGAAACTGATCCGGCTTCCAACCCTTCTGTGGAACCACCTCGATCTTCTTTTGGAACCGCTTCTCGAGGTTGTCGAGGTACTCGCGCTCGAACTTCGACAAGATCTCGGCGACACGCGGTGCGGCCTCGATGTCGATCTTGTCGTTGTCGACCAGCGAGCCCGAGCGACGAACCTCGCGGAGGATCTCGTACGCGACGGTGGTCACCGATTTCACCACGCCAGCACCTTCGCAGGTCGGACACGGCTCGGTGAGCAACTGCACCAGCGATTCGCGCGTGCGCTTGCGCGTCATCTCGACGAGACCGAGCTCGCTGATCTTGGTGACGTTTGTGCGCGCGCGATCCTTGGCGAGCGCTTTTTGGAACGCATCCCAAACCTTGCGGCGGTTGCCTTCCTTATCCATGTCGACGAAGTCGACGACGATGATCCCACCGATGTTGCGCAACCGGAGCTGGCGAGCGACTTCCTCGCACGCCTCGAGGTTGTTCGCCGTCACCGTATCCTCGAGGTTGCCCGAGCCGGTATTGGTGAAGCTGCCGGTGTTGACGTCGATCGCGGTCAACGCCTCGCCTTGATCGATCACCAGCGAGCCGCCGGAACGCAGCGGCACGCGACGCGAAACCGCGAGTCGTAGCGCGGGCTCGATGTGGTGATGGTCGAAGATCGGCCGGCGGCTGTCGTAGCGTTTGATCCGCTCGGCGAATCGCGGCAGGAACGCCATCGTGAACTTGCGGACCCGCTCGTATTGATCCTCGTCATCGATCACGACCTCGCTCGTGTCTTCGCGAAGCAGATCGCGCACGACCCGGAGCGAGAGATCGAGATCGGCATAGACCAGCCCGGGGCCGCGCTGCTCTTGTTCGCGAGCCTCGATCTGCGCCCACAACCGCGCCAGGAAGTCGACGTCGTCGCGAAGCTCCTGATCGTTGGCGTCCTCGGCGGCAGTCCGGACGATGAACCCCGAGCCCTTCGGCCGAACTTCGTTGACCAGATCGCGCAGCCTGCGGCGTTCCTTGTCAGAACCGATCCGTCTAGACACGCCGACCTGCGCAACGTGCGGCATGAACACGCTGTAACGACCGGGCAACGAGATGTAGCCGGTGACGCGCGCACCCTTGAGACCGATCGGATCCTTGACGACCTGACACACGACGGTGTCGCCGGGCCGGAGCAGATCTTCGATCTTGCGCTGGGCTAGTTGTTTACGTGACCGCGCGATCCGCGACGCAGCGCCTTCGGGCGACTCGTCCGCATCATCGGTCTCGGCATCCTCGAACAGCTTGCGCTCTTCGCCAGATCCCAAGACGTCAGCGACATAGAGGAACGCGGCACGCTCGACCTTAGGACCCAGGTCGACGAACGCGGCTTGCATCCCCGGGAGGACCCGAGTGACCTTGCCACGATAGATGTTTCCGACGATTCCTCGATCACGTTTACGTTCGACAAAAAACTCAGCGAGGGCACCCTCTTCGACGACCGCGACGCGGATCTCGGGTCCCTCTGCATTGACCACGAGCATGTTGTGCATTGAAGCTCTGCAATTCTTGGCGCCCGATCCGGAGCGCCGCGACATGGATGTCGTAGCGCGGGCTCGTTAAAGGTCGGGTCGACGGCTCTCGGTAACACGCAAGCCGCATGAAAACAAGACATTGCGGCTGCGGACAACCGATGGCCCACTGCTTGCTTTGATCCAGGCACACCCGGAATACGTCTAAGCGCCGGGTATCACAGTTAGTCTAGTTGGTCTTGATTGGTACGAGCGCCTGGGTTGCCGCCCGGGCGTTCGTGTTTTTCGGCCAGGCTCGTAGGCCCGAGACCGAGCTCGAAAAGTAGTCAAACGAGCCGAGGTCCGCCATCGTGAGTCCGTGACACCTGACCCAGCGAACGCCGATGCGATCGGGTTCGTGCTGGCGCTCGGGCGCGCACTGCATCGTTACGGGACGCCTGCGCACCGCTTGGAAGAATCGCTGCGCGTGTGCTGCCAGCGGTTGGGGCTCGAGGCCGAGGTGTTCACGACGCCGACCTCGATCATCATGAGCTTCGGCGACCCCACCGAGCTCCGCACCCGAATGATGCGCGTCGAAGGCGGCGAGCTCGACATGGGCAAGCTGGCCGATGTCGATGCGCTCGCCGATGCGGTGATCGCCAGAGAGATCCTGCCTGCCGAAGGCGAGGCTCGGCTCGACGCGATCATCGCGGCCCCACCTCGGTTCGGCCATTCCGTCTCGATCGCGACGCATGCGATCACGGCCGGCGCGCTCGCGGTGTTCTTCGGCGGCTCGTTCGCCGACGTCGCGGTGGCAGCCGGGATCGGTCTCGCCCTCGGGTTGCTCGCTCAGGTCGCGCACCGCTCGACGGATCAGGCGAGGGTGTTCGAGCTCGTGGGTTCGGCGTTCGCCGCGTTCGCCGCAGGCATCGTCGCGTCGCAGTGGCATGCGGTCTCGGCGCCGCTCGTGACGATCGCCGCGCTGATCGTCTTGTTGCCGGGCATGTCGCTCACCGTGGCGATGACCGAGTTGGCTACGCGCAACTTGATCGCCGGCACCGCCCGGTTGATGTCGGCGGTGATCGTATTGCTCGAGCTGGTGATCGGTGTCGCCGTCGGCGAGCGGCTGGTCGACGTGCTCGTCATCGCGCACCCGACCACGCCCGAGGCGCTCCCTGCCTGGGCGCAGTGGGCGGCGCTCGCTGCATCGTCGGTCGGCATGGCGGTCGTGACCCAGGCGCATCCGCGCGCATTCGGCTGGATCCTCGCGGCCTGCGGCGTCGGCTACCTCGGTGGTGCCGCGGGCACCGCGGTGCTCGGCGGCGAGCTCGGCGCGATGATCGGTGCGCTCGCGGTTGGCGTGCTCGGCAACGTGTACGCCCGGGTGCTAAAGCGCCCTGCTCAGGTCGTGACCGTCCCGGCGGTGTTGCTGCTCGTGCCCGGGAGCATGGGTCTTCGCGGAATGACGTCATTGCTTAGCCACGACACGCTCTCCGGCGTTGAGACCGTGTTTGCGATGTTCGTGGTCGCAACCGCGATCGTCGCTGGCCTGCTGATCTCGAATGCCGTGGTGTCGCCACGCCGCATTCTGTGAATCGAAACCGAGGCTCTTCGCTGCTTCGCCGACCTCTGTGGCTTTCGTGGCTTGCGTTTCTCCCGATCGAGGGTGAACGCAAAGGCGCAGCACACGCAAAGCGAAGTAGCGCGGGGCTATTTCCGAACGTCGTCGGGATCGACGTCGCGATGCACGCACGGATCGTTCTCGGGATCGTGGCCGCAAGCGAGCACGCCGGGGCTCGGGTCCGCGGGGTCGACACCTCTGTGGACGCCCTCGACGTCGTCGGGATCGGCTTCCAGGTCGCCGCCGGCGGCGATCAACGCCTCCAAGCGCTCGGCCGGGATATTCGGGACGAGCGCTCTACGCGCCAGATACGCGACGTAATACGCATCTTCACGGCGTGGCTCGAGCTCGTCGGTCTCGATCGCTTGTTCCAGGACGCGCTTGAGATCGCCGATCAAGCGGCTCGGCGGGATCTCGAACGCCGTCATGATCGCAGTTCCCACGCCCGTCGGAAGCGGCGGCAGCTTGGCGTCGGCCTCCGCAAGTCGTTCCGCCCGATCAGACAGCGCGCTGATCTGCTCGAGTAGTTGCTTGCGCCGCCCCGGGCGCTTCGACGTGATGTCAGCGCGCGACAGATCGAGCAGATCGGTGACGTGCGCGGCCATCTCGCGGTGGAACCGCCTCACCGCACTGTCGGTCCACTGATCGCTGTACTGGTTGGTTCGGAGGTGATGTTTGACGAGGAACCGAATCGTCTGACGCTCGTCGCGCGCAAACGCGAACCGCGGGCTGATCTTGTCGAACATGCGCGCACCGACCTCCGCGTGACCGTGAAAGTGCACGCCGTCGGCGGTATACGTGCGCGTTGGAACTTTTCCGATGTCGTGGAGCAGCGCGGCCCAACGCACCATCGGACGGCGCACGGCTTGGCGCACGACCTGTTTGGTGTGCGCCCAAACGTCCTTGTGCTGGCGCCCTTCCTCTTGAACGAGGTCGATGGTGGCGGCGAGCTCGGGGAACAGCACCGACAGGATTCCGGTGGCTCTCATCCACTCGAGACCAGCGTCGACGTCCCGGCCCATCAGCAGCTGCTCGACGGCGACGCGCAAGCGTTGCTTGTCGACGGTCGCGAGACGAGGCGCATACTCCGCGACGACCTCACTTATAGAATCGGGCGGCCAACGGCCTTGCTCGGCCGCAATTGTTGCGGCGATCTCCACCGCGACGACTGGATCTGCGTCGACGATGGACCGGACGCGGTCAGCTACGGGGTCGCCGGGCATGGGGGCAGGATACCTATCATGGCTTGGTACGCGTCGTGCTCTCCGGCGGCGCGGGTGCAGGGCCTTATCACCGAGCGTCATCTCCCATTGGCGGAGCGTTCCTTCCCGGGGATCTCGCGGTTCTACGCAGGACTCCGTAACAAGCCTGCGACTTTCCTTCAGCTTTTGTGGGCATTCGAAGAGCGCCGCTCCCGGCGGCCGGCTCGTCGGAAGCAACGCAGCGCCTGACGCGTTTCCTCGCGAACAGCCGACCAGTCTGGCAAGTTGAGTTGCCGCTGTGACAAGTCGGCGCAATCCGGAAACCGCTTTGGGGCAAGACCGAACAGCAACTGACCGCGCTCCGATCGGGGTCTTCGATTCCGGAGTCGGCGGGCTGACGGTGGTTCGGGCGCTGAGGACCGTCCTTCCCGCCGAGGACATTGTCTATCTCGGCGACATGGCTCGCCTGCCCTACGGCAACAAGAGCCCTCGAACCGTCGAGCGCTACTCGCTGGGATGCCAGCGGTTCCTGCTCGAGCGCGGCGTGAAGCTGGTGTTGATCGCCTGCAATACTGCTTCGGCCAACGCCCTTGGCTCACTGGCGGCGGCGAGCCCGGTCCCGGTCATCGGTGCGGTCGAGCCGGGAGCGATCAGCGCGCTACGCGCGTCGCGCTACGGCCACATCGGCGTGATCGGGACCCTCGGCACCGTCAAATCGGGAGCGTACGCGGCCGCGATCGCAGCCCGGTCACCGACGGCGACGATGAGCTCTCTCGCCTGTCCGCTGCTGGTTCCGCTCGCCGAGGAGGGCTGGCTCGAAGACGACGTGGCGGCGCTCGTTGCGCGGCGGTATCTCACCGAGCTGTTCGCGCGCGACCCAGCGATCGACACGCTCGTGCTCGGTTGTACCCACTATCCGCTATTGAAGGCCGTGATCGGCCGAGTCGCCGACGACATCGCTCGTCGACCGATCGCCGTCGTCGATTCGGCGTCTGCAATGGCCGAGGCCGCCTGCGAGGTCCTCGGCCGCGCTCCCGGCCCGAACACCGCCCACCGCGGCCGGCTCGACTGCTTTGCGACGGACACCTCTCGCCTCGACGAGCTAGGTCCGCGCTTTCTCGGCGAGCCCTTAACCGGCTTCGAGCTCGTCGATCTCTAACTAGGCAACGCCCAGAACCGCGACGGTCGCAGCTACTAGGCGCGGGCGGCGGGCTTGATCCCCTTAACCCGCGCCTCTTCGGTCTGCCGCCGCTTCATCACGTCGGTAACCGTCGTAGCTTTCTTGAGCTTGTCGGCGATGGTCTTCTCGTCGACGGGATAGTCCGTCCGGAACACCAGGCCGTCGTCGAACAACTGCTCACGCGCATCGTCGTCGTCGAGATACTTGGTGATCTTCTTGCCCTTGTACTCGATCGCCGGGAGCGTCTTGACCTTGTCTTCGAGCCAGGTCATCAGCTCGCCCATTACCGATTTGCACAACGTGAGGTTTTCGTCGAGGTTCTCGAACAGCTCCGGAAACCGCTCACGAAACGCCTGCTCGTCCTCGCCCTTGCCAAGGGCACGCGCGAGCGCAAGACGCAGGATGACCGCGTCGTCCGCATAGCTGACCACTGCATCATTGCGATCCGCAACGAAGTCATTGGGGGACACCACGTAGGCGACTACGCCCGCCGCAATCTCCCGGACGGGACGAGGTAGGTTTTCGTCATCCATCGCATCGAAGGCGATCTTCAGGTCATGGGGTAATGACACCAACCAATCGCGCACTAATTCGACGAACTTCGACTCCACTGCAGCGTTACTCACGAGATGACCGTACCCCGCACGGGCGGGGCCTCCAAGGAAGCTTCGGGATTGAAGCCGGAGGTTGAGTACCAACCTCGGGGAGTAAATACAAGCCCGGGGACTGATCAGCACTCGCAGGCCCTTGCCGTGATACCCTCGGTCAGCGGTGGCCAAGCGTTCACCCATCCTGGGGTACAACCACAACGTCCGGTATCGTGGCGTGGTCTTCCACGTCCAAACCGAGGACTCGGGCATGTTGAGCCCGCATTTGTTCACGCACCTATTTCATGGGGGCGTGATCATCTCCACGCGAAAGCTCGTCTACGACAGCGGTTCTGCGGAGGAGGCGATCAAAGCGCTGATGCAGGCCCAGCACAAAGCCGTGCTGAAGGATCTGCGCAAGGGCAAGTTCGACGACAAGATCGACCAATACCTCGGAGGCACCGAGGGCCTGCTTCCTCGTGATGCCGAAGATCCGGGAGAGCCCGCGGGTGGTGACCGCGATCTCGCGCGTTCGAGCGCACCCGATCTGCAAGTGGTTCCGGAGGCGGCAGGACCTCCACCCGCACCGCCGCGCACCACGACACCGCAGCGGGTGAGCCCACCACCGCGTCCGCGCGCCACGTCGACGCCGCCGGTCAAGACCGAGCTCGAAGCACCGACGCTCGTCGACGAGATCGGCGTGATCGCGGATGCGATCTCTAGCTCTGGCGGCAATGCAACGATCAAGACGACGATGCCGACCGGGTTCGACTCTTCGCCCGAGATCACGATCCAGCACGACAGCGCTCCCATCGAGATCACGGACGATCGTCGAATCGCCCGGGCAACCGATCCGTACGGCATGCGTCGGGTCACCGGGCAGGATGCCCCCCCCGAACGCAAGTCTGGCTCTGCACTCGGAGCTGCGGCGCTGCCACCAGCGACCCCGATCGCTCGGCCGCCGACCAGGCCGCCCCCGGCGACGCCCGCAATTCCACGTACTGGCACCAGTGATCGCATGCGATCGCGACGTGAGTCCGAAGCGGTCCAGGTGTATTCGCCGCCGCCGAGCCCCGACGATCGTCCCGGCGAGTACAGCCAGCACAAGCGTCCGACTGGTCAGGAGCGCGCCGCGTCGCCGATTCCGTCGGGCCTCGCACGGCCGGGCCGTCCCGCGCCACCGACGAACATGGCGCCCGGCCAGGCCCGTCCGACCGAGCCGCTCGAGCCCCCCGAGCTAATCCGGCAGCAACCTGCGCCGCGTCCGGCGGATCATCCGCGTCCCCGCGACGTCCCGGATATGGCCTCGCGTCCCGCCGAGCGACCGCATTCGCAGACCGGCCGTCCGATGGGCAGCCGCTCGGCTTCGGCCGCGGCGAGTGGAGGCGTGGTGATGACCCGACCGGCAGTGATCGTGGGAGCACCGGCGAAGCAACCCACGCCGCCGCGCGTGCGCAAAGCGCGCGAAGAAGAGGGCCGTGGCTTCGGCTCTGGGTTGATCTCGGAGAAGTCGCTCGACGAAGTGATCTTGGCGTACCTGTCCGAGGACGCCGAAGACAAGTAACTTCGACGGTCCCTCGGGCGCCGTCAAAGCTACTTGCGCGTGCCACCGCGAGCGGGGATCACCGCCGGTGTCGCCGGTACAGAGCACGCGACAGGCGGTCTAAAAGAAGTACGCGGTCGACGCGCCAAAGAACGGGAACGTGCGAATCCCACCTTCGACGTTGATCACCATCTTGTCGATCGGCCGGATCTGGACACCGACCAGTGCGTTGAGCACCGGGAACACCGGCGGCAGATCATATTTGATCGGCTCGCTCTGGCTCGCTGCACTACCACCGCGGGTCGTCGGCACGCACCCGGGCTCCGGATCTGCGTTGGTTGCGCCCGAACAGATCACGTCTTGGCGATAAAGGTCACCGGTGAGAATTCCGAGCCCGCCACCGACGCCGTACCGGATCGCGAAGTTC
Source organism: Kofleriaceae bacterium (assembly GCA_050184455.1). Lineage (GTDB taxonomy): Bacteria > Myxococcota_A > Polyangia > Haliangiales > Haliangiaceae > JABFXX01. Next base: position 30,646 of record JBFXAI010000005.1, on the reverse strand, counting down.
TTGTTGATCTTCGTGTGGCTCACGATCGTGAACTCCAACGTCACCCATCCCAGCTTCGCTTTACTAGGTGCGTTCTCGGGATCGAGGATGTAGTCGGCCTCATCTCCCATCGAGACATCGTCACCCTTCTTGATCCAGGGCCCCTCTCCCGGCGTGACATGTTCGAATTCGATTCCGACCTGGAGCTCGAGGCTTCCACGCCGCCGGATGCCCTCGATCCCGAACCCGACGTTCCCGGTGCCACCCGCAGAATGCTCGACGAATAGCTCGACCAGCCCCTTGGGGATCGTCATGTACCGGAGCCGAACACCGACGCCGTATTCGACCTCGTTGCCGGTCGGCGTCGTCGCCGCTGTGGCAGGTGCGCCCGTCGCGTCCTCGGTCGATGTCCCACCGCCCTGGGTGTCCTCGTCGAGGGAAGGCCCCGCCCAGGCCGTAGCCGAGGCAACAGAAATCACACTGACAACGGCTAGCTGCGCTCGTCGAACCTTCATCGGTTGGTCCCCCAAAGTGGCGACATTATATACTCCGCCTCGATGGTCTCGCGCTTGGCATACGCCGCGTTGGTTGTCGGCGCTGCGTTTGTCGCGTGTTCTCCATCGAACGGATCGCTTGGTGACACGTGCGACAATCATGGCGACTGCGGCAGCGACCTGCAGTGTGTCGCAAGCGTTTGCGTCGCTAGATGTCACCGCGCGCCAGAATGCGGCGACGGCTACGCGTGCAATCGCGACGGGATCTGCACGCTCGCGGACGGCCAGTCCGGCGACCGTTGCAAGAGCGAGGTCGACTGTGCGCCGGGCTTGTCGTGCCAGCTCGACATGACGATCGGAGATGATGGCCACCTCGTCGCGAGCTGCGCCGCGTCCGTCGTCGGGCGACCAGCTGGATCGCGGTGCTTCTCGGACGTCGACTGCTCGAATGGCACGTGCGCGCTCGGGCATTGCGTCGATCTGTGTACCGAGACGCCGGATTGCAGCTCGGGCACGCAGTGCATGACGATCCCGCGGATCGAGGCCAGAGGCGTGCCGTTCATGGGGTGCTTACCGTCGCACGGCTCGTTGGTGTGGACGATCCCGGTGCTGTCACCGACGCAGGAGATCCTGCTGCCGATTCCGAGCGCCGCCCGCTCCGCGCAGCTGACCATGACGATCGACGATGTCGCGCAGAAGGTCGGGGCGCAGACGATCGTGTCGCCGGGGGGCACGGTGATCTACGACAAGCCGTGCGATCCGCAAAATCCGGTGACCCCGATGGAGAACTGCACGGAGCGCGACGCGGCCGACATGTACTACGACGAGCACCAGAAGGTCCGCCATTTACCGCTGGCCGGACAGTCGACGCTCGAGATCCCGATCGGCGTACCGCCCAACGAACAGCTGTTGGTTCCCGGTCCGTATCGCATCAAGGTTTCGTCGTTCCGATCGAATGGCACGGCGGGGTCTGCGATTCCCCGCCTCACCGCGGTTGCCAAGCTCGACTCGTCGGTCACCCTCGACCTGCACTTCTACTTCTTGGACCTCGACGATCATCCGTGCCGTGCGGCGTTTGCCGGCGGCACGCTCGACGCCGCGACGGCGAACGTCGAGCCATATTTCCAATCCGACTATCTCGGCGAGCTCCGCACGATCTTCGCCGGCGGTGGCATCGTGCTCGGAACGTCGACGTTCGAAGACGTCACCGACCATCCGGACCTCGATGGCCTTTCGATCGAAGCCGCCGGATCGCTGTTATCGCTGGGGAGCCATGCCGAGGGCATCAACGTGTTCTTCGTGCGCACGCTGTCGCCGGTCGGGCTGCAAGCGTTCGCACCGAACCCTGGCCCTGCACAGCAGCCGAACACCCGGCAATCCGGGATCATCGTGAGTGCAGACACGCTGTGCTACCGATCGTGGCCGCAACTCGCGCGGCTCACCGCTCACGAGCTCGCTCGCTACATGGGCCTGTATCACAACGTCGAGCTCGAGCACACCCAGGCACCCGACGAGTATCCGAGTTGGCTCGATCAGATTCCGGACACCGACGGCGCGGTGTCGAACCTCATGTTCTTCTCCGAGCTCGGAGGCATCGAGCTCACCGCCGGTCAGCGCGAAATTCTCACCAAGAGCGCGGTGCTGCGGTGACCGTGACCGCGAAGCTGTTCTCGGTGGCCGCGCTCGCGGTATTCGCGGCAGCGTTGCCGGCGCACGGCGATGGCAGCGTGCTGTCTCGGCGCGTCATCGACGTGCTCACACCGATGGACTACGTCCCGTCGAGCGGTCAGCTGAACCTGGCGTTCGGCGACCAAGCGGTCGCCGAGCTCACGAAGATCGCGCAGGCCGTCGATCCTCCCACCGCCGAGCCGCAACACCTCGGCGTGCAGCTGCGAGCGATCCGCGCGCTCACCCACTATTGTGCAAGCCCTTGTGTCGATGCGGATCCGGCGCACATCGCGGTCGTCGAGCTGATCGATATCGACGATCCCGAATCACCCGAGGACGCGCGGTATCGCAACGCGCAAAGCGGTGGGGATCTGCTCGTGCTTCGCGCGGTCATCGAGTCCCTCGGCGTGCTGCGCGTCCAGACCGACATGGATTTGCTGACGCCGTATCTCAACCACCTCAGTCGCGATGTTCGGGCCGCCGCGGCCTACGCGCTGCGAGATCTGGGAAACACCCAAGCGATCGTTCCGCTGCGCGCCCGCTACCAACAGGAACAAAACCCACAGGTGCGCATCGCCATCTCCGACGCACTGCGTGTGCTCCAAGAGCCTGCTCCCTAGCTGCTAAGCGATTGATATCTGGACGCGTGCATCACCCCGGACGCGTCGATTTTGGGGGCCCGATCACCCAGGGTGGGCCACCGCACAACTGCTCGGAATCGTTCCGTTGCTGTCCGACCATCTTGGATCGTACAATTTTCGCTGCACTGTGGTGGCGCACCGTACGTTGTACGTCCTCGCTCGTGCGTTCACAGCCCTGTTATGACCACTCGCGATCCTCGCAATACTGGCACCGGAACGGGACCTCGCGAGCCTACGCAGTCACTGTCGATCGATTCCGACGAAGTCGCGGCGGAGAACGAGAGCGCTAACTCACATCCGTCGCTGGCGCTCGGAACTCATGGCACTCGGTCCGAAACCAAGAACGATTTACCTGTGGCCAAGCAGAAGACGCCGGCGCCGATCGCACGGCCGTCGCAGAAGCATCCTCGAGAGGCCGAGGAGGTCGATCGCATCGGGTCGGTGTTGGGTAGCTATCGCGTGCTCGAGCTCATGGGCAAGGGTGGGATGGGCTATGTGTATCGCGCCGAGCACGTCAAGCTCGGGCGAGAGGTCGCGCTCAAGCTGTTGCGCAGCGACTACGCGCGGCGCCGCGACGCCGTCGCACGCTTCATTCAAGAAGCCCGCACGGTCAATCGGATCCGCCACCGCAACATCGTCGACGTGCCGGACATCGTCGAGCTCGATGATGGGACGACGTTCATCGTCATGGAGTTTCTGCGCGGCCAGAGCCTCGGTGCTTGGTCGCGCACCGGCGTCGATCTGCCGCGGGCGCTCGCCGTGCTCGTTCAGATCTGTGATGGCTTGAGCGCTGCGCACGACGTCGGCATCGTTCACCGCGATCTCAAGCCCGACAACGTGATGGTAGTCCCGACCTCCGATGGTGCCGAGCTCGTCAAGCTGCTCGACTTCGGTGTCGCCAAGCTGCTCAACCGCGATGACGAGGACATTGGATTCCAGACCCAAGCCGGTTCGGTCATCGGCACGCCGGCGTATATGTCGCCCGAACAAGCAGGCGGCATGGTCGTCGACGCGCGCTCCGATGCGTATTCGCTCGGCGCGATCATGTACGAGCTGTTCTGCGGTCAACCGATGTTCAAGGGCCGGTCGTTCGGCGAGTACGTCCGCAAGCACCTGACCGAGATGCCGGTGCGGCCGCGGGACACCCCGCTGGGAGCCCAGATCGATCCGCGGCTCGAAGCGGTGATCCTCAAGTGCCTCGAGAAAGATCCGAACCAGCGCTACGAACAGATCGTCGAGCTTCGCGACACGCTGTTGTTCCTGCTCGGCGGGCTCGATGCCAATCCGGGAATGTCGACGCCCGTATCCACGCCATCGCTGCGTCCAGGCACGGTTCCCTCGATCGTGGCTCCGGCTCCGACGCCATCGGCGCCGCGCGGGCAGATGTACTCGCCGAGCGGGCCACCGTCCGACGTCGCGCTGGCCGCAGCGACTCCTGGAGGCTCGGATCCTGCGCGGTCCGCGCCCGGGTTCGATGCTGGTCGACCGTCGCTGGCAGCCGCGGACCTGGCACCACGAGCATCCGCGACGTTTCCGGCAGGATACGCGCAGCCGGCGGGATATCCGCAGTCGAACCCGTTCGTCATGCCGACCGGCCGCGAGCACGCGATGGTCGGACAGGAGTACGGACTCCATCCAAGCCAGCACATCCCGCCTCCGACGCCGTGGTGGGTTTGGGTCAGCGGCGGCGCGATCGCCGTCGCGATCGGGATCGGCGGCGCGGTTTGGTACGCCGGGCGGTCCGACGAGCCCGACCCAGCAACGACGGCTGCGAAGCCGCCGAACCCTCTCGTCGACCAGCCGGCGCAACCCGACCCGGCACCGCCGACGCAGCCAGGACCTGCGGTCGACCCGCCCGCGGACCCGGCGCCCCCGCCAGAGCCAACAAAGTTCGAGGTTCGATTCGAGTCGATCCCGATGGGTGCCGGGGTCTACGCGGAGGGCGCGACGATCGGCCTTTGCGTGACGCCTTGCACGGTCAGCGTCGATCTCAACGATGGCGGTGCCAAAGATCGTCGAACCTTCGTGTTGCGCGTCGCGGGCTTCAGAGACAAGACGGTCGTCGTCGATCTCGGAGGATCGCAGCATCAGTTCCTCGCGTCGTTCAACCAGCCGATTGCGCCCCCACCGGCACCCCCGCCGCCGGACAAACCCAAGGACGAGCCAAAGCCGGTGAAAAAGCCGCCCGACAAGCGGCCGGTGCGCCCAACCCGACCGGTGGAGACGGCCCCGAAGAAGAACCCCGATGCGTTGATCGATCCCGAGCGCGGCGTCCGTGGCTCGACCCGACCGGGAAAGACCACTCCGCCGACACGCATCGATCCGTCCGAACGCCGCGACCCCTTCAAGAGCGACTAATGCCCGGTTGCCCTGCGCGTCTCGCTCTTTGGATTCGACTCGTCGTGATCTGCCTCGGGGTAGTCACGGCTTCGCGTGCGCACGCCGAGGACGAGGCGACCCGCGAGGCCAAGCGTCGCTACGACCGGGCGAGCAAGCTGTTCGACCTCGGTCGATTCGCCGACGCGCTGCCGGAGTTCGAGGCCGCGTACGAGGCGAAGCCGCTACCCGACTTCTTGTTCAACATCGGCCAGTGCCAGCGCAACATGGGCGACTACGACGCGGCGATCGCAACGTTCAACAAGCTGCTCGAGGCGCAACCCGATGACCCGCGCGCGGACGGCATCCGCAAGTTGATCGACGAGCTCGAGACCAAGCGCGCGCGCAAGAAGTCCAAGGAGCTTGGTGTCGGCGACCCAGGACCGACGCCAACGCCGCCACCCGAGGACAAACCGATCTACAAGAAGTGGTGGTTCTGGACCGGCGTGGGGGTCGTTGTCGCCGGCGCTGGTGTGGGAACGTATTTGCTGCTGCGGCCGCCAGGGACCGACCTCGGAAACATCTCGTTCGAAAAATGATGAGGCTCGCCGGACTCTCGATTCTCGCCGCGCTGTGCGGCTGCGACGATTTCACGACGATCGCGGTCAACGTGCGACCTACCGTGAAGAGCGCTACCAAGCTGCGCGTCACGCTCACCAACGACGGCAATACCGTGACCGACGAGCTCTCGCTCGGATCCAAGGCGTTCCCGCTCGACTTCAGCTATTCGACCACGGGCCGAACCGGGGACATCGAGGTGCAGGTCGATGCGCTGACCAGCGACGACCGACTGGTTGGCCGTGGCGTCCTGCCGGTTCCCGCGTCGGCCGACCAAGCGTCCATCACGATCGATGGGCCGGATTTCGTGGTCAACACGCTCTATGGCGGCGATCAACTGCTGTCCGGCGACGATGACTCGAGCGGGTTCCAGCTAGCCGCCAACGACGACGGAAAATGGACGGTAGCGTTTCGAGACGGTTGCGCGGAGGGCTGCGACATCCTCGCGCGCCGATTCGACGCAAACGGCGATCCGATCAATTCCGAGCTAGCGACCCCTCCCAACGCGCAGTTCAAATTGTCGACCGCAGCGGTGACGCTCGCGAGCACGCCCGCGTTGGCGGCGAAGAACAATCTGACGCTCGCCGTGTGGGACACCGGGGTAGGCGTACTGTGCCGCGCGATCGATCAGCTCGGCGCATCGGTCACGGCTCCGCTCCAGGTTTCCAGCGATGCGATGTGTGACGTGGTCTCGCTGGTCGGCTTGTCGAACAACAACTTCGCGGTCACGTGGCGAAGCCGCGATGCTCAGAACGTGATCCGGACGATGATCATCCGGCCGGACTGCACCGCCTTAACCTCGCCGGCGGTCGCGTCGACGTCTGCGGGGATCGCGGCGACTCGGCCCACCGTCGCAACCAAAGGGGGCGCACTCGTCGACAACGTGCTCTACGCATGGATTCTCGATGGCTCGGTTCACATTCGCGGCGCGAATCCGGCCAACACGTTCGACACGTCAACCGACATCCAGCTGATCGCCAAGACCGCGACCGAGCAGGTCGAATACGTGCGCGTCGCGCGTTCGACCGATGGGTTTGCCGTGTTCGCGCGGTGGGTCACGATCGACGAAACGTCGCCGACCGCCACAGGCAAGATCGTGATGTATCGCGTCGATCCATCCGGTGCGCTGCTTGAGCCGACCGAGGGCATCGAGATCACGGCGGAGGCCGGTGTGGATAGCAAATCGGTCAAGTCGTTTGGCGTCGCGAGCCGCGAGAACGACTCGATGTTCGTCGCATGGCACGCCTGCGCTCAGGACGATTGCGGGGTGTTCGGCCGGTTCATCGCTGCCGACGGCCTGACACTCTCAAGCGCTGTCTTCGAGGTTGCGACGACAACTACGGGGGATCAGACCAATCCCTCGGTCGTGGGGATCCCCAAGATCGGATTTGCGGTCGCCTGGCGTGACGATAGCCAGCAGGGGGAGGACACCTCCGGGAGCTCCGTGCGCGCGAGGATTCTGTACAGCCCCTAGTGCTCAGCTCGAGCCTTCATCGTCGGCGCGGTGATCGATCCCCAGCGCGCGCATCTTCTTGTAGAGATGGCTGCGCTCGAGCTGCAGCTCCCTGGCGGTATTGGAGACGTGATGATCGTTCGCGTCCAGCGCCGCGATGATGATCTCGCGCTCGGCCGAGGCGACGAGATCTTTGAACGGCGTGCCGCGCGAGAACTCGGCCTTGACCGGTTTGACGGTTGGCAGGGCGTCGCCGACATCGGCTTCGGTGATGACCTCCGCATCGCCGGTCAAGATCGCGAGTCGCTCGACGACATTCTTGAGCTCGCGGACGTTGCCTCGCCACTCGTGTTGCATGATCCGAGTCATCGCTGCTGGTGCGACCTTCTTGGTCCTGCGATCGTTGTCGGCGCACACCAATTCGACGAAGTGGTCCACCAATGCGGGGATGTCCTCGCGTCGTGCGCGCAGCGGAGGCAGCTCGATCGGAACCACCGCGAGCCGGTAGTAAAGATCCTCACGGAATCTTCCGGCTGCGATCTCGGCCTGCAAATCCTTGTTGGTCGCTGCGACCACGCGGACGTCGACCTTGATCGTCTCGCCCCCGCCGACCCGCTCGAGCTCGTTCTCCTGCAACACCCTGAGAACCTTCGCTTGAGCGTTGGGGTTCATGTCGCCGACCTCATCGAGAAATAGCGTTCCACCGTCGGCCAACTCGAATTTTCCACGGCGTTGCTGCGTCGCACCCGTGAAGGCGCCCTTCTCGTGCCCGAACAGCTCGCTCTCGATCAACTCTGCCGGAATCGCCGCGCAGTTGAGCTTCACGAACGGACCATCCGCTCGCTTGGAGTGCTCGTGAAGCGCTCGTGCGACCAGCTCCTTGCCGGTCCCGTTCTCGCCGGTGATCAACACCCGGCCGGTCGTCGGCGCGGTCTTGGCGACCTTGTCGAAGATCGCGCGCATCGCGGCGCCCTTGCCGATCATCGCGAAGTCGGTCTGGACGCGCCCGCGCAGCCGCGCGTTTTCGTGGCGCAGCCGAGAGAACTGCAATGCGTTCTGTACGGTCAGCAGGAGCTTGTCGCCCGACAGCGGTTTCTCGACGAAATCGTAAGCACCTGCCTTGGTCGCGTGAACCGCCGTCTCGATCGTCGCATTGCCAGACATCATGACGACCGTGGTGTCTGGGCTCGCGACGCGCAGCTTCGGCAACACCTCGAGCCCGGTCTCGCCGGGCATCATCACGTCGAGCAGGATCAGGTCGATGTCCGTCTCGGCCAGCTTTGCCAAGCCCAGCGCCCCCGATCCCGCGACCTCGACTTGATAGCCCTCGATCTCGAGTGCCCTCCTGACCGTGGTCAGAATGTTGGGCTCGTCGTCGATGACCAGGATCGTCGAACGCGGCATCGCAATCGAACCTACCAGATGCGCCCCGACGAGACACACTCGGGGGTTGATTGACGAACGTGACGAAGGCATTTAGGGTCCACAGCATGCGTCGATCCCATCGGGCATGGTTACGCCCGCTAGGCGCGGTGACTTCGAGAGTCGCCTCGATCGTGGTGGTTGTGCTCGGCCTGGTTGCGGGCTCGGGCTGCGGCGACAAGTCGAAGACTCCCGGCTGCAAGACCGAAGCGGACTGCAAGGATGGCCTTCACTGCGTCGCCAACAAGTGCGTTGAATGCGGCGAGGACTCGCACTGTGGGCCGGGAAAGAAGTGCAGCGCAAATGCATGCATCGTGAGCACCGAGTGCGAGCGCGACGATCAATGCCCCGACGGCAAGGTTTGCCAGGCCGGGAGATGCACGGCGTGTGCGAGCGACAACGAGTGCGGACCCGAGGGTCGGTGCGAGGATGGCGCGTGCAAGCGAACCAAGTGCACCAAGGATGAGGACTGCGCCGACGATGAAGACTGCGTCAACGGGTTCTGCCGGCGGGCAGGCGGCACCAGCAATCCCGGCGACGTATCGTGCGCGATGTCGACGGTGTATTTCGGCTTCGATGATTCGACGATTCAAGCCAGCGAGCGCGACCGGCTCGAATCCAACGCGAGTTGTCTCGAGAAGACCAAGGGAAAGACGATCCTCGTCGTCGGAAACACCGACACCTCGGGGACCGAGGAATACAACATCGCGCTATCCGAGCGCCGCGCGAGGTCCGTCGCGGACTTCATGTCCCGACTGGGCAGCGATCCCGCGCGCATGCAAGTAGTGCCCAAAGGAGAAACTGAATCGACCGGCCTTGGTGACGACAAGGATCGGCGAGTGGAGTTCCTGTGGCGATGATCAATCAACGACATGTTGCATCCGTAATGTTGGCCGCGGCGCTCAGCGCGCTCACCGGTTGCTTCTGGGTAACCACCAAGAGTGAAGGTGAGCAGCTGCGCACCAAGGTCGATTCGATCGACCAGCGGCTCGCGAGCAAAGAGCAGTCGCTCGACGACAAGGTCGCGCAGCTGCAGAAGGTGCTCGACGAGTCTGCCAAGCTGCTCAAGCGCAACAGCGCCGATCTCGGAGCCGAGGTCGAACAGCTGGCGCAGAAGATCAATACGGCGAACGGCCTCGTGGTCGCGATCAACAACTCGATCACCGAGCTCAAGGCAGCGCTCGAGGGCTACCGCAAGCAGAATGACACCCGGCTCGACGGGATCGAGCAACGGGTCGCGCAGATCGAGTCCGGCAAGCCGAGCGCGAGCTCGTCGCCAGAAGATCTATGGAAGCTCGGCGTCACCGCGTTCGAGTCGAAGCGGTTCACCGACACGGTCGACATCTTCCGCCGGTTGGTGCAGTCGTTCCCTACGCACGAGCGAGCGGATGACGCCCAATATTTCCGCGGCCAGAGCTACACGAACATGAAAGACTGGGACCAGGCGATCGCGTCGTACCAAGCACTCGTCGACAAGTATCCCGACAGCCCGTTCTCCGACGATGGTCTGTACTTCGCCGCGCTCGCTGCGCAACAGCTCAAGAACTGCACCGAAGCGCGCGCCTATCTCGGGGTGATCGCGCAGAAGTACAAGAAGTCGAACGTGCTGCGCCAGGCCAGCGATCTCGAGAAGGCGATCAAGAAGGACGCGAAGAACAAGACGAAGTGCTCGTCGTAGCGCGTGCTACTTGCCGGGCAGTAGCTGCCCACCATTCTTGACGAACAAGTCGTACGCGTCGGGCTTGAGCGAATACGACGGGGCCAACTTGTCGTGGCACAAGTTGCAGCTCTTGATCTTCTTTTCCTTCGAATAGGCCTTCATCACGTCCTTCGCCGCCTTCTGTCCGCCCTTCGTACACGCGTCCCTCACCATCGCCGTCTTGAAGTCCTTGCGCTTGCATGGGTCACCGGCTTCGGCGGGCGGCGCCGCCAACACGAACGAGAGGACGCCAGCGAACCCAGTCAGTGCAGCGAGGTACCGGAGCTTAGCCATGACGGAACTTCCTTTGCTGGTGCGGGATTCGACGCCCGCGCAGTCGAGCTATTCAGCGGAGGCCAAATCCTGCTACGTCTGCAGTTTCGATGCAATCTCCATAGATTGGGCGGAGGATCCGAACCGGGGCGCCATCCTTCGCGCCGCGGCAGTTACGTCGGGTGCGTCATTGACCGAGGAAATCGCACAGGCTGCGGCCGCACCAGCCGCATACACGTCCGCCACGAGCTCCGGCGTGATGCCACCGATCGCTACGATCGGAAGCGTGCCTGCTTCCGCGACGGCCGTGCGCAGCGCCGCGATCCCCTGCACGGGATCCGGGTTGAGCTTGGTGCGCGTCGCAAACACCGGACCGTAGCCGAGGTAATCCGCTCCCCCGTCGCGGGCAGCGGCGACCTGCGCCGGGTCATGGGTAGAGATCCCGATCCACAGCCGCTCGCCGGCGATCCGGCGCGCATCCGCGAGCGGAACATCGGTCTGGCCGAGATGAACGCCATCAGCGCCCACCGCGAGCGCGACGTCGATCCGATCGTTGATGATCAACGCCGCGCCAGCTTCATGACAGATCGACCGGACGAGCTTCGCGATCCGGATCAGCTCCGAGGTTGCCGCCGGCGGCGAGCGCTTGATCCGTAGCTGAAGCACACGAGCGCCGCCAGCTAACAGCGCGTTCGCAAGCGTGAGATCCTCGCGATCCAGCACCGCATAGAATCCCCTGATGGTGTCTCGCACGGTCATCGCATTTGGATCTCGAGCTGCTCGAGCTCGCGAGCCTTGTCACGGAGCGCCGCAGCTCGCTCGAACTCCAGATCAGAGGCTGCCTGACGCATCTCGGAACGCAGCTTCTCGATCGCCGCACGCAGCGAGTCGAGGTCATCGATCTTCTTGAGCTCGATCGCGCCGATCTGCGCCGATCTGCGCCCCTTTGCGGGAAGGGGTTCTGCGGGTTGGATGTCGAGGATCGCGCGACTCGCCGAGCGCGGGATAATTCCGTGCTGTTGATTGAACGCGCCCTGAACCTCCCGCCGCCGCCGGGTCTCGGAAACAGCGTGCTCGATCGACTCGGTGTTCTTATCCGCGTACATCAAGACCTTGCCGCGCAGGTTTCGAGCCGCGCGGCCGATCGTCTGGATCAGGCTCCGCTCGCTGCGCAGGAAGCCCTCCTTGTCGGCGTCGAGAATTCCAACCAGTGACACCTCGGGGATATCGAGACCTTCGCGCAGCAGGTTGATGCCGACGAGGACATCGAACTCGCCTCGCCGGAGATCGCGAATGATCTGGATCCGCTCGAGCGTGTCGACGTCGGAGTGAAGGTAGCGAACCCGCACGCCAATCTCGCGGTAGTACTCGGTGAGATCCTCGGCCATTCGCTTGGTCAGCGTGGTGACGAGGACCTTGTCTCCGTGAGCCGTGCGCTCGCGGATCTCGGCGAGCAGATCATCCACCTGGTGGGCCACCGGGCGAACCTCGACCTCGGGATCGAGTAGTCCGGTCGGGCGAATGATTTGTTCGACGATCACGCCACCGGCTTGGCCAAGCTCCCAGTCCGCTGGCGTCGCCGAGACAAAGATGGTCTGGCGCGCTCGCTCGCGCCACTCGTCGAACCTCAGCGGCCGGTTGTCGAGCGCGCTCGGGAGCCGGAACCCAAACTCCACCAAGGTCTCCTTACGAGACCGGTCGCCGTTGTACATCGCGCCGATCTGCGGCACGGTCTGATGCGACTCGTCGACGATCAGCAGGTAGTCGTCGCCGAAGTAGTCGATCAGCGTCGGAGGAGGCTGGCCCGGCGCACGTCCGGTGAGATGGCGCGAGTAGTTCTCGATCCCCGAACAGAATCCCATCTGCTCGATCGATTCGAGATCGTACATCGTGCGCTGTTCGAGTCGCTGGCGCTCGAGCAGCTTGCCCTGATCGGAGAGCATCGCGAGCTGGCTCTTGAGCTCGTCGCGGATGCTCTGCACCGCGCGGCGCATCGTGTCATCTGGTGTCGCGTAGTGGGACGCCGCAAAGATCACCGTGCGCGTCATCTTGCGCTTGACGCCGCCGCGCAGCGGATCGATCTCCATCATCGCTTCGATCTGATCTCCGAACCACTCGATCCGAACCGCGGTGTCGGCTTCGTACGCAGGAAACACCTCGACGGTGTCGCCACGCACGCGAAACGTTCCGCGGTGAAAGTCGACGTCGTTGCGCTCGTACTGGAGCTCGACGAGGCGCCGTAGCACTGCGTCGCGATCGATCGAGGTTCCGACATCGAGCTCGCAGGTCATCGCCGAGTAGGTGTCGCGATCACCGATGCCGTAGATGCACGACACCGACGCGACGATGATGACGTCCTTGCGCGATAGCAGCGCGAAGGTCGCCGCGTGCCGCATCCGATCGATCTCGTCGTTCACGATCGAATCCTTCTCGATGAAGGTGTCGGTCGTCGGAACGTAGGCCTCGGGCTGGTAGTAGTCGTAGTAGCTGACGAAGTAGTGAACCGCGTTGTCGGGGAATAGCTCCTTGAACTCGCCGTAGAGCTGCGCCGCAAGGATCTTGTTGTGCGCGATGATCAGCGTCGGCTTGTTGATCTCGGCGATCACGTTCGCGACCGTGAACGTCTTTCCCGAACCCGTGATCCCGAGCAGCACCTGAGACGCGTCACCTCGCTGAACGCCTTCGACGAGCTCGCGGATCGCTTTTGGTTGATCGCCGGCGGGTGTGTATTGCGAGCTCAACCGGAACCGCGAATCGACCGGCGCCGGCAGTTGCGCCGAGACGTCTTGCTCGGCCGTCCGCTTCACCTTCTTGCGATAGCTCGACACGCCGCCAGCTTAGCCCGGATCGTTCGATGCGCGATCGGGCGTCTCGGATCAGGGATCGGCAGCTCGTGCGGTCCGCCGGTACCGCAATCTCCAGATCGGCAGCCCTGTTTCCTCGGCGTTCTGTTCGCGCCATGACCGCACGCCATACGGGTTTCCGGTCCGCCAAAACGCCCATTCGCCCGCGAGGTTATCGAAACGTTCGTCGATCTCGAACGTCGACAAGCCAGCCAACGCGAGCTCCCAGACGTCGGTCTGAACCAGAATTTCCGCACCTTCGCGGGAGCCCGCGGCGATCCCGTCCGCCAACGCGGCATCGATCATTCGCCGGCCGTGGTGACGCCGCTTGAACCATGGGTCGGGAAAGTTGATATAGACGCGGTCGATCGTGCCCGGGGCAAAGATCTCCGCCATATGGAGCTGCGCCTGGCAGAACACCGCGTGAACCGGTGCGCCGGTGTTCGCCGCGCGCTTGTTGACGAGCTTGACCAGATCTTCGCGGATCTCCAATCCGATGTAGTGACGAGTCGGATCCTGTGCTGCGCGCTCGAACAGAAACTGGGCGTCGGCGCATCCGATCTCGACCTCCACCGGTCGCCCATCGAACACCGGCTTGGCGCCCCGAAACCGAACGAAGTGCGCCTGGGTTGGATTGACGTGCTGGCGGATCCGCATCGGCTGCCCTCGCCGGTCATCCAATCATCTGGGCATCGAGCGCGACAAACCCGAACTGCCGAACGTTGAGCGGCGACTCCAATCGATCGAGGTCCACGCGATCGACCCAACGCCACGCTCCGAATTCGTCGTTCGGAGTGACGTCTTCTCCGTCGGCGATTTCGGCAACAAACACGAAGTTCATGTGCATGCCTTTCGAGCCGGCGAGATGCTCTTCGTAGCCGATTAAGCCGGCGGGAACCCCATCCAAGGCACCTGCGAGGCGACGAAACGTCCCGGTCATTCCAGTCTCTTCGCGGAGCTCCCTACGCGCCGCCTCGAGCGGGGTCTCCCCGGCTTCGAGCTCTCCTCCGATCGGCAACCACGTGCGCAACCGCCGATGCTCGATCACGAGCACTCGATCACCGCGACGCGCATACACCGCGACCGAGAATGCGCGCCGCTCGGTCATGGCAACACCTCGAGCGCGAGGGCGTTGGAGCTACGACCATCGACCGTGATCACCAGCTCGGTTGGACCGACCGGCGCCACCGACGGAATCACGACGACCGCGCGAGTCGCTGAATAACTGACCACGCTGGCTTTGACATACGGGAACTCGAGGCCGATCTGCACGTCGCCCCCAGCGCTATCACAATCTCCGCTAGGACCACACAGCCGATCGCCATCGATCGTGACCATCATTCCCCGTGCTGCCACCGGCGGCGCAACCGAGCTCAAGCGCGGAGCACCGTCGTCCGCGCAGCTGCCCAGTGCACCGGAGAGACCAAGCGCAAGGACCACGACGGACGGTCCTCGCGCCGGCGATGTCACTTCGGAACCTTCTCCCAATCGGCCAGGAACTTCGCCAGACCGATGTCCGTGAGCGGGTGCTTGCACAGCTGAAGCAACACCGACAGCGGGCAGGTCGCAACGTGGGCCCCCATCATCGCAGCCTGATGGACGTGCATCGGATGCCGCACCGACGCTACCAGCACCTCGGTGGCGAATGCGTAGTTGTCGTAGATCTGAACGATCTCGCTGATCAGCTGCATGCCATCGGTCGATACGTCATCGAGCCGACCGACGAACGGCGAGATGTACGTTGCTCCTGCCTTCGCCGCGAGCAACGCCTGGGTCGCCGAGAAGCACAACGTCACGTTGGTCTTGATGCCGTCGTCCGTGCAGCTGCGAACCGCCTTGAGCCCCTCGGGGATCAGCGGGATCTTGATGACGATGTTGTTGCGAAGCGCAGCGTACTCCCGGGCTTCTTTCATCATCCCGTCGTAGTTCGTCGACACGACCTCGGCCGAGACCGGGCCTTTGACGATGTCGCAGATCTCGAGCAGGACATCCTTGAACTTTCGCCCCGTCTTGGCCACCAGCGAGGGGTTGGTGGTGACGCCATCGACGAGCCCCATCGCGCTCGCTTCGCGGATCTCTTTGATGTCGGCTGTATCGATGAAGAACTTCATGGCGGACCTCCGTTGCACCGTACCCGACGACAACGTAGCGTGCGCCGGCGACGCGACTCTACGCACCCCCTCTGACCGAAGCAACCATGGCCACTGCACGCATTGGAACTGTCGACCTCCCCGACCGCGTCGACCGAGCGCGATATTTTCGCGACCTCGGTTACCTCGAGCTTTCTGCGTTGTTTCACGGACCGCTCAAGCCCAGCGCGCTCGCCAAATGGGCGGCCGAGGCGCCCAAGCACTCGATCGGTCTCGTCGCGCCATGGGTGCTCACTCATCGCAAAGCTCCGAAGTCGTCGAAGCTGTGGGATTACGATGCCGAGGTCGGAGACTTCCGCGACAGCGGACCCGGACGCGCGGCGTTGGCCGAGCTGGTCAAGGCTGTCGCCGCGGTGGACGCCACCTGCGTGGTGTTTGGCTCGCCACCGCTATTTGCGCCATCCGCTGCGAACCGAGACCTGCTGCGGCGCTTCTTCGATGAGATCGCCTCAGCGGAGGTGATCAAAACGGAGCGTGTGTGGGTGCCGGACGGACTCTGGGAGCCGCGAGCTGCCGTCGCGTTCGCGAGCGAGCTCGGCGTGACGTGCGCGATCGACCCACTCGTCCGCGAGCCCGGGCAACCGCCGGAGATGTACGAGGAGCTAGAGGCCAGCGCGTTGTACTTCCGAATCGCAGGCCTCGGCCGATCAGGGCCGATCCGTACCGAGCAGTTGGACGATCTCGCGCTGCTGCTCGAACACTATTCGGAAACCCCACGTACGGTCGCGTTCAACTCACCATCGCGATGGCAAGACGCTCGCAATCTGACGAAATCGCTAGACCCTTCGAGCTAGTCGCGACGATCAGATCACAAACGTCGCAGACGGAATCGGCAGCTCGCCTGCCTTCTTCGGCATGTCCTGGATGTTGGGCGAAGACCGGCGCTCGACCATCTGAATGATCGGTTCCGACTTCCGCGACGCCACAGCCACCGTCTTCTTCGCCCGCTTTTCTGCGTTGCCTTTGCGCGCCGCGGGACGCGCGGTCATCACCTTGGATCGCATTCAAACTCCCCCGGAGGGCTGGTCTGACACGACTCTACGGATCCCCTGAATACACTGTCAATGTAGTCAATCTCATTCCTTTACTTCAGATGTGGACTTCCGTATAAACACCCACTTCTTCCCCTGGAGTTACAGCGATTTATGACCACCAAGCCAGCAGTCGAAGTCTCTCTAGTTCCTGGTCCTGCGCTGCACGCCGAGGTTGATCTGCTGGCGCTCGTCGCACTGGGGGATCCGACCAAGGACGCTATTTTCAAATCAGCAGACTCGGCGCTTGGTGGCGTGCTCGGTGACGTTGCGAAGTCGGAGTCGTTCGAGGGTAAGCCCGGGCAGTCGATCGTCGTCCACACCCACAAGCGGATCCCTGCGAAGCGCGTGATGGTCGTCGGCGCCGGTCCACGTGGTGACTTCGCCAACACCGCAGTGCGTGATGTCGCAGCGATGGTGGCGCAAGCTGCCAATCGCCATGGCGCTGCATCGGTCGGATTTGTCCTTCCGGCGTTGGGCTCCACGCGCGAGCTCCAGTTGATCCAGTTGATCGTCGAGGGTGTTCACCTCGGCACCTACAAGTTCGGCCGATACCTCACGGGCGAGGATCACAAGCGGCCCACGTCGCTGAAGAGCTTCGCGATGATCCGCGATGCCAAGGGAAAGAAGCCCGGCGCTGGGCAGGTTCGCGCGTTCGAAGCTACGGTCGCACGAGCAACCACCATCGCTGCGGCGATCAATCACGCTCGCGATCTGATCAACGAACCTGCCGCGGCGGTGACGCCGACGGCGTTGGCGCAGGACGCTCAGGCGATCGCCAAGAAACACAAGGGCACGGTTACGGTGACCGTCCTCGACGCGAAGAAGTGCGCCGATCTCGGGATGGGCATGTTCCTCGCGGTCGGACAAGGCTCGGAGCAGGAGCCCAAGTTCATCCACCTCACGTACAAGCCCGCGAAGAAGCCAAGGAAAAAGCTGTGCTTCATCGGCAAGGGCATCACGTTCGACTCCGGCGGCTATTCCCTCAAGCCTTCGCAATCGATGGAGGACATGAAGGTCGACATGTCGGGTGCCGCGGCAGTCATCTCCGCGATGGACGCGATCGCCACGCTCGGCTCGCCATACGAAGTCCACGCGGTTGCCGCGTGTTGCGAGAACCTCGTGTCGGGACGCGCCTACAAGCTGGGGGACGTGTTGACGTCGATGGACGGCACCACCGTGGAGATCAACAACACCGATGCCGAGGGCCGGCTGACCCTCGGCGACGCGATCACCTATGCACGAACCAAGATCGATCCAGACGAGATGTTCGATTTCGCGACGCTTACCGGCGCATGCATGGTGGCGCTCGGGCCGTACACCGCTGGCGTGATGTCCGACCACGACACCCTGCTGCGCGCGTGGTTGTCGGCGGCGGAGCGCACGGGCGAAGACATGTGGAGGCTCCCTCTCAACGGCCGGTTGCGCGAACAGCTCAAGAGCTCGATCGCGGATATGCGCAACACCGGCGACCGGTTTGGCGGTGCGATCACCGCGGGCCTGTTCCTGAAGACGTTCGCGAAGGACACGCCGTGGGTCCACGTCGATATCGCGGGGCCAGCGTCGGTGTCGTCGACGCGCCCGTCGCAGCCCAAGGGTGGCACCGGATTCGCGGTTGCGACGATCGTCGACTACGCCACTCGGCAGTAATTGCGTTCCGGGCGCGTGATCCGTGACCCGCGCCGCCCAAATGGGCAGTCGCCATTACGAATTGTTAAGGGATTACCTGGTGTTGTCGTATTCGCCGGTTTGACACCATCGTGGTCGGCTGGTAGCATCGGTCAGTTGAGGGTTTCCGCTTTGAAACAACATTTCGCAGTTGGAGACAAGGCTGTTTACCCGGTCCACGGTGTCGCCGAAGTTGTGGCGTTGGAGAACCGCGATATCGGTGGAAACAAGACCAGCGTCTACATCCTTCGGATCATGGACACCGGCCTCAAGATCATGGTGCCGACGACCAACGTTGGGTCGGTCGGTCTTCGCGACTTGATCACCGCGAAGCAGGTCAAGGAGGTCTACTCGATCCTCAAGGAGCGGGACATCCCGCGCGACACCCAGACGTGGAATCGCCGCTCCCGCGAGTACATGGAGAAGATCAAGACCGGCAGTGTGTTCGAGATCGCCGAGGTGATGCGCGACCTTTGCGTGCTTCGTACCCAGAAGGAGCTGTCGTTCGGGGAGCGCAAGATGATGGAGACGTCTCGAGGGCTGCTGGTCAAAGAGCTCGCGCTGGCGAAGGGTGTCGACGAAGGCACGATCGGGTCGGAGATCGACGAGATCTTCACGCAAGCTGCGGCCTAAGCTGCGCGCGTCACGCCGTTGCCTCAGCGAGTGGGCCGGCGAACACGAGAAGCGTCGCGATCTTTCCGTTCTCATCGATCTCGCCCGCATCGAACACCTCGATACAGGTGCCATCGCGGCGATCGACGAGCGAGCGATAGCGGAACGTCGAGCCGGCCGCATCCAGCGCGCTCGTCATGCGGAACCCGAGGTTCTGGGGATCGGCGTGAAACCGCGCGATCATCGCGTCGACCGCCGCGCGGCCCCGGATCACGCCCGACCGGGTGACGATCCGACCGTCGTCAGCAAAGCACGCTGACAGCAGCGCCATCCGGATCTGCGGATCTCGTTCGCTCGCCGCCCGAACGTAGTGGTGAACAGCAGATTCGACCGGACTCGGCATGTTCGCAGCTTATCGCTACTTCGAGCGCCGCTTGCGTGGCGGTGGCCACCGACGGAGCTTGGCGACTCGCACTCTCGGGCGCATGCCCTCTCCCGCCCAGATCTCGAGCTCGGCGAGGCGACCATCGACCACATGCAGCGTGACATCCGTCGTGGACCGAGCGCTGGTTTGCGTCGCCGATAGCGCGACCACGTCGGTGCGGCCCGTGCCGGTCTCCGCGCGCGAGAACTTGGCGACCGGAAGGACCGGGTCGACTTGGAGAACTACCGAGCGACAGCCACAACTGCACGTCGCCTGGACGCGCACCGACTTCGCCTGATCGCGCAGCGCCTGCTTGGCCAGCCGATCGCGCAACAGGAACTCTACGATTGCTCGCTCGGACGGAGAGAGCCTTCGGGGCCGCACGAGACGAACCGGCTTCGCGGCCCAGGACGCTCTAGGGGGCATACCTCCTAGACGAACGAGCTCTCGCCTAGTAGCGCAGGAAGGCGGAACCCCACGTAAGTCCTGCGCCGAACGCGACCAGGCACACGAGGTTGCCCGGCTTGATCTTTCCAAGCTCGATGGCCTCGTGCATGCAAATCGGAATCGAGGCTGCGGTGGTATTGCCGTATTTTTGGATGTTGTTGTGGGTCTTGGCGTCGGTCACGCCGATCGCCTTGGTCACCATCTGGTTGATCCGCAGATTCGCCTGGTGCGGAATCACCATGTCGATGTCATCGAGCTTGAGCTGGTTGGCGATCATGCCTTCCATGATCGCCTGCGGCATCCGAGTGACGGCGTGACGGAACACCTTCTTGCCGTTCATCGCCGGGTAGTGCTTTCGCTCCGCCATGGCCTCGGCAGTGATACGTGGATGGCGCGCGCTCGCCGGGTACTCTGTCCACAGGATTTCCGCTTCGGAGCCATCGGCGTGAATGTGCGTGGATAGGATCATGTGCTGATCGTCGGTGGCTCGGCCGAGCACCACCGCCCCTGCGCCATCGCCAAACAACACCGTCACATCACGACCGGCTGTCGAGACATCGAGTCCCGTGGAGTGAACCTCCGCGCCGATCACCAGCACGTGTTTGAACATGCCGGTACGGATGTACGCGTCGGCGATCGACAATCCGTAGATGAAACCGGTGCACTGCTGTCGAATGTCGAGACACGGGATGTCGGTGATTCCGAGCGCACGCTGCACGAACACCGCGGTACCCGGGAAGTTGAAGTCGGGTGATAGCGTCGCGAGGACGATCAGGTCGATGTCTTTCGGCGTCAGCCCGGCGCGTTGAATTGCCTCTTGGCTCGCCGCAGTTGCGAGCGAGGCGCCGGTCTCGCCTTCGGAGACCCAGCGGCGCTCCTCGATGCCCGTGCGCTCGACGATCCATTCGTGTGACGTCTCCATCTTCGTCGAGAGCTCGTGGTTCGAGACGACGCGAGATGGCACCGACATTCCGATCCCCATCATCCGGCTGCGGTAGGTCATGCCTCTGGGCTACCACGGCGACTCGGCCCCGTGCGACTGCAAGTGCGTCGACTGGGGTAGTCTCCGGGCATGAACATCCTGTTGGTCCGGCACGGCGAGACCGCTTGGAATCGCGAGGGCCGTTACCAGGGACGCACCGACATCCCGCTCTCTCCCGATGGCGAGCGGCAGGTGACCGGGCTCGCGCGCCGGCTCAGCCACGTCCCGATCGCGGTCGCCGTTGCGTCGCCACTGTCACGCGCCAGACGAACTGCCGAGGCCGTGCTCGAAGGCCGCGATATCTCGCTCGAGCTCGACGCCGGTCTCATGGAGATCTCGCATGGCGAATGGGAGGGCAAGCTGTCGACCGACGTAGAGCGCTCGCATGCCGAGATGTTTGGAACCTGGAGAAGCCGCCCCGATCGCCACGTTCCTGCGGGTCCACAGGCCGAAACACTGGGCGACGTCGAGGATCGCGCATGGCCGGTGTTGGTCGGCGTGTGCAAACGACTCGGTCCCGATCAGACTGCGCTGATCGCTGCCCACGATGCCGTCAATCGCGTGTTGCTATGTCGGGTGCTCGGGCTCCCACTCGTCCGAGTGTGGATGTTTCGACAGGCAGCGGCCACGCTCAACGTCCTCTCGGGACCCTCGCTCGACGAGCTACAGCTGGTTCGACTCAACGACTCGGAGCATGTGGCGCCGCTGCTCGCAGAGTCACAGCACCGCGCGCTCTGAGCTCGTTCGGACCGCGACTGCCACTCGCCTCACACTTCCGGGGCCGCACTTCACGGTCTCGGGGCTAGCTCGTCTCGTCACACGTCGAGGTTGCGCACGTTCAGGGCGTTCTCGGCGATGAACTCGCGGCGAGGCTCGACGAGATCTCCCATCAGCTTGGTGAAGATGCCGTCGGCCTCTTCCATCTCCTCGACCTTCACCTTGAGCAGATTGCGCCTCGTGGGATCCATCGTGGTCTCCCACAGCTGCTCGGCGTTCATCTCGCCCAGTCCTTTGTAGCGCTGGATCTGGAGGCCTTTGCGGCCGAGCTCTTCGATCACCGTGGCGATCTCGTCCCAGCCCTTCACTTCACGCGGATCGCCATCCTCATGGGTCAGCGTGAGCGGGTCGGCAAGCAGCGCCTTGAGCTCGGCGCTGATCCGCTTGAGCTCGCTGAATTCGGGAGACCGCAGCAGATCGGCGCTGATTCGAGTGTGACGCCGCACACCGCCGACGCCAGCGCCAAACCGCAGCTCCCACGTGCCGTGCTCGACGTCCTGCTTGTATTCGGCCGCCGCTTGTCCGAGGTCCGCGAATCGCTTGGTGACGTCCGCCATCACCTTGGCTTCGATCCGCTCGAGCTTGTCGCGATCCTTGAGGTCATCCTCGGAGATCTGGGCCTCGGCGAACGGCGCGGTAATCCGGGCATCGCCGCGCTTGTCCAACTGGTTGCGCAACCGGCGCGCTTGGCTGATGCGCTTGACCAGCGCCACGAGCTCGGCGCCAGTGATCGGACCGCCGTTGCCTCGATTGAGCACCGTCTCCTTGCACACGCTCTCGAGCAAATAGTCCTCGAGCGCCTGTTCGTTCTTCAGATACAGCTCGGTCTTGCCCTTCTTGATCTTGTAGAGCGGCGGCTGCGCGATGAACACGTGGCCGTGCTCGAACAGCTCGTTAAAGTGACGGAAGAAGAACGTCAGCAGCAGAGTCCGGATGTGACTTCCGTCGACGTCTGCGTCGGTCATGATGATGATCTTGTGATAGCGGAGCTTACCGAGATCTTTTTCGTCGCCGACGCTGGTGCCCAGCGCTGTGATCAGCGTGGTCAGCTCCTGCGACGTGAGCATGCGATCGAATCGCACCTTCTCGACGTTGAGGATCTTGCCGCGAAGCGGAAGGATCGCCTGAATCGCACGGTCCCTGCCCTGCTTGGCCGAGCCGCCGGCGCTCTCACCCTCGACGATGAACAGCTCGCTCTTCTGCGGATCGCGCTCCTGACAATCTGCGAGCTTGCCGGGCAACGAGGTCAGCTCGAGCGCACCCTTGCGCTGGACCATCTCGCGCGCCTTGCGGGCGGCCTCGCGAGCGCGAGACGCGAGCAGCGCCTTGGATACGATCGCTCGCGCGTCCTTGGGATTCTGCGCTAGCCATTCGCCGAGCTTCTCGCTGACCACCGCCGAGACCGCGGTGGCGACCTCGGACGACACCAGCTTATCCTTGGCCTGGTTCGAGTACTTCGGGTCGGAGACCTTCACCGAGATCACCGCAGTGAGGCCCTCGCGAAGATCTTCGCCGGACAATCCCTTGGTGTCCTTGGCGTCTTTGAGCAGCTTGTACTCGTTCGCGTAGTTATTGATCGTTCGCGTGAGCGCTTGCCGGAACCCGGTCAGGTGCGTGCCGCCGTCGCGATTTTTGATCGTGTTGGTGAAGCACGTCGTGAGCTCGGAGTATCCGTCGTTCCACTGCATCGCCACGTCGACGGTGCATGGCTCCGCTCCCTCCGTGTGGGTCCCGCTAAACGACACCACATCGCCAACCGTGGTCTTATTCGCGTTGAGATCTGCGACGTAGGTCGCGATACCGCCCTCGAACTTGAACTCGGTGCGCTTATCATTGCGCTCGTCGGAGAGCACGATCTGGAGCCCGCTGTTGAGATACGCGAGCTCGCGGAGCTTCTGGGCGAGTTGCTCGTACGAGAATTCGAGGACGTTCTTGAAGATGTCGGGATCGGGATGGAACGTCGTCTTCGTTCCGCGGCGATCGCCGGAGTCCGTGAATCCGGTCTGCTTGAGCTCGGTCATCGGCACGCCGCGGGCGTACTCCTGGTAGTAGACCTTGCCGCCACGGCGAATCTCGAGCTTGAGCCAATCAGACAAGGCGTTGACGGCCGAGACACCGACGCCGTGCAGACCACCCGAGACCTTGTAGCCAGACCCGCCGAACTTGCCGCCAGCGTGCAGCACCGTCATCACTAGCTCGGCGGCTGGGCGGCCCTCCACGGGATGCATCTCGACAGGAATGCCGCGACCGTTGTCCTCGATGGTCACCGAGTTGTCGAAGTGGATGACCACTTCGATCCGAGTGCAGTGGCCCGCGAGATGCTCGTCGACCGAGTTGTCGACAACCTCGTGCACCAAGTGATGCAAACCGGTGCCGTCATCGGTGTCGCCGATGTACATGCCGGGGCGCTTGCGAACGCCTTCGAGTCCTTTTAGGACGCCGATGGATCCGGCGTCGTATTCTTCGCCGGAAGTCTGCGAAGTTGCTGTGGGATCCGCCATCTAGAACCGGAATAGCGTGGTACCACACGCCAACTTCAGCGGGAAGACCTCCCGCAGGCTTTCGCTGGGACTCAAGACATTAATTTTAATCGAGAATTTGGCCTGCGCGGATGCGGTAGTCCGCACGATCGCCGGGTACCAAGACGAAGTCTGCATGCGTGGTCGTGATGAAGCACTGGCCCGCCAGCGTGGTGAGGTGCTCGAACAAGAATCGGTTGCGATCTTCGTCGAGCTCACTCGACACGTCATCGAGCAACAGGATCGGCAGGTCGCCATGGACGCGTGCGAGCGTAGCCAGCTCTGCGGTCTTCCACGCCAACATGATCGCGCGGAGCTGGCCTTGCGACGCGAAGCTCCCAGCCTCGCGTCCCTCGAGCGCGAACGCCAAGTCATCGCGGTGCGGACCGATTAGCGTCGATTGCGCCGCCAGATCTCGAGCTCGTCCATCACGCAATCGCTGAACGATCTCGGCTGACGACTGCCCGGCTAGCGATGATTCGTAGCTAACCGATGCTGCCAATCCTGTTCTCGTAATCGACGAGAACGCGCGCGTCAGCTCGGGTTGGATCGCCTCGAGGAAGCGAGTCCTCGCGCTGACCATGGCCACCGCGAGCTGCGCCAGTTGCTCGTCATAGACATCGAGCAGCTGATTCGCCTGCCCTACCCCGATGCTGGCTTGCGCCACCTGCCGGAGTACGCGCGTTCGCGTCTTGACGACTTTGTCGTAATCGGACGCTGTCGCGAGGTATCCAGCGTCGAGATTGAACGCACCGCGGTCGAGAAACCGTCGGCGCGCGGCCGGAGCGCCCCTCGGCAGCGCGAGGTCCTCTGGCGTGAACACGACGACGTTGAAGCTGCCGAAGTATCGCGCGAGCGGTCTCACCGCCTTGCCGTCGAGCTTGACACGCTTCGTCCCACCAGCGAGCTCGACTTCGTAGACGCGGACTAGATCGTCCTTGACCACCCGAGCTCCCAGCCGCGCCCGCTCGGCTCCGAAGGCGACCAGCTCCGCAAGCTTCGACGTTCTAAACGACCGCAGCGCAGCCACGGCGTAGATCGACTCGAGCAAGTTGGTCTTGCCCTGGCCGTTATCCCCCACGAACACGTTGAACCGTGCACGCGGCGTGAGGGTCGCCGGCTGCAGGTTACGAATACCCTCGACGACAAGCGTTTCGAGCTTCATCGCGCGGGCTCGTCGCCGTCAGCCTTAGCTAGATTCGCATCGGCATGACGACGCCGAGATAGTCGTCGCCGGTCAGCGGCCGAATCAGCCCAGGCTCGAGCTCTCCACCGAGCGCGATCGTGATCTGGTCACTCGACATCTGGGTCAGCAGCTCGACCACGTACTTCGGATTGAAGCCGATCGCGATGGCGTCGCCTTGGTAGTCCGCGTCGAGCTCCTCGCGAACCTCCCCGAGGTCCGGGTTATCGCTGGTAATCGTCAGGCCGTTCTTCGCAGCAGCCATCTTGACGCCTCGCGTCTCCGACGACATCAGCTGCGCTCGCTTGAGCGCGTCGATGACGCGAACGCGGTCGACGGTGATGATCTTCTTGTGCTCCTTGGGGATCACCTGGTCGTACTGCGGGAATTGCGCGTCGATCAGCTTCACCGCGATCGCGATGTCGTCTTGGACCAGGAATAGGTGAGGAGTCTTGATGGCGATCTTGCAGGAAGGCCCAAGCTCGAGGACTTTGCGCAGCTCGAGCAAGCCCTTCTTCGGAATGATGACGCCTGCCGAGAGCTTGGGTCCGTTTGCGATCGTTCGCTCGACCTTGCTGAGCCGATGGCCATCCGTGGAGACCATCCGGCTGTTGCTGCCATCGCTCTCGAAGAACACGCCGTTCAGATGAAACCGCGTCTCGTCGTTGCAGACCGAGAACAGCGTCCGGTCGATCATCTCGCGTAGGACTGCCGATTCGAGCGTCGAATACGTCGCTTCCCGATGATCGGGGACCTTCGGGAAATCGCGGTCCGGCATGCCGACGATGCGGTACGAGACCTTGCCGCTCTTGATCTCGGCCCAGTGATTATCGGCTTTCTTGAGCAGAACCTCATCGCCGGGCGCATTCGCGATCAGCTCGTGCAGGTTCTTTGCTCCGAGGGTGATTCCGCCTTCCGCCGCGTTCGTGCTCTTGAGCTCTGCGGTCAACGAGACATTCAGGTCCGTCGCTGCAACGAGCAACTGATTCTTGCCCTGGGTACGAAGCAAGACGTTCGCGAGCATGGGCATCGTGCTCTTGCGGTCTGCAATGCCCTGCGCGAGGCGCAAGCCTCGAAGGAACTCGTTTCTAGCGATCCGGATCTCCATGACACCCTCGACCTTGTTTCTAGGTCTCTCTCTTTATCTGATCAGTATGAAAAGATCTTTTTGGAAGTAGTAACCAGAAGGACCCGTGGACAGTGTGGATATCGCTGCAAGCCGAGATCATCGCTCGGCAATCTGACAGTCGAGAACCGCGTGGATCGTGAGTGCACAACCGTGGATGACATGAAGTGAAGCTGTGGACAACGCAAGACGCTAGGTTCGTCCACCATGCAGACACAGCCAGGGCCACAGGGTTGATCACAGCCGTCATCGCAGGATCGTCGACTCGATCGCGTGGATTTCGGACCGCAGGGACGCGTCGTCTTTGACACGCTCGGCGATCTTCTGGACGGCCGAAATCACCGTCGTGTGGTGCTTCCCGCCAAACGACCGCGCGAGATCGGGATAACTGTCTTTGGTGTGGTGGCGGGACAAATACATCGCCACCGCTCGCGGAGTGGCGACGGACTTGTGGCGGCGCTCGCTCTTGATGTCGCTGGGCTTGAGGCCGTAGTAGCTCGCCACGCTCTTGATGATGCTGTCGACCGTGATGATCTCGCGGGGGCGCGTAATCGCGGCACCGAGCGTCTCCTGGGCGAATTCCAGGTCGATGATGCGCTTCGATAGCGAGGCGTACGCGGCGAGTCGGATCAGCGCGCCCTCGAGCTCGCGGACGTTCGACTTGATCGATGATGCGATGTAGAGCGCTACGTCGTCGGGCAGCGTGATCGACTCGACGGCCGCCTTTTTCCTGAGGATCGCGATGCGAACCTCGAGCTCTGGCGGTTCGATATCCGCGAGTAATCCCCAGGCAAACCGCGTTCTGAGCCGGTCAGCGACGTCGGAGATCTCGTGCGGCTTGCGGTCTGCGGTGAGCACGATCTGCTTGTGGTTCTCGTGCAGCGCATTGAACGTATGGAAGAATTCGTCCTGCGTGCTCTCTTTGCCGGCGAGGAACTGGACGTCGTCGACGAGCAGCACGTCGATGCCCTCGCGGTAGTTGCGGCGAAATTCGTGCATCCGGCCGGTGCGGATCGCCTGCACGTATTCGTTCATGAACCGCTCGCTAGACAGATAGACGATGCGAGCGCCCGGGCGATTGGCGAGCTGCTGATGGCCGATCGCGTGAAGCAAGTGGGTCTTTCCTAGACCGACGCCACCGCAAATGAACACGGGGTTGTATTTGGGCGGGTAGCTCGAAGCGGCGGCTTGTGACGCCGCAAACGCGAGCTGGTTCGAGGGCCCTGCGACGAAGGTCTCGAAGTTGTACCGAGGATTGAGCGACGCAGCCTCGGGGGCCGCAATCACGTCGTCATCCGAGGGCGACGTGATCGATGGAACCGGACTAGCAGGGGATGGCCTGACCTCGGCGGCGGCGGGAGGGATGGCCTGGACCGCGGGGTTGGAGGCGAGCGGGAGCTGCTCGGGCTCCTGGAGGCTCGGTCGATCCTCGGGACCATCCGGATCGAATTCGACATGGATCGACTCGTGGCCCAGATCGCGAATCTCGCTGAGAAGCGAGCTCAAGAAGTTGGTTTCGAACCACAGCCGGACGTAGCTGTTCGGGGCTCGAAGCCGAAGCGTGGAACCATCGAACGATCGAAGCTCGATCGGACGCAGCCACATGTCGAAGTACTGCGATGAAACCCGGGACTTGAGGCGGCCTACAGCCTGGTCCCAAACAAGCTCTGCTGTCATTCAGCAATCCCCCGGGAATCTACCGATGATTTCATATGGTTACCGACTTCAAGCAACAGGCAAACGTCAGCCAATCCAGAAGTTATTCACAGCCACTTCTGGTACTCACCTGCTCACCCATCCCTCAGGGTTTATCCACAGGCGAGGAAACTGCGCGTAGGTAACAGTTTCCGATTTCTTGTTGCAAGCCGAAAATGTCGCCAAGTGAACTCCGGAACAAACGAATCTCCGGGTCACCCACAAGCTCTACACCGGGGTGGAGACGCCGACGAGCGCCGCCTTGACTTCGCGTGGTTGGTTGAGTATCGATCGCCCTCCACTCCGCCGCCGGATCGTTTGGAGATTGAACCGTGAAGCGCACTTATCAGCCCCACAACAAGAGCCGCAAACGCACGCATGGTTTCCGTGCTCGCAAGAAGACCCGCGGGGGTCGTGAAGTTCTCCGCCGCCGCCGCGCCAAAGGGCGCAAGCGCATCTCGGTGACGATCGCGAAGAAGTAGTCGTGGCTGGCCGGTCTCCGTCTGGAATTTCCAAGGAGATGCGGCTGCGACAACGTGCCGATTACGTTGCCGTTCAGTCGAACGGGATCAAGGTGCACGGCGCGCACGTCTTAGCTATTGCTCGGAGGCGTCCATCACGAGATCTCGATGGACGGCTCGGGCTCACCGTAACCAAGAAAGTAGGAAACGCGGTCGTTCGAAACCGGATCAAGCGCTTGTTGCGCGAGTGGATACGGCTCCATGGCTGGGTGCCCGACGGCTGGGACCTCGTCCTGGTTGCCAAGGCTTCCGCCGCAAGGCAGGTTCACCCCGTCGACTTTGCGGCTGATCTGGGCCGGATTCTGCAGCACCTGACATGACCACGTTGCATCGGTTCCTCGTTTCGATCGTGTTGCTCCCCGTGGAGCTCTACCGGCGCGTGCTGTCGCCGATGAAACGCGCGCCGAGCTGCATTTACTTGCCGACCTGCTCCGAGTACGCGATCAACGCGATTCGCGGACACGGGATCATCGTCGGAACCGCGTTGACGATCGGCCGCGTGCTTCGCTGCAATCCACTGTTCCACGGAGGATTCCATCCGGTACCGCCGTGTCGCCACTCGCTGACCTCATCTTCGCGTGCGCAGGAGGCTCCGTAGATGGAAGGCCAAGGCAAACGACTTCTGGTGGCCGTCGTGCTCGCGCTCGGCGTGCTGCTCGCGTTCCAGATGTTCTTCGCAAAGAAGGAGCCGCCGCCGCCACCCAAAGCTGGTTCGGCAGCCGCGCCGGTTGCGATGACGACGATCGTCGGGACGACCCCAACCCCGGAGAAGTCGGCGGAGGTCAAGCGCGGCCCCGAGCAGACGATTCCCGTGGCGTTTCCCGGACGATTCGACGCGGCGTTCTCGAGCTATGGCGGCGTGTTGAAGTCGTGGAAGCTGCTCGACCCGCGTTACGAGCGTGACCAAACCAAAGGTGAGTTGCTGCCGGCGCTCCCCGATACCGGCGCGTTCTTCGTCGAGTTCAACAACGAATCGACGATCCGGCTCCCTGCCCAAACCGAATGGATCGGCACGAAGATTTCGGACACGCAGATCCGTTACGAGCTCAAGACGGCCGATGTCGAGCTGGTGAAGACGTTCACGATCTTTCCCGACAACTATGTCCTGAAGATGGAGTTGAGCGCGAAGCTCAACGTCCCTGCTGGGAAGCAGGCAAACCAGATCCTCGTCGTGACCGCGTACGGATTCCAGGATCCGGACAAGATCGAGAAGGGGTCCGGCGACGCTGAGCCGCGTGGCTGGGCGTCGTCGACGATGCGGGCTGGCAAGATCGTTCACACGCCCGTCGCGAGCGTCAACAAGTGGCCGCGCTACGAAGACAAGATCAAATGGACCGGGTTCGAGCACCCGTACATGCTCGCTGCGTACGCACCCCACCTCGACGCTACCCAGACGGCGTCGAAGTACACGTTCGCTCGGGAACCACGCGGCCTGATGCGGACCGAGATCGCGTTGGCACCGCAGGAAGTGTTCAAGCCGGGCGACGCCGCGATCAAACGCGAGTTCGTTGCGTATCTCGGGCCCAAGCACTACGACACGCTCGACCTGGCCGACTCGGTCGCCGGGTTCTCGACCGGATTCAAAGAGACCATCGACATGGGATGGTTCGCGTTTATCGGTCGGCCGCTGCTGTGGCTGTTGCAGATGTTCCACGGCTGGTTCGGCAACTGGGCGATCGCGATCGTCCTGCTGACGTTCATCGTCAAAGCCGCGACGCTGTACTGGACGACCAAGTCGATGCGGTCGATGAAGGCGATGGCCGCGCTCGCGCCGCAGATGAAAATTCTGCAGGAGAAGTACAAGGACGATCGTCAGCGCCAGCAGGCGGAGACGATGGCGCTGTACAAGCAGCACGGCGTCAATCCGATCGCAGGGTGCCTGCCGATCATCTTGCAGATGCCGATCTGGTTCGCGCTCTACCGCATGTTGTCGACGGCGGGCGAGCTCTACAACCAGCCGTTCATCGTCGGGTGGATCGACGACCTCACCAAGACCGACCCGTATCACATCCTCAACATTCTGCTCGTCGTCACGATGTTCGCAGGCGCGGCTGTCGCCGCAGACCGGCGACTCGATGCAGCAGAAGTTCATGCAATACGGCGTG